>JAEWTW010000026.1 GCA_023397655.1 Bacillota bacterium
AGAACTATATTCACTTCTATAACCATGAGCGTATCCAGCTCAAATCAAAACTGACGCCGCTTGAAAAACGACGCCAGTTGGCTTAATCTTTTGAATCCCTGCGACAGGGCTCTTTATCCGTGTCTAACCAACGGGGTTCAGTTCAAAACGGGAGAGTTCTTTCGTCTTTTTATACTGTGTTTATCAAAGCACCGGATGAATGTGTATCCACGTGTTGCCGGGTCTGAGCACGATCTGCTGGCCCTGCGCATCATAGAACATGGTGGGGTCGTCCTCAGACGCACGCTCCCACTTGCCCTTCACAAGCTTGCCGCCGATGTAGAAATCCGCGTCTCCGCCGCCCGTCAGCTTCCAGAGCTTCACACCGCTGGACGTTTTATACGTGCTGTACTGCACAATGATGTTCTTCACGCTCACCTGTGCGTCCGTCTCGGCAGCCTTAAACGGCTTGCCCCCCATTGACCGAAGGTAAGCGTCGCTGGCAGTGTCGTAGGCATACGTCACATAGTCGCTTTCACCCGAAGCCATGGGCAGCGCGATGTCCGTCACCATATCGCCCCCATAAGCGGTGTCGCCAAACACCCACGGCAGCGGCTTGGGTTCGTAGTCGTACAGCAGTTGTGCGTTTTTCACATCGCCGTAAACGTTGTGCGGGGCGGATTTTCCCTTCACACGCACGAAATAGTCGTCCCATTTGCCCTTCAACCCGTCCACGTCCACTTTGATCTCGTCGTGCAGGTCGTGCCGGTAGAAGTCCGCCGCGCCGGCGTTGCCGCCCGAGCCCGAACCGCCATAGTGCATAAACACGGCGTCCCACTCGTGCTGGATGAAAAGGAACGGTACGCGTCCACTTCTCACCGGCATGATGCCGTCGGGCAGGTTGTCGGAAAACACACACACGAAACGGGTGATGCCGCCTTCCACCGGAACCTCGTACACCACGTCGGCCATCTGCAGGCCTGTCTGCGGACGCGCCTTGGCGGAGTTCTCGATCACTGCCATCACCGGACGGTAGTATCCGTCGTAAGGCAGACCGGTGGTATATGACAGCGGCACCGGCTCAGGTGTGGGCGTGGGCACAGGCATAGGTTCCGGCGTCGGCTCCGGCGTCGGCTCCGGCGTGGACACGGGTGCGGAAGTGGGCGCAGGAGTCGCTTCGGGCTGAGGCGGGCTGCAAGCAGCCAGCATTGCAAGAGCGGCCATTACCGTCAGGGTTATGATCAGAAAGCGCTTCATGGTGCCTCCTTATCCTCTTTTTGATCATTATAGCATACTCTTCCGTGGTGTTGAAATCTGTCGGAGAAATAAATGTTTGGCTCGCTGGCCTAGATACACCGTAAATTGTTACTAAGCTAAATAATATCCCGTTGAATGTATACATCGTATATGTTAAATTATAATAACTCTTTTTAACAATTTTTTTAAAAATGTGGCTATTAAAAATACAGGAGACAGAATTATGAATTGCGGAATTTCAAAGCTTGGAAAAACATTTATCCTGCTATTGGCTTTGATGCTGATGATGTTGGTATTCGCGTACGATTTGCCGGCGGCACGCGCGGAAGGCGAAGACCCGACGCCCACAGAGACATCCGAGCCAACGGAGACGCCCTCGGAAGAACCACAGCCCTCCGAAGAGCCGCAGCCTTCCGAAGAGCCTGCGTCCAGCGCAGAGCCGGAAGCGACAGCAAGCACTTCTGTTGTGGAAGTATTCTCGAAAATCCCCTACAAATATAATAAAGAAAAGCTCACTGATGCACAGAAAAAGCTCTCCACCAACCTGCTGCAGCTCACGGACATGAGCTTTCTCCCGCAGGGGATGACTCAGAGGGACCTGATCAGCCAGATGAAAAAGCTAAACCAGATCGACGAAACAGCCACTCTTAATGCGGATGGTTCCACATCGGGCATCAGCGTATATGTGTACGTTCAGGTGAGTGATGCAGTCAACCTTGACATCATCATTCCGTATGTGGACAAGCTGGAAAATCAGGATGAAAAGCTCGGTCTGGCGGCGGCCTGGGTGGACGCCGAAGACCTTGAAGAGCTTGCCGCGCTGAGCAGCGTACAGAGCATACGCGAGGTAATGCCCCCCATCGTCAGACAGGGTTCAGAGATGACCGAAGGTGATTGGATTTTAAACGCGGACGATGTGCGGGCTTTGGGTGCCATGGGCTCAGGTGTCAAGGTGGGCATCATATCCGACGGTGTCAACAACAGTGACGACGCTGTGGCCAGTGGCGACCTGCCGAATGACGTCACCGTGCTCAGTGATAGCTATCCTGAGGGTGGCGACGAAGGCACCGCAATGTTGGAGATCGTGTACGACATGGCGCCCGATGCCGACCTTTATTTCCATGACTGCGGTTCATCCATTCTTGATTTTAACGACGCAGTCGATGCATTAATTGCCGCTGGCTGTGACATCGTGTGCGACGATATCGGCTGGCGTGATGAGCCTTTTTTTGAGGAAGGCACCGTGGGAAGTCACGTGGCTGATGTGCTCGCATCCCACGATATTCTCTATATTTCCGGTGCGGGCAACGATGCGAACAACCATTATCAGGGTGTCTACAAAGAGTTTGAAGACACGGATTTAGCTGATTTCAGCGGCAACGGAACCATTCCATTTTTGGAGATTCACGCTTATCCAGGCGAACAATTGATTGCTATTTTGCAGTGGAATGACGCATTTGGCGCTTCCGCCAACGATTTTGATTTGTTATTACTGGATGCATATGATTATTCCATAGTCGATTATAGTGATTATATACAGGACGGTAACGATAATCCGTTGGAGATAATTGATTATACAAACAACACCGGTTCATTTAAATCATATCTGCTCGCTGCTTTCAACTATGAAGGGGCCGCAGCAGCAAAAACACTTGAGATATTTACTTATGGTGATGCCCGTTATGAGGGTATAACAGTCAGGTCAGATTCAATATACGGCCATTCGGCTGTGACTGACGTGTTCACATGCGGTGCTATACAGCCGAACGCTCCAAGTTCCATTGAAACTTTCTCATCGCAGGGTCCAGTCACGATGCTGTCAGGCTCCCGCGCGAAACCGGATATCTGCGGCATCGACGGTGTTTCCATTTCCGGTGCGGGTGGTTTAGGTTATAATATTTATACTCATGATTACAAATTCTATGGTACCAGTGCTTCCGCCGCGCATATCGTCGGGGTGGCGGCGCTGCTCAAATCACGGTATCCCGAGGCGCACAATAAGGACATGAAGAAGCTCATCACCCGCACGGGTCACGATTGTGGAGAATACGGGCGTGACAATGTATTCGGGTACGGACTGTGCAACGCGTATGCGGCCGCTAACACTTGTAATTACGTCACGTTCGATACCGACGGAGGCAGCTTTGTTTATGCTCAGTTGCTCGCGTGGGGAGACAAGGTCATCAAGCCGGCCAATCCCAGCCGGACGGGCTACACTTTCGACGGTTGGTACACCAGCAATTCTGATTTCTCATTGGCCAACAGGTGGGATTTCAACGTCAATACAGTCGCGTCAGACACCACGCTGTACGCCCACTGGGCAGATGTAAGCATTCCTTCGCCGGAAATAACAGCGTCCACTTACAACAGCGCGACAATCACTTGGACAACAGTGAGTGGAGCTGCTGGTTATGAGTTGTTCAGGTCAACCGAGGAGTTGGGTACATATACGCCGGTATACAACGGAAGCACGACAAGCTTCACTGACACCAGCCTTTTGACGGGAACTGCATATTTTTATAAGGTCAGGACATCCGACGGGCCTGGCGAGTTTAGTACCGTACGTACGGTCATGCCTATGCTGAACATCTCATTTGTGTTCCCCGCGTCCAATTCATTCACTTCAGTCAAAGTCCAGTGGACTGCCGTTACTGGCGCCAGCGGGTATGAATTATGGGCATGCACGCAGAAATACGGCACCTATTTGCTAAAATACACCAGTTCAAGCACTGTGCGCAATTATGTGCTTTCAAGTCTGAAAACAAACAGGGTATATTATTATAAGGTACGGGCTTTCCGGACAGTCAACGGCCAGAGGATTTTTGGAGACTACTCGGTCATACAGTCTATCTCTGTAGGCTCTCCGGGCATTGTGGTATCGCGCGCTTCGTCCACCAGCGCCAAAATCGAGTGGCTGGCCATGACAGGCGTTTCTGGCTACGAGGTATGGCGTGCTACAAAGAAGGCTGGTCCCTATAGTTTAAAATATACTGCAAAAACCACAACCTCCAACTGGACCAACGCGGGTCTGGTAACAGGAAAAGCATATTATTATAAGGTGAGAGCCTGGAAAGTTGTGAACGGAACAAAGGTCTTCAGCCAGTTCTCACCGATTAATTCGGTGGTGCCGTAAAATTGACAGGTTTTTTGATAGAGGCTGCTCTGTAAGTGGACTGAACCCTGCTAATTGGACACGAATAAAAGGCCTGGTCGCAGGAATTCAAAAGATTAAGCCAACTGACGTCGTTTTTCAAGCGGCGTCAGTTTTGTTTTAAGTTGAATATGCTCGTGGTTATAGAAGTGGATATAATTCTCAATCAAGAGCCGAGCCTCGGTGATCGTCTTTGGTTTACACCTGCGGATGCATTCTGTCTTCAGTATACTGAAGAAGTTTTCCGCCATTGCATTATCATAGCAATTTCCTCGCCTTGACATAGAAGGCGTAATGCCGTACTTTTGTGTCAGGTGGAAATATGCATGGGACGTGTATTGAAACCCCTGGTCACTGTGGAGTTGCAGCTCTGCAGTGACCACTTCTTTTTCTTTGGCTGAACGAATGGTGTTCAATACCAGATTGATCGATTGTTCTGTACCCATTTGATAAGCAACAATGCTCTGATCATACAAGTCCCGGATCATGGATAAAAACAGCGTACCCTGTGACGTTTTAATATAAGAAATATCTGTCACCCACTTTTCGTTTGGTCGTTGGGCAGTAAAATCCCGGTTCAGTAAGTTTGAATACCGATGCAACTCGTCGCCCATCTGCTGATATTTTCTTCTCCGCCGAATCTGCGCCAGTAACCCATACTTATTCATGATCCGCAGAACAGCCTTATGGTTCACCCGTTGCCCGTGGCGTTCCAGCCAGATGCATACCCTTCGATATCCGTAAGTACCGCTTACTTCCCTTTGACATTGAGCAATCTGTTCGGCCAGAGCGTTTTCCGCAGTATAGAGTGCCTGCCGATTAAGAAATGCGTAGTACCCACTTCTGGACACCTCAAAGAACTCACACATTAGTTTAATCGGATATTTAGCTGCATGTCTCTGAATGGCGATATACTTGATTTCTGGCCTCACATCCTTCCAGCAGCTTGAAGAAAAGACCGGTATAAATTCACTTCCATCTCAAGCCGTTCAATGCGTTCTATGTATTCCTGTTCAGTCGTCAGCAGCCGTTTTCTTGGCCGTCCCTTTGGTTTTGGAATACTAATCGGTGCTCGTTTGCTTCTGTTGTATCGTTCAACCAACTTTTTAATCTGTGCTTTGGTTAATCCATATTTCTCTGCAATGAACCGATGCGTCATGCCTTGTTCTTTCATCTCTAAGACTTGTAGAATGATGTCCTTCCCAAAGTGCTTCCCCATAATTAAAAACCTCCTGCCGTTTTATCCTACGACAGGAGGCCTTTTTTCTCAATGTCCGTTTTCTGGGGTTCAGTCCAAAGGGCAGCCTTTTTCTTTATATTCCATAACACAGAGCCGCCCGATCTTGAGCGTTACTTTCCGTTTGCTGCCGGAGAAGAATGGCTATATCAGACCCGACTTACGGGTTATGTAATATTTTCTCCCTTTTTGGCAAATCTTAATAAAACCCATTGAATGTATACGGCAGATATGTTAAATTATTATAACTCGGCATACACTTGTCATATTCGATCTCAAGTCTACTAGCGGTCCCCCGCTAAATAATAAACAGGAGATAGAACCATGAGCTGCAGACATTCAAGGTTTGGAAAAACACTCATCTTGCTACTGGCTTTGATGCTGATGCTGTCGGTATTCACTTACGATATGCCGGCCGCACGCGCGGAAGGCGAAGCCCCGGCACCTACCGAAACACCCGCGCCCTCGGAGACGCCACCGGAAGAACCGGTGCCCACGGAAGAACCGGCGCCCTCGGAGGAACCGCAGCCGTCAGAAGAGCCGCAGCCCTCCGAAGAGCCTGCACCCAGCGAAGAAACGGAAGCAGGCGATGATGCCGTCGTCGTGCCGGATACCTTCCCGGGCGGGGCTTATCAAGGCGATGCTTTTAAGTTTGGTTTAGCCGATTTTAAAAAACCAATGCTCAACGAAGCACAGAAAAAACTTTCCACCAACCTGCTGCAGCTTACGGACAAGAGCTTCCTCCCGTCAGGCATGTCTCAGGGAGACCTGATCAAACAGATGAAGACGCAGAACCAGATCAACGGAACAGCCACGCTCAACGCAGATGGCTCCGCCTCGGGCATCAGCGTTTATGTTTATGTAAAAATTTACGATTCGGCCAGCCTTGACATGATCGCCCCGTATATGAACAAGCTGGAAAATAAGGATGAGAAGCTCGGGCTGGCAGCGGCCTGGGTGGATGTTAATGACCTTGAAGCCCTTGCCGCGCTGAGCGGCGTGCAGAGTATTCAAGAAGTGCTGCCCCCCTTCGTAAGAGCAGGCTCCGAAATGACCGAAGGAGACGCTCTGATGAATGGTGATGATGTTCGCAACACGCTGGGTTACTCCGGCGCGGGGATCAAAGTCGGCATCATCTCTGACGGTGTGGACGCCCTTGGCGATTCTGTGGCCAGCGGCGACCTGCCCAATGATGTGACAGTGCTCAGCAACACGCAGGGCGGAGATGAAGGCACCGCCATGCTGGAAATCGTGTACGACATGGCGCCCGACGCCGACTTGTATTTCCACGATTGCGGCTCCAACACGCTGGCTTTCAATTCTGCGATTGACGATCTGGTGGCCGCCGGGTGCGACGTGATCTGTGACGACATCGGCTGGCTTCTGGAGCCCTATTTTGAAGAGGGCACGGTGGGCGGCCATGTAGCCAGCGTGCTCGCCGCAAACGATATCGTCTATGTGTCCTCCTCGGGCAACTCGGGCAGCGAGCACTATCAGGGCACCTATAAAAAGTTCCCCACCAACGTCTATGGCTTCAGCAATATTGCCGACTTCAGCGGCAACGGCACCGACCCGTGCATGTACGCTTATGTTCCGGAAGGCGACACGTTCTTTGCAATCCTGCAGTGGAATGACGCGTTTGGCGCATCGGCTAACGATTACGACTTTGCCTTTGTGAACGCGGATACAGGTGCGCTGCTGGACAGCTCCAGTTTCTATCAGACGGGCGATGATGACCCCTTGGAGATATGCGAATATACCGCCAGTTCCAATATTAACATTGCGATATTAGTTCAGAATTTCGGCGGATATGCTGCTGCCAAGACGCTGGAGATTTACACTTACGGTGGGTCGTTGTACACCAACAACAGATATATGCCGGACTCCATTTTCGGGCATCCGGCGGTAACGAACGCCATCGCGTGCGGTGCGATCGACCAGGCAACCCCTGACATCATTGAGCCTTTCTCTTCTCAGGGCCCGGTCACGATGCTTTCAGGCGTGCGCGCCAAGCCGGAAATCTGCGGCATCGACGGCGTCTCCGTCACGGGCGCGGGCGGCTTCCCCAGCACGTTCTACGGCACCAGCGCGGCTGCGCCGCATGTCGCCGCAGTTGCAGCACTGCTCAAGTCCAAGTATCCTGAGGCAAGCGGTGCTGAAATCAGGAAGGTGATACTCGCCACCGGTTCCGACCGCGGAGCCACCGGACGCGACAACATCTACGGCTACGGTCTGGCGGATGCGTATAAGGCCGCTACGAGCTATCTGTACGCCACGTTTAATGTCGGCGGCGGCAGCGCGGTCACCGGCCAGCTGGTCACCAGCGGCAGCAAACTGACCAAACCGTCTAACCCCACACGGTCGGGTTACACGTTCGACGGCTGGTACAAGAGTGATGCCGACTTCTCAGCTGGCAACAGATGGGACTTCAATGTTGATACTGTTACGACTGACACGATGCTCTATGCGCACTGGGCAGATACCAGCGTTCCTGCCCCCGAAGTCACCGCGTTCACCTACGACACCGCCACGCTGTCGTGGCCTGCTGTCAGCGGCGCTACCGGCTATGAGGTGTTCCGCTCAACGGAAGAATTGGGCTCATACGCCTCGGTTTATAACGGTAGCGCGACCACCTTTACCGATACCGACCTGTTGACGGGCACCATGTATTACTACAAGGTCAGGACAACCAACGGGCCGGGCGAATTCAGCACCGTTCGTGCAGTGACGCCCATGCTGTCCATCTCGTTCGTGTTTCCCGCGTCCAACTCGTTTACCTCAATCAAGGTTCAGTGGTACGCCGTCGCGGGTGCCAGCGGGTATGAGCTATGGTCTTGTACGCAAAAATATGGCTCATATATCCTCAAAACCACCACCTCAAGCTCCCTGCGTAATTTTACGATGACAGGGCTGAAAACGAATCGGGTGTATTATTTTAAGGTGCGGGCTTTCCGGACAGTCAACGGTGTGAGGGTTTACGGCGACTACGCGGTTACCCAGTCCATCCCCGTGGGCGCTACCAACCTTGTGGTGTCACGCGCTTCGTCCACCAGCGCAAAAATCGAGTGGCTTGCCATGTCGGATGCTGCGGGCTACGAGATATGGCGCGCCACGAAGAAGGCGGGCCCTTACGGGTTAAAATACACCGCCAAGTCTTCAACTTCCAGCTGGACCAATTCAGGCCTGACAACGGGCAAAGCGTACTACTATAAAATCAGAGCTTGGAAGATCGTAAACGGAGCCAAGTACTATGGCGCATTCTCTCCGGTCAATTCAGTGGTGCCGTGATCTTATCTTTTATTAATGCACATTCATTCTAATTGTGAAGGGCGCTCCCAAGTCGGAGCGCCTTTCACTATAACCCTTGCTAAAAGCGCGTATTTAAAAGCACAATATTGCCCTTTTTATTCACCTGTTAGCGAAATCCCGCCTATCTGAGTTTCAGCTTTGTTTGGCCAGTGCCGGATACATATGAAATTTTTGTATGAAGAGTTTTTTTGATTAAGTCTTTGTTTTTGTTGTTATATATGTTATAACTATAAGTGTATAAATGTTAAGTTTATATTTCTATACTGTTACAATTTGCAGAAATTATATCCATGACCGAACACCGCAGACTAAACTCGCGTTAATAGTCACAAAGGGGGACAAAGATGCACAAACGAGTAATATGGTTGGCTTTATGTATACTATTGATATTATCCATGGTTCCGGTCGCATCAACATTTGCGGCAGAGTCAGACGATGTTATCCGGGTCAAGCTTACTGTCGGAACCCCCACCTCCTATTCATTTTTTTTGGACGGAAATTACAGTGTCGAACAGGACGGTTCAATACCACTGGAACGGCAGCTTTATACGGTAAAGGTTGAAGGCAGCTCGCTGAGCCTATATTTAGGCAATACCCGGCTTTACAGCGGCAACACCATCGGGCTGCTGCAACACGCCCCTACCCCCGGGCTCAACAACTTTACCTATCTTTACAACACTCGTTATGAGACCTATTTGAGATACTTGGGCGATTTAATATTCACGATCAGCAGCAGTTCTATACAAGTGGTCAACCGTCTGTATCTGGAAGAATACCTTTATGGCGTCGTTCCTCATGAGATGAGCAATTCATGGCCGCTGGAGGCTCTTAAAGCCCAAGCGGTTGTCGCCCGGTCGTATGCTGTAAAAAGGATTGGTTCCTCCGGCTCATATGATATTGGAGATACAAGCTCCGATCAAGTGTACAAAGGTTACAACGCTTCATATACCCGAGCCATTCAGGCTGTGGATGATACGGCAAAAAAGGTTCTGAAATACGGCGGCAATATCGTCACGACCTATTACAGTGCGTCTAACGGCGGCTGCACAGATATACCATTGCATAACTGGAGCAGCGGCGAAGACGTTCCGTATTATCAGCTTCAGGTGGATACTTTCGATCGGGATAACCCGTCCAGCCTATATGAAACGGTTTTTTTTCCGACCGTTATCGATGCGAGCCATCCCGTTGCAGCCAGTGCCAATACCAGCGGCACACCGAACGCTGCTAATGCTGTCGAGTATATCAAACAGATGATACTGGAAAGCGGCCAGTTGTCGAGTCTGGGCGTAAGTTCCGTGGATGCATTTGAACTTACCGGTGTGCCCGACCTTGAAACGGCTAGCTCGACACCGCAGCCGACAGAAGATACGACGGAAGCCGGACCGACACCGCAGCCGCCAGAGGATGCGACGGAAGCTGAGTCGACGCCGCAGCCGACAGAGGATGCGACGGAAGCTGAGTCGACGCCGCAGCCGACAGAAGATGCGACGGAAGCTGAACCGTCGACGCAACCGACAGAGGATGCGACTGAAGCTGAGCCGACGCCGCAGCCGACAGAAAGCTTATCTGTTAATGGACTTGCTGTTAACACAGTCCCGGAAGACATCATTCCTCCGGCAGCCTCCACTCTAAATGCGATATCCATTGAGTCGTCCAGCAGCCTCGGTCTTTCTTGGAGCGCCGTCTCCGGTGCGGACGGTTATAAATTGTGGCGCTGCACGCAAAAGTCCGGTACCTACACTGAAGTTGCTGATACTGCCTTAACCGGTTATACCGACGTTGGTCTGACAACTGGAAGAACGTATTATTATAAAGTATGTGCCTATATAAACTCGGGAACAGACAAGGTTTGCGGTGGATTTTCAGGTATACAATCCAACGCGCCGGAGGCACCATTCGAGCTGGCAGGTGTCACGGCATTAGCTATAGACACAGAAACACCGGATATTGATGGCGAATACAACGACCGGCCTACTGCATACAGCGAAATACAGTGTTCTGATTATACAGGGGCTATCGGTACATTCACTGTTAGTGTCAAAGGTACGCCTGCAACAGTGTCTGACATTAAGCTTGACTTGCGCTATTTGGACGCCTCCAATGGAGACAGCACCTATAAGGTATTTAACAATGACAGTCTGCGTATATTCGTTGTTCAGGCGGAGAACAGGAGCGGCGTAAACGGTTTCTCAATTTCCCAGAAGCGTTATGGTCACGGCATCGGTCTTTCCCAGCGCGGCGCGCAGCAGCGAGCGAATGCCGGGCATGTATATGATGACATACTATCATTCTATTACCCGGGCACAACTCTTTCCACGCTGTCCATCTCCAAACCGGTGCTAACGTCTAAGACGTGGTCAAGCAGCGCCAATGCCACAGTTGTGAGTACTACCGATTATTTAAACGTGCGCAGCGGCCCTGCCACCAGCTATTCCATCGTTGGCAGATTGCCCGGCGGCGCACGCATTAACGTGGTTCAAGCAAGCGTAGTACCCGGCTGGCACATGTTAAACTACGGCGGTACAATGGCATACGTATCAAGCGAATATGTGGATGGGCAAACCTTTTATATTAATGCCCGTGTTAATGACCCAACCTATGGTGCAGTGACTGGTGGGGGTATCTATTTTGAAGGAACTCCCGTCACTCTGAGAGCTTACCCCAACGATGGATACCGCTTTGTCCGCTGGCAGGAGACCGGGTCAAAAAGTGCTGCATATTCATTTACGGTCAATAACAACTTGACTGCGACAGCTGAGTTTGCTGTTATTGACACACCGTATTTGACTGTGGCTACTGCGGGATACGATCAAATCCAGCTCAACTGGACTGAGGCAGAGCGTGCCTCGGGTTATGAGATTTATCGATCAACGAAAAAAAGCGGCACTTATACGAAAATTGCTACAGTATCGTCTGCAGCGCTCAACTACACCGATACCGGACGGACGCTCAATAAAACTTATTATTATAAAGTCCGAGCCTATTGTTCAGCTAAAACCAAGACAACCTATGGAAGTTTCTCGGTTACTCAGTCTGGAGCGGCTACGGTTGTTATTCCGGCGGCTCCTCTGATAACGGCGACGTCAGCCTCTTACAACAGTAATCGCATTTCCTGGGGCGCAGTTGCCGGAGCCCACGGATACGAAGTGTACCGTTCAACAACGAAAAGCGGCACTTACAGCCGAATCGTTACTACTTCAGCGACCAGCTGCCTACACACCGGGCTGACAACCGGCAAAACTTATTATTATAAAGTACGCGGATTCGCCAACGCCGGTACTTTGAAGATCTACGGCGATTACTCAGTAATTCAGTCATCGGCTCCAATGGCTGTTGCTCCGGCCATTCCGGCAATGATTGCTTCCCCGGCTTCCTACAACAGCAATCGCGTATCCTGGGGCAGCGTTTCCGGAGCTGACGGATATGAAGTATACCGTTCCACAACGAAAAGCGGTACATACAGTCGAATTATTACAACTTCAGCGACCAGCTGTCTGCACACCGGGCTAACAACCGGCAAAACCTATTACTATAAGGTGCGTTCCTTTACGAATGCCGGAAACGTAAATGTTTACAGCGATTTTTCAGTTATCCAGTCTGCAGCGCCTGTTCCTTCTGTACCCGAGTCTGCATCTTCAAGGCTCTATTCATCGACCAGTATAAAGACTTCATGGAGCCCCG
Source organism: Bacillota bacterium (assembly GCA_023397655.1). Lineage (GTDB taxonomy): Bacteria > Bacillota > Clostridia > Christensenellales > SZUA-584 > SZUA-584. The sequence continues at coordinate 12,618 of JAEWTW010000026.1, forward strand.
TGATTGGCGCAAGCGGATACGAAGTCTGGCGTTCCGATAATGGCAGTAACTATGTTTACACCAAAACTCTTACCAAAGCCTATTATATCAATACTGGCCTGACAGCAGAAAACAGCTACCAGTATATTGTTCGTTCCTTTACTTTGGTGAACAATGTGAAAATTTATGGCGGTTTCTCGACTTCGAACTCTGTTACCATTCCTGCCGCCACCACAGAAATAGAAGAGGTAGCCACGCCGTCATCTATCGTATCGTGGAGATACTCATCAACGAGTATAAAATCAGTCTGGAGCCCTGTTCCGGGCGCAGTCGGCTATGAGGTATTCCGTTCTGTTTCACCCGTCTCGGGATTTACCAGGCAAAAGACAACAGCTTCAACCTACTATATCAATACCGGTTTGGCAACAGGAACAAGATACTACTATAAAGTCAGAGCTTATAGTTTCGTAAACGGTGAAAAGGTATTTAGTGCTTATTCATCCTCCGGAAGCGCCATTCCATAAGCTTACTTGCGGACATCGTTTTCTACTTCTTTTGCGCATCCAATTGGGCGATACTCCTAATACAGATTATTGATGTACCGTTGTATTTAGGGTTGAGAATTGTTGATATGAATGGTATAATTTTCTGTATTGAATGTTTGACCAGTTGCTTTTAAGTCATAAGGAGTTGAAAAATGACCAGTCATTACGTTATTCGAAAGACAGCGTCCATTTTATTATCAGTACTTATTTTTCTATCCGGGCTCACAATCTGTATTCAGACCTCTTTCGCGGAACCTTCAGATTCAGCCTCGTCCAAGGCAGCAGCCTTATCTTACATGATAACAGGTGATGTTAACAATTCAGATTATGGCTACGTGACCGGCAGTGGCACGTATCTGGCTGGCACATCAGTTACGTTATCCGCCTACCCCAACCCAGGTTATCAGTTTGTGCGTTGGGTGGGATCCGGTTCCCGCAGCGCCAAAGTCTCCATTGTCGTCAGTGAAGACCGTACGCTGACTGCCGAATTTGCACCGATAGAGGCGCCTTCCACATTCTCAGCTGACCCTTACAGCAGCGACAGTATCCGTCTTGAATGGGGTATGGTTAACGGCGCAAAGGGCTATGAGATATTCAGATCTACAAGAAAGAATGGCACGTATTCAAAGATTGCAAGCACCACTTCGGTGAGCTATATTGATGCGGATTTACCGGTCCGGACTTATTATTATAAGGTGCGGGCTTACTGTACCTGCAGGACTGCAATTACATACAGTAGCTTTACCTACTCAGAATCAGCAGCGGCCTTATCCTACATGATCACGGGTGACGTTAACAATTCAGATTATGGCTACGTGACCGGCAGCGGCAGATATCCTGGCGGGACATCAATTACATTATCCGCCTACCCCAACCCTGGTTATCAGTTTGTGCGTTGGGTGGGATCCGGTTCCCGCAGCGCCAAAGTCTCCATTGTCGTCAGTGAAGACCGTACGCTGACCGCAGAGTTTGCCCTAATAGAGACGCCAACCGGTATTACAGCGGTATCTTCCGGTTTAGACAGGATTCAGGTGAGCTGGAATGCGGTTGACGGAGCTAATGGTTACGAGATATTCCGTTCCACAACCAAAAACGGCACATACTCCAAAGTGGGAACTGTAACATCAGGGTCCATACTCACCTATAACCAAACCGGTTTATCCTGCAGAACATACTACTATAAAGTTCGCGCATACTGCACTTGCAGAACAGCAGTTACTTATAGCAGTCTGTCTGTTTCAGCGTCCTCGACGCCAAGCGCAGATGCCCCTTTATCTGAAGCAGCTGCTGATGGTTACTACGGAATCAGAGTATTATGGTCTCCCGTAATAGGCGCCAGCGGCTATGAAATCTACAGATCCACAACCAAAAGCGGCACATACTCAAGAGTCTACATTGCGAGCTCCGCCACCGCGAGTTATTTAAATACCGGTCTAACCGGTGACAAAGTATATTACTATAAGGTTCGCGCCTACCGCACATCCGGCTGTACAACAGTTTACACGGTTTTCTCAGGTATCGTTTCAGCAAAAACACTCTTCCCAATTGGCTCAGCCTCCGTGTCATTTTCCGGACCGACAGCTGTTGTGGGCGGGCAAACCATTGTTTACAACTACACACTGAATGTGACAGGAGCCAGTGCTGCGAATGCGAATATCGCAGTCGGCGGTGCGTTTGAAAAGGTTTCAGGTGGCACTAATCTGTTCTATGATACTATCCCCAATAATACGAACGGCAGCGTTTCCGGCAGTGTTACAGTGCGCGTAAAACAGGATGCATTACCCGGCGAACAAGGAACGCTTTCAGTGGTGGCTGATGAAAGTAGCTGCGTAACACTGATATATTCTTCAAATGGCGGAATTTACGGTAATCCCTATATAGTGCCTATCACAGGCTCAATTTTTGTTACTGTAACAGATCCCCCAGCCGTTCCAACAGGAGTCATAGCCGAATCTGCCGGTTCTGATCGCATTAAGGTTTCATGGAATACCGTTCCAGATGCTAATGGTTATCAGGTCTACTGTAGTACGAAAAAAAGCGGTGTCTACTCCTTGGTATATACCGCATCGTCAGGGTCTGTAAACAGCTTTTTACACACTGGGCGTGTTACGTCAAAGACCTACTATTATAAGGTGCGGGCTTACAGTATCATAAATGGGGTAAAGGTGTTTGGTAACTATGCAGCTATCGCAAGCGCCTTTCCCATTCAAGCAATCTCTACATACAATAATATGGGAATTGATGCTCCGTCATCTATCGTATCGTGGAAATACTCATCAACAAGTATCAAATTAGTCTGGAGTCCTGTTACAAATGCATACGGTTATGAAGTGTTCCGTTCAGTTTCAACCGACTCAGGGTTTACCAGACAGAAAGCAACCGCATCAACATACTATATCAACACTGGATTGACGACAGGAACAAGATATTACTATAAGGTTAGGGCTTACAGTATCATAGATGGGGTTAAGATATTTGGTAACTATACGACTATCACAAGCGCGATTCCATAAGCCCGTGCATATGGGTAATTTCAAATACCCCGGCTAGCCGGGTATTTGAAATTGCTGTGAAAAGTCTATTTTACGATTCTTTTTTCTTCTCCGCTTTTTTTATTAATGACTTCTCGATATTTCTAATTTTCATATTTTTAAAAAACTGTCTTACTCTTTTCCAAAAAACCCCGATTGTTACCCCAAAGGCAATGACTACACCAGCTACAATCTGGACAACATAGGATGTCGCAGCAGGATCGATGTATGCAAAAGCCGTTGTTGAGAGCATCAGCATCGTCAGCATGAAGTATGCAATAAAAATCCCGATATTGCGTAAAATTCTTTTCATTGTTCCTACCAAACCCTTTCATATTTAAACTAATTTATTGAGTACCTGCTTAACATCTTCCCGATTCAGTTCTACCGGGTTGTTGTCCATCCGCCCCTGCGTAAACGCCCCCTCCACAATATTGTCGATCATGCTTGAATCGATGCCGAGAGCCGAAAGTTTAAGCTCCTGTACACCCTTCGACACGCAGCCTAGCCACGATTCGAAGCCATCCACGCCACCAAAAACACGCAAAATAGACTCGATTTCGGGAACAGCCTTTCTGTTTATTGTAAGTATCGGTAAAAGTGTAATTGCAGCAGCAAATCCGTGTTCAATCCCATAATTCAAAGTCAACGGATATGAAATGCTATGGCAAGCCGTCGTGCGTGTCATGGAAAAAGCAAGTCCGGCCATTACTGAACCAATACACATTTCTTTTCGCAATTCAACATCTTCTAGATTTACCAGCACATCAGGAAGACTCTGCATTATTCTTCTAATAGAATCTAACGCAATCGACTGAGACAATGGGTTTCTATCGCGAGCCCAGAACGCTTCCATGGCATGGCTCAAGGCATCAAGACCGGTAGTAAGCGTCAGTCTTTGGGTTAAGTCAGCTGTCAGTTCCGGTACGATGATAGCATAACTTGGAAAGCACCCCGGGTGCTCAACTGACAGCTTCTTTTTACCTTTAAAATCCCATACGGTCGCCCATTTAGTCACCTCAGAGCCTGTCCCCGCTGTCGTAGGCACAGCGATAATCTCTGCTGGTTTATACTCTTGGAAGAATTTCTTCTGCTGGATAGACTCAACTATCTCGTTATACTTCAACTCATGCGTGTCTCCCAACCATTGCAGTGCACTGACTGCCTTCGCAAGGTCAATGCTGCTTCCCCCGCCAACAGCCAGTATCAACTCGAACTTGTCAACCTGCCGGAGCGCATTCAGCAGGGCACGAATATCATCAACCGAGGGATTGGGCCGAACATCACGAATGACACAATTCTGTTTCTTGTCTAACAGATCAGTGAGCAGCCCTTTAGCTTTGAGACGCTTAATCGTGCCTTCACTGGACAGTATCAATAGCCGCTTATCCGACAGTCCGGCAAGTATTTCTTGCAGTGATGAAATTGTTGCGAAGCGTATGTCCACCGGCGAAAACGGCTGGTATAGTATCATCGGATTTCTCCTTAGCTTTCGGGAATAAGCGTCAGTATTTGCTTGATCGGCATGCAGTTTGCGCTGGCCTCCAATGAGCGGCCATACTGTAATATCTGTTCTGCTGTGTTCTGCATCGCAGGAAACATGCTGCGGATCAAATGGTTGGCATGGATCACAATGTTCACGCCATGCTGCGCAAGCTCATCATCTGTAATGCTATTATAAGTTGTCGGAACAACAACGATAGGTGTATTCTTATTAACCTCCCGAAAACGTCTGCAAAACTCCAGCACCTCATCCGGCTGCTTTTGGCACGAGTGTATCATAATTCCATCTGCTCCCGCCTTTACATACGCAAAGCATCGCTCCAAAGCATCCTCCATCCCTTTGTTTAGTATTAAACTCTCGCAACGGGCAATAATCATAAAGTCATTTGTTTTAAGCCCGTTTTTGCCCGCTCTGATTTTTTCGCAGAATTCGCTGATATCAGCTTGAGTCTGAGCCGCCTGTGTGCCGAAAAGTGAATTCTTTTTTAATCCGACCTTATCTTCAATGATAATGGCGGAAACACCCATTCGCTCCAGCGTCCTTATGTTGAACACAAAATGTTCAACCAATCCACCAGTATCACCGTCTAGTATAATGGGCTTTGTCGTTACGTCCATAATCTCTTCAATAGTGTGTATACGAGAGGTCATGTCAACTAACTCAATATCTGGTTTCCCTTTGACAGTAGAATCACACAGGCTGGATACCCACATAGCATCAAATTCTCTAACCCCTCTAGCTGTCTCTACCCTTGTCTTCTCAGCTATAAGACCACTTAATCCGCTATGCGCCTCAATTATGGAGAGACAGGGTTTATAGTTGAGCAGCTTTTTTAGCCGTGATCGTCTGTTCTCCGGCATGGACAACACCTTATCCAGATGTGTCATTGTTTCCTCTGTTGGCGTTTGAGTATATGGAAACTCAACCAGCGTGCCACCCCACTGCTCGAGCTGGGTAATGACGCGGCCCCTCACTTCTGCCTGATAGCCAGTTCTCCAGTTATCCCCATGAACCACGATATCGGGTTTTAATTCTTCAAGGATTTTATCATATTCCAAAGAGTCCTGCACAACAACCTTCGAAACGCTTCGAATACTATCGAACATTTCAATACGTTCCTCAAGCGGAATCAGGGGATATCTTTTGTAAGAAGCAATTACTTCGTCTGTCAACACGCCAACAGTCAACTCCCCCAGTTCCGCGGCCTTCTTCATAATATTCAGGTGGCCACAATGGATAATATCAGTACTGAAGCAAGCATATACGCGTTTCATAGGGTTATCCTTCCCAACTCGAATTCTTTTTTAAATCGGGATGAAATAGTCGCTAAATCGTCCGCGTTATCAACTTCATGGCAGAGACGCCCATTTAGCTCGATAGGCAGCAACTTGATCATTCCCGTTATATTGTTGAGCGCCTTTTCCGCATAGACATTCCGCTGTCCACTGGTACAAAAACTTTCAATCTCATCCAGCCACAGCACCATGTCTTGTTTTCTAAAAAAGTAGAGAGGCTGGCATGTAACGCATTCAGAATCAAAATATTCAATGCCAACAGCACGCACCCTTCCATCTTCCATTTGCGCTTTAAAATCTTTTTCCGGTAGGGGAAGATTCGAATCCACTGCAATGCAGCTGTCTGATACAGAATAAAAATCTTTGATGACTGATGGCTCCATAACAAGATCGCCATGGAGAAGCAATATGTTATTTTGAAGGTATTCTCTGGCACAATATATAGAATATATATAGTTCGTACTTGAGTATTCCGGATTAGGGACAAACTTGATATCCATTTCAATCTTTAAGGAATCTATGTAGTTCTCCAGAGTCTCTGCAAATGGTCCAGTCGTGATCACGACTTCCCGAATACCGCAATTGTGAAGCAAACGTAACTGCCAGCTGATTATCGAATAACCCTTGCCGATCTCTGCCATGCATTTTGGCATATTCTTGGTATACGTCCCCATACGCTTACCGACACCAGAATTTAGTATAAGCGCCTTCATATGCGTTCCGCCTTGGCAATATAATCCATTAATTCTGTCTTGTTTTCCTTTGGAGAGGTTGTAGGGCGGCCGAGATTCGCCCTGGCTCCCAGTGCTACCTTCACTTCTATAAACGTGCACACTTGATTTGCCTTGGCTTCTTCAATGCAGCGGATCAACCCTCTTTCATCTTCTGCATACTGACAACGTTTATAACCTAGCGCCTTTGCGATTATACCGAAATCCGTTGTACCCCTGGCGACAGGCATGCCACCTACTGTTTCGTGTGCACCGTTGTTTAATACAATGTGAATAAGGTTAGAGCATTTTTGACGTGCAGCAATCAGTGCATTACCCAGTTGCATAACCATTGCACCATCGCCATCAATACACCAGACTAGTCTTTCAGGCTTTTCCATTGCAATTCCCAATGCAATCATTGATGCATGGCCCATAGACCCCACTGTCAGAAAATCGCGCTTATGCCCCTGTTTCAAAGATTCCCTTATTTCAAACAACTCCCGCGAAGCTTTCCCTGTGGTACACACAAAAATATCGGTATCCCCCGAGTTTTGTACAATAACCCGAATTGCTTCTTCACGTGAAAGAGTATTCATGCTGGGATACGCAACTTGTTCCTGCAGCTTCAATGTACCTTTACGAATGACAAATGCAATGCTTTTACCCTCGTGAATATACGCTTTGGCAGTTGTTATCAATGCGTCAAGATCGTTTGTATTTGTTTCGGGCCCCAGAACATAATAACGTATCTCCAGCAAGTCCAGCATAGGCAACGTTGCCATCCCCTGAAAAACATGCTGCGGCTCATCCTTTATGCCCGGCTCACCGCGCCATCCAATGACGAATATACAGGGTATGCCGTAAACCGCATCATGAAGAAGTGACGCCACCGGATTAACAGCATTGCCAATACCGCTATTCTGCATGTATACAACCGCAGGTCTCCCTGTCGCCAGATAGTGACCGGCCGCTAAACCTACCGCTCCGCCCTCATTTGCAGCCACAATATGCTCTTTACCTACACCATATTTCGTATACAGTAAGTCGCAAAAAGCACTCAATTGAGAATCAGGAACCCCATAAAATCTTTCCGCACCCAAACGTTGCAATCCATCAAGAAATAAATTAACATCCATTCTATCTATTTTCCTTAACAAGTCTGTCCAAAATATATTGCCCGCCAACTTTAGCACTGTCACCAAAATTAGCAATACAGGTCTGTCGAATTTGTTCAATCTTAGACGCATACTTCTCGCTGGATGAAAGCAGTTTTTCTATGGCAGGACGCAGTCGTTCTAGTTTGTCCGGCTCTACCTGTATGCCGATCTCGTTTCGCAGCGACATTTCTAAAGGTTTTGCCTCAATCACATCATATTCTGGGTTGTTAATCTTGGGTGGCGTATTAATAAATATGACAGGTTTCTTAGTCACAAAAGCAGCTTCATATGCCGTTCCCGACCAATCGCTGATAACCAAATCTGAATTGAATATCGAGCTGCTGTCTGTAAAATCCAGCTCGAATCCAAGATCCCCTCCCGTGTAATTTCTGTAACGTTCCACAATGGAATTCATTTTCACAGAAAAACGCTTAACATATTCGGGATGTGGCCTCACTATAACCTGATATCCTTTACCAAGTAGCTCATCCAATATTTTATTGATACAGCTGTCCAGAATATTATTCTCTTGCCAAGACGGAGCAATTAGAATCTTCTTTATGTTGCGCGGCTTTTTGTCCATCGCATCATATCTTGCCTGTAAATCCTCTAGCATTGTATATCCAGAGAGCACAAGCTTCTTTTCAGGTAAGTCATAATGCTTCTCCGTCTGACGTATTTCATCTATTTGAAATTCGCCCACGCAGAATATTGTATCATAATGATCCAGCGCACCGTTACGAAGAACCATTGTTGTGCTGAGTGGATAATGAAACATATAAACGTACTCGATATCCTTACGCACAAGCGACCGCTTTAGATGGAACTGTTGAAGATCAGACATAGTCATCACAACCATATCAGATTCTATTTTCATGAATAGTACGATTAACCTATTGTCATCAATATAGTAGGGCTGTATCTGAGGATTATTCAAGCTGAATACCTGGTCATCCGGGTCGCTGGTCACATAGTGAACAACAATATCCGAATTATCGGTAATATAGTTGATAACACCTTTAAAATACTTATAAAAACCACTCTTTTCCGAATAGAAAACCAATTGTTTCTTGTTGCCTTCGTCAAAAAAACGCTTATAATCTGCTTTTGCTCTGGCTTTCTGCTCAGGTGTAGGCTTCAGCTTCTTTTCAAGTTCTTTACTCTTTTCTAGTGCAACCTTACTCTCTTCCAGCGCTTCATAGTCTATATACTTCCTAGGCGGATACATAAAATTGACCACAAGCATCAGCAGTATAGAGATAAAATTGCTGAGTACCCAGTAAAGGCCTACACCCATCGGCACAATGAAAGTAAAATAAAGTGAAAACAGTGTTAAAAATATAGCCATGCCCCAACGACCAAACCATCCGGCCTCGCGTTGCAGTACATTGACTTTATTCTGAACTACTGAAAGCAGGAAGGCACTACCGCCCGAAAGTAATGGTACCAGTAACATTACATTCCAAACAAATGAAGCTGTCGCTGCGAGATTAACGCCAAAAAAGTTGAGATCAAGCGCTTTAATTTTCGCCAAAGCATCAGTCACCCCAGGAACCGAAATGTCCAAAAAGAACTGAGCGGAGGCTGGGTTGTTAACTAATTCTATTATTTTTAGATGCGCGCTGGACCCCAGTTCGGCTATACCCGTGATTTCTGAGGCTTTTTGCGTTAAAGCATTTATGACATTTGTATCAATGTGCAGAAGATGCTGCAATGGATTATAAACTACGGCGATGAGTCCAAGTATTATGGGAATTTGTATGAGCAGTGGGATCATACCAGCCAGAGGTTTATATCTCTCCTGCTTATATAATGCCATCTGCTTCTCGAAAACAGCATCTCTGTTACCAACATTCATAGCTGCAATCTCATTTAACCTTGGCTGTAGCTTTACCATCTTAATCGAATTCTTTTGAACCCAGATATTAAGCGGAAACATCAATGCTTTCGTCAACAAAGTGAACAGTACAATAGCCGTGCCATAATTCCCTATCAATTCAAAGCACAACCACATAATGTAACCAAGTGGTATACCAATAATTAAGTTGATAATTTCCATTCATTCACCCATCAAGTTTAATTACGATTTAGCTAAGCGGGGGATAATCAAGACCCATTTTTGTCAAAATCGCCCGCAGTGTGTCCGGACCTGAAAGGCCTTCGATTTCCACTTTCTCTCCGGCATAATAGACAGCATTCAATATTTTCTTGGCATCACTGGACGCCATTTTGAACGGCATATTGACCTTTTCATCTTTATCATCATGGTGATTACGAAACCCGTGATCACTTTGAACTATTATGATTGCAGATGGGTCATATTTGATTATATTGGAAAGAGCTGTTTCCATCCGTTTTGTGACATACTGTAATTGTCCCAAATAGTATTGTGGATCTGACCAGTTGTACTTTTCCTCTTCGAGTTGACTTTTACCATTTTCGTCAAACGCAAAAGGTACATGTGGAGAGCAAATATATGATATGGTGATATGGCTCTCCTCGACATCATTTATTCCAAAGCTCTCATATTTATCAAAAACCCATTGTACCCTGCCGACCCGGTCAACAGGTATCCCGTCAGCTGTAGGCGCTTCAAGAAAATCTGACCCGAATACTGAGAATAAAAATGTGTTTTTATACGAGAGCGTAAAAATGTTTTCTCCGCCCTCAGTATTGCCGGTAAAAATACTTTGAAACTTCTGCAAAAAACCTTTAGCTGCTTCATCGTTGTCAAGGTCAGCTATGGGAAACATATCTAACTGCGTTGAGAAAGAATGTTGCGAATACCCCAATTCATTCATTATCTCAAACCATTTAGCCTTATTTATAAGGCGTAAATAATCTGCATTAATCATAGTATCATTACAAACGTAATCAAGGTTAAAGTTTTCTGCTAAGCAGAACTTCGTATTTGTAGATCTGTTGGAACTTGTTTCGGATATGGAAAACTTATTACTCGTAAGAAAATTATGAAACTCGTCATTCTTATATCCATAGTATTTGTCCAGACATTCAAAACTTCCATATTCATCAAGAATGAAATAGTAGATATTTGGCAAATTACCATTATAATTCAGCGCTACTGTCTCATTTAAATTATCAGATTCTTTATCTGCATTTGTCCTTTTTATAACTGACGGGAGTGCCGTAATCGTGTTAAAAATAAACAAACCCGCAAAGACGATTGTAACAACAAGGGTAAGTTTCTTAATGGTATCTTCCTTTTTATTTGCTTTTAGCAGAAGGAATACCAATAAGGCCATAATGATTGCTGCTAATAATATGCCGCCCCAAATTTCATGTTTGTTAAAAAATGATATCGATGCAGCAGCCTGCCTGAACATTCCGAAGTTTAAAAAGAAAAAGATTAAAACTGCAGATATTAGTACCGAAAAATAAGTTTTCTTGAATATGATCAACGCAAGGCAAAAAAATGCAAGCCCAATGAAAATGGATAATCCGGCAGGTATAAGAGTTTCAAGAAGCGTTACTTCCAGAGCATTCTGAGCAAATATATAATATGAGGGATATGCACTGATTAACACTATTAATAAAAAAGATATAAATAACTCTTTTGGTTTCTTTGTAACATCGTTATTCCCATATTTGGTTTCTGGCATAAATTTCTCCTCGCAGAATCTGAAGCACCCCAAAGTATAACAGAAACTTATATCTAGTGCAAGTTCAAGTAAGCACTGACACTATACATAATTAAGAGTAGACTTAATATATAGGCTTAAGGCTAGGTTAAATAAAAAACAAACATTTCTCAGATTCTATAATTAGCAGTCTTTGATCTCCCTGAGTTCATATTCATCTACCAAATAAGCCCGTCCGCATTCGCCGCACACATTGTTATCATCCAGTGATCGACCGCATTCACATGCCCAGCCAATCTGCCGCGCGGGAACACCAACCATCAGCGCATAAGGTTTTACATCCGTTGTCACTACCGCTCCGGCGGCTATCAATGCCCATTCGCCAATCTGTGTACCGCATACCACCGTAGCATTGGCGCCTATTGTTGCACCGTGCTTCACCAGCGTCTTCTTATAATGCCCGCAGCCCTTGGGATACTTGCTACGGGGCGTTAAGTCGTTCGTAAACACCATGGACGGTCCGCAAAACACAAAATCCTCCAGTTCCACACCCTCGTAGACAGACACGTTGTTTTGTATTTTGACACCGTTACCAATGATAACGTTGTTTCCAACATTCACATTCTGTCCCAGCGAACAGTTTTCACCTATCCTCGCTCCCCTTTGCACATGGGAGAAATGCCATATTTTTGTTCCACCTCCGATAAGCACGTCGTCATCTATATAGCTGCTTTCATGCACGTAGTATGTCTTATCCATAATGTTCCCTCCTTTATCTTTCTCTCAATTCCGAAAGCTCCCGAACAACCTGTTCCACACGAGCCGTCCATGTGTTTTTCTCCCGTACAGCAAGGCAATTCAGTGCCATTGCCTGCCTATATTCAACGTCTTCGGCCAGCCTGAGGATTGCTTGTGCGATTGCTGCAGCGTCAAAATCGGCGACAATTCCAACCTGATTTTCTTCAATAAACCGCTGTATTTCCACGCAATTAGTCCCTATCACCGGTTTGCCATATGATATATATTCCAGCAGTTTGATTGGTATTGCCAGATCATTATAATAGTCTTTTTCCAGCGTACAAAGGGCAAAGTCAGCATCACTGTATTCTTTTGCAAGCGCATCACCGTCTGCGTGTTTCACCTGCAACCAACCCGAATCAGTCAACGATCTGTAATCCTTCGACACAGAAGCCCATTCGTTTTCCCTACACACCAATCGAAGCGTTACGCGAAGCTCATCCTGATTGACAATTCTAAATGCGTCCAGCAGCTTGTATATTCCATACCGGCTGCTTACACCGCCTACATAAATACCACATAGTCCCTCTGTTGTTTTTGGAAGCATTTCCACCTGACTGCTTCCCGGCGGAAGAATCTTTGGGCTGGAAAATCCCCATTCCTGTACAGCAAGAGCTGATGGCAGATAAATAATATCACAATAGCTGTTAAACCGTGCCAGATCTCGCTTCTGCATATTTCTAATCATCCAAGCTTTCAGCGCAGGCAATAACCCCTTCCCGAAATCAATCAGGTTGTACTTCCAGTAGGCGTCCCGGTAGAAAAGGCCGATGGGTATACCCATCTTATGCACCTTTTTCAGCAGGCGGTGGTCAATGCTGTTGAAAAACGGCCCGGTCGGCGGTTCCACATAGCATATGTCCGGCCTGTTGGCGTCCAGCCACTCCAGCACCTCGCGCACGTTGGCGCGCCGCTGCTTTCTTTTGTTCTGCTGCCCTTTGAGCAGTTTGACATCGTAGCCACACTGAACGAATGCCCGGTACATGTTCTGCGGCCGCACGCTTGAGCCCGACAGGGCTTTGTCAAAGTCGATATATGTCACATACAGCACCGACGCTGTTCCTTTGTTATTCTCCATCACACTCTGTCCGCCTTTTTCCTCAGTATTTTGCGCCAGAATACCAACATCAGCGCCACCGCCATGCCTGCGTACACCATCACACTGGTCCACGCCACGCCCATCACGCCGAAAGCAGGTATCATGAACACATTGATGCCGATCTGCAGCAGCACGCCCGCCAGCGAAACCAGCATGTTGGGCCGGATATGCCCCATCGCCGCCAGCAGGTTGGCATTGGTATAGCGCAGCGCTGTGTTGATAAACGCGGCGATCAGCAGCACCCGCATTACTGGCACGGTGGTAATATAATTCTCCCCATAAAGCAGTGAAATGATCGGCTGAGCGCATATAAACAGCACCGCTGCCGCCAGCCCGATAAGCAGTGCGCTGACGCCGAACACCTTACCGTATGTGCGTTTTATCCACGCGGGCTCTGTTTCGTGCTTCACGAAATACGGTGCGACGAAGACGCCGATGGATGCGCTGATCAGCGACAGGTTGGCGGGCAGTACATATGCCACCTTATAGTCAGCCACCAGCGCCGCGTTGCCGGTCAGCTGTCCCAGCAGAAACACGTCGTTGAGCATGAATATCGTCCATATGCTGTTGGTGATCATGTATTGGATCGAGTATTTGTTGACTTCTCGTTTCTGCGGCCTGTCCAGCGGAGTAGGCATCACGCCGGTGAAGTAAATCCGATGGATATACAATGCCAGCACGCCCGCAAACACCGCGTATACAGCGATGGTTGATACCACAGCGCCTTCGATGCCAAACAACCAGGAAAGCACGAACTTTACAGCCACGGCGTTCACCGATACCAGACAGCCCCAGAAGGCATACCTTTTGTTGTCGAACATCGCCCGCTGCAAGCCGTTTTGGTTGTCGAACAGAGAACGGAACGGCAGCGACAGCATCAGCAGCGGCAGCAGCCACTGCGCGGAAGCAAACTTCTCCGGATGTGGATAGAAAACGAACAGCACCGCGGCGGCCGCCATCAGTATCACATTGAATATGGAGCTGAACCGAATCACATACCTGTAATAGCCCAGCTTGCCTTCCTTCTCCTTGGCCAGCACCACATAACGCAGCAGCGCGTTCACAAGCCCCATGCCCGCCAGTACATAGGCGTAATTGAACAAGTTCTCGACGTAGCCGAGTATACCGTAATCCTCTTTGGTCAGTACGCGAACAATAAATACGGAACCGAAAAAGGCTGCAAACTTGGTGATAAATGACCCAAGGAATATGTGGAAAGCGCCTTTCCTGATAACGCCCTTGAGCGCTGCCGCTTTCGAACCGATAAATCGCCTGATATCCAATCCCATACCCTTCTTTGGCTTTAAGCCTTGTCTTTCGTCACAGCCAGTCTTTTTTTAATAGCGCCCATGATATCCGCCGAATACTCCAGCAGCAGCAGCCCGCCGATCACAACGATCCACGATACGTTGTAGATAAAATCGACAAAGCCGCCATGAGCTGTCATCGCCACATACACACCAAAATACGCAGCCAGCGCCAGCGTAACGGGGGATTTTCTCAGCCTCAGCATCAGCGCAAAAAGACCCGAGAGCACAAATGCCGTCCAAGCCACCGAAAACGCCACGCCCGGCCAGCCAAAGTTGGCATAGGCTTCACCGATATAAAACGAGTTCATAACGCCCGCCACACCCTCGTAAACGCCCTGCGGCGAATAGAATTCCATCATCAGCCGCGCGCTGCGCAGTGACAGCTCGGGATCAATGCCCAGCAGCCGCAGAACAATGGAAGGCAGGCTCCGCCCCATCAGAAACGGGAATGAATTCGGGAACGCGTCAAAGTTGTACGCCAGAGCGCCGACCTGTGAGAACAGCAGCCGTCCCCCCACACCGTCGTACAGGCTGTGGCTTGACACATCCGTCGTCAGCGAATAGAACAGCAGCACCAGCACGAAACCGCCGCCCAATATCGGGATCATCCACTTGGTTTTGATGCCACCCTTATAATAGATAAATATCAGCACATATACCATCAGGTGGAATACAAGGGGGGTTTTCTCGAAATTGTAGGTTTTGGTGATGGCCGATGCGGCAAAAAACACCAGAGCCAGTATGATCCACTTCGTCCGGCGCGTGGTGAGCGCATAAGCGAAGCTGACATACCCGATGACGGGGATTGCCAGCAGCACCATGATATTGCGCACGTAAACATTCACAATATACATGTTGCTGATATTGATACGCTCGGTGGCAAATGAGAAGTCAGGCGGATGGTGAACCATTTTCAGCAGCGGTATATAGCCAATCTGGATCAAATATACCGCAAGCAGCAATAAGCAGGACGCTCCGGCTGCCAACACGATCCAGAAGGTCAGGCTGCTGTCCGGTTTCAATGTAGGCTTTTGCAGATAATCCCGGTAGCCTGTTTTGGGGCTGATCTTAAACAGCTTCATGAACAGCCACATGAACAAAGGCCACAACACCGCCGTTACCATCACCACCCAGTACATCGTGTTGATTGAACTCGCGCGGTTGATCAGCCGCCTCAGTGTATAGTGCTCAGCGAACCCCAGCATGATGAGGGCGGCGCCGGCAAACACCTGCAGCAGGAACAGATAGAATGAGATGGACACAAGGTTCAACCGGCCGACGTGCAGCGTACCTGCCGCCTTATGAAAGAAATAGATGCAGAATATCAGGGAGACCGCGGTTATTAACGAATAGACCAATATCATCTGCCCCAATAGTCTAATACTCCTCTATCATGTTGTTTCTCGATACAATGTACAGCACAGTCGCACGGTCGCCTGCTTTGAAGCGTCCGAACATGAAATCGATAGTGCCCTTGCGCTTGAAGTTATCGTCAAGATAAAGCGAGTTGAACCTGGGCAGCTGCTCCAGCGGCGACAGGTCAAACGTCTCCACACCGTAGAAAGCGAGCGATTCAAGCTTCGGACAGGTGGTCAGAACTGATATATCCTTGATATCGTTGTAAGACAAGTCTACCTCAATAAGGGTGGGCTGACCGTTCAGAAAATCAATGTTGCCCAGCAGGTTGCCGTCCGCAAGCAGTATCTGAAGGCTCTCCATACCATCCACCGGTTCGATCGATGATATCGAATTGTTGCCGAAATCCGCCTTGATGAGAGACTTCAGCGAGGACATGTCAGGCAGTTCCGTTAACCGGTTGCCCCGAAGGTTAAGCGTCAGGAGGCTGGAGCTGTCCATCAGCGGCGTGACATCGCTGATGCGGTTGTTCAGCAGGTCCAGATTCGTCAGCATCGTCAGGCGGCTGATGCCGTTCGGTATCTCCGATATGTTGTTGTTGGACACATCCAGCGACTTGAGCCGTTCCAGATTGAACAGCGGGCTAATATCCCGGATCTTGTTTCTGGACAGATTCAACGTTTCCAGATATTGAAGGCCCTCAACGGGCTTGACGTCGTACACTGCGCAATTGCTGATCGTCAGAGCGGTCAGATTGGGGAAAAGTTTTAGATCCGTCAGATCTGTCAGCAGCGGCTGTGTGCTCAAAGACAGCGTTCTCATGCCGTACAGGTCTTCAACGTATATGTCGCCCTCCGGTTTCGCCAGATATTGCCGAACTGCAATTTCAAAATTCTCATTGGTGAATTCGGCCGGAGTCAGCCCGCCGATTTCGATCTCCATGGCGCTGGAGCACAGGTAGTTCACCACAAAGCCCACGCAAATCAATACGCAGACCAAAATTGCAAAAGCGCATGCAGCCAGAAACGTATGCTTCTTGGCCCATGCCGATATCTTATTGAGCCTCCTCCATCTTTCCTTCATCCTTTTACCTCCCGTCTCGCTGTCAGCGCGTCCGCGATAGTCCGTATGTTGTCCTGCCAGTTGTAGAGCTGCAGGGCACGAAGCCGTCCAGCCTCTCCCATCCTCTTTCTTAGCACCGCATCGTTCACCAGCAAGGACAGCTTGTCCGCCAGCGCTTCGGTATCTCCCCGGGGCACGATGAATCCTGTCTCACTATCCGCCATCACTTCCGTGAAGCCATCGGCGTCGCTGGTGACGCAGGGAACTCCGCACGCCATCGCCTCCACAGCGGCCACGCCGAAGCTTTCAGCCAGGCTGGGTGCACAGAATATGTCCATTGCCCGCAATGCTTCCGGTACGGCAGCATGCGGGATGTACCCGAAAAAAGACACCTTATCTGATAAACGCAGCTGTTGCGTCTTTTGTTCCATTTCTTTTCGCTGCGGGCCATCGCCGTATATCGATAGTCGTATATTCCTGTCCGGCAGCATGCTAACCAGCCTGTCAAATGCGCCGATCAGATCGCCGATGCCATACCGAGGCGATATCAGCTTCACGATGCCGATGGTGATGCCCTCACTGTGCCTTGGCTCAGTCACCGGAGAAAATGCCTTCACGTCGATACCGAACGGCGTTACCGCAACGGACTTGTCCGTATAACGCCGGGTACGCTCCGCCATCACAGCGCTGGTGGACAGTATCGCCGCCGCCTTCGCGAGGTTGCGCCTGATCAGCCAGCGGTGCAAAAAGCTCTTTTCGGGGAACTCGTAAATGTCGCTCCCCCACACGGACAACACATACGGCTTGTACCCGCTCAGCATAGCCAGTGTGCCGTAGCCGCTTGCGAAATGGGCGTTCAGCACTTCAATACCCGCCCCTCCGGCTGCCCTTTTCAGGCCTCCGCCGTTCAATACATAGCCCTTACCGCCGCCATGCTTCAAATACACCAGCGTTACCGCAGGGTCCAGCGCACCGTCCACATCCTTGTGGTTGGGCAGTGAGAACAGCGTCACACGATGGCCCAACGCCACAAGTCCGTTGGCGATCTTCACCGTATGTATCGAGTTGGCTGCGGCAAGCATTCCGATATGCATGCTTGTCACCTGGCTGTACAAAGCGCGATAACCGCTTTGCTCACCCGGCTTATCTCCTCGTCCGTGAGGTAGGGGTGCATGGGCAGGCTCACCACACGACGGCTCAAATCTTCACAAACGGGCAGGCTGCCTTCGCCGTATCCCATATCGCTGTATGCCGTGCTGAGATGCACCGGCTTGGGATAATACACCATAGCGGGTATCCCCTGCGCCTTGAGGCCGGATATGATCTCTTCACGGTGTGCGTTTGACTGCGCCACCAGCGTATACTGCGCCCATGCGGATGTAGAGCCTTCCGGCACAACGGGCGTTTTAATGACACCCTGCAGCGCCTCCGTATAAGCCGCTGCCGCCCTGTTGCGGGCATCCATCTCATCGTCGAATACTTTTAGCTTGGCCAGCAGCACCACCGCCTGCATCGTGTCCAGACGGGAATTCTGGCCGATGCGTACGTTGTCGTATTTATCAGAGCCTTTGCCATGCACACGGATGGACCTCAATCTATCCGCCAGCGCATCATCGTCGGTAAATATAGCGCCGCCGTCGCCGTAACAGCCCAGCGGCTTGGCCGGGAAGAATGACGTGGTGGCCGCGTGCCCGAAGCTGCAGGCTTTGCTCCCGCCGCATGTGCCGCCAAAACCTTGCGCGCCGTCCTCCAGCACAAACATGCCGTACTTTTCGGCAATGGGTATAATTTGGCTATAGTCAGCCGTCAGCCCGAACAGATCCACTGGCATCACGCCGCGCGGCTTCAGTTCACCCTTTTTAAGTGTCGCCTGTATAGCTCTCTGCAGTGCGTCCGGGCACATGTTGAACGTATCCGGATCCGCGTCCACGAACACCGGCGTACCTCCCGCAAGAGTTACGCTCTCCGCTGTCGCGAAAAACGTAAACGATGGCACGAACACCGCGTCCGTTTTTTCCAGCCCCATCGCCATCAGCACCAATACCAGCGCATCGGTGCCGTTGGCGCAGGAAATCACATGCCTGCTGCCGGTATATCCCGCCAGCACATGCTCCAGTTCCTTCACTTCCGGCCCCATGATAAACTGCTGGTGCCGGTAGACGGCGTCCATCCCCGTCCGTATATCCGCTTCAATACGGTCAAACTGCCTCTGCAAATCAATAAACTGCATATCGCTCCCCTGTCAGTCCCTGAAATGGTTCTTCATGTCCATGGTGGAAAAGTCCTTCAGCGGCAGCTTGACGGGCTTCCCCTCTCTGGCGGACTTATATATCGCCAGCACCATTTCCAGTGCGCGCCGTCCGGCCCGGCCGTCCACCATTGGCTTTGTGCCGGTGCTGATCGCCCGTATCACATCCGCATACAGTTTGGAATGCCCGAACCCGTACACATTGGGCGGGTTTTCCGCCGTCTGTGCTTTCACCGTCGCCGCATCGTCCAGCCCGTCGTCAAAGCGCCATTCCTCAATGATGTTGACGGACTGGCCGCCCGCCTTCATCGTCCCTTTTTCGCCGAATACATAAAGCGTCTCCTCCAGGTTCTTCGGAAACACATTGGTCGTCCCCTCGATGATGCCGTATGAACCGTTCGCAAACTTCACCAGCGCCATTCCTATGTCCTCGGCTTCAATGTACGGATGGTTCAGCCGGTCGGTGTAGGCAAACACCTCGGTCACATCGTCACCCATCATCCAGCGCAGCAGGTCGATATTGTGGATGCACTGATTCATCAGCGCCCCGCCGTCCTGAGCCCACGTTCCGCGCCACGGCGCCTGCGTGTAGTAGCTCTGGCCGCGGTTCCAGCGGATGTGCGCCGTGCCGTGCAGTAGCCGCCCCAGCCGCCCTTTGTCCAGTGCTTTGCGCATCATCTGCACCGACGTGTTGAACCGGTTCTGGTGGCACGCGCACACGCACACGCCCTTGCGCTCACCCGCAGCGATGATTTTATCCGCGTCCTTGAGCGACAGCGCAATGGGTTTCTCGATGATCACGTTACAGCCTGCCTCGATGCAATACAGCGCGATTTCAGCGTGATTGCCGCTCTCCGTTGCAATGGCCACAAGATCAGGCCGCGTCTTGCTCAGCATCGCCTTGTAGTCGGTGTACAGCGCGTAAGTGGTATCAGTTTGTGCTTTACCCAACATTATATGAATATTCCCAATATCGAGGTCACATAAACCCACGATATCGAGACCGTTTGATACGGCCGCCGAAAAATGATTGATCGCGATACGGCCGCAGCCAATTAGCGCATACTTTAAGCTCATTTTGTATAGTCTCCCTTACAGCAGTTCAATGTTGTCTCTGTTTTGTACGTTCTTCATCGCATTCTTGGTATCAAATACCGCTGCCGCGTGCCGTGCCACGAAGTCGTAATCCACGTTGGTATGCGCCGTGGTCACCACCACGATGTCCACGTCTTTGAGCGCCTGCTCCGTCAGCGCCGCAATGCCCTTGCGGCTGCAGCTGCCGTGGCGGTATTCCTGCACGAACGGGTCGAAGTATTCCACCTGCGCTCCCTGCTCCGCGAGCCCGTCTATCACCTTGAGCGCGGGGCTTTCACGGTAGTCGTCGATATCCTGCTTGTACGCCACGCCCAGTACCAGCACCTTGGCACCATTCAGCGCTTTTTTGCTGCGGTTGAGTATTCGGCTGATACGCTCCACACAATAGTCGGGCATGTGGTCGTTGATCATCCCCGCCGCTTCAATCATTGAGGTGTGGAAACCATATTCCCGCGCTTTCCACGACAGGTAGTACGGGTCCAGCGGTATGCAGTGACCGCCGAGGCCGGGGCCGGGGTAAAATGCCTGAAAGCCGTATGGCTTGGTCCTGGCCGCATCGATAACCTCCCACACGTTGATGTTCATCCTGTTGCACAGTATCGCAATCTCGTTGATGAGGCCGATGTTAATGTTGCGGTAGGTGTTTTCCAGTATCTTCTCCATCTCGGCCACCGCGGGTGTAGATACCTCCTTCACGTCCCCCTGCAGCACCTGCCGGTACATAAACGAGATCACCTCACGGGCGTCTGCGCCGATCGCGCCCACCACCTTGGGTGTGTTTTTGGTCTTGTATATCAGGTTGCCGGGGTCCACACGCTCCGGTGAGAAGCCAAGGTAGAAATCCTCACCGCAAACAAGGCCGCTGCCTTCCTCCAGTATCGGCTTGATCAGCTCCTCCGTCGTACCGGGATAGGTGGTGGATTCCAGCACCACCATCGTCTCTTTTTTGAGGTATTTGGCGATGTTGACGGACGAGTCGCGCACACAGCTGATATCGGGCTGCTGATGCTCGTCCAGCGGAGTCGGCACGCATATCGCAATGAAATCAACATCCTTGATAAACGAGAAATCGGAGGTGGCGGCCAGCATGCCGTCCTTCACCAGCTGAGAGAGGTCCGCATCCACCACGTCGCCGATGTAATTCTGCCCCGCATTTACCATCTGCACCTTAGCGTTCTGTACGTCAAAACCGATGGTTCTAAAGCCCGCTTTGGCTTTCTCCACCGCCAGCGGCAGACCGACATATCCCAGCCCGACCACGCCCACCGTGATCTCTCGGTTTTCTATCTTTTTAAGCAGTTTTTCCTTCATCATTTTGTTCAATAAAACTCCTTTAGGTTGTTAACTTATTTTATGTTGCGCGCTCAATAAATTGCTATCCGCGCCCAGCCGCCGCATACGAAAAAGACCCGCCAACAGCAACGTTCCCGGTGCGCCTGGCTGACGGATATTCCAAGAGTCTGCAAACAGACTGTCTCCTGAGAAACGGTAAGAAGGTTTACCGCAACAGTTCACATTTGGCCGGCCAGGGCCATAAAAGCGTCTGTAAATGCACAACGCGCCGACCGGCAATAACACAGCAGGCGGCAAACCCCGCCGAAAAGAACTGCGGGCACATTTTGCGGAATGATCTTTCGTGTCCAAACCCATCAATCAACTCAAACTTTCATATGCGGTATGATACTACTGTCACCACCACCCACCAGCAGGCAACAATACTTTGGGACGCTGCCGTCCCGATATCACACAGCCCAAACATAAACAATATACCTTATTTCAAATACATATACAAGAAGAACACCCAGATCAGCTTACCTTCGGCACGCCTTCTCCCGCACCGCTTCCTCAATAACGCTGCCTAGCTTTTGTGCCAGTAGACGGTAATCATATTCGGCTGCCGTGTTGAGCGCGTTCGCACAGACGTTCTCGTACTGCTCTTTGGGCATGTCGTAAACAGCCAGTATCGCTTCGGCCAGATCCTTTGGCGATGCCCCTTCCGCGACCACGCCGCAGCCGCGCGCCTTGATCAGATCGTAGCCCGGCCTGATGTTGGACACCGTCGGCCTGCCGCTGGCCAGATAGTCAAAAAGCTTATTAGGGCTGCAGCCGTAACAAGCCAGCACTTCGTCGCCCATCGGGTTTACGTGCAGCAGATTCACATCCGCCCGTGCCAGCACCGATGGAACCATGCGGCGCTCGATACGGCCCTTGAACGAGACATTGCCGATGTGTTCCGTTCGGCAGCGCTCCATCAGCGCGGCCTTTTCGTTCCCGTCTCCCCACAGCAGGAACCGGATATCCGGATGCGTCTGCGCAATAATCTTCGCTGAGTCCAACAGATTGCCCAGCCGATACGCCTTTCTGATGGAGCCTGTATAGACGATCTTGAAAACAGAGGGGTCATCCAACTCCGCATCTTCAAGCACAGCCGACAGATTCTCCTTATACTCTTCAATATCCACACCGTTATTGATGTGCCGGATCTTGGACATATCGATATCGCTGTCCCAGCCCTTGTCCCGGATATAGTCGGCGCCCCCCTCGAAAGTAAATATCAGTCGATCGGCGCGTTTGTACATCCATTTTTCCATGCGGTACATCAGGCGAATGACGGGATTCTTCGGTGAATAACCGCCGTAGGCCACCAGCGTCTGCGGCCAAAGATCCCGCACTTCCACCATCACCGGCACGTGCAGCTTACCTGCGAGCCTGACTGCTGCAAACGCCGCAAACGGGCTGGGCGACGAGGCATATATCACATCTGGTTTGCCCAGTTTTCTGTAATGCCTCAGCAGCCGGTAAGGAAACTGTATGAAATTGATGATCCTGGTAAATCCGTTACCCTGATAGCCACGTGTTTTGAGGAAGGTGTATACCACGTCCCCGAATTTCTGGTCCTTCAGAACGGCTTTTTCCTGCCGCCCTATTATATTGGTATCTGTGTTGTGTATGGCGCTGGACGTGATAATTTTAACGTCATATCCCATCTGCGAAAGATATTTGGAAAAGAAATAATGCCTGTTGAGCCCGCCCAGCTCCGGCGGAATGGCGGAATGGTTAATGATCCACAGCTTTTTCATCTCGCAATTTTGCATATATCCTCTTCACCGCCGGATTGCCAGCGAATCTGCCTTGATTTACAACATAAGAATATATCATAAGTCATGGCTTTAAGCAAACCTACTCGCTTTTATTTTACATTTGCTTCAATAATACGCTGTTTTCAGCGGTAGCGCGGCAGCGAAACAAAAAAGCCGCTGTGAAGACTAAGTATTATAGAGATAAGCTGCGGTAATCAAATGAATATTTATTGTAACTATTGTCATATCATCCCGCCTGTTCTTCATTCCAATAAATTCTAAAGATAAGTCTATAGCGATTATAGGGTGACAAAGTCAACAACATCACTTATAATAAATTTGCTAAAGCTTAACGATTGCTTAATGAATAATTTACATATTATGGTGGAGGGTGTTGGATGAGTATTTTCTCGGTGTTCCTGCTTCTGGGCGGTCTGGGCATGTTTTTGTTCGGCATGAAAATGATGTCAGATGGTCTGGAAAACGCAGCAGGCGACCGCATGCGCCGTGTCCTTGAAGTCTTGACCGGAAAGCGCTGGGCTGGTGTACTGGTAGGTGCCGGCACGACTGCAATTGTACAAAGTTCTTCAGCGACGACCGTCATGGTCGTCGGTTTTGTGAATGCCGGATTGATGACACTGCTGCAAGCCACCGGCGTTATCATGGGCGCTAATATCGGCACCACGATTACCGCTCAGCTCATCGCTTTTAAGCTCTCGGACATTGCGCCCCTGATACTCTTCGCAGGCATGCTGTTTACCGTGTTCATCAGAAAGCGCGTATTCGCACGCATCGGCGAGATCGTTCTTGGCTTTGGCATACTGTTTGTGGGCCTCACGCTGATGTCTCAGGCGATGGAACCGTTGAGGGAAGTTGAAGCCTTCCGCAACCTGCTCGTCAGCTTTAAAAACCCCGTCGTCGGCGTGCTGTTCGGTGCGATATTCACCGCGGTGATACAAAGCTCGTCCGCTTCAATCGGTATATTGCAGGCGCTGGCAGGCCTTGGCCTGATCGGCCTCGATTCAGCGGTATACGTCGTTTTGGGACAGAATATCGGGACATGCATCACCGCAATACTGGCTGCCATTGGCACCAGCGCCAATTCACGGCGCACCGCCGGCATCCACCTGATGTTTAATATCCTAGGCACGGCGATCTATCTGGCTATCGTAGCCATCTTCCCGTCCATTATCAGTTGGGTTGCCTCCATTTCTCCGGATAATGTCTCGCGGCAGATCGCCAATTTCCATACTATCTTCAACGTGACCGTCACCATACTGCTGTTCCCGTTTGCCAAGCTGATGGTGCGGCTCATCACGCGTATCATCCCGGAAAAGCATGTACCTGACCGCGTGGAGAAAAAGCTTGTCTATCTGGATGACCGCATCGCACAGACGCCTTCTATCGCACTGACCCAAACGCTCAAGGAGCTTAACCGCATGGGCGACATATCCGTCAGCAATATGAGACGCTCGTTGGACGCGTTCTTCAAGCGGGACGAGCAAAAAGCCCGACGTGTGATGGAGATTGAAAAAACGGTGGATTATCTGAGCCATAACATCACCCATTACCTCATCGAGTTCCGTGGTCTGGATCTTTCCGAGAACGATCTAAAAACTCTTGGCAGCCTGCATCATGTTATCATTGACATGGAACGCATCGGGGATCTTGCCGAAAATATTGCCGAGTACTCACTGACCATGATTGAAAAGCGCGCAAAGCTCTCCGCCGAAGCCGAAGCGGAACTCGTCACCATGGCTGACAAGACGATAGAAACGCTCAAAGCCAGCCTGAATACCTTCGAGACGCGCAGCAAGGCCGGTCTGGCTGTTGTGGATGCGCTGGAATCGGAAGTCGACCTGATGAAAAAGTCCCTGCTCAACAGCCATATCGAACGGCTGCAGGAGAAAACCTGCGATCCGCAGACGGGCGTAACGTTTACCAACATGGTTGCCACGCTGGAGCGGGCGGCAGACCACGCGACAAACATCGCGTTTTCCATCATCAACGACTAACTGCATCGTGTTTAAGCGCCCTGCACAGCTCTTCGGCTGGCCGGGCGCTTTTTTTGTCCGGAAGTGCCGGCACACTGCTCCGTCTCCCGCTCACCCCCTGTTTACAAATTCCGCGCCATCGCTTACACTTCATATATCAAGGCCATGACAAACAGTAAAAGGAGGCGGTCGTTTGAACAATGATAACCACTCCAATGGCGTTCACGCCAAAGGTGACCAGGAAAAACAATCTGTCGCGGTGATCGGTGCGGGCGCGATCGGTGGTATAACGGCGGCTTACCTCAGCCGGGCGGGATACAGTGTGGAGCTGGTCTGCAAGCACCCGCAGCGGGCGGAGGAGACTGCATCCAAGGGTCTGCACATCGCGGGCGTACGGGGTGAGCAGTGGGTGCCGCTGCCGGCGGTCGCAAACATTGAACAGCTCTCCGGACCCAAAGACATCGTGCTGATCGTCACCAAGGCTTACGATATGCCGGATGCAGCCCGGCGCATACTTCCTTGTTTAAAGGCGGGTTCCTTTGTGGTATCGATGCAGAACGGCATCTGCGTGGAAGCGCTGGCCGATCTGGTGGGTCAGGACCGTGCGGTGGGCTGCGTGGTGGGCTGGGGTTCCACGATGCTGCCGGACGGCACACTGAATATGACATCCGAAGGGGATTTCGTGATCGGCGGTTTTCTTCCGGACAAGGATGTAACGCCGCTGAAAGCCGTGCTGGATCATATGATCGAGACGCGCATATCCGACAACATCGTCGCAGACTTATATTCCAAGATGATCATCAATTCGTGCATCACCTCAATGGGGGTGTTGAGCGGATTGTATCTCGGACAGATACTGAAGATCAGCAAAGCGCGCAACATATTTACTGCAATCATTCGAGAGGCGCTGGCGGTGGCGGAAGCCATGAAGCTTGACGTCAAGCCGTACGGCGGTAAGCTGGATTACCACGCACTGGTGGACGGACGCGGCGTAATAGCCGACTTCAAACGCCATCTGATGATACGTCTTATCGGCTTCAAATACCGGAGGCTGAAATCGTCCAGCCTGCAGTCACTGGGGCGCGGCAAGCCCACCGAGATCGATTATTTCAACGGCTTCATCGCTCGCAAGGGCGCGGAGCTGGATGTCCCGACTCCGGTCAACACCCGTATTACTCAGATGGTGAAAGAGATTGAAGCAGGCAGCCGACAGATTGACCCGGTCAACTACAACGATGCCGGTCTGACAGCGGCACTGTAAAAAACCGGCGCATCAGCGCCGAGGATGATGTGGGAGATGGCAGGCCACACAACGGATTGCATACGACGCAACTGGCTGCGTGGCCTGCTCAGACATAAGCTTTTAATTTACGATCCGGCACCGGATCTGGATCCGTTCCCGACACTTATGATATTCGTCTCAATATAATAACACCGGCAACTCACTATTCGTAACACAAACCCGTCATTTATTTTTAAGGAAATGCGCACGCCTATATTTTGCTGTTCTTGAAATTTCACCGCTTGACAATAAATCACAAGGTCGCTATACTGTATATATCGTATATATACAGTATAGGCATTTGGAGGATGGCATTTGGATATCATCATCAGTAATTCGAGCCAAAAGCCGATCTATGAGCAGATCACGGCGCAGATCAAAAGTATAATACTTTCAGGCGCACTCAGCGAAGGCGACGCACTTCCCTCCATGCGGGCGTTGGCGCGGGACCTGCGCATTAGTGTGATCACAACCAAACGCGCATACGAGGATTTGGAGCGCGACGGCTTCATCGAAACGGTGGCCGGCAAGGGTAGTTTTGTGGCAGGCCGCAACACAGAATTGCTGCGCGAGGAGCAACTGCGCCGCGCGGAAGAATTTCTGCAGAGCGCTGTGAGCGTGGCGCAGGCAAGCGGCATCACACAGGATGAATTAATCGAAATTTTAAAGCTTATATATTCGGAGGAATAGGAATGCAAAACATATTGCGAGTGGAAGGGCTCTGCAAGAACTACGGCGGTTTCGCCCTTCAAGACGTCTCCTTCTCGTTGCCCAAGGGCAGCATCATGGGCTTCATCGGCGAGAACGGCGCGGGTAAAACCACCACCATCAAGCTGATACTGAACATGATCACAAAGGATAGTGGCATCGTGGACGTATTTGGATTGGATCATATTCGGGATGAGGCGAAGATCAAGCAGGAAACCGGCGTGGTGCTGGATGAGCTGCATTTCTACGAAGGTCTTCGTGCGTTGGATATCCCCGGAATACTCCGGCCCATATTCCAAAGCTGGAACGACTCGCTCTATGTTAAATACCTAAAGAGGTTTGATGTGCCCGCAAACAAGACCATCAAGCAGATGTCCAAGGGCATGAAGACCAAGCTGTCACTGTGCACCGCGATGGCGCACAATCCAAAACTGCTAATACTCGACGAAGCCACCAGCGGTCTGGACCCAGTGATGCGGACTGAGATACTGGAGATGTTTCAGGACATCATTCAGGACGAGGAGCGTTCGATACTGATGTCCACGCACATCATCAGCGACCTTGAGAAGATGGCGGATTACATCACTTTGATAGACGGCGGGCGCATCATATTCTCCGAAAGCACTGACCGGCTCAAATATGGTTATGGCATATTGCGCTGCAGTCAAAGCAACATTGCGCGCATGCCGCCGGAAAGCATCGCCGGACAGCGCAGGGGCATGTACTCCATCGAGGCACTGGTCAAAGACCCGTCGCAGCTGCGGCAGCGCTTCCCCGGTCTCGTGATAGATCAAGCCAGTATTGAAGAAATTATGATGTTTTTTGTAAGGAGCCAACAGCAATGAAAGGACTTATTATCAAGGACCTGGTCAACCTGAAAAAGTACAGCCACACGGTACTGCTGATGATGGCAATTTATATTATCTTCGCGCTCATGATGGATAGTATGCAGGCTTTTAGCGGCATGATCATACTGATGTTTTCAATAACCGTCGTATCTTCGTTTTCGTATGACAGCCAATCCGGCTGGGATACATACGCACTGACGCTGCCGCTGCCCAAGAAGGTTATCGTGCTCAGCAAATACGTGCTGGCGCTGCTGCTCTCTGTCTCCGGCACGCTGCTGGCCATACTGGCGAACTGGCTTTTCGGCCTGTTCAGGCACCAGTCCAATTTCACAGAAACGCTTGTCACGTCCTATTCGATTTTCGCGGTATCCGTGATATTCCTGTGCATTATGCTGCCCCTTATATACCGGTTTGGGGCGGAGCGTTCCCGCGTGATCATCGTCGCGGTGTTCGCCATACCGACAGCTGCATTCGTGGTTCTGTCACAGACAGACACACCGTTCACACCGGATGAAGCGCTGATGAGCCGCTTGCTGCTGCTCTCTCCGCTGGTGCTCATCGCCGCTTCGGCAGTCTCCGTGGCCCTCTCCTGCCGCATTTTCAGAAAAAGACAAAGCTGAGCCGTTAGGCTTTGGCCAGTTTGAGACGCAGCAGCTTCTGAACGTCGTCCAGCACGGCATCATTCGTCACGCGGATCATCAACCATTTGGTGTTGTTGAACAGTCGGCACCCATCGTACAGCGCCAGCAGTCCCGGTGTGTAGGCGGGGCGCACCGCGTCCAGCCTGGCCATGTCCGCCTGCCCCAGCACCACCAGCGCAATGAAGCTGTCCGGCTCAGGATATAGTGTACACAGCGCCTTGCTTCCCTTCTTGTACTTCACATTCCACCCCGGCTGTCCCGCACACACGCTGTACGTGATCAGCGGTACTGACTTATACACATCCTCAATATGTGCTGTCAGGACGCGCCAGCGCCCCTGGGCTTCGTCTCCCATTGCATTTTCTATCGCCGGCATATCCGGTTTCACATCCGGGTTATGTATCACGCCCATTGTTTTTAGCCCCCTGTATTTACTGAACCTTATTATACCACATATTATTATTTGTTTATGGTTTATTTTTCCTCGCATTCACTTTTGCGTTGGCCTTACTGACACTCTGAAATTCTCCCTTGCCGCCCAAATACCACTCATGTATAATGGAATGTACGTACAAGTGAAAGGCTGATCACATGGCAAACCTGACAAAACTGCCGAAATATCAGATCGTGAAAGACTATGTCCGCCATTTAATAAGGGACGGCCTGATTGTATACGGCCAGCAGCTTCCTTCCGAACACGATTTGATGATCAAATTCGGCGTCAGCCGCCAGACGGTACGGCAGGCGTTCGCTGAGCTCACCGCCGAAGGCCTGCTCTACAAGGAGCAGGGCAAGGGCACATTCTGCGGCTACCGAAACACACATCCGCGTCAGATTGTAGCGGTGATCACCACCTATATCTCGGAATTCGTTTTTCCGGGTATTATCTCCGGCATCGAGCAGGTGCTGTCCGACAAAGGCTATATGATGCTGCTGTGCAATACCGGCAATTCCAAGCTGACCGAAGCACAGCACCTCGGCAGCATGCTGGAGCTGGACGTGGCAGGCATCATCATAGAACCCACGCGCAGCGCCCACTCCAACACCAACCGGGAGCTGCTCGAGGAACTCCGGCGGAAGGGCACGAAGTTTGTCTATCTCAACGCCCGTTATGACGATTTTGACAGCGCGTATGCGGTGATGGACGACAGGAAGGGAGGCAACCTGCTCACACAGCACGTCTTGTCCCTCGGACACCGTCGTCTGGCTGGGCTGTTCAAGACGGAGGACAAGCAGGGCGTGCTGAGGCGGGAGGGCTTCCTGGACGCTATCGCGGCTTGCGCGGGTGCCGAGGCAGTCTCCGTCGGTGAATACGAGACAAAAAACATGTACGACTATCCGTTTACTTTTGCCCAAAACCTGCTGAGTGGTGAAGACCGCCCCTCGGCTATTGTATGTTACAACGACCAATGTGCGCTGCAGGTACTGCAGGCAGCGGCGGAGCGCGGGCTCAAGGTGCCGCAGGATCTGTCGGTGGTGGGCTACGACGATTCTCTGACCGTTCACAGCACCGCCAGACTGACCACCGTTCGCCATCCCATGAAAGAGATGGGGCGCACCGCAGCCCGGTTTATGGTGGATATGCTTGAAGGCCGCTCCGGTATCCCCTGCCGCGTATTTCCGCCCGAGCTGGTATTGCGTGATTCCTGCCGCCCGTGGCACAACGGCGTATAGCGTACCAGCCCATACTATCCTGATATACAAAAAGGGCAGCCAATGAAAGCTGCCCTTTGCATTTTCGGGTAAGTTGCTCTTATATGGCTTCAACCGCCTTGCGTTCGATGTCCAGCCCGGCTTTGTACCGCTGCATGAACGCACCAAAGCCTTCGATTTCCGCTTTTTCCGGCGCCACAGTGATGCGTTCGCTGTCCGTAAACACGCTGTCACTCAGGTAATCCGCCAGCGATTGGCCCTGCTTGTTCATCATATAAGCCGCGAGTATCGCGATACCCCACGGTCCGCCTTCACCGGCCGTGGACATAACGGTTACCGGAGCGCCCATCGCAGTCGCCATGACGCGCAAGCCAACGTTCGTGACCTTGAAGAAACCGCCGTGTCCCGTGATGGAGTCGATAGACGCACCTTCTTCCTCAATCAGTATGCGCATGCCCATTTTGAGCGAAGCCAGAGACGAATACAGATGCGTTCTCATGAAGTTGGCGAGCGTGAAGGATGATTCCGTCGTCCTTACGAACAGCGGCCGCCCTTCCTCCATTTCGGTCAGGTGCTCACCCGAAATGTAGTTGTATGACAGCAGTCCGCCGCAGTCGACGTCGCCTGTCAGCGCCTCGTTATAAAGCTTTCGGTAGAGCGCGTTGATATCAAATTCCGCACCCAACAGCCGGGCTGCTTCGCCCAGCAGCTTCACCCACGCGTCCACATCTCCAAGGCAGTTGTTGCAATGCACCATCGCCACCGGATCGCCGGCCGGCGTGGTCACCATGTCCACCTCCGAGTGCAGCCGTTTCAGCGCTTTTTCCAGTACGATCATGGCAAATACGCTGGTACCCGCACTGATATTGCCCGTCCGCTGGCGTACGCTGTTGGTCGCTACCATACCTGTTCCCGCATCACCTTCGGGCGGGCAAAGGGGAATGCCGGCTTTCAGCTTGCCGCTTGGGTCGAGCCGTCTGGCGCCCGCTTCGCTGAGCACTCCCGCCTGTTCTCCCGCCATGGCAATCTGGGGCAATATGTCCGCCAGCTTCCAGGGAAGCCCCGCATTCAGCTGGTCAAACTTATCAACCATGCCGCTGACGTATGTATGCGTTTTGTCGTCCAACGGAAACATGCCTGAAGCATCGCCGATGCCGAGCACCTTTTCACCCGTAAGCTGCCAGTGGATGTATCCCGAAAGCGTGGTGAGGTATTTTATCTCGGAGACATGCGGTTCGTTATTCAGTATGCACTGGTACAGATGCGCAATGCTCCAGCGCTGGGGAATATTGAAGCCGAACAGCGTCGTCAGCTTCTTTGCCGCTTCGCCGGTTATGGTGTTGCGCCAGGTTCGAAACGGCACCAGCAGATTATCTTCCTTATCAAACGCCATGTATCCGTGCATCATGGCTGAGAAGCCGATGCTCCCCACCTGTTCCAGCTCAATGCCGAATTTTTGCTTCACATCTCCAGCCAGCTTTGCATAGCAATCCTGAATACCGCTCCAGACATCGTCCAGTGAATACGTCCATTTGCCATCCTCATAGCGGTTTTCCCAATTGTGGTCGCCCGACGCGATCGGCTTATGCGCTTTGTCGATCAGTACTGCCTTGATGCGTGTTGAGCCCAGTTCGATCCCAAGATACGTGTCGTTCATATTCATACCAGTATATTCCTTTCTGCGTAAGTGACGAACGGATAACGCCATAGTCCCTTCGTACATAGTTTAATAAATCTGACCGTAAAAAACCAAGAAATTGTCGCGAACATCTTGTACGGACATGTTCATTTGTATTATACTTGAACCAAGCTGATTTTTCAACTTTGAATACGACGGATGCTATGAAAACAACGCTTATACAACAGCCTTTCGGCGTTTGCGGATGCTAAAACGCCTTGAGGGCTTACGAAAGGACATATCAATATGCTGGAGCAACTCAAAAGAGAAGTATGTGACGCGAACCTCAAGCTCGTGGCGTACGGGCTGGTGATACTGACCTGGGGCAATGTCAGCGCCATTGATAAGGAGAGCGGGCTTATTGTCATCAAGCCGAGCGGCGTATCGTATGACGTGATGAAACCAGAGCACATGGTGGTGGTAGACCAAAACGGCAAGGTAGTGGAGGGCAACTACCGCCCCTCCTCCGACACCGACACCCATATTGAGATATATAAGGCCTTCGGCACCGGCGCGGTGGTGCATACGCATTCCAAGTGGGCCACCCTCTGGGCGCAGGCGGGACGCAGCCTGCCTGCCTTGGGCACCACGCATGCCGACTATTTTTACGGCGACGTACCGGTGACGCGCAAGCTGACCGGGGCCGAGATATCCGGCGCCTACGAGCTGGAAACGGGCAACGTTATTGTCGAAACGTTCAAAGAGCAAAGCATCGATCCCGAAATGGTGCAGGCGGTGCTGGTCAACAACCACGGCCCGTTCACATGGGGCAAGGATGCGGCGCATGCCGTAGAGAACGCCCTCGTGCTCGACTTTGTCGCCGAAATGGCCTGTCATTCACTGGGCTTGAACAGCGAGGCTAAGATGGATCAGGCGCTGCTGGACAAACATTACCTGCGCAAGCATGGTAAGAACGCTTATTATGGCCAAAAATAATGGTTTTATCCAAGAAACAAGCTATCAGCCGCGGTTTGAACGCTGTCGCGGCTATTATTTTGATTCATATATATGTAACATTTAGTCCGATTCGTTTGACATTGCCTGTCGCCTCACTTATAATAATGGGCGAAAGTGATTCAGACAGGAGAGCATGACGCCCGGTTGCCGTGTGCGTTGACATCAAATAAATGCTGGTATTTTTAATCGCAACATTAACTGCACTGGTGCTTTCTTTGGGGTTTACCCCGCTGATGATTGTGGCATCCCGAAAGCTAAAGATTCTGGACATGCCCAACTCCCGCAAAGCGCACCGTGAACCCATGCCTTTGATGGGCGGCGTAGCCATATTTCTGGCAACGATCGCGGCCACCGTCATTTTCATTGCCTTCTTCGTGGAAGGTCTCAAGCTCAATATCGTCATCGCTTTTCTCATCGGTATTTCCGGTGTCACCATGATGGGCCTTATCGACGACATACTCTCACTCAGCGCCAAGCGCCGACTTGTCATACTGTTCGTGCTTGCTCTGATAGTGCTGATCGGCTGCCTGCAGTTTTACTTTTCGTCTTCTCTGCTGCATTCCGACTTGGGTCTCACGCTGCTGACCTCGTTCGTCGTCGTCATCTGGATCGTGGGCATCACCAACGCCATCAACTTATCGGACGGGCTGGACGGGCTGGCCAGCAGCCTGTCGCTGGTGTCGGTGGCCGGGTTTGCGCTGATATTCTACCTACAGGGGCGCTCGCAGCTCGCACTGCCCACCGCGCTTGCGCTGTTCGGCGCAATCGCTGGTTTTTTGCCGTACAACATCAGCCCCGCCAAGATATTCATGGGCGACGCAGGCAGCATGTTCATCGGCTTCATGCTGGGCATACTGTCTATCATGAGCATGTCGCAAAAACCGCCAGAGTTTTTCGTGGTGCCGGTGTTCCTGATACTCATGCCCATACTGGACATGTCTATGTCCATACTGCGTCGTCTGCTGCTGCGCCGTCCGGTCATGCAGCCGGATAAGCTGCACTTTCATCACACGCTTAACAAGCGCTTCAAGAGCCACCGTATCGTCGTTGTGATACTGGCGGCGTTCCAGCTGCTTTTCGCTGGTATCGGCATCGGCGTTTACCTCACGGAATGGTTCACCGTCGGCTGGATCGTGCTGGGAGGCATCGCTTTGGGCGCGGTACTGTATTCTCTCGCAACCGCGCGTAGAATACGGGAAGAGCAGCCGGCGACCGAACCGCCTGCCGGGCATGAAAACCCTGCTAAATAACGAGCCGCATTCGCGCCGCAAAGGTGCTTTTTTATTGCTCGCGGCTAGCGTTCCATGCAAAAAGACCGGCGAATTGCCGGTCTCAAAATGCATTTTGGTACCCCTTACAGCGCCCGCACCGGACGCGCTTCGATGTAGCCGCGGTAACCCATGGGCGCCAGCTGAAAGCGCGGGCCGTCTTCGTCCGCCCATTCAAAGCCGTACAGCTTGGGGTCGTAGGCCTTCATCAACTCCCATATGTCACCTATTGCGGACTCAAATTTCTCATCGTCGAACGGCGGCCCCTGAAATACCATCATCCTGCATGCGGGCAAACTGATGATCTCATACCCTTCGGGCACCGGTCCTGCGTATTCCACCGCCATCTCAACGCCTTGCACGTACTCCGACGTGCCCGGTGCGATCAGCTTCTCGGGCAGCCACATACCGATGGGCTCGTACAACGCCTCCCGGATGCCCGTCAGCACGTCCCATACCTCACAACCCGCCTCCTCGCAGTACTCGAAGTAATTCGTCGCCTTTTTACCGCGTTTCAAGATTAGCTTTCTCTCCGGTCTCTCGACCACCTGCACAAACACTGTGTTCAAATTTGTCATTGTCTTTTCTCCTCTCTGTAATGTGAGGTAATAGTCGCGGGCCTGCGTGGGCAGAAAACTCTGAAGCGGCGGGCGCTGCTGAGCGAAGCGTTTGGGCGGCAGTCCGAACTGACGGGTAAACGCACGCGTGAACCCCTCGTGCGAGTCGAAAACGAAATCAAAAGCGATATCCACGACCTTCTCTCCGCCGTCCATCAGCCGCTCAGCTGCCTTCGTTAACCGCATCATCCGAACGTAGTCGAAGGGTGTATGCCCGGTCAGTTCCTTGAATATGCGCGCTGCGTGCCACTGTGAGTAACCCGCCTTTTTGGCCAATTCCGCCTGGGTTATCGGCTCGCCTATATGCGCTTCAATATAGTCCTGCATGTGTGCCACCGCCATCACCTTTTGCCAATGCTCCACGCGAATCACCTCCTATGCCCTCATGATACATACCGGGGCGAGACATTTCTTGACCAATTTTGCGATGCTTCTTTTCGCCATATTCGCATTTTGCATAATAAAAGTCAAATATATCGTTGACAGATATATCGACTCGCGATATAATTTATTACGTCATCCGATATATCGTTTATCGTAATAAGAGGAGGTATCCAATGGCAGAAGGTCAGAGCGCGTTAACAGAGGCGGTTTACTATATACTGCTGTCACTGTTTGAGCCGATGCACGGCTACGGTATTATGCAAAATGTCAAACAGCTAAGCAGCGGACGGGTCTCGCTCGGCGCAGGCACGCTGTATGGCGCAATGAATACGCTGGTGGAAAAGGGCTGGATATCGCCCTGTACGCAGCAGAGGGATGAGCGAAAGAAGGAATATGTCATAACGGCAGAGGGCCGCAGCGCGGTGGAAGCGGAGATACAGCGGCTTGGTGAACTGCTGCAAAACGGTCAGCAGATTATGGGAGGGTCATTGAAATGAAGCATATCATTCATAAAGCATACTGGAATTACGAAAAAGAGGAGAAATGGCTCAACGAACTGAGCGCAAAAGGTTTAGCCCTCACAGACTATTGCTGGATACGCTACGTTTTTGAGGATTCGCAGCCGGGTGAATACATTTACCGCATACAGCTGCTGAAAAACCTGGCGTCGAGTCCGGATAGCCGCAAGTACATTGAGTTTGTGGAAAGCACAGGTGCAGAATGCATTGCCACCTATCTTCGCTGGGTGTATTTCCGCAAACGCGCGGCAGACGGCCCGTTCGAGCTGTACTCGGATATCGATTCGAAAATACGCCACTATAAGCTGGTGCGGGCTTTCTGGGTCGTTTTCACCGCCGCCGAATACCTCATCGGGCTCTCTAACGTTATCATCGGCATCGAGGTTCCTGTCTCCTCCACCAACATCGTGCTGGGCGGGCTGCTGATTGCGCTGGGCACAGGCTTTCTGGTCATGGTATTGAATCTCAGTAAAAAAATACGGGCTTTGAAAAAGCAGCAGCAAATTGTAGAAGCCTAATAGGCCGCTGCATTGTGGGGGGATTCATTTCCCCCTTTTTTATTGTCAATATTTCCATGATTGAATCCGCCTCAATAACGCAGCCGCATTCGGGAAAAAATATAGATAAACATCCTGAAAGGTGGTGAGCGGATAAATGGATGCGCCGAAAATTCGTGTCAGATGTGGTGTAGAAAACTGTCAGTATAACAAGGGGCATATGTGTTACGCCCATAAGCTGGAGGTCAATGCCATGGGCGACGGTCACGCCCATTCCAGCGACGGCACAAGCTGTTCAACGTTCGTGGAAGCCCGATAGATGTATGGAGGAAGCTGCTTAATGCCGCTTCCTTTTTTCATGCGTTCAATTACGCAAAAAAGCAGCTATCTCTTCCGCAATATCATCGTTCGTGCTCACCGCGGTGTTGCGGGATTCCAGTTCCGTCATTGCGGCGCAGAATTCCAGAGCCTCTCCGCGCATGATATCGTGCCAGAGCGGCAGCAGTACCTGTTTGCCGGAAAAAGATTTGACAGCCAGCTGGGCAATGCCGCCCTCCACCCACCCCTGTTTCACAAACGAGCGGGATATGATCACGATGCCGAAATTGCAGCTGTCTATACCGCCGTTCACTTTTTGATGCAGGTTATCCCCCGGAGACAGTTCAAACTCATCGTAGGCTACCTTGAGCCCCTTTTTTCTGAGTGCGAACGCAAAGGCTCGAACGACGGCTTTGTCCTCTTGAACGTGTACGATGAACACGTCCTGCGCCTTGCCGTCCCCGCGTCGGCCCAGATAAAGGGAGGGCACGGTCATCAGCGTCGTCGTTCTTACAGGTGCAAGCTGACCCGGCAGCACGCGCACGCCGGACCGCAGCCGGCCCGGCTGCCCGCCCAAATCCAGCACCACATGCCAGTGGCCTCCGGCCGGTATCGGCACGCGAAAAGGCGACTCCGATACAAAGCCGCCCAAAAAGCCATGCCGCCGTCCGGCCTTAAAATCCAGATAGCTGGCATGATCCATGATGCGCACATTCGCGGCGCCGTCCAGCGCCACCTCCACCACCCGTCCTGCTTCGACGTGGTTCAGATCATAATGCTGATGATGCAAGACATCCTCCGTCAACCAAAACCGGAGCCCCTCACTGCTCAGGACTCCCTGATATATTTATCGGACGAAGCCGCCCTTTTCAACAGGTGGATTTGAATTAAATTTTTACCATTCAGGAACGTATCATCGATACCAGCTGCGACATCGTCACCACTTCCAGCTTATCGCCGTTGTCTGAGATATAGCTTAGCACCTGCTCCAGAAATTCTTCATCAATCTGCATGTGAGTATCGTCCGTCACCGGCTCTACCTTATGCAGCATGAATATGATGGTGCTGCGGTTGTTTATGGCTTTGTCCGCCGCCGCTTTCACCGCATCAAAGGGCATATTGCTGATCAGGTTGAGTACTTCGGCATCCTCCAAAGAACAGTCTTTGCCGGCAAGCCACAGGCTCTTCAGGCTTCGGCCTGCTGCGAAGCCTTCCTCCTTCATCAAATCCAACGTGGTCTGATTAAAGGCACCGCCCGGATAGACCAGAATGTCGGATCCCCTACCGAGCCCTTTGTCTTTAAGCCATGTCCGCGCATCGTCCATTTGCTTAAGCTGCATCTCTTTGGAAAGCCCCGCCAGGTTGAAATGGTTATTGGTATGATTCAGCATATCCCAGCCATCCAGATAGAGGTTACCAAGCTGCTGGTACGACAGATATCTGTCCGTACCCACCGCAGCCGGAATCACAGCGATGCAGGCAGGAAAGCCGTATTTCTTGAACAGCGGGTAAGCAGCTGTATACTGCGTCTCCCATCCATCGTCCATGACGAACACCGCATGCCCTTTTTGCTCCGTCTCCTGCGGAACGGACATGACGTCATTCGACGCTGCCAATCGGACAT
This sequence comes from Bacillota bacterium, assembly GCA_023397655.1. Lineage (GTDB taxonomy): Bacteria > Bacillota > Clostridia > Christensenellales > SZUA-584 > SZUA-584. Next base: position 50,976 of record JAEWTW010000026.1, read on the forward strand.
GCGTCCACGCATCCTCCACCCACGCGGACGTACGCCCCATCGCAACAGGTGCGAGCAGTACCAACAGCACCGCCGCTGCCACGATAAACAGTAAAAGCTTGACCAGCGATTTATCCATCTGTCCCCCTGACTTCAGGTATGCGGCGCATAATAAGGCTGATGGCTGCGCGCCACCCGGCCCCAGTTCTGGGCGCTGCGGCGACTCCAGAAATAAGAGACTGTACCGCCCAGATACATAAGCAGTGTAAAGTACCGGTAGAACAATACTTCCAGCAGCATTGCCATCAACAGCCAGCCCCACATATGAGTGGGATACCGGTGATATCGCGCGGATACGACCAGCGCCGCCAGAGAATTGACCAGGCTGAGGCCGGTACTGAGCGCATAGTATAGCAAAAAAGTGTACAGCGACGCCTGCTCATTAAGCGCGAGCAGCGGCATTAACCCCAGCGTCAGCAGCGTGAACAGGCAGGACAGATGGCCCACAGCCAGTGCTTCCACCACAAAGTGAAAGCTCAGACTTTTGAAGAGCATCGTCCTTAACAGGAAGCGCCGGTGATGCACAGCGCAGTCGATAAAACCCTTCTGCCAGCGGATTCGCTGTTTTTTGAGATCGTCCCAATTCTCCGGGCATTGTGTGCAACACAGCGCCTCGGGCAGATAGAGTATCCTCTTTTTCGTCCGGTGGATGTGTTTTTGTATGCTGATGGTGATGTCAATGTCCTCCCCCAGCGTGCGGCGGAAACCGCCCGCGTCCAGCAGCACCTGCTTTCTGAAAGCGCCGAACGCGCCCGAGATGATGGCTGTCGCATTCTGCTTGGCCAGCGACAGCTTGTATATGTAGAAGCCTTTCAGATACTCCAGCATCTGCAGCGCCACGATAACCGCACGTACCCGTCCCAGACGGCGAAACACGGACTTCGGTGCATAACCCTGCATGATATGGATCGCGCCGCCCGCTGCCGCCACGTTACCATCGTCAAACGCCCGGTTGATGATATTCAGCGCATTCCTCTGCAGCACGCTGTCCGCATCCAGCGTCACGATAATATCCGAACCCGCGAACGCGATACCGGCGTTGAGCGCAGCGCTCTTGCCGCCGTTCTTCTGATCCAGCACAAAGAAGTTCTCGTATTTGGCCGAACGGTATGCCGCAGACACCCCCGGCGGCGCGTCCGGCAGCGCATAGAGGTCCAGCACGTCGCTCAGCTGTTCCATCGTGCCATCAATGGAACCGTCATTGATAAATATCGCTTCGTAGTTGCCGTAGTCCGACCTCAGCAGGCCGGATACGGATATTTTTACCGTATCCTCTTCATTGAAGCATGGCACAAGAATGCTGATTCTGCGCTCATGGCCGGATACAGGCTTCGCCTTTCGCCTTCGCCCGACCAGTGCGTTGAGCAGGTGGAACAGCGGCAGTATGGTGCTCAGCAATATCAGCATTTCAATCGCTATCATTTGACTCCCCTGTTCCGGCCGTCTCAGACGGCATATAATACCTCACGTAATCCACGGCCAGGCAGCTTGGGAACTCCGTTTTTCTGTTTGGATCTCCCGGCCACACACCGCCCACCGCCAGTGTGAGTATCATATACATCTTCCCGTCTGGCACACCGCGTTTGGTGGTGTAATACAGCTCGTCGTCCACATACCACTTTAGTGTCTCTTTATCCCATTCGACCGCATAAACATGAAAGGCCTCCGGGTCATCCACCGTGGTCATGCCCACGTTTTTAACAAGATTTCCCCTCTTCAGATAATGGTTGACGCCGTAAACCAGCTGTGGTTCACTGCCGATCATCTCCAGCACGTCAATCTCGTAGCTGTCTTCGTAAGCCAGCAGCCAGAATGCGGGGAAAAGCCCTTTGCCCACCGGCAGGCTCATTCGCGCTTCGAACCGTCCGAAATGAAAATCCAGCTTATTTACCGTCTCCACCGATCCCGAAATGTAACGCTTGCCATCCCGCTTCTCGTCGCGCGCTTCAAGATACAGCATGCCGTCCTTCACGTATACACCGGCGGGCGTGTAATACTGCAGCTCCTCGTTGAAATTGTCCCGGCGCTCCACTTTCGTCCAGTACTCCATGTTGAGTGACGGTTTATCGAATTCGTCAGCCCACACCAGCGTCCACTTCTCCAGCGACTCCGGTGATGCGCTGGGTATGGGTGTGGTCGGCGCGGCACTCTGAAGCTGCGGCGCAGAGCTTTTGGGTGCAGGGATTGGCTGCGGCGCTGTCGCCGTGATATCGGGCACCTGAGCATGCGCCGTTTTCGGCTCCATTAAGTTTGCCGCGTTATAAGATGCGGCTTGTTCGTCATCCGCTGAGTCCTCCTGCTGGCCCAGCGTGACGTCCCGGTGTTGCCTGTAGTCGATGATATAGAGGGACAGACAAGCGATAACAATGCATACTATCACCAGAAGCATCAGCCGTCTCATTTCCATCCCTCCCTGCTGCCGCATAATGACAGGGCCTTTAGCTCTTGCGCAGAAAAAAAGCACAGCGAACCGCCGCATTAAGCCGCCGCCGTTTCGCCGTGGGTCAGACTGCCACCACCTGCCCCGCTTGTACAGTCATATCATAGTCCACGTGAACTTCACCTTTCCATTGGAGAAAAGGCAAAACGATGGGTGCTTTTGACTGTGTCATGCGGCTTATGTCGAATCGAAACATGTCGATAATTCTCCGGTTCCTGAAATACGCAAAAAAAAGACCCACCGCGTGGTGGGCCTTGGAAATTTTGATCCTTTATTCTACAGGTTCGGGTGGGTTTGTATACAGGGTAATAACTGTACCATATGGTACCTTAGCTCCTTCAGTTTCAGATTGGGAAATTACAACCCCTTCTGAAATGTAGTCAGGGTCATGAACATCAGCGACAACAAACACTAGATTATATTGCTTAAAGTACTCGGGATGCTCGAGTTTGAGCGTGTTCTTGTCCTTTCCTGTAAAATCAGGTACTTCCAGCAACGCTGCAGGTACTGGCGCATATGTCAGTGTAATCTTAGTTCCTTCTGTAACCTCTGTACCTGCTTTTACGCTTTGATCCCAAATCGCTCCGGGTAACACACCCGTCTTATTTGCTTGTTTAAACACAGGTACAAGCTTGAGTTCCTCGCACATAGCAATAGCCTGTTCGCGTGTAACTGCCTTATCATACGTGTCACTTGCTCCTGACTTGAAGTCGGGCACATATACCACCTTGCCTTTGGACACTGTGATGCATATCGTTTTACGCACGCCAATTGATGTGTTAGCTGGGGTTTGGTAGATGATCGTGCCTGCCGCGGAGCTGCTGTTGGTCGTTGTTGCATCAATCGCAATGTGCGCCCCCTGCTCGTTAAGGCCCAAAGCCCAAGCTTCAATGGCGTCACGCGTCTGCCCCACAAACGACGGCACCACGATCTTGTTGCCCAGCGAATAATACAGCTCTAGGTAGTCGCCCTTTTCGTATACGGTGCCCGCCGGAATGCTCTGTGAAATGAGCGATCCTGCTGAAGAACCGGAATACTCCTCGACAATGGTTACCGGAATGCCCAGCTCCGCCGCAACGGACGATGCCAGTTCCTTGGTGTAGTCTGAAAAATCGGGTATTTCGATCATTTTGCCCTTGGACGCCACCAGCTTGATCTCGGTACCTGCGGGCACCTTCTCCTTCGCCTTTACGCTCTGTGAGATGATGGAGCCCTCGGGCACATAATCGTCATACTTTTGCTCCACGACGAGCACAAGGCTATTGTCATTGGCGAAAACGTAGCTTTCCGACAGCGTCATCGTCTTGAAGTCGGGTACTTCGATCTGCTCCACGGTGGTATCGATGCCCTTGGACACGATCACGTATATGGGCGTGTCGCGGCGCACCTCGTCGCCCACCACGGTGTTGTCATTGATCTCGTAGCGGATCACATTGCCTGTCGGTACCGTGGCGCTGAACTCGGTGGTCACGCGCACCTTGGTCATGAAGTTTTCGGCTGCCCACGCGTCCACCTCATCCTTGGTCATATCCATTAGGTTAGGCAGTGGCAGCGTCACGGAAAGGTCCGGCCCCAGCGACACGGTGACATACACGAAATCACCCTTTTTCACCTTGGAGTTCGCAGGCGTTTCCTGAGAGATGATGACGCCCGCCTCCACCTCGTCGCTGTAGACTTCCTCAGACTGCAGGTTCAAACTGTTCTGGCTGGCCCACAGCTGTGCCTCCGTCTGAGAACGCCCCACAAGGTCGATCACCTTGATACCGCCCGACAGCACCAGTATCAGTATCAGCACGATCAGCAGCAGCGCACCGCCGCCCGCCGCTATACCGATAATTCGCTTCTTGTTGCCCCCGTCTGTAGGCGGCATGTGGTTCTCTTTCCTTTCGGGCGGCCTGAACCCGCTTTTCTGCTCATATTTAAACCCGGTGTTTTTATCAACGGTTGAAACGGCCTTGACATTTTTGACGGAAACCTCCCTGGGCGCGACCGGCTCAGGGAGGTTCACTTTTTCAGATGGCGTTTCGTCATCCCGTTTATTGTATCCGCTCAAAAAGTTGTTGTTGTTATCGTCCATTACGGGGTCCTCTCTAGTGCGTGATATCCTTTTTCTTAAACACAAGCATCGACACGCCTGTGCAAATGGCGGACAGCGCCAGCAGCATGATTATACCATAGGTCAGGCTGATGGGCACACCATTTTGAATCATCGTTTGCACCGACGTCATCATCCAGCCGATCTGCGGACGGAAGAAGTCGGATATCTGCAAGTAAGGGATGGGCGTATACGCAAGCCAATCCGCCATCGGGGTGTAAGCAAGCACGCTCATGCCGATCACGCTGGCCACAAAGCACACGATGGGCACAGCGATAGACACCGCAATATTCTTCACCAGCACGGACAGCATGTAGGCCACGCTATACGCAAACACAATGGTCACGATGCACGCGAAGAATTTGGGAATATAGAAGCCAAAGAATCCGATCTCCCCCGTCACCGTAAAGTTGGGGAACGCATAGTCGCCAAACCCGAAGCAGATGCCGTTGACCACAGTGTTGAGCACGATGCCCGCCACATACATCACTAGGCACAGCAGCAACCCCGCAAGGAACTTGGACATCAGTATCTTCAAGCGCGTTTTGGGACGAATCATCAGCAGCCGGATCGTGCCCATCTGGAACTCGCTGGCCATCAGCCAGCCGCCCACCAATATGCCGAACAGCGCCACCAGAACAGAATACACAAGAAACTGCACCGTCATGCTGCGAGCGCCCGTCGGAACGTATTTCATATCGGGCTTCTCTGCGTCCAGACAGCTCTGCGCAATAATAATGTCGTTGTTGTACTTCGCAATCTGCGCGTCAATCGCCGCGGAATAGCGGGCATACGAGCCGTATTGCTTTGCCATGTACGGATCCTGATTGAACTCCTCTTCCGTCAGCTTGGTGGTATAAGCAATGTTGTTGCGGTTATTGGTGATATCGTCCAGCGCGGTGTTCTGCCACACATCTGCCATCGGCCGGATGTCGTGAGCCAGCCGATACTCCAATATTGGTATATTGTTATCTTTAATAAGCTGTATCTGTTTTTGAATATCCTCGATCTGGCGGCTTAGGTTTTCCTCCTGATCGGGATGCTCGATGATATCCTTTTCCAGTATCTCGATCTGCTCCTCCATGCTCTTGATGTTGTCGTTTTCTTGCTGTGTCTTCAGCTCAATATACTTGGGGAAGTTGTCATTCTTCACCACATCAAGCAGCGTCTGCAATTTGGTCTCCGCTTCATCCAGCGCAGCCAGGCGCTCTTCCGGTGTGATATTGACATACTTCTTGTTGAACGCCTCGTCCTCCAGGTACACAAACATCTGCATCGCTTCCTTCAGCGCCGCTGGATCTTCCTGATCGATGTTCTCATAGATGAACTTATCAAACAGCGGTTGCGTATTCCACGCCAAATCTACGCGATAGTCCTCGTACGATGTAATATAGCTCGCCAACTCAACATAATAGTTGAGCTGCTCATCGACCACCCGGAGCCAGATATCCAACGCCTTCTCACCCGTCACCGGAAACCATGTGGCGTCCACATCCGTCTGCTGTCGCTGTAAATCCTGAATATTCCAGTAATACGGATTGTCCGGCATAATGGTAACGCCGTTTACCGTGATGGGGTCTCCCTCGCCGCCGGGGTAATACATATCCTTCATCGCGTACGCCCTGCTGGAATACATAATCGGCCCGCCGCCGCCCATATTGTTCTCGTCGTTGGCCGTGAGCACAGTGATCACCGGAGCCGCTATGCTGACCGCCAGTATCAGTATGCCGAATATCAGTAGGAACTTGACCCGAAGTATATTTTTGAATTCCGTACCTATTTGCCTTAAGAATCCCATTGTCTTTATCCTTTCTCCGTCATTGCAGTATCCGGCTATCTGATCTGCGTTTTAGTACCGGTCGTCATTGAAATGAAGTCCTGCTCCAGCGTCCGGTGCGAGCGGTTCACCGCGAATATATCGATGTCCATCTTCACCAGCGAGCGAATGATCTCCGGAATCTGGTCACGCTTCATCACCACTGTGACGTTGCCGTTCTCCCGGTCGCAGTTGGCGTCCATGCTCTTGAAATATTCATAGATCTTATCATTATCACTGGTCACAAACGCATAGCTGTAGATATCTTCCTCTGAAGATTCCTGCACCTGGTCAATCGTCTTCTCGCCGATGATCACGCCGTTGTCGATGATGTATATACGGTCGCACATCAGCTCCATCTCCGCAAGCAGGTGGCTGGACACGAATACGCCGACCTCCGCGTTCTTGGAAAGGTACTTCAAAAGGTCACGCAATTCCTTGATGCCGATGGGGTCAAGGCCGTTGGTGGGCTCGTCCAGCACCAGCAGCCGCGGTCTGTGCAGCAGCGCCTGCGCAATGCCCACGCGCTGGCGCATGCCCAGTGAATAGTTCTTGACTTTGTCATTGATGCGTTGAGACATTTTGACCAGTCCGACCACCTCGTCGATGTGCTCCTTCTTAATGCCGTCGTGCAGCGCCGCGAAATATTCAAGATTCTGCCGCCCCGTCATCCTCTTGTAAAGGTCCGGGTTCTCCACAATGCCGCCCACGTTGCGCATCGCACTCTCAAAATCCGTCACGATATTATGCCCACAGATACTGATCTGTCCAGCGGTAATGGAAAACAGTCCCATTACGGTTTTGATAGTCGTCGTTTTACCGGCGCCGTTAGGCCCCAAAAAACCTACTATCTCGCCCGAATTTACCGTCAAAGAGATTTCGTCCAGTATCTTTTTGTTTTTTATAACCTTTGTCAGGCCTTCAATCTTCAGCAGTTCCAATGACGTGTCCTTTCCCACACATTGATTGTGCAATTTTTATCTTAATTAAGACGTCACAGAAACAAAATAGTTCCGCGAATAACATCTTTTTTCCGCAATATTTTTCTATATCAGCGCCCTTTTATCCTCTATCGTTTTGCTTTGTTTCGCTGATTATTTATACGATTGTTTACTTTTGACGATGAAACTATACTTGGCTGCCCGGGCTGCCATTCAGCCTGGGCAAATGCTGGTGTTCTGTCTTTTGCGTCCATTAAAAAAGGCGCAATTTTTGCGCCTCCTAGTCAAAAAAGCCATAATGTATTTTTCCAGCCTGCGATGCCCCATTTAGGACACAGGCGCATCATCTGCACCTCTTGCGGGTGCCGTCATCCGTTTGTGCCGGTTTCCGGCTGTTCGGCAATCGTTTCCGCCGGCTCTGCAGACCGCGTCTTAATCAGCATCAGATGCAGCGTGACGCCGATGCCCACCGCACCCAGCAGCAGATACACCCATGGTTTTTCTACAAATACGGCAGATATGCCGAGCAATATCCACAGCACAATGATTCCCCGTACTTTGGCCGCTTTGGGGACGCCGCCGCCGTTTCGGTAATGCTCGATGTAGGGGCCAAAGAAGCGGCTGCGCAGCAACATCTGATAAGCCCTGGGCGAGCTTGCAGAGAAGCACCCCGCCGCGAGCAGCACAAACGGCGTTGTGGGCAGCACCGGTATCACCACCCCCACAGCGCCCAGCGCCAGAAGCAGACATCCGCACGTCATCAGTATATATCGCTTCATGCCTGTTCTTCCATTTCCTTATCAGCCAAATCCTTCCGGCGCGGGTTTGCGGGGAACCAGCCCTTTTTCACGCGCTCCTCCTGCTCGTGCAGTTCCCGTATGCTCCACAGCAGCGAGCATCCCAGCACCGCCGCCAGCGCAGGCAGCACTGCACCGGGCAGCCACAGCGACGCGGCACAGCACACAAGACCGACCGTCAAAAAGGCCGGCCATACGCGCTTGCCGAAATGGTATTCCGCTTTGATGACAACCGGATGCAGTGCGCCGATAATGATGAACGCGCCCACACCGATCAGTATGCCTTCATAGTTCATATGATGTCCCTTTTGGCGGCGGATGCTTTACCGTACATCCGCCGCCCTGTTCTAATTAAACGATATCAAAACGGTCCGCGTTCATGATCTTGTTCCAGGCGGCGATGAAGTCCTGCACAAATTTCTCCTGCGCGTCGCCTTCACCGTAAACCTCCGCCAGCGCGCGCAGCTGGGAGTTGGAGCCAAACACCAAATCCACACGGGTAGCGGTCCATTTCAGTGCGCCCGTCTTGCGGTCGCGGCCTTCGAACACGTTCTTGTCGTTCGCGGACGGCTTCCACTCCGTACCCATGTCGAGCAGATTCACAAAGTAGTCGGTCGTCAGCATTCCGGGTCGGTCTGTAAACACGCCATGTTTAGTCTGCCCATAATTGGCATCCAGCACACGCAGCCCGCCGATCAGCGCGGTCATTTCAGGAGCGGTCAGCGTCAGCAGCTGCGCACGGTCCAGCAACATCTCTTCCGCCGACACAGCGTATTTGGCCTTTTGGAAGTTGCGGAAACCGTCTGCCTTGGGTTCCATCACCGCGAAAGACTGCGCATCCGTCTGCTCCTGCGATGCGTCCGTGCGGCCCGGCAGGAACGGAACAACCACATCCAATCCTGCGTTCTTCGCCGCCTGTTCGATAGCCGCCGCCCCGCCCAATACGATCAGGTCAGCGAGCGATACCTTTTTGCCACCCGTCTGCGCGCCGTTGAACTCCGCCTGTATCTTCTCCAGCACGCCCAGCGCCTTAGCCAGCTGCGCCGGTTCGTTGGCCTCCCAGTCCTTCTGCGGGGCCAGCCGTACGCGCGCGCCGTTCACGCCGCCGCGCATATCCGAGCCGCGGAACGTGGAAGCCGAAGCCCATGCCGTTTTCACCAGCTCCGATATTGAAAGTCCCGATGAGAGTATCTTTGCTTCGAGATCTGCGATATCCTGTCCGTCGATCAGCTCATGGTCCACCGCGGGCACCGGGTCCTGCCAGATCAGCTCTTCCGACGGTACTTCTGCACCCAGATATCTTGCGCGCGGACCCATGTCGCGGTGCGTCAGCTTGAACCAGGCGCGGGCGAAGGCATCCTCAAATTTGTCCGGATGCTCCAGATAATCCTTCGCGATGGGCGCATATATCGGATCGTAGCGCAGAGAGAGATCCGCCGTGGTCATCATGGGACGCAGCTTTCGCTTCGGATTGTGCGCATCCGCCACCATATCCTCTTCCTCAACGTCCTTGGCCAGCCACTGGTTCGCGCCCGCCGGGCTCTTCACCAGCTCCCATTCGTATTTGAACAGCGTTTTGAGGTATCCCATATCCCACTTGGTCGGATTCGCTTTCCAAGCGCCTTCAATGCCGCTGCCGATGGTATCGCCGCCCTTGCCGCTGCCGAAGCTGCTCTTCCAGCCAAGACCCATCTGCTCGATGGGCGCGGCTTCCGGCTCCGGGCCAACATGCGTTGCAGGGCCTGCGCCGTGGCACTTGCCGAACGTGTGCCCGCCCGCCACCAGTGCGACGGTCTCTTCGTCGTTCATCGCCATGCGTGCAAACGTATCCCGCACATCACGCCCCGATGCCACCGGATCCGGCTTGCCGTTCGGCCCTTCCGGATTCACATAGATGAGGCCCATCTGTACGGCAGCCAGCGGATTCTCAAGGTCGCGCTCGCCGCTGTAACGCTCGTCGGCCAGCCACTTGCCTTCAGAACCCCAGTAGATGTCCTCCTCCGGCTCCCAGACGTCCACGCGCCCGCCGCCAAAGCCGAAGGTTTTGAGCCCCATGGATTCCAGCGCGCAGTTGCCCGCAAGTATCATGAGGTCCGCCCAAGATATCTTTTTGCCATACTTTTGCTTAATCGGCCAGAGCAGACGGCGCGCCTTGTCTAGGTTCACGTTGTCCGGCCAGCTGTTGAGCGGAGCGAAGCGCTGCGAGCCGCTGCCCGCGCCGCCGCGTCCGTCGCCCAGGCGGTAGGTGCCCGCGCTGTGCCACGCCATGCGGATGAACAGCGGTCCGTAATGGCCCCAATCGGCCGGCCACCAATCCTGAGAATCTGTCATCAGTGCATATAAGTCTTCTTTTATCGCTTTGAGGTCAAGCTTCTTAAACTCTTCGGCGTAGTCGAAATCCGTATCCATCGGATTGCTTAGCGTTGAATGTTGATGCAATATCTTGAGATTCAGCTGGTTGGGCCACCAGTCCTTGTTCGAGGTTCCGCCGCCCGCGATGGGGCGCTTTCCTGTCATTCCCGTCACCGGGCACTTGCTCACTTTTTCCACTTCGAATCCTCCTTTTTAATATTTATATTTAAATCATCCCTGCAAGCAGGGCAGATTCCGCTAAACAGCATGCGATGGCTCTTGATCTCAAACCCAGTGGCATCTTCCACCTTGCGGTCGATATTGCCCAGACTGGCTTCGCCAATATTGAAGTAGCCGCCGCACCGCGTGCAACAGATGTGTTGATGCGGCTCCAGATGGATATCAAACCGGTCGGGTGAATCCGGGAAACTCAGCCGACGAACAACATCGTCCTGTGCCAGCTGGTGCAGATTTCGGTACACAGTACCCAAACTCATCTGCGGATAGATCTTGCGAATTTCAGTATATACGTCTTGAGCTGTGGGATGGTCGAGTGATTTGAGCGCATCCATCACCAACTGCCGTTGGAAACTGTTTCGTCTCATCTTTGTCGCCACCAATATTTAATTAATAATGATTCTTATTATCATTATATTTAAATTTCTGCGCTTGTCAATATATTTCCAGTAAAAAGGCGGTTAATTTTTCCGCATGAATACCATATGTTCATTCATACACCGTATATGTTTAATAGGCGGGTTAAGCCGCAAAAAAAGACCGGCTTGTAACCGATCTTAAATACATGAGGAATAGAAATTTCATGCGCAACCAGGCAGCTCACCTTCACGCCTCAAAAAGTCATCACACACACTGCGTCTGCGCACTGGCGGAATACGGCGTTTTATCTGCCGCTCCACGCAGGCAGCTTTGCCATGCTCCGTTCCGCCACACCCCGTGCTGCCGTTTCATCCAGCCCCTGTGTGCGCACGATAAAGCGTGTCATGCTGTCCCGCTTCTCGTCGTACGACTGCATCAAGCCATCCGGGCGGGCACAATAGCGGCAATAGTCCTTGCTCTCGTCGCCTTGTGCAAAATCCTCCGGTTTTGTCATTGGCATTCCGCAAGCGATACACATCTTCATGCTCCCATCTCCTTTCCGTCAGTATTGTCGTATGCAGCCAGCGCACCGGGCAAACACTTGATCACTCCGGATACGCCTGAAGTCGTCAGCGTCAGTGCCACGGCATCACGCACCTCGTCACGGGTTGCGCCCGCTTGTTTCGCCATCGGTGCATGCGCGGCCACCGCTGCTGCATCTCCCTGCGACGCCTTTATTCCAATGTAGATGAGCTGCCGTGTCTTTGCGTCCAGCCCATCCATAGCGCATACGGCAGATATCAGCCCGTCAAACGCATTCGCTGCCTGCGGCATCTCTTTCAGGAACACCGCGTAGGGATTACCGCTGCTCATTTTCTGCTCCTCTCATATGGGTCTACACCGAATTTGATCATTCCCTCAATGCCCGCCTGCGTCAGCGCAAAATGCCGCGGATTCTCACCTGTCGGTACAAACCACCCCAACACCTGCATGCGCGCAAACAAGCGGCCGCCCAGCGTTCCGCCCAGATGCTCGAAACAGTATTTTGCCGTCAGCGTCTTTTTCTCTTCCATTTATACCTTCCCCTTCCCGGCGAAGCCTGCCGTCATCTTTATATAGAAAGCGATCAGCGTTTCCGCATAGCGTTCCATTACGCCGCCTTCGGGCGCGAACAGATCGCCGTTAACCAGATAGTGATGCACCAACCCCACCCAAGTATTAAACATCAGCGCCATGTCCGTTTGTGCTCCCGGCCATACCTGCGCGGCTACCCGACTGAAATGGAATGATATCGCCGACTGAAGGCCGGTCCACACATCCCGGGCCGCTTGCGGCAGCAACCGGTTCTCGATCACCAAGCGCGTATAAAACGCTTCATGCTCCGCAATGCCCTTAAGGTTTGCGCGCAGCAGGTCTGCCATCTCCGCACTGGCTGATGCCAACTCATGCGTGCGCATTGCGATATGGCGGCCGTATTCCTCTATGACCACAGCGATCAATGCCTCCAGCGATTCGAAGTGTACGAACACCGCGCCGTGAGAAACACCTGCCGCCTGTGCGACATCACTGACGCGTGTTCCGATGATACCCTTTTGGCATATCACCTGATAAGCGGTTTCCACCAGTCTGCGCCTCGTCTGTTCCTTTTGTTCCTGTCGGCTCACGTTAAATGACTCTCCATTCACTGACTTTCCATTCATTATAATACGTCAAATCTCGGTGTCAACAGGCAAAATAAAAAAACCAGTCCCCGAGACCAGTTTTCTTACCTGTTAGTCATACAGCGGCTTACAACGAACCCTTGAGCCCAATGTCCTCCGCAGCCGTCTGCATACCCTTGATGGTGTGCGTGATCAGCTCATCTATATCCATATCCAGCATCGCCGCGCCTTGCAGCACAACATCGCGGTTGACGCCCGCCGCAAAACCTTTTGTCTTCCACTTCTTCTTCACGGAACTCAGTTCCAGATCCAATACGCTGCGGCTGGGGCGCATCAGCGCCGTCGCGGCGATCAGCCCGGTCAGCTCGTCGGTGGCAAACAGCACCTTCTCCATCCGCTCCACCGGCTCCACATCGTTCACCAGCCCGTAGCCGTGGCTCTCGATCGCGTGCAGATATTCCTCCGGAAAGCCGTGCGGATCCAGCAGCTCCCGCACCTTGTGGCAGTGCTGCTCCGGATACTTCTCAAAATCGATATCGTGCAGCAAGCCAATGACGCCCCACTTCTCCGCATCCTCCCCGTACATCTCTGCAAAATAGCGCATCACGGCCTCCACCGTCAGTGCGTGGCGCACCAGATGTTCCGCCTTCACGTGCTGCGTCAGTATGTCCAATGCCTGTTCACGGCTGCAGGTCCATGTCATCCGCCCGTCCCCCTTGTCGTCTTCGGTAAAGTGATATATTACCGATAACGCAATAAAAGCGCCTTTACTCCTCAGCCGCTCATTTGCGTCTCCGGTTTTCTGTTATTTTACCATAATCCCGCAGTTACAGCGACATTTCTTCTTTTCAGTGACCGTTTTTTTCGTTTCCCGCTCCGGAATCGCGGTGTTTTACGGCTGCGGAAATGATGCGCAAACTGCAGAACCGTTTCCATTATGTTATCCATTATTGCTTTTAATCTCTATACCGGCTGTGTCCACTGGGATATAAACATTCTGCGGTATCGGTTCGACTCTATTTATTCTAATTATTATAGGCTTTTGCTTACTCTATTCTACCTGTTAATCGTATCGTTTCCTCGTTTTTAGTGGGTATTTTTGGCTTGTTTATTGTTTGTCGAAACGTTTTTCGTTGACACGTCATTCTGGCAGCTTTATAATTGAGAAAATATATGTCGTTTTCTGGTGAGGGGATATGAAAAAAGCAGCAACCATTAAAGATGTCGCCCAGGCGCTGGGCGTATCGGTATCCACTGTCTCCCGCGTCATGAACGGACAGAATCGCGTCAGCAACGAAATGCGTAAGAAGGTCGCCGATGCCGTACGTCGGCTCCACTACGTTCCCAGTCATGCCGCCGTATCGGTCGTCACAAAGCACACGCGCATTATCGCCGTGCTGCTGCCAGACCTGCAGTCGCCGCTGTATTCGGGTATTCTTGAGGGCGTCGAGCAGACAGCGCGCACAAAGGGTTATTTTACGATGGTCGTGCTCACCAACGGCAGCCGCGAAGAAGAGCAGAACTTTTTGAAAAGCACGATGGGGCATTCCGTGGACGCTATTGCCGCTGTTCCGTCTGCACCCGACCTTTCGCACTTTTCCTCGTTCAGCAAGCCAAGCGTTTTTATCGAACATGTTGGGGACGATGCGGACTGCGACAGCGTTGCCATTGACAACTTCAGGGGTGCTTATCTGGCCACAGAGCACCTGCTCCACATGGGACACTCGAAGATCGCCATTATATCGGGAGACCGGTCGTTCAGCGCCGGTCAGGACCGTTACCGGGGTTTTGAACAGGCTCTGCGCGCTCGGCAGACGAAAATAAACATGCAGTATGTATGCTCAGGCAGCTGGGCAGAAAAGGACGGCTATGCATCGGCGTTCAGACTGCTGAGCTTGAGCGATCCGCCCACCGCCATATTCGCCGCGGGCGAGCAGCTCTGCCGCGGTGCCATTCTGGCGATTCACGACCTGAAGCTGCGCATCGGCAAAGATATTTCCCTCATCGGCTTTGAGGATAACGATATGGCACGCGTCAGCAATCCGGCAGTGTCGGTTATCAGCCGGCCCACCGCTGAAATGGGGAAAATAGCCGCCGGCATTCTGATCGAACGCATCGCTGCCGATGCGCCGCCTGTCATTCGTCAAAAAGTCAGTCTCCCGCCCCGCCTGGTCATCCGGGGCTCCGTTCGCGATATCAACAGCACCGTGATATAATCCTGCTGCTTCATTTGCAACATATAAAAACGTCCGGTCTGCCTGACCGGACGTTATATCGTTTCCTGCTTTTATTCAGCTGTGATGTTTAGGCGTCAGCGGCAAACCCTGTTATGCCAGTCGTAGATACGGCGCGAAATGTCGCCCAGCGGCATCTGAAACTGCACCGCGCCAATGTTGTGCGCCACCGCCGGCATACCATAGACCACGCACGTCTTCTGGTCCTGTCCGATGGTCTCCGCCCCTGCATTGCGCATTGACAGCAGTCCCCGTGCTCCGTCGCTGCCCATGCCTGTCAGTATGATACCCAGCATGTGGACGTTTTTGAGCTTTGCGACCGATTCAAACAGCACATCCACCGAGGGGCAATGCCCGTTTACCTTCTCGCCCTCGCGGCACTCCACATACATGCCGCTTTCGCGCTGCACCACAGTCATGTGCAGGCCGCCCGGGGCAATCAGCGCCCGTCCCGGTACCACCGCATCCCGGCTTGCCGCTTCCTTGACCTCCATCGCGCAGGTTTCATTCAGACGCTCCGAATAAAGCCGTGTAAACACGGGCGGCATATGCTGTACGATCGCGATGCATGGCAGATCGCCGCCCAGGTCTTTGAGTATCTGGGCAGTGGCTTCGGTGCCGCCGGTCGACGCTCCGATGGCAATCAAACAGCCGCTGGCTTTTTGCTTGGAGGCAGTGTTCTTTGCGATCTGGCTTCTCGCCTCTGCATTCTTATGCTGTCCCACCTTGGCGATGGAAGCGATCTTGATCTTGACGACCAATTCGGTTATAAACTGCCGTTTGTCAGCTTCCGACCTCAGCGCAGTCTTGGTGATGAAGTCCACCGCACCGGCGTTCAGCGCGTCGAAGACATTACCGCTGACAGCACTCACCACCACGACAGGCAGTGGATACTGCGGCATCAGTTTCCGTAAAAACTCTATACCGTTCATACGGGGCATCTGAATGTCCAGTGTCAGCACATCCGGATTGTATTCCATGATCTTGTCGCCCGCCTCGAACGCATCGGCAGCCTTGCCCACCACCAGCAGCCCCGGGTCCTTAGACAGTTCCGCTGCGATAAACTCCCGCATAAACAGCGAATCGTCCACCACCATTACGCGAATTCTTTTATCTTTAATCATTACGATATTACCTTTTTATAGACTGAGGGCATCACCAGCTTGAACTTTCCGTCTGAACGGTCAATTGTTTCAGACTGCCCGATAAACAGATAGCCGCCGGGCGCCAGTGCCCGACAGAACTTGTCCACCAGTTTGGTCTTGGTTTCTTCGTTGAAATAGATCATGACATTGCGGCAAAATATGACGTGAAGCTGCTTCCTGAAAGGAAAGTCCCCTTCAATCAGGTTCAGCCGACGGAATATGACCTCTTTTTTCAGCGCCTCACTGACTTCCCATTTTCCTTCCGGCAACTTGGTAAAATAATTCAGCTTCCAGAATGACGGTACGCTTTTGAGCGCATCGTCTTCATAGACGCCCCGTCTGGCCCCATCCAGCGCCTTCATTGAAATGTCTGTCGCCAGCACCTTGGTATCCCAGCCAAGTCCGTTTTCCGATGTAAAATCACCGATGAGCATGGCCAGCGTATACGGTTCCTGCCCTGTCGAACATCCGGCGCTCCATGTGCGCAGGTCGTTGTCCCGGATGCCTCTTGCCATCTCAGGCAGCACCCGTTCCTTGAAAAACTTGAAATGGTCCCACTCGCGCATAAAATACGAGTAGTTCGTCGTCAGGTAATTGATCATCTGACTGACTTCCGCACCCGTCTTATCGCTTAAGGCATAGTCCAGATAGGACTTATAGTTGTTGTAGCCGTTGCTGACCAGATAGTTGTTCAGTCGGCTTTCGATCAGCGTGCGTTTTTTGACAAGGTTAATACCAAACCTGTCCCTTAAGTATCCGGTCAAAAGATTAAAATCATTGTCGCTCAGCTGTATCATGGATGTCACCGCCAATTAAATCATATAGTGTTTCAGAGCGATTCCGTTTCCCGGATTTCCTGTCCCTCGCTTTCATCAAACAGCATGGTGCATTCCAACAGCAGTATGACGTCTGCGTTCACTTTGCCGATGCCCTGCAAGTATCTGTTTTTGATGCCCGTTTTGTAGTTGGGCGGAGGAACCACATTCTCTTCGCCAATGGTCATAACCTCTGATACCTTATCCACGATCAGCCCGACCGTCATGTTGTCGGTATCCACCACGATGATGCAGGTCCTGTCGTTATAATCAATGGGTGCTTTGCCGAACTTGAGCCGCATATCCACCACAGGGATGATCTTTCCGCGCAGGTTGATGATACCCTTGATATATGCTGCCACTTCGGGTACCTTTGTGATCGGCTGCAGGCCGATGATCTCCGTCACGTACCCGATCTTAATGCCGTAAATCTCTTCATCCAGATAGAACGTCAGGTACCGGCCATGCTGGGTGTCTTCCTGCTGACCAAACAGCTCGCCTTCTGTCACTTTCATTGCGCTCCCCCTTTTGTACATGCAATAATCCGCGCCGCTTCCCCGCGGTATTCAAATTACTATATAAACGCATTCTGTTACGGATAAACCACTTCGTGAAAATTGAGCAGTCGTTAGCGCATGCCCGGCGCAGCTAAGCCCGTCCGGGCTCCCCAATAAAGAGTGGTCTTTTATTAATATCGGTAAACGTGTGCGTTGCCTTTAGACCAAAGAACTAAAATTCACGGGTGTTTGCCCCGCCTGCAAACCGGAAATTATCAGGAGTCATTAAAAAATCCTTAAGGTATCGCCGACAAACAACCGATATAGATAAATGAGATTTTGGCTGCAGCCAGCAAAGGAAGAAACCATGTTTGATATCAACAATACAAATCAATCCCAGTTGGATTTTTTTCAGGAGCTGGAGAATATCGGCGCCAGCCATGCCGCCACGGCCCTCTCGGTGATGATGGACCGCGAGATAACCGTCCACGTGCCGCGCGCACAGCTCTGCCAGTATAACGAGATCACCAAGATACTGCGCGGGCCGGAAAACGTGGTAGCCGGGCTGCTGGTGGCCATCACCGACGATGTCAACGGCTTCATACTGCTGGTGCTGGACCAGGCGGACGCCTACATGCTGACAAAAACGATGCTGGGCGAACCGGCAGATGCGCCCGATGAGAACGCCGAGTTTAGCGAGATGCAGATTTCCGCGCTCAAGGAACTCGCCAATATACTGATCGGATCTTATATCACGGCGATATCCACGCTGACAGGCCTGCGGATCGACGCGTCGGTACCCGAACTGGTGGTGGATATGGCCGGTGCAGTGATGAATCTGCTGGCAGCGGCTTACGGCGAATACGGAGACCGCGTACTGTTTCTGGAAACCAAGTTCTCGGATAAGGTGCAAAGCCTTTACGGCCACTTTTTCCTGATCCCGGATATCGATTCATACAACACTTTGATGGCGAAAATGGGAATTTCATAATGGCAATATACACAATTGGCATCGCAGAAAAGGTGATTTCCAAATCGCCTGATAAACTCGTGACGCTGGGGCTTGGCTCCTGCGTTGGCCTTGTGCTGTACGACCCGGTCAACAAGGTCGGCGGGCTCGTACACATCATGCTGCCCAATGCCCCGGCCGGCGCGGTGGGCAACCGGTTCAAGTTCGCGGATACGGCCATCGACGATATGATCCGGCTGATACTGCAGGCCGGTGCGGTACGTCATCATCTTCAAGCCAAGCTGGCAGGCGGCGCCCACATGTTCAACAACGCCTATAACTCGGACGTGATGGGGATAGGCAAACGAAATGCGGATATCTGCCAAAAGGTGCTGAGGGAAAACAGGATACCCATTGCCGCTCAGGACTTGGGCGGCACCAGCGGACGGTCCATCGAATTCTGCTGTGAGAGCAATATGCTCCAAATTCGCACCGTTTCGCCCAAATCCGTGCGATTAATATGATGATTTTTGGTTTATTGATATGTATCGACTATTTGGCAGGCGGACAAATCCCCTGTTCTTTACACAAGGAGGCTGACAGATGAAGAAAGTACTGGTGGTGGATGACGCCGCTTTTATGCGCGTTTCCATCAAGAACATGCTGAGCAAGCATAACTACGAGGTTGTGGGCGAAGCAGAAAACGGCAAAGTCGCACTGGCGAAATATCAGGAACTCAACCCCGATATCGTCACCATGGATATTACCATGCCTGAGATGGACGGCCTTGAAAGCCTGAAGAAAATACTCGCCGTTAATCCGGCAGCCAATGTGGTGATGGTTTCCGCCATGGGTCAGGAAAGCATGGTCCGTGAAGCCGTTCTGACAGGCGCAAAAGGCTTTATCGTCAAGCCGTTTAAGGAAGACGTGATACTAGCCGCATTGCAAAGCCTGAACTGATTGTAACTGTAAGTGATTGATCATTAAAGGTCTCGTATATATTGGAAGGGGTCCGTATGGCTAACGATTCATTATTGGATGTCTACTTATTTGAAAATATGCAGCTGCTCGACAAACTGGAGTCGGTGCTGCTGGAATGCGAAAAAAAATCCGGCTTCTCCACCGAGGATATCGCTGATATTTTCCGCATATTGCACACGGTGAAAGGCTCGTCCGCAATGATGAACTTTGACAGCATTGCAGGGCTGTCGCATGCGCTGGAAGACCTGTTCGATTTTCTGCGCGGCCATTCCTCGCGGCGGGAAGATCATCAGAAGATCAGCGATCTTGTGTTTACCTCGCTGGATATCATCAAGGCTGAAATCTCCAAAATACAGATGGGCGGATTGCCGGATGGAGACGTTTCGGGCATCATCAAAAAGGTGCGGGATTTCCATGAGGTGCTCACCGGCAGAAAACCGGAACCCTCCGCTTCTGCCGCTTCGTCTTCCGATGCCGTTCCAACCGGAGGAACCGTACTCACAGGCGAAGAAAAAGGCTATAAAGCCCATGTGCTTTTTCAGAAGGAATGTAAAATGGAGAACATTCGGGCACTGGGCCTGGTTAAATCCATTGAGTCCATGTGTGCATCCATCGTCACCGTTCCTGAAGACCTGCTGGGAGAGCACAGCGACGACGAAATTATTTCAAACGGGCTTGTCGTTTACATACTTTCATCCGAATCTCAGGAGAGCCTGACGAAAAAGATCCGCGAAACCTTCTTTATACAGAATTTCAGCATAGACGAGCTGGACGCAGAAGAGTCCGTCGGCATATTTGGCGCCAAACCGGACGAAGCGCAGCCCAACGAAACGGAAACAGAAACCGCCGCCGTACTGAAAACGCCGGAGACATCAGGCACTGCCAAGCAGAGTTATCTTTCCGTGAATCTCGCCAAGCTGGACATGCTAATGGACATCGTGGGTGAGATCGTCATCACCGAAGCCACCGTTACCAAAAACCCCAAAGTGCTGGATCTGCATCTGGAAAGCTTTGATAAATCATCCCGCCAGCTGCATAAGCTGACCGAGGAACTGCAGGACATCGTCATGTCCATACGCATGGTGCCGGTATCGGCCACGTTCCATAAGATGGAACGCATCGTGCGCGACATGTCCAACAAGTTCGGCAAAAAGGCGCAGCTGGAGATCATCGGCGAGGACACTGAGCTGGACAAGAACGTACTGGACAATTTGTCTGACCCGCTGATGCATCTGATACGCAACTGCATGGACCACGGGCTGGAATCCGCCGAAGACCGTAAAAAGCTGGGCAAGGCTCCTGTGGGCACCATTCGTCTGGAAGCGCGCAATTCCGGCAGCGATGTGCTGATTACCGTCAGCGATGACGGCCATGGCCTCAACAAGGACGCGTTGATTGAAAAAGGTATTGCCAAAGGCCTTATCAAAAAGCCCAAAGCGGAGGTGTCCGACAAGGAGGCTTACGGGCTTATATTCGCCCCCGGCTTTTCCACCAAGGAACAGGTTACGGAGTTCTCCGGGCGCGGCGTGGGCATGGATGTGGTGATGCGTAATATTGAGAAGATCGGCGGCTCGCTGTCCGTGGACTCCACACCCGGCCAGGGCATGTCCGTCGTGATGCAGATACCGCTGACGCTGGCCATTATAGACGGCATGCAGGTTTCCGTGGGCGGTTCGTCCTACATCATCCCGCTGCTGTCCATCCGGGAATCCTTCAAACCCAAGAAGGGCGATTGTTTCGCCGACCCGAGCGGCCGTGAAATGATCTATATCCGCGGCAACTGTTATCCTGTCATTCGGCTGCATGAGGCATTCAACATTGATACCGACATCACGGAATTTGAACAGGGTATACTGATGACACTGGAAACGCAGTCACAGACGTATTGTCTGTTTGTCGATGAATTGGTGGGCGAGCAAAAGACCGTCGTCAAGCCGATTCCGGTTTATATCACCCGGGCGCTTAAAGGCACCAAGTGCCTCTCGGGATGCACCATACTCGGCGACGGAAGCATTTGTCTTATTCTGGATATCAACGGGCTGCTGCAAAAATAATGTTTACAGGGTAAGTATATGAGATATGTATCCACCAAGTATCTGAAGCCAGGAGATAAGCTGAGCACAGACCTGACCGTCTCTCAAAACCGCGTGCTGCTGCGCAAGGGTCGGGAGCTGTCTCAAACCATCATCAAAAAGCTTGAGATGCTGGGATTCCAGGGCGTATATGTAGACGACAAGCTTTCAGAAGGCATCACCGTCTCCGACATCATCAGCCACGAGCTTAAAACCATTGCCCGGGCTGAGATGCAGGCGCTTTTTTACAATGGCGAAAACAACCGTCACAAGAGCGTAAAAAAGCAGCTGCCTTCCATCAAGAGCATCGTACATAAGATCGTCGATGAAGTCGTGCACAACCGGGAGATCATGGTCAATATCATTGATATCCGCGCCTACGACGACTATACGTACAGCCACAGTCTGAACGTATCCGTGCTTTCCGTTGTGATGGGCACGGCGCTGGGCCTCAACAAGAAACAGCTGTACGACCTTGCCATGGGTTCTCTGCTCCACGACACTGGCAAGATGTTTATCGACAAGGATATCCTTAACAAACCTGCCCGCTTAACGCCCGAAGAGTTTGAAGAGATCAAGCTGCATAGCGAGCGCGGCTATCATTATCTGTGTGAGCAGCTGGAGATACCCGAAAACGCGCGCCTTGTGGCTCTGCAGCACCATGAACAATACTGCGGCAACGGTTATCCGGCTGGTCTCGTCGCCGATCGCATCCATCTCTACGGGCGCATCTGCTGCGTCGCGGACGTGTATGACGCGCTGACGTCGGACAGGCCGTACCGGAAAAGCATGCTGCCTTCCGATGCCATCGAGTATATCATGAGCGGCTACGGCACGCTGTTCGACCCTAAGGTGGTGGAGGCTCTCACCAAGAAGATCGCCCCCTATCCGGTGGGTACCTGCGTCCGCCTCAGCACCGGCCAAACCGGTATCGTGGTCAAGAACTATCAGGAAACGAGCATGCGGCCCCAGGTTCGGCTGATTGAGAACGGTGAGCCCACCGAAAATTATATCGACCTGTCCGAGGACATGACGGCTCTCAATATCACCATCAACGGTATTGTGGGCTGAAGCAAATGGAAGTCCACCGGCTGTTTTTAACAGCCTTTTTTATTTCCTTCTTCTTGCGCCGACCATTCTGTCCTGTTTTTCGTTCACCGAAAAATATTCCGTTCATATCCAGTTGATTTTTCAGGAAAAGCGAATATACTATCTATAGAACTTATGTTCTTTAGGTGGAGATCATGAAACAGCGCGTCATTTTACATTCGGATATGAACAACTTTTATGCCAGTGTGGAGTGTGTGCATCGGCCCGAGCTGCTCAATCTGCCGGTGGTGGTGGGCGGCGACGAGGAACTGCGCCACGGCATTGTGCTGGCCAAAAACTATCTTGCCAAAGCCACGGGCATAAAAACAGGCGAAGCGCTGTGGCAGGCGCGGCAGAAGTGCCCTGATCTCGTAGTGCTGCCGCCCAACTATCCCCTCTACCTGCGCTACGCCAAGCTGGCACGGCAGATCTACGCGGATTATACCTCCCGTATCGAACCGTTCGGGCTGGATGAAGCATGGCTGGACGTGAGCGGCGAGGACGGTGAGCGCGTCGCAGGTGAGATACGCAACCGCGTGAAACGCGAACTGGGTGTTACCGCGTCGGTGGGCGTCAGCTACAACAAGATATTCGCCAAGCTGGGCTCCGACATCAAGAAGCCGGATGCCACCACGGTGATCAGTCTGAACAACTACAAAGCGGTGGCCTGGCCGCTGCCCGTGGATGAACTGCTCTACGTAGGACGCGCCACACGCCAAAAGCTGATGAAAATCGGCGTATCCACCATCGGCGCGCTGGCGCAGACGCCTGCCCCGCTGCTGCACGGCATGTTCGGCAAGGTGGGCGACGTGCTGCACAGTTTCGCCAACGGTTTTGACGAATCGCCCGTGATGCAGATGGATGAGGAATCGCTGATCAAATCCGTCGGCAACTCCACCACCACCCCGCGCGACCTCGTCTGCGACGAGGACATCAAGGTGACGCTATACGTGCTGTGTGAGAGCGTATGCGCCCGTATGCGCGAGCATGGCTTTCTCGGCCGCACCGTCGCCATCTCAGTGCGGGACAACGAGCTGCAGCGTTTCGAACGGCAGGTGAAGCTGCCCAAGCCGTCCTGCATATCCGGCGAGGTGGCCGCGGCGGCGATGGAGCTTTTCCGGCAGCACTATAAATGGCCAAGGCCGGTGCGCAGCCTCGGCGTGCGCTGCACCGACCTGATCTCCGCCGCAACGCCCCTGCAGCTGTCGGTGTTCGGCGACGAGGAGAACCGCCAGAAGCAGGAGACGCTCGACCGCACGGTGGACGACCTGCGCCGCCGTTTCGGGCATTTCGTGATCCAGCGCGCGTCTGTGCTGGGGGACGGGCCGCTCGGCGGCATCAACCCCAAGGGCGATCATATCATTCACCCGGTAGGATTTTTTAAGGACGGTATGCCGCAATGAAGGAAAGACGTTACGAAAACGCGAACAAAGTATATGTAAAGGTGGAAGCACTTTTTTATCCGGACGGCCAGCTGTATCCGCAGGCCTTCTGGTGGGAGAGCGGACGCCGTTACAGTGTGGATAAGGTGCTGGACGTACGCCGTGCTGTCAGCCTCAAGGCGGGCGGCATGGGCATACGCTACACCTGCCTGGTGCACGGGCATCAGACCTGCCTGTTTTTTGAGGAAGACCGCTGGTTTTTGGAACGGAGGGAACCCAAATGTGCGGACGCTACCTGATCGCAATGGAAGATGATATCATCGAGATGCGCGAGATACTGGACGAGATCAATGAACGGTACAAGGATACGCCTGAGTCTGCTGCCGTGAAGACGGGTGAAATATTCCCCACCGAAACCGCGCCTGTGCTGGTGCGGGGCGACGGAAAGCCGCAGGCGGTACAGATGAAATGGGGCTTCCCCAAGTGGCAAGGCGGCGGGGTCATTATCAATGCGCGCGCCGATACCGCACAGGACAAGCTGACATTCCGGCCTTCGCTGGAATCACGGCGGTGCGTGGTGCCGACTACAGGTTTTTTTGAGTGGCGCCAGGAGGAGGGCAAAAAAAAGACAAAGTATCTTTTCCGCCTGCCCGAGACCAGGATGCTGTACCTCGCGGGACTGTACAATGTATTTCGCGACGGCGCGCGCCCTTACGACGCCTACGTGATACTGACTGCCGATGCCAACGTGTCTGTCTCGTCGTATCACAACCGCATGCCGCTGGTGCTGCTGCCGGACGAGATCCATGCGTGGCTCACCGACACGGCGTTCGCGTACGAGCATGTGCAGCGCCCCTGCCGCGCGATTCTGGAGGCCGCCGCCGCGCTGTGACAGCCGGGTAAGGTTGCGCTCATTCGCCATTTGCCGTATAATGTATACATTGGGCCGAGTATCCAAGCATGGAACGGCCTGCCCCAAGGAGAAACACTGATGAAGAAACTATCAATTGTACTGATCGTATGCATGCTACTGACCGCGCTGGCCGGCTGCGCTCCCGCCGGCTCAAATGATACGCCCCTCGTTGTTGCGATGGAGCTGGCTTATCCCCCGTTCGAGACCAAGGACGACGCGGGTAACCCCTCGGGCGTCAGCGTGGACTTTGCCAAGGCCTTCGGCGAATACATCGGACGCGATGTGGTGATCGAAAACACCGCTTGGGACGGCTTGATACCGTCGCTGCAGACGGGCAAAGCGGACATGATCGTCTCGTCCATGACCATCACCGAAGCCCGCAAGGAGACGGTGGACTTCTCCGTGCCGTATGCCAACGCGCTGCTCGCAATACTTGCCAATAAGGATTCGGGCATCACGTCGATCGACGACCTCAACCAGCCCGGTAAAAAGCTTGCGGTAAAGACGGGCACCACCGGCGATACCTACGCGCAGACAAGCTTGCCCAATGCCGAGCGCATCGTGCTGGCAGACGAGAGCGCCTGCGTCACCGAGGTGGTGCAGGGCAAGGCGGATGCCTTTATCTACGACCAGCTGACGATATACCGCAACTGGAAGGACAATGAGGACACGACTGTCGCCGTGTTCATACCGTTCCAGGATGTGGAGCAGTGGGGCGCTGCCGTGAAAAAGGGCAACACCGAGCTGCTGGATAAGCTCAACGAGTTCATCCCCACGTTCACCGCTGAGGGCGGCTTCGATAAGCTGACGGAAAAATATCTCTCCGATGAAAAAGCTGCTTTTGACGAATTGGGCTTTCAGTGGTTCTTCAATTTGAAATCATAATGAAATTGCAAAACATATTTCTTTCGGATAAAGATCACAAAACGCTGCCGCTCAAGGCGGCGTTCAATTTATTGCTGCTGACTGCGGCTATCGTCGCGGTGTTCTGGCTGTCACTCTCCGCCATCGGCGTCACGCTGGATTTTGGCTTTGTCAGCCAATACCGTGTACGCATCGGGCAGGGCTTTGTGATGACGCTGCTGGTCAGCGTCGCCAGCTTCGCCGTCAGTCTTGTGCTGGGTATCGCCAGCGCGCTGGGTCAGGGTTCGCGCGTGCTGCCCGTGAAATACCTGTGCAACCTGTACGTCTACTTCATCCGCGGTACGCCGCTCATCATGCAGATACTGCTTTTCTTCTACATAATCGGCACCGCGTGGGGCATCGACAACCGCTTCGTCGCGGGCGTACTCACGCTGTCCATATTCGAGGGCGCGTACATCAGCGAGATCGTGCGCGGCAGCCTGCTGTCCATCGATTCAACGCAGTGGGAGGCCGCGAAGGCGGTGGGCTTCAGCCGCCGCCAGACGCTGCATCTCGTGGTGCTGCCGCAGATGGTGGCGCGCACGCTGCCGGCGCTCACCGGGCAGCTGGCCTCCATCATTAAGGACTCGTCGCTGCTTTCGGTGATCGCCGTATCCGAGCTTTTTCAGGCGATACGCGAGATCAACGCCGACACCTTTCAGCTATTCGAAGGCTACTTCCTGATGGGTCTGCTGTATCTGTGCCTCACGCTGCCCGTCACGCTGGTCACCAAACGGCTGGAGAGGAAGTATCGCTATGAAGCTTGAGCTCACCGGCCTTTCCAAAAGCTTTGGCAGCCAGCACGTGCTGGGTCCCGTGGACTTCGCAGACGATATCGATACGCTGGCATTAATTGGCCCCTCGGGCAGCGGTAAATCCACGCTGCTGCGCATCGTGGGCGGCCTTCTGTCCCCCACTGCCGGGCAGGTGCTGGTGGACGGTATCGAGGTGCCGCAGGACGAAAAAAGCCTGATGGACTATCGGAGGCGCATCGGTTTCGTGTTTCAGCAGGGCGGGCTGTTTCACCATATGACCGCACGCCAGAACATCACCGTGCCTCTCGTGCGCGTACACGGCCTTACGCAAGCCGATGCGGACGAACGGGCAGATGCCCTGCTCACACGCTTCGGGCTGCTCAGCCAGGCGCACAAGCGCCCACAGTCGCTCTCCGGCGGCGAACAGCAGCGTATCGCTATCGCGCGCGCCATTGCCCCGCGTCCCAAACTGCTGCTGCTGGACGAGCCCACAAGCGCACTGGACCCCGAGTTCACCACCGAAGTGCTGGATATGGTGAGCGAGCTCAAAACAGACGGCATGCGCTTCATCATCGTGACGCACGAGATGGGCTTCGCGCGGCACGCATGCGAGCACATCGCGTTTCTGTATGATGGCCGCCTGTGCGAATACGGCGACAGTGCGCGTCATTTCACGCAACCTCAGACACCCGAGTTCTCCCGCTTTCTGAGCAAGCTTCTGGGATGGAATATCAACAAATCGTAAAGCCTGTCAACCGGGGTCGGGCATCGACACGTTCTCTTCATCTGGGATGAACGGACTCTCCATCGGCTCCGGCGGAGCCGGTGTTTCCGATGCCGTCGGGGCAGGATATGATGTTTCTTCCGCGCCGGCAGGCTCGTTCACTACGTCGACCACAGGTGTTTCCTTAGGCTCCGGCAGCTGATTCGTTTCTGCTGCCGTATTTTGAGTACCAGGCACTTTGTCATCCGCACAGGAGCCCAACAGCGCCAGCAGCACCACACAAACAATCATGATAACCTTTTTGGCCATAAGCACCTCCCGGCTAAATATACACATTAATGATATTTCCGCCTGCGACAAGCCTTCCAGCCTTTCTTTACCCTGAATCCGCACATATGTCGATATAAAAACGAGGGGCCGATGATTCCGCCGCCCCTCGCATATTGTTTCTCCTATTCCATCCAGCTTATCATGCCAGTACGGAATCTACCGTTGGTATCGGCAGGTATGACTGTGCTGAACACGCGCTCGCTGTCCACTCTGACCGTGAGCGTTTTGCCCTGCATACGCCTGGCGAACGATTCTCCCAGCTCAACCATTCCGCTGACGCCGCCGCGCACATGCCTGCCTTGCAGTTCCACAACCACTTCGTCCTGCTTTCGCTTCAGCTGGCGTATCGTCCGGATTATTTCCTCCTGACCGAGCATGTCTGTGCCGTATACCGTCACTGTGACGTTGCGCCACAGCAGCAACCACAGGAGCAGCAGAAGCAAAAGTGCACCCAAAACAGCAACAGGTATCCACCACCACCAAAAAGCCGGTACTGGCTGCGCCTGCGGGGTCTCCTCTCCGGAAATGCTCTCATCCGGCTGGCCGGCATTGCCATCCGTATTCGGATTGGCCTGAGGCACTTCTTCGCCGGGAATGGTGTTATCTCCCGTATCAGGAACCGCTTCTCCGTTGCCATTATCACCATCGCCGTCACCGTCATCATCACCGCCACCGCCGCCCGGCTGCGCCTTGCGCGCCGTTACCGTGGTGATGCCCTGCCATATCACCTCACCGGTAAGCCCTGACCGCACCTGGAACAACAAGTCTGCATCGTAGAGAGTCCGGGTGGCCGCATCAAATACGTCCGGATCAATCGTAACCACCACGCCATAGCTCCGACCGATATGGTTTTCATCCACGGCAGCAGGCGGACTAAATGACACGGTGTAAGGCAGCACTACACCTGTATTGGAACGGGCCGCCATCGTGCCGGGTGTCAGTTCAACGGAAAGCTGTTCGCCTTCACGCAGCAGCAGATCTCCAACAGAAAACTGCCCCACCAGCACACTCGTATTCGGATAGCGTATCGTTGCATCCGGCGGTAGGGTAAACTCAAAAACAGGCTCCACCGTGCAGGTAACGTCCATACCAACCAAGCCCGGCTGCCCGGAGGCAGCCGCCGCAGCTAAGGGCAGTACCGTGAGAACAATCAAAGCCGCCAAAACGGCGAAAATCCAACGATTAATCTTCACAATACGCCCTCCTTTGATGCTCTATCATTCGTCAAACTCATCATCCTATTGGTAAGATATTTTAAATGTCATCGTTCCGCTGTAGTTTCCCGCTTTTGTGATTCCGGCAGTGTCCACCCTGACCTCTCCCGTCTCAATACGCCCGCCGCTGAACGTGGTAAACGAGCCTTCATCTATGATCAAAGCCGGTGCGCTGTTGTATAGCGTATAAGCCAGCGCAGTAGGACCGTTCATCTCGAAGTCACTGTCGACTGCGACCATGATGCTTTTCCCGCTTTCCAAAGTAACATCCTTTGCTTCCACCGGGAACGCCTTTGTCTGGATGCCCGTATCTTTTTGCAACGTGCCAAAATCGACAGCAGACGGAATGACAATTGTATACGTGGGATCAACCGCAGCTGTTACATCCGTTTCGGGATCTGTAATGGTGATTGTTTTTATTGCTGTTGCCAAAGCGGGATCCAGCGTATTGGCAATAACGGTAACCGTTCCAGCCTTCAGCGCATGCAGCAAACCGGCTTCATCGATCCATGCATAATCTTTCGCATCCGCCCCGCTCATCCAAACCGCCCAAAGAACTTCGTATGTCCCGGCAGGGTCTGTAACAGCAGTCATCTGCATTGTGCTGCCCGCTTGCATCGTTGTGTCAGGGCTTTCGATCGTCAGGCTCGAAACGGCTGCAGGCGCTGTACTGGTCACCCGGCCTGCGAAATCTCCCGGGGTTCCCGACTGCGGAAAGCCGCCTAATATGTAAACTATATCACCCGTGCCCTCAATTTCAATGACGGCATACATGGAATCATAGCCATTCTTGCAGTATAGACCGCTCGTAATTGTACCTGAAAATGCTCCGCTTACCTCTCCGGTAAATGAAGCGTAATGGCCGGTAAAGCCGTTTATCTGACCAGTAATGGTCAGGTTATATGCGCCCGTCACTGAGCCGGTTATCTTACCCGTCTCATCGTTCGTAATTATGCCGCTGACTTCACCGCTGTACGTATCCGCCAGCGCGGTTACTGCGCTCAATCCAAGTACAAGCGCAATAACCAAAATCATTGACAGCGCTTTTTTCATTTGCAGATCCTTTCTTAGGCGCAGGCAGACCCTCATCATCTGGGTCTGCCTGCGCTGCTGCTGCCTTATTGATAAGAGATGGTGAACGTCATCGTGTCCAGATAGCTGCCGGCTTTTGTGATCAGGTCGGTATCCACCACAACGCTGCCTGCCTGTGTGCCATCGCCGTAGAAGGAGGCAAATGTACCGCCCGTCGTCAGCGGACTCGATCCGCCGTTAAACAACTCATAGTCAAGCAACACAGTGCCGCTGGCCAGTTTGAAGTCGCTCGCTACGCTTACGTCGATGCTCTTGCCCGCTTCTATAATCACATCCTGAGCTGTGACGTCAAAAGCCTGAGCCCTGTCTCCCAGGCCTTTTTGCAGCGTCCCGAAATTGACAGCCGCCGGAATCACGATCATATAGGTGGGATCGACAGCAGCCGTCACTTCGGTGGTTCCGCCGCCAGCCGGAAATGCGATTCCAGCTGATGCATATAAGCGCGGTTCCGTGAGCTGATACTCTACATAAGCGCCGTTGTTGGCTGCACTCAGCGCTGCGATGTCATCATAAGCGCCTGAGTTCACTCCGGCACCGTTCTTTATGATGGCGAAATCAACCAGATTGCCGCCAAATACGTTCCCTGTAAACACACACGTTGAATCCAGGCAAACGACCCAGCCGCGCGTGCCATAGATTTTGTTGTTTTTGATCTGACCAGATGCGCCGCCGTCAATGTATGCTGGCTGACGCAGCGAACTGATGGTGTTTCTCTCAACCAAAACATTGGTCGCATGGGGAACAATCAGCATGGCGCGGGCAACCTCAGAATCACCCATCACGTACTGTCCGGTAAAGGAGCAATTCCTGACCACGCAGTTTGCCCTCACATTGACCAGACCCGCCTGAGTGGTTTTATCTGTTTTGGCAACGGTTATGCTGGCTAAGGTTGAGCCCTGCTGCATATCGAATATAATCACACTGCCGGACACGCTCACCGTTACACCCGGGCTGGCCGTCAGCGTCACGCCTGTCTTGATAACGTACTGTGTTGTCAAAGACATGTCTGCCGTAATTTTGACGGTATCCCCTGAGCTTGCTGCCGAAAGAGCGCTTTGAAGTTCGGCCGGGGTGCTGACCTCAACCGTTCCTGCCGCCAGCGCCACCGCAGGAACCATTGCCAACACCATCAGCACTGCCAGTAAAAATACAGTTATCCGTTTCATTGGTATTTCTCCTTATCAATGACTTATCATCTGTCCGTCATATCCACTTATTGATAAGCGATCGTGAACGTCATCGTATCCAGATAGCTTCCGGCCTTTTCGATCAGGTTGGTATCCACCACAACGCTGCCTTCATGTGTTCCGTCACCGTCAAAGGATGCAAACATGCCGCCCGTGGTCAGCGCGTCTGCCCCACCGTTGAACAACTCATAATCAAGCTGTATTGTACCGCTGGTCAGTTTGAAGTTGCTTGCTACGCTTACTACGATGTTCTTGCCCGCTTCAATGACCACATCCTGAGCTGTTACATCGAAATCCTGAGACCTGTCTCCCAGGCCCTTCTGCAGCGTTCCGAAATTGACAGCCGCGGGAATCACGATCATATAAGTAGGATCGACCGCCGCCGTCACTTCGGTATCGTCCCCTTCTTTGATGAGTTTGGTGCCAAGCGGCATGCGGTCAAATATCTGCAGCTGCTCATCGGCCAGTTCATCATACAAAATGCTGAAATCGACAGCATTGATAATGCCCGGGTTCTTGCTGATGACGCCATACGTGCTGGGCATATAACCCGCATACCATGAGTCGCGGAAATCAATTGTGGTTCCGCCCGTCAAGTTTAGCGTTCCCGCGCTGACATAAGCGGTGCCGCACGAGATCCAGGCCTGCGTTACCAGCACATTATCGAGCGTCGCTGTTCCAATATCTTTATCAGTGTTTTGGGGATTGAAGAATATGCTGCCCGCAAAGAAAGCTGTATAACCTTCCCAATAATCGGTTGCGGAGTCCATGCCGATACCCAACTGAGAACAATAATCTGCATGGCTGACAATATCGTTGTGAAGGATATCAACATTCCTCAGCGTAAAGTCCTTTCCCATCACCTCAATCGCCTTGTTGGTATCAATTTTCGGACGGATGGTAAGATCCTGAATAGTCACGTTATCGCCCCACACCGCGAACATATCCTGGCTGGACCAGTTGCCGTTTCTGGATACGACAGAACTGGTTATTACGGTAGCAGGCCCCGCACCATTAATCGTAATACCGCTCGCCGTAATGGGGAAATACCACCCCGTCTGCCCGCCGGCGCTGATCGTTGTATTGCGGCTGATGTCATATTCGCCCGCAGCTATGTTCCATGTCTGATTCGGCAGCTGATTCGTTATTGCCGCCATAAGCTCGGCTGACGTTGAAATATCCACTGTTTCGCCGTCTGCGAGAGCCACCGTTGGCACCAGTGCCATCACCATCAAAAGAGCCAGTAAAATAATGAGTCCCTTTTTCATTTGTTTGTCTCCTTGCATATATTCGGCAGCGTGACAGCTGTCGTTATTTTATATATAAAACGCTGCCGGCTACTGCGCGATCAGCGTAATCTTCACCTCGGCTCCATTCATCGGGTTTAATTCCTCAAGGCTGTAGGTGCTGTATTTAATGATGGCGCCGTATTCGCCCGGCTCCAGCGCTTTGTTCAGGCTGATGTCATAAATCCCCTTGCCCGGTTCCACCATTTTGGATTTATACAGCTCTGTACCGTCGTCCAGCAGCAGACTGATTTCGAAATAACACGGGTTGCCCTCCGGGTTCTGGAAGTTCACCTTCACGTCCGTTTTATTTGCGTCCACTGTGATGCTCTTGTAACCGGGAATCGCAATGCCGGGAACCACACCACCAGTGTCCTGCGGCCTCGCGCCTTCCCAGTCCACCGCGCCTTCCTCCAGCTCCAGCTGCTTGCCCGCTTCCGCAACCTGCTCATCCGGCACTGAGGCCACCTGCTGAAGCTTGTCCATGTTCAGCGCGAACACCACCCCCGCCGCCATTAGCACGAGGAAGGCAGCCAGTATCCCAAGGCGCGCCGGAACAGCGCTTTTGAGAAGCGCCACGTAGCGGTCCTCCCCCACGGCCAGATACCCTTTTTCGTGATAGAGCAACCGGTTATGGGATTTATAGGCATATACAGGTCTTTTTCTTTTTCCCTCCAGTACGCCGACAGTTGTCTTTTTGCTTCCGGGAACGAATTCCGCGACACGCTCAAAGTCCTGACCGGGATAGAGGCTTTTCATTTGTTTTTTGGTGTAGCATTTGATTTGATGGCCGCCGCTCTGATACCGTCCGCCGTAGTTCTTTCTCGGCTGATGCTCCAGTATCTGATGCGAAGGCAATTGTGATTGCTTGTCCATGTTTTGTTCCTTTCTGTAAATTTGG
This sequence comes from Bacillota bacterium, assembly GCA_023397655.1. Classification (GTDB taxonomy): domain Bacteria; phylum Bacillota; class Clostridia; order Christensenellales; family SZUA-584; genus SZUA-584. The sequence continues at coordinate 84,183 of JAEWTW010000026.1, forward strand.
CTCTATATCAGCACAAGTCCCAAGGCTTGCGCAACGAACAAAAATGACCCAAAAATAAAAGCCGCACTCATAAAATGAGGCGGCTGAACGATCATGGCGCAATGTAATATTACGCTTTAGACTTCTCGCTTTGCGTCCCCGGCTTTCGCGCAGGTTTGCTTTTCACAACAAATAAAGGCTTATAGTTTGCCAAAATGATTCCCCCACTCAAAAATATAAATACCCCGAAAAAAATCAAATAATGGACAATAACTTACGTTCACATAATGGATGACATTATCTTTTGCTGTTATATTTTTCTTAATTGTATACTAACATAGGCTTTATGGCGTGTCAATGTAATATGCCCTGCATTTTTTTATTCTTGATGCTATTTTAACATAAAACAATAAGACCCTATGAGGGTCTTATGATCATGTTAGATATATGCTGCTGGCTACTGAAAAAGAGCCAAATGTGCGTAGGCTCTATCCGTATTTTGATACGCCTATTCGCTCTTTGGGTGCGTCTTGTCGTAGTAATACTGCATGATATCACCGCGGGTCACAATGCCGATAAACAGCCCCCGGTCGTCAGTGACTGGGATAAAGTTCTGACTCATCGCCATCAGCAGCAGATCGTCAATATCCGCATTCACGTTGACCGGCATGTTCTGCCGACCCTTTAGAATGTCTTTGACAAGATACGTCTCCCGTGCATGGTTGTCGTATGCCTCATTGCCGAGTATCGCCCAAAGCAGGTCACCCTCTCTCAGCGTACCTGCATATCCGCCGTCTCTGTTGATTACAGGAATGGCAGCGTAACCATAGTGCTTCATCTTCTCCAGCGCCTGCCTGAGCGTTGAGTCTTCAAAAATGTATGCCAGGTCAACCTTTGGCTTCAAAAAAAACAATATATTCATCTGGTATCCGTTTTCTTTTATCTGTGATACGTTCTGTTCATAGGTATCATATCACACATACTCTGCCTGTATCAACAACGATGTCCTTCAATAATTCAGTTTATGTTTTTTAAGGTGATAACACTGAAAATTGTAACGATATATTTAAATCCGAATGCAAAAAAATTTAGTTTTATGGATAAAAAACTGTTTCACAAGTGGTATTTTCTGTTATAATACATACGGACTAAGAAAAATATGGTGCTTATAGAAGGCCTGTTATGGGAGTTGTATCTCAATGGCAAATATGATCCCGAAAAACATCATGGAAGATCTAGTGGAATGCAAAATCAACGAGCTGATGCGCAGCGCCGGTATGTGCAACTGTGAACGGTGCCATGCAGATATCAAGGCGCTCGCTTTGAACAATCTACCGCCCCGCTATGTCGTCAGCGTCAGCGGCGACGTCTATTCGCATTTTGAAGCTATGAACGTGCAGATACAGGTCAATATCACCGCCGCCGTCGCCAGCGCCATAAGGATTGTACGCAACAGCCCGCACCACGGCGAGGAATATGCGTAGAGCTCAGCACCATCTGACCACAGATTCGACCGGCTGGCGCGTTTTGGGGCGCGGTTCCGCCGCGCGATAGCCAAAACCCGCCATCACTGCGATACCAAAACGCGACAGATCCAGTAATCCTTCCTCCGCCAGTATGTGCTCCGCTTCACTCTGTACAAAGCCCTCCACCGGGCATGAGTCTACACCCAGCAGCGCCGCTGCAGTCATCATATTTGCCAAAGCGATGTAGCACTGTTTACACGCCCAGTCGAAAACCGCGCGGTCACTCTCCAGCAGCTGAAAGTCATTTCTCATGAAATTTTCGTATTTACGCCCTCGCTGCTCCTGCACATCCGACGGAAGCTTATGTACATCCTCCATGATATGCCGGATATAGCCCGAATCATACATCATGTCCGCTTTTTTACGTGCCAGCAGCACCACAAAATGGCTCGCTCCGTTGAAGCAATTTTGTGCGCCCCAACACACGGGCCGCAGCTTTTCCCACAGCATCCGGTTTTCCAGCACCAGAAACTTCCACGGCTCAAATCCGAAGGAGCTGGGCGACAGTCGCCCGGCCTCCAGTATCACCGAAAAATCCTCATCGGACACAGCTTTTAACGCATCGAACCGCTTGCATGCATGCCGGAACATCCACGTGTCCAATACCAGCTTTCTTCTGTCCTCCATCGTTGGCCCCCTCCTGATTAATCAGTCTTTACGGTGTGACTGCCTCTTAAGGTAATCCGCCAGAAACCGCTCGTCCTCTATCTCCAGACCGCGCTCGCCCGACAGCGATTCCAGATGGTGTGTGAACTCGTGCTTGAGCGTGCCGTCCAGCTGTTCAGCCAGCCGCTCTTTGGACAGATGTCCGTACACCCGCTCAAACGAACCGTAGTAGATGGCGATATACCGTCCCAGGTTCCCGCCGCTGTGATATTCACCGAGTATATACAGACCCTCCGCGCCCTTTCTGCGGTCCCGCTTGGCCTGCGGCATCAGTATAATACCGCCGTTGAGCCGAGTGAAAAACTCTTCCGGAAACGCCTGTGCGACGTCGTCCAGCATCGCCTGCATCTCGTCGATTGAAACCATCGGCGTTCCTCCCTTTCCTTTTATTTATTATACCATATCGTAGCAATAAGCGGCGCAGTATTGAAAACGGATGCTTCGGCAAATAATAACCCTGACTATGCCTGAATAACCCGGAGGAATAACACACTTGGGTAAAGCAGCGCCCGGATGGAAAAAATACGCCGCTCAGCTCTATGTCCGTTTTAAGGACGATGATTTACCGTCGCTCAGCGCGCAGCTCACTTTCTACCTGCTGTTCTCGCTGTTTCCTTTCCTGCTTTTTTTGCTCAACATACTGAGCTTTACCGCTGTTTCCCCTGAAGACTTCACCGAAAGCGTGGCTCGGTTCCTGCCGGGCGATGTGAATACCTTCTTTCGGGAACTGGTATCCGAAATGCTGGGAGCGAAAAGCGCCGCCCTGTTATCCATCAGCCTGGTGGCCACGTTGTGGGGTGCTTCCCGTGGCATCCACGCCATCAGCGCATGTCTCAACAAGGCCTGCGATAAGGATGAGGACCGTCCCTTCTGGAAGGTGACCGCCATCACTGTCTTCTTTACCGTCTGCATCGCGGTGATGGTGATGGTCACGCTGTTGTTCCTGATATTCGGAAAGGTGATCGGCGAGAGCCTGTTCGGGTACATCCACGCGGAGCAGGTGTTTCCATGGCTCTGGACGCTGCTGCGGTACGCCGTTCCTGCCGTTATGATGTTTCTGGTGTTCTTCTTGCTGTACAAGATTATCCCCAACTGCCGCCTTTCCCGCCGTGAGGTGCTACCCGGCGCGCTGTTTTCCACCGCGGGCTGGATAATCACCTCGCTGGCGTTTGCCTTCTACGTCAACCATTTCGCGGGGTTCACACGCATTTACGGCAGCATCGGCGCGGTGATACTGCTGATGACGTGGCTCTACATCAGCAGCGTCGTGCTGTTGCTGGGCGGCGAGATCAACGCTGCCATCGGCTATATCAAAGCCGGGGTTAAGATAGACAAATACGAGAATGCTAAGATAGAGCTGCCATTTCCGTTCAACCGAAAAAAGGGAAAGTCACCGAGCTCAAACAAAAAACGGAGCGGCTGAACTCTGTCTGCCGCTCCTTTTTGATTATAAACCGTGTGTGATTTCTCTATCTCTGAAATTTTAGTATTGGCTGACGCACCGCCCGCCCCTCGTCCATTCGGGACAACGCCGTGGTGTTAGGCGCGGATTTCAGCAACTCCGGGGTTTGCTCCGCCTCGTCCGCGATGCGCAACATGGCTTCGATGAAGCCGTCCAGCGTCTCCCTGCTTTCCGTCTCGGTGGGCTCTATCATCAGAGCCTCTTTGACGATCATCGGAAAATACATCGTCGGCGGATGGTAGCCGTAGTCGATCAACCGCTTGGCAATGTCCAGGCTGGTCACACCGAACGCGCCCTGCCGCTTACCGGACAGCACCGTTTCATGCATGCAGACTGCGTCGTACGGCAGGTCATACTTTTCCTTCAGGCGGCTCTGCACATAGTTCGCGTTCAGTACGGCGTTCTCCGCCACCGCTCGCAGGCCTTCAGACCCCATGGTAAGCACATAGGCATACGCCCTCACCGCCACGCCGAAGTTGCCGTAAAACGAGCGCACACGTCCGATGGACTGCGGTCTGTTATCGTCCAGCACATAGCCTGTTTTCGCCTTTTCCACCACCGGCGCGGGCAGGAAGGGCGCGAGGTCTGCGCGTACTCCCACAGGCCCCGAGCCGGGACCACCACCGCCGTGCGGTGTGCTTAACGTCTTGTGCAGGTTCAGGTGCACCACATCAAAGCCCATATCGCCCGGACGCGCCACGCCGAGTATCGCGTTGAGGTTCGCGCCGTCATAATACAGCAAACCGCCCGCCGCGTGCACCTTGTCCGCAATTGCCTTGATGTTGGTGTCAAACAGCCCCAGCGTGTTGGGATTGGTCAGCATCAGCCCCGCCGTTTCATCGTCCAGCAAACGGGCCAGCTCATCCATGTCCACCATGCCTTGCGCGTTGGACTTCACATTCACCACGTCGAAGCCCGCCACCGCGGCGGAGGCCGGGTTGGTGCCGTGCGCCGAGTCGGGTACAAGTATCTTGGTGCGTTTGTGATCGCCGCGGCTCTCGTGATACGCCTTGATAATCATCAGCCCCGCCATTTCGCCATGCGCGCCCGCTGCGGGCTGCAGCGACACGCGTGCCATACCGGTGACCTCGGACAGCATGCCGTCCAGTTCGTGCAGCAGAGCCAGCGCCCCTTGAGAAGCCTCCTCGGGCTGCGCCGGATGCGCGTCCGCGAAGCCGGACAACCGCGCCGCAACCTCGTTCATTTTGGGATTATACTTCATCGTGCATGACCCGAGCGGATAGAACCCCTCATCCACGCCGTAGTTCTTCTGTGACAGCCGCGTGAAGTGGCGGATCAATTCCACCTCGCTCACCTCAGGAAGCTCTGCGGGTTCCGTCCGCAGCAGCGCTTCGGGTATCATATCCGCAGGGTTCATCTCCGGCACGTCGCAGGCTGGCAGTGAATACGACGTACGCCCCGAACGGCTCATCTCGAATATCAGCGTTTGTTTGTTGTCTGTCATGCCGTCACCGCCTTCACCAGCGTGTCTATCTCCGCTTTCGTCCGCTTCTCCGTCACGGCCACGAGCCACGCGTTTTCGTATTCCGGATAATCCTTACCCAGCGCGTATCCGCCGAGCATGCCCGCAACCAGCAGTTTTTTATTCAACGCTGCGATGTTGCCCTTGTATTCCAGCGCGAACTCCCGGAAGAACGGTTTGCCAAACAGCGGCGCGAACAGTCCGGTGGCGATCAGCGCATCATGAGCGTACTTCGCCTTGGACAGGCACTGCATTGCCACCTCTTTCAGGCCGCGCGGCCCCATCGCCGTCAGGTATATCGTCGCGGCCAGCGCGCACAGCGCTTCGTTGGAGCAGATGTTGGAGGTCGCCTTCTCGCGCCGGATGTGCTGTTCGCGCGTCTGCATCGTCAGCACGAAGCCGGGGTTGCCGTTGCGGTCTACCGTCTGCCCGACGATGCGTCCCGGCATCTTGCGCAGCAGCTTTTCCTTCGCGGCAAAGAACCCTAGGTACGGCCCGCCATACGCCAGAGTGTTGCCCAGTGGCTGTCCCTCGCCCACCGCTATGTCTGCGCCCAGCTCGCCCGGCGGTTTCAGCAGCGCCAACGATATGGGGTCACAGCACACCACCAGCAGCGCGCCCGCCGCGTGTGCCAAGCGGCTGACCTCGGTCAAGTTCTCAATTATGCCAAAAAAATTGGGTGTCTGCACGATCACTGCGGCGATATCGCCGCCGCCCAGCTGTTTTTCCAGATCGGCCAAATCCACCGCGCCATCCGCGCAGCCGAACTCGCTCACCGTCACGTTCTGGAACCGTGCGTAGGTGCGCAGCGTCTCGCGGCTCTGCGGGTGCACCGACCTTGCGGCCAGCACCTTATCACGCCGTGTCTCCCTGCACGCCATCAGCGCGGCTTCCGCCAGCGCGGACGCGCCGTCGTACATTGACGCGTTGGCCACGTCCATGCCCGTCAGCATGCAGATCATCGACTGATACTCGAATATTGCCTGCAACGTGCCCTGGCTGATCTCCGGCTGATACGGCGTGTACGCGGTATAAAACTCCTGCCGTTGCAGCAGGCTGTCCACCACAGCGGGGATGAAATGGTCGTAAGCGCCCGCGCCCAGAAAGCAGACGTGGCTTTCCGTGTCGGCGTTCTGCTTCGCCAGCGCTTTCAGACGGCGGCTCACCTCTGGCTCGGACAGCGCGCCGTCCAGTTTCAGCGGCCTGTTCAGGCGCACCTCCTCAGGCACGCCGGCAAATAGCTCTTCCGTACTGCCGAGCCCGATGGCGTCCAGCATCGCCTGCCGGTCCGCTTCGGTATTGGGGATATAACGGTGCATGCTATTCCTCCGAGAGGCAGTATTCTTTGTACGCCGCCGCGTCCATCAGGCCATCCAGCTCCGATAGGTCCGTCAGCTTTATTTCTGCAATCCAGCTGGCATAAGCGTCCGCGTTCACCTTTTCCGGCACGTCCGACAGCTCGCTGTTCACCTTCAGCACTTCACCGGAGACGGGCGTGTAGATATCCGACGCGGACTTGACGGAGTCCACCGCGCCCAGAGCGTCCCCCGCGCTCAGAGCCGTTCCCACACCGGGCAGTTCCACGTAGACGATCTCGCCTAGGTTGTGCTGCGCGTAGTCCGTGATGCCCACATAGGCCGTGTCTCCTTCGACTCTCACCCACTCATGGTCCTTTGAATACTTCAAACCTTCCGCGATGTTCATGCTTCGTTCCTCCTGATATCTGAATTTTTAATTTTACATAAGACCATGGAGGCTCTGCCTCCACACCACCGCCAAAGGGACACGTCCCTTTGGAATCCCATTGGGAAAATGCCTTACGGCATTTTCCGTTTCATAACACTTTCATCCTCAGGAAATGCGGAGCATTTCCGTTGCCTCTTTTGGTTCTTTTCTTCAAGAAAAGAACCGGATGTTTGAGGGCGGCGCCCTCAAGGTCTTTGATCTTGACCTTACTCCCTTATTTCTTATATTTCTTACTGTAGAACGGCTTCTTGACGACCTGTGCACGCGTCGGCTTGTCGCGGATAATGATGTCCAGCTCCGTGCCCTCCGCGGCACAGGCGATGTCCACCAGAGCCAAGCCGAGATTCTTGCCGACGCTGGGCGCGAACCCGCCCGACGTGACGAAGCCCACCGGCACACCGTCCTTTTGTACGGCTAACTGTGCTCTCGGTATGCCGCGTTCCGTCATCTCAAAGCCGACGACGCGGCGCTTTAAGCCTTCCGCTTTCTGCGCCGCGAGCGCCTCTTTCCCGATAAACTCTTCTTTGTCCAGCTTTACAAACATACCAAGGCCCGCCTCCAGCGGCGAAATACTATCCGACAGCTCATGGCCGTACAGCGGCAGCGCCACCTCAAACCGCAGCGTATCGCGCGCACCCAGCCCCGCCGGTACGAGACCGTCGTTTCGGCCTGCCTCCAGCAGCGCATCCCATACACCGGGAGCCTCCGCAGCAGGCAGATACAATTCGAACCCATCCTCACCCGTGTAGCCCGTTCGGGACACGATGCCGGATACACCAGCCACAAGCACGTCCGTGCGGAACCGGTAGAATTTGATGTCCTCCAGCGGTTCGTCGCACAGCCCTTGCAGTATGCGCTCGGCGTGCGGCCCCTGTATGGCCAGCTGCGCGTACTCGTCTGAAACGTTGCGCAGCTCAACCTGACCTGTCACGTTGCGGCACAGCCACTCGTAGTCCTTATCCGTGTTGGCCGCGTTGACAATCAGCAAATAATCCTCTGCGCCCATGCGGTAGATGAGCAGATCGTCCACCACGTTGCCGTTTTCGTAGCACATCGGCGAATACACCGCCTGCATATCCTGCGCACCCGATATATCGTTGGTCACCATATGCTGAATGAACCGCTGCGCGTCCGGTCCCTTCACCGTAATCTCACCCATGTGAGACACGTCAAACAGCCCCGCCGCGGCGCGCACCTGCTCGTGTTCCTTGATGATCCCCTGATACTGCACCGGAAGCTCCCATCCGCCGAAGTCGATCATCCGGCCTCCCTGCGCCACGTGTTTTTCATACAGCGGTGTCCTTTTCATAAGCTGCCCTCCTTGATACTGGCTGAAGCCATTGTTTATTATGTCAATTCCCGTCATGGATTCTTCTTTTTTGAAAAACAAAAAAAGAGAAAACGAACAAACTTGTCGTTTTCTCTGTTCTGTAACCTGAGAGATTCTATTAAAACCGTGCGGTTTTAATATTGCACCTTTGGTGCCGGCAGCGCCGGCTTTCCAGAGTTCTGTCCGGATGCAGTCCTGTTACCTGAAAGGTTCGCCGCGGTTTGACATCCGGGGCTTACATCGTCGGTGGGCTAAAAAGCCGCTCTCCCGCATCCATCATTCAGCTATGGAGTTATCATACTGCCAGCCAATGAGGGTATGCTATCACATCGCCTTTTGTTTGTCAATTTGCGCTTCCTGATCCTTAAAAAAATTGTCCACGATCTCAACGATCTCGGAACCGATCTTGAGCTGAGCTTCCACGGTGGAAGCGCCGATGTGCGGAGACAGGCAAACACGCTCGTGTGTGCACAGCCGTTCATTGTGCGTCGGCTCCTCTTCGAACACGTCCACCGCCGCTGCCGCCACCTGTCCGCTGTCCAGCGCATCCAGCAGCGCCGCTTCACTGACCACGCCGCCCCGCGCACAGTTGACGAGATAGACGCCCTTCTTCATCATTGCGAATTCCTTCTCGCCAATGGTCGCGCCTGCTTTTTTGTCAAACGGTATGTGCAGTGAGATGAAATCTGAACGCTGCAGCAATTCGTCCATCGAAACAAATTCAAAATCGAAACCTTCCTTTTTACCGGAGCGGGTGTTGTATATCACCGTCATTCCGATCGCCCTGGCCAGACGAGCCACCTCCTGAGCGATGTGACCGAAGCCGATGAGGCCCAGCGTCTTGCCGCCCAGCTCAATGCCTTCCAGCTTCTTCTTCTCCCACAATCCGTTGTGCATGGACATGTTAGCGAAATACATCTTTCTCGCCAGCGCGAACATGTGCCCAATGGTGAGCTCCGCCACCGCCAGCGAACTGGCGCACGGCGTGTTGTTGACGGCGATGCCGTTCTCGCGCGCGTAAGGCACGTCGATGTTGTCCACACCCACGCCGCCGCGGACGATGAGCCCCAGACGCTTGGTCTTCAGTGCCGCATCGATGATCTCGCGCGTCACCTTGGTCGCCGAACGAATGATGATCGCGTCGCAGGTCTGGATCTCCGATTTCAGTTCCTCAACCTGGCAGCTTTTTTCCACGAGGTCGTAGCCTTTTTCACGCAGCGCCGTTGCCGCGCTTTTCTCGATACCGTCCGTAATGAGTATTCTTGCCATTGTGTTTTTCCTTTCCATTCATTAAAAATTGCGGGTTTAATGTCTTTATGGGAAAATAAAAAAGAAAACGAAATCAACTGTCGTTTTCTCTGTTTTTTGACCCGAGAGATTCCATCAATCCTTTGGGATTAATATTGCCCCTTTGGTGCCGGCATACAGCGCGGTCTTTCCAGAGTCCCGTCCGGATACAGTCCTTGTTACCTGAAAGTTTCACCGCATTTTGACATATGCGGTTTACATCGTCGGTGGACTTAACGTCGCTCTCCCGTATCCTTCATCCGGATATAACAAATATTTTTGTAATCTTCTAAATTTTAATTTGATTGTACCATGCAGAGACGATGTTGTCAACGCCGTGCCAGCACAAAACCATCCCATATTAACATTCAAACCATTATAAAATCCCAGTCTTCCCCGTACTCTTAAAATCCGTCATGATATCAATCGCGGAAACAAAAAAGAGAAAACGAACAAAATTGTCGCTTTCCCTGTTCTTTGACCCGAGAGATTCCATTAATCCATGGGATTAACCTTGCCCCTTTGGTGCCGGAAACCCGGCTCTCCAGAGTTCTGTCCGGATACAGTCCTGTTACCTGAAAGTTTCGCCGCGGGTTGACACGCCTTGGCTTACATCGTCGGTGGGCTTAATTGCCGCTCTCCCGTACCCTTCATTCAGATATTAAGTTTTTAGCCATTACTCACGCTAAGGCGATGCTATCACGCCCCAGCCGTTTTGTCAATGACTCCTGAATCGCTCTGCACTACTTCTCAATGCTAAATTGTACGTCTTTCGGTAATGCCAGGCCGCATGCCACTTCGACTCCCTTGATGACCGCCGACGGTACCGGGCAGGCCACATGGCGGCAATGCTTGTGTGCCGCTCCGTACACCCGCGAATCGAGAAACTTTGAAAAGCACTCCGAATAGCTGTCGATCTCCTGCAGTTCCGCTTCCATCTGCTTCACGGCAGGGCAGTCGGATTCGATGGCGACATTGGCGGTCTGCATGTCCTCCGACGTGACGGTAACCGTTGTGTTCAGCCCGCAGATGCCCGGCTTCACCTTAACCGTTGCCATATTAAGCCCTCTTCAGCGCGACGACCGCCTGCTTCATGGCGGTGATGTGCGCCGGAGTGGTGCCGCAGCACCCGCCGATGATGTTGGCGCCCGCCTTTACGATTGCCTGTATATACGCGGCCATCACCTCAGGTGTTTCGGGATATACGGTCTCCCCGTTCACCGTTTCGGGCAGTCCGGCGTTGGCGTGTACCAGTATCGGCTTATCAGGGAAGGCTGTGCGCAGCTCCCGGACGATCTCCACCATGCGTTCCATGCCGTTGCCGCAGTTGGTCCCGATGATGTCCGCGCCCGCTTCGATGACTGCCTCCGCAGCTTCCGCTGGCGATGTACCCATCATCGTCCGGTATTCGCCCGACTTGGTTTTATCGAACGTGAACGTGCAGATAACTTCGCAGGACGTGTTCTCCTTAGCCGCTTTCACAGCGATCACAGCCTCATCCTTGTCCATCATCGTTTCGATGCAGATCGCGTCCGCGCCGCCCTTTTCCAGAGCAGTGGCCTGCTCCTTGAACGACTCGTACAGCTCCTCCTCCGAAACCTCCCCGATGATGAGCATCTTTCCGGTCGGGCCTATGGACGCAATCACATGCTTGTCGCCCGCGGCTTCACGGGATGCCCGCGCTGCCGCCTCATTGATCTCTGCCGCGCGCTCGGCCAGCCCATAGCTTTTCAGCTTGATGCTGCTGCCGCCAAAGCTGTTGGTTTCCACCATGTCCGCTCCCGCCTCGATATAGCTCTTCGCGATGTCGCGCACGTCCTCGTATCTGTCCAGACACCAGCGCTCGGGGCAGTCTCCCGCTTTCAGGCCTTTCTGATAAAGAAACGTTCCCCACGCGCCGTCCGATACGAGTATCCTGCCCTCTTTGACAGCTTCGGTGATCTTTTTCGCCATCGGTTCTCTCCCTTCGACGCTCTGTCGTTTGGTTATACTTTATTCCATATGCACGTATAAGACAAGTATATATGCTTTACCCAACGGTCAGCATACTAACTCCGCCAAAACGGCAACCGCTATGTCCACGTCCTCACGCGAGACACCGTAATGAGTAACGAACCGGCCTTCGGTTCCCTCAAAGCCGTTGATCTTGACGCCTTTCTCGCGCATACGCGCAGGCAGTGCCGCGAGCGCCGACACGGGTCGATCCAGCCGGAAGAACACCAGGTTGATGTCCACCGCGTCCGCATCCACCGTCACGCCGGGTATCTCGGTGAGCCGCTGCGCCATATATTTCGCGTTGTCATGGTCCTCCTGCAAACGGCTTGGCATGTCGCGCAGCGCAATGATACCCGCCGCGGCGAGAAAGCCTGCCTGCCGCATGCCCCCGCCCAGCAACTTGCGGTGCTTGCGCGCACGCTCCACGAACGCCGCGTCGCCCGCCAGCACCGACCCCACGGGTGCGCACAGCCCCTTGGACAGGCAGCACATGACCGAGTCGCAATGCGCCGCCAACTGACCAACCGGGACGCCCAGTGACAACGCCGCATTGAAGATGCGCGCCCCGTCCAGATGCACCTTGAGACCCCTGCTTTGCGCCAGCCGGTAAACCGCCGCCATCGTTTGCTCCGGCACCACGCGGCCGCCCGCCAGCGCGTTCTCCATCAGCACCAGCGATGTACGGGGCTCGTGGATATCGCCCGAGCGTATCGCCGCTTCTATCAGTGCCGCATCCGGTATGCCGTTCTCATAGGGTATCGTGCGGACGGATACGCCGGACAGCACCGCCGCCACCCCTACCTCGTGTATCACCACATGGCACTGCGCCCCGGCGATCACCTCGTCGCCCCGGCGCGTGTACGTCATTACCGCCAGTTGGTTGCCCATCGTACCGGACGGTACAAACAGTGCCGCCTCCTTACCGAAAGTTTCGGCAGCCAGCCGCTCCAGCTCACTCACCGTCGGGTCGTCTCCATATACGTCGTCGCCCACCGCCGCTTCAAACATGCTCTGACGCATCTCGGGCGTCGGCTGGGTCACGGTATCGCTTCTCAAGTCAATCCAGCGTTCCATTGTTCTGCCTCCGTTTTTGATTCTCTTACGCAAATATTCGCGTCTGCCGCGCCGGCTTCCTGCTATGGCGGCAAACTTCTTCTCAGCGGCATTTAGGCAATTTTGCAAATCCTCTTGAACCGGCCATCCATAAGCATAAGGGCAATGTTTTGTCCAAAGCATTGCCCTATTAGGATTCTTAAGGGATGAATCCCTTAAGCGGTGGTGTGGAGGCAGAGCCTCCACGGTCTCTTTCCACGGCATTCAATCACCGCTATTGCTTACGCCTTTCTCACCGGATAGCGCAGTATCGTCCGCATTTTGGACGGCTCCGTCTTTCTCGGGTCGCCTAGATATATCTCGTGATGCTTACGTGTATCCGACAGATCGCGAACCAGGCCGTTCTGCGCCATGTACGCCTCCATCTTCTCAATCGTGGCCGGCTCATCGCTGTACGGTCCGATGTGCATGCACTGCACGCAAAGCCCTTCGGTGAAAAGCTCCAGCCGGGCTATGTCCGTATCCAGCTTCTTTTTACGGCTCACTTCCGCCGCTGCCCACTCATACACCTGCTGTGTTACAAATTCCGGCTGGCGGATCATTGCCGTCCAGCAATATTTGTCCTTATCCTGAAAATCAGCGTGTTCCGGGTCATCCATCCACCACAGCCCCTCCAGCGGCGGCACCACGTACTCAAAATATCCTTCCGGCGAGTTACCGCTTTTGGGTGACATCTTGATCGTGTACGTCAGTGCGTATAGCAGCTCCACTGCACGTTGAAACTCCCCCTCTTCGTCGTTGGGGTTGCCGCGTCCGTCCGCCATGATGAACGTCATCGGACCAACGTCGATCACCGACGGCGTCGTTTTGGGAGCATACAGCTCCTTATAGGCTGTTTTATAGTCCAGTTTGCTCATCTCTCATCCTCTTTTCGTCATTGATGAGATCAGTATAGCGCTCATAATATGACACATTACCGTCATATTACTGATATAGATTCAAAATATTTTTTAGCTTATCCGTTACCTCAGCGCGCAGCTCGGACGGCTCAAGCACCTCGCAGTGCTCTCCGAACGAGGTCACATAGCTGAACGCCCAATCGCCCGCCGGCATTTGCACCCGTGCAATGAAGCCGCCGTCCTCCAACCGCTCATACGTCTCAAACTCGTCGTACACACGGAATGCCATCTGAGCGGATAACCGCAGCACTAACTCCACCATCTCGACAGGATGGCAGCTGCCTTCCGGCAACACAGTACTAGGGCACGTGCGCTCAAAACGCTCGGCGATGACGGTCAGGTCCTTGATACGACGCAGCTTGTAGAAGCGAAAATCCTGCCGCAGCCGGCAAAATCCGAACAGATACCACGCCTGCCCCTTGAAGCAAAGCTTCATCGGCTCGACGGTGCGCGCCGTTATTTCACCGCGCCCGCTGGCGTATTGAAACGATACGACGAATTGTCCCAATATGGCGGATTTGAGCTGCCAAAACAGCTCCGCCAACTGTTTGGGGTTCTGCCACGACGTGAAGTCCACCTCAACCCAATCGGCTGCCGGCTGCCCCAGCAGGCCTCCCAGCTTTCGCAGAGCACTATCCTCCGCGCCCGGCGTCACCTGTCCCAGCGCCCTCAGCGACGACAGCACGTCTGCCTTTTCGGCCTCGGTCAGCAACGCCTTATTCAAAACAAAACCGGGAAGGAGCGCGATGCCGCCGCCCTTGCCCTTGTTCATGTATACCGGTATGCCCGCCGCAGAGAGCGCCTCCACGTCGCGGTAAATTGTCCGCTGTGACACCTCGAACCGCTCCGCCAGCATACCGGCAGTCACCCGTTCGCGCTCCAGCAGTATATAGATGATTTCGAACAGCCGGTCAAGCTTCATAGCCATGCCCTCCGCTGTCACTGTAACAGCTAAACATGACACCGGCAAGTCATATTTTATCGGCTAGCGGTCAGCCCTTACGGACTTATCCGAAACGGTAGCAGCCTCCAGTATCCGCTGTACACGCAGCGCGTCTTCAATGCCGACCGCAGCCGGAACGCCGTCCTTTATCCTCCCAAAATAATCGGCCATCTCATCCCGGACAGGATCATTCTGTGCCACGTCCAGCTGCTGTAAACCGTCCGCATCGCACAGCAGCAGATGTCCCGGCCGAACGCCGCAGATGTATCCGCCCGTGCCCACGATCTCAAAGCGGATGTTCTTGCGTCCCGCAATGTACGGGTAATCCCGTATCCAGCCGCCGTTCAGAGACGCCGCCACGCCATTCTCAAAGCGCAGCAGCACCGACGCCCGGTCCTCCTTGCTGCCGCCAGCAAAGTTTTGCGTATGGCACGTTACGCGCCCCGGCTCTGCACCCGCCAGCCAGCACGCAAGGTCCAGCGTGTGCACCATCGTTTCCCGCACATAGCCACTGTTTAAGTACCAAGCGCTATGGGGAATGGTTTGCCAGAAGTTCAGCGTGACACCGACCAATTCTCCGATACGCCCTGCTGCCAGCAGGCTGTGCGCCATTTTGAACAGGCTCTCAAAACGCATCTTGTAACCCACGCCGAGGTTGATGCCATGAGCCGCGCACACCTCACGGATGCGCAATGTGTCTTCCACGGAAACCCCTGTTGGCTTTTCGCAAAACACATGACGTATGCCCGCATTCGCCGCTGTCTGTATGTCCGGCAGATGCCGTTCCGTCGATGTCGCCACGACCAGCGCTTCCGCGCCCGAATGAGCCAGCATGTCCTCCAGCGAATCATAAAAACGGGTGCCCGCTTCAGCAGCCAGTGCCTCACCCCGCCCCCTTGTCCGGTTGGCAATCCCTGCAATGGGATACTCCAAATCTTGAAACGCTTTGACGAAATACTGCCCGGCGTATCCCGCACCGCTGATACCGATCTTTATCATGACACCCCTCCCTCTCGCATCCATTGTACTACAAAAAAGAGCCGACCGGTACGATTCAGCTCTTTCATCATATCATTTATCTGTAGCTTGCTGCGCCGGGCTGTGAAACATCAGCGCGGTCTCGCATACATCACGACCTCCCAGTCGCCGCCGTTGCCCTCCTGCCCCCACAGATCGTCCACTTCCACACCATTCTGAGGATTCTTTGCTTCCACGATTCTGCCGTTACCCGCATATATGGCCACATGATGGATGTTGCGCCAACGGCCCGCGTTGCTGGAATGCTTTGTCCAGAATATTAAATCGCCGGGTTTCAGTTCGTCCTTGGAAATCTCAAATCCGTTTTCGTGGCAGTACTGCGCCTGCCTGGCCGCCGTTCCCGGGATGTCGATGCCCGCCTTTTTGTAAGCCCACTGCGCAAGATACGAGCAGTCCACATAATTGCCCGTTCCCCGCTTCGACTTGGAATACGGATCGCCCAGCCGCGTCATCGCCTGATCGACAATTGTCTGACCCGTCGCGTTTGTGATCTGTCCGGTCAGCAAAGACGCAATGTCTGAAAGGCCGGATGTTCCCAACAAACTGCTTAATCCTTCTGCATTCATACCGGAGAGCAAGCTCATCATCGCAGCGTTCATGCTGTTGTTCTCGCCGGATGTGTTGCTCATCATCATCAGAAGCAGCGACATCAGCGTATTGTTGTCGCTGTCCACGCCTGCTGTTTCATTCAGTGTCGTGACATCCGCCGCCGCTTCCGGTTGTGCTGCAGCATCACCGGCATTATTCCAGCCGCTCACAGCCGCCTCATACAGCGTCATCTCCGGCTCGGAATTTTCCGCCGCCGTTTCTGCGGAACCGTCGCTGAGCTGCGCCTCAAGGCAGGCAGAGAAAGTCTGTGTATCTGCCGCCGCCCTTTGTGCCGTCGCTCCGGATGCATTATTATACTGAACTGAAAGCCAGTTGTTAAATGCAACTGCGTTCATTTGCTGTTAATCGTTCCTTTCACCAGATGCTTTTGATGTATATTTGTGATAGTCCGTATATTTAATACCCCGGATCGCATTATTTGAAGCATAAATTTTTACAATTAAAATCGTAAGTTCATATGCATCTATTATTAATTGGCACAGATCTCAAATCGTTATTCATGTCGGGCACCCGTTGGCTCATATGATATCAGGAAGGAAGGTATCGATCATGAATATAAACAGTCAGTATTTGTTTGAGCCGCCGCAGCCCGACAATCCGACCGACGCCGAACGGTACGTCCTGGCCCGCTCTTCGCTGGAGGAGAAAGGCTGGGCTGAGGATCTGGATGCCATTCTGCATCAGCTGTCACCCCCTGCGCCCATTACCAGCCTTGCCCCTCCAGGACAGTTCAAGGGGCTGAAGGTAGGCGTGATTGGAGGGGGGCTGGCAGGCCTTGCTGCCGCCTATGAGCTGCGCAAGCTGGGATTTGACATAACGGTTTACGACGCGCTGGAAGACCGCGTCGGCGGGAGAATTTATACCTACTATTTTAACGGGCAGAAGGATCTGTATCACGAATTCGGCGCCATGCGCATCCCGGTAACACACGAGACGGTCTGGCACTACGTCAACCTGTTCAATCTACCCACACGCACATTTATCCAATATAACCCCAACGGATACGCATTTTTGAAAAACATACGGGTACGCAGCGACCGTGATGGTTATAACGTCATGCAATACATTTACCCCCACTACGACCTGACCAGCTATGAAAGAACTTTGAACTGGCAGCAGCTGTTCTACATCGGCATAGACAGCCCTCTGCTGTCAGCGACCCCGGAGGAGCGCCTGCAGATCATTCAGGTCTTGCCGCAATACAGCGACAAAGCGCTCATTTGGAGCGGCAACACCAGTTTGCGCATGATGCAGGTGGGAGGGCTGAGCCAGGGCGCCATCAACCTGGTTTCCAACTTTCATCCGGTGCTTGTGGGTAACCTGTATAACAGTTACATCGACTATGCGCAGGAGGACTATGCCGCCAGCACGACCTATGTGTATGAGATACCCGGAGGACTTTGCAAGCTGCCTATGTCTTTCTATAACTCCTTTATGACATCAAACCCGTATCCGGAGCTGGCGGGCGCATATACGGGCTCGGTCTCCTATAAAAAAGGCTGCTGGGTGGAGGCCATTCAGTATGACGGTGGCGGAAAGGTGGAACTGCGTTACCGGCCGATCAGATCCAAACAACGTCTTGCGGAGGAGTTTGACTTTGTCGTCTGCGCCATACCCTTTTCCACTTTGAGGACTGTTGATATCAACCCTCTGTTCAGCGGCATCAAGATGCGTGCGATCCGCGAGGTGAACTATACGCCCGCGCAGAAGTCCATGATACTGTGCCGGGAGCGGTTCTGGGAGAAAGAGGGCATCTTCGGCGGCGGCTCCATGACCGATCTTCCCGTGTCTTCCATCTGGTATCCGTCCGACCACGCCCAGTACCTCAACAATCCGTACGTTGTCAGTCCGGAAAACCTCTGGAAAAGGCCCGGTGTGATGCTGGCGTCGTATAATACCAATTTGGACTCAACCCGCCTGTACAATCAGCCGGAGGATGCGATGCTGGAAGATATCAAGAAGGAGCTGTCCCAAGTACACGGTCTGCCCCTGAATTATATGGACAGCGTTATGCAGGGTTTTAAGTCGGTCAACTGGAACCAGCTGCCCAGCTTCCGCGGCGCGCTGTCCTACTTTGCGCCTGAGCAGAAAGAAATCTTCTCATACGGCATGGGGCTGCCCGAATATGAGGGACGGGTATTCTTTGCGGGAGAGCACATCTCAGGGCTTCACCGTTGGATGCAGGGTGCGCTGCAAACGGGTATGCAGGCCGCGAACGATCTGACGCTGTCCTGTCTGGCCAGACAATAGCCCCATGCACGCACTCCGATATAGAAAAAACCCCGAAAGCAGCTTGCCTTCGGGGTTTTTTTCGTGGCCTATATTTTTTCCGTTACACTTCGCCGGCTTCCAGCGCCAGATCCTCCGGCGTGATGCGGGATTTCTCCAGTGCGCTGTACTCCACCTTGCCCACCAGCGTCGTGGGGAGCTTGTCCCTGAACTCAATGGCGCGCGGCACGCTCCATTTGATCAGATGCTTCTGGCAGTGCTTGATCAGCAGTTTCTTGGTCTCGTCCGTGGCCAGCGACGGGTCCTCGAGCACAATATACGCCTTCACGCTGGTCATCTGGTAGTCGTCCGGCACACCCACAACGCAAGCCCGGAACACCAGCTCATGCTGCTCCAGTATCTGCTCCACCTGCATCGGGTATACGTTGACACCCGATACCTTGAGCATGCGCTTCTCGCGGCTCTTGAAATACAGGTAGCCGTCCTCATCCATCATGCCTATGTCGCCCGTATAAAGCCACCGGATACCGTTCTCGTCCGTCCGTATCGTATCCGCTGTTTCTTCTGGATGGCCCAAGTATTCCAGCATCAGCGTGGGGCCCGCAAGTGCGATCTCACCGTTTTCACCGTACGGCAGTTCTTCTTTGGTTTTCATATCCACCACTTTGGCGAGCATACCCGGCATGGGAATGCCGATCGCACCGCGGCGGTACAAACTGGCCGGAGTCAGCACACAGCCCGTGACCGTTTCCGTGAGGCCGTAGCCTTCCGCCAGCTCCACCTTGCTGCCCTGCGCTTTCAGGCGCTCGTCGAAGCGGGTTTTGAGCTCGGGCGACAGGCTGTCGCCGCCGCTGTATATCGCTTTGAGCTTGTCGAAGCGTACCTTGGCGAAATTCTTATCGCGTAGCATGGCCTCAAACATCGTGGGTACACCGGCAATGAACGTCGGTTGGTGTTTGCGCAGGCTGTCAATATATATTTTGGTGCCGAATTTAGGCTCAAGGAACACCGTGCCGCCGTTGCAGATGATGGAGTGGATGCAGATACCGAGCCCGAATCCGTGGAACACCGGCAGTATCGCGATGACGCTGTCGTCCTTCGTGAACTTGGCGAAGGGGGCAATGATCGCTGATAAAGCGTTGAAGTTCCAGGAGGACAATAGTATGCCCTTGGGCATGTTCGTCGTGCCGCCGGAGAAAAGCACCACCGCGCCCTCTTTGGGATCAATCGCACGCTGATACGCTGGCTCCGCCACACCCTCGGATTTCTTCAGGAAGT
The DNA here is from genome assembly GCA_023397655.1 of Bacillota bacterium. GTDB lineage: Bacteria > Bacillota > Clostridia > Christensenellales > SZUA-584 > SZUA-584. Next base: position 103,766 of record JAEWTW010000026.1, read on the forward strand.
CCTTCCAGAATATCACGCGGCTGTCCTCAGGCACCTTGTTCTGCCCGCCCTTGATGACATTGAACATCACCTTCTTGGAACCGGGCAGAAAGTCGGATATCTTAGTGACCAGCAGCTTCTGGTCGGGCCGCAGTATGTCCTTGAACCGGTCGTAGAACATGTCCACCGTTACGCACCAGACGCTGTCCGTCTCCTTCACATACTGCGCCAGCTCCGCTGACGAATATAGCGGGTGCGTCATCGCGACGCGCGCGCCGATCTTGTTCAGCGCATAAAATATGATGAGCGCGTTGGGAATGTTGGGCATCGACTGCAGCACGCAATCGCCCGGCTTCACGCCGTAAGCTGTAAAGGATGCCGCGCACCGGTCGATCATCGACAGGAATCTGCCGAACGGTATTTTGGCACCCATGTAGTCGAGGGCCGTCTTGTCTGGGTATTTCATTGCGGTATCGCGGAGCAGTTCGTACATCGTGAGGTCAGGAACCTCAGTGAATTCCGGGATATCCCCATAGTGTTTCAGCCATGGCTTTTTAACTTTATCGCCTCTGTAGATTCCGTTTTCCATTTCCTTCACCCTCCGTTCACAATGTTTCCAGGGTTTCCGGGTTTTTAAGATAGCTCTCCATCAGCTCCAGAGAGCGCGCAAAGTAAAACCCGTCGGCGATGCGCTCATCCAGCGACACCTTGATCTCGACCATCTTTTTCGCCACAATGGTGCCGTCCTCCAGCGCCACAGGCTTATATCCGATCTTGCCGATGGCGACAAACATGGAACAGTTGCCCCATTCAAACAGATGGTGGAACGGCGCCTCAATGCCGATACTTCCCAGATTGGCGATGTAAGCACTGCAGCGCAGCGGGTCCACATCAGCGAACGCTCTTGGCATGTTAAAGTAGAAATCCATCCACCGTAGAAATGAAAATAAAAACCGCAGCATGAAACGCGGCAGCTTCATCAGCATCTCGATCAGCTTGTCGTCATCCTTCTTATCCTGATCCGATTTGGCTACCTTGATGTCACGTTTGAGCTTGGAAATAACTTCTTCAAAGGTTGATTTTTCGTTGAATGTGAGTGCGACGTTCGTTTCCTCACCCTCGTCGGATGCGGCCTTCTTGGCGATGAACGATACTTTAATGTCATTGCGCTGATACAGTCTCCTGCCGGATACGAAGCGGTTTAGGCTGGGGCGCTCCTTCATGAGTTTCACCATTGCGGCGACGAACAACTGAAAGAACTTAACGTCAACGCCTTCGGTTTGTTTCTTCTCGATGTAAGCCAGCAGGTTCTCCACATCGAGCGCCGTACTGAAATAAACGAGTGACTCCGTTCTGGTGCGCATCATATAAGGGAACATCGCGTTCAGCGGATGCACCTTGACAACACGCCCGTCTCTTTTGCCCATATTAATACCTCTCAAATATGAAAAATGGAATGATGCATATACTGACTATATCGTAATCTGTTTCAATATGCAATAAGCGCGGCGTATTCTCAAACTTTATAGGGAAACATGGCGACGCGACAAAAAACAGAGGCTGCGCGATGGCGCTGCCCCTGTTTTGATATGTTTTGAAGACCGCCGATATCCGGCATAGTTATGCGGTTTTAGGACGAACCAAACTGCTCGGCTAACCGTAAAGATTTTTCATCTTAAAGAAACCGTTAAAAGAAACTTTTGCAGATGTTTATCGGTAACACATATAACCGGTTTCAGCCGTTCTGTTCACCCGCATCGAGCTTATCCTTTAATAAAGCGCCTACCGATCCGTGGTTATGATTCAGATAAAAAGCCCGCTCACTGAACTGTGCGCATTTTGTCAGTTCATCCGCTATGGCGTCAAATATGGAGATGATCGCAATGATGCTCGCGGTGGGCAACATACGCTTGTGATCCGATTCTTCAATTTTAAGATTCAGCACGATATCAGATGCCTGAGCCAGCAGCGATTCGGGGTTTTGGGTCACAGTGATAAGCTTCAATGCTTTGCCCTTGACCGATTCAATCAGATTGACAAGTTCCTCTGTGTTGCCGCCCTTGGACAGCATGATGAGCACGTCGCCCTGCTGCACCGCGCCAAAGGCGCCATGCGCCGCGTCTCCGGGCGAAACAAAATAGGAGGGCACATTGGCAACGCACAGCATGTGCGCAATCTTTCTTGCGGCCACCGAGGATGTGCCCATGCCCATTGTCGCAACGCGGCCTTTGCATTGCCGGATGGCTTCAAATACCGCGGCATATTCCTCCGGGTTTATCCCTTTCTGAAGCTGGCTGAGAACTTCAGCATTACGCTGCCACATCAGGCTGGCATTGCCGAACAACTCTGTCTGATACATCATTATATCCTTTCCGGTCGTCACTGATGTTTAAATGCATCCACCATCGCCGCAACATTCTCAGGAGGAACGTCGCCCGGCACACGGTGCGTGGGCGCCGCGATGTATCCCCCGCCCTGGCCAAGCACAGCCATGGTCTCCCGCACGATGCGCTGTATGTTTTCGGGACTGCATACCGGCAGATCACGCTGTGTGCTGATGCCGCCGTAGAAGCACAATGCGCTTCCATACTCTTTTTTGAGGGCAGCCAGATCGTATAGCTCCGGCTGCACCGTCTGATAGATATCGAGCCCTATATCCGCGAGGTCCCCCAGTATCGGCCAGATGTTGCCGCAGCTGTGCAGGCAAACCGCCTTGCCCGCAGCCTTGGCCACATCAAACATACGCTTAAGCTGCGGCTTAATGAACTCGCGCCACGTCTCTGGGCTAAACAACATGCCCGTTTGCTGACCGTAGTCGTCCCCCACGTAGATACCGTCAATATCGTGCTGCAGCGATGCTTCGATAATCCGCAGGTTACGGTCCGTGATTCGCGTCAGCAGCTCACGCACAAAATCCGGTTCCAGCAGAAAATCTGCCAGCAGGCTTTCAAAGCCGCGCAGGCTCCATGCGCGCTCGAATAAAACGAAATCTATTTTAGCAAACTTGAAGCTGTCCCGTCCGTTGTTCACAAACGCGTCCAGCCGGGCATGCAATGAATCGATATCCACTTCAGGCAGCTGCCAGCCCGTCAGGTTGGGCTCGGCCAGCACCGGCTTTGGCATACCGATGTCTTTATCCACTGTCCGGTTCCACACAACACCGTATTCGTCCCTGAAGAAGCCGGGCGCGCATTCCACATCGGGCTCCTTGCAGTTGAATTTCTCGATATGGTTTCCCGTCCACTCCCGCACTTCGTCCGCGTCCATGTGCAGATAAGCACACAGCTTCTCCGTCATCTCCTGCGTAGGCTCCGTATTGAACGGGATGATGCCCGTCACCTGATGCTGCAGTGCGGCTAAAACCCTTTCCTTTTTCATTTTTGATTTCCCAGCAATCTTTCACCCACTGCCCCGCCCGGGTGAATCAGCGCAAACTGCTCGCGAGAATAACCCGTATATTGCATGAGAGCGATACAAATAGCGTCGAACAAGGAGATTACAGCCAGCGTGCTCGCGGTAGCCAGCATATTGAACGGACATGGTTCCTTGGCGACTTTCACCTTGAGCAGCAGGTCGGCATTTCGGCCAAGTACCGAATCCGCGTTCTCCGTGACTCCTATGAGCAAGGCGCCTTTCTCCTTGCACGCAGGGATCATGTTCACAATCTCCTGCGTGTTGCCGCCCTTGGTAATGAGAATCAGCACATCATCCTTTTGCAGCATCCCAAGTGCGCCATGCACCGCATCAGCCGGGCTTAAGAACGATGCCGACCGCTCCACGCAGCACAAGCTGTGCGCGATCTTTTTCGCTGCCGCGCCCGATGTGCCGCAGCCCGAAACGATGGCCTTGCCCTTCATGTCTCCCAGAGCTTCCACGGCCTTCAATACGGCTTCCATATCCATATCGCTGGTCAGCGCACCGATGCTGAGTGACTCGGTCTGCCATGTGTTTCTGACAGACTCCAGCAGTGTCTCTTTCATGTTTTGATTCATAACTGACTCCTCACGGCATAAAGACGACTTTAAGCGCTTTTCCGCTGCGGGCAAGCTGAACGCCCTCATCAAACTGCGAGAGCGGCAGCCGGTGCGATATCAGTTTATCCGCCGGTATGCGGCCGTCACGCAGCATTTCCAGTGACGTCATGTGGTGCTGCGGCGCAAAATTTGTTGTACCGATCACAGTCAGCGCTTTGTAATGGATCAGATTGGTGTCGATCAGAGGCGTGCTCTTGCCGCTGGGCAGTCCTCCAAAGAAAGCAATGCGCCCGCCCTTTTTGGCTGCTTCAACCGCCTGCACCTGTGTTTCCCCCACAGGATTGGCCGTGATCACGACGTCCGGTCCCTTGCCGTCTGTCAGCTCAAGCGCGCGCTTGACGGTGTCCTCCTTCGCGGAATTGATCGTGATTACATCTCCAAACTCCCTGCAGCGTTCCAGCCTGTCCTCAGAAATGTCCGCAACGATGATCTTTCGGGCGCCGCGCGCCTTGGCTACCGATACATGGATACACCCTATAGGGCCTGAACCTATGATGAGCACGGTATCTCGCAAGCCGATATTCAGCTTCTCCTGCGCGTTTATGCACGATGACGGCGGTTCCGCGATAGCTGCGGCGGCCATGTCGTCATCCGCACTGATCTTTACAATGCAGCCGTGCTGCAGCGCCTCGGCGGGAATTGCCATGTATTCGGCAAAGCCGCCCGGCCACTGCTGGGCCAGCTCACGCAAATTCATGCACATGTCAAACCGCCCCGCCCGGCAGTATTCGCATTCGCCGCAGTACACATTAGGCGCGACAGTGAGTACGTCGTCTTTTTGGTACGGCCCCTTATAAGACGCCCCCGTCTCCTCCACGATGCCGCAAACCTCATGACCTATCGTCCACGGATATGTCACATGGCGGTGTCCGCTGGAGAGCGTTCGTAAATCCGAGCCGCACAGCCCGCAGGCTTTAACGCGTATTAAAAGGCCGTCCGCCGGGCATGCCGGCTTTTCGACATCGGTGTATATATAGTCGCCAATCCCTCTGAGTACAATTGCTTTCATGCTTGTTTTATGCCTCCATTTTAATGTTTCGAAGTTCGTCCAGCTTCCTGAAATCCTCCTTCAGATGCGCGTAAACATCCTTATACAGCTCAAAATACTTCATATACAGAGCATGCGCCTTCTCATCCGGTTCCATCCGGTCCACATATTCGGCGCGTTCCCGCGTGACTGCATAATCCTTGAAAGTGCCCTCAGCCACCGCCGCCAGCACAGCGTCCCCAAACGGTGCTCCCGTCCGGCTTTTGAGCATCACAGTGGGTACGTTGAACACATCGGTGATGATGCGCCGCCACAGCTTGCTCTTTGCACCGCCTTCATTGAGCACAATGGGATATTTTATCTGTTTGCCGGAATCCGCGATCAGCCTGAACGAGTCGTACAGCGCATACGCCACAGCCTCCATAGTTGCGCGAACGATATGACCTTTGTGGTGCGACAGACTGAGGCCAAACCACACGCCGCGCGCGTAGACGTCCCATATCGGCGAGCGTTCACCCATCAGATACGGCAGTATGATCAGTCCGTCGCTGCCCGGCGGCACCTGCTCTCCCTGATAATTGAGCATATCGTATGCATCGATGCCGGCCAGCGGCTCCGCCGCGCGCTCTGCCTGGCTGAAGTTGTCTCGGATATAGCGCAGGCTCTGTCCGCCTGTCGTCGTCGTCGGAATGGTGATGTTGGTGCTGCGCGAATCAATGGTGTAGGCCGCAACAAGCATGTTGGGAACGAAATCCTTATCGCGGTGAATGATGCCGAAGTTGCCACACGTACCCAGATTCATGTGGACGTCGCCTTCCTCAATAGCGCCGCCCCCCAGCCATCCGGCATTACAATCGAGCTGCCCGCCTGCCACCAGCGTCCCCTCAGCCAGCCCGCACCGGGCTGCTCCCTCTGCCGTCACCGTACCGATAATTTCATCGCACCCGGTGATATCGGGAAACATGTCTGTGTGAAAGCCCAGCAGCCGCAGCATTTCATCGTTGAGTTTATGGGTGCGCATGTCGTACACCACGCCATAGCTCCAGCCTGCCGAAACGTGCATCGTATGGCGGCCCGTCATTCGATACCGGACAAAGCCGTCGATCGTTAGCGCCTTGCGCACACGTTTAAAATCTTCCGGCCTATTATCCCTCTCCCACATCAGGTTGACCACCACCGGATGGTCCTCAATGCGGTTGCCCGTAATCTCGAACACCTTTTGCTCTCCAATGTGCTTACGGATCCAGTCGGTTTGGGATACGGCGCGGCGGTCCATCAGATTGTACGCGTTGTTGACCGGGTTGCCGGCTTCGTCCACCATCACCAAGCACGGCATCGCTGACGAAGTACCCACGCATCTGATCTCCCGGCTGTCGATACCCGCCTTCTTAATACAATCTTTGATCAGCGTGCATGCCACATCCCAATACAGCTCCGCATGGTGCTCCGACCACCTCGGCGCTTGTGTAATAATTGGGTACTCACGGAACGAATAGCTGACCACATCGGCATTTTCATTCATAATGCATGCCTTTGCTCCGCCCGTACCGTAATCAAGCCCCAGAAAATACTTCATTGCCCTAACTCCTCTTTTCACACGACCTTGAACGCATTCGGAAAGCTTGCGTCAACCTGATACGCAGCCAGCTGCTCCATAAGCTTAATGTAGCGCAAACTATAGTCGCAGGCCGTCTCCGCATCAGGATGGAACGGCACGCCTTCCAGCGTACAGTATCCATCATATCCAGTCTTCAGCAGCGCACGGAACACGGCGCGAAAATCCACACGTCCTAGCCCCGGCATCAGTGCATTGGAATCCCGAAAATGCATGTGCCAAAGCAGCGGCTGCGCGTCCATCACAGCCTCATATTCGTTCAATTCCTCAAAATACGCGTGAAACCAGTCCAGCTGTATGCCAAGGTTATCCATGCCCGTCGCTTCAATGAGACGTTTATGATTGCTTGCAGTGTTCACATATTTGCCCATTTCAAGATGGTTGGTTGCTTCAAATACCAGCCGGACGCCGGCCTGTTTGGCGTATTGGCACATCTCCCCGAGCGAATCAACCGCAATTCGTGAACACTCCCTCACGTTATCACTTGTGATCTCGCCGTGGGTCGCCACCGCGACTGTAACAAACGGAGCCCCCACCTCATATGCAAAGTCGATGGTTTTTCGCGTTTCATCAATAGCCAGAGCGGCGGTCTTTTTCTCCGTCAGCGTCTTATAAACAGGGCTGTAGGGATCCCACTGTGCCCCCCAGCATTCGTTAACGCAGGATATCTGCATGCCAAAATCGCTTTTCAGGCGAACATTCAGCTTGGCATATGCGTCCATGGACACGCCTTCGCCATATCGGCCTTTAGGCGGCGTCAATTCAATTGCATCATAGCCCAACCGCTTCAGCCGCTCATAAGATTTCTCAGGATGCCAATATGTTTCTTCCTGCCCGAATACCAGTTGAAAAAAGCTATACTTGATACTCATCGTGCACTCCTGTATTGATTAAGCCCGCTCGGGCTTGGGTTGCGGTTCTTCGACACGGATGTTGCGCGCCTCAATTTTCGAGATGTACGACGTCCTCAGGCTGTCGATAAACACCGCTATAAATATGATCAGGTACAGGAATATGGGCTGAAAATACATATCAACACCTAAATAGATGAGACCCGCCGTCAGCATCTGCATAATCAGCGCGCCCAGTATGGTTCCCGGGAACACCTTGCCGATGCCGCCCATCAGGCTGGTGCCCCCCAGCACCGCGGCGGCGATTGCGTTAAACTCGATACCTTCGCCCAGCGACGGATTGATCAGCCCGCCCATCTGGAAAACGCACATGATACCGCCAATGGCCGCGAACAAGCCGCTGATCATATAAGCGAAGGACAGTGTGCGCTGCGTGTTGATGCCCGCCTTGCGTGCGATCTCCACATCGTTGCCGACGGCATAGATCTGCCGGCCTACCGGGGTTCGGGTCTGAATGAGCACTGCGATGATGATGATTGCCGCGAGCACGTAGATCGGGAACGGAATACCCAGCCATTTTGTCAGCCCGAATGCGATAATATTGTCGGGGAACCGCACCCCCTGCGATCTGCACAGGAATATGGCCAACCCGCGCCCCGCAACCATGGTGCACAGCGTTACCAGAAAGGGTATCATCTTCATCTTCACGATGAAGAAAGCATTAAACGCTCCCATTGCCAGGCCGACGATCAATCCGCACACCAAAGCGACACTGACGTGAACGCCCCCCTGCATCAACAGCGCAGGTATTAGTGTTGAGAGATATACCACCGAGCCGATCGAGAGGTCGATGCCGCCTGTAATGATGACAAACGTCATACCCACAGCCAGTATGCCGACGTAAGCCACCGCCGTCAGTATATCGATCAGATTGCCAATCGAAAGGAAGGTCGGCGTCAGTATGCCAAAGAACAGGAAGATCAGCACAAACAGTACGAGCGGTATATTCCGCAAAAACAACATCAATAATTTGTTTTCTTTCATCGCTTACTCCTTTTCGGCTGTCTGTCGGAATGCCGATGCCAACACCTTTTGGGTATCAAATTCGTCCATACTGAACTCGCTGATAACCTCACCCAGGCTCATAACGATGATCCTGTCGCACACTCCCATGAGCTCTTCAATCTCAGAAGAAACCATCAATATCGATTTCCCCTGTGCGGCAAGGTCGTTCAATATGCAATACACCTCGAATTTTGTGCCGACATCGATGCCGCGCGTCGGCTCATCCACAAACAGAATCTCCGGTTCTGCAATCAGCCACTTGGCGATAACCACTTTCTGCTGATTCCCGCCCGAAAGGCTTTTGGCTGTTTGCTGGCGGATGTCTCCCGTCCGGATCTTCAGGCGCTCCAGATACTGTTGAATGGGTTCTTCCTGCTTTTTGGCATTGATGAAGCGCATCCGTTTCGAGGCGAATTTCGGCAGTGAAACAAGCGCCATGTTCTCTTCAATATTGAAGTTAAGCAGCAGGCCTTCACCTTTGCGGTCCTCAGTCACAAAGCCGATATTGCTTTCAATGCTGTGCCGCGGGCTTGCTTTGGTCACCCTTTCTCCCTTTATATAAACGTCGCCTTCGGAATGCGGGTCAAGGCCGAACAATATGCGCAGCAGTTCGCTGCGTCCCGAACCCATGAGCCCGAACAAGCCCAGAATCTCTCCCTTGTGTAATTCCAGGCTGATCTTATGTGAGATGCCCGGCTCCGATATATTCTCCGCTTTAAGTACAACTTCTTTGCCGGGTTTGGACTTGCGTGTCGGGTAAATCTGCGTCAATTCACGTCCCACCATGTGTTTAATCATCTTGTCGATATTAAATTCACTGGTCGCACCCGATGTGGTCACCTGCCCGTCGCGCAGTACAACGATTTTGTCAGTCAGCTTTTTAACGTCGCTCAGTATATGCGAAATATATATGATCGACTTTCCGCTGTCATTGAGCCGCTTGATGATCTCGAATAGCTTGCGCGTCTCATGGGCCGTCAGCGACGTTGTGGGTTCATCGAAAATAATGATATCCGGGTCTGTTTTGAGGCATTTGGCGATCTCCACCAGCTGCCTTTGACCGGGAGATAAACGCTCCACCAGCGTATCGACCGATATATCCAGCTCGACCATCTTCAGTATTTCATGCGTACGGCGTTTCATTTCTCTGGCTTTAATGAGCACGCCGCGCGGATAATCCTCCAGAAACATGTTGTCTGCGATGCTTAAGTTTGTAAACAGGTTAAGCTCCTGATGAACAAATGCAATTTTATTAGCCATTGCATCCTTGGGCGTTTTCGGTTCGTAGAGGCCGCCATTCAGCCTCATTTCGCCGCCGTCTGGCAGATGCACGCCACCGATGATATTCATCATTGTCGACTTGCCTGCGCCATTTTCTCCGATCAGCCCCAGTATGCTTCCCTTATCCAGCTGAAAATTGACGTTCTTCAGCGCATAAGTTCCAAAAAAGCTCTTCGATATCCCACGCATTTCAAAAGCCGCTTCCGCCATGATGCATTCACTCCTTCCCATTTGCGCAAACCGTACCGGCTTGCTCCGTCTGCCTCTCCTGAGCATCCATCACAAACGTCTTTTGCGACATGCGTATCCGGATCACGTCGAGCAGCGCCGCCACCAGTATAAACAAGCCCTTTACTATATCAACAACAAAAGTGGAAAGACGAAGCATGTTGAGCACCGTGGACAGCAGCGTGAAGAAAATGCAGCCGATAATGGCATATTTGAGTTTCCCCTTGCCGCCGAACATGCTCACACCGCCGATGACCGCCGCGCCGACGATATCCATCAGCATGGCTTTGGAGAGCGTGGGGCTGCCCTGCTGCAGCCTGCCGGAATATATGATTGCGGCTATGACACAGGTTAATCCGCTGATCGCATATGCTAAAAGATACATCTTTCTGGTCGGAACACCGGATATCTCCGCCGCGCTTTTGTTCTCACCCGTGGCGACGATCCACTTACCGAATACCGTTTTGCGCAGCAGCAGCAGCGCCAGAATACCGACAATAACAGCGATAAAGAGCGAATACGGTATGGTCCCAAACAGCTTGCCGCGGCCGATCAAAACAAACGACTCAGGCAAACCGACAATATTGAAGCTCTGCGTCAGCCACACGCCCAGTGACAAAAAAAGCTGCTGGATAATCAGAGTCACCATAAATGGCTGCATATTGAATCTTGAAATCAGCCATCCGTTGAGCAAGCCTATCCCAATTCCCACAATAATCATAATCAATATTGCGACAGGCGTTGCCCAGGGGCTGTTGGCCATTGGGCCGCCGTCCGGCCCGATCAGCCTGCCCCACAGCACGGAGCCTCCGAAACGCGCTTCGGCACAGGAATTGGTCATAAATATGGCGCCGATAACGCTGGTAATGCCCACGATGGAGGTCTGGGACAGGTCGATTCCGCCCAGCATCAAAACAAACATCTGGCCGATAACTATGATGAATAACGGTAATATATTGTCCAGCATATTCATGAGCGACTGACCATTGGCTATATTGGGGATAACCGCCCATGCAATCAGAAATATCAACACTGAAAGTATCAGTATGAAATACTCGGATACGAAGATATTTCTGATACCCCTTTGAACGCCCAGTCTGCTGAATCCTTCGCCTTTTCCCATATTGCAACTCCTCCATCTCCGCAAACCAAAGTGTCTAGAAATTATCCGGGCCTGCAGCCGATACCGCAGGCCCGGATCATCTGGTATATTATTCGATCTCTCCGTTCATCTGACGGATTTTGTTGCCCCACATTTCCATTCTCATCTCGGTCATGTTGCCCTGCGTCAGCGCGAAGCCCGGATCATCCATCCAATTCATCGGAATGGTTTCCCCGGCGTTGATCGCCTCAACCATCGCGTTGAGAATCAGTTCAGCTTCATAATACACGTCCTGAACCGCTGTCGCATCGACATAACCTTCGTCCATCAGACGGCCGGCAGTGGAATCGCCGTCAACGGCGCCCAGTATCACGTGGCCCTCTTCGCCAACCTTTTTCCACATGCCGTTGGCTTCAAGCACCTGCTGGATCTGCGGATACAGGAAGTCGGAACCGCAGAAGACCAGACCCACACCCGGGTTCGCTTTGATTGCGCTCGTCAGGTTGTCAAGAGCAACCTTGGCATCCCAGTTTGTGTTGACATAAATCGCCTCTTCAAATATATCCGTGTTGGAAGCCATCACGTTATCAAAGCCCTGACGTCTGTACACCGCATTGGGATCGCCCAAATCGCCAACCATGCAAAGCGGCAGCACCTTCTTGCCTGTTTCGTCGAAAACTTTGCGGGCTTCTTCAGCCATATACTCCATCGCTTTCTGGGAGATGGCTTCGTTGTTGGCCACCGCGACCAGCGCTTTGGTGTTGTCATCCGACGGCGGTCTGTTGAATACGCCCAGCGGAACACCGGCATCGTTGTAGTCAGCCGCTATTGCCACCGCTACGTCGCCGTCCTGCGGGATGATGATCATGCCATCAATGCCCTCAGCCAGAGCATCTTTACACATCTGCTGCTGTTTGATCGGGTCTTCCGACGCATTGTACTCAATAACCGTCACGCCCGCATCTCTCAGCGTGGAGGTGATTGCGTTGTAACCAGCAACCCAAAACTCCGTTTCAAGATCAACAAAGCAAAAACCAATTGTCAGATCATCTTTCGAAGTTTCAGCGAGTTCCACCGTCTGTGCAACAGAAGGCTGTGCCGAAGGCGCTTCTGCGCTCGTCTCGGCGGGAGCCGCGGGAGTTTCCCCTGCGTTGTTTGCGCAGCCTGTAAAAACTGCAGTGAGCATAGCAAGCGCCAGCACGAATACCAGGACTTTCTTCATTTCTGTGTTTCCTCCTTAATTATTCTTACTGTGCCTACCCCACTGCAGGCACAATTCCACTACAATTTGTTGACCGATACAGACCGGTCGGACGCACGGAGCGCCGTTTCACGAGCCGGGTTCTTCAGTACGATGTTGACATATATGCTCTCTATGATCGCCAGCTGCGCCACGCGTTTGGCCATAACCTCACCGTTGGAGCTTTCCTGAAATGCTGACGTCAGCAGTTGAATATCACTGTTGCGTCCCAGCGGCGAAAGCGGAAAATTCGTTATCGCGACGGTGGGCACCCCGGCAGCCCGAGCGGTTTTCGCCACATGTACAATAGGTACGGTTTGGCCGGAATGTGAGATCAGTACCACAGCATCGTTTTCATCCAGCTTGGCGCAGAACATCAGCATTTCATCAACGTCGCTAGTGGAATAACATTGCATGCCGATACGCAGAAATTTGCATTTGGCCAGATCAGCGACACGGGAAGAATCGCCCAGACCGATAAAGAGTATTTTTCCGGCGTTATCGATCAGGTCTATGGTTTTTGCAAATTCTTCTGCATTGAAAAGCTTATAAGTGTCGCTTATTGCATTGATGCACGAATCAAAAACCTTTTGTGTGATCTCTTCCATGGTGTACTGCGCAGAAAGGTCACTGTACTCTCTTTTCGGGTACGCCTCATTTTTGCCGTTCTGCCTCAGGCACATCTTGAGCTCCGCAAAGCCCTCGAAACCCATTTTCTGCGCGATTCTGACAAATGTGGGTTCACTGCAGCCGGCGGCTTTGGCTGCTTCGGCAATGGATGCATCCGCCAGAAAGTCCGCATTCTCCAGTATAAAGTCTGCCGCCTTGTGTTCTGCTTTTTTCAGGGATGGATAGATCGCCTGCAGTTTGAGCAGGTATTCCAGCGGTATCTTACCGCTGAGGTCTCGGTCAAGCAGCATATGATTGCCTCCTTCATCTTTACAATTGAGCTTGTATTGATTTTAAGGCTGGATACAGCTTCTTGTAAACCGAATACTTTTCAGCGTAACGTGCGGCGCTTTGGGCGTTCGGCATATAGGTCTGCTCCACTCGGACCATGGAATTCACAGCGGATTCAATATCGGGATATACCCCGCTGCCTACCGCCGCCAGTATGGCAGCGCCCAGGCATCCTGCCTCTTTGCATTTCAGAGTGACGATTGGCATATTCAGTATATCGGCTTTGGTTTGCAGCCACAGCGGTGATTTAGCTCCGCCGCCCACCGCACGAACCTCTTCCAGCGCAATTCCGGCGCTGCGCATCGTCTCTATATTGAGCTTGAGCTCATAGGTCAGCCCATCAAGTATGCCTTTAAATATTTCTTCCAGAGTGGTCGAGAGCGTCAGCCCGACAAACGCTCCCTTGCTTTGCATGTCACAAACTGGCGTACCGCTTCCGTTAAAGTGAGGCAGCACAAGTACGGGGGACGGGCTGTTCTCAATATTTTTAGCAATATAATCGTAGAAATCAGCGCTTAGCTGGCCGGCTTCAGCCGCCGTGCCCTGCGCGATATTATCGCGGAACCACCGGAGCACTATGCCGCCGGTATGGTTGAGCGCGAAGGTAAAATACAAGCCTTCCACAGCGTGGCAGTAACAGGGATAGTATGCATCCAGCATGGCGTCGTCCAGGCGCGGTGCGGAAAATGCCGAGGAGAATACCGCCGCAGTCCCGCTCGAATCCACACCCATCCCCTCTCGGATCATGCCTGCGCCGATCGCGCCGCACGTCTGGTCATGCCCCCCCACCACCAGCAGCGGGGCATTCTCCAGTCCCCAGCGCTGCCGGAAGCTTTCACTCAGCCGGCCGCAAGGCGTACCAGAAGGCCTGACATCGGACAACATCGCTCTGTCTACGCCGCAGATTTCAAGCAGCTGCTCATCCCATTGGCGCGTATGAATGTCCAGTGCCATGGTGCGCGAAGCCATCGTCAGGTCTATCACCGGCTCACCGCCCAGGCCGGCCATGACAAATTCAGAATAGGTCATGACCTTTGTTGCTTTTTCATACGCCTCAGGCGCATTGTTTTTAAACCACATCGCCTTTGCGATAAAATTGATCGGATGGATGCGCATGCCTGTGCGGCGAAAAGCTTCCCGGCTGCCGATGCGTTCCTCAAGCCTTTCACATTCTGCGGTGTTGCGGTAGTCCATGCCCAGAATCGCGTTATGCAGCGGCCTGTACTCATTGTCCACAAGTATTGCGGCATCACCCTGGACGGATACGCTGATGGCTTCGATACGGCGGACGCCGCTCTGACGGATTGCCTGTTCTGTGACCGCGATCAGCTTAGCCATCACGTCTGCGGCATCCTGCTCGGCCTTTGCAGGGGCATCACAGATAACGGGATATTCGGAAAACCCGTATCCGCATATTTCGCCGCGGTTGTCGAACACCACAGCTTTACATCCCGATGTGCCTGCATCCAGGCCAAGCAAGTATGCCTTATCCATTATCTGCTCCGCTGATTCAGATCTCTCCGCGCAGCCAGCGCTTCACGGTTGTTTCCTGCCCGTCATAGAAGAAATCCGGCTTAAGTCCGATGTATTTACATGCTTCGTACAGCACCGGCGTTACATCGCCGTGTATACCCACACAGTGGTGTACGTAAGGTCCTGTAACCAGTTTGTCTTCAAGCTCGACCCAATTGTCCACTTCGATCCAGACATACGTGCCTGCCGTCGACGGGCCGGGGATTCCCCGTGCGGGGCCCAGTAGCAGCGAATACTCGCCATGATCCGCATCAAATCGCGCCAGCGTCATTTCGCCGCCGCGGATCTCTGCAAACACCGCGCCCGGAAAGTGATCGTCGAATGCAAACGGACCGGATAGCACAGGCTTATCGACTGCCAGCGAGAGCGGCCACGGACCGCAGTGCTGCAACAGCTCGCCGTTGGGGTTTTCGGGATGACGCACAGACCAGTCAGCAAAGAACGACGGCGTTTTGCCCATGCCCGCAGCCTGCACCATCACCGCCGTGATGGCGCCGTGAATGTCAGTCTCGCATGCCACCGGTATGCCTTCATCCGTGAGCAGCGCATTGGCGACACACGGATGTATCTGGAGCTGACGCTGCAATGCATTCCAGCACTGTATCGCAATGGCGTTGCACCCGTTGCTCAGCGCAAAGTTCTTCATGGCGCACTTCAGTGAAGCAAGCCGTTTGACGCTCTGCTCCGACACTTTGACATCCATCTTTTCATGAATGGCAGCCACGGTTTCAAGCACATCTGCGTCCTCGGTCTTCTCCAGCCGCAGTACTTCGTCTATGATGTCGGGCAGCGGTACGGGCAGCAGCTGAATGTTGTAACGCTCAAGCAGCTCGCCTTCGTTGCACATCATCGTCCAGAAATCCGCGGGACGGGTGGAAATCTGCAGTATCTTGCATCTTTTAAACTCTTTCACAACATTGACCGCCGCGATAAAGTTTCTCACGCCGCGTTCGAACACCGTGTCTTCAAGACGGCAGTTGGGGATATAGGTAAACGGTATATTCATACGGCGGAACACTTTGCCGGTGGCAAAAAGTCCGCACTGCGTGTCCCGAAGGCGTGAGCCGTCTTCCAGCGGCGCTTCATCGCGCGGCCCCCAAAGCAGCACGGGTACACCGAGCTCCTTGGCGACTTTGCAGACAATATCCTCGGTCCCGAAGTTGGCATGCGGGAAGAAAACCGCATCGACTTTCGCGCGTTTGAATTTCTCCACCACGCCGGAAATATCTTCGTTGGGACGCAGCATGCCCTCGTCGTTGACGTCCTCCATGTCGATGAAATCGACATTCATGCTTTTGAGCTTTTCCAGAGTGAGATTCTTGTACTTCTGAGCATCTTCCTTAGAAAAGATGAACCTGCGCGTTGCCGCAACGCCGAGCAATACCTTGTGATCCATTGCAAACCCTCCTACATCGTTTGATCTTGAAGTCTTCTGAGCTTCACAAGCGTCGAATTTTCATCGAGCTCAACCATATCGTAGGTGATAATAGTATCCTTCGCAACATCGCATTTCAATATGGCACCATATGCCAGCCCAACCGGCAGCATATTGCCTTCCTTCGCCACCTCGAAGAGATCGATCGATGCACGGTAGCAGAACTCGCCGATGCGGTCCAGCACCTGCCCTGCTTTAAGATCGGTTTTGGCTACGGTGATGCATTCGGAAATGAGTTTCTTGCCCGGATATCCCGTGGATTCGCCGTAGATGACTTCCTGAGCGACAGTCAACGGCACCTCGACGCTGCACAGGTGATACGGGCGCAGCAGCAGATAGTTAGGGCCAGGGCCCATGTCGCGCTGCAGGAAACCTTCGCGCAGCTTCTCATTTTCTGTTTGTATGATCACGAACACGCCCGGGTTGATGTCGCCGATACCGAAATCAACAACACCTTCTTTTTTTAATATGCCGCCTTGCTCTTCAAGGCTGAAAACTTTGGTGAGTTCCTTAATATTGACCTTGGGGCCATGCATGCCGCACACATCGGGAACCAATCCTGTGGCGTTCGACACTGCGGCCATCTCGACCATGGTTTTGGACCCATCCACGAACTCCACCAGCATGCGCGCCGACATCTTGCGCGCTGCCGCTTTGCCGGCCCATTCCTCATCACCCGGCGTCGCGTATATGTTAAGCGGGTTATTCTTTCCCTTGCCGGCTGCAACGATCTTATACCCCAGCGCGTGGGCAAATCGGTACAGTTCAATGATCGCCCCCGGCTCATCTCCTGCCGCCAGCGAGTAAACAACACCTTTCTCATTGGCCTTTTGTCTTAAAATCGGTCCAATTGTGATGTCACATTCCACATTCATCATAACCACGTGCTTATGGTTTTCAAAACAGAGAAGGCTGATATCGGCGCCCATCTGCGGCAGACCCGTTGCGTCTATCACAGCATGCACCATAGGCAGCCGCACCGCAACGCTGTAATCAGTCGTTGCAACTTTCGCGCCTTCCTTTACAGCGCGCTCCGCCTCTGCCAAATCATTGGTCTCAACAATTTTGCCTTCGTAGCCTGCCGCCCGGTATGCGCTGACAACTCTTTCTGTTGTAAGATCAACCGCCGCCGCAATCTCCATGCCAGTCATCATCCCCACCTGGATGATGATCTCAGTCCCCATCTGACCGGTTCCGATAAGGCTAACCTTTACCTCGTCTCCCTGTTTTGCTCTCTCCTGAAGTCTTTTATCAATTTCATACACAGCTAACCTTACCTCCGTTGTTAAATAAATGATCGTGCTGCATTTCGGGGCCGCTTAGGGCTGGTGTTATTGCTTGAACTTTTATCTCTTGTTTATGTGGCTCATTATAATACACACGCTTCTGAAAATCAATACATATTTCTATTTTATTTTTGTAATTTGTATCATATTCGTTTTTTCTGTTTTTCGGAATAAATTCATGCACATTCCTGCATCGATGGTTAAGAACCTAAAATCTGCTCACTTATCTAGCAGGATTCCTATTGCCAAAAACTTATATAAAATATCCCAAATACCCGTGCTTCCTGCGTCTTTATCTCGATTTTAGCTGATTTTTGAAGGACTTTTCGGCGGCATGCAGAATAAATAACTCATCATGAAAAACTTATTCGAGAGGCAGATATAATGGAAAATTCAATTACGTTTACACAAATTTCGAAGAGATTGGCCGAGCAAAACCAGCCATTTAGAACAATTCCATTACATAATCAGTTTGTGATTATTGTAACAAATCGGGGAGGCCGTATTTTGGGTCCATTTAAAAACGAATCGAGTTCCGGCATACTTTGGGTTAACCAAGCTTTTTCCAGCAGCGCCGCATTTGAGAAATTTATCTCCTCGGGTGATTGGAACATAGGCGGAGACCGGCTCTGGATCGCCCCTGAAATACCCTTTTTTACGAAAGACCGTACAAACTTTTATGAGACGACGACTCCCCAGCCATCCGTTGACCCCGGCACCTACACTCTTGACGCGGCATCAGGTGGCGTCCGGCTGTTTCAGAACGTAACCGCGGACATCTATGAATCCAACCTGAAAAGCAAATCGTTTTCCATGGAGAAACTAATAAAGCCTGCAGCCAACCCGCTCCGGAGTCTCCGCAGACATTCAGAACTTATGAAGGATGTAACTTTCTGCGGGTATCAGCAAACAGTCACGATTACTGATACTTCGCCCGAAAATCCATTTTACCTGGAAGGCTGGAATCTCTGCCAAGTTGTTCCCGGCGGAGAGGTATATACTCCGTTCAACGGAGAAATCGAGTATATCGATTATTACGAGCCGGCAGACTCGTTGCAGACAATCGATACAAACTACGCCGTTTTGTCCGCTACAGGGAACCGCAGATACAAGGTTGGTTATCCATCCGCCATTCTGACCGGACGTGCCGCCTATCTTCTTGCTGTTGAAAACGGTGACTATTGTCTGTATATCAAAAACTACTATAATAACCCCTCAAGCGTTTATTGCTGCGAACCGTTTGACAAACCCGGAAAAACCGGCTGCTCACTATTTGTCTATAACGACGATGGCGGTTTAGGTGGTTTTACAGAGTTTGAAAATACTTTTCAGACGATAGGCGGCGACACACAGCTCACATCATCAACCGATAGTGTACAAAACTGGTTTTATTACGGCTCATTACAGCGGATAAAAGCAATCGCCAAAGCCTTGATGGGAATTACCATTGCCGAGTCTCAACAGGATAGCATGTAAACGAATCCAGCCCCTATGACGGTGTCCAGCCCTTTACCGGGCCTTGGGTCACCCGCGCATCAGAAAACACCTCAGAGACAGCAAAACCACCTTGCATGGTGGTTTTGCTCGCCGCGTGTTTATACTGTGATGATGAATTGTTTTTGGTTTGAACCTCAGCCAGTTTAAGTAACCGCGCCGACATAGTTGCCTTTTCGAGATATTCAGCAACTATATCCGTCAGATCCTTTTTACTACATGGACAAGTCCTTACTGTTCTTGTCACTCTTGAATCTCAACCATGCGGGCAGCTGCAGATTGAAGCCACCCTTTTCGCGAATCGTCAGGACGATGCTCTGAAGCACAATAAAGAAGAATAGCATTAACCCTGTGGTAATACTCTGCCAATATGGCTCCCTGAGTCCCGAAGCAACCACAATATTGGTAATCGTCTTTAATGAAAGTACCCCGAATAGCGTACCGACGACGTTACCAACGCCACCGGTTAACAACGTCCCCCCGATTATAGCGGCCGCAATGGCTTGCATTTCTGCAGTTTTGGCGCTGGTGGCATCTCCCGCTCCTGTATGCAGCAGATAGACATAACCGCCGATTCCGGACAGCAAACCACACAGCAAATAGGAATAGAATTTTGTACTTTTTACATTGATACCGAGCATTAGCGAACTCTGGCTGTTACCACCCACCGCGTAAAGGTTGCGTCCGAATCGCGTCCATCTCAAAACAATAAATATAGCCAGCACGACAGCGATAGCGACCACGACGCCCGGCTCAATTCTGGCGGGAATAAAATTGCCCGACTTTCCATAATAACCGATACCGGGTATCTCGATACGAAATTGCTTCAGAGCGACAAACGCTTCATGTGCCGCTGTGCGCGGAACCGGGCTGACCACGGTCGTCATCCCTTTTGCAAAAAACAAACCCGCTAAAGTAACGATAAAGGGTTGTATCTCCAAGTATGATACCAACGTTCCCTGGACCAGTCCGAATGCTAATCCTATGCCCAAGGCCAAACCCACTGAACCGATGACGCTACCGCTGTGATCATCCAGATAGACAACACAAGCCATGGTAACGAGCGCCGTCACGCATCCCACGGAAATATCGATGCCCCCGGCTATCATGACTACTGTCAGCCCGCAGGAAAGCACTATCAAAAACGCGTTGTTGTTGAATATGTCGAGGAACTGCTGAGGATTGAGGAACCCGCCGCCCCAAACGAGCATGGCCAGACCGTACATACCAATAAAGATGCAAATCGTTATTGTCAAAAGCAAATTGGTGTTGGAAATCGGCTCCCTGCGTCTCTTCCCCGGTAATCCTGCCAATGAATCTCTGTTATATGTCATATTATTCGTTCTCCGTTACTTTCGTCGATTTTCCAAACAGTTTGTCGCGCAGCGTAAAGACAAAATCCTTTACAATGGGCGAACCAATGACGACAATGACAATAATGACAACGGCTTTATAGGCTGTTATCGATGTTGAAGGAACTTTCATGGCAAAAAGCGTCGTGGTCAGCGCCTGAATGACATACGCCCCTATCACTGAACCGGCCAAGCTGAATTTTCCGCCCCCCAGCGCATTGCCGCCTATAGCGACAGCCAAAATGGCGTCTAATTCAACATCCAACAGAAAAGTATCATGGTTGATAAGCCCTATCCTGCTGACGCCGATAGCACCGGCAATGGCGCAGCAAACGCCCAGAATCATAAATGATAACAGCTTTATCCATGGAGCATTGATTCCGTTTAAGCGAGCGGATTTTTCGTTGATCCCCACCGCCTGCGTGTACAACCCAAGATTAGTGAACCTTAAGGCAAGTGTAACCAGCAGCCCGAAAACAATGACGATAATAATGGGGGTGTTTATGGGGACGCCCGGAATAAAAATACCTATATGGCCAAGAAGAGGGCTTTCAACCGTCGGTGTTGCGCCACCGTTTATCCAATACGCGATCGAACGTCCGGCGGAAAACAGTATCAGAGTCGCAATCATTGGCTGTATCCTGAATGCGGCAACCAACGTGCCGTTGAAAGCACCACAAATGATGGCAGCAACGCAGCTTGCCAAAAATGCGGCAAGAATAATCGCCATTGTAATGTCATTTTCGCGCAGCACACGGACAAATACGCTGCCTGCTATTGCCGATACTGCCCCAACGCTGATATCCTGTCCTCGCGACGATGCTGTTACCAGCGTCATGCCGATTGCCAATATAACGCGTTCAGAAGCGTTATTCAGGATACTCATGATATTACCTTGGAGCGTATTGTTTTTAATGGTAATAGTGAAAAATCCGACATCCCTGATCAAATTAAAGACAATCAATAAAAAAAGCGCAAATAACGGGATAAACAATTGGGATCTGGTAAATTTCCTTAAAGACTTAGCCATTTTGATCTGCCTCCCCCGCTATCGTATGCATAATGTTGGCCTGTGTCATGTCCTCACCCTTGAGCTCGCCCACTATTTTACGGTCTCGCATGACGATGAGCCGTGAACAAGTGCGAAGCATCTCCTCAATTTCGGATGAAATAAACGTCACGCTGACACCATCTTCAGCCAGTTTCAAAACAAGCTTTTGAATTTCAACTTTTGTACCGACATCGATGCCGCGTGTCGGTTCATCCAAAATAAGATACTTTGGATTGGTGAGCAGCCAGCGCGCCAGTATGACCTTTTGCTGGTTACCACCCGAAAGTGATTTTATGGGCGTGTCCGTTGAAGGCGTTTTTATTCCAAGTAATTTGATATACTCATCAGCAAAAGCTTCCGCCTCAGATTTGGAAAACGGCCGAAAAAAGCCTTTCATGACCTGCAATGCAAGGATGATATTTGCGCGCACGGATAAATCCTCAATAATGCCATCCCGTTTTCTGTCCTCAGGCAGATACCCGATACCAAGCTTCATGGCGTCCTTGGGCCTCATTATTTTAGCGGTTCTTCCGTTTACCTTTATCCTGCCTCCGGTTATCTTATCAGCGCCGAATATCGCCCGTACGCTTTCGCTGCGGCCAGAGCCAAGAAGTCCGGTGAACCCGTTTACTTCCCCCTTGTGTATCTGGAAATCAAACGCCTTTGTCCCCTCAGCGCTGGACAGTCCATACGCTTCGAAAACGGGCGTGGCCTCTGTTTTGGCTGGTAATTCTTTTTTATTTTCCAGAACTGAAATGTCGTCAAGCTCTTTGCCCATCATCTTAGAAATAAGCTGTACGCGCGGCAGGTCCTTTTTCTCATACTCTCCCACAAGCTCCCCATTCCGTAAAACGGTTATCCTGTCGCATACCTCATAAACCTGTTCAAGAAAATGCGTAATGAAAATGATGCCCACACCACGGGACTTCAGGTCGCGCATCAGCGAGAAGAGTTTTTCTACCTCGTGCTCGTCCAGCGAGGAAGTCGGTTCATCCAGAATGAGCACTTTGCAGTCCATATCCACGGAACGTGCAATGGCCACCATCTGCTGCACAGCCAGCGAGCAGGTGGCCAGCTGTTGAGCAGCTCTCGCCGGAATTTTAAGCTTGTTGAGAATTTCCGTCGTCTTCTTCTCCATAGTATGCCAATTGACGAAACGGTAATTGCCCCGGCCGATAAACATATTTTCGGCAACCGTCAGGTTCGGGCAAAGGGTTATCTCCTGATAGACTGTGCTGATACCTAGGTTCTGAGCTTCTTGTGGTGATTTTATGGAGATCTCTTTATTAATTCCCGCTATGTGAATTTCCCCTGATTCTTTGGTGTATACGCCGGTCAAAACCTTGACCAGAGTTGACTTACCTGCTCCATTCTCACCCATCAGGGCATGAATTTCACCTTTACAGAGATTGAAGTCCACATTTTGCAGTGCACGAACACCCGGGAATGATTTGCATATTTTCCGCATGGATAAAACGATGTCATTCTGCATAGGTAACCATCCTTTATGCGCCCAAAGTTCTTAAAGATGGCGGTGCGTGTATGGGTATTCCGCACACACGCACCGCACATACTCGACCGGAGTCCTTTTTTATTGGGTAGGGTAAGATTTATTCCAAATCGCCAAGGCCATAGGTATCGATATCAGCCTGTGTAATCGTTGCTGCATCAAAACCCTTCTCTTCAGAAATAACCTTCTTCTCCGGCAGCGTTCCGCCGGACTCCAGTGTCTTGATCATCTGATCAATGACAGAAGCCTGGAAGGGGCTACACTGTCCATCATAGTTCCATTCGCCATCAAGCACTGCCTTAAGCGCAAACTTGTTGCAGTCGAAGCCCATGACAACGACGTCCTTGCCAACGCCGTGGGAGATATTGGCTTCATCCAGCGCCGCAACAGCGCCTCTGGCCATACCGTCATTTTCAGCATAGATAACGTTGAATTTGTCACCGGAATTGATGACGGACTCTACGATCTGCTTTGCCGTGACTTCATCCCAGGTTGCGGTTTGCTGCATAACCATCTTCATGGTGCCGGCATCAAACTCAGCCTGCAGAGCAGCCGTGCGGCCAATCTGCGCATCGGAGCCCATTGCGCCCTGAATGTGAACAACGTTATACTCCGGCAGCTTCTGCGCCTTCAGCCAATCCACAGCGGTCGTGCCTTGCTTCGCCATATCGGAAACAACAGCGGCTTCATACATGCTCTCGTCAACGTTCATCATACGGTCAAAAAGGAACACTTTGATGCCAGCTTCCTTAGCGCTGGTCAGAACTGCATCCCAGCCATCGGTAGCAGCAGCCGAGATGAGGAGGTAGTCTACGCCGTCGGTGATAAACTGCGTGGCTGCATTCAGCTGCTCATCATTCTTCAGGCTGTAGAAGGTTGAGACCTTATATCCGTTCGCTTCCGTGAAGACTTTTTCAAAGTCTGCCACATTCGCGGCGCGGTATCCGGACTCGGACGGCGGGTTGTTGACGATACCAACCTTGATCACTTCGCTGGCCGGCTCTTCGGCAACAGGCTCCTCGGGTTCGGCAGGCGCTGCGGGCGCTTCGGTCACAGCGGGCGCTTCATCGGTCGCCGCCGGTGCCGGCGTTCCCGCATTACATGCGACTAGTCCAAACGCCATGACAACAACAATAAGAACAGCAATGAGTTTTTTCATACTTCGGTTTCCTTTCCAAGTATTAATGTGTTTAAATGCACATTTTTTCTATACCACATTGGAAAAGCCATGCACAATATCCTTAAGCGAACCGCGGAAATATTCAAACCATATTTATTAGATAATGAAACATCGTAAATTTTCACACCGTCATCATGTGTATACACATCTGAATATTTCAACCCCTGTCATAAAAAAATACCCGCTGATAGCAGGGCATCAAAGTGTACAATTCCTATAATTCAGAAGCGGCACCCGTCTTCAATATTGCCTGCAATCAATCATTTCCTGCGTGATAGTGAAGCAGTCGAACTGAGTCTCATTGATATATTTGATCTGTTCTATCGGACTCCCGTTCTTCAGTCGCTTGATAATCACGTTAACATATGGGCCTTGAAGAGGGTTGCATTCCACATTCAATGCTATTTTACCTTCAAGACAGTATTTGAGCCCCAGCTTGGTCGCGTCGAAGGAGATAACGATCACGCCGTCATTTGCGTTGCACTTAAGACCCGCCTCTTCCATTGCATCAATTGCACCAAGGGCCTCTCCATCGTTCTCGCAGTAGACGACATCGATATCTTTTGTCGCCTTCAGTATCTCGCTCATCACTTCATAAGCTTTTGCTCTTGTGAAATCAGCGCACTCCTGCGCGACCATTTTCCAGTTCGAGTGCCGGCTGACCGCCTGCTCAAGCGCCGAAGTCCGGCCGATCTGCGCTGAGGAGTCGATGGTCCCCTGAATATTGACGATATGAACATCTTCCTCCGCCCGCCCCTGTTCTTCAAGCAGATCCTCCAGCCACGTGACGGCTCTTTCCCCTTCTTTACGGAAATCAGAGCCGATGTATGACGTATAAAGACTCTCGTCCACCCCTCTGATATACCGGTCAATCATGATGATCGGTATGCCAGCCTCCTTTGCTTCCTGCAAAATGGAGTCCCAGCCTGTTTCCACAATTGGTGAGAATACAATAAAATCAACGTCCTGCTGAATAAACGTACGAATCGCACGAATCTGGTTTTCCGGCTTATTTCGCGCATCATCAAAGATAAGCTCATATCCGTTTTCTTCACTCAAAGCGGTTTTCATGCTCTCGGTATTGGCCACTCGCCACTCCGACTCGGCACCAACCTGTGAAAACCCAACAATGATCATCTGATCCTTGGTATCCCCTGTCGTAGTAGTCTGGGCATCTTTCATGCAGCCGCACAGCAAAACCATAAGACAGACCGCTATACAGAATATGCTTTTCTTCATGCCTCCATCTCCTTGTCGATCGTCTTCATGGGAATGGTCATAATGATTCTTGTGCCGACATCCGGTACGCTCTCCACTGCCAAACCATATTGACCGCCGAACAGTATCTGAATCCTCTGGTGCACCGTTCTCAGCCCAAAACCATCTCGCCTTTCATCAGCTATTGATGCACGCACTTCTTCAAGGCGTTCCTCAGTCATGCCGGAACCGTCGTCCATCACCTCAAGAATCAGGTTATCATCCTGCCTTCTGCCCGTCACACGAATAAGTCCCTTGCGGCGGCTGATTTTTATTCCATGATACAATGCGTTTTCCACCAACGGCTGCAAGGTGAGTTTGGGCAGAATGTAACTCTTCACCGGCTCAGCAATGTCTATTTCGTAGTCCATCAGATCCCGGTATCGCATCTGCTGAATTTCCAGATAGCTGCGAATATGCTGCTCCTCCTCCGCAAGCGTAATGACGTACTTACCGCGGCTTAACGAGAAGCGGAAATAATTCGACAAGCTGCAGATCATGGTAACAGCTTCGCTGATCTCCCCGGATTCAATCAGCCATATGATAGTATCCAGCGTGTTATAGAGAAAATGCGGATTCATTTGCGCCTGCAGCAAAGCAAACTCCGTACGCCGGCGTTGTTTTTCCTGTTCTGTGTTCTTATCGATCTGCTGTTTTAAGCGCCCCACCATATTCTCTATGCCATCGGAGAGTATCTGCACCTCCTCCACGTCGGCCTGAATGGGTTCACACACGAGCAGACTACCCTTGCCGATCGCTTCCAGCCGATCGCAAATCTTATCAATCGGGTCAACTATCCGGCTGCTTAACTTTCTTGAATGGGTCAACAGTATATACAGCAGCACCAGCGACAAAACAACAACGACCCCCATAAAAACGATCATGCTCGAAATCATGGCCGATTGCAGAGCATTCAGATGGGCAGCTTCATAATACAGGTAGGTATACATGTATGTCTGAATGAGGTCCGTGAGTATATAGATGTTGTTTTCCAGCTGATCAACGCGGGAATCGTACTCTTCCGTTTCCGCGATCTCCTGCATCTTATCCTCAAGATTATGACACAGGCTCAGCACACTGCTGATGGAGTGAAGGCTGTCCTTTTCGGTGGTGGTATCAATCAGCTTTCGGGCGATCACCTCGGCAGACTGCACCTCTTCAATCGGCAGCCCTTCAGAATATTGGCTGTCGATAACGAAATAATACATTTTAAGGTCCACGTCGTCCTTGAAGTTTTGGTTAAAGTCCGAAGCCGCCGTTACGTTGTTCAGTATCGCATGATACTGCAGCGCATAGACAATGCCAATCAGCGCGATCGCAATGATCACGATCATCAGCGGCAGCGCGACGATCAATATCATCTTCCAGAGTCTGCTCTGCATTGTCATTTTCCCCGCATTAGATTTCTGCCGATTAAATACGCTCACTGCTGCTTGCTTCCTCTCCGGTATTCACTTGGCGTACAACCCGAAACTTTTTTAAACACAAAGCTGAAATAATGCGGATCCTTGTAACCAACTGCAAATGCAATCTCGCTGGAGCGCTTGTCCGTATGGCGGAGCATGCGTTTTGCCTCTCCGATCCGTTTACTGGTGAGATACTCAACAAAGGTCTGGCCGGCTTCCTGGCTGAACATTGCCGAGAAGTAGTTGGGGCTGATGTTCACTTTTCTGGCAACTCTGTCCAGCGATATGGTCTCATCCGGATAATGCTCATCAATGAACTCGATCGCCTGAATCAGCAGGTCGCGCTGATACTTTTTGCTTTCCAGATCCCGCTGCTCAATTGCATGTCCCATGACCTGGCGCGCATATTGACGCGCCTCCTCAGGTGTCGATACGTCATCTTTGGGCCGCAGTTCAAACGGCCGGAAGCTGTCGGCTCGGCAGCCGATAGAATCAAGATATTCCACCGCCGCGAAATAGACCGTCATAGTCAGATACCTGCAAAGCAACGTCAGTGAGACAGCCTCCTCTCCTGCGCTTTGAAACAGTTGATCCAGAAAACCGTCAATTTCCTCTACCGTGCCGCTGTTCAAGAATTTACGGATACGTTCCTGACATATCTCCATATTATCCGTTTCCGTTTTGGACAGGTTTTTCTTCCGGACATACCTGATACTCTTTTCAGACAGTACATGCTCTCCCGGACACAGGTAGCGGTAAGACAAAATACGGCTTGCCTCTGTAAAACAGGCCGGAATGGCGCTGAGGCGCGATACCGCCGTGCCGCTGGCAATATACCAATCCACATCGCAACCGGACATGACACATCGTCTCCTGATATTCTCTATGCAATCGCCGGTTCGCTCCTCAATATCGTCCTGATCGCCCTTCACCAGCACGGCATACGTCGTGATGTTCCAGCGGAACAGAATCAACTCCGGGTGGCTGACAATATACTCCGTCACCTTCTCTTGAACCGTTGCAAGCGCATCGGTGTAACTCTCCGGCGTACTTCCGTCATACCCGGCGTTGTTAAGCGAAAAAAGAACGGTATTGTAGAACGGTGAGTTCAGGTCAATGCCCATCGTCTTCGCTGTTTCCGAAATTTCCGATACACTCAAGCCGCCCGTGACGACTTGCTCAAAAAACCTCCTGCGCGAAAACGTTTCATACTCCTGAGCTTCCCGCTTGAACCTCGCAAGATATTCCTGCTGCTGCTGTTCGTCTTCCATCTTCTTTTGCAGCGCATTCAGGATTTCCACCATCTTTTCTTTTAGAATAGGTTTCAGCAGATACTGCTCAACGCCCAGATGAATGGCCTGCTGCGCATAGGAAAAATCATCATATCCGCTGATAATAACAATTTTAGTCCTCGGCAATTCATTGCGGACCAGTTTTATCAGTTCCAGACCATCCATAAAAGGCATTTTGATATCCGTGATAATAAGATCCGGCTGTATCTGGCGAATCAATGGTAGAGCAAGTTCACCGTCCGATGCATCTCCGGCATAATGAAAGCCATACTGCTCCCAAAGTATATTTTTTCGAATACCTTCTCGTACTACGATCTCATCTTCGACAAGAAAGACCTTAAACATGGCTGATCTTCCTTTCTTATTGGCGTGTGTGATATGTGATGATGTGCAGGTAACCCCTCAATATTATGCATCACACTGCCGCAATCAACAATAGAATTTTCTTTGATATTGGTTCAATTTTTTGGGTTTTATTGTGCGGTCAATAAATATCAAACTTTGTTCACTGCGCCCCGACTCTTTTTTGGGGTACGACGAAACGTTATATACTTTAAACGGTCCGTTACCAAGGGTAGTTTTTGATAGCCAGTATTTTTATCGATGACCGACTTGAGAGCAAAACTCCTCCAAACAAGGAGGAGAACAATGCGATATCGATTCATAAAAAAATGGCAACTTGAAAAATTTCAGTTGCCGAGTACCTGGAGTTTATGTTTACAACAAGGAGGACTGTTCATTGAATATTCATAGCTCAGTACATTATTCCAGTTCAAGCTGCGACATTGTTGCGGGCATCTCGTGCTTGGTATTGACCTTGTCCGGTCCTGTTACCAGATCGAAACAGGATATAACCAGCTTGCCTTCCCACACACAGGGTTCGCCCGGCTGGTCCAGTTCGCCGCCGAAACCGTCGGAGTCCGGGCTCTGCGCGATGCGCGTTACTTTGCCGTCCGGTGATACCATGCCGATCGCATTGGCGGAAAAATCAGCGATGTACATATTGCCCTTTTCATCAAATATCATGCCGTCCGTTGTCTGTAGCTGCTCCGGGTTCTTTGCCCAGACGACATTCTCCTTCACGCTGCCGTCTTCATTGAATGTGATCTTGTGTACCGCCCCGTCTCCGAAGTTGCCCACGTAAAGGTTACCGTCCTTGTCAAAAACGATGCCATCCGCACCATATTGGCATTCCGGATTCAGAGTGATGAACGTGGTCAGTATATGCTTGTCTTCCAGCGTATTGGTAATCTGGATATTCTCATCGTCCAGATGGAACCGGTATACGCAGCTTACCAGCAGTCCCGAGGGGTCATTCACCTTAGACAGCATGCTCTGTGTCAGATACATATAATCGCCCCTCACACGGATGCCGTTCGGATGCTCCATTCCGGTAGCCACCACGGTGCATTTGACCACCTGATTATCGCGTACGCGCAGCCGGAGTATACGGCCTTTAAACTGCAGCTCAGGTGCGCCGGACCACCCCTGATTGTCGCACACATAGATGTCCCAGTCCGGTCCGAAAGCGATGCCCATCGGGCGAGCGCATCCGGTCTCGGGATGCACCGGTACATCCGCCCATTTCTCGATTTTTTTATTTTTATCAATCTTTAATATACATCCCGGCATGCTCGTGTCCGCATAGTTCGGGCACGACAATATCAGGTTTCCATCAAGATCAATCGCCATGCCGTCCGGAGTGGAAACATAGCCCGGCAATAAAGTAAATAGTTTTGGCTGCTGCATGATTCATTTCCTCTACTTTCGTTATTATTCTTGCTGATAAGACGCTAAGAACACTTACAGCATGGAGAGTTGTTTGTATACATTTTCTAATGCGAAGTACGCGTTGTCAAATACGGGCATAATTTTTCTGTATCTTTCGGAACTCTCACGGTTGGGGCAGATCACTTCTGCAACGGTATTAAACTTGTCAATCTCATGAAAGCCAGACAGTTCCCCGATTCCCACACCCGCTGTGATCGCCGCCCCCATCGACGTCGCTTCTTCCAAACTGGCCATCTTCAGTATGTTCATTCCAAACACGTCAGCCAGTATCTGAAGCTGCACCCGGCCCTTGGCCATGCCGCCGATGACGATCATTTCGTCAACCACGATGTCCTTTTTGAGTATATCCAAAATGATACCGAGGTTCATCGCAATACCTTCTATCACGCTCCGCAATACATCACTGCGGGTGTGCTCCATTTTGAGGCCGATAAACGCGCCTCTGGCACCGGCGCTCCATCGGGGGCTTCTTTCGCCCAGCAGATAAGGCAGAAACAGCAGCGCATTGGACGTTGGATCCGCTTTTTCTATTTCCCTGTTGATAAACTCGTAAGGGCTTTTTCCTTCCTGTTCACCCAGGTGCTGCTCATATTTGCATATCTCATTCTTTACCCAATTGAATGCCGCGCCCGCCGTCTGCATCGTACCGCATGGCGCAACGTATCCGGGCACAATGTGCGCCCAGTTGAACGTCCTCATATCCGCATCAAATATCGGCTTCTTCGTCGTGGTGCATATCCAGGAGGAGGAACCCAGGCAGTTGTATGTTTTACCCTCCGTGACCGAACCAGCGCCCACCGATGCGCACATGCCGTCTCCGCCGCCTACAACCACCTTCGTTCCGGCAGCCAAACCGCATTCTTCCGCCACGCTGGCCGAAATCTCACCCGCTACATATGTGGATGCTACCGCTTTGGGCAGCTTATCCCCGTCAATCCCAGCGGCGTCCAGTATTTTTTCAGACCACTCAAAGCGGTTGATATCAAACGCATTCGTACCCGACGCATCCGAATAATCCGTGACAAACTGCCCCGTCATTTTATAGACGATATAATCCTTGGCATTGAGCATCTTGTAGGTATTTCTGTATACATCGGGCTCATTTTCTTTCACCCACATCAGTTTCTCAATGCTGTATGAGCTGCTGATTCGGTGCCCTACCGTTTTATAAAACTCCAGCGGATCAATTCGGCTGCTCAGGGATTTCTCTTCTCTTGAAGCGCGCATATCGGCCCATATGATGGACGGGCGCAACGGCATACCGTTTTTGTCCACGCACAGGCACCCCATCATCTGTCCTGAAAACGATACGACCAGTACATCCTTTTTTTCTACATCCTGCAGCAGTTGTCTGGTCGAAGAGCAAATCGCTTTCCACCAGTCCTGCGGGTCCTGCTCCACCCAGTTGGAATTGAAATAGTGTGTATTGTAATCGCTGACCTTGCTTTTAACAAGCTTGCCGTCCAGAGTATACAGGGTTGCCTTGTTTCCGGAAGTCCCCAAATCATGTGCCAGTAAATATTTTTGCATAGATTTATTACCTTAATATTTTTATTTTGATATAAAACTGGCTGGCAGTAATGCAGGAGCACAGTTTACAGGCAGGAATACCCTCCATCAATGATCAGATTGTTTCCTGTCATGTATGTAGAAGCCGTACTGGCCAGATAAATCACCGCTCCAATCAGCTCTTCAGGGTCTCCCATTCGGCCAAACGGTATGAGCGGCAGCCATGCGTTAATCAGTTCCTTCGGGGCGTCAGCCGACATCGGAGTAGCAATATATCCGGGGCTGATGGCGTTAACACGGATATTGCTTTCCGCCCACTCGATCGCCAGCGACCGCGTCAGATGGATCAGTCCGGCTTTTGACGCGTTGTAGGAAGCCTGCATCTGTGGAATGTTGACCACGGACCCTGACATGGACGCGTTATTGATAATGCTGCCGGCAATGCCGCGCTTGATCATGATGCTGGCCGCTGCCCGTGCGACAATATACGCCCCCGTGAGGTTAATGTCAATGACTGAGCGCCATTCGTCCACCGTTGCATCCAGCGCTTCCTTGTGTATACAGATGCCCGCGTTATTGAATACGATATCCAAAGACCCCAGTCGGTTTACGATTTCATTCAGCGCCTGATCCACTTCACCCTCAATAGTGACATCCGCGATCAGGTCTATGATCGTTCCTCCGTCTTTTTCAATGATGTCCACCGTATCTTTCGCGCCGGTCCGGGATATGATCGCGATCTTCGCACCGGCCTTTGCCAGCCCGCTCGCGATAAACTGCCCGATCCCCCTGCCGCCGCCGGTCACCAATGCAACCTTACCTTTCAGTGAAAACATATCATCCAAATACATGGCTGCCCTCCCGTACTGCGAAATTATTCAATCAAGGCTGACGATGACCTTCATCACCTGATCCTTTTGTTCCTCTATATACTCATATGCCTTCAGGTAATCTTCAAATGTAAACCGATTGGTGATCAACGAATGAGTGTTGATTTTTCCGTCTCCGATCAGCTCAATCGCGGTGTCGAAATCCTCTTTCTTATACATCAGCGTCCCGATCAGCCGCAGTTCCCTGTCCTGCACCAGCCCTAGGTCCACGCTGGCCTTGTCGGCAAACACCGCCACCACCACGATATCGGTGCCCTTGCGCGCATTGGATACAGCTGTCTCAATCGTGGCGTTGACGCCGGCACAGTCCAATATGCAGTCGGCTTTATCGGGCCCGAAGTGCTTTACGATCGCCCCGGCGACATCTTCGGTCTTTGAATTCACGCAGTAATCGATACCTGCGGCTTTTGCTTTCTCAAGCCGAAAATCGCTGACATCCGTGATCATCACCTCTTTGGCGCCCAGCGCTTTGGCAGTCTGCCCGACAAGGTTTCCAATGGGTCCCGCCCCCAGTATCAGCACCTTTTTACCTTCCACGCTACCGAGGCGCTTTAATGCGTGCACGGCCACAGCCACCGGCTCCACCAATGCCACGTCGTCTATATCCTTGATATTCCCGGCTTTAAGAACCAGGTCCGCTTTGATAGCGAAATAGTCCGACGCCACACCCATCGTCTGAAAGCCCAGTACTTTGAGGTTGTCACAGATATGATACTGTCCATGCAGGCACGGATAGCACTTACCGCACACAATCTGCGGAATGATGGTGACGACATCACCAGTCTTCAACCCCTCAACGTTCTTTCCGGTTTTGGCAATCTCACCAGAAACCTCATGTCCCTGGACAATCGGATAGGAGGTGTATGGATGTTTGCCGTGATACACATGGATATCCGAGCCGCAGACGCCAATTCTGCGGATTTTGACCAGCACTTCGTCGTCGGATATTTCAGGTATCGGAACGTCGGCAAATGTAATTTTATAAGGCGTTATCATGGTCGCTTGTCTCATAATTTACCTCCTGTTACATAACTCCGCATTAACACTGCTCAGTGTTTATTCTTCAGCGCCCATCTCACGTGTTCATCACCAGATAAACGAGACCGCATCTCGAATTCATCGTCCATGGTCAATACTTGATCACAATTTTCTTGCAGGGTATTTTCTTCTCGATAATATCAAAAGCGTCCTTGATATTCCCAAACTCGATCACATGGGAGATGAAATCCTTCGGATTCAGCAGACCGAGGGATATCCAGTTCATAATCTGCTCATGCGCCCCTGCCTCTTCCGCCTTATCCGGGAACTGCTGAAAGCACAGGTTCCAGTTGTAGGGGGCTTTGCTCCAGTCCAGCTCCATCGACAGATTCGGTGAAATGCCGTAGGTGCAAATCGTCCCGCCGTCTTTGATCAGTTTCATTCCCTCATTGATCAGCGCGTTGATGCCAACAGCATCCAGCGAAAAGTCAACGCCCTCTTTGCATATCTGATGCACCATCTCAGCGGGATCAACGTGCAGGCTGTTGAATGCGTAGTGAGCGCCCGCTTTTTTTGCTTCTTCCAGTTTTTCATCCACAATATCAAACAATATAATGGGTGACATACCGAGAATCTTTGCGAATTTGGCAAACGATAACCCCACTGGACCTGCACCAAAGATGACCAGGCTCCGGTTGGGCTTAAACCCGAATTTCTTCGTTGCCGCCAGAACCTCCCGGAACGTGATGATCATGACGGCATCCACAGGATCAATGTCCTTGGGCAGCTTTTTCTGCGTATAATAGAACTCTCCGAAGCTGTCGCTGCCCGGCCCTGCGCCGTGGTTCGCCATGGCTTTCCAGTCGCCGCAGATACCATATTCGGAATAACCGCCCCAGAAGGACGAATACCCGTCCACACTGCCCTCCACAAAAGGCAGCATCACGATATCCCCCACCTCAAAGCTCGTCACGTTTTTTCCGACTTCTACCACCTCGCCCACGCCTTCATGTCCCAACAGGCAGGGGTATTCGCTCACATCTATATTCTTGAACTTTCCGTGCAGTATCTTTGTGTCCGTTCCGTTGCATACTCCGCAGGCGAGGGTTTTCACCAGCACCTTGTTATCTTCACACTGCGGACGTGAGACTTCCACAATCTCGAGCGTTAGTTCCTTAGTAACGGCTAAGCTTTTCATATTCTTCTCCTGACCCGGTTGTGTATTTACCAATTGCTCTCTACTGTCAGACGTCAGGCCGTCATAGCAGCCTGACGTCTGCGTAGATTTTACCACAGGAACTTGTCAGGGTCGTCTCCCAAACGTTGATTGGTATTTAGTTTCTTGATTGCATCCATCTCCTGCGCATCCAGCTCAAAGTCGAACACATCAAGATTCTGTTTCTGCCTGTCCGGGTTTACCGACTTGGGAATCACCCGGATGCCGGTCTGAATCAGGAAACGCAGCGTTATCTGAGCGGTGGTTTTGCCATGGGCTTGTGCGATATCGACCAGGGTCTTCTCGCTGAGCAGCGCACTGCCGAAACCGAGCGGCGACCACGCTTCCATCAGTATACCCTTGCTCTGGCAGTATTCGATGGTTTTGTAATCCATGTAATACGGGTGCGCCTCGATCTGGTTGACCATCGGCGTGATCTCACAGTTCGGAAGCAGTTCGTCAAGATGATGCGTCAGGAAGTTGCTGACGCCGATTGCACGGATCCTTTTCTCCTTATACAGCTTCTCAAATGCCTTCCATGTGTCCACAAAACGGCCCTTGCCCGGCCAATGAATAAGGTACAGATCGATATAATCCGTATCGAGCAGTTCAAGGCTGACATCGAATGCCTTCAGCGTGCTGTCGTAACCCTGGAATGCGTTCCACAGCTTGGACGTAATGAAGAATTCCTCCCGTTTCCGCCCGCTCGCCTTGATGCCATTGGCCACTTCCGCTTCGTTTTCATATATCCATGCCGTATCAAAGCTCGTATAGCCGATCTCCACGGCTGACTTTACAGCGTTCGCCAATTCATTTTCTTTTGACCTGAATGTTCCCAGACCAACATAAGGTATCTCCACCCCGTTCATCAATTTCGCATTTTTGACTTTTTCCATTTTCATGACTCCTTCAGTATTTTATTTACGGCTGTATTATTTCACAACAAGATTGCGCCGCGTCCGGTCTACTGTCAGCGTTACGGCGAGTATCACCACGATACCAAAAACGATCTGCTGCCAGAAAGCGTTGACGCCGATGATATTCATACCGTTCTGAATAATCGTCACCAAGGCAACACCCAGCAGCGTACCGATGAGGCTGCCCTTGCCACCGTCCAGCGCGGTACCTCCCAGCGCCACCGAAGCGATAACGAGCAGCGTAAACGAATCTCCGATGGTGGCGGCGGCGCTCTTCAGCTTGGCTGCCAGTATGATGCCGCCAATCGAGCTGCAAAGTCCGCACAGCATGAACACCAGAATCTTGATCCGGTCCACAGGAATGCCTGCCAACCGCGCCGTACGCTCATTTCCGCCAATGGCAAAGACCCCCTTGCCAATGCCCGTCCTCGTTTGGATGACATAGAATATGGCAACGAATATCAGCGCCACGACAATGGTGATGTTGACAACGCCCACGGAGAATGATGCCCAGTCAATGATGGGGCGCAGCACTTTCGCCACCGATATCGGTGTGTCGCAGATCACGAGCGCCAGACTGGACCAGATGCTCATAAAGCCCAGCGATGCAATGAACGACGGTATCTTGATCTTCACATGTACAAATCCCAGCAACAGACCCGAGAGCAAGCCAAACACCAGCGTCACGAGATAGGCCCCAAATCCAAGGTCGGGGATCAGCGTCACAAACAGCACATTTGCCACCGAGCAAACAGCGCCCACAGAAAGGTCAACAGACCCCAGCATGATGACCAGTGTGGCTCCGCAAGCCATCACCAACAACGGCGCAGAATCAATAAATATGTTTTTCAGGTTATATGGCGAAAAAAAGCTTCCGTTGATGATAAAAAATGCAAGCGACAAGACGATGATCGACAACGCGCTTATGTATTTCAATAAGCTGTTTATATTCCACTTTGCTGCATTTTCATTTTTCTTGCCAGTTATATTGTTCATTTCCCGCTCCTTACATCATACATTTTACGATCTGAACCTTTTCCGGCTTTGCGTCAATATGGGCGTCATATTCGCCGGTAATCAGGCCGTCACGCATAATGATAATATGGTTGCTCAAGCCGATGCTCTCGTCCAGT
Organism: Bacillota bacterium; assembly: GCA_023397655.1. GTDB lineage: Bacteria > Bacillota > Clostridia > Christensenellales > SZUA-584 > SZUA-584. The sequence goes on from JAEWTW010000026.1 coordinate 140,339, forward strand.
GTATCCGCCAGCAGTATCACTGACTTGCCTTCCTTCACGATTTCCCGGATGAGCGCGTAGATTTCTTCTTTGGCGCCTACGTCCACTCCGCGCGTCGGGTGATTCAGCACCAGAATGTCCGCCTCGCTGGCCAGCGCCCTTGCAAACACCACCTTCTGCGCGTTGCCGCCGCTTAAAGCAACCAGGTCTTCCGCATAGCCGCTCGTCTTGATCCTCAGCTTTCCGATCCATTCCTTGGCCTGAGCTACCAGCTTCTTCTTCGATATCAGCACGTGGCTTTTGAGCTTCTTTGGGTTGGAAAGAGCAATGTTGTCGGCAACGCTGAGCGTCCCCACGATGCTTTCCTCATTTCTCTCTTTGGGGACCATCAGTATTCCCTGGGAGAGCGCGTTATTCGGGCTCGTGAACTGAACCGCTTTTCCCCGCACCTTCAGTGTCCCGTAAGTCTGCTTTTCATCGCCGCAAAGCACCGAACACAGCTTTTCCTTGCCGGAGCCCACCACGCCGCAAAAGCTTAATATCTCGCCCTTGTGCAGCTTAAACGAGCAGTGCTTGAATTCACCGTGCAGTCCCAGATCGTCAGCTTCCATGATGATGTCATCGCTTGGATTGATCTGCTCTTTCAGACGGTAATACTCATGAGAGGAACTGTGTCCCACCATCATTTCGTAAAGCTTAGCTTCATCGGCATTGGCAGCGTCCGTTTCCCCAACGTTTTTACCGTCCTTGAGTACATATATCTTGTCGGATATCTCCACGACCTCGTCCAGCCGATGGGAAACGAACACGATGCCGTGCCCCGCTTCCTTGAGCTTTTTGATCTCAGAAAACAGCTGCTCCACCTCGGAGCCGTTCAATACCGACGTGGGCTCATCCAACAGTATCAGGCATTGCTTATGTCCGGACGTATTCGCCAGATTAATCACCTTGGCAATCTCCACCATCTGACGTGTGGCAAAATCCAGCTCGCTCACATTCTTATCAGGCTTGATTCTACTCAGTCCGGCACTCGACAGTATCTCAAATGCCTTTTTATCCATCTTCCGCCGATTAATGAATCCGAGCCTCTTGAATTCCTTCTCACGGCCAAAAAATATGTTCTGTGCCACCGTCAGGCTGGTAATCAGCGACTGCTCCTGAAAAACCATGCCGAGCCCCAGTGCATTGGCTTCCATCGGCGAATGTGGTGAGAACATCTCGCTGCGTATTGTCATTGAGCCTTTGGTCTGCGGCTGGAATCCAATCATTATTTTCAGAAGTGTTGACTTCCCGGCGCCGTTTTCGCCGATCAGCCCCACCACTTCCCCTGAATGGACCTCAAAGGATACATCCTGCAGTGCCGTCATCCCCTGAAAAGTCTTCGTTATATTCTCAGCTTTGAAGAGAAAGTCTTTAGTCATTGCAAACCTCCAGTAAGCCTATTTGCTGATGTGGTTGGCCTTATGCTTGACCGTCAGCGCAACGGCGAGCAATATAATGATGCCCTGTACGCCTGTCTGCACATAAGGATTGATACCCAGCAATATGAGGCCGTTATTTAGCACTGTTATGATCAGTGATCCAACCAACGTGTTCATCATGCCGCCCTTGCCGCCCGACAGCGGCGTTCCGCCCACCACCACAGCCGTCACAGCGGGGAACATCGTCCCCTTGCCGATCATGACCTCGCCGCGGCCCAGACGAATTCCGCCCAGCACGCCTGCAATTCCAAGACAGATGCCGCAGAACGCGAACACGAGTATTTTAACGCGGTCGATGCTGACTCCGGACATACGGGTGACCATTTCGTTTGTGCCGATCGCGTAGACATAACGCCCAAATGACGTATAGGTCTGTATGATCCAGGCAATGGCGAGAACAGCCAAAGCAACCCATGTGATAAAGGGTATGCCTATAAAGTTGGTTCTGGATAATTGAACCAATACGGGGTCTTCTATGGTTGCGGGTATACCGCTGTATGATAATATAGCTACACCTGATGCTATACTGGACATTCCGAAAGAAACGATAAACGAAGGTATCTTTGCTTTGACATGGACAACACCGATAATTGTCCCTGTCAGCAGTCCCAGAAGGAGCATGAGCAAAACGCCGACAATGCCAAGATTCATGCTGTTCTGGTTGTTGAGTACAATAACGCTGAAGACCGAACCCGTCATCCCCACAACGCCGTCGATGGATAGGTCAATGCTGCCGATTATGATGACAAAGGTCAGGCCCACCGCAATCACTAATGGTATCGCCAGCTGACTCAGGATAGCAATCAGGTTGTTTCCAGTCGGAAAGCTGGTGGAACAGGTAATCGAGAAGAATATCACGAGCGCCACCAGTACAAAAACCGGCGCCCAGCGCATGATGATTGTCGAACGCTGTTCGGCCTTTATCTTCTGCGCGAACTCATCAGTGATTGATAACATACTATTGTTTTTCTGTGCCATTTTATAAACTCCAGTATTTTATTTTTAAGCATATTTCTTTTCTATACCTTAAAAATATAGTCATCTTATTATTTTGTGGGGCGGATAGCTCCGCCCCACAGCATATCAGATGTTTTGGCAATCAGGGTTTGTAGATGCAGTCGAACGGCATGGAGAAATCGTAATCGGGTTTGTTGGTGATGTATTCCTCTTCATAAGCCGCCACAGAGTCGGAGGTGATCATCAAGCCTTCGGTATTGAACTCGCGCTGATCAGCCGGCAGCGAATCCACGTCGATCACACCGCGCCATGCGTCGTAGCAGATCGCCAGAGAATAACCGCACTGGAGCCACGGATTGGAACCCACTGTCGCGACCATGTCGCCTTCCTTGATGAACGTCACAGCGTCGTTGATGCCATCCACCCCGACGACCTTAACTTTGCCATTGAGGCCAGCCGCTTTAAGGGCCTGGATCGCGCCGATCGCCATGCTGTCGTTGGCGCACCAGATACCATCCACATCCGGATACTTGGAAATCCATGTTTCAACGATTCCCAAAGCTTTTTTGGTATCCCAATCGCCGGCCTGGTCTGCCAGCAGCTCTACGTTCGGATATTCGGCAAGAGCTTTCTGAAGACCGATGAAGCGGTCGCTAGCAGCCGTGTTGCCCAGCATACCCTGCACAGCCAGTACTTTGCCGGTTCCCGGTGTGTCGAATTTGTCAAACATGGCAACAGAGATATCATAACCGGATTTCTGGTTATCGGGAGAATGGTGCGCGATCCAGTAATGATAGTCCATCGGTCCCACGTCATCCGGCTTGTTCCATGCTGTCACCATATAGGTCATAGACTCTTCGCAGATATCAGCGATAGCGGGAGCAATAGCAGCTTCGTTCGGGTCAACATACATGATGGCGTTTCCACCGGCCTTTGCGACGAATGCTTTGATGTCATTGACCTGCTTCTCGTTGGAGCCTTCGCATGCAAGCGTCTGGATCTCATACTTCTGGCCAATGGAATCCAGATATTTGCCGAACATCTCAGCACCTTCAACGATGTTCACATGATACGGATTGGCCAGTGAACGAATCGCTACGCCGATATAGAGCGTCTCACTTTTATACGCTTCATCCGCGGGGGCATCTGCCGGAGCTTCTGCCGGGGCTTCCGCCGGAGCTTCTGCCGGAGCTTCCGCCGGAGCTTCAGTTTTAGCCGGTTCTTCGTTGGCTTGAGGTACTCCGCATGCAACCATTGCAAATATCATTGCAATCGTGAGCAAAACCAAGAGAGTCTTCTTCATTTTTATTCCTCCGTTTTATTATTAATATTAGGCTGCAACGAACCTAACACGGATTTCAATGATACACATTCAATTCAAGCAACTGTATTTTTATACTTCACGGTATGTTACCGTGAACACACCAGGCCGCATGGATGCTTGATTCGTACCAATGTTCACGCTTTCATAGCGCACATTAGTAATTTATTCGTTCTTTTTCGCTCATTTCTTTGTTTACGGTTACTTTTACAGCGTAGTAGATAATAATTATGGGTAAATATTCTATTCTTGGAGCTCAGTCAGTTTAAAATTGTTATCGTGAACATTCTATGGCCATATACTATAACCATAAATATATTTTGTCAACGGTTTTTTATCAATCAAATCACATTTTTTGTTCGTTTTCCCCAAATCCGCAAGAATATTTTTATTAAAGCTTGTATTGCTGCTCCATGAAATGTATAATAATTATAGTTTTTATATGTTTATTATACGTTCGGTATCAAATAATATGACTCTTTCAATTGGTACCGTGAACAGAGAAGGTGTTTATACTATGCCAGTTACTATTCATGATATTGCTGCAAAAGCGGGCGTTTCGCACACCACGGTGTCACGGGTTATCAATAAATCCGAAAATGTCAGCAAGAACACGCAAAGAAAAGTCGAAAATGCCATTGCTGAACTTGACTATGTTCCCAACGCTTATGCCCGAGGACTTTCCCGAAGCGAAACAAACGTAATTGGACTGGTCGTTCCCGAGATCCGCAACCCATTCTTCGGCGAAATCATCCAAGGCGTTACGTCCATAGCCGATGAAAACGATTTGAGCGTTTTGCTGTTTAATACTGACGAAAACGAAGGCAAGGAAGAAAGAGCGATCAGAATCCTGCAAGAGCACCGTATCCGCGGGTTGATCATCACGCCCGTAACTGGCCAGGAGGAATACAATAAAGATTATATCCAAAGGTTCACAGGCATGAAGATTCCTGTGGTACTGGTAGACAGAAACATTATGTACAGCAATTTTGATGGCATATATTATGACGATACCAAAGCCATATATGACGCCACTACGCTGCTGCTCGACGAGGGACACCGGGATATCGTTGTGCTGGGCGGCAATCCAAAATTGAAACTGGCTCTGAACCGTGTCGCCGGCTATACCAGAGCATTGAATGCGTACGATATACCTGTCTGCGAAAGCAACATCTATTACGGCGATTTTACGCAGGACTGCGCCTATAAGCAGGTGCTCGAAGTTTTAAGAAGACCCAATCGCCCCACCGCCATTGTTGCCAACAACAACATGCTCACCCTGGGCTGTCTGAAAGCGCTGTTCGAGAACAAGGTTCGCATTCCCGACGACATGGCTTTTGTCGGTTACGATAAAATTGAGCTTCTGGACATTATACAATCCAATATATCAATTGTGGAAAAAAAGGAATATGAATACGGCCAAAACGCCATGCATTTGCTATTGAAGCGTATAGCGAATCCCGACATGGCCCAGCAAAAGATTATTATGTCTGCCACACTGGTTAAACGCGGTTCCGAAAAGCTGGGCAGCCACCACGTTATGGCAATACACTGAAAATCTGAAAGGATGGTTGTTGTATGTATCAGAGTTATAGTCTTTCGCACAAAGAAGCCCAAGCCATGATTGAAGTGATTCAGGCAAAGCTGGAATCAGAAAAAAAGGCTGCTGCCGTCGCCGTTACCGACTCTCACGGCGAATTGATCGCTTTTTTGCGTATGGACGGATGTCATTTGCCGCCGCTGTATGTCGCCATCAACAAAGCTTTTACCGCGGCACGCGAATGCAGGGAAAGCGGTGACGTGGGCAAAGCCTCCAGGACAGCTGGCTTTCCTATGACAAACTATGGTGATCTGCGGTATACAGGTTGGTCTGGCGGCTTTCCAATCGTTTATAAAAACCAGGTAATTGGAGCTATTGGCGTAAGCGGTCTCGACGAAGAGCAGGAGGCCGAACTTGGACGTTTAGCCCTTGGCTTGATAAAGTAATACAGCCAAACCTAGCTGCAGCCGACCTGTAAACATGACTCTTGATGAGCCACAAAGATCTCCATGTTTTCTAACATACCCTCCAGATTACACCTACGGAGAGGAGCTATGCCGATGAAACATAGAATATTACTTTTAGGCCTGGGGTTCTGGGGCAGCAGATGGCTCGACCTGATATGCAGTTCGCCTCGGGCGGAGTTATGCGGCATATGCGGAACCGACAGTGAGCTGTCTGACGCCCGCGATAAATACGGGCTGCCTAACAGCATCTTGTACACCAGTTATATTGAAGCCATTGCAATGACCAATGCGGATATCGCAGTTGTTGTGCTGCCGGGGTCGCTCCATTTTGATGCCGACCGTCTCGCTTTAGAGAAGGGCATGAGCGTCATAACGGAAAAACCGCTCGCCATGAGCATGGAAGAGGCACAAGCTTTGCTGAACATCAAAGCATCGCGCCCGGAACTTAAGTTTATGACCTGCCAGAACTACAGGTGGCGCCCACACAACCAAACAATTAAGAAAGCCATTATGGACGGGATGATTGGTGAATTGGAGACAATACTTGTCGAGTTCCGGCGTCAGGAAGACTTGCAAGGATATCGTGCGGGTCTTGAACAGCCGCTTCTACAGGATGTCGCCATTCATCACTTTGACCTGATACGCTTTTTTACGGGACTGAACTGCAGAAGCATATTCTGCACTTCATACCGCCCATCTTGGTCGCTGTTCAGTGGAAGGCCCAGCACCGACGCACTAATAGAGCTGGAGGCTGGTGCCCGTGTGGTTTATAACGGTTCGTGGGCCGCGCGGGGCCGCGAGTCGTCTTGGAACGGCAACTTTACTATCACCGGCAGCAAGGGCTGCCTCACACTGGACGCAGATAATCAGGTGAAGTTTTTCGAACACAAGGCGGACAAAAGCGTTGTTCTTAATGTCGTCTCTCAGAAGGGCATCCTGTTATCGCCACAGCAAATGCCTTTTGAGGAAATGGCATACGGACTGAATCACTTCCTCGATTGCATGGAAGAGGATGCCGTACCCGAAACAACTCTGGAAGATAATATCCACAGCTTCGCAATGGTGTCTGCGGGTCTTAAGTCCGTTGACACCGGGGCAACAGTTAATTGCTGATTTGATGAACTGCTCTAGCTCCCCTTGGCAATACTGCTTATAGGTACTGATATACAAAGAAACAATTTGTCATCAAACCGAGTTCCGGCTCAGTCATGATGAATTGTCCCTCTATATGAGTATGTCCTTTGGACAGTGATCACTTCTAATGTAATCATTTGTCCTTCATGGCTGCTCCGCTCCTTCAGTTCTTTTCACTGGACGTTTTCCTTCCGGTATCATCACAAAGCCTATTGTCCGTGCCTTCCTCTCGGAAGAAGGCATGTTCCCTACGACATTACCAAACGTCCTTGATAAATCACTGATAAATTCGGAATACTCTTCATCCGTCATATAGTATCTGCCCTGGCGGTAGGACAGGCCGTCCTCCATAATGTCAATACCGTCTTTATCCATATATCTTTCCAGTTCGTCCATCAAGCCGACCATGTATGTAAAGAAGTAACGTTTGTGTTCTTCCTTCGTCAACGAAGCAGACTCCTTGTTCACTTCGTTCAAGGATTCCGCGTTCATACTATAGATCTTCTCCACCGTACCTCTAACGGGGTTCTCCTCGACGACAGAGATATATCCGGCTTTTAGCAGCAGCTTCAAATGCCTGTACAGTGTTGCCTGTGGCACATCGGGAAGCAGTTCGCTTAACTGCTGCGTGCTCAACCGGCGATCACCGATGAGGTTTTGTATGATACCCATGCGCACGGGATTGAGCAAAATTTCAAAACTGGATTGTTTCATTTGTACCCTCATTATTATTGATATAAATGGACAAAGCACCTCCATATAATCGCATATATGGAGGTGCTGGTCTGTTTGGTTACGCTGATAAATTCCCGGCTTCAAGCGATCCGGCTTCCAGACGGCTGTTCTTATCGGCTGCCCTCAGGCGGTTTATGGCAAACCATAGGACGAGTCCGGCAAAAACGAGCAAGAATGTCTCCATGAGGAATATACTGTTGAATACTCCTGCCTGAACAAGGGCGGCTGGTAAATCGAGCAGCATGTGCAAGAGGATGGCCAACGGATAGAACCAGAAGCTTGCGCGCCGCGAAGCCGCCAGATACACCAATATAGATGCACCCATGTGGAAAGCCACAGCGCCCATCCTTTCAAGCGCACCCACCAGAAACATAGCTGGCGGCGTCGCGACAAGGTTGTTCACTGTTGTCTGCAGCTGTTCATTCGGGATCAAACCGTTCAGGGAACTGATCGTGCCCGAGTTGATCATGATGGCCATTACAACGCTGTTTAATATTGTGAATCCAAATATAATGACAGCTTCACCGCCGCCGTGCCCCAAGCCATATGAAAGCGCGTCACCCGAGGTGTTATATTTTCTGCGCATGAGTTTAAAAGCCCCAAAACGCCCGCTCTCCTCGAACAAACCCGCCATCAATCCACCGTAGAGCCCATAAAGCAGCGGATTTTTCAGCATGTACGCATATACCTCTGGTGTGAGTATGAGCCTGTGTACTGCCGCCTCAACAATAAGTGCCGAAATAGCGAACGTTGCGGCACCTATGAGAAGTGGAACAAACCGCGATTTCATCTTCTTGCGCAGTATGAAGAACGGCACAAGCGGCAAGGCCAGTGCAAACAGCACGTCAAATATCATTGCCGCGATGGAAAGATCGCTTACCTTCAATGCATCCATTTTTTAATCCTCCATAGATTTCAAATATTTAAAGCCGATGTGGCTTTATACCTATAAATACCAATGTATATTAATGTCTTTATTTCAATCACTTTTGATAACATTTTCATTTTTGATAATATTAAATTTGTTTATTCTTGTCAATGAAAATATTGATTTATATTAAAAATAATTTACCTACTGCGGATAGTCTCATTAGCACCGGCGGCAAGTGATGCTCGTTCTCACCGGAAGTATAATTGAAAGGCGCTGCAATACACTTGCAACGCCTTTGAGTTATTGTATTCGGATATTTCTCACTTTCACGGCCGTGCAATGGCTATATGAAAGTAAAACAGGCGAATTGCAGATTAAGCATTATCTAGAATCCCCTTTTAGGTGTCATCTTATCTTTTGCAAGCCACTATTCTTTTGGCTTCTTCAGTGAACACAGGCAGCACCTTGAACAGGTCGCCCACAATGCCGTAGTCCGCCACTTCAAATATAGGTGCGGTGCCGTCCTTGTTGATCGCGATGATGATGTCGCTCTCCTCCATGCCGGCGAGGTGCTGAATCGCGCCGGAAATGCCGCAGGCGATGTAAACCTTGGGGCGCACCGTCTTGCCCGTCTGCCCCACTTGCCGGTCCTTCTCAATCCAGCCGGCGTCCACCGCCGCGCGCGACGCGGACACCGTTCCGCCCAGCGCGTCCGCCAGATCATGCAGCACCCGAAAGTTCTCCGGGCAACCCATGCCGCGGCCACCGGACACCAGTATATCCGCGCACTGTATATCCACGCAGGTCATCGCCTTTTTCACGACCTCGCGTATCTCCACGTTCAGGCTGCTATCCGGCAGCGCGATGTCCAGCTTCTCCACCGGGCATTCCGCCGCTTCGCAGATTTCCAGACACTGCATCACGCCGGGGCGCACCGTCGCCATCTGCGGCCGGTGATCGGGGCAGAGTATCGTCGCCATGATGTTGCCGCCAAACGCCGGACGGGTCATCATCAGGTTCTTGGTTTCCGGATCGATGTCCAACTTGGTGCAGTCCGCCGTCAGGCCCGTGTGGATGCGCGCCGATACGCGCGGGGCCAGATCGCGCCCGATCGCTGTCGCGCCGAACAGCACCACCTCCGGCTTCTTCTGCCGGATGATCTCCGCCATCACATGGGTATACGGCTCCGTCATGTAGGTTTTCAGCGCGGGGCTCTCCACCATCAGCACCTTGTCCGCGCCAGCATCAGCCAGTTCCTTGGGCAAGGCTGCAATATCATGTCCCAGCAGCACCGCCGTGACTTCCGTCTCCAAATCATTCGCCAGACGCTTGCCGCAGCCGATCAGCTCAGCAGATACGCTGGAGATCACGCCGTCAACCTGCTGGACAAATACATATACGCCTTTATAATCATTCTTGTTCATATACGCCGCCCCCTACAGTATGTGCTTGCTCTTCAAGTTGTCCACCAGCCACGCCACCGACGCGCCCGGGTCCATCTCCACCACCTGCCCCTTGCCTTTGAGCTCCTTGGTGAAGGATTTATACACGCGCGTAGGCGAACCTTTAAGGCCGATGTTGCCGTCAGCCACGTCCAGGTCGGCGCGGGTGAACGTCTTGATCTCGGCTTTGCGGTACGCATCGAATATGCCGCCCGGCGTCATATAGCGCGGTTTAGCCAGCTCAGCCAGCGCCGTGATGAGGCAGGGCATCTGGACTGAAATGATATGGTAGCGGTCCTCATACTGCCGCTTCACGATCACATTATCCCCTTCGATGCTGATCTCTTCTGCGTAGCTGATGTTGGGGATGCCAAGGTGCTCCGCGATCTGCGGGCCCACCTGCGCGGTGTCGCCGTCTATCGCCTGCCGTCCGGTGATGATGATATCGTAAGGCAGCTTGCGGATAGCGGATGCCAGCGTGGATGACGTGGCCCATGTATCCGCGCCGCCAAAAGCGCGGTCGGTGACGAGTATCGCTTCGTCCGCGCCCATCGCGAGCGCTTCGCGCAATGCGTGCTCTGCCTGCGGCGGTCCCATGGAAATCACGGTTACGTGCGCGCCGTATTTGTCCTTGAGCGCCAGCGCCGCTTCCAAACCAGCTTTGTCGTCCGGGTTGATGATGCTGGGTATGCCGTCTCTTATCAGCGTGCCCGTTTCGGGGTTCAGCTTCACCTCGTTGGTGTTGGGCACCTGCTTGATGCAAATGACTATATTCATGCTCTGTGAGTTCCTTTCGCTTACTTCAGCAACGACGCCGCGATGACCATGCGCTGCACTTCGCTGGTCCCCTCGTATATCTCGGTGATCTTCGCGTCGCGCATCATGCGCTCCACCGGGTATTCGCGCGTATAGCCGTACCCGCCGTACAGCTGGACACACTTGGTGGTCACCTCCATCGCCGTCTGCGCCGCTGTCAGCTTGGCGACCGCGGCCTCCACGGAATACCGGCCTGTGCCGCCGTCCTTCGCCAGCGCTGCCTTATACACCAGCAGCCGCGCGGCCTCCACCTTGGCGTACAGCTCTGCCAGCACAAACTGCGTGTTCTGGAACGCGGATATCGGCTTGCCGAACTGCTTGCGCGTTTTCACATAGGCGATTGTCTCATCCAGCGCACCCTGCGCGATGCCCAGTGCCTGCGCCGCTATGCCGATTCGCCCGCCGTCCAGCGTGCCCATCGCGATGGCAAAGCCCTTGCCCTCGGCGCTCAGCAGGTTTTCCTTGGGAATGATGCAGTTGGTGAATATCAGCTCGGTGGTGGCGGAGCCGCGGATTCCCATCTTGAGCTCCTTCTTGCCGATGGAGAAGCCGGGGGCGTCGGCGTCCACGATGAACGCGGAGATTCCTTTAGTGCCCTTGCTCTTGTCCGTCATCGCGAATATGATATACGTGCCCGCTTCGCCGCCGTTGGTGATGAATATCTTGCTGCCATTCAGCACATAGTGGTCACCTTCCAGCACCGCTTTTGTCTGCTGGCCGGAAGCGTCCGTGCCCGCGCCGGGTTCCGTAAGTCCGAAGGCGCCCAGCTTCTCGCCGCTCGCCACGGGTTTAAGGTATTTCTCCTTCTGTGCGGGCGTGCCGTACTTGTTCAGCGGGTCGCCGCACAGCGACGTATGCGCGGAGACGATAACGCCGGTGGTACCGCATACCTTGGACAGCTCTTCCACGCACATGGCGTACGTCAGCGTGTCGCAGCCCTGTCCGCCGTATTCCTTGGGGAACGGTATGCCGAGGAAGCCGTACCGTTTCAGCTTTTCCACCGTTTCATGGGGAAAGCGTTCCTCTTCGTCGATCTCCTGCGCGAGAGGCTTTACCTCGTTCTCGGCAAACTCCCGGAACAGATCGCGCGTCATCTTATGCTCGTTGGACAGCAGAAAATCCATGCATTTTCTCCCTCTCTCAAATATTAACTATCATTAATACCGACTTACATGAAACTTATTTACGAGGGCTCTGCCCTCGTGCTCCCGCTTCTTTTCTTTAAGAAAAGAAACAAAAGACTTGGGAAATGCCAAGGCATTTCCTGATGGGATTCTTAAGGGGTACGCCCCTTAAGCGGAGGTTTGGAGGCAGAGCCTCCAAGGTATACCTTTACCATCAACCTTAATATAGCGCTTTGTAGATGTCGTACACCGCGGCTTCGTCCAGCGGCACGCAGTTGTTCGCCATCAGCCGCCCCTGCTTGGTCATCACGTTTTCGGTGAACTCCTTGAGGTTGGCTTCCGTCACGCCGTATTCGCGCAGCGGCTTGCGCTGGATGATCTGGTTCAGCAGCTTCTCCAACTCCTCGTACACCACGTTCTCGTCGCAGCCCAGTATGTCCGCGATAAAGCGGTTCATTTTGACGATACGGCCGCTGGGGTCGATCTCCATGTACTTTTTGAACACGCCGGTGAGCAGGCAGTAGTTGGCTTCCCCGTGGGGCACGTGATACATGCCGCCCAGAGGATAGCTCATGGCGTGCACCGCCGCGCAGCCCGCATTGCCGAACGCGATGCCCGCGTAGTTGCTAGCGATCAGGAAGTCCTTCAGCAGCGGCAGGCGTGCGTCCTGACCCTTTTCCGCGATCTCGATATAGCCTTTCAGTATCATCTCAATAGCTTCGTAGCCGAACATCTCCGTATACGGCGTGGCCTTAGGCGACAGGCTGGATTCCAGCGCGTGAATCAGCGCATCGATGGAGCTGGTCGCAAAGAACTTGAACGGCAGACCGCTCAGCAGCTCGGGAATTAGCACGGCGCTGTCCGCAAACAGCTCATCCACCGCGAGGCCCTGTTTGGTGTGGCGGCTTTTCAGCTCCAGTATCGATATGTTGGTGACCTCGCTGCCCGTACCGCAGGTGGTGGGCACGAGGATGAGTTTCTTGTCCTTTATCGGCTGCGTTTTGCGGTCGAACAGGTCCAGTATGGGGGAAGCGTTTTTCAGCGCGAACAGCTTGGAGATGTCGATGATAGTGCCGCCACCGATGGCGATGATGCGCTTGTAGCCGCCCTTGATGTCCGCCAGTATGGCTTCAGCCATCTCGTCGGACGGCTCGCCCATGCCGTATTTCTCCTGATACAGCACATCCGCCTTGATGCCAAGAGCGCCGAACATCGGCTGGTAAATATACTCGTTGGTAATGATGAGGTCTCCCTCGCCCACCTCAAAGGCTTCGCAAAACGCCTTGCAGGTGTCATACAGATAGATATCGGGTTTGATCAGAAGTTGTCTCATTTGTTTTGCTCCTTAGCCTTAGCCTTCATATTTACATTTAAATTTTTTCTCAAAGAAATCAATCAGTTCCGCACGGCAGTCCGGATGCGCGATGCCGATCAGCGCAATGGCGCGTTCGCGCAGATTGAGGTAACGCAGGTTGGCGATGCCGTATTCCGTCACCACATACTGCACGTCGTAGCGCGAGGTGGACACCGCCGCGCCCTCGTCGATGATGGGCACGATCTTGGACTGGCTGCCCTTGGCAGTGGATGGCATCGCGATGATGCTGCGTCCGCCGCGGCTCAAGGTCGCGCCGCGCACAAAGTCCACCTGTCCGCCCACGCCGCTGATCTGACGGTGTCCCACGCTGGTGGATACCACCTGGCCCATCAAATCCACCTGCACGCAGGAGTTGATGGACACGAGGTTGTCGTTCTTCGCGATCACCAGCGGGTCGTTGACGTAGTCCACGGGATACATCTCCACAGCCGGGTTGTCGTCCACAAAGTCGTACAGCCGCCGCGTGCCCATCAGGAACGTGGCGATGCACTTGCCGGGGTGCAGCGTTTTCTTCTTGTTGGTGATGACGCCCACTTCCACCAGCTCCACTACGCCGTCCGAGAACATCTCGCTGTGTATGCCGAGGTCCTTCTTCTCCTTGAGGAACAGCAGCACGGCGTCGGGAATTGCGCCGATGCCCAGCTGCAGGCAGTCGCCGTCGTTCACCAGCGAGGCGCAGTTCTGGCCTATCAGCTTCTCCACATCCGTGATTTTAGGCGGCGGCAGCTCGATGAGCGGCGCGTCGTGCTCCACGATATGCGTCATCTCCGAAACGTGGACGAACGTGTTGCCGTGCGTCCGCGGCATGCTCTTGTTGACCTGTGCGATCACAACTTTGGATTGCTTGACGCCCTCCATCGTGTAGTCTACCGATATGCCGAGGCTGCAGTAGCCGTGGCTGTCCGGCGGCGACACCTGTACCAGTGCCACATCGGGTATGTTGTGAGTGCGCAGCAGCTCCGGTTCCTTGGAGAAATAGACGGGTATCATGTCGGCGCGTCCGTCAGCACAGGCCGCCCGCGTGGAGCCGCCCAGAAACAGCGCATTGTGACGGAAGTGCTGCTCCATGCCGGGCTGGCAGTATGCCGCCGTGCCCATCGCCACCATGTGGATGATTTCCACGTTCTCATAGGCCGCCGCGTTATTGACCATCGCGTCTATCAGATGAACGGGCTCGCCCGTCGCATGACCGATCACCACACGGTTGCCCGACTTGATACTTTTCACGGCTTCGTCGGCTGTCGTCAGCCGGGAACGGTATATTTCCTTCCAGTCCATGTGCTCTCTCCTTCAACTTTTTCGTTCATTCGATGCTTCTGATATTTGACTGCTTGTATGGGTTTAAGACCGTGGAGGCTCTGCCTCCACACTACCGCTTAAGGGGCGAGCCCCTTAAGAATCCCGTCAGGGAACCCCCGAAATGTCATTCCGAGCCTGCGAGGAATCCCATGTGAAGTGCTCTACAGAAGGGGATTCCTCAGTCGCTTACGCTCCATCGGAATGACAGAGTAACTTTTTTGACAAACTAATCGCCTTGCAAAGACATTTCCCGGTCCTTTGTTTTTTTCTCAAGAAAAGCGGCGGAAGTCGTATCAGCACTCCAGCGCACGGAGCTTTTCCAGCAGCGGCGCGTAATCCTCCTCACGGACGAGCACGCTTTTGCCGTATCTGCCTGTCAGGTGATGGTGCTGCGCACAGGCGCTGCTGCAGCCGCACAGCACCACGACATAATCCTGAGTTTCCCCCGCGCTGACGACCTGCGCATCGGGCAGATCGCTCTTCAGCCGGGCAACCAGCGCCGGGCGGTCGTACCGGGGGTTGCACCCGCCGCAATACTTAATGCCGATGTCCATGCTCAATCCGAGCTATGCCGGCTGCGCATCAGCGCCCGCGCGGATTCCCACAGCTCGTCGCTGATGTCCGACACCAGTACCACGTCTGTTATTTCGGGCAGTGCTCCCTGTATCTGCTCGGACACCAGCCCCTCCAGCGTCAGTCTCGCGCCGGGACAGCCGCTGCAGCGGCCCAAGAAGCGCAGCTTCAGCACGCCGTGCTCCAGGCTTATCACCTCGACGTTCCCCTGATGCTCTTCCATTGCGGGCCGGACGCTCTCGCTGAGCACCCGTTCCACCCGCTCACGCAGCGGCTCTCCCATGCGTTATCCTCCTTAAGCCTTGCTGACGCGCGCTATTCTTTTCGCAAGCTGCTTTTTCATCTCCAGATTGCCCTGACGCGCGATCATGATGCGCTGCGCTTGCGGCGAGCCCGCGCCGTGCATCGACTCCGTCCGGTATCCCACAGCCGCAGTACCCAGCGCCAGGTTTTCGATCAGGCGCAGTATGCGCAGCCGGTCTTCCGTGGACACTTCCGCCACGCCGCGCAGATACTTATCCACGTATTTGCCCAGCTTTGGGTCGCGGAAGTCCTTCTCGGACGGCGCGGTCACCATGATGCCGCCCGCGATATCCTCAGCCAGACGCACGATCTCGTACGGAAAGCGCGTCACATTTTGTTTACATACGTTGGCCAGCAGCAGGTCGATCATATAGTTGCCTGATTCGGTCGGATGCCCCTCCGCGGAGCACGCGATGCCGCAGGCGTAAAGTGTCTCGTTGAGGTGTGTCATCTCGATCAGCTTATCCTTGATGTGCGAGGCTTTGGCCGCGCCGTTGTAGTCCGCCGCCACAGCCGCCGCGCCGATCAGCACGTCGCCCACACCCACCTTGCAGCCGCCGTAGCTCTGGCGGTGATAGCCCGCGAAGCGCTCCACCAGCATGCCGGCGAATTCCACTTCGCCGTTGAGGAATATGCGGTCGTTGGGTACAAACACGTCGTCGAATATGGTCAGCGCTTCCACGCCGCCGAATTCCGCGTTGCCGACGTCCAGCTCGCTGCCTTCCAGCTTGCGGGTGTCGCATGACTGGCGGCCGATGATCATGAACAGGCCCGGCGTATCCATCGGGACAGCGAAAGCCACAGCATAATCCTTATCCTCGGGGCGCATCGCCTGCGTGGGCATCACGATCACCTCGTGTGAGTTCAGCACGCCCGTCTGATGCGCTTTCGCGCCGCGTACCACGATGCCGTCCGGACGGCGCTCCACCACGCGCAGGAACATATCCGGGTCCGGCTGAGCGTGCGGCGCCAGCGAGCGGTCTCCCTTGGGATCCGTCATCGCGCCGTCTATGGTCAGGTCCTTGTCCTGACAGTATGTCATGAATTTGACGAAGTTGTCGTGATAATTTGTACCGCATTTCTTGTCCGTTTCAAATGTGGTGCTGTAAACGGCGTTTAATGCGTCCATGCCGACGCAGCGCTGGAAGCAGGCTGCCGTCTGCTGGCCCAGCAGCCGCTGCATCTTCACCTTTTTGATCAGATCGTCGGTGCCCCTGTGTATGTTCGTGAAGCGGTTGATCTTGCGGCCGTCTTCCAATGTAACGGTCATCAGGTCCTCATATTCGGGAAGCTGTGCCAGATCATACGTCATACGGACGGAATTGAGCGACGGACGCAGTATCGGATCATCTACCGGCGATTCCACCTTCTCTCCGAACATGTAAACCTCCATTTTGAGGTTGCGGATACTCTCGATGTACTGCTCTCCTGTCATAAGTGCCATAGTGTGATACTACCTTCTTTCTTCTGGTTATTGGAAGGCTGCCCACAGGCAAGGCCTTTCGTTCATGTCACGACATTGTATACAATAATATGATATAGTATACTTTGTAATTTAATAGTATACAGCACAATTGTGATTGTGCAATGTGTTTTTTATTTTAAATGATAGATAATGCAGGGTCTTCCCCCCGTATTGTAGTTGATGCTGCTGGTCACCTGTCCGGTATCCAGCAGATGCTTCATATAGCGCCGCACCGTTACGCGCGAAAGCTCCGTCATCTCCGCCAGCTCCTCCACCGAGCAGCCGCGGGTGAACTGCTTCAGCAGCCCAAGCAGCTGTTCCAGTATCGCATCCTGCATCCCTTTGCTCTGCGCCGGTATCGCATGGATGCTGTAATCCATCGCGAGCATGCCGGTACCCGCGTCCGAGCCCAGCGCCTGCATATACCGTGTGTACTTTTCCAGCGTCTGATGCAAACGAGCCGGTTTAAACGGCTTAATCAAATAATCGACCGCACCCAGCCGCAGCGCCTGACCCATTGTTTTGGTATCGTTCGCCGCCGTAACGAGTATCACGTCGATATCGACGCGCCGCGCTCGGATATCTTTTAAAAGATCCAGCCCGCTGTAACCCGGCATATTGACCTCCAGTATCATCAAATCCGCCGCATTCCTCGCGAGGAAGCTCATTGCCTCTTTGCCGCCGCTGAACTCTCCGACCACGCGAAATGCCGTGTTCTGCTCAACGAAAGAACGGTTGATGAACCGGACCATCGGGTCGTCGTCCACTATGATCACACGAAACATAACAGCACCCTGAAATCCGGCGAATCAGACGATACGGCGCATTGCGGCCGCCATCATTTGATCCTTTTCGCTTTGACGGGTATAGACCATGCCGGGCCGTCCGCCGGTGTGATAGTTCATCTGCTGAGCCAGCTCACCCTTGTCGCAAAGATACGACAGATAGCGCTGCACCGTGATCCGCGAAAGCCCCACCGCGGAAGAGACATCCTCAGAGGACAACCCATTTTTCGGCCACTGTTCAAACACTTTGCGCACCAGTGAGAGCGTTGTTTCCTGCAAACCCTTGGGCAGCGTGCTCTTCTCCTGCGCCGTTCCACTCAAGATGTCGTCTATGGCCTCCTGCGTCAACTGGCCTTCGGTGTGCATCAGCTGCGTGCGGGACACAAATCGATCCAGAGCCTGCCTCATATGCCGCCCATCCTGTGGTTCTGTCAGGCAGTCGATCACGCCCAGACGGTAGGCCCGCTGCGTCACACGCCTGTTGTTCCGCGGAACCAGTGCGATCACTTCCACCCCCACGCCCCTGACCCGCAGCTGGCGCAACAGCTCCAGTCCGCCATCCGCGTTGCTGCGCAGATCCACCAGCATCAGGTCAGCCGGCTTCTTCATCAGCCGGTTCAGCGCTGCGGCACAGCCGGGACACATGGGTTCAGCTAAAAAGCGTCTGTCTTTGTCGAAGTCAGGCCAATGGTCCGACGACCAAAGGCCGGCCTTTTCCATGATGGCTACTCGGTACATGATTTTTAATCTTCCTTAAAACTTTTTATCCGAGATGCATGAGCATCTTGAGTGCTTGTTAATTTTTTAACAATCTTATTGTTAATATTTTAACAAAGTATGCTTAGGAAGACCAATATCAATAATCATATACCTTATGATGCAATCCTATATGTCACCGTTTATACTCATATTACATTTTATTCTATTTCAAGTGTGCGATACATTCCGCCTGTCCTCGCCTTTATGCCCAGATTTCCGCGTCGGCGGGAATCTTCGCATCCTTATTATACAGCCCGATCTGGGACACGTTGATCAGATGCGTATAGTTCAGGTTCTCGGATATGCTGTTGTTGCCCCAGGAACCGCAGCCCAGCGTGGTGGTGGGCGCAAAGCCGTTGGTGAGGCTGCCGCCCGCCGACGTGGAGGACGGCTGGTTCACTACGATTCGGCTCACCGGCATATATTCTCCCACTCGGCGGATATGTTCCATGTCCTCGGAATGGATGGCGCAGGTATGACCCTTGCCCTCATAGCACAGGTTTGTGTACGCGATCTCCATCGCTTCCTCAAACGTATCGTACGGCACTACAATCATAAACGGACACATCTTCTCCTTGGAGAGCACATCCGCCCGGCCCACGCCACGCGATTTCAGCAGCACCATCTTCGTACCTTCGGGCACGCTCACGCCCGCCATCTGCGCCACCTTCTGCACGCTCTGACCCACGACATATTTGCTGATGCCGCCGCCTTCGGGGAATATGACGTCCGCAAATTTCTGAACATCGTCGGCGTTGTCGACATAGTAAGCGCCGTTCTTTACAAACGCTGCGATCACCTCGTCGTACTTATCCCGGGGGATGATGGCGCTCTGCTCGCCGGAGCAGATGATGCCGTTATCAAAAATACGGCCAGCGATGATCTTCTTGGCCGCTTCTTCGAAATCGATGCCGCGGTCCAGTATCACCTGCACGTTGCCGGGGCCCACGCCCAGCGCCGGTTTGCCGCTGGCATACGCCGCCTTCACCATCGCACCGCCGCCTGTCGCGACCACCACGTCCGCGCTCCGCATCACTTCCTGTGTACCCTCCAGTGTGGGTTCCTCCACCGTCTGAATCAGGTTCACCGGCAGCCCCAGCGCGGCCAACTCCGTGCGGAACAGATCCACAACGTAGGCGTTGAGCTTCTTGGTGCGCGGATGGGGCGCAATCACGATGGCATTCTTGCCCTTGAGCGCGAACATCGCATTGCACATGGGCGTCACCACCGGATTGGTCACCGGCGTCACCGCGCCGACCACGCCCTTGGGCTTGGCCACTTTGATGATGCCCGTCGCTTTATCCTCTTCTATAATACCGTAGGATTTTTTACCCTTCAGGCTGTTCCATATGTTCTTGGACTTGCCCTTGCACTTGGCGACCTTGTCCTCGTATACGCCCATGCCCGACTCGTCAACCGCCATCCTCGCCAGTTCCTCAGCCCGGTCGTACACCACCTTGCCAATCGCGCGAACAGCCGCGTCCACCTGCGCCTGACTGGCGCTCCTCTCGAATTCCGCCTGTGCGATACGGGCTTTTTCAAACAACTCTGCAATGGTCGCCATGATGTCATCCTCCTTGATTCTCAAACGACGTGATATTTCTTCTTTATCATAGTGACATACACGCTTGAGTTTCAATTTTATGAAACTAAAGAAAGCGTGTCCTGTCACCAATACCGGTTTCTTTAGTTTCGAAAGCATTACGTAACACCATTTTTGACGCTAGGATGTTATTGTGCATAATTTCACAAGGCAGGGACTGGGAGGACGATGACAGGAATGCTGAGCAGCTTAATAAAATGTGAAAAGTATCTTTCCAAGATCATGACGGCGGACGCAGCCGCACAGCTCGTCAAGGATGGCATGACCATCGGCATGAGCGGATTCACCCCCGCCGGACACGCAAAGGCCGTTCCGCTGGCCATCGCGAAAAGAGCGGAACAGGGCGATACGTTAAGCTTAACGGTGATGACAGGCGCGTCCGTGGGCGATGAGATCGACGGCGCCATGTGCCGCGCGGGCTTCATAGCAAAGCGCCTGCCTTACCAGACGCATACGGACATGCGCAACGCCATCAACGCAGGTCAGGTCGATTTTATCGACATCCATTTAAGCCAGCTGCCCAACTGGGTGAAAAGCGGATACATGGGTCCGCTTGACATGGCGATCGTGGAGATATCCGGCATCGACGCCGAAGGTCATCTGATACCGTCCACCTCCATCGGCGCAGCAAATACGTACATCGATTGTGCCAAGCAGGTGATACTGGAGGTCAACACCACGCAGTCACCCGCGCTGGCAGGCCTCCACGATATCTACACCGTGGAGCGCGTACCGCACAGCCAGCCCATCCCCATCGTGCACGCCAACGACCGCATCGGCACACCGTATTACCCGTGCGATTTTGACAAGATCGCTGCAATCGTAATCAGCGACATACCGGACCATGGGCGTGACGTGGTGCCCACCGACGATATCTCGCAGCGCATTGCCGACAATATTGTGACGTTTTTGAAAAACGAAACAGCTGCCGGCCGTCTGCCCAACCCTCTTCCGCCGCTGCAGTCCGGCGTGGGCAGCGTGGCCAATGCGGTGCTGTCCGGCCTGAAGAAATCCGAGTTCGCCGACCTTACCGTTTACTCCGAGGTGCTGCAGGACGCGGTGTTCGAGCTGATCGACGCAGGCAAGATCGCGTTCGCTTCGGGCACTTCGCTGACCATCTCGCCCGCTCTGCAGGAGCGCTTCTATCAGAACTTTGAATCCTATCGCGACAAGATCATGCTGCGTCCGCAGGAGATCAGCAACCATCCGGAGGTTATCCGACGGCTGGGCATCATCGCGATGAATACCGCTATTGAGGCGGACATCTACGGCAACACCAACTCGTCGCACATCAGCGGCACGCGGTTGATGAATGGCATCGGCGGCTCGGGCGACTTCGCGCAGAACGCCGGGCTCTCGATCTTCATGACGCCGTCCACCGCCAAAAACGGGGCGCTCTCATGCATCGTGCCTTTTGTGACGCATGTGGACCATACGGAGCACGACATCCATGCGCTGGTGACGGAATACGGCGCGGCAGACCTGCGCATGCTGGCCCCGCGCGAACGGGCGCTTAGAATCATCAACACGTGCGCGCACCCGGATTTTCGGCCTATGCTGCTGGATTATCTGGACCGCGCCACAGCCTGCAATGGCAAGTGCCAGCAGACACCTCACATACTCAATGAAGTTTTTCACAAATAAGGAGAGGTAAACAAATGAGCAAGATCACAATTATCGGCGCGGGTGACGTCGGCGCCACGATAGCGTACACACTGGTGGTCAACGGAACTGCTTCCGAAATCGTACTGGTGGATATCAAGAAGGAAAAGGCGATGGGCGAAGCGATGGACATCAGCCAGGGCACGCCGTTCTGCCCCCCCACCTCCATTCGTGTGGGCGACTACGAGGACGCGGCGGGCAGCGACATCGTCATCATCACCTGCGGCGTGGCGCGGCAGCCGGGCCAGACCCGTCTGGACCTCACACACACCAACGTGGGTATCATCAAGGAAATTACGCCCCAAATCATCCGGTACGCACCGGATGCCATCTACATCATGATCGCAAACCCTGTGGATATACTGACTTACGTATTCACCAAGATCTCCGGCCTGCCCGAGAAGCAGATCATCGGTTCCGGCACCATTCTGGACACCTCCCGTCTGCGTTCGCGTCTGGCGGAGTACTTGGGTGTCAGCCAGAAGAATATCCACGCCTACGTATTCGGCGAGCATGGTGAGACCTCTTTTGTGCCATGGTCCCTCGCGACGGTGGGCAGCATACAGATGGACGACTACCTCAAAACTGTCGCTGGCAACACAAAACTCGGCAACCTACCGCCCTTCGACAAGGCTGAGATCGAAACATATATGCGCACATCCGGAAGCAAAGTGATCGCTGCCAAGGGCGCGACTTTCAATGCCATCTCCATCGCGACATGCCACATTGTCCGCTCCATCTACGGCAACCAGAATGCGATGCTGTCCGTGTCCTCAATGATGCACGGCGAATACGGCATCGAGGATGTGTGTTTGAGCACGCTGTCCATCGTAGACCGAAGCGGCCTCAAGGCGCGTATCACGCCGCCGATGACTGAAGATGAAATTACGCTGCTGCATCGCAGTGCGGACAGCCTGAAAGACGTCATCCACCAGCTCAGCATCTAGGCGATTATAAGGAGGAAGCATTATGGAATACCGTATTGAACGCGACTCCATGGGAGAAATGCAGGTTCCAGCGGACCGTTACTGGGCCGCACAAACGCAGCGGAGCCTTGAGAACTTCAAAATTGGCGGAGAGATCATGCCCCGTGAGATCACGCATGCCTTCGGTCTGCTGAAAAAAGCGGCGGCTATCGCCAACTTCAACCTCGGCAAGCTGGATGAAAGAAAGCGCGACATCATCGCGCAGGCCTGCGACGAGGTGACCAGCGGACAGCTGTATGATCACTTTCCGCTCGTGGTATGGCAAACAGGCAGCGGCACGCAGTCCAACATGAACGCGAACGAAGTGGTTGCGGGCCGCGGCAACGAGATCGCGGGCGAGAAGCTGCTGCATCCCAACGACCATGTCAACATGTCGCAGAGCTCCAACGACACCTTCCCCACAGCCATGCACATCGCGGCGGTGCTGGGCATCGAGGATCACCTCCTGCCCGTTCTGGCCGAGTTCAAGGCGACACTGGCAAGGCTGGAAGCGGAGAACAGCGATATCGTCAAAAGCGGCCGCACACATCTGCAGGACGCGACGCCCATCAAGTTTTCGCAGGAGATCAGCGGCTGGCGCAATATGATCGAAAAGGCCGAAGAGATACTCAATATCTCTCTGCCCGGCCTGTATGAGCTGGCTCTGGGCGGCACCGCGGTGGGTACCGGTCTCAACGCACCCAAAACGTTTGGCGAAGAGGTCGCCAAAGTGCTGAGCGAGCTGACGGGCAAGCCTTTTGTGACAGCGGACAACAAGTTCCATGCGCTCACCTCCAAAGATGAGCTGGTGTTCGCGCACGGCGCGCTCAAGGCGCTCGCGGCCAACATGATGAAGATCGCCAACGACGTGCGGTGGCTGGCCAGCGGCCCGCGCTGCGGCCTCGGCGAGATCACGATACCCGAAAACGAACCGGGCAGCTCCATCATGCCGGGCAAGGTGAACCCCACGCAGTGTGAATCCGTCACCATGGTGGCGGTGCAGGTGATGGCCAACGATGTAGCTGTCGGCATTGCCGCTTCGCAGGGCAACTTCGAACTCAACGTGTTCATGCCCGTATGCATCTACAACTTCCTGCAGTCTGTACGGCTGCTGGCGGACGGCATCAAGTCGTTCAACGACAACTGCATGGTGGGCATGACAGCCAACCGCGATAAGATGCGCCACAACCTGCACAATTCGCTGATGCTGGTGACCGCGCTCAACCCGTACATCGGCTACGACAACGCGGCCAAGACGGTAAAGAAGGCGTTTAAGGAAGATATTTCGCTCAAAGAAGCGTGCGTGGCGCTCGGCTTCCTCACGCCGGAGAAGTTCGACGAAGTGTTCCATCCGGAACAAATGGTTTAATGACAGAAACGGATGAGTGCGATGACTTATTCTTATTATCCGGGGTGTACCCTGAAGACAAAAGCAAAAGAGCTGGACATATACGCCCGTGAGGCAGCGCAGGCGCTGGGCGTCACGCTGGAGGAGGTGCCGGACTGGCAGTGCTGCGGCGCGGTGTATCCGCAGGCGCAGGACGAGATCGCTACACGGCTGTCCTCCGTCCGCGCGCTAGATTCCGCCCGGCAGCAGAGCCGTCCGCTGGTCACCGTATGCTCCGCGTGCCACCACGTTATCAAACGGGTGAACAATGACATGCGGACAAACGCGGAAATTCAGAGCAAGGCCAACCGCTATCTGGAGCTGGAGACACCTTACGCGGGTGAAACGAAGGTCGTCCACTATCTGGAGATGCTGCGCGACGATGTCACCTTTCTCGAGATTGCCAGAAAGGCGACAAATCCGCTCAAGGGCATGCGGCTCGCCGCCTACTACGGCTGCCTGCTGCTGCGCCCCAGCGATGTGATGCAGTTTGATAATCCGGAGAACCCCTCCATCATGGAAGACCTCATCGTGGCGATGGGCGCGACGGCGATGGTAACACCGTACCGCAACGAGTGCTGCGGGGCATATGTGGCGCTGCACAACAAGAAGCTGTCGGAACGCAAGTGCGACATGATACAGGCTGCGGCCATCGAGGCGGGCGCGGATGCCATCGTCACAGCATGCCCCTTGTGCATGTATAACCTGAACGCAGCCAGCGCGCGCCATAAGCTGCCGGTGTATTACTTCACCGAGCTGCTGGCGCAGGCGCTGGGCGTCAAAGAGCAGGAGGCACAGGATGCAGCCGTATAGCGATACCATCAGCATCATCAAGGACATGAGCGGCGTGAATACGCGCCGATGCATGATGTGCGGCAAGTGTTCCGGCTCCTGCCCCGCGTACGACGATATGGACATCCGCCCACACCAGTTTGTGGCGCTGGTGGACCGGGGAGACATCGAAACGCTGATGAACTCCAAGGGGATTTGGAACTGCCTGTCCTGCTTCGCCTGTGTGGAACGGTGTCCCCGCAGCGTGGAACCAGCCAAGCTCATCGAGGCGGTACGCGTGTGCATGGTGCGGCGGCAGGACGGCAATTTGCTCAAAGCGCAGGACATCCCGGCGCTGCTGGACAGTGAGATGCCGCAGCAGGCGCTGGTCAGCGCGTTCCGCAAGTACAGCAGATAGTAATATTCCGAAATTAAAATCATTGCATGATTTTAATATGGCAGCACGCTTGCCGCAGCTTGATGACAAACCCATTTCCAGGGGCGCTGCCCCCGTCCCCCCGCCACTTTTCTTGAAGAAAAGTGGAAAAAGACATATGAAAATGCCATGAACATGGCATTTTCAGTGGGATTCTCAAGGGACAAGTCCCTTGAGCGGTGGTGTGGAGGCAGAGCCTCCGCAGCCTGACCTTTGTCAGCAACCTGATGGCAAGCTTTGAACAACATTTGCGCGTGGACATTACCCGCTGCTGCCGTCGGCGGCAGATAAAAAAACCAACATGTTTATCGCAAATGAGTTTAATACGAAAGGGCAACTACAGCGGTGCATAAAATAGGCGTATTTGTTTGTTGGTGCGGCAGCAACATCGCGGCCACGGTGGACGTGGCGGCGGTGGCCGAAGCGGCCCGGAAGGAACCGGGCGTGGCGTTCGCCGCCGATTATCAATATATGTGTTCCGACGGCGGCCAGACGTTGCTGAAGCAGGCCGTGGCCGAGCACGGACTGACAGGCATCGTGGTATGCGCCTGTTCGCCGCGCATGCACGAGAACACGTTCCGCAAGGCCGCGCAGGCGGCAGGGCTCAACCCCTACATGGTGGAGATCGCCAACATCCGCGAGCAATGCTCATGGATTCACAAGGATAAAACGGAAGGCACAGAGAAAGCCGTGGTGCTGATGCGCGCCGCCGTCGCCAAAGTGATATTGGGCACGCCGCTCACACCGCAGCAGAGTCCCGTCGCCAAGCGGGCGCTGGTCATCGGCGGCGGCATCGCGGGCATCCAGACGGCGCTGGACATCGCGGATGCCGGCTTCGACGTGGATATCGTGGAAAAGTCACCCACCATCGGCGGCAGGATGGCGCAGCTGGACAAAACCTTCCCCACGCTGGACTGCGCGGCGTGCATACTCACCCCCAAGATGGTGGACGCGGCCGCACACGAGCGCATCAACCTCCTCACCTACAGTGAGATTTCCGAGGTGCGCGGCTTCGTGGGCAGCTTTCAGGTGACGATACGCAAAAAGGCGCGCAGCGTGAAATCGGACCTATGCAGCGGCTGCGGCGTATGCACACAGAAATGCCCCTCCCGCAAGGCCAAGAGCGAGTTTAACATGGGTCTGAACAACCGCGGAGCCATATACATCCCGTTTGCGCAGGCCATTCCCAACGTGCCGGTGATCGACCGCGATCAGTGCACTTACTTCAAAACGGGCAAATGCGGCCTGTGCGCCAAGACCTGTCCTGCGGGCTGCATCGACTTTGAACAGCAGGATGAGTTCGAAACGCGCGACTACGGCGCGATCGTGATGGCGACCGGCTTTGACCTGATGAACTTGAAAGAGTTCGACGAGTTCGGCTACTCGCAGTCGCCCGATGTCATCACTTCGCTGGAGTTTGAGCGGCTGACCAACGCGGCGGGCCCCACGCAGGGCAAGCTGCTGCGCCCCTCCAATCACGAGAAGCCGGGGAGCATCGTGTTCATCCAGTGCGTGGGCTCGCGCGACACCTCCGGCTGCGGCAAGCCATATTGTTCGAAAATCTGCTGCATGTACACCGCCAAGCACGTGATACTGGTCAAGGACAAGTATCCGGATGTGGATGTGCATGTGTTCTATATCGACGTACGCACGCCCGGCAAGAACTTCGACGAGTTCTACCGGCGTGCGGCAGAAGAGATGGGCGTCAACTACGTGAAAGGCATGGTCGGCAAGGTGGCACCCATGGGCAACCGCCTGATGGTGCAGGGCTCCGACCTGATCAATAACCGGCAGCTTCATATCGATGCGGACATGGTGGTGCTGGCGGCGGCGGTGGAGCCCGATCCTTCGGCCCGAAGCCTCGCCACGCTGCTCACAGCCAGCATCGATACGCACGGCTTCATGAACGAGGCGCACCCCAAGCTGCGGCCCGTGGAAAGCCCCACGGCGGGCGTTTACCTCTCCGGCATGTGCCAGGGGCCCAAAGATATCCCTGAAACGGTGGCGCAGGCCAGCGCTTGCGCGGCCAAGGTGATCGGCCTCTTAGCCAAGCCGCACCTGATGAGCAACCCCTGCATTGCCGGTTCTGACCCGCTGATGTGCAACGGGTGTTCCCAGTGCGAAAACGTGTGCCCCTACGGGGCGATCACATACGCCGAGCAGGAGGTTAACGATCACGGCAAGCGCGAGATGCGCCGCGTGGCGCAGGTGAACAGCGCGGTCTGTCAGGGCTGCGGCGCATGCACGGTGGTGTGCCCCTCCGGCGCGATGGATCTCAAAGGCTTTACCAACAAACAGATCATGGCGGAGGTGGACGCGATATGTCGATAGACAACAGCGCACAGACCGAATACCGGCCGCTCATCGTGGCGTTCTGCTGCAACTGGTGCAGCTATGCGGGCGCAGACCTCGCAGGCACCAGCCGTCTCGCGTACCCCGCCGACGTCAAGGTCATCCGCGTGCCCTGCTCCTGCCGCGTGAACCCGATGTTCATACTCAGGGCATTCCAGCGCGGCGCGGACGGTGTGATCATCGCGGGCTGCCACCCGGGTGACTGTCATTACACCTCGGGCAACTACTACGCGCGGCGGCGCATGACGCTGCTGTTCAGCCTGCTGGACTTCATGGGCATCCAGCGCGAACGCACGCGCGTGGAGTGGATATCCGCCTCCGAGGGACAGAAGTTTTCCATGATGATGAACGAGTTTGCGAACACCATCCGCGCGCTCGGCAAGAACAACCAGTTGAGGGACCTGCGATGCAAGCCATAAACGAAACAATCAAAGAGACGGCCCGCCGTCTGCTGGCGGACAAAACCGCCGTACGCGTCGTCGGGTGGACGCAGGGTGAATTCCTGTATGACCCCACTCCGGCGGTATTCGACTCGGCGGAGTCGCTGGAAAGTCTGGTGTACAACGACTTCTGCGGCGCAAACCTCAGCAAATACCTGATGCGCGTAGAGAAGAGCCTCCGCTGGTTCGAATCCGCTTCAATGCGCAATTTGGTGGGCGAAACGGCAAAGCCGGGCAAAATCGCCGTGCTGCTAAAGCCCTGTGATACCTATAGCTTCAATCAGCTGCTTCGGGAGCACCGGGCGGAACGGGATCACGTCTACGTGGTCGGCATCCCCTGCCCCGGCATGCTGGATATCGAAAAGCTGCGCGCACTGAAGATCAGGGGTATCCGCAGCGTAAAACGGGAAGTCGACACCCTTACACTTGAGACGGCTTATGGCGAAAAGAGCTGCCTCCTCGCCGATGCGTTACTGGATAAATGCCTCGGCTGCAAGGGTAAAACGCATGCCGTCGCGGACGAGGTGATCGAATCGGACTGGGCGGAGGAATCCGCCGAAACTGCCCGCTTCGTGCAAGTGGCCGAACTGGAGACCATGCCCGCAGACGAACGATTCGCGTTCTGGCGCAGCGAGCTGTCCAAGTGCATCCGCTGCAACGCGTGCCGCAACGCCTGCCCGGCCTGCACCTGCGTGCAGTGCGTATTCGACAACCCACAGTCCGGCGTGGCATCCAAGGCGAACAGCGACCCGGCTGAAGAGAACCTGTTTCATATCACCCGCGCGTTCCACGTAGCGGGGCGCTGCACCGACTGCGGCGAATGCTCGCGCGTATGCCCGCAGCGCATACCGTTGCACCTGCTGAACCGCAAGATGATCAAGGATATCAACGAGCTGTACGGCGACTATCAGGCGGGAGCGGATACCGAATCCCGCAGCCCGCTCACCGACTATACGCAGGGCGACGCGGAGCCGGGCATCGTCCGGGAAAGGAGCGGCCAATGAGCTTTCGTCAGATTCCCGCCAGCCTTTTGTCGAAGCTTTACGCAAAGATAGCGGAAAACGCGGCGCTTTACCTGCCGCTGGACAAAGCCGGAACGGTGCAGTTCGACCGCTGGGACGGTCAGGCCGCCGCCGACCTTAACTGCCTGCTGACCGCGCTGCCGCCCAAGGGGCTGTTCTTTCCGCAAAGCGAAACGCTTTCGGCTTACAGAACCAGCGGCAAAACCATCGAGATCTTGGACGTACATTCTGAAAATGAACCGTTCGTGCTGTTCGGCGTGCGCGCCTGCGACGCCGCCAGCATTGAGATACTGGACAGGGTTTTCCTGAGCGAACCGGCAGACAGCTTCTACCAGAGCCGCCGCGAAAACGGCGTCATTGTCTCCCTCGCGTGCGGCGAGCCGGAGGAAAGCTGCATGTGCGCCGCTTTTGGCGTCAAGGCCTCAGCACCTGCGGGTGACGTAGCCGCGTGGCTCATCGACGATACGCTGTACTGGGAGAGCCTCACTGAAAAGGGCGACACGCTGACTCAATCGCTGTCCGAACTGCTCGTGGAAGCGCCGGACGCGGAAGCGGCGGTGGAAGCGCGGCAGCAGGCGACCGATGCGCTCATCGCGCAGCTGCCTCTCTCGGGTGTACAGCCGCAAAGCACGGCGGGCGCATTGAGGGACATATTCGATTCCCCCGAATGGGCTAAGCTGTCGTCAGCCTGCCTCGGGTGCGGCTCCTGCACATTTGTGTGCCCCACCTGCCACTGCTACGACATACGCGACTACGATACAGGCCACGACGTGCGCCGTTTCCGCTGCTGGGACTCGTGCATGTATTCCGACTTCACGCTGATGGCGCACGGCAACCCGCGCACCAGCCAGATCGAACGGTTCCGCCAGCGGTTCATGCACAAGCTGGTATACTATCCGGCCAACAACGATGGGCTATATGCCTGTGTGGGCTGCGGGCGCTGCATCGGCAAATGCCCCGTGTCCATGAACATCGCGAAGGTGATCCGAACGCTGGAGGTGAACGCAAATGAACGATAGCAAAAGGGATATGCTGATCCCCGTGATCGGCGAGGTGACGGACATCCGTGTGGACACGCCGGACGTCAAGACCTTTCGCGTGGTGTCGCCGGAGGGCGGTGTGAACTTCAAGCACATGCCCGGCCAGTGCGCCATGCTCTCAATACCCGGCGTGGGCGAGGCGATGTTTTCTATCACCTCCTCACCCACCGAAACGCGGTTCCTAGAATTTAGCATCAAGAAGTGCGGCTGCCTCACCGACTGGCTGCACCGCATGGAGCCTGGCCAGCAGATTACGATACGCGGGCCGTACGGCAACGGATTTCCTGTAGAGACAGAGCTTATGGGCAAGGACCTGCTGTTCATCGCGGGCGGCATCGGCCTCGCGCCGCTGCGCTCGGTGATCAACTACGTGCTGGACAACCGAAGCGATTACGGGCGCGTGGACATCGTGTACGGCGCGCGCAGCATGGAAGATTTAGTAGACATCGAAGAGATCAGGAACGTGTGGAGCAAGGCGAAGAACACCGGCGCATACCTCACCATCGACCGGCCTCAGGAGAGCTGGCGCGGCCATGTGGGCTTCGTACCGGACTATGTAAAGGAATTGAAATTCTCCACCGACAAGACTGTGCTGGTGTGCGGCCCACCCATCATGATCAAATTCGTGCTGAAGGCGCTGGAAGCGCTGGGGTTTGATAAGACGCAGGTGTACACCACGATGGAGCTGCGCATGAAATGCGGCGTGGGTAAGTGCGGACGCTGTAACATCGGCTCCAAATACGTCTGCAAGGACGGCCCGGTGTTCCGTTGCGACGAGCTGGACGAACTGCCGGGCGAATATTAGGCAAAGCGAGGGTATAAGTGTCATGGAACAAATGGTTAATATATTTCTGTTCGGAAAACGCTATTCCGTCCCCGAAGAGCTCACCATCATGGGCGCGATGGAATACGCCGGATACCAGCTGGTGCGCGGCTGCGGTTGCCGGAACGGCTTCTGCGGCGCCTGCTCCACCATCTACCGCATCAAGGACGACCGCGAGCTGCATGCCTGCCTCGCCTGCCAGACCAAGGTGGAGAACAACATGTATATCGCCACGCTGCCGTACTTTCCGCTGGTGAAAGAGGTTTACGATATTCAGCAAGTCTCGCCCAACGAGCAGATCATGATGCAGCTCTATCCGGAAATCTACAGCTGCATCGGCTGCAACGCCTGCACCAAAACCTGCCCGCAGGAGCTGAACGTAATGCAGTACATCGCTTACGCGCAGCGCGCGGAATATGAGAAGTGCGCAGAGGCATCGTTTGACTGCGTGATGTGTGGCATATGCTCCTCCCGCTGCCCCGCGAAGATATCGCATCCGCAGGTGGCACTGCTGGCGCGCCGGCTGACGGGCAAATATATCATTCCTCCCGCAGAGCATCTATCCCAGCGCGTGCAGGAAATTGAAGAGGGAGCTTTTGCCCAGCTGGTGGAAGACCTGATGCAAAAGCCGCTGGATGAGCTCAAGGAACTCTACAACCACAGGGAAATCGAAAAATAAGGGGAGACCGCCATGTATACACCTGAGATGCTCGAATCAATCAAACACGTGGAAGCCACACGATCCAGCCGTATCGGCGTGGAGCCCCGACGCATGACTGCAGACGAAAAGACCGCGCTGCTGGGTCAATTCCATCCCGATTATAAAACCGAAGGTTTTGCGACGCTGTCCATGGGCCCCAATAAGGGCGACCGCGTGCCGGTAGAGTTAGCCGCGCTGCTGCAGGCACACAGCCCCATCGAGGGCATGCAGCTGGATCTGGAACATCCGGATTATGAAACCGACGTACTGATCATCGGCGGCGGCGGCGCGGGCGCATCGGCGGCCATTGAGGCGCACGAGAGCGGCGCGAACGTGATGATCGTCACCAAGCTGCGCATGGGCGACGCCAACACCATGATGGCGGAAGGCGGCATCCAAGCTGCGGATAAATCGAACGACTCCCCCGCCGTCCACTATCTGGACGCGCTGGGCGGCGGCCATTACGCCAACAGGCCGGAGCTGTTGAAGAAGCTGGTCATGGAAGGCCCGTCGGCCATCAAATGGCTCAACGAGCTGGGCGTGCTGTTCGACAAATCGCAGGACGGCACGATGATCACCGGCCATGGCGGCGGCACCTCGCGCAAACGGATGCACTGCGCAGCGGACTACTCGGGCGCGGAGATCATGCGCGTGCTGCGCGACGAAGTGACCAACCGGGGCATCACCGTGGTGGACTTCACCGCGGCCATAGAGCTCATCACCGACGAAGCGGGACGCGCTGCCGGTGCAGTGCTCAAGAATATGGAGACGGGCGAGATACTCATCGCACGGGCCAAGACGGTGGTCATCGCCACCGGCGGTGCGGGGCGTCTGCATTATCAGGGCTTCCCCACCTCCAACCATTACGGCGCGACGGCGGACGGCCTTGTGCTGGCCTATCGTGCAGGCGCTAAGTTGCTCTATGCGGATACGCTGCAGTACCACCCCACCGGCGCGGCGTTTCCGTCCCAGATATTCGGCGCGCTGGTGACCGAGAAGGTGCGCGGCCTCGGCGCAATGCTGATCAATCGACAGGGTGAAGCCTTCATGCACCCGCTGGAAACGCGCGACGTCTCCGCCGCCTCCATCATCCGTGAATGCAAGGAGCGCGGCAACGGCATCAGCACCGGCGAGGGCGATGGTGTCTGGCTGGATACTCCGCTGATCGAGCTGCTGCACGGTGAGGGTACGATCCAAAAGCACATCCCCGGCATGCTGCGCATGTTCGGCAAATATGGTATCGACATCCGCAAGGTGCCCATACTCGTATACCCCACGCTGCACTACCAGAACGGCGGCATTGAGATCAGCGCTGACGGACAGAGCGGCGTGGAAAACCTGTACATCGCGGGCGAGGCTGTGGGCGGCATCCACGGGCGCAACCGCCTGATGGGCAACTCGCTGCTGGATATCATCGTGTTTGGGCGCAACGCGGGCCAGCAGGCTGCCTCCAGAAGCAATACTATAACAACTGGCAAGCCGACGCTGACGCATATGGACAGATTCGCACAGGAGCTTGCTGACGCAGGAATTAAGACAGAGACGGTATCACCGCAGCTGCTGCCCCGCTATACGCATGAAAGGGTCAAAGCCGCGGCAATATAACGAAAAAATCTCCCGCTTATATTTGAAATACGATTTGAGGCAGCCAAATAACCGGCGTCTCAATGACTACCCAACATTTTTATCTGACCATGCTTTGGCGTGGTCCTTTTTTTGCCGGTTGTGCATTTACACCGTTTTTCTGGGACAGTTGACACAGTCATATATCCAACCTATAATATCGATATCACAATATCGATTCGAGGAGGCGTCGAATTGGCGGATCAAAATTCAAAGCCGGTCAGCCTGTCCAGGCAGGCATTTCTGCGGATGCCCTACTATCTGCAATATCTGAATCAGCTGAAGCTGGAAGGCGGCAGTCTCGTGGCTGCGCCCGCTGTGGCTGAAGCGCTCCGCCTCAATGAGGTGCAGGTCCGCAAGGATTTCGCGTCCGTCAGTTCCACCAAAGGCCAGCCTAAAAAGGGGTTTCCGATTGACGGGCTGATTTCGGATATGGAGCGCTGTTTGGGATACCATAATGTGGACCAGGCGGCGCTGGTGGGCGTGGGTTCGCTGGGGCAGGCTTTGATGTCCTACAAGGGCTTTACGCAATATGGCCTTGACATCGTGTTGGCGTTCGACAACAACGAAGCGCTGGTGGGGCAGCGGATTTGCGGTAAATATGTGCTGTCCTCCAACCGCATCAGCGACATGTGCCGCCGGATGCAGATTCACATCGGGATCATATCGGTGCCGGACACGCAGGCGCAGATCGTCTGCGACCAGCTGGTTGCGGGCGGCGTGCTCGCCATATGGAACTTCGCCCCCGTTCATCTGTCCGCGCCGTCCCACATACTGGTGCAGAACGAGAATTTGGCTGCGTCGCTGGCGCTGGTGGCCAAACAGCTGAAATCGCAGCTGGAACCGATAGTATAAACGCGTGAAAGGATGACATCATGAACACGCTGCATTTTAAATACGCCGTGGAGGTGGAACGCACACGTTCCATCACGCAAGCCGCTGAAAATCTGTTTATGGCACAGCCCAATTTAAGCAAAGCCATCAAGGAGCTCGAGGATACACTGGGTGTCGAAATATTCGAGCGCACCCCCAAGGGTGTGGTGCCTACGCAGAAAGGTGCGGAGTTTCTGGTATACGCTAAAAACGTATTGGAACAGGTGGATAAGATGGAGCGGCTTTATATACCCGACGATACCGGCCGACAGACCTTCAAAATATCCATTCCGCGCGGCAGTTATATTGCTCAGGCGTTCACGCGATTTGTCGCCGGACTTGAAGCAGATAACGAAATTGACGTGGCTGTTCAGGAAACCAATTCCATGCAAGCGATCAGCAATGTCGCTGACGAAGGCTTCCCCCTGGGTATAATTCGGTGTCAGACCGACTATGAAAATTACTTTTTGGACTATCTTGAAGAAAAGAAAATGCAGTATGAGCCTATCTGGGAGTTTGAATATCTGGCGCTGATGTCGCGGCAGCATGCGCTTGCTTCCGCAAAAAAAGTGTCATACAGCGATCTTGTGTCATATATTGAAATCGTCCATGGCGATACGGTTATCCCCTACTTGCCCGCCGGTCGGATTAAAAAAAGCGAAGCCAAGAAGTGCATCTATGTGTACGAGCGCGGCAGTCAATATGACATACTCTCTCATATACCTAAAACATATATGTGGGTCTCCCCCATTCCGGAGAGCTTTCTCAATTTGTATGAGCTGGTGCAGCGAAAATGTCATGCTGCCAATCACAAATACAAGGATCTGCTGATATACCCCAAGGGCTATGAATTCACCGCGCTGGACCGCCAGTTCATCGACCATCTTTATGCGTCCAAGAATGAAGTGGCTTTTCGGCAGTACGATTAGTCCGAACTATGGAGCATAGTATACATCAATAACGATATCAGCATATCGATATTTGCATATCGATATGCTGATTTTATATTACCCGCTGACTTTTTTGTCTGATAAACTCTTCGCAAGTGACAAACAACTCCTCCTGCGCCATCATCTGATGCCGCAGGAACGTGCCGATAACCACGGCACAGCCGTATATCGGCTGCACCTGTCAGGTGTCCGTACCCTGCCCGACTTACAAAACATCCAACACCGGGGTACGGCCCATTTTTTTTGCCCTTATCAACAACATTTTCACACAGACGAGGCTTTAATCCCTCGTCCATTGACCTACACATGACAAATACATAGGCTCAGCAGGAGTATATCTTCCAATTTTCCCCGATATCGATATTTCAATATCGATATTCCGCATTTATATTTCTCATATCATCTGATGATAGATAGAATATTGTTGTGCTCCATAATACCGGCTAACCAAAAACGTTATTTTGAAACAGGCACTCCCGTCTATGACATGGTGCAGGCAGTGCAACAGCCCCGCTGACAGAGATTATCAGCAGGATCAGGAGGAAGCCATGACAGTGAAATCGGTATCGTCTCAAACAATGCAACGGTTGCCGCGATATCTCACATACTTAAAGTCGCTCCCCAAGGTCTCCGTCATCCACGTATCGGCTACCGGCATTGCGGATGCGCTGGGCATGAACGATGTTCAGGTGCGTAAAGATCTGGCACTGGTCTCAAGCGGCGGGCGACCCAAGATCGGCTATATACTATGCGGCCTCATCAGCGACATCGAACGGTTTCTGGGCTGCGACAACACGGACACCGCGGTTATCGCAGGCGTGGGTTCACTGGGGCGTGCGCTGCTGTCCTACAACGGCTTTGCGCCCTATGGGCTCGATATCGTCGCCGCGTTTGACAATGATGCGAAGGTGGTCGGCAGCAGCGTAGGCGGCAAGGAGGTGCTGGATGTGCGCAAGATGACGGACCTGTGCCGCCGTATGAACATCCGAATCGGTATCATCGCCGTGCCCACATCCCATGCACAGGCCGTGTGCGACGCGCTCACGGAAGGCGGCGTGCTGGCGATATGGAACTTCGCACCGGTTCATCTTAATGTGCCAGCAGGTGTGCTGGTGAAGCACGAGAACATGGCTTGCTCGCTCGCCATGCTGTCCCAGCATCTGAAGGAGACATGGGCGTCCGCTACGCCGGGCTGGTAATACAGGTGTCACACATCTCGGCAGACAAGAGGGAGGTTAACGATGAAGATAACCATCTGTGTCGGCAGTTCCTGCCATCTGAAAGGCTCACGGCAAGTCGTCGAACAGTTGCAAAATTATGTTGAGCAGCACCGCCTGCAAGATGACGTGGAGCTGTGCGGTGCGTTCTGCATGGGCAACTGCACGCGCGGCGTCAGCGTCATGCTGGACGATGAACTGTTCTCCCTGCGCCCCGAGGATGTGAAAGCTTTTTTTGAAAACGAAGTGCTGACCCGGCTGACCGCCGGAGCCTGACCGCAAAAGGAAATATAACCGTGACTGAATATCTGAAGCTCAAGCAGTCCAATTGCAAGAACTGCTACAAATGCATACGTAACTGCCCGGTCAAATCCATCCGCTTTGGCGACAATCAGGCCAACATTATCAGTGATGCGTGCATACTCTGCGGCAACTGCTTTGTGGTGTGCCCGCAAAACGCCAAGCAGATACGCAACGACATCCCCGCCGCGAAAGCGCTGATCGCACAAGGGCTGCCGGTGTACGCCAGCGTCGCACCGTCGTTTGTCGCCAACTACGCGGGCGTCAACATGGCGTCCCTGACCAAAGCACTCAAAAAGCTGGGCTTCGCGGGCGCGGAGGAAACGGCGCTGGGCGCGGAGCTTGTCAAAAAGCAATACGACATCATGGTGGATGCAGCAAAGCGCGGCGTCATCATCTCGTCCTGCTGCCCCACCGTGAACATGCTGATACAGAAATACTACCCCGACGCGCTGCCCTACCTCGCGCCGGTGGTGTCTCCGATGCTGGCGCACTGCGCCGACATCAAGCGCCGCCATGCGGGTGCCGCCACGGTGTTCATCGGCCCGTGCATCTCCAAAAAACAGGAGGCGGCGCACAGCGGCGGCGTGGTAGACTGCGCCCTCACTTTCGAGGAGCTGTCCGCCTGGCTGGAAGCGGAGAAGATTGAGTTGGGCCATGAGGTAGAGGAAGCGGGCTGCGTGTCGCGTCTGTTTCCCACCGCGGGCGGCATACTGCGCTCCATGTCCGCGGCCAATCCGGACTATGCGTACATGACCGTGGACGGCATTGAGAACTGTGCGCGCGCCATTGAAGAACTGCTGGACAGCAAGCCGGGCAAGTGCTTCATCGAGATGTCCGCCTGCAGCGGAAGCTGCGTAGGCGGTCCTGCGATGGATTTGTCTCAGCGGCACCCGCTGCGCGGCACGCTCGCTGTCACGCGATACGCCGGAAAAGATGATGCCGGACTAAACTGTCCGCCTGAAACGCTTAAGCGGGATTATCCGCCGCTGGCCGCGCCGCGCGTGCACATCAGCGACGACGCTATCGCGAACATACTCCACCAGATCGGCAAAACGCGCCCGGAGCACGAGCTGAACTGTGGCAGCTGCGGTTACAACACCTGCCGCGAAAAGGCGGTCGCGGTGCTTCAGGGCAAGGCGAACCTCACCATGTGCCTGCCGTTTCTAAAGGAAAAGGCGGAGTCGTTCTCGGACAACATCATCGCAAACTCCCCCAACGCCATTATCGTGCTGAACGAGAGCTTTGCAGTGCAGCAGCTCAACTCCGCCGCGTGCGCGATGATGAACATCATCGACCCGCGCGACGTCATCGGCGAGCCGGTGGTACGCATACTCGATCCGCTGCCTTTCGCCAACGCCTATGAGAATAAACAGAATGCTTACGACAAGCGGCTTTACCTCGCGGATTACAACCGATACGTTGACCAGACGGTGATCTACGATAAGGACTTCCATATACTCATCTGCATCATGCGCGACGTATCCGAGCAGGTACGCCAGCAGCAGAGCAAGGAGGCGCTCTCCCGCACCACGATGGAGATCGCGGACCGGATGATCGAGAAGCAGATGCGTGCCGTACAGGAGATTGCATCGCTGCTGGGCGAGACCACGGCGGAAACGCGCATCGCGCTCACCCGCCTCAAGGAGACGCTCCAAGATGGTTAAGCTCTGCACCGACGTCGGTTTTGTCAGCCTCAATAAACACGGCGAAGAGATCTGCGGCGACCACGTGGAGGTGGTCCAGCAGCCGGATGGCCCCACGGTGGTGGTACTGGCGGACGGCCTGGGCAGCGGCGTGAAGGCGAGCATACTGTCCACGCTCACCGCCAAAATCGTCTCCACGATGATGGCTAATGAGCTGACGGTGGAGGACTGCGTGTCCA
The DNA here is from genome assembly GCA_023397655.1 of Bacillota bacterium. Classification (GTDB taxonomy): domain Bacteria; phylum Bacillota; class Clostridia; order Christensenellales; family SZUA-584; genus SZUA-584. Next base: position 178,814 of record JAEWTW010000026.1, read on the forward strand.
CCATCGCGGCGACGCTGCCCATTTGCCGTGTGCGGCAGGTGGCCTATTCCACGTTTACCGTTATCCGCTTGGGCGACGATCTGGAAGCGGAGCTGATCCAGTACGACAACCCGCACGTGGTGCTGCTGCGCGGCGGTAAAAATGTAGACTATCCCAAAACGTCCGAGATGGTGGGCGGCAAAACGATATACAAGACGCGCATCGCGCTGCACGAGGACGACTGCTTCATCGCCTTTTCAGACGGTGCGGTGCATGCGGGCGTGGGGCGCTCGCTCAACTTTGGCTGGCAGCGCAGCGATATCATCGCGTTCCTTGAAGCCATCTACAAGCCGGAATACACCGCCAAAACGCTAGCTTCTCTGCTGACAGCCAAATGCGATACGCTGTACGGCGGCGAGCCGGGCGATGACACCACGGCATGCGCTGTCAAGATACGCCGTCGCCGTCCCATGAACTTCATGATCGGCCCGCCCGCGCAACCCGGCGACTTACCCAAGATGATGGCGCTGTTCTTCTCCAAGGAAGGCAAACACATCGTGTGCGGCGGCACCACGTCCACTCTCGCGGCGCAGTATCTCGGCAAGCCGCTGGAGACGGGCATTCCGCTCTACGCCGACCCGGACATCCCCCCCACCGCCAGCATTGAGGGCGTGGACCTCGTGACGGAGGGCGTCATCACCATCAACCGCGTGCTGGACTACGCGCGCGACTATCTGCAGGACAACGCCCGCTACACCGACTGGAGCGTGCGTCAGGACGGCGCGTCGCAGATATCGCGGCTGCTGTTCGAGGAAGCAACGGATATCAATTTCTTCGTGGGCCGCGCGATAAACCCGGCCCACCAGAACCCCAATCTCCCCATCAGCTTCAGCATCAAGATGCGTCTGGTGGAAGAGCTGTCCGCGTGCCTCAAGCGCATGAGCAAAAACATCAAGATCAGCTATTTTTGAGGGCTTTTATTAAGGCCTCTGGTATAAGCTCGCTACTTTTCTTTAAGAAAAGCAGCAAAAGAATACGGAAAATGCCATTCGGCATTTTCCTGATGGGATTCTTAAGGGGCGTGCCCCTTAAGTGGTGGTTTGGAGGCAAAGCCTCCAATATAAATGAGTTAATTATTTTAGTTTACATAGGAGGACGCATGAACGAAACGTTTGACAGGGCCGCTGTTGAGGGGATCATCGAGAAACGCGGCAGCCAGCCCAGCGCGGTCATCGCGGTGCTGCAGGACATTCAGGAGCAATACCGCTATCTGCCCCGCGAGGTGTTCCCCTACCTTGCCAAAAGGCTCGGTGTGGGTGAGGCGCATCTTTATAGCGTGGCCACGTTCTACGAAAACTTCTCACTGGAACCCAAGGGTAAATACGTGATTAAGATCTGCGACGGCACGGCTTGCCACGTCCGCAAATCCATCCCGATACTAGAACGGCTGCGCGGGGAGCTGGGCCTGTCGTCCGGCAAGCCGACCACGGACGATCAGCTGTTCACAGTGGAGACGGTCTCGTGCCTGGGCGCGTGCGGGCTGGCCCCGGTCATCACCGTCAACGACAAGGTCTACCCCGCCATGACACCGGACAAGGCGTCCGCTTTGCTGGCGGAGCTGAAGGAGGCGCGGTAACATGCTGAAAAACAGACAGGAATTGCAGGCACTGCGCAGCCGCTATCAGGCGTCGCTGAACGCCCAGAAAAAGAAGATACTCGTCTGCGCGGGTACCGGCTGCGTGTCCAGCGGATCGCTGGAGATATTCGATAGGCTGCGCAGCCTCATTGAAGCGCGCGGCGCGGCGTGCGAGGTGCGGCTGGAGCAGGAGCCGCATGAAGATGCGGTGGGCCTCAAAAAGAGCGGCTGTCATGGCTTTTGCGAGATGGGCCCGCTGGTGCGCGTCGAACCGCAGGGCTGGCTGTATACCAAAGTGAAGCTTGAGGACTGCGATGAGATCGTGGACAAAACCATTCTCGGCGGTCAGCACATCGAACGGTTGGCGTACGCTATGGACGGCACGGCCTACGCCCGGCAGGACGATATCCCATTTTACCGGAAGCAGACGCGGCTGGTGCTGGACCACTGCGGCATGATCGACGCTACCTCCATCGAGGAATACCTCGGCGCGGGCGGATACGCCGCGCTGGAGCGGGCATTGTTCGACATGACCGCGGACGATGTCATCGACGAAGTCACCACGTCCGGCCTGCGCGGCCGCGGCGGCGGCGGATTTCCAGCCGGGCGCAAGTGGACGCAGGTGAAACGGCAGTCCGCCGCACCTAAATACATCGTGTGCAACGGCGACGAGGGCGACCCCGGCGCGTTCATGGACCGCAGCATCATGGAGGGTGATCCGCACCGCATGCTGGAGGGCATGATGATCGCGGGAGCGGCCTGCGGCGCGTCCGAGGGCTACATCTACGTGCGCGCCGAATACCCCATGGCTGTGAGCCGCTTGCAGACGGCCATCGAACAGGCGACGGCATACGGCCTGCTGGGCGACGACATCCTCGGCACGGATTTTTGCTTCCGCCTCCACATCAACCGGGGCGCGGGCGCGTTCGTGTGCGGCGAGGGCAGCGCGCTCACCGCGTCCATCGAGGGCAAGCGCGGCATGCCGCGTGTCAAGCCGCCGCGCACCGTGGAGCACGGCCTGTTCGACAAGCCCACGGTGCTAAACAACGTGGAGACGTTCGCCAACGTGCCGCTCATCATTGAGAACGGCGCGGCATGGTTTAAAAGCATAGGGCCGGATGGAAGCCCCGGTACCAAGGCGTTTGCGCTCACCGGCAACATCCAAAACACCGGCCTCATTGAAGTACCCATGGGTACCACGCTGCGCGATGTCATATTCGATATCGGCGGCGGCATGCGCGGCGGTACGGGCTTCAAGGCGGTGCAGATCGGCGGCCCGTCGGGCGGGTGCCTCACGCAGGCCCATCTCGACCTCCCGCTGGATTTCGATTCGCTGAAAAAAGCGGGCGCGATGATCGGTTCGGGCGGACTCGTGGTGATGGACGACAAGACGTGCATGGTGGAGGTCGCACGGTTCTTCATGAACTTCACACAGAACGAGTCTTGCGGCAAATGTGTGCCGTGCCGCGAGGGCACACGTCGCATGCTGGCGATACTCGAGCGCATCGTGGATGGGCGCGGCGAGGACGGCGACATTGAGCTGCTGCTGGAGCTGGCGGACACCATCAGCGCCACGGCATTATGCGGCCTCGGAAAAACGGCGGCGCTGCCGGTGGTCAGCACCATCCAGTATTTCCGCGACGAATACGAGGTGCATATCCATGACAAGCGCTGTCCGGCAGGCAGCTGCCAGAAGCTCAAGAACATCCGCATCGTGGCGGAAAAGTGCCGTGGCTGCACCAAGTGCACAAAATTCTGCCCCGTCGGCGCGATATCCGGCAAGGTGAAGGAACCGTTCGTGATTGATGCGAGCAAGTGCATCAAATGCAGGGCGTGCGTGGATGCGTGTTCGTTCCGTGCTATTGAGGAGGCTTAACATATGAACAACGGTTATGTGACGATTGACAGCGTGCCCGTCGAGATAAACGGCGAAAAGAACCTGCTGGAGCTTATCCGCCGGGCGGGCATCAAGCTGCCCACCTTCTGCTACCATTCCGAGCTGTCCATCTACGGCGCGTGCCGTATGTGCATGGTGGAAAACGAATGGGGCGGGCTGGATGCCGCGTGCTCCACACCGCCCAAAGCGGGCATGAAGATACGCACCAACACAGAACGTCTGCGCAAATACCGCCGCATGATACTCGAGCTGCTGCTGGCCAACCACTGCCGCGACTGCACACTGTGCAGCAACAACGGCCGGTGCAAGCTGCAGGACCTCGCAATGCGGTTCAACATCACCGATGTGCGGTTTCCCAACACCGCAGCCGAGCCCAAAATCGACGATTCGTCGCTGTGCATCACGCGGGACGCCCACAAGTGCATACTCTGCGGCGACTGTGTGCGCATGTGCAACGAGGTGCAGAAGGTGGGCGCAATTGACTTCGCGCATCGCGGCGCCAAGATGACCATCAGCGCCGCCTTCGACCGGCCAATCGCCGAATCGCCTTGTGTGGGCTGCGGCCAGTGCGCGGCAGTGTGCCCCACCGGTGCCATCGTGGTCAAGATCGATTCCGCACCCGTGCTGCGCGCATTGTCGGACGATAACGTGAAGGTGACGGTGCAGATTGCCCCGGCGGTCCGCGCGGCGGTCAGCCGCGAACTGGGTGATCCTTCCGACGATCAGGCGATGGGCAAAATCGTCGCGGCGATGAAACGCATGGGCTTCGATGAGGTATATGACACCGCCACCGCTGCGGACCTCACCGTGCTGGAGGAAGCGGGTGAGCTGCTCCGCCGCTTGGACGAAGACACCGGCGGCATGCCGTTGTTTACCTCCTGCTGCCCCGCGTGGGTGCAGTACTGCGAAAAGAACTACCCGGAGCTGCTGCCGCACGTGTCCACTTGCCGCTCGCCCATGCAGATGTTCGCTTCGGTCATCAAAGCGCAGAGCGCATCTTCTTCATGCCGCAAGCATGTGCACGTGGCGATCATGCCCTGCACCGCCAAAAAGTTTGAAGCAGCCCGGCCGGAGTTCATGTTCGAGGGCGGCCCGGCAGTGGACTATGTCGTCTCCACGCAGGGCCTCATCCGCATCATCAAGGAGTCGGGCATCGTGTTTGGTGAGCTGGAGCCCGAGGCGGTGGATATGCCTTTTGGCACCATGACGGGCGCAGGCGTGATCTTCGGCGTCACGGGCGGCGTCACGGAAGCGGTGCTGCGGCGCATCTCCTACGACAAATCGTCCGCGTCACTCAAGGCGCTGTCTTTCACCGGCGTGCGCGGCATGCAGGGCGTGAAGACGGCCACGGTGACGGTAGGCGATCGCGAGCTCAAAATCGCCGTGGTCAGCGGCCTGGGCAACGCGGCGGCACTGATCGAGTCCATCAAGTCCGGCGAGCATTACGACTTTGTGGAGGTAATGGGGTGCCCGGGTGGTTGCGTAAGCGGCGCGGGCCAGCCCTTCGCGGATTGGTCCGAGAAGCAGACCCGCGGGCAGCGCCTGTACAGCGCCGACAAGCTGTGCAGCATCAAGCGCAGTGAGGAAAACCCGCTGATGATGTCGCTGTATGAGGGCGTTCTCAAAGGCCGCGTGCATGAACTGCTGCATGTGAACTATACGCAGGAGGTTGAGAAATGATTGAGCTTCGCGTCTGCATCGGCAGCTCCTGCCACTTAAAAGGCTCGTACAACGTTATCCAGACTTTTCTACACTTTTTCGAAGAACATGACCTGCATGACAGGATCGACTTCAAGAGCACGTTTTGCATGAAGCGATGCGCCCATAGCGGCGTGGGTATATCTCTGAACGGTGAAGCGTACCACATCTCGCCGGATAAAGCGATTGACTTTCTCAAGACAGAGGTATTGCCACTAGTCCGCTAGTTGCGGATGGATGGCGGATGAGACAGACACCCTTGCATTGAACCTCTTTTGGCATACTGCTTCATTTGTCTCTCCCCGGATAATAGTTAAGCGGCCACAAATGGCCGCTTAACTCTATTCAGCAGGTAACCACTGTTAAGTGTACATCGATATACTGAACTGCTATTTAATCTCAAGAAAAGGCAATATAATAAATCACACTTTTAACAATTCCACGTATTCATTACAAAGCGGATAGATTGCCGCTTCATCCTCTTCAATTTCGCCAAACCGCGGCAATACCGGATTGAACCTGTTGTCCACGTTATCGTCGTTAACCGAGGAAACTTCGCCAACCACCAGATCGCCTTTGCCCTCCAGCGCCCAGAAACTGTGATACATGAAAGGTGTCAGGCTGATACTGCAACCAACCGGTACTGTAACGACCTCACCCGCCTTCACGATATGCTTGATCCCGTCCATATAAACGGTAACATCGCTGTCGTAGTCGATGCTTTCATCCACTTTCGCGTTGTAAAGCTTCAGTGCCAGCACGCCGCCTGCACGGTTGATGATATCCTCGGTTTTGCTGTAGTGGAAATGTGTCGGCAATCCCTGACCGTCTGCCAGCAGTATATATTTTTCGGCATACGGAACACCTATGCTTTTATCCTTTTGGTCTCCATTCCGCACGGTAAACAGTACGCCGCCAATGCGCTGATAATCGTTAAGCCCGTAATCCGTCACGTCCCATCCCAGCATCGTCTTTTGGATCATATACGTCAGTTCCGCATTTTCGACCCAATCTGTACATTTCCAGTCCGCAAAAACCGGCAATGAGATATTGTTGTCCTTTAGTAGTTTCTTCGCCCACTCGATTGCGGCATTCACTTCAGACCTTTTCATTTTTTCTCTCCTGTTTATTGTCCATTATCAAATGCATGTTAATGTTACAGATTGGCCCACATTTCAAATACCGCAAATACATTCTCAGGGTTTGCGCCAGGCCCAAACTCACATTGCGCAATGACTCCCCCGTTATTCCACAAAGTATCTTTAACCAATCTGACAGCTTTTTGAACCTCCTGCCTGCTCCCGTTGGGCAAGATGCCCTGCCTGTCAATCTCACCCCAAAAAGTGATACTGCCTTTGAACTGCCGCAGTTTGTCCAGCCCCATACAAAAAATCTGTAAATTAACCGCATCTATCCCTATATCGATCAAGTGCGGGATAATATCCAGCGTAAACCCATCCGAGTGGAAAAAAATCTTCTTTCCATACTTCTTTGCAATATCAGTGTAGTCCCTGTACATTGGCTTTATCAGCTCGACCCAAAGCTTTGGGTTGATCAGCAGGCTCTTCTGCGTGCCCCAGTCATCCATAAAGAACAAACCGTCCACATCCGTCTGCGCCCAGGTCGTCAGCAATCTGCAATAAAAATCATGCATCCTTTCCATGAAGGCAAACATCTTTGGCGGCTTCAACGCCAAATCGACAAACAGATTCTCCGTCCCTCTGATAAACTGAAGCCTCTCAAAAGGTCTCGCAATATCGCTCTGCAGCACAAATTTGTCAGTAGCGGCACAGAACTCATTGACTCTCTCTTTATCGAGCGTCAAAAGCTCTTCGGGGATGTGAACACGGCTCACGTCATCCCAAAACTCATCATCCGCCGGAACAATCGGATTTTTGACTTCACCGACAATACCTTCGTGAATATTTGTGAATGTGCAGCCCCATTCATCCGTATATTCACCGACTGCATACCAATCCCCCTGCATTTTGGGCGGCTCGGCATACCGCTTGAAATCCGTCGGCAATTCGACGATGTCATCCGCGTAGTCCCTGTGTATGGTGTCGATAACTCTCTGATACCGTTTGTTCGCCCAAGGAAGCAGCCACATCTGCCTTGGTACCCGATCTTCAGCGTTATCGAACGCCAGCGTTTTATATACCAACTCTCTCGATGTCATTATATAATATCCCCGAACGGACGTTAGAGATCAATACGCACCGTACTTTTTTCCTGCCTCGAACATGCGGTATATGTTCTCCATGCTGATGCCGTCGTGCAGAGAATGATCGGACGCGAGAATGTATCTGCCGCCGGGTTTCGCAATTTCAAGGCATTCCATGACCTCTCTCTCCACATCGTCGGGCGTGCCGTAAGGCAGGGTTGTCGAGGAGTCCACATTACCGCACAGCGTCACGCGATGACCATACTTCTCCTTGATCTGCTTCAGTGACATATTGGCTGTGCGCTGCATCGGATGCAGTACCGTGATGCCGGTATCCACGATATCATCGAGATACTCATTGATGTTGCCGCACGAATGGAAGAACACTGGTGTTTCGCCGCATGCATCAACAATACGTGCAAGCTCGGGCAAAACAAGCTGCTTGAACGTTGCCGGCGGCAAAAAGCACTGATTGCTGTCACCCAGATCTTCCGCCAGCGTGATCATGTCCACCCCCGCTTCCTTCAGCGGTGCAATCATGCCGATGAAATAGTCCGTCGTCTCCTTCAGCAGAGCCTTGATGAAATCCGGTTCGGTCAGACAGTTGATCATCAGCTCTTCCGGCCCCATCAGCATCCATGCCTGGGTAAACGGCCCATTTCCGCCTGCAGAGACCGCGATCTCACCCTTGGCATATTTTACACCCTCTTTGATGTTTTGAAAACGCCCATTATCAGAAGGATTAGGGAATTTGTACTTTTTAAAGCCTTCGTAGTCACTGAACGGGAAGGCTATGGGCGCATCCACAGGCCACGACGCATCCTCCGTTTGATACGTTGTACCCCATTCATCGATGTACTGTGTGTCGCTCAGCCGCTTCACTTCATAACCCACTGGCACACTGACCGTACCAAATGCCAGATCGAGGTCCAGTTTCCGTGATGCATCGATTACTTCTATCAGGTCATATTCTTCAGCGCGCTTCCCCAACACGTGCTTGAAGATATCTCTTTGAAACAGGAAATCATATAACGGTACACGGTCCGGTATTTCTCCGCGAATCGTTTTTAAAATTCTTTCTCTTCCAGTCATAATTCCACTAACCTCCTTACCAATTACTTACTAGGCCTTCTGCATATTTCTAACCTGTATCGTGTTGATCAATACAGCGACCAGAATTAATGCGCCGCGAACAACGTATTTCACATAGTCGTCGAATCGCAGCAGAGTCATGCCGTTGATGAGGATGCCCAGGAATATGATACCGATGAATGTGCCCCATACCTTGCCGATACCGCCGTTTAAGCTTGCGCCGCCGATGATGACCGAAGAAATAACATCCATTTCATACCCTTTGCCGAACGTCGATGAACCAGCCATAACCTGGGATGACATGATGATGGAGGCCAGCGCGGCCAGGAACTGTACCGATGTCAGCGTCATAACCTTAACCTTATTGACGTTGATGCCAGAAAGTCGCGCGGACTCCTGATTGCCGCCCACTGCATAGACCTCACGTCCGAAGCGCGTATAGTTCATAACGACGAACACCACGATGAACACGATAGCCAGCCACAATGCGGGTAGTGGTATGACGCCAAACAGCTGCCCTGCACCGATGTTGTTGTACCAGGTCGGGAATGTCGTCACCGGAAAGCCATTGGATATAATGGCTGATAGACCGTATAACACATTCAACATGGCCAAGGTGATGATAAATGACGGCACGCCAAACTTGGTTCGGATTAGGCCGTTCAATACACCTACTGCAACACTGATTGCCAGTGTAATAACGATTGCTATCAGTACGCCGCTCTCTCTCGGAATACCGGCTTCTTCAAAGGAACCCGTAAAGGTGGCCAGCAACACGCAATAAAACGCAATCGATGAGCCGACAGAAAGATCGATCTCGCCGCTGATAATGACCATTGTCATACCGAATGCAATAACGCCCACAATCGCCATGTTCCGCAATATACCGAGAAGATTGCTTCCTCTGATGAAACCCGGTGCAAACACAGCCAGCAGGATAAAAAGCAGCAGTAATATAATTTCCATCATATACTTTCTAAAAATACTCGTAACACTCAGACGCCCCATTGTTATTTACCTCCCATACAAACTGCATATAAGTCTTCAAGGTGACAAGTTTCCGGTTCTATTTCGCCGGTGATTTCGCCCAGCCGCAGCACAATGATGCGGTTGCACACTTCCAAAAGTTCCTCGAGCTCGGATGACACCACGATGCTCGATATGCCTTTTCTTGAAAGCTCCCATATTATTTCAAAAATCTGTTGCTTTGCCCCCACATCAATGCCCCTTGACGGCTCATCCAGAAAAATAACTTTAGGTGATGTGTTGAGCCAGTTGCCGACGACCACTTTCTGCTGGTTACCGCCGGAAAGCGAGGATACCGGCACATCTTTATTGGGCGTTTTAATATCAAGATTGGCAATTTGCCTGTCTGCAAACTCGTTTTCCTTGGCTCTATCAAGAAATGCTCCCTTGGATATCAGCTTCAAGCTTGCGTTGCTCAGGTTTTGCTTCACTGACATGATCTGAACAAGACCTTCGAATTTCCTGTCTTCCGGCGTCAGCGCAAACCCCAGCTCTTTCATCTTCTTCGGGGTGGGGTTTTTCACTTCTTTGCCTTCAAAAATAATTTTGCCGCTGTCGAAGCTGTCCACTCCGAATATTGACCGCAGAAGTTCGGTTCTGCCTGAACCCAGCATACCGGCAATGCCCAGTATCTCACCCTTCTTCAGTTCAAAGGAGACATTGTGAAATTTCTGATCCCGGCTCAAATTCTCCACTTTCAATATCACTTCGTCCTGTGGCTTTAAATCATCCGGGCGGCATTTGACTTCAACATCGCCAAACATCAGCCGGATGACATCTTTATGCTGGCATTCTTTCATATCCAGCCTGCCCGCATAGATGCCATCGCGCAATACCGTACAGCTGTCCGCGATTTCCCAAAGCTCCTGCAATTTGTGCGAAATGTAGATGATGATAACGTCCTTTTTCTTGAGCTCACGGATCAGCTTGAACAGCATAGCCACTTCGTGCTGCGCCAAGGCAGACGTCGGCTCGTCGAGCAAAATAACCTTGGGTTCAAAGCTCATGGCCTTGGCGATTTCAATCATCTGCATCTGCCACATGCTCAAGTTATATACCATTTCTCTGGGGTTGATATTGATGCCGATGCTGCTTAAAAGTTCCCTGGCTGTCTGATATGTCTTTCTCCAATCGACAAACCCGCCTTTCATCGGCAGTCTGCCCATCCAGATATTTTCAGCAACCGACATACCCGGCACAAGGCTTAATTCCTGAAAAACCGTTGCCACGCCGTTATTCATGGCTTCTTTGGGATCACTGAATTTTATCTCTTTTCCGTCCAGCAGTATGCGACCGCTTGTGGCTTCCTGCACACCGTTTATTATCTTAACCAAAGTCGACTTGCCCGAGCCGTTTTTTCCGAGCAGAGCGTTGACTTTGCCGCTTTCAAACTCAATATTCACATTGTCAAGCGCCACTGTACCCGGAAACACCTTGGTGATGTTCTCCACTTTTAATATACTCATATAAATTCACCTTACCAGATAGCGTTTGGTTAAAAACTCTGATCAACGTGTGACTTGGCCGGGGGGTATACCCCCCCGGCTGTCACTCTATAACATGTTATTTGATGGTATTCAACAATATTATCAGGCACCTGTTTTCGCTTTGAGGTCTGCAAGGAACGCGTTGATCTCATCCGGGTTTGCGCGCTGAAGAACGATACCGGGAACGATGAAGCCCTGTCCTTTTGTATCGCTGACATCTTCGCCGTTGATGGCTTTCACAACGACTTCCATCGTTTTCACACCGATTGTATAAGGATCCTGGCCTGTAACCGCCTGAAGGATATTGTCCTCACTCAGCAGCAGTTCGCACATCTGCTCGCTCGCATCAGTACCGAACACAACCACTTCGCCGGCTTTGCCCGCATTCTTCACGCCCATTGCCGCCCCAATCGTGCCGCCTTCATTCGCGGACCAGATCAGGTTGATATCCGGGTTGGCCGTCAGCATATCCTGAGCCAGCGTAATCGCCTTATCCTGCAGCCATGCATCCTGATCGTCAACGATTTCAACACCGGGAAGCGTAGTCACAACATCAAGGAATCCGGAAGATCTCGCACCGCTCTGCTCGGGCAGCAGCGATTTGAACTGCATAACAGCGATTTTGGCTTTGCCTCCCATTTTCTCTTCGATATACTTCTTCGCAACTTCGCCCGTAGCTTTGCCCAATTCATAGTTATCGGAGGTATACGAGCCAACCACGTAGTCTTCACCGGAGAGAATATAGTTGGATATGCCAAGAATCAGCCCTGCATCGTTGGCATCTCTGAGCATCTGCAGAGAAGCGGTTTCGCTGACCGGCGTAATGGCAACGCCAGCATAGCCCTGGTCCGCATACGTCTTCATCATTTCAATTTCTTTAGCTGCATCAGAGTTCGTGTTGCCCGGTGTGAATTCGAAACCGGCCGCTTCCGCAGCATCCTTATACCCAAGCTGCAGCAGCTTCATGAACTGATCTTCCTGGAAAACCACACCCGCCACTTTTACAGGACCTGCCGGCTGTTCTGCCGGCTGCTCTGCGGGCTGCTCTGCCGGTTGCTCCGCGGGCTGTTCCGCCGGTTGCTCTGCGGGCTTGTCTGTGCTCGGACCGGCGCAACCAACAAACGCAAATGCCAGCGCAATAACCAATACGATTACCAATAATCTTTTCATCTTTTTCCTCCTAGTATTAGACTTATTTTTTTCACAAACATATATTTGCGAAATCATAAATAATTAATCTGTAGAAAGGGCTGCGTTTAGCACCTTGGCGATCGAGCCGAACGCGCCGCTGAATTTCCCAAGGCTCGCTCTTCTCACCTCAATTTCGGCGTCAGTAAAAGGATATGTCTGCTCTTTGGCAACTCTTAAGCACTCACCAAACATGATGTCATTGTTTTCGATAAAATCACCGCCGATGAAAATGACATCGGGAGCCAATACGGATATCAGGCTTGAAATCGCTTTTCCTAAATAGCGGCCGCATTTTTTAACGGCGCTGATGCAGTTTTCATCCCCGCCCTTTGCGCGTTCCACGATCTCGTTGATCGGAATCTCATTCCCTGTCGCACTTTTGTAGTAACGAACGGCTGCTTCGCCGTCCGCCATCACTTCAAGGCAGCCCGTTCGTCCGCAGCGGCATGCCGCGCCGAAGCTGTCCACCGTCATATGTCCAATTTCGAGTCCCGCATCCTTATAGCCGTGATATATTTTCCCTTCAAGCACCAATCCGCCGCCGATACCGACTTTGAAAACGTTCATAGCCAGTATTCTTTTATATTTGTTGTCAATGTCGATCCAGCTTTCACACAACGCGGCAGCTGATGTTTCTTTTTCGATGTATGTGGTAATACCTGTCTTCTGCTCAAGTATTTCTTTCACCGGTACATTGCGCCAGCCCACAAAGTTCGGCGGATTGATCATGATCCCTCTCACATGATCGATCGGACCCGCTGTCGCAATGCCGATACCCATGACTTTGTTTCTCGGAATGCCGTTTTTTTCGATTATGCTGTTAATCAGCGCTACGATTTGATCAAGTGTCGTCTCCGGTCCGTTGATAATCTCAATTTCAACACTCTCTCGTGCGATGATATTCGCATTAAAATCAGCGAGTATGCAGATGATTTCGAATATATTCAGTTCAATTCCGATTGCATAACCTGCACTGTTGTTGAGCTCCAGTACCTTGGGTCTTCTGCCGCCCTGGGAATTGCCCATTCCTGTTTCAACTATGTACCCGTCCGCGATGGCTTTATTGACGAGATTGGTGATCGTCGCCGTGGTCAATCCAATCGTTTTGGCAAGGTCTGCACGCGATATGCTTTTGTGCATGCGTATCGCATCAAAAACCAGCGCGGTATTCATTGCACGCATTTTGATGCTGTTAATATTGTTGTATTTTTTCGTTTCCAATGCACTGCCCCCACACAAAAAATATACTCGTCGAACTTAAGACCATTTGCTACTGAATTAATTCCATCACCTGTTCATACGAACCGTACTTTTTACCTGCTTCCACCATCGCCTGCATATTTTCCGGCTTGGTGTTTGCTCCCATTGCACAGCCGGAGCTTAAAAACAGCCCCCGACCCTTTGTCTTCTCAATTATTTCTTTCGCTTTGGTGTCTACCTGTTGTGGCGTACCAAAGACCAGCGGATCGCTCGGGTCGATGTTGCCCATTAGCACCGTTTTCTCTCCGAACAGGCGCCGGGCCTCCCCCATATCAACCTGCCAGTCTACCTCTATGACGTCCGCATTTGTCTTGGCCATTTCATTTATTATTTTGGTTGTGTTGCCGCAGATATGTACCGAATAGCGTCCGCCGTACGACTGCACCGCGTTCACCACATCGATCTCATTCTGAAGCGCAAACTTCACATACGTTTCCGGCGAGACCAAGTTTGGCCCTGCATAAGAATCGCCCATCGATGTGATGTGTGCGCCGGCGTCAATCTGCGCTTTGGCAAACCGGATATGCGCTTCTTTGCACCATTCCAGAAGCCCCAAAATATCTTCGGGATCTTCGGTGATCAGATCCATCATGAAATTTTGTGTACCACGCAGCAGACACGCAAGGTCGAACGGCCCCTGATCGGCCCGGCCCATGATAAAAACGTGTCCGCCGATTTCGCTTACGAGCCGCTCCGTCGTCTCCAGCCACACAGGCAGCCTGCCGTCTTTAAGCGGATCGGGCAATTTCAAATCCTTATATCCTGTAATGCTGTCGAGCAGGGGGTGGTGTTCATCCGTAGCCACAACTTCTTCATCCCGATAGATGCACTTCGCCCCGCACGCCTCGGCCAGCGTTGCGTCGTCCACGTCAATAATGCAGCCGTCGTAACCAAATTTGTCCTGACAAATCACATGCGATTTTGCAAGTTTTGCGGCGTCAGTGCAAATCTGACCAATTTTATACCCTGCAGTTTTTGCTGAGAATAAAAAAGCCTGCGGAACAACCGGCACCCTGTCTGCCACGCCGCCTTCCAGAACTGTCATGCATCGCTCAAGCCCTGTCATTGTCTTCATTGAAACCTCCGCTTCGTCTCGAACCGAAAAGAAAACCGTTATTCAAGTGCATCAGTAAGTTTATCTAATAATTTTCGTTTGTTAAATGTTTTAACTAAGTATTCTACAAAGCTTTAAATATTCCTTCTTTTTTTCAAAAAAAGTCTGTGTGGTTTATGTGGAGAAAATGAACTTGTCTTATTACCGCCTAAATATTTTCGATATAAATTTGATAATCAAACGTAAATGGAACGTCTTTCTTCATGGATACACAAGTTGAGACACCCTGCCTGGAAAGTTCGTTTTCACTGCAGCTGATCGCCGTACCAAAATCGAACGCGGAAGCCACCGGCTCGATGCCAAGACAAAGGTTGCGTCCGTTCCATGGCTCAAACTGTCTGCCCCGGTTGCTGAACCACAGCAAGAAATTCGGTATCCTGGTATAATCAAACTCAAGCACGGCACGATAGCCTTCCGCATGGTTTTCAATACAGACTTTACCTTCTGCCACTCCGGCCATCATGACCACTTCTTCGGTATGCTGTGTCAGCGGCAGCCGCGACAGGTCGATCGTGCCGCCTTCAGCCAGCGGCATGTTGCTGATGTCTGTGCATGTTGCATTAGTTTTCAGTATTGAAGTTTCGTCTGTCTTGACCGGATACGTGCCAATCATATGCGTTCTTGGCACGATCAACTTTGCCATACCGGGTGAATCCGGCAATCGAAATATTGGGTGCGCACCAATGGGCAAACACGTATTTTCCCGTACATACACGCGGTTTTTAAACGATATGCCTTTTCGTCCGTCCAAAAACCCCACTTCACGCTCCACGCGGCTGATAACTGAATCCGTATATTCAATAAATACCTGCGTCGAATCCTCCGTGCACTGACGCGTCGCCCACTTGCCGTTGGAGGAGTACCCATGCGCGTACTCTTTTTCTGAATAATTCTGCAGAGCGACATATCCCGGAATCTCCGGCTCCGGCCGTACGCCAAATGGCACGCAGAAAAAGTCACCTTTCAAAAAACCGATCAGACCGCTATCTGTATTTTCCGGCCACGGATGGGAGTAAAATGGATTGATCCGCTTTCCGTCCATATCAAACTCCCCCGTCACCATGCCGCCATGTTCATGGATTCGAATCCAATCACCTTCTCTTTTCAGCTCGCACAATACTTTCATGTTTCCCCCTCGCTCAAGCCATATCTTTTATCATATATGTATTCAGCAAACGCTGGCCTCATTTAGTGCTATATGATCATTGTATATACTGCCGATACTCATACGCATGATCGCATATACGGCAAAGTCATAATTATTCCGCCTA
This sequence comes from Bacillota bacterium, assembly GCA_023397655.1. Classification (GTDB taxonomy): domain Bacteria; phylum Bacillota; class Clostridia; order Christensenellales; family SZUA-584; genus SZUA-584. The sequence continues at coordinate 194,629 of JAEWTW010000026.1, forward strand.
AAAAAATCAAATCTTTCAAAGGAATATTTACTTTCGTGTAGAATACTTTATCAATATCTTAAATAAAGTATTTGATTTTTGCAAGGATTTTATTACAAAGGATACGGGTATGAATAAGTTTGATGTTGTCGCCGCAGGGCATATTTGTCTTGATATGTCACTCAAGTTTACATATACACAAGTGAAGGGGATTGAAGAAGTCTTTATTCCTGGAAGACTGATTAACATGAACGGAGTCGATTTCAGCGCAGGGGGACCGGTCGCCAACACCGGCTTTGCCATCAGCCGCCTCGGGCTCTCCGTACTTCCCATGGCAAACATCGGGTGCGACGAGTTCGGAAACATTTTGAGCGGCATCGCACAAAAGGAAATAGGTACCGGCGTCACACAGAGCAGCGACGTCACCACTTCCTACTCTGTCGTGCTGGCGCTGCCGGGCGTTGACCGCATAATACTGCACGACCCGGCAGGCAACAACACATTTACCGCGAATCATATCGATTACGATCGGCTTAGCGATGCAAGGCTGCTCCACTTCGGGTACCCGCCGCTGATGGAAAGGATGTATCAGGCAAACGGCATTGAGCTGACCTCGTTGTTTGAGCGGGCAAAACAGACCGGCATCACCACCTCGCTCGATATGAGCCTGCCCGACGCGGAGTCAGAATCCGGCCGTGTCGATTGGGCCACCATACTCGTCAAAACGCTGCCATATGTGGATATATTCATGCCCAGCGTTGAAGAAGCATTATTCATGCTGGACAAAGCGGAATACAATCGCGTTAAAAAAGCAGCCGAATCAGACGACTTTACAAAACATATCGACATGACGAAAATTCGTGATCTTGGGCAGCGCATACTCGGCATGGGCAGCGCCGTTGCGCTGATCAAGTGCGGCGCAAACGGGATCTATATCAAAACGGCAGACGCGGACCGTCTCGCAGCTGTCGGGCGCGGCAGACCCGCGAATATCGCCCAGTGGTCAGGCCAAGAGCTCTTCCGCGAAACCTATGTCGTGAACGATTTTAAATCGGCACTGGCGGGTGGTGACACCACCATTGCCGGGTTTCTTGCCGCGATGCTTGAAGGCTTTAGCCTCAGCGACGCCGCTAAGATTGCGTGCAAAACCGGAGCACTTTGCTGCACGACGTTCGATGCGATCAGCGGACTGATGCCGCTCAGTGCAGTCTATCAAAAAACGCTCGACGAACCGGCGCGCAATGTTGTTGACATGGGCCGCTATGGTTTCGTATTCGATGACAACAATTTGGTCTGGACAAAATAAATCACCCAAAGGAAAAGAACAAAGAACCGGTAAATTTGCCATAGAAAAAGGAGGAATCATGAATACGTTTGTCCCAAATTATCAAAACTTGATTGACGCCTGCAAAAACATAGAAGCGGAGCGTACGCCTCTCTATGAACATATCATTGCACCCGAAGTTATGGAGAAAATACTGAATAAGGAATTTGCCGATCTGATAAACGGCAATGACTCCGACAAAACGGAGCACTTTACTCAATACTGCCGCTTTTTCCGTGAGATGGGATACGACACTGTCAGCTACGAATGCTGTATCGGTCCTGCAATGCCAGGGAGCGGTGCGCTCGGCGGGCATGCTCCCGGCGTGATCAAGACCCGGAAGGATTTCGACAGCTATCCCTGGGAACAGATACCGCAGTTCTTCTTTGATAAATTTGCGGAAAACTACGAGATCATGGGTACGTGTCTCCCCCAAGGCATGAAAGCGGTGGGTGGTCCGGGCAACGGCGTTTTCGAGCTCGTGCAGGACGTTGTTGGCTATGAGCAGCTTTGTCTGATATCCATCGACGATCCGGAGCTGTATCAAGATCTGTTCAGCACCGTCGGTAAAATGATGGGCCGCATCTGGGACGAATTTCTGCGTCGTTTCGGCAACCTGTATGCCGTATCCCGTTTCGGCGACGACCTTGGGTTCAAGAGTTCCACACTGCTGTCGCCCGAAGACATCAAAAAGAACATCATACCACAGTATCAGCATATCGTATCCGTGATCCACTCTCACGGCAAACCCTTCCTGTATCACTCATGCGGCAAAAACTTTGCGGTCATGGACGATATTATTGATATCGCTAAAATTGACGCCAAGCACTCCAACGAGGACGATATTGCGCCGTTCAGCGAGTGGGTTGACCGATATGGCGAAAGAATCGGCAATTTCGGAGGCGTGGATATGGACCACCTCTGCAGCAAGACTGAGAAGGAAATCACCGAAATCGTCCATGATGTCATGAGCTACTGCAAAGGCAAGGGTGGCTTCGCGCTTGGGTCAGGCAACTCCATTCCGGATTATGTGCCGCCGGAAGGTTATCTTGCAATGGTAAACGCGGCAAGGGCTTTCCGTGGAGATTGAGTTTCTTGACTATTGCCGCATTCAACATTTTTAACTTAGTGTTAGCCAATACTTTTATTCATTATAGCATTCAGAAAATTCGAATGAAAGCATCGGCATAGGCGGCATCGTTCTTGGTGCTAGGTTAATGCTATAACACCTCAAACTTATATAAATGTGGAAGTACTCTTTTACAAAACACAAAACCCTATTTCAAGGGTTTTAATAATCTTGGCGCAGCGAAACGAAAACACATTCTGTGTTCTTGAACGGTTTTGAGTAACAGTATCAATAAATTGGTCCTCAACTTTTGTATGTGTTACCAGGATAAATTTGTTTTGCTATTTGCATAGTTGAACGATTAATATATACTATTATCGTACTCTATTATAAAGGATATTACTTAAGCCAGCTTAGACGAAATGATCTGACACGGGGGAATTATGATAAAGATCAAAAATTATTTCCTGAAACAGAAGATGATGACCCGGGTCCTCATAAGCCTGTTGCCCGTTCTTCTTGCATCCGAATACTTCTTCGGTTTGCGTACGCTTGTGCTGCTGTCCGTGGTCACCATAACCGGGATTATATGCGAATACGGCATCATGCGATTGATTGACGGCAACAAGGCCAAGGTTTCCGAGGCGCTCTTTGTGACCTGCCTGTTGTTTACGCTGACACTGCCGCCGACCGTGCCATTCTGGATCGCCGCTGTCGGAATAGCGTTTGGCGTTGTCTTCGGAAAATGTGTTTTCGGCGGATTCGGCAGAAACATTTTCAATCCGGCGTTGGTGGGCAGATGTCTGATTTATGTTTCATTCCCGGCGTATATGACGATAGCTTGGGCTGAGCCTTTTAGCGGCTTTCCGGGAGGCTTAATAAGATGGAGCGGGGGCGTTGACGCGATGACATCCGCTACGCCGATGATTTCATTTAACAAGGAAGGAATCATGACCGATCATCTGCGCCTGTTTCTTGGAAATATATCAGGTTCGCTTGGCGAGACATGTGCGCTTATCATTTTAGTGGCTGCGGTTTATCTGATCGTGACGAAAACAGCTTCCTGGAAAATAATCGTGTCATGTCTGGCTTCATTTGCAGTGTTTGGCTCCATACTATACCTGACGGGAGTCATTGCGACAGATCCCCTGTTTTCAATACTGTCCGGCGGTTTCCTCTTCGCGGCGGTCTTCATGGCGACCGATCCAATCTCAGCGCCGAAACAGGAAGCATCAAAGTATATTTATGGTGCATTGATCGGTGTGGTTGCGATGATAATCAGAGCATTTTCGATCTTCACGGAAGGCATCATGTTTGCGATTCTGATCGTCAATGCATTCGTACCGTTGATAGATCGAAATATCAAAATAATTAGTGACAAAAGAAAAGCCGGAAAGAAGGTGACAGCATGAAGCAAGGACGCATCTATACCGTTGTTTTCATGCTGATAGTCAGCGCGTTTTTCACTTTACTGCTGGCTGGGGCGAACCAGCTCTATCTGCCAAAAATTCAAGAGAATGAGAAGCTGGCAGAAAGAATAGCGATACTTTATGTTTTTGATATCGATCAGAGCGGCAGCGCCGAAGAGGTGCTTAAGCGGTTCGATCAAAATGTCAAACAGACGACGGTTTCCGGAGTCGAGATGTATGAAAACACATCCGCAGACGGGAAACCGATAGCCTATGCCGTCCCTTTTACCGGGCCCGGATTGTGGGGCAGTATTTCAGGCTATTTGGGCGTTTCGAGCGACCTGGATCACATCACCGGTCTGGTTTTCACCGATCAGAGCGAGACCCCGGGGCTTGGGGGACGCATCGATGAATTGGCTTATCGGGAGCAATTCAGGGGTTTGAAGATCTCGCCTGGGACAACACTGGCTTACGGAAAACAGGGAGACAGTCAGATCGACGCCATTACCGGTGCGACGTTAACGTCAAATTCGGTCATGCGCATTTTGAATGGGCTGCTTCAGGAAACCGTCAGCAAACTGGAGGTGACAGGCAATGGCTGAGAAAATGAAGGAAGTCATTTCGAGAAATGTCTGGAAGGACAATCAAGTATTGCGGCAGATCCTCGGTATCTGCTCGAGTCTCGCAGTCACCAACCTGATGACAAATTCGCTGGTCATGGGACTTGGGCTGACGTTTGTAACGGCTTTTTCCAGCCTGACGATTTCGCTGCTGCGCAATGTGATCCCGCATAAAGTCAGAATGATCGTGCAAACATTGATCATTGCGGCTTATGTTATTCTGGTCGATATTTTTCTGAAAGCCAATATGCCCGATATCAGCAAGGCTCTCGGTCCGTATGTGGGCCTCATCATCACAAACTGTATTATCATGGGGCGAGCGGAGGCTTATGCTCAGAAAAATCCGCCGCTGCTTTCCATGCTGGACGGTTTCTTCGCAGGTATCGGCTATACTGTCGTGCTCCTGATCATCGCGCTGGTTCGAGAGCTGCTTGGCTTTGGAACAATTTTCGGCTTCAACGTGAATTTCGTTGGGTTTGAGACATGGACCATCATGGTCATGCCGCCGGCGGCGTTCTTCCTGATAGGCGTTTTGATCTGGATCACATCGAACATTTTCGCCCCGGGTAAGGGCAAGAAATCTTAAATAGATTGGAAAGGAGCGGACACGTCTATGACAAGCGGCATTAACCCATTGGTCATATTTTTTGCATCTATACTGACAAGCAATATGATACTATCGAATTTCCTCGGCATGTGTTCATATATCTCCATATCGGCAGAGTACAAGACGGCTTCCAGCCTTGGCAAATCAGTGACTTTGGTCATGGTTTTCACAACAGTGATCAATTTCTGGGTTTACAAGCTGATAATCGTACCGCTGGGCCTTCAATATCTGCAGTATGTTCTGTTTATCATTATAATCGCGGCTTTAGTACAGATCATTGAAATGGCTATGGACAGGCTGCTGCCGGACTTACATGTCAAGCTCGGCATCTTCCTTCCGCTGATCACAGTCAACTGTGCGATTTTGGGTACTACGCTGTTTATGGTCATCCGAGATTACAACTTCCTCCAGTCTTTGCTGTTCGGGTTGGGCAGCGGGCTTGGCTGGTGGCTGGCGATCAGCGCGCTGGCAGCTATCCGTGAGAAAATGGGGAAGACGAAATTACCACGGGGTCTTGAAGGTCCGGGGATAGCATTTATCATTACAGGCATTATGGCTCTGGCTTTTATCGGTTTTTCCGGTATCTTCACGATAAGCTGAGCATATGGGAGCAGCAACTATGGAAATACTGACAACAGTATTGAGCGTAACCGGGATATCCGTCGCGTTGGCACTTATAATAATTGTGGCCGAGTACTTTTTTAACAATTATGGCGAATGCGAGATTGATATCAATAACGGCGATAAAGTGCTCAAGGTTGAAGGCGGATCTTCTCTGCTTTCAACTCTTGCGGCGCAGAAAATATTTATTCCGTCCGCCTGTGGCGGCAAAGCGACTTGCGGGCTGTGTAAAGTGCAGATACTTGAAGGTGCTGGTCCTCTGCTGCCAACCGAAGAACCGTATCTCAGTGAGGATGAGCGGCAAAACAATTATCGGCTATCCTGTCAGGTGAAAGTCAAAAATAATATCCGCATTCTGATACCGGCAGAGCTCTTCAGTATCAAGGAATATATCACGACAATACAATCAATTGAGACATTGACACATGATATCAAAGGTTTCCGATTCAGGCTGCCTGCGGGAGAAACAGTGCACTTTAAAGCCGGGCAGTACATGCAGCTTTATACCAAGCCTTATGCCAAGATTAAAGAGAGCGTCTACCGTGCATATTCCATTGCGAGTGTCCCTTCGGATAATGAAGCGATTGAGTTAATTCTGCGGCTGGTACCGGACGGCATCTGTACAACCTACGCGCATACGCAGTTGAAAGAAGGGGATCAGGTCAACATCAGCGGGCCCTACGGTGATTTCTATTTACGGGGTAACTGCAGTGAAATCATCATGATAGCAGGCGGCTCCGGCCTGGCGCCTATCAAATCAATTATCCTCGATGTGCTCGAAAAAGGAATTGATATAAAAATGAATTTCTTCTTCGGTGCCGTCACTAAAAAGGATCTCTATTATCTGGATTTTTTCTACGATCTGGCAACGCACCATGACAATTTCCGATTCATTCCCGCGTTATCCAAACCTGCTCCTGATGACAATTGGGACGGAGAGGTTGGTCTGATTACCGAGGTCGTCGACCGTTATGTTAATGACGGTTCAAATATGGAAGCCTACCTTTGCGGCAGCCCCGGAATGATAGATGCCTGCATCAAAGTATTGGCTGCGAAAGGCATACCGGAAGAAAAAGTATACTACGACAAATTCTAAGCAGGAGGCCTGCGCATGAAACAGAGTCCTGAACTTAATCTAATTCAAGCAAATATGGTACCCGGCTCGCTGTCGGCACACGGCTTCCTTGGCGACGACAGCCGCAACCTGACGGATATACTCCGCGCCGATGCCAAAGCTCTTAAACAAGCAGGAATCACGCAGCAAGCGCTGGCTGATAAGATGCAGAAGCTGACCGATTTTGGCATGCAGGGTCTGGGCCGGCCAATGCTTATGGATGGCGGTTTCGAGATTGAGGTCGAAGATTATATGGGGAAACTGCCCTGCCCCTTCAGGGACAACGCCAGGGTGGACAAACGCCAGACTCGGGTCAGGAGGCTTGATACCGGTGTCATGATGCGCTGGACAGATCTCAACATCCACATGATCCGAGAACATGGCTTCTTTGAAGGCCACGGAAGCATCTACCGACTTGACCCTGATGTGCTGGTCAGATTTCTCGGAATGATCTAGCGGCTGCCGCAATACAGACTGAAAAGACACAGCCAAGTGAGAAAACAATAGTGCATCCATGTATATGAAGTGCCTTACTTCACGCTATGGATGCACTACTATTATTGTTTGTCGCTTTTCATAAAATAGTTGGTGGAGGCGAGAGAAGATTCGCCCCCGTCGCACAATATTACGTCAACACCCTGATCAGAATCATTTTCGTGTCTTCTTGAGAGTTTTATCGTATCCACGATGTCCTCGATCTCTTGGGTTATCGAAATATCCTTGCAAAAGTTGAAGACCACCTCTACCCTGTCTTTATAAACAAGAACCTTATCAATAAACGTCTCAACCAATACCTTCGTCATTTTCAGAGTCCCGACTTCAAGCTGATTTCTTGCAAGCCCGAACATCTTTGTGATCTCTTCTTCGTTAATCTGTTTGATATTGGTGTTCTTACAGAGCTCCTGATAACTTTCGTTCAAACGTTCTTTTTCTTGCTCAAGTTCGCTGAGCTTCTTAGCCAACGCAGGCGACGGCGATACCATGATTATTTCAACGATATTGTCGATTGACTTAGTGACTTCTTTGATCTTCTTCTCGTAATTTGCCTTCGCCTTGATATGCCCGGCATTCTTGCTAATTTGATATTCATCATAGGCCGCACAAATATTTGGGATCAGCGTCTCATCAAACAGATATTCCGCAAGCTTCTCCATAACAAAGGTTTCAAGGTATTCTCTACGTATCTCCTTGTTCTCACAGCCATTCCGGCTCTTTCTGCCGGTACAAGCATATGTCACGTGCAACGTCTTCTTACGTCCGGAGTTCTTTCGGTTTCCCGTATAGACTCTTCCACATTCCCCGCAGATCACTTTTCTGGATAACAGGTAGACCTCCTTGGCGTTATTGCATGCCCTGATCTTCTTACGCGATTCCATCTTCTTGAGCGCCAGTTGGTAGTCTTCTCTAGAAATAATCTGAGGCATACCATCTTCGATGCGAACCATCTCGTCTTCTGTCTTATACAGGTGGCTATTTCTCTTACCGTCAATATTCTTTGAAGACATGCGATTGAAGATGTATACCCCGGTATATCTTTCATTTCTAAGAATACTTGAAATAGAACCTTTACCAAAAGGTTTGCCGGCCTTGGTCATATACCCCTGAGCATTTAACGCATCGGCGATGACTCCATAGCCATCCCCTTCGATATACATCCGAAAGATCATTCGGACAGCTGCGGCTTCTTTATCATTGATCGTGTACTTTTTCGTGTCAGGATCAACATTGTAGCCAAGCGCTCCTGTGCCGCCAGTATGCAACCCTTTAAGCGCATTTTCAGTCATACCCTTTTGAACTTCTCTGGCGAGGTTTTTGGAGTAGTACTCAGCCATAGCCTCGAGCACGCTCTCCAGGATGATGCTCTCCGGGCTTTCATCGTCCAGATATTCCAATACACTCAAGAGAGAAATACCATGCCGTTTAAGCTCTGTTCGATAACCAATGCTGTCACTTCTGTTTCGTGCAAATCGGTCGAGCTTATGAACAATGACTACATCAAACAAATCTTTCTTTGCATCTTTGATCATCGTTAAAAACTCGGGACGGTTATCAGTCATCGCCGATTTTGCACGGTCGATGTATTCAGCAACAATGATAATGTCATTTCGTTTTGCATATTCGTTTATCGCGCGAAGCTGAGCATCTATTGATTCATCTCTCTGGTTATCTGAAGAAAATCTTGCGTATACTGCTGCTCGTACTTTTCCTTTGTTATCTCTGATTTTGTCTAATACTTTCATCGCTTCCTCCTTAATAAAATTAGGAAGCTAATGCAGCATGAACATTATTAAATTGTCAATGTTCTTATAGGTTACCTTAAGTTTATCAGCTTCCGTTTTATATTCAAGGCTGTTAAATGTCTTATACTCGACTCATTGTGGATCTTCTCAATTGCGTTTCTCCGCTTCGCCCTGTAGTCAAATTTAATCAAAACATCTGTAACCCTTAATATTTCTTTTTACCCTGCTATTTAGGTGCTTGCCCAATATACGCACGGCAACAGCCAACCTCTGCTTAAAGGTGAAAGATAACCTCGGGAGCATCCACATGATTTTCAAAGCAAATTTCACCGGAGCCATCGATATGCTTACTGATAACGCATCCGTCAAGGCTGGCGATTCTTTCCTTAAACCGGCCTGCGCGGTAGAATGCCCGGATACTTTCTATCGCATGCCGCTGTTCGGCATCATTGATACCGCCCTTATTAAACATAATTTTTATTTGGTGATTGAGAAAGGTTTCGTCTTCGGTTTCCGCGTCCATTTCCAACACCGTTTTATCATTAAGAATTGCGATGACATGCCCCGCGATTTCTCCCAGGGTCTTACCGGGAACACTGAGAAGTCCTCTAAAATACAATGAACTGTTTTTCAGGGCTGATATCTGCGCCGTATATTCTTTGATTTTAAGTATGCCTATCTGTACCAGAGCCTGCGCGCGAGCATAGGGTGCTACGCTTTCCGACAATGCGATCTCCAGCAGGAATTCCGGCGCGTTCAGTCTCTGCAGCAGCTGGTCAAGATGAACCCAGCGCTCCTTTCGGATCTCAGGTTACACGTAATCTTCCGGCCCAAAGTCAGTCTCGATTACAGTTCCCGTATCCGAATAGTACCGCTCTTTCTTGCCGCAGCGCTCACACCATGTGGTTGCTACCCTGCCCGAAGCCGCGAACGACCCATCGTCATCGTCCCTTAAATCGTGCACAATTTTACCGCATATTCTGCATTCACAATGGGCATTCAAATTTTCTTTGCAAACGTGATCCTTTACTTTTTCTTGATCCATGATGTATACCTCCTCGTTTTATTCAATCATACACGCTGAGCCATTATATTTTCGGAACTCAATACCTATACCGATATCCGTATGGTATCCCGGCTCGTCCGCGTAGTTTCCGTTCCACGCGATCTCATCAAGAGTAGGCGTATCATATGTTTGACGACGCTGTTCAATCAGTCTTAATGCTTCGCGGCCCATAACCGTGAGCGCGAACCTGTCCTCCTCAAAAATATCCATTAACGACTCGGCGGCGGCTAAGCGAATTCCATAATTTTCATTGCTCAGCCTGCCATACTCGAATACCGCCTTCTGGTTGCATTCAGGCAAACCTTCATAAGCGGCAAGACGCACCTCGATACTGCAATCGTGAACAGCGGTATCACGCATCCACTCCATCTTATTCGGGAAATCAGCCTTTACCAATCTTTTTGCCGCCTCAGGGCGGATATACCAATCGGTTGTGTTTTGGACCAGATCCATCAGTAGATCTGAACGGGTGATTTGGTTTAAGAGGTTCAAGGCATCAAAGATGATATGTCCATTACAGAGCCGAATATACGCAGCCTCTTCATTTCGCCCCAGCCGTTTAAAAAGAACTTCCTTTTGGTCAATCGTCAGTTTCTTATCCTGCAGTTTCGCTTCCAGTACGGCATGATTGCTGCAATGCGATACCGCGCAATGCCATAACCCGTTATTCTCGGCAGTATCCTTTACAAATCGCTCGATCGTCTGCTGGTCATCCAGTTCGATCGCAGCATTCAGCCTATTCTCCGGTCTCGCATCCTCGCCGCACACGGCGCGCCTTAGCAAATCGTCGGTGAGTTTATTAAAAGCAAGCGCACCTGCCTTCTCCCATTTAGCAGTCTTGGCCACTTGGGTCAGCAACGTTTCGTCAGTCATTGTTTCCACCGCCGCAGTGTAAAGATCCATCTCCTTGATCGCCAAGCGGCAAAGAAGCTGCTGATTCACCGATCTTTTAATCGCAGCCTGGCGCGTCCGCGCAAGATAGTTTCCTTCCGCGATACTGTCGATGACCGCCGGGTCGGATATCTGCATTAGCGCTGCGCTTTGGACAGGCGGCCAGCGAGCGTCTCGTACCAGATCAAGCAGCGCTGCCTGATCTTCGCGCAGCCGCTCTGCACCCAGCTCCGCAAGCTTGCCATCGTATGAATTCAACAGCGTTTTTTTGATCCAGCGCAGATTATTCGTGTGCAGCATCCTTCGGAATACCCAGGATTCCATTGTCGTCTCCTCCTTAAACATTCACTTAGTGCTCAAAGTCGAACACCGTTTCCACCGTCACATCGCATCTTTCCGAAGCGCAGCCCGGATCAAAATCATGGTGCTTTAAGAGTGTGCGGCTGCCCAACTGCTTCAGCGTATTATGGCAATCTTGCGACTTTCCGTAGGCATAGCAAAGGAAATCCCTCGCTTTTCTAAAGTCCCTCAATTCACTGCAATTTAATACCTTGTCGATCTGTTGCTTTATATACTCCATGCCGCCGTATTCAATATAAACGTCGTCCATGTCTTTGCCTGTCAGTTTCGTAATCACCGTGGCATACCGGGGCACTTTATCCGCATCGCCGCTGCGCACCCCTGGTACAGCTGCTGTGATGATCGCTTCCCGATCTGCCAGAAAAACGTCGTTTGAGAGCCTCGCCAATATCGTTTCCATAGAAACGCGCCCATCGCGTACCAACGCAAGCAGCGGCGCCCATCGCCTCAAACGGCCGACAGCCGCTGTGCGGATATCCGACTCATCATCTAATATAAGCGATTCAAGAAAGTCCTGATCGTCAATGCGCGCCACCGCTGCAACCCGAACACGCAGTGACGAATCGTGCAAGGCTACTTCTTTTAGGTCGCCCTCGTCAAGTGCTACCAGGGCCGCGATGCGCAGATTCTCCAGTTCCTTGGCGGCGGCCTCATGGACGTCGCTTCTGGCGTCTGTTTGTTGTATGATCCGCTCCAGCGCCGCCGCGTCAGCGATCCGTTCTGCCGCGGCTACGGCGAAGCGGCTGCCGCCCAGCGCGATCCTGAGCAGGATGGCGGTATCCGTGATATAGTTCAGGACATCGGCGCTGATGTATGTCTCCAGTCCGTCCGCCAGTCCCATTGCCTGATAGATGATGTCCTGGTTGCGTATCTTTGGCAATGCAGCGGCCACCAGTTCCCTGCCGTCCGCCGTCGGCGTTTGCTTTGTATGCTCCCAAATAACCTGCCCCAGCCGTTCATCTGAGGTCAAACGGCTGACCGCAGCCATACGTATGGACTGACGATAGCGGTGTCTGTCGCACGCCAGCTCTGCGAGCAACGGCTCGCTGGTCAGACGCAGCACCGTTTTTTCGTCAAGCTCGCTCATATGGCGCCGCGCATACAGGTTGAGGTCGGACGGGGCGGCGAGCATCGATATCGCTTTTTGCCGGGCTTTATAGTCCCGGGATTCGATCGCCACCTCCAGAAGCTGATCCTGAGATAACGCAGTCAGCGGGATATTTGCCGGCGTCTTTGCTTTCTTCCCACCTTTTCTCTCAATGAGTGCGGGGCGAATCGCCTTTTGCAACAGCGCTTCCGTTACATCGTAAGGATGGGCGCTAATAAACTCTATTATGTCTGCACGTTCTGTAAGTCTGCCTGCCGCTGCCTGTCTGATGGTAGCGGAATCGTTATGCAACGCTATACTTAAAAGCACCTTCTTTTCATCAATCCTGTCGAGCGCCATCATCCTCGCTCTAACTGCTTTTGCTGCACTCACCGCTTCGAGAACAGCGTCCTCGCTTCGCAGCCCCTTCACCAACGGCGCAACCGCATCGCTTAGCGTAACTCCCATATCATCAAGCATTTTCAGCGTATTCAGTATCATTTTATCCGAAAATCGCCAAAGCATCGCGGAAACTTCTGGAGCGGAGCGCGAGAATATCCCCACACATTGCAGCAATACGATCGCCAGAAAATCTTCATCCTTAGCACAGCGTTTCAGGTACTCGTTCCGGGCTTTTTGTTCAAGAGTTGCCAGCATCTTTGCGAACGCTGCGTGGTCTTCCGTCACATCAAGCGCGGCGGAAAACAACGCAGCCACGCGCGCCGCATCTCCCTGAGACGCTTCATATTCCAGCCGCTGCAAGATAGCCTTGAATTCCTGTGGATAATCCGCGATGCAAGAAAGCGCTTTTCCTGCCACACCTGCGCTGATTCGCGGTTCATCGAGAGCCAGGCGTTCCAGCAACAGCTCGTCTTTGATGCGAGATACCGCGAAAAACGCCACCGATTCCTCACGCGCGCCTTTAGCCGCACGCAGCAGCGCACTGTCGGAATCCAATGCAGCCACCGCTGCCAGTGCTCTGTTCGTATCTTTATCCTGCCATGCAGGTGACAATAGTCCCATGAATCTACACTCCTATATACGTCTGCTACAGCCGCTCTAAATCGAAATAAGACCCATAATCCGCGTGTCTTACCATTACGGTAACCATGACCAGCATAAATTCACTGCTGATCCGCTCAACCGCCTTGCACACCAGTTGATATTGTTGATTTTGCAGGCAAGCCGCACCAAGAGTTCATCATCTGTGCATACGTGCCTGATGGCCTTTTTGGCCCGAGCAATATTCTTACTCATCCACGGTATAAATAGTCCCAAATTAATACCTCCCATTTTGATGCAGAGCATCGGCCTTTCTAGCAAAAAACTAGATTTACAGATCAATCGTTGTTGGTAGTCGCTACCCAAGAATATTACAGATCATACGGGCAGGTCAAAGTGCACCTCCGCTTTATCTTCGTGTGGGGCACAACGATCTTCTCTATAGTCGTAATGCTCGTGATATGTACGTCGAGGGATTTTCAAAATCGCTTCACGCACCGCATCGTCCTTGGTTTCGCGATACATTTCCAGCAAGGCTTTCCGCGCAAAAGGCGCAACACGTCGGCTTTTTTCCATTATACGCAACAACGCTTCCACCGATGCTTGGGTTCGGATGTCTTTGAGCCGATCACATACTTCCCGATATTGATCAAAATCTTTGCGATCTATCAGCTTCTCCAGTGCCGGAACAACGCGCGGATCGTCAAGCTCCATCAGATAATACGCATTATCGTTGCGTAGACATTTGCTTATTAAAGCTGCAAGCGGCTGGGAATAGCGTGAAGAATCACGCTTCATGAGTTCAACTGCCACAAGGCAGCGCACATGCTTCAAGTTATCGGTGCATAGCGCAAAGGACAGTAGCGAAGCATTGGATAATCGCGTCATTGCCAATTCAGCAATTCTTGCACGGCACCCCTCGTCTGAATCTTCCAAAAGATTTTTTTCGAGCAGGGCTAGATCGTCAATCTTATCGAAAATGTCCTTATTCCAATAGGGGTCTCGACGAAAACAGAAATACAATGTGTTTGGATCGGTAGTGATTTTTGCAAGGTGTTGGGCGGTGTTCCTGCGGACCTGGTGATCTTTTTCAGACATGATCAGTTCTTTTAGCAGTTCCACGTTCATAATTTTTTTCGAGGCATTCATTCGAGCGAAGAAACTTGTTGCTTCTGCCGCTATCTTGAACAGCATATTATCGTCGTAGATTTCCTCCATTGCTTTTCTTGTGGCTTGATTCTCCTTAATACGATAAATTTTTGAATAATCGCATTTTATAATTGCCTCGGTTCGTACATAAACCGAGCTATCCGTTGCAGCGATTTTCGCGATTACTTCTTGATCCGTCAGCTTTTTTACAGCGAAGGCGCGCGTTCTTTCAAGTGGTGCTTTGAGCGCTGCTTCAGCAATCTTTCTCTGGTCGTTCAGATTTTCGATGGCATTTTCAGCTCGAGCTCTGTCCGTGCTCATCCATGGTGTAAATAGTCCCATATTAGTACCTCCTACTTTTGCGCATCTGATATGTTTCAACAATCTAGTTCACAGACAGCGCATACAATTCCTCTACACTCATGCCGAATCGCTCCTGAACGCTCTCTTTGAAAATATTCATTGATACGTTCATAAAATCATCACCCGTCGCATTAAAGGCTTCGTTAAGCGCCGAGCGTAAGGGTTCAATACTTTGCGGGTTATATTCAAATTTATTCGTGGCAGGATAATAGTCAAATCTTGCCTCGGTGCCGTCTTTTTCCAAAGAAATGAAATAAACATTCTTATCTGCGAAATATAAAATCAGCATCTGATAGCCCTTCACATCGGGATCAACAAAAGACATGCTCCAGTCAAGCCTATTCTCGACGGCGACATTATTATCCCATTCCGGTTTATGAATAGAAATTTCCATGCCGTTTTCTTGGTAAGTATAAGTTCCCTTATAATCAAGAAATGCAAATCCAAGTGTTTCATACGGGGATTGCAGCACAATATTTTCATCAAAGGGCATGCTATACAGTATATCGATGGGAAGTCCTAAAGCCTCCTGAATTATATTGTCAAAGAAGACAAAGGGGGTAAGCAGTACATCCTTGTCGTTCACATCGTTAAACGCCTCCCGTACAATTGCCTCCATGCTTTCACGGTCACAGTTGAAGCTGTTTGTGGTGACATTGTAAACATAGGTATAATTTTTCTGAGTGTTTGGATTAAACATCCATACAACATAGGCGTTATGCACCGGATAGAAACCGATAGCATTCTTATAGCCACTCTTAGCCCCGGTAACCACTCGAATGCAGTTTTGCCAATCTTGCTGCGGCGGATCACCCCACTCGACATGATTGATGCGTATGTCGTATTTATCCGTTTGATACAACGCCAGTTTGTCGTCATCGTTGAAGTTAAAGCCAAGCTCGGCAAGGGTAAAAGCCACATCAAAGTCGGCTTGTTCGAGGTTTGCGCGCATATCCGCAAGCGGAAAGTAGTTCCCAATCTGGCTACCCTCAAGGTACAGACATTTTAGGTTGGTGAGAGCTAAAAGCGGTGTTGGGTCTGCGATTGTGGAATGATCCAGCATCAAGACACTCAGGTTGGTCAGTCTGGCAAGCGGAGTATAGTCTTCTGCCGTGCAACCGGAGAGTATCAATGCTTTCAAGTTGGTCAGAGCTGACAGAGGTGCAATATCGGTGATTGCGTTGCCGGATAAATCAAGGCTCTCGAGGCTTGTAAAGTTCTCCAATCCGGCGATACTGCTAATCGGTGCTTTTTCCGATATGTATTTCTGCCAATCCGCAAAAGCGAGGTTCAAGCTTGTCACAGCTTTCGCTTCCGCAGCCGTAATATCACCGTTGGGCTTGCCCATAGCACCACGCACTATCACCTCAAGCGTTGGGTCGGCAAAGGTCACAACGCTAGTCGTCGCAGTTTCTGTCTGCGTTGGCGTTGGTAACGGTGTTGGTAATGGTGTTGCCGCAGTCGGTGTGCCACATGCCACCAGTGAAGTGAGTAGCAGCAGAGCGAACAATGCGGACAGTACCTTTTTCATTTGGTGAATCCTCCTTTTTTTATCAATTAGTTGTTGATAAAGCTCCAATATTCCGAGAAGTTTTCCTCACTTAGAAGAATCCTTGATCCGTAGATCTGCTTGCCCTTTGCTGCATCGAGCATCTCTTTGCGCACGCTCTCGCCGACAGTAGTGGCATAGTCAAACAATCTTTCGGAGAAAATGCTCTCTCCCGTTGTAAGGTTCAACAATTCGGCATCCAGCGAGGCGTTGTATTGCGGAATGGTCGAATCATCATCACCGAAATGGAACGTCCCGATTTTGTTTTCATAGCTGTAATGCAACAGAAGCGCATAGGTGGCTTTGTTGGGATCATCGGTTAAGATCAGTCCGCCGAACAAAAGATTGCCTGAGGTTTCTATCATGTCCTGCGTGCTGATTGGCTTATGTCGGGCGGAGGCACTGTTGTACCCGCCTTCGGATTCCCTTTTTGTTACGAGATCGATCACCTTATCCGCACAGACGATGTAGTATTTGGGAATGGGAGAGGACGGCGTAAAGGCGCGGATGTCCGAAACCCCATAGGCGCTTTGAAGGGCTTGTTCATCCCAATTACGAAGCAGCGTCTCATCAAAAATGGTTTCAGCGGGGTCTCTTAGTGCGGCTAGCTCATCTTCTGCTTGAGACGAATAGTAGGTGCTGGGATCCTGTATGGATAATTTGAAACCGAAAACGCCACACCCGATTGTTGTTTGCGTGCCATCTGTTCCGCTGTACAAATAGTTGTACACCAATAAGAACGGAGCAAACTCTTCGTTAAAGCACAGGTTTGAAATCGTGTTCGCGCCCACAGAAAATTCATCAGTATATTTGCCATATTGAACAGGGTACGGCCCCGCGAAGTTCTCTGTGGCCGAGGCAACTTTTATTTGGGTCTTTGAATCCCCACTGCCCACTGATGCATTTAAGTTTGAGATCTTAATCGTTACGTCATGGATGTACGTTTTGTCGGCAGAGAGAATAAAGCTGCATTTGATATCGCCAACACCGGAATTCTTGCTATGCCCTGCGAAAAGCAATTCGCCTTCTTTGGGCTTAGCCACAGGTTCCACAGTGGGGGCTGACGGTGGTTCAACCGTGGGCGCTGCGGACGATAGTACTTCCGGTGATGCCGTTACTGCGGGAACGGGTGCACTGCAGGCTGCCATCGAAACAATTAGCAACAACGCAAGAAATGTGAACAGTGTCTTTTTCATAATAGAAACCTCATTTTCTTATTAGCCTCACCTTGTGAAAGATATCTTGTCATGCGCTACTTAAACAAATTCCATGATAAATCCGTCAGGTCATACAGCACTTCATGCGTCATTTTACTTTTATCGCACAATTTTCCCGTCAGCAACAATGTTCCATCACGCTTTAACCCAGCGGTTATATCAGCGTTGGCTTTTATGGCCACAATGTCAAGCCAGTGCTGTGTTGCTGTTTCTCCATTTTCACTAAATCCTGCGGAAACAACGGTACCGTCTCCCTTAAGCCCTATTGACGTATGGTTACCAGCCGCGACAGCAACGATATCACGCCATTGCTCCACCGCGAGGCAGCCGCCAGCATCGTTCCCAAACGCTTTCACCGTTCCATCAGCTTTTAACAAAAGCGTATGGTTAAAGCCTGCAGCGGCCCCAATGACGCTTTCAATTCCGGGAATATCACATTGCCCACAGTTGTTATCGCCGGCGGCAAGCACTTTACCGTCGGCGGTGATTCCAATGGTATGATTATCTCCTGTAGCGACGTCGACCACGTTGTTCCATCCGCTTACATCGCATTGCCCATAGGCGTTGTAACCCGCTGCACTAACGCTGCCATCCTCATGAACGGCAACAAAATGATTCATCCCAGCGGAGCCTGTCAACACGTTGCACATCCCTGCAACGTCGCATCGCCCGTGCGCATTCTCTCCGGCTGTAAGCACAGTCCCTTTATTGGTGATCGCTGCCGAAAAGTAGCCACCACCGCAAAGAACCGCAACATTTTTCCAGTCTTTGCTGTTGTTTCTGCCATCCTTACCGAAACCTGCGGAGAGAACACTGCCGTTGTTCCTGAGGCCCATCACATAACCGCCGCCAACGGCGATTCGAGCCATCATTTTTCTTGTTTCACTTAGACTGAATCGAGCTGCTTGCACCGCTTCTTCATAAACCAGGCCGCACGCCCGTTTTGGCTGTTGTATCTGCGGTTTTTGTCCCGATGCCAGTGAGTTGTTGGTCTCCTTTTCCGTCTTTTTCAAAATATCAGAAAATCCCATCTTTATATCTCCTTTGTTTTGGTTTAAATCATCTATAATCTGTAGACCGATTAGCAGCTAAGAGTTCTGCGTCTACCGGTTAAATCCCCTGGCTTGAAACCTAACCCAATCGCTGTACTGGTTTCATAGTGGCTCAATAAGCCCGTCCTTGACCACATAATCACTATGGCCGGCACAATTGCTGCTGATGGGTCCGTCGTTGTGGACATCGCGGAATCGCTTTTTCTGGCGGGCAGCGTGCTGTGCGAACGGCTCCGGCAGCTCCGCCTCGGAATAGAGCCAGCGCAACTGTACGGTGGCAAAATGATCACCTCCCGACACCCTTTTTTCCAACGCCTCGATTAGCGCAAATGAACAGCGCTTTTGGAAAAGCCCGCGCAGCTCCCCACTGTCACCGGATTGCTGCACATACCGAATAGCATCCTCCTCGCCACCACACCAGGCAAGCCGTTGCTTAAAAATATCGCTGTGCTGCGGATATTCCGCCTCGCGTCTCCGCCACCAGCAAGCCGACGCGTATTCAACTGGTATCCATGTGGCGATATGTTCACGTTTTAGACTATCTTTTGGCAAATTTTCAAACAGCGTCATAAGCTCATCGGCCTTCATTTTTTTCATAGCGGCAGTTTCGGCATCTATCACTGTCGTTTTGACAAAGACGTCTTGTGCGTCGCCAGGATCAATACGTTTGGCGGCTCTGACACTTATATAGCTATCCATAAGGGCAATCTGTTTCAAAAGTGCTGGGTTTTTGATACATTCATCCTCAATGCTCTTGATACACAGCTTTTGCATGCTCTTTTCGTCAGCGAATGAGAGGATCAACTTGCATAGCGCGTCCTCATCCGTTATCTGTTCACCGCAAAGAGCACGCAGCTCGCCGTTTTCCGAAGCATCCATCGCAATTTGCGCAAACAGCCTTTGGTCAGCCTCGCCCCAGTCGGATTGTTTAAGCTCCCCCAGGCGCTCCATCGCGGCACAACGCACATCTGCAGAAAGCGCGCTATCCGCCACAACATGGGTAAGCAGTCGGACGTCGCTCAGGTGTCTCACAGCCGCGCGTTTCCCGGAGTCGCTGGGGTGCTGTCGCACAAGCGCATACAGCAAGCTTGGGTCGGTCAGCCGTTTCAATACTATCCAGCCGAAGGCTTCCAATGGCAGTTCTTGCGTCAGTGCCATAAAGAACTGTGCAAGAAATTGCTGGTCATTAATACGTTCAATGCAAAGCTGACGCAAATGAACCTGATCGTCGGGGAGCAGGCCGGAATGGCCTATATCCGAAAGCAGTATTTTAATCAGCTTTTTCTCGTCGCGTATTCTGCCGATAGCCTTTTTTTGCTTAGCCCAGTTTGTCGTCATATAAGGCTTAAAAATACCCACAATATCCTCCTTTTCGTTACGTGAGCATGCCTGCCAAATGTATAAACGCGGCTTTCCGAGCCGTGCAGTCAAAGTCTCCGCTGTCAATGTTCTTATCTTTTGACCATGCCTTACACATCCCGCCGCAAAGGTATCGAACTTCGCATTCTTTGCATTTTTCATTCATGTCCACATCGTGCCGGGTTAGTTCACGGAAAGTCACTCCCTCTACAACATCATCCAACCTATCTTTGAGCAAGTTGCCCAGCTTCTTATCCGCACCGCACCACGCATAGCACGGATAAGCGCCGCCGTCCGGCTCCACGTAAAGGTTCTGCCCAAAGCCGCAGGAGAAGCGCGGCCTGAAAGGCCGTTTCTTCTCATTCTCGTCTATGCAGAGAAAATCCGAGTCCTTCGGTGCGCTTTCCGCCCTACCTAACGGTAGAATTGGTCTGAATCGCACATTTTCGATCCCAAGACGTTCGCACAATTCATCAACCGATTTCCCTTCTTGTCCTTCGCGCTGCGTTTTAGTCAGCGTCGCGCAGACGCCTACCCTGCGGATGAAGCCCAATTCCTTAATTCGTTCAAGGTTATCTATCGTCCGTGCGTAACGCCCTGCGCCGCGCTGCGCATCGTGGCTCGCTTCGTCGCCGTCTACGCTGACCACAATTTCAGGAAAGGCCTCGCACACAGCTTTCAGGCGCTCATCGGAAATCGGAAAGCCAAGCGACGTGCGCAGTATCAGCCGCATACCTTTCAGCGAAATACGCCTGATTCCCGCGAGCATTGCGTCGATTTCGGTATGCACAAGCGGCTCTCCGCCCGTCACCACCACCGCGCGAAAAAACGACTTCTGCGCCGCTTTGATAATATTAAGCATCGCGTTTGCAGGCATTTCGTTCATTTCACTCTCGCCACCCCGCGCATAGCAATGCCCACAGCGCAGCGGGCAATCGAACGTGACATGCAGATACAGCTTGTTGAGTTCATTGACTCGGTTTTTCTTGTAACGCTCAAGAGCAGTACTCGCGCCATACGGATAACGGCCCCACTTGGACGCTTGTCTCATACGCTGTTCGTTGATCTCCAGATCGTAGGGGTGCGGCTGGTCCCCTGCCATCTGCAGCAGCGGAGCATTCTCAGGAGGTATGCGTTTCGTCATAATGTAACCCATCTCAAGCGCCATATCGCGCGATATCTCGTCAAACAACGCGCGGTATGCCTTGCAATAAGGGTCTTTCGTGGTGTCTGAAGCAAACATGTTGTAAAGGCATCCGCCGCTGCAATACGGGAAATGAACGCACGTCCCGCACTCAGTATGCGCGCCTTCCTGCTTTTCCAGTAATTTGCGGTACGCTGCGCTTTCAATAATCTGCGCTTCGGTCAGGTCGTCCATCACGTTTCCCAGCGCAAATTCCTCATGCCCGCAGAAGCGCTGGCATGAATAAACGCTGCCGTCCGGAGCAATCGCGGCGAAACGCCCGAGGCACGGAAAAAAAGTGCACGTATGCCCTTCGCCATCAAAGCAGCCTTTCGCCATGGAATCCAGCGTAAATACCCTTGTCTGCCGCATATTTTTCTTGTATGCAGCCAGGGTATCCAGCATAATTCTGGCCATGTCGTGAGCGGTCACAGTATACGCGTCAGGCTCGCAGCCCAGTGCGCGTACCGCACCGTGCAAAGCATATGGAATTCCGCTGCGCAGACTGCCCGCATAATGCCGGAATACGCGCTCAGCCTCGCCCGCGGATTCATGGGTAAACGTGCAAATACGGCTGGTCTCCACGCCATATTGCAGCAGCACCGACCGACCGCTCTCATTGGCAGCATAGTACCCTTTCCCGCGCTGCGCATCGCACATCGCTTCATCGCCATCGATGCTGGTTCCTACGGCAATGCGGTAATCCCGGATGAGCTGCGCCATATGTTCGTCCATCGCGATGAGGTTACTCTGTATGGAAAGGCGTAACCTGCGTCCAAAGCGTTGCTGCAGTTTTGGCAGTATGGTTTCGAAAAATCCCGCACCAGCCAGCAAAGGTTCGCCGCCGTGAAATGTAACGCGTACGCTTCCCTCTTCCGGCGCGATCCGTTCCATAAAATCAAGCACTTTATCTGCCACCTCGCGCGTCATGGTTTCACCCCGGTTGGGGCCGAAGCAATAGGTACACGAGGCCTGGCAGGCCGCTGTGGGCACGAGCATGAAATTGCCGGGGCGAAAAGACGGTTCCATCACGATATTTCCTCCATCAATCAGGTTGAAACAGTATCGGTTGTTCAATAGCATCTGTATGCCCCATATCTATGTGATCTCCGAGGTCATAAAACTCATGATGCACATCGCTGTGACGCTCGGGAAGAATCATGCGTCCGCGGAACAAATGAATTTGTTCCACAAATCTCCCGTTCTTATAGATGAACTTGAGCAAAGCGCTTGCAATCATTGAGTGTTTTTCAAAGCATACATGGACGAGCGCCTGAAGCAAGGCGTCGTCTGTATTATCTATCCAGTCGGTGCGGCCTTCTTCGCTCAGCTGTATCAGTCGTTCACCCGCCTTTTCTGCATAACCATCTCCGCCGCTCAGAAAAATATTTAAAATTCCCATTGGTTTTAGTCGTGCCAATGCGGCGTCCGAACGATGCTTTTTCGCGGCTTTAAGGAAAACCTGCTGATTGTCGGGCATCCTCTCCAGCGCCCATTCACGAGTGTCCGGATATGTAGAATTCGAGGCTATATAGGCGATATCCGCCTTTTCAACTATTTTTGAGAACGCCGCTTTGCGCACATCTGAGTCCTGATCATTCAGGCATATTTGCAGCAATACGTCTCGGCATACATTTCCAGATTTCACTGCTTTACGCTTTTCATAAGCTGAATGTGCATACTGCGCAATAAGCGTATCAGCTTCTGGATCATTGCCCAGTCGTCTGTGCGCAACCGCTCGCACTCCCCAGTTGGGATCGGTTTTGGTAAGTTCTTGGAGAACCGCCGCGTTTTCAATGCGTTCGGCAGCTCTCTGGCGAAAGCTGTCAGTTTCGCAATGCCGCCCGATCTGACTCAAGAGTCCCTGGTCGGTGATTCGATCAAGCAAGTCGGCAGCGTAGACGTTTGGTTTCATAACAATTTGATATAGCAGCGTCTGATCGGTAAGCCGTTCTGCCGCGACTTTTCTTACTTTATAGTGGAAGCTTCCATCCGAGATAATCTCAAACAACGTTTGTTGATCCCTGATACGTTCGACGGCTTTTGCCGCTTTAACATGATCCCGATGTTTCCATCCGGGTGTGAACAGGCCCATCGTTGAATCCTCCCTACTCGTCCAAATTGAAATATGTATACCCCTCATCATTGTGGCACCACTCGTCGCGGTATGCTTTGCCCTGAACATCCGTGTGGGATATGACTTTCTTTTCGAGTCCTTTTATAGCATTCGTAAACCGTCCCATTGAATAAACCTGTTTGAGCGCCACTGCCATTGGCCGGTAATCAAACCGCTCATCCTTTTCGTTTTCAGCAATGACAGATATCATCTCCCTAACCGTTGTTTCGCTCAGTTGCCGCGCCCAACCCACGTCCAATTCATTTAAACGTGCACAAATCTCCGGTGTAAAGGTAAACGGTATGTTTGATATTACGATTTGGAAAAGCGCATTTGCATCTGTGATATGCTGCAGCGCACGCTTGCGAGTTTGCAGTTCCTTTGCATTGCGGGCAATAGTCAGAAGTTTATCTTTGTCGGATATCCTCAATAAATCC
The DNA here is from genome assembly GCA_023397655.1 of Bacillota bacterium. GTDB lineage: Bacteria > Bacillota > Clostridia > Christensenellales > SZUA-584 > SZUA-584. Next base: position 218,443 of record JAEWTW010000026.1, read on the forward strand.
ATATCAACCCTCTCGATTTTCAGCGCGATGTCGCAAAGCATATTCTCATTCGTGATACGGTGTATGGCTTCGATCCGCATATCCAGCGGCATACTCACGTCGAGCGCAATGGCTTTGAGTTTTTTTGCATCTTTTATATCCTCAAACTCTGCCATTTGTTTTTTGAGGTTTACATCTCCATATGAAACGTTGTTATCACCCTTTTCTCTCAGTGTTGTTTCTGGCATCGGCAGTAAATCCATGTAGACATAATCGCCGTCCTGATGGCACCATTTGTCGCGGTATTCCTTGCCGGTAAGGTCAAGGTGCGCCACGGCTTTTCCATGCAGCTTTGCAATCGCCACTTTTGATCGTCCCTGCATATAGACGTTTTTCAATACGGCGGCAAAGTGCCGGTAATCAAATTTCTCATCCTTTTCGTTGCCCGCAATGACGTCTATCAGCGCCTTGACTGCCGCGTCGTCAAGCTGTTGCACCCAGTCCGCATCCAGCTCATTAAGGCGCTCGCAAATCTCAGGCATAAAACTTTTTGGCACGTTGGCGATTACTGCTTTATATAGCGCCTTCGCGTCATGAACGCGCTGCAGCGCCTGTTTGCGTATCCGCCGATCCTTTGCGTCTCTGGCAATTCGCAACAGCATATCCGGATCTTTGATCGTGTGCAGGTTGAAATCCTGCTTCTCCGGCATCTCGATTTTAAGCGCAACGTCAAGCAGCGTATATTCGTCCGTGATGCGGCGTGCTGCCGCCGCGCGTATTCTCGGCGCGACATCGCTATCTAGCGCAATTTCTTTTAAAGCTGTCTGGCTTGTGACCAACTGCAGATCTTGCAGTGCATCGTCTGCATCCCTGTTATTTCGCAGCCTGAATATCGTCGGATCGATCTCCGGCTTTATATCGTCAAGTTCCAGATAGGTAAAGCCTCCGTCTTCGTGGCAGCCCTTATCACGGTTCACCTTGCCGCTGGAATCGCTGTGAGATACGGCAGTCCCTTTAAGCGCCGCGATACTCTGCGTCGCACGTCCTTTCCCGTATATGCGCCTCAGTGCGGTCGCAATATGTGTATAATCGAACCGCTCTTCCGCCGTATTCTCCGACAATATTTGCGCCAAGCCCTCCACGGTGCGGTTACTGGCTTTTTGCACCCATTCTTTATCGATTTCGTCGAGTCGCTCGAAAAATTTTCGGTCTCTGTAGTGCTTCGGGTTGTTGTCGAACAGTGTAAGCATCGTATCCAGCCTACCGATACGCAGCAGTGCCTTCTCGCTGATTTCGCTATCCTTTGCGCCATTGTGAATACGCAAAAGCGCCTCATCCCCTGACACATACTTCAACGCCTCCTGGCACAAAAAGCCCATCTGGTATTCGGACGGAAACAGTTCTGGGCCATCGTGCATGGCAATGCGCTCAAATATCGTGAAATCCCGGATACGACTTTTTGCCTGCACACGCACCTCCTCTGGCCCGCACAGCGCCATCAACGCCAGCCGTCGGTCGTCTCCGATGTCTTCGGGGCTTACCAGCTTCGCGCATTCACACAGCACGTATTGATTCAACGTTTGATCCATGATTACCTGCGCAAGTGCCGGGTCGCCCGCTTTCTTCACTGCTCCGGTGCAAATGTGTGATTTCTGCGCCGTGTGTGCCAGCTTAACCGCGCGGTCGGTATTTTTCATATTGACAATTGCGGCTAAGCGAATCTCTTCATTCTCCGCCATGTCGAACATGTCCTGCAGGTATTGCTGATCGCCAATCCTCTTCAGCGCAATAATTCGCACATCCCGATCGGGGTCTTTCGCCGCCAGCCATTTGAGCACCTCCTGGTCCGCCAAATGTGCTGCCGCCTTTCGGCGCAGCCCGTAGCCCCCTGCGTACCGAGCCACGGCAGCCAGACAGCTTTGCAGTTTCGCGTCGTTTTCGACTGACTCCTTATCCAACTTTTCAAGGCCGTCCCACACGCGACACAGCGGCTCCACCGCCATCAGCCGCCGAAGCGCGGCTTCACGAGGGGCGCTTAATTTAGGCACATTGATAACATCGAGGATCAACCCGCAGTCCCAAAGCCTTTTTACCGCTTCCTCTTGGATATAGTGATTGGGTGCATTCAACGCCGCGTCGCGAAGTATTGCTTCCTTTTGAACTTTGTTCAGCGCCACCAATGCATTTTTAAAGTTCTCCGACATCCATCCCGGTTTGAAAAGACCCATTGTATCCTCCTAGCTGGTTTCCGCCGGTTTTTCCTTCACCGCACGGAACTTTTCCTACCACCCCGCTGTTTGTTCATTTTTGTCCTCAGCCCAGCGTAAAGTAGGTATAACCTTCATCGTTATGGCTCGATTCACATGGCCACTGTGAGTAATCGGTTTGTTCACTAAGCCTTTAATCTCCGTTTTAGATTGTTCTCTTTTATATATCCGTTGTGAAAACCCGTATTCTGCCGCCTTTACGCTAATGTTTTCCCACTCGTGTTTTACGGGAAAACGTCGGCTATGTTTGCACGTTGCGATGCGCTCGAACACAGTAAAATCCTGAATCCTGCCCGCTGCATCTGCACGTATCTCCTCAGGCCCGCACAGTACCAGCAAAGCCAGCCGCCAGTCATCCGTGATATCGGCCGCGCTCACCATTCTTGCGCACTCTTCGCATACGGCCAGGTGCAGCGTCTGCCCCATAATCTCTGCAGCGAGCGCCTTATCACCTGTTTTGCGGAGCGCTTTGACGCATATATAGGGTTCTTCGGTATTACGCGCCATCCATGCCGCGGACGCGGTATTTTGCATATAGACAGCAATGCACAAGCGCAAGTCCTCGGAATCCGCCGCATCGAACACAGCCTGTAGGTAATCCTGGTCTTCTATCCGAATCAGCGCATTAACGCGCACGGCTTCGTCTTTATCATTCTCGTATATCCATTTCAGCAGCGCCTGATCCGTCACATAACCTGCTGCTTAGCGGCGCAGTATCTCGGTTCCATACCGCGATACACAGGCGAGGCAGTCTTGAAGCAGAGTATTATGTATGGCTGCTCTCCCGTTGGTCATGCAGATATCACACCATGCTCTCGCAAACGGCTCAATCCCCAGCAGCCGGACAACCGCCCGCTCACCAATGCCTTCCGGCACCATGTCAGCAGCCAGCCTCATCAGCATAGTAGAATCATTCATCCGATCAACGGCCATGCACCGGATACGCATATCAACCGCTTTGCGCGCCGCGCGGCAGAGCACGACCTGACGTTTTACCCGCTGAAGCGCTAACTCCGCTTTCCTGTAGTTGGTGGACATCCACGCCGGTTTAAATAGGCCCATACAACGTTTCCTTACTCCATCTCCAGATTAAATTCGTCGAAGCAGTGTGCCGCCACGTCGCCGCGCTGTGCAAGCACCTGCTGACAAACGATCACCGCTTTTGTGAACTCGCTCATGCGTTTATCAGAGGTGTCTATTGTAGCCAGCTCCTCGAAAAAACTCATTCGCCGCAGCAGATCTGCTTTCAGCAGCAGGTAGCGGTTCCAATCACGCTTCCGGCAACGTCTCATCTTTCGTTGGGTTAATTCCAGACACTTCGCACGCATTTCCCGCGCACGGACATCATCCTCCGCATCATCGCAGACCCATACCGCACAAAGGTATGCGCGAATCGCGCCTCGTATATCTTTTTGATGCTCACAGTGCAGCGCGCGCTTCTGGAATTGATATCCCAATTGGGGAAGCCCTATATCTGCGGTCGCATATAACCGCTCCAGCACTTTGCATGCCGGGCGCGGCCATTTGCTTATATTTTCCGCCACGTAACCACAGTGTGGGCATATCATGATCCAGTGCTTCATCGTGGAACGTAAAAGCTGTGCGGGACGAAAATCAAGATCAGGCCCAGAAAACGTACTGAAAGACACCAACCACGTTTGCTCACTCGGCTGTCCACACGCAACACAATAAGCGATTTTTTCTTTTATCGTGCTCATTCTGTTATACCCTGCCTTTTCGGTAAACCTTGCTTATCGTCACATAGCTGCCCGCATATGACGCAGCATGCGCTTCTCTCTTCCGCAAGCTTCAAGCCTTCCGCCGACAACGTCCGCATTGTGTCGCTCCCCCGGCTCAGAAATACATCAGATAATCGAGTATCTCCTGCCGTACTTCTTCGTCATACTCCGCGGAAAGCCAAGGCTCCGGGCCCTCGTATTCAAAATGCGCACGCGCCATGGCACGCACAAAATCGCTCCCGTCCTCTAGCGAGATGCGCAGCAGCAGCGTCTTGTCCTCCAGACGCTTTACCGCTTCGGCGCGCACGCTGTCGCTTGGGTCGCCCTGCACAATTATCGCCATACAGCCTTGGTTTTGCAGCTTATTGACTATCTCAAAGCGCACATCCTCATACGAGCTTTTCCTCCACATACGCATCAGGCGCTGATTGTCTTCTGCTTTTTTTGCCTTCCATAGCTGACAAGCCTCTATGAACCTGTGCCAGCATTCCGTTAGCCCTGTTTTCATAGCGGTACCTCCATTGTATGAGCGAGATAATCGAAGCCCGGTTAATCACCCTGTTCAATATCCTGATTTTCCGACAGCACCGCGTAAGCAGTGCGAAAACCTTCGCACATACGCGCCATTTCCAAATAGCATCCTTTTCGCGTATTAAAGTATAGCTTAAGCCAGAGATACTGTGCTTCCCACAGCGTTATCGTATCCTGTTCTAATCCAGAATTCGGGTGGATGTGAATATCCATTAGTATCTGCGCCAGCACCGCATTGGCCCCCTCGCTGTCCGACGTTTCCACTTCGCGCCGGATCAATTCTTCTGATTGCAGGTATCCTTTCCATGCTTCTTCAAATAAAAATGTGAGGTCATGACTCTGGCACACCATAAAGAACTTGCACTCCTCGCAATACTTGCCTTCAAACTCCGAATCGCAGGGCGTCACAAAATCCGTGCCATTTTCTTCGATATCACGGGCGCGCGCCTCCATTTTGCCTGCTTCTTGGTGCATTTTGTAGATACCGGCTATCGTCGGATCGTCCAGAACGTCACGGTTACTCATAGCCACCCCCGCAGTGCGGACAAACTTGAATATAGTATCCACAGGTACATTCTCCCGAGTCTCCAGTATATCCGCCGTTTCCCAGCCCCGTTCCATGATAAATCGGGCAATTTTCATCCCAGACGGACTCCAGACGCTTATAACGAATCACCGCTCCACAGTGAGAACATATTTCAGGGTTTCGTTTTGACTCACGTATCGACCGGATAATGAATACCGAAATATAAAGCAGTAGTATGCCAAGCCCATCATTATACCCATGACGCAACCCCTTTCAATTTTCTGTATCCGGATTGAACCAACACTACCGAAAGGTTTATTCCCCCAGAGCTTGAAGATCTAAATGCGCCAGCGCTTCCTGTGTCTCAGAGAACCCCATACCGTGCGTGATGCAGTACAGCAGCGCAACATCGCGTTTTACCCGTGGATACAGTTCGTTCTTTTTCGCGATTCTCAGCATTTTTTGCGTTTTTTCCACATCCACACCCAACCCAATGGCCAGTTGTATTACCTTATCGCGTGATGGCCTGCGTGTGCCATTAAAAATTTGATGCCCATAGGTTCGCTCAATGCCGGAACGCTTAATGACATGCTGTGGTGTCTCACCCATGCTCATGCATAGCTCTCTGATGTAATCTGAAAATGACGGCAAATCCGGCAAGTCCGTATGAGTGATGTACTGATCAATGTTATCTGTTTTAAATAGGCTTTCTAGTAAATCGCCGGTGGACATTTTCTTCTCCATAATGAACCTCCATTTGCATTAACCTTTTACTCGCAAGAATAAACGCCACAAGGGGCAACTTTCTATACATCTTTGGTCAAGCCCTCGCTGTCATCTTTTCCATAAGTCTTTCAAATATGTTGGGTTGTATACAATAACGGGGGTCACCTGCTCTCAATGCTGTCAGCACGTCATAAGCTTTCTGCCAATAAAGGCCGCAGATTTCTTCCTTTTGAAATCGCTCCAGATCAATATCATTTACTTTTAAAACATACACTCGGTCAATTTCGTTGTTGATAAATCTCGATCCATGGAATTCGGCTTCCCAGCTTACATGCTGATCAAACAGAAATTCAAGTCCCTTTCCCGGCTTTATACCAAGCTCTTCCTCAAGCTCTCTATTCGCGGTTGTCTCATATGTCTCCCCTTTGGCAACATGTCCTGCACAGGAGGTATCGAAGCAATTCGGGAAAGCGTCCTTGTCAGGGCTGCGCTGCTGCAACAGGACAAAAAAGCTGTTGCCTTCCGCGTCATCCCGTACTACCCATACATGGGAGCTGGCATGCAAATCTCCGTCCCTATGAACTGCATTGCGGTCTTTATATATTCCGGTACCGCTGCCGTCCTCATTAAAAATCTCCAACTGTTCCATGACTGCCTCCTTGCGCTGTTTACAATTGTGGAAATATTATTTTCTATCCTTAAAGTAAAGTTGTTCTCAAATAATATGAAGCTGATAAAAGAATTGTAGCAGTTTAAAATAATTTAAGGTGTGCAGACTGCACACCTTTCGGTATTTTTTTGATATTTACCCTCACTGATATGTAATTTCTATATTGGTTCCCGTCAGCGCTTGCGCCGCGCCCCGCATATCCTCGGTGAGCGTAATGTTTTCAAGATTAGGGAGCCGTATAAGGGGTAAAAGGTCAATATCCGGCATATTCCATACTCCCACATTGTTGAGGCTCGCCAGGTTTTCGATCCCCGACAGCGATTTAATTTCTACGCCGTCCAACTCCAAACTCTCCAAATCCTCAATTCCGGCCAGTTCGTGAAGCGATGCGAGCGAAGACGCCGCGATCTTTAATTGATGTATCGTTTTTCCGTTTAGATACGGCAGGTATTTTTCAGTATCCATATTGATCATATGCAGATACTCAATATCCCCGAGCGAAGCAAGCGGGGAAAAATCATCCGTCAAACAACTGACTAAAATCAGTTCCCTGATGCTTGGGCAATCTGCCAGCGGAGACAGATCCATAACGGCGTCACAATCCGTCAATAGAAAATGTTTCAGCCCCGGAAGTTGCCGGATGATTTCGATGTCGGTGACAGGACAAGAGTAAAGTTCCAGCGATTGAAGGCCGGAAAGCTGCACAAGCGCGGATATGTCTGTAAAATCCTGATACCCCAAGCTTAGTTGCTGAAGATTCTTTAGTTTGGCGATATCGCCCAGATCAGATATAGCTCCCTCTCCTGCTTCGATCTCACCACTGTTAACCTGCCCGCGCAGTTCGTTCAGTTCCTCCTGCGTTTTTGCGGTATGGCCGGCGTAGATATACAGCTCCTTAACGTTATTTAGTTCCTCCACTTGAATAGGCTCATCTTCCGACTTGCCAAGCTGAAGACGCACCGCCTGCTCAACAAGCGGCTCGGAAAAATATGCATCGGAGTTGTTATAGAAAACAGGAGGCCTGATATCGGTAAATCTTCCGATCGCAAACCCTGCATTTAGCAATACAAACGATGCAAGCGCCATGCCAAGCACCAGCAGCGTCTTTTTCTTTTTGTGCCCGTCGGCGCTTTGAAGTGCTCTTCTAACTTGTTCCGCATCACGGTATCGGTCTTTCGGCGCAAAGGCCGTACATTTGCGCACGATATGTTCCAATCTGCGGTTCTTTAAGCGTAAAGCCTTCAATGATGTGCGCCCAGTTAGCAGCCAGGAAAGAACTACGCCCAATGAAAATATATCAGCGCGATTATCGGTTTGAGAAAACCCGTATTGCTCGGGCGGCGCAAATTCCTGCGTTCCGAAGAAAACGGTGTCTGCCCGTGCGGATTCGTCATACTCACGCGAAATGCCAAAGTCAATCAGCGTCACTTTTCCGCTTTCATCTATTATAATATTTTGCGGCTTTAAATCCCGGTGTATGATTGGTGGCTTTTGCTTATGAAGATACGCGAGTATTTCACAAAGTTGTATGCCGATATTGATGACCTGCTTTTCCGAAAGCCGTTCTTTAAGCTGGCTTAACGGGTCACCCTGCGCAAACTGACGTACGACACAGAGCATGTTTTTGTTTTGAAACTCCTCCACCAGCTCAGGCAAACCTCTATGATGGAGCTTTTTCAGTAATTCATTTTCTGATGCTTGAGATAATAAGGAAGTGTCAGTATAGCACTTTGCTATATAGTCGGTATTGAAGCTGTCTCTGACGAGCAGAGTTTCTCCCATCTGATTTTGCGCAAGGCATTCCATAGGCTCATATTTTTCAAGAAAATCCTTAGGATAATAGTTATCGTCATATTCCTTAAGGAAATCATTTAAGATTTCTTTATCCATCATTATGTTTCCCCAAGTATCTGTAATCCAAGATCGTGCAGCAAGCTTTGGGTTTTATCAATATTGAAAAGATGATTGATGCAATAGATGATGGCGGCATCTCTTTTAAGCCGGGGGTATAACGGGCTTTTTTGTGCAATCTGAAGCATCTTCTGAGTTCCTTCCAGATCAAGCCCAAAACCGAAGGCCAACTGAATCACTTTATCTCTGGAGGGTTTTCGCGTTCCGTTAAAAAGCTGATTACAAAAAGCCTTTTCGATAGAAGCTCGGCTTGCTATATCGCTTTTCTTTTCTCCGCGTTCGTTGCGCATCTGTTCGATATAGTCATGAAAAACTGGTATCTTTAGGTCTACTTGGTTATTTTCAATAAAGTCTTTGATGTCAGCTGTTTTGAATAGTCGGCGAAAAAGTGTGCTTGTCCTCAACCCCGACCCCTTTTCTTCCTGCATTTAGACACCCTTTATATGAATAATATTTGATAATAGTCATATTTTACAATGAATAATATAACATAAAAGAGATATAGTATCAATTATATTACCTTAATAATATAAATATTAGCTAAAAAACTGATCATGTGTGATCGACAGCATTCCACAATTCTAACTCATATAATTTTTTCCTATAAAAGCGCACTATGGAGAATACGTGCCAAATTTCCTACACCATGAGTGGATATATTTAGGCCCTAACTATAATGTCATATCCTTTTCTTGGTCTTTACGTATTATAGACAATTTCTTTGTTGAGCCAACTATTATGCTCCTTACCTTTTTTCTTATTACTTGATCGTCAAGTTCTGCAACCTTAAATTTCTGCTGCAAGAACTCTTTGACCTCCTGATCAGTAATTGTTGGAGAGCCTTTACATATTTGTCCCCGCTGTTCAACTCGATTACTACAGCGCCAAATTATCTCTTTATGATCCTTAGCACTTCGCGTAATACGGCGATATACTCCTCCACATTCTGAACATATTATAAGCCCACTCAAAGCATAGCCGCTGTTATACTTTGTAGCTTTTCTTTCAGAGCCGCCTTCGCTCCGTGTGATATTAGTACGACGAAACTTTTCAGTTTGAACTTCTTCAAACAGTTCTTTTGTAATTATAGGCGGATGATTATTATGTGCAACGTGCTGCTTTAATTCTCCGGTATTATTGACTTGTCTTCCGTCACTTACAAACGTCTTTTGTAGTAAAGCGTCTCCGATATACTTTTCATTTGAAAGCAACTTATCAATTGCCTCTCTATTCCACCTGGGCTTACCCGTTGGAGATTGCACGCCTTTTTCAAATAGAAAATCGGCTATTTTCCCCAGACTATAACCCAATATATAAAGTTCGAATATACTTAGAACGTTTTTTGCTTCATGCTCATTAATAACAAGATTGCCTTGAACGTCTTGTTTATAGCCATAGCAGGTTCGATTCGCCATTTTTGAATTGCCATCAGAAAAACCTTTTCTGATTCCTTCTGAAATTAGCTCGTTTATTCTGTCCATAATCAATCCTCCTAATTTTAAGAAAACAAAAAAGACACAACTTTCTCTTGTGCCTATTGAAATAATCATTTTTATAAATCAGGTTTGTCAACTTATCTTGGTGGTGACGAGGGGAGAATTGCCCCCGTCGCACAATATTGCATTCTGGCCCTGGCCAGAAGCATTTTCGCTTCCTTCTGAGAGCTTAATAGAACCTACGATGTCCTCGATCTCTTTGGTTATTGATATATCCTTGCAGAAGTTGAATACTACCTCTACCCAGTCTTTATAGACAATAACCTTATCGATAAATGTCTCTACCAATACCTTAGTCATTTTCAGAGTACCGACTTCAAGCTGATTTCTTGCAATCCTGAACATCTTTGTGATCTCTTCTTCATTAAGCTGCTTGATATTGGCGTTCTTACAAAGCTCCTGATAGCTTTCATTTAGACGTTCTTTTTCTTGTTCAAGCTCGCTGAGCTTCTTTGCTAACGCGGTTGATGGCGATGCCATAATCATTTCAACAATGTTGTCGATAGACTTCGTGACTTCTTTGATCTTCTTCTCGTAATTCGCCTTCGTATTTATATGCCCGGCATTCTTGCTCAGTTGATATTCACCGTAGGCCGCACAGATTTTTGGAATCAGCGTTTCATCAAAAAGATATTCTGCAAGCTTCTCCATAACAAAGGTTTCAAGGTATTCCCTGCGTATTTCTTTGTTCTCACAGCCGTTACGGCTCTTTCTGCCAGTACAAGCATAGGTCACATGCAACGTCTTTTTGCGTCCGGAGTTCTTCCGGTTTCCCGTATAGACTCTCCCGCATTCTCCGCAGATGACTTTTCTGGAAAGCAGGTAGACCTCTTTGGCGTTATTGCATGACCTGATTTTTCTGCGTGATTCCATTTTTTTAAGAGCAAGTTGGTAGTCTTCCTTGGAAATAATCTGTGGCACTCCGCCTTCAATACGAACCATCTCTTCTTCAGCTTTATACAGGTGGCTGTTTCTCCTGCCATCAATATCCTTTGAAGACATGCGATTGAAGATGTATACGCCGGTATATCGTTCATTTCTCAGAATACTTGAAATGGAGCCTTTACTGAAAGGTTTTCCGGCTTTGGTCATATACCCCTGAGCGTTTAGCGCATCTGCGATTACACCGTAACCGCTCCCTTCTATATACATCTGAAATATCATTCGAACGGCTTCAGCTTCTTTTTCATTGATGGTGTACTTTTTTGTATCGGGATCGACATTGTAACCAAGCGCTCCGGTACCGCCAGTATGCAGTCCTTTAAGTGCATTTTCAGTCATGCCTTTTTGTACTTCTCTGGCAAGGTTTTTAGAATAGTACTCAGCCATCGCCTCAAGTACGCTCTCCAGGATAATGCTCTCCGGGCCGTCGTCCAGATATTCCAAAACACTTAAGAGAGATATACCGCTTCTCTTAAGCTCTGTCCGGTAACCAATGCTATCACTTCTGTTTCGCGCAAACCGGTCGAGTTTATGAACGATGACCACATCAAACAGATCTTTCTTTGCATCCTTGATCATTGTCAAAAACTCAGGACGGTTATCTGTCATTGCCGATTTTGCACGATCAATGTATTCAGCAACAACGATAATATCATTTCGCTTTGCGTATTCGTTTATCGCACGAAGTTGAGCATCAATTGATTCATCTCTCTGGTTATCCGAAGAGAATCTTGCATAAACCGCCGCACGTACCGTTCCTCTGTTTTCTCTGATTTTTTCTAAAACTTTCATCGCTTCCTCCTTAATAGAAATAGGAAGCTAATGCAGCATGAACATTATTAAATTGTCAATGTTCTTATATGTTACCTTAAGTGTATCAGCTTCCGTTTTATAATCAAGGCTGTCAAATGTCTTGCTCGTTATATTGGCATTCGTAAATACAACCATTCGTGCGTTTAACAGCGTCACGTCGCCAATGTTTAATATTTACTCACTCAACGTGCGTCGATATTAGTCAACTGCTGCGTATGTTTCCTCACCACTGAACCGTCGTGTGTTGTTAAAAGCAATAAAAAGAAGGCGGTTTTTACTTAACCGCCCACTTCTTTGTTAACTTGAAACAGTGTTAACAACAACATCCACTGTTACCGCTGCAGCAACAGCCGGAATTCTTTGATGTTTCCTGCTTTTCTTCTATTCCTAAAGCTTTGTACGCCGCCTGGCGAATGGCTTTAGCGGGGATATCATCGTAATCGTTACCTTCAAATTTAACCGCTCGACAATATGTTTCTTTTCCCAATAAAGCAGTACAAGACTCACAATAGTTATCATAAACTTCTATATCGAGTATGTCTTCAATGGGGACTCCATTAAACAGCACGGTATTCGATTGTGGGATTTGATTATCATCAAGTTTTGTCTCGGTCAGTTCGAAAACAATACCCTGAGGCTCAAGAGTCCTTTTTAATCTCTTTACCTCATTTGCAAGATTTTCACCCGTATCATAGCAGCGATCACAAGTATCACCTTCTACGTCAAGGTGTCTCCATTCAATTTTAAGCGTTTTCAAAATCATCTCTCCTCTTTTTTGTTGATTACTGGTTTATTTGCTTCGATAATAAACGATGCGACATAGTCTTCGACGTTTTTACCAAACCCCCATGATTTTATAATCTCTCTGCTATTTTCTTTTGGGGTTAACTGAATGTCACTGAATCCAGCGTTTTGAAGCATTATTCTAACGTCTTCGACATATTCAGCGCCACCAATGCAGCCTGAAACCAATTGTAAATCTTCTCGTGTCTGTTCAGGGAGCTTTTCTGTTGCGACAACGTCCGATACGGACAGTCTTCCGCCCTGTCTCAGAACTCTGAATGTTTCTTTAAAAACTTGCTCTTTATCTAAAGATAAGTTAATCACACAGTTAGAAATAATAACATCGATTGATTCGTCGGCAACGGGCAAATGTTCAATTTCTCCTAATCTGAAATCTACTCGTGTATATCCACCATTATCGGCATTTTTTCTTGCGAGTGCGATCATATCAGGGGTCATATCAACGCCGATTACATAGCCTGATGCTCCAACCCGGCGGCTGGCAAGGAAACAATCAAAGCCACCGCCGCATCCAAGGTCAAGTACACTTTCTCCTTCTTTTAATTCAGCAATTGCTATAGGATTGCCGCATCCCAACCCCATATTGGCGTCTTTGGGCATATTTTTAAGATCCGCTTCCGTATATCCCAATTTCTTAGCCGAATCCTTAATATCAACTGGAACGCCGCTGCAACAGCACCCTCCTGCGCAGCATCCCCCGGTCGAACCGCTCTTAGCCACTTCCGCATAGTTTTTTCGGATAGCGTTTCGTATATCTTCTCTATTTTTTTTCATAAGCTACCTCCTTTCAAAAAAAATACGTCTATTTGTAAAGACGTACTTAGTTGAAAAAGGACGCATTTATTCTTCAACATTCTCAACAAAATTGGCAGTTTGAGCTTCTTTTTTTGTAATTAATTATATTCCCCAGACCATCAAACTCCAAACTGCAACACCCAAGTACCATTTCCTTAAGAATATCCCTTGCACGCTGCACCCGTGACTTTGCCCCGGACACGGAAATACCCACCATTTCACTGTATTCCTTCTGGGTATGGTTTTCAAAAATGGTTATTTGAATTGCTTGCTTATATATTTCAGGAAGCTTATCAACCATATTTTTTAAGCAATAAGCTATTTCTTTGTTAAAAGTCAAATCTTCATCCAGAACAAGCGGCAGTTCTTCCGGAATGCTTTCTAAATCTAAGCTCTTATGATTTCTCCGATAATAGTCTATTATCGCGTTTCGAGTGACCCTGTAAATCCAGGCATGGACCTTTTGATCGTCCATTAATTTGTCTATGTTACTTATGAGTTTCAAAAAAACATCCTGAAGAATATCTTCAATGTCCTCTTCATTTGACACACGATTCCTGATGAAATTTTTGAGCGGTGCTTTTGATTCTTCCCAATAGTCAATCAGACAAATCGACACTTCTATCACCCGTTTCAAGACCCATTAAGTCTATTTTTTAATATCAAGCTTAAACAATAACTACTATATGTTTATAAAATAGTAATCGAAAATAGGCCGAACATGCGAAAAATCATTTTGCGTCGTTAAAGCTTCCGCTTTCGCTTGCCTTAAAACGTGACAGTCTTATCTGCCCATTCTACCATTTTAACGCAATCGATCATCGTTGAAATAGGGCAAACATCTGACCCTTCCATTTTGCGGGACTTTAAACATGTACCGCAAGCAAGTATTTCTCCGCCTACTTCAATAAATGCTTTAAGTTGCCGCGCTACATCAAACTTTTCATGAGTAAGCGCCTCGCATTCAACGGCTTCACCCATTAGAAAAACCTTAACTTCATGGGCTTCGTTTTTCGCCGTTACAGCAAAACGAAATGCATTCCATGCCTTTTCAAATTCCCTTGTTTCAAGTATAATTCCAAGTTTCATGATGTATACATCCTTTTCCACTACTAACAACCATAGAGCTTTCAATCAATCACCAGATATGATAACACCCATGTGGGGCCGAGGATACAATCCCACATGGGTGTGGTTGCGATATTTTTAAGCCATAAACAGTTCGATATCGTCCTCTACTGTTCCAATTCCTGAAATGCCAAACTTCTCAACAAGTACATTGGCGACATTAGGCGACAGAAATCCAGGCAGACTCGGTCCGAGATGGATGTTCTTTACGCCCAGATATAAAAGCGCCAGAAGAACGATTACGGCCTTTTGCTCATACCAGGCAATGTTGAAAGCGATAGGCAGCTTGTTAATGTCATCCAAGCCGAACACCTCTTTGAGCTTAAGCGCAATAATCGCCAGGGAATAGGAGTCATTGCACTGTCCGGCGTCCAATACACGCGGTATACCGCCAATATCGCCCAACTCCAGCTTATTGTAACGATATTTGGCGCAGCCAGCTGTCAGGATAACCGTATCTTTCGGAAGCTTATTCGCAAAATCGGTGTAATAATCTCTTGACTTCATCCTGCCGTCACAGCCAGCCATGACAAAGAATTTTTTAATAGCACCGGATTTGACTGCTTCGACAACCTTGTCGGCGAGCGCGATTACCTGATTATGTGCGAAGCCGCCTACGATGCTGCCCGTTTCAATCTCATCAGGCGCAGAGAGCGTTTTGGCAAGTACGATAATCTGAGAGAAGTCCTTTTTGCCGTCTGCGTCCGCCACAATGTGCGGGCATCCGGGATAGCCCGATGAGTTTGTCGTGAAGATGCGGTTCCTGACCTCCTCACTTTTTGGCGGGACAATGCAATTGGTAGTAAACAGAATCGGCCCATGGAAGGATTCGAACTCGCTAACCTGCTTCCACCACGCATTGCCATAGTTACCCACAAAGTTGTCATACTTCTTGAACGCAGGATAATAATGCGCCGGAAGCATTTCGCTATGGGTATAGACATCTACGCCAGTCCCCTTAGTTTGTTCCAGCAGTTGTTCCAAGTCGGTCAGATCGTGGCCTGATATCAGAATGGCCGGATTCTTACGAACGCCGATATTCACCTCGGTGATTTCCGGATTACCGTATTTGGAGGTGTTGGCTTCATCTAAAAGGGCCATCGCCTTTACGCCATGTTCTCCGGTCTTCAACGTCAACGCAACCAGATCATCGGCAGATAGCGTGTTATCCAGCGTCGCGGCCAGCGCCTCATAAATAAACGCATAAATCTCCAGGTTCTCCTTGCCAAGGTTTAGTGCATGCTCAGCATAAGCCGCCATACCCTTCAAACCATATGTAATCATCTCGCGCAGAGAACGGGCATCTTCGTTTTCGGAAGACAATACACCAATACCTGCTGCCTTTAAAAGCATGACTTCTCTGGTATCCACATTAAAGCTCGCGGCATCGTGCAGATCACTTGCGGTCACGGTTTTCTTCAGTCCATTTCTTAGAGAAAGAACCTTTTTTATCTGCGCTTCGATTGCTGCATCGTCAAAGTTGGCGTTGGTTATAGTCATGAATAAACTATTCAACACCTGATGATTGGCATCATGCAGATTGGCGATATCAAGCTTGCCTTTCACCACTATTTCTGATACACCTTTTAGTGTGTAGATCAGTAAATCCTGCAATTTGGCAACTTCTTCGGTCTTTCCGCACACTCCGCGGACTTCACAGCCGGTTCCTCTGGCCGTTTCCTGACATTGATAACAAAACATGCTCATATTAAATTTCCCCCAAAATATTTAGTCTTTTATAAGTTCAAAATCATCTTTCCCCACAAAACAGACCGGGCAAACCCAATCGTCTGGAAGGTCTTCAAAGGATGTTCCGGGAGCAACTCCGCTGTCCGGATCACCTTGCTCAGGATCATAAATGTAACCGCAGGGGATGCATCTGTATTTTTTCATTTATTATTTTTCTCCATTCTCATACACTTTTTATAAACTCTTATTCTACGCCAAAAGCCTCTGCCCACGTATCAATCATAGCATGTAATTTTTCGTGGATACCGTGTCCCATGACATTCTCTTCATATTGCTCGAATTTTTCGAACAGAATATCTTGTTCGTTTTCGTCAATCACATTATCCGCCATTTGGAAAAGTACATTGCCTTCTTTTTCAATATGGCTACGCAACAGGTCGCGGTATTGCACGGCGGCGTTATTGAATCCGTTAATATCCTTTTCATCAAGACAGCGGCTCATTTGTGCTATGTAGCTTCTCCCCTGAGCATGTTCCTGTAGCATTTGGCCGACGGGACCACCCTCATTAGGAATTCCTTTCTGAACAAGCTCTTTGAATAAATAATTCTCTTCTTTGCCGTGGTGGCATTTATCTACAAATGTTTTTAAGAAATAGATCACCTCGTCATAATAACGAAGCAGAGATTCAGATTCGCTGCTATCCGATAGCATCATTTGATCGAGTATTTGTAACACATAAAGGATAGCATCATGTTCCTTTCGCAGATCTTGCGTTGCCTTACCCACTTTAATCCTCCTTATATCATCAAACATTACGACACCATTTTATAAAATCTATTTTTTAGCTTTTCGGAGCAGGCGCCTTTATGACAATCAACTCCAATGTCTCATCATGCAGATTCTTGACATCCATTTTAGTTTGAAACGGGATTTTCAGAAGAGTCCCGGCCTCGTATTCATGGATTTCCTGTTCATCAAGGCCGATGGAGAGCTTCCCGCGAACAACGGTCATATACACGTTCGAATTGGAGTGGTGTTCCGGTAGACCCTCGTCTTTATTAAACACCATGTGTAGATAATGAATATTTTCATCGAATATGACTTTTTCGATGGCTTTTTTATTGCCAAAAGAGAGTTTGAATATCTGCTCAACCATATTGAAATACCTCCTAAATATTTTATCACATCTTAAAAATTGTGTAGATTTATTATACCAACAGCGCCATGATTTTTATGTTGCAATTGCAACGTGTAAGGCGATCCCGCTTCTATTACTTACAATAAAGACACTGGCAGCAGCTTGCTATAAATGGCTTTACTCTGTATATTCTCAATATATTCTTTTAAAGCAACGGCATTGTTATGTGTCTCATCCTTTGCAGCGTACACAAACGTGACCGTGTGCCCTGTCTGTTTCTCCATAATGGCGTGAACCAATACTTCCTTGGTTTGTAATTCTTCAAAATAGAGCCGTTTAAATTCAGGCCATTTCGATTCGTCGTGCGAAAACCACTTACGCAATAGGTTGCTGGGCGCAACTTCTTTGACCCATTCATCAATCTTGCCTTTGGCCTTGCTGACTCCCCGGGGCCAAAGACGGTCCACCAGCATCCTGTAACCATCACTCTCTTCGTAGATATCGTACACCCGTTTCAACTTGATCATCTTCTAGCCTCCGCAGCCCCTTCGTATGCAAGCAGCAAATCAACTAAATGCTTGTTCCATTTTATCAGCTTCTCAAGCAAAATAGAATGACCCGTTCCAGTATATTCCATTTCCTCACGTTTCCTCTTGACTCATATTGAATTACTTTTGTTTCGCATTATTTTGTCTCTTCTTATCTAGTATTCGTTTACGCATACAATATGGCTCGTATTTTTTAAAGGCTGTATGATAGGCAATGCATTCTTCGCATTTACCAAATCGTTCGCAATCTTTTTTTTTGCAGGTGCAATTGTCTAATCCGTTTTTTAACATTACTTGCGAGCCGCCCAATGAAATATTTTGCTTGAATGTATATATATTATCTTTGCAAAAACCCTTTCTGGATGGAATCCTCAATCATTGCTTTGGCATACTCCCAAAGCAATGGTGCGTTCTCCTCTAATAGCTCATTTCGTTTCAGCACTTTCGCGCTCGCGATTCCTGGTTTTTGCCACGTATGCCCGCTTGTGTTATAGTTTAATATTAAAGGCTGAAACCTATCTATGCCTGCAGCAAATCTGGATTCCGGCGTATTTAATTGCTCAAACTCGTTCCATAAATCCAAAATTTCTTTAGCCTGGTCTGATGGCAGGAGAGAGAATAATTTTTGGGCAGCCTTTTGTTCCCGTTCTTCTTTATCCTCATAACCTTTTTCGTCATAACAAAATGTATCTCCAGCGTCAATCTCCACTAGATCATGGATAAGAACCATTTTTACCACTTTTAAGATATCTATGTTCTTATCTGTTGAATACTCAGAAAAAAGAATTGCCATCATTGCCAAGTGCCAGGAGTGCTCCGCATCATTCTCGTTTCTTTCTGTCCCGATAACAATATTCTGTCTAAATATTTGTTTCAATTTATCGATTTCTTTTATAAATTGAATTTGTTGCTCTAGCCTAGCGTTTACCATTTATCATGCTCCTTTTCTTATATTAAATTGCTTTAGAGGAGCCATTAAAGTAAAGCTTTTAATGATTCATAGGTTTGATTGTATTTTTCGTGTATCATCTTTCTGTCAAATTCCCAAAATTCATTCAGCATTTTTTCTTGTTCATCGGCGCTGAAATATTTTTCTGTCTCGGGAAAAAATACATTATCTTCTTTTTTAATATGCACTGGGTAGAACTGGGTTAAAAAGAATAGCTTTTCATAAATGACCTTAGCCTTTGAAGTGTCGCCGTTTTCGTATTGTTTGTTGGCCAAATAAAGATCCCCAACCGCTTTTCGCGCTTCAATATGCTCACGGATGAGTTCTTCCATCATGCTCTGGTCTGCTTCTATTAAATCCTTATCCATTAATACCTTAAAAAGAATATCTTCTTCTTTTCCATGATGTGTCCGATCTGCGTAAGTCTTAATAAAATCTATAATAATACTAATTAAAGATGAGTTCGCCTTGTTCCCGTTTTTAATATTATCCAATTCTTTAGTTGCTAAATTCAGCATTTTTTCAATAAGCCTGTGCTCTATCATCAATGGCCCTCTTGGTTTCATATCGAACCCCTCCAATATTTTGGTGTTGTTATATCAATAATAACACCAAAACCCCACTTAGTAAATCACTAGGCAAGACTTGGGCAGACGCTTATTACCGTTTACCGTATACGATTGCCGATTTTGGGCAGACGGCCGCGCAATCAGTACATTGAAGACATATCCTCTGGCTGATCGATGCCTTTTTATCTTCGTTCCTTACCACAATTGCCTCAGACGGGCAGGCTTTCTCGCACAACTTGCAACCGATACAGGAATCTCTGTCTACCTTTTTTGTGAACAATGCAAACCGTCCGAAGGTTCTTTGCAATGTGCCAAACGGGCAAATCAAATTGTGGAATACTGAAGGCTTATATCTTAATGTCACTAAAATAGCTACGGCCAGCCAGATGGGCAGTATGGGCAAATTGATATGCAGCAGCTTTTGGGATAAAAGCATCGCTGCAGCACTGACAATCAGGAGTATCCACGCAAACACTCCATTTTTTAACCACTTGGGTTTGTTATTAGTTTGAAGCTTTAGCTTCTTTGAGAGCCATTCCGCAGGAATCATCAGCGTGTGCATCGGGCAGACATATCCGCAATACACCCTGCCGAAGAATAATGCCGCTATCAGGCTCACCGCAAACAGCGCAAGCCACAGCAACATATTGCCTGTAGCAATAAGAAATATGAATAACCCCAAAAACAGCACCCTTATAATCGTAACAATCCATTTCATGATATTTCCCCCTTCATTGCTTTTTCAAAAATAATGGCTTTGGTTGGACATTTTTGAGCCGATTCCATCACAGCCTTAACTGCTTCTTTATTATCCGGTGAAGCCTTAACACATGCCTTGTTGTTTTTCATTTCGTAGTAATCTGGCAGTATTTCAGCGCATAAGCCACAGCCTATGCAGTATTCCTCCTTTACACTAAAAACGTCCGTTTGCTTGTTTAACGCAATACCAGGCATATCTTTCTTCTTCACAACAATCGCTGTTAAATACGCCATCACAAATATACAAATAACCGTAAGTATCCATCGAACAATCATGAAATCCACACCAAGGAACTTGGCTTCGTTAGCCAGCATTGGTACTTTTATAACCGCCCACGAACTTAAGATAATAACTATGTTTCTTACACTTGCACCTTTTGAAAGCAGCGATTTGCTGATTGGAAAGGCCGCATAAATAGGGCCGGCAGAAATACTTCCCAGGAGCAACGAAAGCAGATTGCCTTTAAACCCTGATTTTTCACCAAAGTCCCGCATAATCAACTCTTTTGGCACCCATGCTTCAATCACCACAGTGAGAAGAAATATCACGGGAAGTACCTGCAGCATTTCAACGAGATAGTAGACACTGTTGCCAACTGATTTCATGGCAGTTTGAGGAGCTGCCATGAAAAAGATTCCATATACCAGTGCAACAAGCACAAGCAGCTTGTTTTTCTTTAATATATTTAATGTTTTCATAAAATTACCCCCATTACCAGAGCAATCACAACCGCAAAGCCGAAGCTCAAGATGTTTCTGGTTAGTGCGAATTTAGTACCGAACTCTTTTCTTTCAAGCGGGAATGTGACAACCCCCACCATGGTCAATGTGGTGAGAAACGCAACAGCGGGTATTATGCTGGCACCCGCATCGACTAAAGAACCTACCAGCGGAAACGCTACAAATGCGGGAATTAACGTGATACTGCCCACTAAAGCGCCCACGATTGTTGATAAAAAGGTGTTCGCAGAGCCCAGCGCAGACTTTATGGTTTCTGGTGGTATCAATGTAAGCAATAGTCCAATTAAAAATATGATGGCGATGATTTCCCCAAGCATATTTCCCATCATGCTCTTAGATTTTTTCATTGCCGCAAAGGTTTTCTTCTTATTTTTTATGATAGATGCCACTGTCAATCCAACCGCGATGATTAGAAATATAAGCGTAAATATGTCCACAAAATTCCTCCCCTTACTTGAATATATCTATACTATAAGACTATAATGAGAAAAATGGCGTTACCAAGGTAACACAGCAGGAAGGGATTGTTGTTTGAATCAAAATTTTAAACTTTTGCAGGTCTCAACTTTGCTTAAAGGGTTGCGGCCCGAAGACATACAAACCTATGTAAAAGAAAATAGGTTTCGACTCGTTTCATACAAGAAAAACACTGTTATTCATTTTGAGGGAGAGCCATGCACCAGTCTGGAAATAATCCTTTCCGGCAAGGTGGCGGTGGAGCGTATTGACGAGTCCGGTGGCTTGCTTGCTATCGCAGAGTTCTATAGTGATGATATTCTGGGAGGAAATTTATTGTTTTCCAGAAATCCATGTTATCCGATGACCATTACAGCTCAACAGCCTTCTGTAATTGTTGGAATCGAAAAAGATCTGTTGTTTAAAACATTCTGCAGCAATCCAGCTTTTTTACAAATGTATTTGGAATATGTTTCAGACCACGCCTTTATTTTGGGCGATAAAATTAAGCACTATATCAACAAAACCATAAGGGAAAGTCTGATGAGCTTCCTTAAGTATGAAAGCAAAAAGCAAAATTCTAATCATGTTCAGCTGAATATGACCAAGAAGGCACTGGCGGAAAAGATCGGCGTACAGCGAACATCGCTTTCTAGGGAGTTGTCTAAAATGAAGCATGATGGGCTCATTTTATTTGATGCGGAATCTGTAACGATACTCAAAAACAACCAA
Source organism: Bacillota bacterium (assembly GCA_023397655.1). Lineage (GTDB taxonomy): Bacteria > Bacillota > Clostridia > Christensenellales > SZUA-584 > SZUA-584. Next base: position 240,352 of record JAEWTW010000026.1, read on the forward strand.
TGAATAACACTTCATTTTTTTGATAGGTTACATATTCGCTCTGAACTATCATATAGTCAAGTGTGGCGAATAGATTACATTGACTTTCGGCCCCACAGTTCCCTAGGGAATTTAACTCCAAGAGATTATGTTTTGGCGATGGAATCTGCCATCCAATTACTTCTAGAATATATCCGAAATTACTAACATTTTGACCTGACCAGTTTCCGGAAGACCCTCAATAATCCGAAATTCTCACTTTCAACTTGTACAATTCTGTGGGATAGGGTCGATTATGAGCGCGCACCAATTCATTTATAATTATTATATTCAGCATTATCAGAGTTGTTAAGAACCGTTTTCATGGTTCTCTTATTCACTTTTGCTACTTTTTAAAATTGGACAGACACCTTTACTTCAGCTCATCGTTATTAATCTGGTTCGCGGAGCATACACCAGATTCGGTAATTGAATTTTAGGATACATGCATTGTATACCAGTTTGAAACCGTGCTTTTGATAATATTCTACATTTCTCTACTTATGCGTTTCAAGGTAAATAGTAGCTTTCTGGCATTGGCATCATCAATAACTTGTTGAACAAGCGCGGTCCCAATACCTTTTGACTTTTTATCCACATCAACCGCGAGAGTCCATATATAGAAATATTGCCGGTTTATCATTAACTCTATTCAAGTTTTATCAACAAAATCTTCACATTCCATGGAGCGATAATAATTCCTAAAGCCAAGCGCAAACGGAGAAAGTAAAAATCCGTTTTGAATATATTCTAATATGGAGATTTTTGTTTTTTCTGGAGGCATAATCGAGATTACGCCTGAAAGATCAGGAGAAGTATACACTTCACCGAAGCGTAAAGCCGTACGCAAGATATTTCTAAAATACCACGGCAAAAAACGAGCACGACGCTTCGAATCAAGGAAATATAAGGTAAACCTTGGACAGTCAAAGAAAGAATTGGCCAAGACCTCAGACGCTCTACGAAGATGATGTGGGTCCAATTTGATAATTTCCATTATTTTACTCCAGTTGTATTTGTTTCCACTATCTCGGATAATCTTATGCTAACACGAAAGCTGATACTGGGAATATAGTGACATTTTAACCTTTTTACCAGATTGGATCATGCTTATATGGAATTTAAACATAAAACCGATAACAAAACTTGCTAAGATTAAAAACGAAGAGCTTCTTTCATTTGATGCTGAATCTGTTACAATACTCAAAAACAACCAATGAATATCTGAATCAAACTCCTTACTAACGTCATACTAGCTGTTTAGTAATCACCCATGCGGTAATCTTGAATACTGTCTTTTGGAATCGTGCTTATGTTATCCGCCGCTTTTCCAGTCCCGATAGCGACGCAAGAAATAGCGTCCTCTGCGACATAGCATGGCAGGCCGGTTTTCTCGCTAATAAGCCTGTCCAGGCCATACAAAAGCGCGCCTCCCCCGGTTATACAAACACCATTTTCCGTTATGTCAGATAAAAGCTCGGGGGGCGTGCGTCCAAGAACATTGTGGATAGTTTCTAACATAGAGCTTAAAGGTTCATCAAAAGCCTCTATGATGTCGTTAGAATTTAACGTTATTGTCTTGGGTAAGCCCGACACAAAATTTCGGCCTGCCACCTCCATGTAAGCTTTTTCTTTCCTTGGAAATGCAGAACCAATGTTCATTTTAATATTTCCGGCGGTCTTTTCACCGATAAAAATGTTATACTTTTTTCGCATATATCTGATCACAGCTTCATCCAGTTTATCCCCGGCAACTTTTATTGATTCGTTCACGACCATGCCACCTAACGCAATAACTGCAACATCAGTTGTTCCGCCGCCGATATCGATGATCATGTTTCCATATGGAGCCCCAATATCTATACCGGCACCGATTGCGGCTGCGATTGGCTCTTCAATCAGGTTGGCCTGTTTCGCGCCGGCTTCCTCTGTCACCTCAATTAATGCCCGCCGTTCAACCTCAGTCACTCCTGATGGTACGCACACCATCACCCTTGGTTTGAAAAACAGCCTTCTGCCGATAACTTTGCGAAGAAAAAAACGCAGCATCCTCTCAGTGTCATGATAGCTTGAAATAACACCATCTTTCAGCGGGCGCACAACAACAATATTTCCAGGCGCCCTACCAAGCATAGCATGGGCTTCTTCTCCAATGGCAAGCATATCCCCAGTATTTCTGTTAACCGCAACCACTGATGGTTCGCTTAGTACAATTCCTTTTCCCTTTACATATATACGGACGTTTGCTGTACCGAGATCAATCCCTATACTCTCATTCTCAAGAAACCCCATTCTTTACTCCCAAATTAATTAATGCAACAAAGTCTGCTTACGATTGTTTTGCCGCAAGCCTTTCCCATGCTTCTGGTTGATAAATGACTTTTTTTACTTCAACCTTTGTGATACCGGAAGGTACTTTCCATTCAAAACTATCTCCCTCTCGGTATCCAAGGATTGCGGTTCCAATTGGCGATAACACGGATATCTTGCTCTGCGATACATCAGCTTCATTTGGATAAACAAGTGAAACCTCTTCCTCAGTTCCGTCCAGCAACAATAAAACTTTAGAATTCATTGTAATGACATCATTCGGAAGTTTCTCATCGGATACCACTTTCGCCCGCGTTAATTCCAGATCAAGTTCCCGTACATGGTCCTTATCTTTTGCATATTCTATTTCATCATCAATAATCTCTTTTAGCTTTTTCATGTCGGGCTCTGTAATATATATTTTGCGTGACATACTAACCCTCCGATTTCAGATCATATTTTTGTTTCATATACTTTGCTACTCCATCATCGTCGCAGCTATCTATAACTCCTGTGACAATTCGTTTAACTTCCTCAATCGCGTTATCCGGAGCAAAACTGAAATCCGCCACATGCATCATATCAATGTCATTATGATTATCACCAAAGACTATAACTTCATCTGCTAAAACTCGTTGTTTGAGATTAAGTAACGCATTTGCTTTATTCGCCTTTTCATCAAATATCTCAAGACAGTATAGTCCGTTATATATATTCAAATACATTACGGATTCTATACCTTCTACTGTTTTAATCTTATCTGATACCGATTGTATCTTTTGCTTTTTTCCAGTTAACGCAAAATAAATCACTTGGCGATCAGTCGCTTCACGCGATAATTGATTAATACGCTTTATTTTCCTGCACTCTTCAATCGCTCTTCTGCTTAAATATTGAGCATCCTGATCTTCCGATTCTGACTTATAAAATATGCTTATCGCATTATCCTCAAATGAATACATATATGCATTGCAATCGCATTCATCTAGAATGTTTTCAATCTCAAGCACTTTTTTGTTTTCAATAGTTCTAACGTCGATATATTTTTTATCATTAAATGAATATAAACATGCTCCGTTCATAATAATGCCGGGAATATTTAAGTCGATATTTTTAAGCTTATAGTCGCAACCGTACGCCATTCTAGCCGTAGCAATTGTAAAGAAGCCTCCCTGCGAAACAAACTTATTGATAATATCAACAGAAAACCGGCTCACTTTCTTTTCGGTATTAAAAAGTGTGCCATCAAGATCAGATACATATAGCGTTTTCATTTCAGCCTCCCTTAAAATAATTTGTTATAACTTATCATAGTAAAAGACATCCCGCGAAGATGCGAAATGCCTTATATTATTTAATTATTTCTATAATACTATCATATGTGACTATCTATGATTTGTCAATACTGGATTGTGCGCCCATTTTTTTGAATGTATGTATTTTAATCCTTGCTATGATATCACGTACGAAGCTTGTGGGGAGCATTAAAAACTCTGATAAAAACCTTTTATCATCATCACCTTTTTTAGAGGGCAACTCTCAAATAGTAACAGGTAAGAAACTTCTTAAAATCCGAATCTTTTGTATTTAGTAAATCCTTCAACGATTTTTTCTATGTCAATGCCCCTATAAATAGCTTTCCCTCGCACTGAACCGGTTCTCCATTAATGATTTCAAAGACTTTCACATCTCCAATAGAAGTTAGTCCGGCTAGTACCCCTTATCCATTTATATCCCTCAGTTAACGTTTTACATCATATTTCCCATAGAGTGTAGGGTCGATTGCACTATTTTTCATACATTACTTTGTTAACTCTTTAATTTCTTCTTTGTGATTTCCTCAGTCAAATATTTGCATTTAATCATCTCCCCCCAAATAATATTTGTTATTATCTTTTGAATAAAGCTAGATACTTTTATTTCTGTTATTGGCTACATTTAAAGTGATTAGTTCTTTAAGTTGAAGCCCAAATAAGCTTCATTTTTTGGTAATATGACCGCCAAAGACGAGATTAACACTACTCGTTGTAATAAACACATCCTTCGAATACTTCTTAACTATGTGCACCGCCTCAGAAGTGCGTCTTCTTCTGAGATGCAATATCAGTATTTTGCGCTCTCCTTCTTTGCCTTCTCCGCCTAAAACCGTCACGCCAAAGTCGTTTTCTCTCAGCTTATCCACAAGCCCTTCGTGGTTGATGTTCTCGGGGACGATAACCTGAATAGAGCTTATACCAAAGGCAAGCTTGCCTTCCAGCCACGATCCCAAATAGTTACCAAGAGCAAATGCCAAGGCAAAAATGCCAATCTTGATCCAATCGCTCGAGAAACCGGCAAGCACAGTACCCGTTACAATGAGCCAAAGCGAAACTTCAAAAAAGGCAAGAATACTACCTATTAACCGCTCCCCCCTGTTGATGAGCATATGTCGCAGGGTAGATACACTGACCTCGATCATCTTACCGAAAAAAATGAATAGGTATACCCATATACTTGATCCTAGAAAAAACTCCATTTCAGCCTCCCTTAAAATAGTTTGTTGTAACTTACTATAGTAAAAGACATCCCGCGAAGATGCGAAATGCCTAATATTATTTAATTATGATTCTTTAATGATATTATATGCTGCCAACTATGATTTGTCAATACTGGATTGTGTTTACATTTTATTGATTGTATGTATTTTAATATTTTATGTGTTATTAAATTCATGTAATGTTTACTTTTCAATACAAGTCCAGCCATTAATGAATATAGGCTTTATGGCTGACCTTTTGAATTGCAAACTCACAGTGCCTGTGATCTTGTAATACCTATGTCGTGCCGTTTAAGCTCTGTTCGATAACCAATGCTATCGCTTCTGTTTCGTGCAAACCGGTCAAGCTTATGAACGATAACTACATCAAACAAATCTTTCTTTGCATCTTTGATCATCGTTAAAAACTCGGGGCGATTATCCGTCATCGCTGATTTTGCACGGTCAATGTATTCAGCAACAACGATAATATCGTTTCGCTTTGCATATTCGTTTATCGCGCGAAGCTGAGCATCAATCGATTCATCTCTCTGGTTATCTGAAGAAAATCTTGCGTAAACCGCTGCTCGTATTGTTCCTTTGTTATCTCTGATTTTGTCTAATACTTTCATTGCTTCCTCCTTAATAAAATTAGGAAGCTAATGCAGCATGAACATTATTAAATTGTCAATGTTCTTATAGGTTACCTTAAGTTTATCAGCTTCCGTTTTATATTCAAGGCTGTCAAATATCTTGCTCGTTATATTGGCATTCGTAAATACAACCCATTAATGCATTAAGCAACGCCGAAAAATCAATTGTGTTTTTTTCATTATAAGATATCTTGAAATTCTGAATTCGGCTCTCCACTCTTTTCTTCATACTCTTTTCCTTTCATGAGCAGATAAAAACAGGGCACAATCGCATCAGAGACTGCGCCCTGTTGATATCAGTTTTTATCACTAAGCATCATGAACGGCAATTGGCTATTGCCTCATTGGAATCTCACCACCCCCTCAACGAGCGGGGTACACTCTGGGACTTAACCTCGACTATGCACAAGTATCATTATCCATCCATGTGGGTCGTCGCCAGAGCCTGCCACAGCTCATTTTGACATCAGTATTGATCGCTCCCGCGCTTGCGGTCATGGCGTACCTGTCATCCGGCTTTCCCTTCCCGGGTCACATGGAGAAAGTATTCATTTCTGCCTTTATTCATTTTTCAAGGTACAGAGAGCAGAAAACTGCTCTCATACCCTGAAAGGAAAAAAAGGGGCAAATGCGGGAAAAAATTTTTATAAAAATGCGTTTATACCCAAAACTTTTCTTAGTTTGGTCAGTATTTTATCCTTTCGATATCTGATAGTACTTTCGTCCACACCCAACTGCCGTGAGATCTCTCTATATGAGAACTCATAAAAAAAGAGCAACCTTATCAGCTTTTTATCAGCTGCATCCAGTTGCTCTATGGCATTTAGCATCAATTCAATCAATACATTCTTTTCCGCTTCTTCCTCTACTGATATTTGCGGATTTGCGGATAATAGATCAATCGGCGTTCCGTCATTAAGTGCTTCTTCATAAGATATCCTTTTCCCCCATTCCTGTCGGCGAACATATTTCTTTCGTTCAAGTTCTGCATAATACTGAGCATATTCGTCTCCGGTCACAATAAACATCACATCACCTATTCGAATTGTTCCTTTTTTACGATGTTTCTTATAACATCCATCTTTCATCTAATAAACCTCCATTCTGATTTGTGTTGGATTAATCAGAACGAGGGCGGTGGAGCTCGTATGTACACAGGGCTTCCTTTCCCCAAAATAAAAAGGCCGCAGATTAAAACTGCGACCTCCAGCAAATGGTTACATATTTGAGGAAAAGCATAAAAATAGCCTCGACTATTTATTTAGCCGAGGCATAGATAATGCAGTTCCCCACTATAACCATTCTATTTATATTGACATACACTTACAATTCGATTTGGGTCCATATTTGGTTCTATATCCGTACATCTTATATCCGTTAACCGTTCGGTTATGGTTCACCGTATGGAGTTATTGTATCTGATTCAGACAAAAAGTCCCTAATTGGCGGAATGATATATCCCCACAGAATAACCCCAAAGAGGTTTATGGCTTCCTTCTTTCGTTTATAATATTGAGTCCTTTCAATGCTGAGAGTTTCAACTAATTCGGCATCCGTGTACTTAACTTTGTTGATATACTGCCTGGTCAATATATTAAAATATAGTTGCCCTAAATCCGGATAGGCATTTAATTTCAGAAGTGCCTTATCAACGAGATCTACGAGAAATTTGGTCTCTGTGATGCTTAACAATTTACTTTCTGCTTTTTCTTTGTCAATATCGCTATTAAAATCATATGAGAGATAATCGGCTAGCTCAGCAATTCTTCGTCCGCCAAAATCATAGGCCTCAGCATCAGCATCATACATAACCTCCTGGGTTCTCCATACAACATTACGATATATACGAAGCAGTAGTTTTGCTTTATGAAAAGCCTCAACATTAAGCTGTTTATCCCGGTCAACAATCAATGCAAGTTTTTTTAGAGGGCTGTCTTCTTCTTTCATCTGCGTGTCTCCTTGAAGCTATCTGAACTCTGACGTAGCCTTGTTCATATTTCTTTGGCTTTTTTTCTTCTTATATTCAAGCATGCTTTCAGCATCATCAAAAAAGGGTATAACTATTGTTTTACCAGTATCCGAATAATAAAACGCAGTATATAGCTGACCCTCCTCATCTGAATACAGTGGTACAGGGCATCCCAAACAGAATTTCTTTATTGCCTATATAAATGGCGTGCTTGATTTCATATCCATCCACCATGCGTTCTGAAGTATTCATTTGTTTTTCTCCTCTCTATGATTAAAGGGACATATGCCCGTCCCTTTTCCAATCCATTTTCACTTCGCTCTGCGCTTTTTGATCTGAAAGTATATTAGCGCGCCCAAGATAAACAGACAAAGCACCACAGTAATAACGATCTTCATTTTGTTTCTTCCTCCTTCAAAATTGAAATAAGACGTACAGATACCCAAGCGCTACAGCACCGATTGCACCAAATGCCAGCACTGGGGCGAGCGGAATTGCGCGCTTAAATGTGCCGGTCTTTATTTGAGATCGAACCATAAGAATGGCGAGAAATGGAGCCATTAGAACGAACGTAATTACCGTGTTCAGCAGCCCCAGATAAAGCCCGATAGCCATAATGAGCTTTACGTCGCCCGCACCCATTTGACCCCTCAGCCAAGCTATAAAAAAAGGGACAGCCAAAACCATCCCCGCCGGATATGTCCACCATATGCTACCAGTCAGTGCCGTGAATACGGTGTGTGCAATTCCAAGGCACAGAAGTAGAGCAATGGTCACGTTGGAAACGATGCGTTTCTGAATATCCGTGTAGCTGCACCACAAAAGCAGGGCAATAAAAAAAGCATCCATCAGGATGCCACAGATATTATTCATATATTTACCTCAAGACAAAATGAAATAATTTATATTTGTTTAATTAATGTGTTCTAAATTCTTGCCCAATCGCTCAAAAATCCGTAAACATAAATAGGTCAAATATGAAGACGGTAATTTCTTTTGGCCAAAATCCCAATCCTTCATTTTCTGGTATGCTGATTCAGGAATAAAAAAGCCGTCTTCATCCTGCTTGCTTCTGATCAGTGTAATCATATCCAAAAAGCGCGGATCATGTTGTGAGAGTTTGTATTTACTTAGAACACCAGCCACACTCAAAATATCATACCAACATGACGGGGCTTTCAGTTTGCGAAAATCCGTACCCATATAAAACATGTAGGGATGTTGCTCAAGGCTGTATTCCCACAGAGATAAAAGTGCTTCTACGGAGGTAACAGCGGCTGAAGATTCCCTGTATTCCGGAATATATGACAGCAGATCAGCCATGATCAGCGTCGCATAAGGACAGCAATCATCCTTTCTACCAGGGCCCCGAAACTTTCCAAGCTCCGGAGAAACGGCACATGGAAACCCATTCTCCCGAATGAGAGAAACCAGATAGTCAACACCGGGCCTGATATATTTGGGGTAATCCACGCCTGCTTTTAAGAGAGCAAGTAATAACAAAGGCGCATCGCATAGGCACCAACTGAACACATCCACACCTGCGCCGCCAAAATGCTTCGGGACATTTGTCAGTGACTGATATACACCGTGGTCATCTTGATGTTTCAGAATCTCATCAACTGCTGCTTTGATTTCCGGAATATCCGTATCGAATCCAATGTCCAATAAAAACAGCAACTTATGAATGGGTAGAACTGGATTCTTATGATTGGTTACCAACGTACTGTGGAAACTCGCAACATCATTAAGGCTGTCTTGAATCCGATTATCCGCCAAAGCTGACTCCTTGAGTTCAATTATCTCATTCTTTGGCTTAAGAAGTAACTGTACGCAAATTGCGTATTTTAGCCAATTATCGCCACGGTCTAATAGTTTTTGATATTTCATAAGCTTCGTCCTCCCTTGTAGAAAGTGATTGCTATAAAGTCAGACCATCAATATGCTACCAGATTAGTATTTGCCAAAATAACATTACACACCAAATTATAACATGCCCTACAGCCCTATGCCATAGGGCATGCAGAGAACTATCTTTTGATCGTCGTGATCCGGTCATACATGTCTCCCTCAATGGTTAGGATATCGGTTTTGTGTTCATATACCTGACCTACCGGCGACCACGCATAAAACGCCTGTACCCATGCGATATAACTTCCATCGGAGTACCACAGCGGCGTATAATGCAACCGGCTTTCTGTCGTTGAATATAGATTGATGGCAAGCTGCCATGTCATCGTCATGTCTCCGGCTTCACCTGTTTTGATCTCCAAGTTGTCCCGAACATTCTGCCAGCCAGCGATTTGCCCATATGCGCTCTCGGGATATCGTACCCAAACCATCTGCACCCCAACAAGCTTTTCGGGATGATCATAGTTGGTGGTTAATGTGGTCGTGCACTGAACGTCGAATCCAAAACCCGACTCCATCTGACGCGGCTTATCGGCATAAGCGATGCGACTGTCCGGCGCAATGGAAAACGTGGTGGTCAGACGGGCGTAGAATGTCTTTGTACTGTAGCTGCCGTTTTCCAGTCGAACCTCCTGCCATGTATGGTAAGAGGATGAGGAAGCAGTCGGCAGGTTGGTCAGCCCATACGCTTCATATCGCTGCTCCATTTCGCTGCTATCGGGATCGGCCACAATACTGGTTGGGACAGCTAGCACCTGAATGTTCTTTGTCAGTGTGTTGTTACCTTCATCTGTCTCGCTCAAAGTGCCATCAGCGTCTGCAATGAGTTTCACGGCGTAGCTTCCGGCTTTGGGAACAGTGATTCTGAACACCGCAAGGTTGCTGCCGTTTCCGGCAATAGGGACGCTCTCCGTATAAGACGCGCCGCCAATCGACAGCCTGATGGCGACGGACGGCACAGGCTGCGCCGTCCGGTTTCGCACTGTTGCCGATACCGTGACCTCCATGCCAGCGTACCAGTCGGTAATCGAGGAATCCACGATCTCTATATCCGGTCTAAGCGCGTTAACTGATATCGTCACCGTTTTGCTATTATTGCTCTCGTTACTTTCCGCAACCAGATTATTTGGATCGACCAAGGCAGTCATAGTAATGCTCTGCGCGCTTAATGATGTGGGCGCTGTGCAGGTAAACGTGACTGTCTGGCTTGCTCCGGCACTCAATGCGGATACATTGGCTGAAAAGGTTCCAATGCCTGATACGGTCAGCCGAACCGTCGTGGCGGATGCCGCACCAACGCCAATGTTTCTCACTGTGCCAGTCATAGTCATCGTATCACCGGCTTCGTACATAGTCTTGTTTCCGGTAAGTGCCGTCACCGTCAGGTCAGGCAAAGGCGGCACATAGGCCAGCACCTTGAAGGATGCCGCGCGGCTATTGTTGCCTTCGTTGCTCTCGGCTATTGCGCCGGTCGAATCCGCTGCAGCCGTTATGCTTATGGTCTTATCCGATGTGTACCGTCCAGCTGTGTAAGCAAAAGTGACACTCGTACTGCCTCCTGCCGCCAGTGAAGAGATATATTTCGTCTGTGTCGTCAGGTCGGCGGAAGTCAGAGCAACATAAAAACCGCTTGCGGAGCGAAGCCCCTGATTCATAATCGTTGCCGTGAACGTCACCGTTTCATCGGCATTGTAGACGGCTTTATTGGTGCTCAACGATGTAACTGTCAGATCAGCGTAGATCTGCGGTGTGCCAAAAGCCACTGAGGCTGTCTTTGCCTCGTTGTATTCGGCTGACTTGGCAACAATCACGCGCTGCAGACTGCTGGAGTTCGGCGCATAGGCGAATATGTTGCTTCGCAGGCAGTTATCGCGTCCAGTCGCGGATATGCTGAATGACCGATTGGCATTGGCTTCGTTTAGCGGTATCCATATGGTCAGCGTATCGCCTGACTGCCCCGTATAGCCGGACACGCCGGAGCCTGCTGGAAGGCCGGAAGTATTCAGAGTGTACCCACCGTTCATATTGGCCAGCCACACTGACGCAGTGCCGACGAAATAGCTGCCGCTGATGGACATGGATGGCGCGGAAAGTGCAATGTCATGAGCCATCAGTCCCTGCGCGCGCGCCATGATGAGCAGCTCTATCGAAAACTGAAGCACACTTATGTATCCCGATCTTGCTCTGATCTTGCTGGCAATCTGTCCGCCGGCCGCATAGCTGCGGAGCTGCGCGTCGGAATAAGCGCCGAGATTGGTGAAGTTATATTGCCCGCTTTCACCGTTTTCCGATAGCCAAAACCGTATGGCGTTGGCGGTGGCATATCGTGCTGCCGCCCCTGACAAACCACCCGTCGCATATGGGTAGCCGTTTTCAAGGATGATGCGCAAACCAGTTTGCACGCGCGCCGAATAGCTATCCAGAATATCGGAGTCGTTGTAGGCGGCATTGCTCGGGCTGCTCTTGCTGTGTTGAAGACAGTAGGCCACCTGTTCAGGTGCGCTTCCGGAAACATAATGTTCGGGTGTGTCGAGGCTTTTCCAACCGCTACCGCCGTTGTAGTCGAACATATCAGTCACGCTACGCGAGCTGACATTCACGGCCAGCGCCGTAGTCATAAACAGCAGGGATGTCATCAGTACGACCAACGCAGCGGATATGATAATAGCAACCCTTCTTTTCTTTTTCACGTGAACCTCCTTTTAATCACTCGATATACAATACCGATGACCGTACATTTATAGGGATACTGACTTTACCGATATCGCCGATCTCCCATGGCAGGGGAATCACCATCGATGCGCTGATGCTCACCGTCTTACGATCAACAACGACGGACATATTCTTAAGACTGTAAACGGATTTTTCGCCCTCATATCGGTTCCAGCATCCATCCTCCTGCTTCCAGCCCGTTTCGGTTAAGCTCGCATAGAATGATTCCTCAGCGGATTCAGTCGGCATATCCAGTATCAGATCACGCACATTGGCGTTGAGCATGTTCTTATCCACGGTGACGGTCGCCGCACGCTGCACCTCGGTTTCGCAGGTCTGATATTTGGCATACACGGTCACGCCCGCATAGGCCACGGCAAACAACGTTATAAGAATGAGGATGAGAAAAATCATCCATATCAACGCGCTGCCGGATTCGTCTTTCCAGAAACGTTTCATTTCCAATACACCTCCGATATGCCGCGTGCGGTGGCCGTAATCTGTACATTGATGACAACAGGCTCGCCCAGCGCCGGACGTAGAATAACAATTGGAACGGTCTTAGTCATTGTGACGGTGAACGGCGTTTTAAGTTGGATGGTCTTTTCAGCAGCGTCCTGCCATACCACTTCAACATCCACGTTGTCCGGCGCAAGGAAGGCACCGTCTGTTGTCACGGATTCAAGCGTCTCATCGTCCGCTTTGCCGTAAAGCTCGATGGTTCGGGCTGTATATTGAGCCGTCTGATTCAGCGACTGCTGAGCCGTGAATATGGGGTAAAGCGCCAGCAATGACGCCATGAATACAAAAATGATCAACATAGTGATGGCGACGTCGATATAGCCTTCTGCTGTTTGATCGCGTATGAATTTGCGTTTCATATTCTCCTCCTTTTGTTTTGGCAGGGCTGCCTTTCGGCAGCCCACACCACATTGTCGCTTACGGCAGTACGTTCACCCCGGTCAGCTCGCCGCTGATCTTGTCGATCAGATTCTGGAACAGATCGGGCATGGCCGCATTCAGGATGAGCAGAATCGCTGCACCGATGACCACAACGATCAGGATTTTCATGGCGACATCCAGAAAGCCCTCAGCCTTCTTCTCGGAGATAAAACGTTTGACAGTGTTCTTGATTTTCAGCATACAGTGTACTTCCTTTCAATTTTTGTTTAGTTAGATTTAGGTGTTTATTAAAAACCCGCTTTTTGCGGACAACAAAAACAGCAGCCCTCCTTTCCGCGCTGCCGCTAAAAGCGAATCTTATGACTTAAAACCCAACGCCCTGCAGGTTGTTGATAATGAGAATCACAAGAGGAACCATGAAGAGGAATATGAGCAGCATCGTCAATATGAAAGATGCCGCCTTGATGCGACCGGGACGCTTCTCCATCAGCCGTCGAAGCGTTTCCCGCTCTTTTGTGCGCATGTCCTGCTCCAATACCAGAAGGCTGGTTTGCTGGTCAACGCCCTGATGGACACCACAAAGCACCGCGCATAGCGCTGAAAAAGACGGAAGACCCAGCCGTGCGTCCATACTGCGTAGCGCCGTTTCGTGATTGCCGGTCTTCATATCGAGTATTAGCCGATCAAGCTCCGTTCCCAGCGCCTTGCCTGCCACTTTCCTGTACTTTTCGAAGAACGATATCAGGTCGCGACTGTCCTGCAGCGAATAGATGAGCGTTTCCGTCAGTCGGGGCAGTTCAGCTTCGATCTCGCGGTTCTGCACTTCTACCTTTTTTCGTATTGTTTGGGTTGTCTGAAAATAGGACAGCACTGATATAACTGCGGTCAGCAGCGCCAGCAACGGAATCCCAAGTGGAATGAACAATTCCCCGATCAGCGCCAGCAATAATGATCTCGCCTTTGCTTGTGAGACGAACTCTTCCGGCGGCTGTGTAATACGCAACCGGGCAAAATCCGCTTCCAACCGCTTCTTTCTGTAATCGCTCATGGGGAACAGAGACACGGTTTTGGCACCATCTTTGTAGTTATACATCAGCACCAGCTTATCATCATATACGTACACGGAATTCACAAACGCGTCGATCACGCTGCGCTGGTACTTTATATCGTCGATATCCCCGTCTTTGAACCGGCTTATCCAGAATACAATCTGCTCCTTGGTCAGTACAGGCTTTTGCATCTTCTCCTGCGCAATCGAAATTTCCAACTCTTCCTTACGGACTTCCAGATTATCCAGCCGCTGTTTTGTAGAGGCATTGATGATGCCCTGCTGGATAGCGTCCAACATGTTCTCTATGCCCTTCTCTGCTTCCTTTAGCTGTTTCTGTAGCAAAGGAAGCGTCGTGTTCTCTTTCTTTTGATATTCCACAACGGCGTCAGCTATTCGGTCAATCATATCATCCTGAAAAACAAGCCGCTTGGTTTCAGATACGACGAACCTTTCAATGAAGTCCTTCTGTATGGCCTTCTTATCGCAGGTTCTGCCCCGTTTAGCATGAGCGCACTTGTAGTAGTTATAGATACGCCCTGTCTTGCTTGTCCCGCTCTCACCCACCATATACGCCCCACATTTTCCGCAGAAAAGTTTGGTGGTCAGCAAATACTCTACAGGCGCTTTCTGTTTTGCTGGCGCTTTTTTGTTCTTTTCCATTCGATCCTGTACCAACATAAACAACTCCTTTGAAATGATGGACGGTATCGTATCCGGATGAACGATATCCTTGTATCGGTACTCGCCGATGTACTTCCTGTTTTTCAGCATGGTGTGGAGACTGTTCTTGTTGAAGGGTTTCCCACGGCTGGATACCAACCCGCGCTCCCGCAATGAAGAAGTGATCTGTGCAATCGTCTCACCGTCCGCATAACGAGTGAACACTTCCTGCACAATAGGGGCGGTCAGCGCGTCGATATGGTAATGCTGCTCGTTGTCGGTTTTGTATCCCAGCGGCAGACCGCCGCCGTTATACCGGCCTTTCAGCGCGTTCTCAGTCAGTCCCCGCAGTATCTTCTCGGACAGCTCGGCGGAGTAGTATTCTGCATACCCCTCCAGCATGGCCTCCAATATAATACCCTCTGGCCCGTCTGAAATATTCTCCTTAGCGGATATGACCTTGACGCCATTCTTTTTCAGTATGAACTTGTTCATGGCGGAATCAGTGCGGCTGCGGGCAAAGCGATCCAGCTTCCACACCAGTATCACTTCAAACATCCGTTTGGCGCTGTCCTTTATCATGCGCTGGAATTCCGGTCTGTCGTCTGTTTTAGCGGAATACGCGCGGTCGATGTATGTGCCAATCACTGTCAAACCATAGCGGTCAGCGTATTCCTGACATTCCCGAAGCTGGCCTTCTATGGACTCTTCCCGTTGGTTATCACTGGAATAACGGGCATATATGACAGCATTCATGCGTCGTCTCCCTTCGCCATTTTCAATATCATCTCCTTAAGCCGCTCATTTATGGGCGAGCCCGGTTCGAAGCAGGCTTCTACAAACGCGTTCCAGTCCTGCTTGTTGGCCATCATCTCTTTTACTTTTTCCGGCTGGTATTCGTAGACCCTGCCCTGCGGTTTGTCGGTGCGTCCAAAGATGTAATCCATTGACACGTCGAAATGATCCGCATACCATAAAAGCACCTTATATGGCGCTTCGGCTTGCTCATTCTCATATCGATTGATGCTGGACTGGGTTAAACCGAGCATTTCTGCGATCTTATTCTGGGAAAAGCCACTGCTCTCGCGCAAGAATTTCAATCTGCTGGCAACTGTCATCTTTATTCACCCCTAAAATGCTTATGATTTATTCTAACCCTTTTATAGGGTGAATGCAACACTTATTAAGATTGGATTCTGGATCATATTCACCGGGAGTCTTTATCCGCATCGTCATCCGTCTCTTTATGAATCAAAGACAATTTACCCTGTGCCCTATATTCCATAAATTGATCTTCACCCTCTTGCTGCGCGGCCGTCAGTAGTTCTATCGCATCGGCCACCTTTGCGGCCAAATTATAGTACATGGTTTTATAATCTGCCAACACTAATCTCCTCCCGTTGAATATTTGACACTCAATAAAGGTCATTTCTTTTGTAAGAATATCATATACTCATTTTGATGACAAGCACTAAGGGTCATTCGAAAGGGGTTCTATTTTGTTTAAAAATAAAAATGCGGACGGGAGCTTGAATTTGTCTGGAATTCACATTGCAAGACTACGCAAGAAAGGACAGCTTTCACAACGAGCTTTAGCTGACAAATTGCAGCTTCAGGGAATTGATCTGAACAAGAATGCCATTCAACAAATAGAATCCGGGCGGCGTTTTGTTACGGATATTGAATTAAAAGCTTTTGCGCGATTATTCAAAATTAGCTGCGATGATTTACTCAACGCAAAATAAAATACTAAAAACCATCAACTTGCTCAATCATCATTAACATAACACCTTCAAATTTATTCGGATAATTTATAGAATCAGGAACAATTCTTATATGCTGTTGACGTTTTGTTATAGAACGTCTATTATCTAAGGGGTAACGCATATGAGAATACAATTCTACCATCCAAAGCAAAACGAAATATCGGTTGTTGAGATAAAGAATTTTGAGTTTCTGCCGCTCTTTTATCTGATCCCCATCGATTTACTGCGCAGGGAATGCCCCGATCTGGCGGATATGCCGCGGAGCGCACACGGCATATTTAAGCAGCCGGAGTGGGCAGAGAAAATTGCCAGCGATCTCTTTTTACAGGCCGTGGGCGATTTAACTGCCTATTTCGTTTGGCCTTCATTTGGCATCTCCACTTATATGGAGTGCTTCTCGGGAGACGATTCCCTCTGGCGTTTGGCACACGCCACGGGCATCTGGGAAGCGGCCTTTGAGCAGATGAGCGGCATGACGCCGCAGAATATTGTTTGTGCAATCAAGCGCGAATGGGAGCCGCCGGAGCTGGAAGAATTTCAGGAACTCATGGTAAATATCGGTCTGCGCGGCATTCTGGATTTCAACCTTATGCCCACCATCCAAACCTTGCGGGAGATGCGTTGCATTGAGGATTATGACGCTCGCAGCAGTCACGCCAAGATCGACTTCTACCGCAAATGGTATCATACGCGCACACGGTTTAAAACGGTATCGCTTGACCAGCTTATCGACGGTCAAAGGGCCGGTTCGCGCTGCGACGCCGTGGACGCTCTGCTGAGCGACTTTGTCGGAGACCCGACCTCTGATTTTGAGGATGCGTTCTGTAGCAATATGGATGCTGAAAAGTTCTATGAAAAACTTACCTCCCGTGACCGTGAAATACTCAAAATGCGCGTAAAGGGAGCCACCTATCAGGAGATCGCAGATGAACTGAGCTATAAGACGCACAGCGCGGTATTGAAGCGCATAAACAGGATTGCGGAGCAATATCTTGACTATGCGGATGAGCAGGACGAAATACGCGCATTTTTAAAGGGCTAATATCAAATTGACGGCAGCGCCTTCCTTAGCGGGGAGGCGTTTTTAATATGCCAAAAAACAGAATAGGAAAGGGAGGTCACAACATGATGGTGCTCAAAATCGGGATCGACAATGGCAATTACAACACGAAATCCTCGGAACGGATACTGTACGCTTCGGGGTTCGCCACGAGCGACAGGGAATTCATTACCAGCGATATGCAACTGTTCTATGAGGGCGTATATTACGCCATCGGCGGCAGGCGCATGAGCTTCCAGCAGGACAAGACGAAGGAGGACGACGCGTTCATTCTGACGCTACCCGCCATCGCCAATGCCATGAGACTGGCAGGGACATCCGCAGCCGAGATATTGCTTGGTGTGGGGTTACCCATAGATATCTACGGGGCACAAAAGGAAGCTTTCCGCCAATACTTCCTGCGGGATGATTTCCGCTTCCGCTTTGAGGATGCGGATTACCATTGCCGGATTACAGACTGCAAGGTATTCGCACAGGGACATGCCGCGCTGTGCCGGTATTATCAGCAGCTTAAGGAGTACAACAACATTACGCTGGTGGACATCGGCGGGTACACTGTGGACGTTCTGACACTGCATGATTTCAAGGTGGATAGAGGAAGCTGTGCGAGTTTGCGCATGGGGACGATTACTCTGTTCAACGATATTCGCGGCGAGCTCCAGCAGGAGAACGTCATCCTCACCGACATGCTCATTGCCGACGCCATGCAGGGACGTATCCAACACGCTGAAAAAGAGAAGATCCGCATGATTATGGAGCGCCATATGCAGCGCTATCTCAAGGAACTGCTCAACGCCCTGCGCGAACGCGGGTTGGATTTAAAGCTGCCTGTCGTATTCGTGGGCGGTGGCGCGGAGTTGTTGGGTCACCGACTTCATTCGCAGGAGGTCAATACCATCGTCATACTCGACCGCTTCGCCAACGCCGAAGGCTATAAGCTTCTGCTGGGGTAAGGGTATGAGGGAAAGACGCTATCTGACATTCGACATGGAGAACCCGCGCCACCACGAAGCATTTACTATTTTTTCGGCCCAGTCCGGCAAACGGCGCAGCGAATACGTAGTTAATTGCATTCTTCATGCACAGCAGGAAAATTGTTTGGAGGAAATGATGCGGAGGGTCATCGCGGAGGCAATAAGCGGTATTACCCTGACCGCTCCCGCCCCGGAGAGCATGACCACTGATTTACACACGACGGAAAATCTGTCAGACTTGCCGGACGCGTTGTTGTCCTCGTTGGAAGAGATATGAACCATGATGGTATATGTTTCAATAATATGCAGCAGGAATTTGCACCACGATGGTGCATTTTTTGTTTTCAGCATGTTGGTGTTGATGGAATATCGTAGCAATTCAACCGCTTTGCCGGCCTCGCAGAGCCCCGCGGGAGCGCCCACGGCACTTTGCAGGCGCCAGCCTGAAAGTGTCATAGTGGGTAATACGCTTCCTTCGGAAGCGTCCGTCTCCCCAGCGCCGATTTTGAAGGAGGTGATGTCGTATTTCCAAAGTTGACCGCACAGTTGTACGAAACAAAGCGTACCCGCGCAGCAATTTCTCCATACGTGAGCGCCACAACGAGCGCAAGAACGAGATTTACTCCAATCCCGATGTTGTACAGGAAAGAAGCGAGCTCAATATTCGCTTCAAAGGCTGCGACGATACGTATACGCAGGCGTTTGACAAGCTGCTGGAAGAAGGAACGATCAGCACGCGCGGATTAAAGCCGGACGCGGATGTATTTGCGGAAATGGTGTTTGATGTGAACACGTTGTATTTTGACGAGCATGGCGGCTACGACTACGCCAAGGATTTCTTTGCCGAAGCGTATAGGATGGCGGTGAAGGAGGCGGGCGGAGAGCAATATATTCTGTCGGCGGTGATGCACGCCGACGAGCGCAACAAGAGCCTGTCAGAGGAACTGGGGCGGGATGTTTACCACTATCATCTGCATGTGGTGTATATTCCGGTTGTGGAAAAGGAAATCCGGTGGACAAAGCGCTGCAAGGACAAGGCGCTGGTTGGCACGGTCAAGGAGGTGATTCATCAGGTCAGCCATTCCAAGAAGTGGGCGTCTGTAAAGGCTGTGGACGAGCAGGGCGAACCAATACGGAATGAGAACGGGAAAGCGGTGCTGATCCCGTCCTATTCGCTTCTACAGGACAGGTTTTTTGAGCACATGAGGAATGCCGGGTTCAAGGACTTTGAGCGTGGCGTTCGCGGCAGCACGACGCAGCACCTGTCCGTATTGGATTACAAGATACAACAAGACAACGCGAAGCTGGCGCAAATTGAACAGCAGGTGGAAGCCCAGCAGAAAGAACTGTCCGCCGTATCCAAACAGCTCACTGTTGAGTGGCAGATTGGCAAGACATTTCATGAACTTGACGAACTGGGCCGGAAAAATATGTTCGGCAAGGTCACTTTAGCTGAGCAGGATTTAAAGGAGGTGATATCGCTCGCAAAGGAAGGCGTTTTATCGCGCGGTAAAATTGATACTCTCACGCGGCAGCTACAGGGTACAACGGCCCGGTTATGGGATATAGAGGAAAAGCTTACCCGGTTGGTGATGAGCACGAGGGATTTCAAGGAAGCCATGCGGTTAGCGCCAGAAAGGGTTCAAGCGGTCTTCGCGGAGATATTCTCGCGAGATCAGGCGGAACGTGAAGTGCGGCGTCATATGCGTCGCGGCACAAAAATTCGTGATGATTACGAAAGATGATCTTTGACAATTTCATATGGAGGTACACATTTTATGCAGCAGCACAAAAGGAGCGGGCGTCATGTCCGTTGACAAGCACATGCCCGACATCCCTGATGAGGTTATAGAATCTTTAGCGAGAACGTTGCTTCCGGCGATAAAGGCGTATTTTGACAGCGAGGAAGGGCAACGGGAGTTTGAAGAATGGAAAGCAAAGAAAAAGGTGCAGTCAGCGACGGTTACTGTTAAGCCTGAGTAGTGTGAGCGGGAGAATCGTTTTTCGGTTCTCCCGCTTATGGTTTCCATTGCTCCCTTTGGTATAAACAGTAACGGTTTCTTTTTTGGGCATTCGACCTTCGATCCGCCCTTTAGCTAAACCACATAATGACGCATGGAATATCAGCCTCCGCATGTAACGCTTTACTTGCCGAAAACGGGAATTTTAAGATACCCTCCTGCCTTCCTGATATCAGTCTAGAAAACCCAGTGTTCATGTAGTATTCAAAAAGGCAAAGCGTTACTTTTCGGCTTCTCCCATTGCATTTGACATGATGGCCTAAGCCTGTCGTTTTTTCCACATAACCCAAAGCGGTCCCGCAATACAGATCGTCGAATAGCATCCGCTAACCGCGCCGATTGCCATTGGCAACGCAAAGCTCTGCACGCTATCAAGGTTATGGGCAAATGCAAGGATGTACACAAGACTAATGCTGATTAAAACCGCGAGATTCGTATTGACCGAGCGGGTAAATGACTGTGATATCGACAGGTTTGTAATTGTCTCAATTGGCAGTTTCGCATGCAATCTGCTGTTTTCTCGGATACGGTCGTAAATGACAATGGTATCATTGATGGAATAGCCGATAATGGTCAGCGCAACAGCAACAAACGAATCCCCAATAGGGATGCGAAAAATGACGCATGTAAAGAACACCACCAGCAGATCATGCAGTAGCGCGGCCAGCGCCATCATGCCTGCCGACAATCCTCCGATCCTTCGAAATCGTATCCACACATACAACACAACCAGAACCGAAGCAAGAAACAGGGATATGATCCCATTGGTCAGAAATCTCTGCCCAAAAAAAGGTTCGACCATCGAGGATTCTGAAAATTGAAGAATGTTATTTGAAAATTCAGCTTTAAGCGCAGCGTCCAATTCGTCCTGCTGCTGCGCTTCCAATCCATTTTCTCCTGCGATATTGATCACAAGTCGCTTATCACCCGATAAAAGATCGGATGTCGTCTGCGTGGTAGCCGGACGCCCCAGAAGCGTAGTTGCCACATCGGCGGCCTGTTGCGCGTCAATCTCGCCTGTATATGTATATTTGATCAGCGCTCCGCCTTTGAATTGAATGTCCAGATGCACACCGTTTATAAATACCGCGACAATTCCCATAAGCATAATAACGGCCGATATGATAAAAAATACCCAGCGTTTTTGATAGAAATTAAAGACCTTCTTCTCTTTTTTCATAATGATACCCCTCTCGACAGGCATGTATACAATACTGGTTTTGCAAACACCTTATAATCGCTCAGCGACCGGATCATCAACCGTGAAGCTGTAACACCCGCAATAAAGTTGAATATGATCCCAATGAGCAGCGAGTAGGCAAATGACAACAGCGATCCCGATCCAAGGCTCATCAGAATAACCGCTACAATCAACACCGTTATATTGCCGTCAAAAACAGACGAGAATGCATTTTTGAAGCCCGACTGTATAGCTGCGCGCAGCGTTTTGCCAGTTCGAAGCTCGTCACTGATGCGCTCCGATATAATCACGTTAGCATCAACTCCCATACCGATGGAGAGAATGACACCGGCGATCCCGGTAATTGTCAATGTAATATGCATAAGAGCCAAAACCAGTATTTGACCGCTGATCTGGATACCAAGTGCGATACAAGCCACAAAGCCCGACAAACGGTAGTAAATAATGAGTAGTGCACAGATGATGCAAAATGCAATTAATCCCGCCTGTAGCATAACATGCAAGGCATTGGTTCCCAAAGTCGGGCTGATAATTGAATGGTTTTTTGTGTGCATTGAAAAGGGTAGCGCCCCCGAATTGATCTTATCAGATAGCTCTTTTGCCTCTTCAATACTCGAAATGTTGTTTATCACCGCTTTGCCGCCTGCTATGTGCTCCTGGACTGTGGCAGACTGTATCAATACGTCATCCATATAGATGTTTATAACTTGTCCCACCAGTCGTTGGGTGGCATCGCTGAAAAGTCGTGCACCTTCGCTGTCAAACTCAAGCCCTACCATGACGTCGCCAGTAGTAGAATCTGTCTGTACCGAGCTGTTGGCTACATGACGACCCTCCAAAAGCACTGTGCCTTCAGCATCCCGAAATGTCAACATCGCCGTCTCTCCGAGTTCTGCTAGAGCGCTTTGGGGATCGAAGTCAGTCTCATCTGCCTTCCACGGAAACCGTACAAGCACATACCCGTTCGCCTCATCGATTGTCACATCGCGGTCGAGTATATTGCTCTTGTCCAGACGCGTCTCTATAATGCTGCGTGCCGCTTCTAATTCATCAGCTGTAGGCTTCCTATCCATTCCAATGGGCTCATAGACAGCGTCAACGCCACCACGGATATCAATACCCAAACGAATATCTTCTGCCCCGGGGAAATGAAAATTATAAACTCCAAACGGAATTGTTATACCCCAAATTGCACTGAATATCATGATTAGTGCTAGAACAAATATAATGGGGAAAATAGATTTTCTCCTTTTCATCGTATATCCTTTCCTTTGCGTTAATTTCTAAGTGCAAGCTAGTCTATCATCCAGTAGCACAGAGATTCCTGCGTTCGACAAATCAATCTGACGAAAGCATTAAAAAATACGCATCATTATTAGGTCATATTTACTTTTAATTTTACCGAAATACAAAGGGGCCTAAATTAGGCGCAAAGGGATGGAGGCGCATGTCCTCCAAGGGATATGGAGATAAGATTAATACAAGCCCCTGCCTGACAAAAATGAAACGGTAGGCTACGGACTTTATTGACTACGAAAACAAGAGGAGGGATAATCGCAAGCAGCAGGCTGTTTAACAGATTCTTATAACCGAACAACAAGCCGTCTGCATCGCTCTGTCGCACAACGTTGCATGTGACAAGCGTACTTGCAAAATCCAAGGATAACGACGAACATACTTCATCGTTGGAGGCGCTTGAAATACCCGCTTGATCTTCCAGCGGTATACCGGAAATAGTAACAATTAAAGAGAAAAGCATGAGTATGATAACAGCCAAAGCCACAACATGAGTAAGCGGGCAGGTCCGACTGTGCATATTCGCCCCATTCTCCTTTCAATAGCTAAATCACTATCAGAGTACAGCCAAATTATTTTTCTGTCAATCCTGCATATATTTCAAAAGAGACCATAAGCGTAAGTGACATCCTGAACAAACATGATTCCCTTGCCGGGCTCATCAATATGAAGTTCATCACGTATACTTTGGACGATTTTTTCTGTGTTCTCAACCTGAGAGATCGTCAGTACAATTTCTTTTTGCGGTTCAATATCCATAGCAAAAAGCCTCATCGTTTCATGGATTCCGGATCCTCTTGCATTGATAATTGTCCCGCCTCTGGAGCCTGCGTTTACTGCGGCTTCAATGACGGCTTCCGCTTTTCCCTTTTCCACAATGGTATATATAGCTTGATACATGATCTTTTCCACACCCTTTTCCGTATTTATACCGCATTGAAAACGGTTTATTCCATAGACCTGCGCAATGGGCGTTACAAATGCAATACCGGTGTTCTTCCTGTCGAAATGGAACTCTTTGTTCAGATCGCCAATCACGCGATGCGCCAGACACGCCTCTCCTACCATAAACACAATCTCTTTATGCAAATCATCCATTTCCAAAAATTCCAGCCAGCGGTTCCTCATTGTACCTCGCCCCAGACATAATGTGCCGCCCGTAATGCCATACCTTTTCGCGACAGCCAGAACTTTACTGCCGCTACCGGAGGGAACTATCACATTGATCAATGAAAAAATCGAGCTTTGGGTGTACACAGTCAATTTAACCACTCCTTTTATTCGATTTCTTATGATATATCAAGCCTAATAGCTGTAGCGTAATGATCGGCATAAGAGCCACAAGAGCGATAATACCGAAACCATCAACCAAGACATCCGCGCTCTCTACAGCATCGGACGCTCCCTGAGCAAAGGCAAGGATAAACGTGGCCGTCATAGGGCCCGTGGCAACACCACCCGCATCAAATGCGATACCTACAAACAACTTAGGTCCAATTAACGAAAGCGCAACCGATATGATATATCCCGGAAGCAGAAAATGCCAGAGTCTGAGTTCCGGAATCAGAATGCGCAGCATGGAAAACATCACGGCAAGCCCCACACCAATGCATAAAGCTGTAAAGACAAATGCCCGTTTCACAGAGCCACTTGTTACCCTCTCAATCTGATGTGTGAGCACATGCACAGCCGGCTCCGCCAGTATCGTTACCAAGCCGATTGCAAACCCAACAATCATCAAAATTTCGGGCTTTCCCATGGATGCTATATTATGCCCCATCATCGCGCCAACGTCCATAAAACCTGCGTTTACGGCTGTCATGAATAGCACAAGACCGATAAATGCATACCCGATACCAAACATAATTTTTCGCAATTCATGTTTATTTAGCTTTAGTTTTATAAAATGCGAAGCCAGAAAAATCACTGTGAGTGGGAACAGCGCCAACGCGGTTTCTCCTGCTGAATGCGGGAACTGCTCAAAGAAGAGGCCCATAATGGAGGTGGTATCATGTAAGGTGTTCCCGACCGTCCCTGCTATTTCTTTCTGGCCTGTGACAATACTCATTACCATCACAGCAATGATAGCGCCTGTTGATGCTATTGCCACAAGGCCAAAACTGTCTTTTTCCGCTCCTTTGCTGTCTTTTTTCATTGTAGTCACACCCATCGCGAGTGCCAATATGAAGGGAACCGTAAGCGCGCCCGTTGTTGCCCCCGAAGCATCGAACGATATGGCAAGAAATCCTGAAGAGGTGAATAACGATAAAACAAAAACTAGCAAATACAGTATCGCTAATACTATATACAGTGGTACCCCATAAATGATTCTAGCCAAACCGAACGCCAGCATGGCGGCAATACCTATGGATACAACGATAACAATTATCAATTGGGGTACCATGCCCGCCGTTACCATCTCCACTTGATTTGCCAATATGTGCAAATCCGGTTCGGCCACAGAGACGAAAAAGCCTAATAACAAGCCGCCTAATATCACGATAATCAGCTTGTTTGATTTTGTAATAAGCGTACCCATGTGTTCCCCAA
Organism: Bacillota bacterium; assembly: GCA_023397655.1. Lineage (GTDB taxonomy): Bacteria > Bacillota > Clostridia > Christensenellales > SZUA-584 > SZUA-584. The sequence continues at coordinate 265,922 of JAEWTW010000026.1, forward strand.
TTTTCGCCACACCGATGTCAATACCATAAAGGAATATGGATAAGCCTATTATGATAAATAACGCCCCGATAAGAAAACGTATTAGATAAACATTATCTATTGGACTGACGAAGAAATGAAGAAGTACTACAATTACCACAACGGGCAGTACCGCGAGACCTACCTCTTTTATTTTCTTGACATATTCATTCAAAGAAAAGCTCCTTTCGATAAATATCGTCTTGGTGGCATTTCTATAATTAAGATCCGCGCTGATCGAAATATCAGAAGTTTATGTTTATTATAACACATAAAAGGCTCTCTTGTCTTCATCTTCGATATGTTCAGTTAATGGCAAGCAGGGCGCTTGCATCATCCGTCCAAAGTCCCTTTCATCGCTAGCCAGAATTTATTCCTTCGAACGCAACCCACATAGTGCAACTGTCCAGTTATGTGGTTTGGATAAAAAAAGCACCAGATTAGTCATGCGCATATGAGGAAGGCATTGATGTACTTTTATAATTTCATATAGTTGTTACTATGAAGCATACAGCGAAGCCATTCAAGAGCCGGGTGACCTCAAAAACCGGTTTTTATCGGGCATGAAAAAATTAGTGACATAAAAGTACAAGGGAATCAATGTGGAGCAAAAGCACCGATCTTAGTTAACGCTAGGAGAGCCAACTCCAACGTCGCCTCTCCTCTTTGCGTTCATTCGTATATCATTTCGTGAAATATTACTTCCTCGGCCAGTGCTTTAATTGCATTCATTGCTCTCACCCATGCCATCTGGTCACGCGCTTTCAGTTCCTCGGTGATGCCCTGTCTATGCGCTATCTGTTGGGTCAAGTCCCATATGCGTTCTTTTGTGCGGTCATTGATGTCGATCAGGTATTCCTCCAAACCAGCCGAAAAAAGAAGTTGAGTGTAAAGCTCCTGTCGCTCCTGTTTAATGAATTCCAGCCTCATTCTGCCATGCCGGCCAATCCTCGATGTGTTGCATAAATCCTTTTTCATTTTATACCTCCTGCGTTTTTATCAAGAGGTGCCATATAAAAAACAAATCCGAACGCCTCTCCGATAAAGAGTGGGTTCGGATTTGATTGCCGTGGTGGAGGCGAGGGGAGTATTGCCCCCGTCGCACAATAGTGCGTCAAAGCCCTGATCAGAAATATTTCCGCGTCCTTTTGGGAGTTTTATCTTATCTACGATATCCTCGATCTCTTGGGTTATCGATATATCCTTGCAGAAGTTGAAGACAACCTCTACCCTATCCTTATAAATAAGAACCTTATCGATAAACGTCTCAACCAATACCTTGGTCATTTTCAAAGTCCCGACTTCAATCTGATTTCTTGCAATCCTAAACATCTTTGTGATCTCTTCTTCGTTAATCTGTTTGATATTGGTGTTCTTGCAGAGCTCCTGATAGCTTTGATTCAAGCGCTCTTTTTCTTGCTCAAGTTCGCTGAGTTTCTTAGCCAATGCAGGCGATGGCGACACCATAATTATTTCAACGATATTGTCGATTGATTTAGTGACTTCTTTGATCTTCTTATCGTAATTCGCCTTCGTCTTGATATGCCCGGCATTCTTGCTCATTTGATATTCATCATAAGCCGCACAAATTTTTGGAATCAGCGTCTCATCAAACAGATACTCAGCAAGCTTCTCCATAACAAAAGTTTCAAGGTATTCTCTGCGTATTTCCTTGTTCTCGCAGCCGTTCCGGCTCTTCCTCCCGGTACAAGCGTAGGTCACATGCAACGTCTTCTTACGTCCTGAGTTCTTCCGGTTTCCCGTATAGACTCTCCCGCATTCCCCGCAGATCACTTTTCTGGATAGCAGGTAGACCTCCTTGGCATTATTGCATGCCCTGACTTTTTTACGGGATTCAATCTTCTTGAGCGCCAGTTGGTAGTCTTCTTTAGAAATAATCTGCGGCATACCATCTTCGATGCGAACCATCTCATCTTCTGCTTTATACAGGTGGCTATTTCTCTTGCCGTCAATATTCTTTGAAGACATGCGGTTGAAGATATATACGCCGGTATATCGTTCATTTCTCAAAATGCTTGAAATCGAACCTTTACTAAAAGGTTTGCCGGCCTTGGTCATATACCCTTGAGCGTTTAACGCATCGGCGATGACGCCATAGCCATCCCCTTCGATATACATCCGAAAGATCATTCGGACAGCTTCAGATTCTTTCTCATTGATCGTGTACTTTTTTGTGTCAGGATCGACATTATAACCGAGCGCTCCTGTGCCGCCAGTATGCAACCCTTTAAGCGCATTTTCGGTCATACCTTTCTGAACCTCTCTAGCAAGGTTTTTGGAGTAGTATTCAGCCATCGCCTCGAGCACGCTCTCCAGGATGATACTCTCCGGGCTTTCATCGTCCAGATATTCCAAGACACTCAAGAGAGAAATACCGTGCCGTTTAAGCTCTGTTCGATAACCAATGCTGTCACTTCTATTTCGTGCAAACCTGTCGAGCTTATGAACGATGACCACATCAAACAAATCTTTCTTTGCATCTTTGATCATTGTTAAAAACTCGGGGCGATTATCCGTCATCGCCGATTTCGCGCGGTCAATGTATTCAGCAACGATGATAATGTCGTTTCGTTTTGCATATTCGTTTATCGCACGAAGCTGAGCATCAATCGATTCGTCCCTCTGGTTATCTGAAGAAAACCTAGCGTAAACCGCTGCTCGAACTTTTCCTCTGTTATCTCTGATTTTGTCTAATACTTTCATTGCTTCCTCCTTAATAAAATTAGGAAGCTAATGCAGCATGAACATTATTAAATTGTCAATGTTCTTATTGGTTACCTTAAGTGTATCAGCTTCCGTTTTATATTCAAGGCTGTCAAATATCTTGCTCGTTATATTGGCATTCGTAAGTCTCGCTTAGGAGGCGGTAGGCCTATTGTTCGCAGGAAGCCGGATGTGCCTATTTAAAGGGGTTTAGAGCAATTCTACTGTGTCTATTTGGTATATATATCCCTCAAACTTCATGCTACACTACAGAAAATGTAGTATAAGTGTAGTAAATGAAAATCGGCTGTCCAACCACTCTGATTTTTATGAAAGTTTCAATTTTCGGGACCATCTTCTTCTTTATTACATAATTCCCATTTTAACGTTGTGAAAGTTGTTAATACTCCCTGCTAAATTGCGTTGAGTCTGTTTTCTATTCCTGCGCTTTGTATCAACACAAGCTCTTTTTTTGAAGCAGCAGGTGTGAATTCTCTTGCGATGGAGGGAGATGAATTTATCCGTTAGCTGTTCAAAAAGAACATCGTTCATGAGCAATTCCATCGTTTCGTCTACAACAAGCTTTTCTATCAATTCTTTTTTAACTATAATCATTTTCTCTTTTTATGCCATACCACCGTTGCTGCGGTTACCATGCCTACAAACAATACTCCCGCCGCTATCCATAAAAGCACGGAAATGGGGGCTGCCCCATTTTCGGTTGTGTCTTGGAGCCAAGCCTCTTGTGCAAAATCAATTAGATAATTTCCCATTGGTATGTTCTCTGCGTCAAGTACAATAATCTCAAGCTGGCCGTTTTTATTTAAATCAGCTTGGCTGATTTGCAGTTGCAGTGTCGTTTGGGTAGTATCAATTTGTATGAGCTGTCCGGATAGCAACTGGATCGCCACTGCGCCTTCGGGTAGATTGTCCATGCTGATCGTGGCGACGAGCATACCCGTTGTCTCATCCCTCTGTATATAAAGAGGCTTCAGAGTCACACGCGCGGGTGATTCAGCTGGTGAGGGAGATGCGTCCGTGGCCGTTGGATTCGGCATGACTGTGGCTGTTGGGCTGGGTGCGACTGTGTAGAATGGCGTTGCCGATGGCGTCGGTGGTGCTGATGATGTCCCCTCGATTTCCTCGACGGATGCGGCTCTCCTGACGTATATCTCGACCGTCGCCGATGTGGCGTGGTAATAATCGTCTCCCGCTTTTGAAACCGTCAATACTGCCCTACCTGGTCTGAGTATGGTCACGGTTCCACTTGCATCGACACTAACAACGTTTCCTGAAGTAACAGCATAGCTTAAGACACCCGTTCCGTTGCCTCCGCCGACAGTCAGATGAAATGGTGCGTTTCCATAAGTCGGTCTGCTCGGAATACCGGTTATTACCAAAGCATTCTGAGTGCCTTTGCCCACGCTGACATGTATTTTCTTTTCTTGGCTCAGATAGTCGATATCACCGACTTTAACGGCGGTGATGATGGCCTCACCCGGCCGAAGAATCGTCACCTTACCTGTTGTGCTCACAATGACGGCCTCACTCGAAGCACCCTGATAGCTGAAAGCGCCGCTACCGTTGCCACCGCTGCCAATAATCTGGAACGGCGTATCGCCATAGGCTATTGACTCGGGCAAGGCAAAAGACAGAGCGGCTACCTGCTTTGCCTTGTCCACCGTCAGTGAGACCGTGCGGGATACCGGCAGATAGTTGTCGTCTCCCGGATTGGTGATCTTGATCGTGGAAGTTCCTCCATGAGTGATCGTCACCTTGCCCAAAGCACCCACAGTGACAGCGTTGCCAGAAATGACGGCATAACTGAGCGAGCCGGTTCCGCTGCCGCCGCTGACTCTAAGCTCAAAGGGTTTTTCGCCGAACGTGATTATATCCGGGATGCCGCTCACACTCAGCGGCGCTTGTGCCGCTTTACGCACAGCAATCGCCACAGACTTCTTAATAGTCAGATAGTTATCCGTATCGCTGGGCGTGAAGGTGACGTTATATCCGTTGTTGATAACGGTGGGGATGGTATCCGCGCTTTCCCATACGAAGCTGCCGACGCCGCTGCCGCCCGTCAGCGCCGAGTCCGAAAGGGGTTGTCCGTAGGTGAGCGAAGCCGCGATTGGAAACACCGCTATGGGTATCGCCTTGTTCACAGTGATCGTCACATCAACAGATACGGGGAGATAATTATCGTCACCCTCCTTGGTAGCGGTAATTTGCGCCGTCCCTGCCGTGTGCACCGTCACTGTGCCGCTTGTGTTGACCGATACCACATCGTCCGATGCGACCAAGTAGTTGAAGTCACCGGTTCCGCTGCCGCCACTGCCCAACAAATCAAAGGGCGAATCGCCATAAGTCACTGTACCAGGTATTCCGCCCACGTTTATCGATGCCTGCTGAGCCTTTTGTACGGTGATGGCGACAATCTGAGAAGTGGTTAAATAATTAACCGTATCGTCCGGTGTGAATATTACACTATAGCCGCTGTTGACGACAGTGGGTATCGTATTTGGGCTAGCCCACGTAAAGCTGCCGTCACCGCTGCCACCCGTCAGCTCAGAATCCGAAAGGGGCTGTTCATATGTGATTTCGTCAGCCGTTGGGAAAGTCACAACCGGTATCGCCTTGTTGACACGTATACTCACATTTTGAGTTAAAACGAAGCCGGTGTAATCATAATTGTCGGTATCATTGGGCGTGAATGTGACGTTATAGCCGCTGTTAATAACGGTAGGAATCGTATCAGGTTCTTCCCAAGCAAAGGTGCCTTCTACGCTGCCGCCTGTCAGCGCCGAATCGGAAAGGGGTTGTCCGTATGTGAGTTCTGCGGCAGACGGGAATACCACCGCCAAAGGTATCGCCTTATTGACGGTGATTGTCACATCATCAGAAACGCTAAGATAATTGGAATCGCCCGCCTTTGTTATGGTGATTGTGGCATTTCCGGCCTTTTCCACGGTCACGACGCCGCTTGCGCTGACGGACACGGCATCGCCCGATGCGACCGAATAGCTGAATGTACCTGTGCCGCTGCCACCGCTGCCCGATAAATCAAAGGGCGAGTCGCCATAAGTCACCGTACTGGGTACTCCGCCAATGTTTAGCGTCTCTTGCTGGGCCTTTTTTACGGTAATAGCAACGATCTGAGAAGCAGTTAAATAATTATCCGTATCATCCGGTGTGAATATCACACGATAACCGCTGTTGACGACGGTAGGGATTGTAGCGGGGCTTTCCCACGCGAAGCTGCCGTCGCCGCTGCCACCCGTCAGCTCAGAATCCGAAAGGGGCTGTTCATATGTGATTTCGTCAGCCGTTGGGAAAGTCACAACAGGCATGGCTTTGTTGACGTGGATGCCTACGTTTTGAGTTAAAACAAAGCCGGTGTAGTCATAATTGTCGGTATCATTGGGCATGAAAGTGACGTTATAGCCGCTGTTAATAACGGTAGGAATCGTATCAGGTTCTTCCCAAGCAAAGGTGCCTTCTACGCTGCCGCCTGTCAGCGCCGAATCGGAAAGGGGTTGTCCGTATGTGAGTCCTGCGGCAGACGGGAATACCACCGCCGCAGGTATCGCCTTGTTCACGGTGATTATCACATCAGCAGAAACGCTGAGATAATTACCATCGCCCGCCTTGGTAACGGTGATTGTGGCTTGTCCGGACTTTTCCACCGTCACGACGCCGCTTGCGCTGACGGACACGGCATCCCCGGTTACCTCATAACTGTACCCTCCCGTGCCGCTGCCGCCGCTGAATGACAGCGAAAAAGATGTGTCCCCATAGGTGACCGTATCGGGGATACCGCCTATGCTGAGCGAAGCCTGCTCGGTTTTCGCAACCTCATAATCCTCGAGTTCCCCCGCATTCGTCATGTAATAGCTGTCCAAGGTTTCATTTTGAACATACTGCGCTGTGAGCGTATGGGAGCCGCCGCGTGACGACCAGATAAAATCGGCTGTTGCTTCGGCGCTTCCGTCTGCAATGCGGATCAATGAAGCACGTCCAATTTCCAGGCTATTATCAAAAAAGGCGATCTGGCCTTGCGGGTCTGTTTCTGACAGCCCAGTGACATAGGCGGTTAGCTTCACATTGTCAAAGGCTTTTACATCGGTCGAAGGGGCAGCTATAAGATTACTACAAGTCAGTAACTTCTGCGAACTCGAATATGTCCCAGCTAAAAGTTCGGCTCCATCCCCTCCAACAATACCGTCAATAAAGCTCGTGTTGGTATTGGTGCCGTTACGATTTAAATTCACAGTAGCATTGTTCTTAAGGGTTAGGCTACCACCATTAGAATTATTGTGACCAGAGCCGATATCATATCCATTTTGGTCACCGGAGGATGACACCATTGTGTTCTCTCCATCCACCAGTACGCTGCTACCTGCTCCTCCGTTTCCACCGCCTATGCCTGCTCCGCCACCTCCGCCAACCGCGCTCACGCTTCCACCCGAAAATGTCATACTGCCTGCTGATCCGCCATTGCCGCCGCCTATGCCAGCACCACCGTTATTGCCCCCTGTGGTCGTTAAAATGCCGGATCCGTTTATCGAAAGTGTGGAGCCGGCAGGTACTTGAAGTCCTGCAAAATTGTCACTGCTCGATAGTGAATTATTCCCCACAAGCCGCATATTGACGGTTGCGCCCGTCATATTAAAGGCACATCCAGATGTGGGTCTGATATTTGCTGAAAACAGAATTACATTTACAGTTTTTCCTGACGAAACCACAAAGCGTCGGTGAATCGTGTTGTCAAACAACACATATGTGTTTCCACCGCCGGTAAGCGTGATGGTATCACCGCTAATAGTAAAACCGGTACCGTTTGAAAGGGCAGGGTCGCTTATATCAATCATTGTTACATTTATTTTTGTGCCATCTTCATAAGCGCCCAAGAGTGCACCTGCTGCCGAGCCTTGGATGATACATGTTCCCAGTGTTGTAACTGAAGAATCGATGCCGTTGGCAGTAAGTCTAACCAAAGCTGCATCGTCAATTAATAAAGTTCCATTAATGCCATTTCGGCCTCGCCCGATATCGAGTCCGGCGTCCATGCCGAGGGAGCCACCCTTGGCTATCACTTTACCCCCGAGTATTTTAATGGTGCCGCCATTGTAATCTTTTGGGGAGTTTGTTCCGCCGGAACCGATTCCTGCGCCAAACTCGCCGCCGATTGCATTTACAGTACCTCCAGTTATCGTTATATCACCTGCATTATAGGCTCCTCCGCTCCCGATACCTGCCCCCCACATACCACCGGAGGCTGTGATGTCACCTCCTTGAATATTGATGGTCCCTCCAACTGCATAAGAGCCACCGCCAATCCCAGCACCACCGTATTTAGAGGATGCATTGACCTTCCCTCCTCTAATAGTAATTGAGCCCCCACTCCCGCGATCGCCTCCGCCGATACCTGCACCGTTATCTCCACCGGTGGCAGTTACCTCACCGCCGGAGATAACGATTGTGCCGCCCTCACCGCTACCACCACCACCAATGCCCGCGCCAGCACCATCGCAAGGTTCTATTTCTCCGCTTATCGCTTGCACGATACCACCAGAGATGTTGATTTGGCCACCTGCTCCTAGACCTCCACCCCCGATACCTGCACCTGCAACTCTATATGCTTCTCCACCTTTCGCTGTCACGGTACCGCCGAAAATGTTAATTGTGCCACTTGTGCTGAAATAGCCCCCTCCGATGCCCGCACCACTTCCAAATAGGATGCCTTGATGATTAGTGCCGCTGCCGCCTATCGCTGTCACAGTCCCGCTGCAGATGTTGATGGTTCCTACTGTGCCTCCATCTCCACTACCTATACCTGCAGCCCTAGGTGCTCCCTGAGCATAAAGAGTACCCGTGCCTCCTGCTTGACCATATACAGTAAGACTGTTTCCTGCCGATACATTAATTCCTGCATTATAGAAGCTGCCCGTAACAGTCAGCGTACAGCTGTCAACTAGAATCAAATTAACATTTCCGCTCACAGTAATGGCCTCACTTCGTGTCACATTGCTGTCCACCACATACCAGCCGGTGGTCAGTGTGTCAGTATCCTCCATGATGGGGGTAACGGTCAGTTCTCCCGTTGTTTGGGTCTTGCCATTAGCGTCAATGTAGGTATACCCATCACCCGCCAAAGCGGTCAGAGGAAAAGGCAAACATAGAAAGAAAAAGATAATGGTGCAAATAAAGAGTGTGAGCTTTTTTCTCATGGTAACCTCCATAGCGGGACGGACTCTAATAGGGACAATTTTCAGCGCATTAAAAAGATGCAATAAATCGTCATCATACGCATATTACTTTACATAATATATTGTATTCATAAAATGGATTTGTCACAATGTACGAAAGTACAGTCTCCTGGAATAAAACGACAAATAACGACGTTCGCTGTCGCTAAATGCTGTTGGCAGAATTCTATCATACGTCTTTAATGATGCCTAGCTTCGCGGCATGCGCAATCACTTGAGAACGGTTTTCCAGATGTAGTATCTCGACAATATTCCCCATATGGTATTTGATTGTACGCTCCGTCAGCCCCAAAGCATCTGCCACGTCTTTATAGGAAACACCCTGAGCCACCAGCTGCAATATCTCAAGCTGCCGCGGCGTGAGTGTCTTTTGCGGCAGGGCTGAATCTTTGTCGACTTCAAAATCTTTCAGCTCATCCAGCAGGTGGGCAGCAAGCGATGAGGAGAGAAAAGTTTCACCCCGTCGGATGCCTCGCAGCGTCTCTACAAGTTCGGCCGCGCCCGTGCTTTTGAGCAAATAACCGTCCGCGCCGTATTTTATGGCCTGAAAAAGATCCTCATCCCCCTGTGAAGCGGTCAGCATCACCACCTTCATGGCGGGGTACTGCACTTTCAACAATCTGAGCGTATCAAAACCGCTGAGCCCCGGCATGCAGATGTCCATCAAAATGACCTCAGGCTGATGGACGGCGGCTTGTTCCAGCGCATCCTTGCCTGAGTTTGCGACGCAGGCGACTTCGAATCCATAGGTTTTGAGGAGGTAGCTCAACCCCTCAATAAATAACGCATGGTCATCTACAAGCATTAGCTTCATGTCTTTTCACCTCCGGGCATGGGCATTGTCAGCCAGACTCGGCAGCCTTGTTTGGGCGTGGAATCAATACTCAACGCTGCCCCGATCTCCGCTGCGCGTTCCTGCATAATATTGAGCCCGAAAGCATCGTAAGCAAGAGGACGCCCGTAATCAAAGCCTTTGCCGTTGTCTTCCACGGACAGGCACAGCTGGCCTTCTTCGTTTGACATGGCTAACCGGACTTGCGAGGCCCCTGCATGCTTCTGTACGTTGTTTAATGCTTCCTTGGCTATGCTGAGCAGTTGGATCTGCGTATACGTGCTGATTTCCGTCCAATCCAAATCGATTTTCAATTCTGTGGATATGCCCGAGCGCTTTTCAAATTCTAGTATGTCGGCGCGCAATGACGCGATGAGACTGTCGTCGGAGGCGGATACACTGCGGGCGTTTTTGATATATGACCGCAGCTGTTCGTGCGCTGTTTGAGTGACATCCACAAGGCGGCGCAGCCGCTCATTGACCATATCCACGCCGCTGACGGCCAGTTCTCTTTGTATGCCCTGCGCCTGGAGGTTGATGAACCCCAGTATTTGGCCGAGATTGTCGTGCAGATCGCGCGCCATCTGCTCCTTTTCCCGTGAAGCGGCCAGCCTGAGCTGCTGCGCCAGATGTCGTTGCTGCGCCTTTTTCTTTTCGGTCACCTCGTAAACCATGGCAAGCCGTCCCAACAGCGCACCTTTGCTGCCGGTAAGCGGAGAAAAAATGGCTTCGTACATTCGAGTGCCGCTCGGTTCGGCCATTTGGAATTCGGTATGTGTTATGCTCCTGTTGAGGCAGGCGCTTGAGAATTCGGGAGTGCTGCAAAAAACATCCGCTGCATCGCGTCCGTTGGCCTGCCCGGCAGAAACACCCGTGATTTTTTCCAGCGCGGGATTTACGTCCAATATGCGGTCTTGCAAGTCCATCACCAGCACACCCGCATCCATGCTCTCAATCACCGTGGCACGTGCCAGCGGAACCAGATCAAACATTTTATACCGAAATATCGCCACAGCCATCATCACACCCGCAGGGCCAAAGAACACGGGTGTCAGGTCGATACCTCTGGCAGGGCTCAACCCCGCAATATAGAGTATGTTTGGTACAACAATGAGACTGGCACCAATGAGAAGGAGTACGGCCTGCTTGCGGTATACAGTTTTTCGGTATATGACTGCTCTGACCAGCATCGCGAGCGCGGCAATATTGATAGCATGCTGATAAGCGGCGTGAATATAAAAAGCCGGACCATATTGCTTGGCAATCACGGGAAAGGCTCCGCTGATTTCCAAACGAAAATCGTAGCGCATCAGGCCGTGATAGACGTCTGTCCATACGAGCGCGATAATGATCACGGGCAGCACCAGCAGCCACCAAAACGTTTTTTTGTGCAGCCACTTATCGTAGCCGGTAAAGCGCATGCACAACGCCAGCAATGCCAGAGGGGAAAAACAATACGCGAAATACTGAACGTTGGCCCAAAAAAGCTTGGTGGGCAAATCCATCCCCGACATTTCAAGGAGGTTACCGCCCGACCAGACGGTGACCAGCAGCATGCTTGTAATGAAACTGGCGGCGCACTTAGAATGCTGCTGCCTGGCAAACGCATAGACGCCGAGCGCAAGCGTCCCAGCAGAAGAAGCCATGAGTGGCCATATGTATGGAGTATATTGAAATTGCAACTTTCGGTTCCCTTCATGAATGCTTCATAGTGTGATTATAGAAGCATAAACAGGATCGTTGCAAGACATAATTCAAAAGACATATTTTTTAAGATCCGCTTGGTTCGTTTAGAATAAAAGTATTGAGTAAACCCTTTACATAGATTCTTTCAATATAATCAATACTCGCCCCTAGGCGGCATGCCTAGACTTCAAATATTATATGCAGGATAGCTACTGGGCCTGTTTTAAGAGATATTTACGGCTTCAACTAGGTTGAATTTATCAAAAAGGTTTCATTTAAACATGCTTTTATCTCAAAGTGTAGTATTAATGTAGTTTTGAACCATATTAAACGCCAATAAATCAAGATTTAATGCATTTGTGTTATTGAGTAGTTTTATAATTAATATATATCAACATTTATCAATATTACGATAATACAAATAGAGCTCATTATGCTTTCAAATATAACTACCGGAAGAGAATACTCAACTTTATGGCAAAGCACTATACAGAAAACCAACGAAAATACATCGTATTTCAATGCCAAAATGGCTGCAACGCATCCGAATTATGTAAGAAACACGGGATAGCACGAAGCACACTATATTTGTGGATTAAGCAATACTCATTGGAACAAGTGATGCAAACTCCTCGAGATATTTACTTGTTAAACAAAGAAGTCGAGCGGTTGCGTATTGAAAATAGCATCTTGCGGAAAAGTGGATGCTCTGCAGTTTCGCCACTTTGCGAAAAACTCGAAGCTATAACTCGCCTCCGCAATGAATATAGTATCCACTCACTTTGCAGGGTGTTGGATGTCCGACGGTCAACCTACTATCATCATACACTTCGTAGTCCAGTAAAGACGCTTGTTCAGCAACAAGATGAAGTATTAAAACCTGTTATATCAGAAATCTTTGAAAAAAGCCGACACAGCTTTGGCGCACGAAAAATCCGCGCTAAACTTATGGAACTGGGTCATATCATCAGCGAACGGCGGATACTACGTTTAATGAAGGAACTTAGTATATCTCCACGAACAAATTACCAGTTGCCTAATTCAGCAAATGACAGAGAATATAAGTATTATCCGAATAAACTCAAACGAAGTTTTATCACAGAAGCTCCTAATCTTGCCTGGGTCAGCGATATAACTTATGTCCGAGTTGGATGTGACGCATATTATCTCTGTGTGATTATTGAACTATTCTCTCGAAAAGTAATCTCTTACACTGTTTCTACGAATAATGACGCATCCCTTGTTATTAATACATTTCGTGATGCATTCACTCTGAGGGGTAACCCACAAGGATTGATATTTCACAGCGATTTGGGGGTACAGTACACGGCTTATGAGTTTAAGAATCTCCTGCGCCATCACCAAGTCAAACAGTCTTTTTCAGCACCGGGCTCACCCCATGATAACGCGGTTGCAGAGTCCTTTTTCGCCTCTATCAAGAAGGAAGAATTTAAACGGCACTTTTATCAAACAGAAGCCGAACTACTGACCGCAGTACAGGAATACGTTGACTTCTATAATGGCTACAGACCGCATCAAAGTCTTGGTTTCAAAACCCCAAATCAGATTGAGTCCGCATACGAAGACCAAATAGCCCATTAAAAAATGCCTACGCGTTGGACTGTCCGATTTATACTGTCCAATTTACTGTAGGCATTCCATGTGGTGGAGGCGAGGGGAGTCGAACCCCTGTCCGAAGGTTCCATAGTCAGACTTTCTCCGGGTGCAGAACGTGTATTTAAACCGTTTCCCTCCATACACCCCCGCGCTCAGGGGCATACTTGCGGTAGCTTCATCATGCTCTCCCCTGCTCAAAGCTTTGCAAGGGAGGTTCCCCTAGTTAATGATACCCTGGCCCCGGCGATTAGGGTGCCACCGGCAGGGCATTACACTGCCTTAAGCAGCGTAAGCTAGTTCAGTTTTGTCTGCAACTAAATTTAGGTTCCGGCTTTTTAACGCAGCATTCCGGGACTGCGACCCGCTTATCCGGCCCTGGCCAACCCCCGTCGAAAGCCAAACACGCCCCCACGTTTGTTGCCTAAACGAACTCTATCTCGCCATCTTCGTGGCGATCTCCTTGGCTCTTTGCGCATCGCGTTCGGCAATGCTCTGCCGTTTGTCATACAGCTTCTTGCCGCGCGCGACGCCGATTTCCAGCTTCACTTTGCCCTGCTTTAAGTATACCGCGAGCGGCACCAGCGTCAAGCCTTTCTGTGTGGCCAAACTGTAAAGTTTCACGATCTCGCGTTTGTGCAGCAGCAGCTTCCTCTGCCGAAGCGGATCCTGATTGAAGAAGCTGCCCTTTTCGTACGGGCTCACATGCATCCCCACAATAAACGCTTCATTATTCATAATACGCACGAACGCTTCCTTGATGTTCGCCTTGCCTCCGCGTATCGACTTCACCTCGCTGCCTACCAGTGCGATACCCGCTTCCAACGTTTCATCGATGAAAAACTCGTGATACGCCTTCTTGTTTTTGATCAGCACCTTGATGCCGTCGCTCACAAAATCAACCCCTCAATTCGCCAAACACTATTGGCGTTAACCTCACATTACGGTCATCGGACCGGCTCAAACTCGATCCGTGGCGGATACACGCTGACGCTCACCAAACGCACACGCATTTCGTCGCCCAGACTGATGCGGCGGCGCGTACGCTCTCCCACCACGCAAAACATCTTTTCGTTGTATACATAGTAGTCGTCCTGTAAGGACGATAATGGTATCACACCCTCAATGGTATTGTCAAGTTCGACGAAAAACACGTTTCGGGACACGCCGCTGACCACACCGTCAAACTCCTGCCCCTCCTTACCGTACATGAACTCAGCCTTTTTCATGTCATCCGCCGCTCGCTCGGCTTCCATCGCCACACGCTCTCTGATGCTGGATTGGCGCGATATGTCGCCCACGCGCGCCTCCAGCGATTCCACCGCCTTCTTAGTCAACCGCCCCGTCAGATCGCTCTTCACCACGCGATGTACCGCCAAGTCCGGATACCGCCGTATCGGAGACGTGAAGTGACAGTAATACTGAAAACTGAGGCCAAAATGTCCCTTGCACTCCGGGCTGTACTCCGCTTTCCTGAGCGACCGCAGCAGTATCTGATTCACGATGTTCTCGTGCGGCGTGCCCTTGACGTCATTGAGTATCCCTTGCAGCGCCTTGGGATGCACGGTCTCCATCTTTCCCTTCACCTTGCCAAAGTTGGCGTAGAATGCGAGGAAAATCTCCATCTTCTCATCCGCGGGCTGTTCGTGGACGCGGTATACAAACGGCAGCTGCCGCCAGTAATACGTCTCCGCTACCGTCTTGTTGGCCGACAGCATAAACTCCTCGATCAGCCGCTCAGCCTCCCCCCGGTCACGCGGTCCCACACCGGTCACGCGGCCCTTTTCGTCGTATTGAAATGCCGACTCCTCCAGGTCGAAGTCGATGCTGCCCTTTTCCTCACGCAGCTGCCGCAGTATCTGCGCCAATTCGCGCATTTTCAGCAGGTCGTCCAAAATATCCGCATACTTCTCGCGCAGCGTCTCATCGCCGTCAAATATCGCGTTGACGTCGGAATATGTCATGCGGTGTTTTGAGCGGATGATGCTCTGCGCCTGCCGCGAGTCGATGATGTGCCCACGCTCGTCCAGTGTCATGATACAGGACAGTGTCAGCTTGTCAGTCCCTTCCGACAGCGAGCAAACGCCATTGGACAGCTCCTTGGGCAGCATCGGGATGACGGTATCCGCCAGATATACAGAGGTGCCGCGCTTCAGCGCCTCCTTGTCCAGCTTGGAGCCCTCCGTTACATACTGTGCCACGTCGGCGATATGCACACCCAGCTCCCAGCCGTTGTCCAGACGGGTTATTGAGACGGCATCATCCAAATCCTTTGCGTCTGCACCGTCTATGGTGAATACGATGCGGTCTCGCCAGTCCTCGCGCCCCTGCGCTGA
This sequence comes from Bacillota bacterium, assembly GCA_023397655.1. GTDB lineage: Bacteria > Bacillota > Clostridia > Christensenellales > SZUA-584 > SZUA-584. Next base: position 281,398 of record JAEWTW010000026.1, read on the forward strand.
AATGCGCCGCGACGCCGCGCGCTGCGCTTCCGCCTTCACCTCGTCCGGAAAGTCCTCGGGCAGCTCATACTGACGTATCAGGCTTTTCAGTTCTACCTGAGCCAGCCCCGCCTTGCCCAACACTTCCACAATGTGCCCCTCGGCGCTTTCCCCGTTTCTGGCGCGCTTCTTAATATCCACGACCACCTTGACGCCGTCCTTTGCACCGTCCACGCCCTTCTTGGACACGCGCACCTCGTCCAGCCGTTCGTCATCCGGCCGCACATAGCGCCCCATCAGCGTACCCACCAGCCGCGTCTGCTTCTCCTCCAGTATGTCGACGACTTCACCCTCCCGGCGGCGATCCGTCTCCGCTTCCGAAAGCTGCCGCACCACCACCAGGTCGCCGTGCATCGCGCCGCCCTTGCTGTCCGCGGATATGAATATGTCGCCGTCGGCATCCAGCAGAAACGCAAAACCGGAACGCTTCACATCCAGCCGCCCGGTATACAATCCAAACCGTCCGGGCAGAAACAGCTTGCCTTTCTTTGAGCGCAGCACCTTGCCCTGCGTTATCATTCGCTGCACCGTCTCCCGCACTTCGGCCGGGTTCTCTTCCGGTCCCAGAGCGCCCAGCAGCTCGTCAAAATCCATTTTCTTATCATGCGAGCCCAGCTCGTTGATGATCCATTCTCCTAAATCCAACTTTATCTCCTCTTTATATCTGATAATATGTTTATGTTATGCAAAAGGCCCGCTTTCCTTCCAGCGCCTGCCGGCAAATCACTTTATTATTGCCATGCAAACCAAAAACGCCTTCCCGTAAATTCGGAAAGGCGTCAACAGCTTGGGTCCTTTTTTAAAGTCACTCTGTTTGAGTCCCGTCAGTCTGTTCCGCTTCAGGAGAAACTACTGCCGATGCGTCCGGCGATGCCGACTCAGTCACGGCCGCAGTGGGCGTGGCCTGAGGCGTGGCGGCATTGGCCGCGTTGGGCATCACATACACCTGGATGAGCACCAGCGCGATCGCGAGCACCATGATGCCCACAGCCGCAATCTTCGTAAGTTTCTTAAGCGTTCCCTCATATGTTTTCGCTTTGCTCTTTCCAAGGAAAGACTCAGCGGCGCCGCCAATGTCACCCGTCAGCCCGGCGCTCTTGCCCGACTGAAGCAGTACAACGGCGATCATAAACAATGAGAACAGACACAGGACAATTTCGATGACAAGCACTAATGCGGCCATTTCAACCTCCAAAAAATCTACAGCAGAGGTATTTTAACATGCTGTATATTAAAAAGCAAGCAAAAAAATCGGGCTTTTATCCGGCTATTTCTCCGAAAAAGGCAAAGGAAATATATATTTATTATTGATTGATATATTGACAATCAGAGTTAGCCATGTTAAACTTTCTTTAGTTAGAAGTGGCTAACATCAATGAAGCTGCTTGCAGGAGGAAAATTAAATGCCGCTGACTCTGGTCAATGAGGGAGAACAGGTTAACATCAAGAAAATATCCGGCAAGGACGATACCATTCGTTTTCTGAACCGCCTCGGGTTTGTGGAAGGCGAGCAGATTTCCATCGTTTCGCGGATCGCCGGTAACCTGATCGTCAACGTAAAGGATACCCGGGTGGCGCTGGACAAGGCACTGGCCAACCGCATCGCTGTCTGAGCACAGCCGCCCATAACCCGGATGCGTCAAGCATCCATATATTTTGGTAATAAAGTTAGCTCGCGCTAATATAGGAGAGTGGTTCCCATGATCGATTATATCATACTGGCCGTTATCGTCGCTGCTCTGGCTTTTACGGTATTTCGTCTGATACGCCGAAGGCAAAAGGGCGAATCCCATTGTGCAGGCTGCAGCGGCTGCGCTCACGCCTCATCGTGCGCTTCATCGGACGAGGCACAGCATCGCCGTTAGAATTAGCTTCTCACTGTCATAAGTATATACATCCAACAGTAAGGGCCCCGTTTCGGGGCTTTTATTGTGCCACGGTTATCGATGTTAAAACAATGGTATGATGGGCGGCTAAGTGAGTATCAGCTTCAGCAGCAGCAGCAAGATAACGCCGGGCAGGCCGAAATACCCGGCAATCACAGCGCTCAAAGGGTTGATCGCGATGGTGACAGAAAAAATGCCGCCGACCAGATTGATGATCACCAGCATCAGACCGCCGAGCAGTCCGTTTGTCAGCAGCTTCATGATGAACTTTAAGGGGGCGAGCAGCAGCCACCCGGAAAAATACAGAAGTATGAGGCCAAGTGCGAAGAACAGTACTACCTGGAAATCAATGCCCAGCCCCATTCAGTGTCGCCCCCTTAAAGCCGCATGGTATATATCATATTATGCGGCAGGCGGCGTCTCTATGACGGCAGATCCTCCTGCCTGACGACCAGCGCGCCCGCTCCGAACATGCACGCCCTGTGCCACGTGCTGCTGCTGAAATCCTCGATTTCCTTCGCCTGCTGCCCGTCTGCGCCCGCGTTATAGCACAGCCCGTCTTTCAGCGTATAATAAAGTCCGCTCCGGTTCACGTTGAAGCCAGTGCAGGGCTTGTCCGTCAGCGTCTCCAGCGTTTCTGGGTCTATTTCCAGCGCCATGCGCTTCAGCAAACCGTCCGTGCCGTCGATGAAGTAGATCACGTCGTCGATGATATAGAACATGTCAACCGGTTTGTCGTAAAGCACGCTCTGATTCGCGCCGTCCAAGTCCGCCCGCCAAAGCTGCCCGCCGGCAGTGTCCAGCCAATACAGCTTTTCTCCGTAAACGTTGAGGCAGGTCGCGTTGCTGATCGGCGTCAATTCAACAGCCGACCCGTCCAGAGACGCACAGCCCACAGAGCCGCCGCTGATGTAATACATTCTGTCTCCCGAAAGCCTGAGCAGCGTATATTCACCTTCCATCAGCCGTTCCGGCTGCGGCGCGGCCACGTTCGTACGGTAAATACCGTCCTCCAGACAGTAATACAGTGTGCCGTCCTTCAGGTTCATATACAGCCCGGCTTCGTCCATCACCAGGCTGCTCTCCTGCGTATCCGGATTGGACCTGACCAGACTCCCCTTCGGATAGACATCTCCCCCCGTATAGTAGAAGAGCAGGTCGTCGCCGTCCTTCACCGCAAAGCCGCCGTTCAATATGTTGCCCGTCGTGGTGCCGCCATCCAGCGGTTCTGGCTGTTCCTCTCCGCCGCCGATGCCAAACATATCGGACAAAGACGTGCAACCCGCCAGCGCCAGCAACACAGTCAACGATAACGCCGCCGCGGCTCTTTTCCATCGCATGGTTATACCTCCACTGCCAAGAAAAAATCCGGCGTTCGTTCACCAAACGCCGGATTGTGTTTATCTCATTGTCACGCTTTGCCCGCGCAGCCCAGCACCACTTCAATCTTGTGCTTGACCATATCTTTAATGGCGGTACGCGCCGGTTTCAGATACTGCCGGGGGTCGAAGTGAGACGGATTCTCCGCAAAGTATTTGCGCAGCGTGCCTGTCATGGCCAGACGCAGGTCGGAGTCGATGTTGATCTTGCAGACCGCGCTCTTAGCCGCCTGACGCAGCATCGCTTCCGGAACGCCCTGTGCGCCCGGCATGCTGCCGCCGTACTGGTTGATCATCTCAACATATTCCGGGATAACGGACGATGCGCCGTGCAGCACGATCGGGAAACCGGGTATCTTCTTTTCGATCTCTTCCAGTATGTCAAAACGCAGCTTGGGCTCACCCTTAAATTTGAACGCGCCGTGGCTCGTCCCGATAGCGATGGCCAAAGAATCAACGCCTGTTTTGCTGACGAACTCTTCCACTTCGCCGGGATGGGTATAGGACGAATCCTCAGCCGATACGCTGATTTCGTCTTCCACACCGGCCAGACGTCCCAGCTCCGCTTCCACCACCACGCCGCGGTCGTGCGCGTACTCAACAACCTTTTTGGTCAGCGCGATGTTGTCCTCAAACGAGTGATGCGAACCGTCGATCATGACGGACGTGAAGCCGCCGTCGATGCAGTCCTTGCAGGTCTCGAATGTGTCACCGTGATCGAGGTGCAGGCAGATCGGCAGGCCGGTGTCTTCCAGCGCCGCTTCCACGAGCTTGCGCAGATAGATCGGGTTGGCATAGGCGCGCGCACCCTTGGAAACCTGAAGAATCAGCGGAGCGTTCAGTTCCTTGGCCGCCTCGGTGATGCCCTGGACGATTTCCATGTTGTTCACGTTGAACGCGCCGATCGCGTAGCCGCCTTCGTACGCCTTCTTAAACATCTCGGTTGTGGTTACTAATGGCATTGTTATTCCTCCTTATTAAATCGAAATAAAAATCGATATACCCCTTAATAGCGTATTATATATTATATTGTCACCCTTTTAAAGAAAAAAATCTAGCTCGCTGCGAAATAATTGCCATGAAGTGTCTCCCAGCTTGCGAAACGCACCCTGTGCATGATAACATCTGCATATAACTATTTTCGTTTTAATTGACAGCGGAGGAACCGATATGCTGCATGTGGTCGTGGTGGACGCGCAGGGCGGAGGGCTGGGCGCATCCGTTGTAAAGAAACTGACCGAAAAATGTGATGACCGCATCCGCCTGACCGCGGTCGGTGTCAATGCAGCCGCCACCGCCGCAATGAAAAGGAGCGGCGCGCACACATGCCACACCGGCGAACGCGCTGTATGCGCATACGCGCAGGAAGCGGACATCATCGTGGGCGGTCTGGGCATCATCGCGGCCGGCGGCATGCTGGGAGCCATCACGCCGCGCATGGCGTGCGCCATTTCCGAAAGCCCTGCCAAAAAGGTGCTGATTCCCATATCCCGGTGCAACTTCATCATTCCCGGCACAGCCGACATGCCCGCCAAAGAGCTGATCGAGCTGGCGGTTCAGGCCGTGACTGATCTAATTTAAAGCCGCGATCACTGACCGCTGCAGCGCTCCCGCATCGCATTCATCCACTGTCTCAGCGTCCGGCGCGATGCAGTACATCATCACCGTACAGTCATATTCGGGAAAGTATTTTGCGTATATCCTCCCCGCCATATCCGTTTCCTCAAAACTCGGCTCGGATGTCCGCATCGGCATACCATACTGCAGATAGGCCAGCCTGTTTTCACTGTATGTGTGCGCCGCGCCGTTGACATGCAGATCCGCGTTGATGCGCGTCCAGCCGCCACTGCCCGCACACACAGCGTTCTCCAGCGTTATCATATCCCTGACCTCGAACACCGGATGTTGACACCCGAAGTTCGCCATCACCAGTTGCGTGTAGTCGTATTCCACCGCCGCCGTGACCACATTCATATCGAGTACGCCGCCCTCATCGAAGCCGAAGGTGCCGCTGTGTTTCTTTACCACATACGCACCGTAAAACGCTGAATACTTGTCGCTGTGGGGATCGTACAGCGACGACGTGCGGGCAGGCAGGTCAAACGCACCGAAGCTGTACAGTATCGACATATCCGCATTGATGCCCGACCATGCCGAAAAACCGTCCGCGTTGAACACCAGCATCTGCTGATACCAGCCATCCGCGCGCGGTATATCGACGCCCATGCCACATTCGCGCATCACACTCTGTTCCATTTGCTGCGCCGAATACACGCCCATCACCACGTGGCTTTGCAGCAGCGGATACAGCCAGACGAGCGCAAACAGATCCGCCGTGACCACCAGTCCGGCGACGACCCTTCTGATAACGCCCGCCCTGCCAAGCTTTTTGTGCGTTCCGCTCATGCCGCAAGCCTCCCTCCTTTTATTGTCCCCACTATACCACCTTTATCCGCCGCATACCACTGTCCGGCGCGTTCGTTGACGGCCTGAGCGCAAAAACGTATAATGAGTGAAGAAACTTGGAACGAGGATTGGCCTTGAGAGAAAACAAGAAAATACGCGTTGTCTGCGGCATGTCGGGCGGCGTGGATTCCGCGGTGGCAGCACATATGTTGAAGCAGCAGGGCTACGACGTGGTCGGCGTATTCATGAAGAACTGGCAGGATGACGGTCAGGGCTGCAACGCCGCACAGGACTACGACGACGTCAAATCCGTCTGCCTGACACTGGACATCCCGTACTATACGGTCAACTTCGAGCAGGAGTATTACGACCGCGTTTTCACCTACTTCCTCAGTGAATACCAGCGCGGACGCACACCCAACCCGGATGTACTGTGCAACTCGGAGATTAAGTTCGCGGCGTTTCTGGACCATGCACGCAGGCTGGGCGCGGAGAAACTTGCCACCGGCCATTACGCCCGCTCCAACGGGCCGCATCTGCTGCGCGCCGCCGACGTTTCCAAGGACCAGACATACTTCCTCTGCATGCTGTCGGCTCAGCAGGTGGGCGCGGCCATGTTCCCCATCGGCGATATGCAAAAATCCGAAGTGCGCGCCGTCGCGGCGCAGCTCGGTCTGCGCGTTGCGGAGAAGAAGGACTCCACCGGCATCTGCTTCATCGGCGAACGCAAGTTCCGTGACTTTCTGTCCGGCTTCCTGCCCGGCAAGCCCGGCGACATCATGACGCCGGACGGCCGCATCGTGGGGCGGCATCAGGGCGTGATGTATTACACGCTGGGGCAGCGGCGCGGACTTGGCATCGGAGGCCAATCGGACGCGTCCGACGCGCGCTGGTTCGTGGTGGACAAGGACGTGACGAAGAACATACTCTACGTGGAGCAAGGTGAACCGGATGCGCTGTATTCACAGGCGCTGCTGGCGACGGGCATGAGCTTCATCAGCAAACCGGAGAGCCGCTCGTTCGACTGCACCGCCAAGGTGCGCTACCGCCAACCGGACCAGCAGGCGCGTGTCACGCTGACGGACGACGGCGCGCGTGTGGAGTTTGAACAGCGCCAGCGCGCGGTAACGCCCGGCCAATATATCGCGCTGTACATCGGCGACGAATGCATCGGCGGCGGCGTGATTGACGCCGTATGCCGCTAGGAGGACAATATGGCCTATATACCATCTTCCCCCGAGGAAGAGCAGTTTCTGAAAAACTACGACCCCACCAAATACCGCAACCCCGGCGTCGCGGCGGACACCGCATTGTTTGCCGTGGATGAGGACGGCCTCTCCATACTTCTCATCAAGCGGGGCGGCTACCCTTATAAGGGCTGCTGGGCGCTGCCGGGCGGCTTCGTGAATTTGGACGAGGACATATTGGACAGCGCCATGCGTGAGTTGGAAGAGGAAACGGGCCTCATCAGCCCCTACATCGAGCAGGTTTTCGTCTGGGGCAGGCCGGACCGTGACCCGCGCGATCGCGTGATCACCGTCAGCTTCGCGGGGCTGGCTGACCGCAGCCATGTACAAGCCCGCGCGGGTGACGACGCGGCGGAAGCGGAGTGGTTCCGAATGTCCGATTACACCTCAGATGAAAAAGGTGGTATGACGGTCATCAGCTATACGCTGACGGGCAGCCAAACGCTGCATCCCATCGTGACATATCCCATCGGGCAGATGCAGAAAATCGCCCCAGTACAGAGCGGCGGCCTCGCGTTCGACCACGCAGAATCCATCGCGTACTCGTTCGAATACATCCGCCGCCGTGCGCGAGAGGGTATGCTCAATATTTCGTTTGACACTGAACTAATGAAGGAACTGGCAGGAAAGGCTCTGTTGCTGTAACAATCAACCGATAAAATATGCTTATAGAAAAATGCCATCAGGCATTTTTTTGATGGGGATTCTCAAGGGACGAGTCCCTTGAGCGGTGGTGTGGAGGCAGCGCCTCCATGGTCTTGCCCTTACCGTAACGCGCCACCCCCGCGCCGCCGCAGCAAAAACGGCAGCGCGTTCATCATAGCCGCGTAGACCGCAAGGCCTACAATGCAAAGCGGCAAGCCCAGAGCATCCGAAGCGGAGAGCCACCGCGCGGGCAGCAAATACGTAACCAGTGAAAACGCGCCCGCCGAGGGTAGCTTCACCAGCATGGAACCGAGCAGCGCGTTGGCGATGGTCAGCACCGACACAGCCAGCACTGCCGCCGTCTTGTCCCGCAGACCGCTGACCAGCGACGCCGCGCCCCCAAACCACAGCAGATACAGCAGCAACAGCACGAGCATCGGCGCAACCAGTTGCCCCGCCCCCGCCAGCGCAAAAGCCGCAAGCGGCACGGCGGCGCACGGCAGCAGGTAAAGCGCATCCGCCACGCCCGCGGCCAGCATGTAACGCTGGTTCGAAAAACCGCGCGAGCTCAGGCGCATTGCAAAGTCCGCTCCGCGCCTCTTGACCGCCAGCCCCGTCAGCATAAAGAACGCGGCCAGCCCCGCCAACACAAAATACGACGTGTAAGCTGCATCCAGCAGCGGCGTCACCTCGCCCGTCTGTCCAACAACATTCTGCCTTTCTATAACAAGTATCGGTTCATCCGTCCCTGCCAAAACGTCGTCGAACACCGCTTGATACAGCGCGTCTCCTGCCAGCTCACGCGCTTCGTTCGCGCTGTGGCACGTCAGCCACAGCCGCATCGCTTCGCTGCCCACACTCTCGGAAATCACGCCCGCCGCCGTACTGTAGGGAGACCGCAGCAGCTGCAGCGTCCCCGAAAATTCACCCGCTTTGATCGCGTCTTCAAAGCCTTCCTTGATCACGAACACGCCCTCCAGCCGCCCTGTCTGCAGGTTGGCCGTCAATTCATCGCGGTCTCCAACTGTCACCCACACCACGTCCAGCGCGCGCACGTTTTCCAACAGCAGCGCGGAGAATTCGGTGTTATCCTCGTCGATCCAGCCGATGGGCACAGGCGCGTCCGGGATGATGAGCCCGATGAACGGCGCGAACGCCACCAGCAATGCCAGCAGCAGAAACACAATGCCGTGCGCGCCCGTAATGAGCGCCTTGAGACGGTATGCGATTGTCTTCACAAACAGCCTCATCGCGCGCTCCTTTGAAACCGGATGATGCCCAGCGGCAGCAGCGCGGCAATAAACGCCAGCAGTATACCTGCGAACAGCCATGTTCCTCCGGCCGAGGCGTCAAACAGGCCGCCGACAGCCAGTTTCAGTGCCGCCGACAGCGGCGAATATGCCGATATGTCCCTCAGCACCGCGGGCATGTATGCGGACGGCACCAGCAGCCCGCCCAGCAGCGCCAGCGCCAGCACGCCAAAGAAGCCCGCACGCACCGCCGCCGCGGACGTTCGCGCAGCCAGCCCCGCCAGCACCATGCACAGGCTTAAGAAAAGGCTCAACAGCACGCCGCAAAGCAGCAGCCCCGGCACGCCGCCCGAAAACCCCGCGATAACGCTTAGCGCCAGCGCTAACACAGCAAACTGCATTAGCAGAAACACAGCGCCCGCCAGCCATCGCGAAAGGAAGCATACACGCGGCGAATGCCCTGAAAGCAGCTGCCGGTGCACCAGCCCGGAAGCGGCGTCGTCTGCCGTGATGCGTGCGAGCGGCAGCCCGCCCAGCGCAACAAACAGCACAAGGAAGCTGGCCGCGTAATACTCCACCGGAAGCGCACCGCCCAGCGGAGATTGCTCTGCAGTGTCCTCATACAGCGTTCCGCGCAGCAGTACGCCCGTCAAATATGTGCGAGCTGCCTTGGAATACGCGTCCGCCGCTTCGTCCTGCGGCAGCCCCGCTTCCATACTGTCCCAGTACAGCACATTGGCTGCGTGCTGCGCATGGCTGACCAGCGCCATGCCGGAATCCAGCGTCTCAAACAGCAGCGCGTCCTCCAGCGGCATATTGGGATTGCCGGTGTACTCGATCACACTATGCCCGCCTGAGACCAGCGTATCCTGCATACCCTCAGGGATGTGCACGTACGCCGCCGCACCGTCCTCAAGCCGCTGCAGCCCCTCCGCCTCATTGTCCACAAATTCCGTCTCAATCAGTCCAGACAGCAAACGGCTTTCGATCAGCCCCTGGAGCAGCGACCTCGTCATCGGGTCGTCGTCCTCGTTCCACACGGCCACGGTAAACGCCTGCGCGCGCACGTCGGCATAAAAATAAGGTGCCACCGCCAGCGACACCAACAGAACGAGCGCCAGCGGAGCCGCCAACGCAAAAAGAATTGCCGCCCGGTTTTGCAGCAGCCTTTTTAAATCGACCGCGAAAAGCTTCTTCATTCGTGCCCCGTTTTCCTATGGCAATATCATATCCTGCCACGGCTGCGTCAGGCTGTTCCACGTTTCAGAGTAAATATCCTGCCAGCCGCGGCTTTCCTTCATCGTTTCAAGACCCTCGCCCGCGCGTATATCCGCATCGATGGCGATATTCACAGGTTGCGGCTCATCGCTCAGCAACGGCCCGTCTATGTCTACAGTCCCCGCCAGCTTATACGCATCGCCGTTCTTTTCAAACGTCATATCCGATACAAAGCTAAACACATTGGATGTGCCGGGACGGTACGTTCCCTCCAGTTTAACATTCCCGCTGTCGTACACCACCGTGTAGTCCGCGCTCTGAAACACCTCGCCGTTCACGGACAGCGAAAATGCCTCGTGGCTCTCGTGCCCGTTCAGCTCGCTCAGCAGCTTATACTCGGTGACCTGCCCGCCCTGCGACGTCTGCACGGCCAGCCCCACGTAGCGCCCGTCTCGTTCGTATACCCGCCAGCGCAATTCGAAATCGTCCGCGATTGCAGAACCGTCCGCCACCGCCGCCAGCCATTCGTCCAGGCTGTTCGCATTGAAACCATAGAACGCCACCGTCTCCAGCAGCATCTCCTCCGCCTGTGCGCGCAGTTCCACGTCCTGCTGCAGCAGCGCGTCCATGTTGGCTGCCACAGTCTGCAATGCTGCCTCATCCAGCGCTGTCTCGATCACGGTCATTCCGGCGTCCGCTCCGTCCAGCGGGCTGAACGTGTCGTCGTCATACACCGTTGTGTATTCATCCGGTACGCTTAGGGCCGCGATGTCCGCCAGCCGCGTGTAAAAGGCCATGTCCTCCGACAACAGCGGCACAAAACGGTTCATCCGGTCTCCCAGCCCCATGCTCTCTTCCAAACCCTGCTTGGGCTCCGCAAGCGGCATACTGTACACATCGCCCATCACGCTCAGCACCACATCATCGACGATCAAATACGCGCTGGCGTACTCCATCCCCAGCAGGCGCAGCTTGGCGCCAAGGTCATTCAAGTCGTATTTGGCGTCCAGCCCCAGTATGAGACGACTCAACGGCAGCCCCGCTATCTGCTGCAGATTGTCCGCGCTCACCGTGATGTCCGCCTCAATCTCGAACGGTTCCGTCAGCAGCCGCTCTCCCAACTCCTTTTGCGGCCCGCTCATCAGCGCTTCCCGGTCCAGCTTGTACTCCGTTATGTATTGCTGTGCCGCTGCCACGCCGAGGTTCACCGGAGGCTTTGGCGGCTCCGGCGGCTCGCGCAGCAGCGCAATTCCCACCGCACACAATGCAACGGCCAGCAATCCGCCTGCCGCAATCCATGTATAGATGCGGCGCTTACGCCGTCTGTCCTGCTTATCATCCATCACAGGCGCGGGCAGCCGGGGTCTTCCGTACCTGTGATCGCCCTGCTCCATTGCGGCCCTCCTTAAACTTAAGCGGTATACTGCCGTATCGCCGCGGCCAATCCGCCGTCGCCGGGCAGATGATCCATTGCGCCGCTGTAGGTCACCCGTCCGGCTTTCAGCGCCAGCATGCCGTCCGCCAGCAGCTGCAGCTCGTCGGTATAATGGCTGGTGAACACGATCGCGACGCCGCTTTGTTTCAGCTGCCCGAGGCTGTTCATAATCCGCATCCGGTTCTCCGCGTCCACACCGGCCAGCGGCTCATCGAGTATCAGCAGTCTGGGGCGCGTCACCAGCGATGCGCCGATGTTGAGCCGCCGCTGCATACCGCCCGACAGCTTCGACACCTTCTTCCTCTCGACAGAGACCAAACCGATCACGTCCAGCGCCCACCGGTAAGCCGATTCATCACCAGGCTTCATCCAGTAACGCAGGTTATCCCTCACCGTCAGTTCCTGCATCAGCGCGATACCCTGCGGTACATACCCGATAAAATGACGCGCGTCCTTCGGGTTTTTCAGCGCGTCCACACCGCCGATAACGAGCTCCCCCTCGTCCGGATGGGATGCCGTGGCCAAGATTTTCAGCAGCGTGGTCTTGCCTGCACCGTTTTCGCCCACCACCGCCAACGCTTGACCCGCAGCCACATGCAGGCTCACACTTTCTAAAAAGCGAACGCTGCCAAAGTCCTTGCAGAGACCGTTTGCCGTTACCAACGCTTTCTTACCATCCTCTTCCTTATTTTGCTCAAAGTATATCCATTGCTCTTTTATCTGTCAAATTCGGCCATATGACAAACCATGGCATTTATATGCCTATTTTGTCGAAACATCGTTGCGCAGCGGGCTGCGTATGCCTTATAATAGCCTTAAACTGCATGTTCATATAACATGTGTATGCGAAGGAGCCTCATGAAAGAAAGATTGAGCCGAAAAAAACTGTCCGCACCGCTGGGAATACTGGTGGTGCTCGGCCTCGTTGCCGGTATACTGGTGCTGTCAGCGATCATATTCATCGCGGCGGACAAGCTGGGTCTTCGGCTCTATTACCAATATGCCGAGTTCGTGCTGCTCGTTGTCATCGGCGTGCTCCTCGTACGCAAAGGGCTGACCGAGTATGAGTACGACGTGGTGGACGACGAGCTGATCATCGAGCGTTATATCGGCGCCCGGGGCAAGGAGCTGCTTCGCATCAGTTTGAAGAGCATCGTCAACATCGGGCCGGACAAGCCGCAAATGTCAAGCCTTCAGCGGTTCACATACCATCCCCAAAGGCGTGGTGTTACGTATATTGTCTATAAGCAGAATGGTGAGGAGCACGGCGCGTTCTTCAGCCCAAGCAGCGCCCTTTTAGAGCTGATTGATGAGCGCCGGGGAAAAAAGCCGCCCCAATGACGCCATTAGTCATCGGGAGAATCAGACCAGAAGCGACAGGAGTATCGACACTGCGAGTACAATGCCCGCCGCGATACCGAACTTTTTGATATAACGGATATCGCTGACCTCAAAGAAAATGCTCTTGCGGATGCCGCCCCAGGCCAGCGTGTATTTCTTCAATATGTTACCCTTGGTGAAGTCGATGCGCAGCAGCGCCAGTTCGCTCAAGGCAAACAGCACAGACATGATGAAAAGCGCCGCCGGCAGCGCGCCGATTCCCATAATGGGCAGCACGAGTGCGTGCGACGTATACCCGACGAGATTGAGCTGCCCCCGGATAAGCAGATAGAGCAGCCACGCATACAGGCAGAACGGACCCAGCAGCGCCACGCCGGTCATCACAGTGGAAAAAGTGGTGATCGCAACGCGCGTCAGAAAATCCGGCCGGTAATTGACGATTTGCTTCATCTCGGAAAAGGAATAATAGCGGTTCTTAGTGAAATATGGCATGTCGACCGAGCGCAGCGCCGCCGACGTCTTCTTGTCCATGAACTTGAGATCCCGCGTCTGCAACAGCTTGATGAAGTCCTCCTCCTGCAGGTTAAACTCCTCCCGGGGTACGCTGGAGAGGATATGGACGTTGCTGTAGGTGAGTGAATATACGCGGCCCAGCTCAAATTTGCTGAAAGAGAACGGTGTCCTGACGAGCAGCCGGAACACGCGCGGCGTCTCGTCGCGCAGCGACGACAGGGGCGTAAAATACAGCCTGTACCTGTGCAGGCCAGCCACAGACTCCTTGGAAAACAGCAGCATGTTTTCGCGCTCCGTCTTCTTCATAGCGTCTCCTTCCCTCGTTGAGCAAGGTTATTATCTCATACTTTGCCCAATTAGAAAAGGCCTATGTGAAGGCTTTGCCAATAACGCTAAAGGGGTGAGCGATTTATATGAACAGACAGACGCCCATTATGGACGCCATGTCCAAGGTCTGTGATAATGCGCGCGTGCGGCTTTGCATGCCGGGCCACAAAGGGGACACCGGTTATTTCGGCGGCGAGCTGCTCTGGTGCGACATCACCGAGCTGCCGGGTGCGGACAACCTGCTGAAGCCGACCGGCGCCATACTACAGAGTGAAGCGCTGCATGCCGAATTTATCGGCGCGGACGCCGTGGCCTACACCACCGGCGGGTCCACCGCCGGCATCACGGCCATGCTGTCGCTGTTCCGCGGCAAAAAGGTGATCTTCCCGCGCGGGGTACACGTGAGCGCGTCCAACTCGGTGTTCACACACGGCATCATCCCCGTATATCTGGAATCAGCCCCCAGCGATTACCCTTGCGTGGTGAGACCGGATGATGTCCGCAACGCACTGAAAACCCACCGCGACGCGGCCGCCGTATTCATCACCTACCCCAACTATTTCGGGCTGTGCGCCGATATCGAGGAAATCGCCGGTATTGCGCACCGGGCAGGCATTCCGCTGCTGGTAGACGCCGCCCACGGCGCGCACTTTGCGTATTCGTCCATGCTGCCCAAATCCCCCGGTATCGCCGGTGCGGACATCTGGGTGGAAAGCACGCACAAGATGCTGCCCGCGATGAACCAGTGCGCCTGCCTGTGTGTGGGCCGCAAGTCCCGTGTCAACAAGGACGAGGCGGTGCGTGCCATGTCCTGTTTTCAGTCCACCAGCCCGTCTTACGTGCTGCTCGGGTCTATGGACTACGCTCACGCCTACATGCGCGACCGAGGTGAGCAGGAGCTGTTTCGAGTGATCAGCCTGGCGCGCCGGTTCGAGGAGCTCGCGGGTCTGGTGCCCGGCTTCCATTGTCCCGACATACGTGTGCCCGATATGGCGGACAAAGACCCGCTGAAGGTGGTCATCGACGTGTCCGGCTCGGGCCATACCGGCCTGATGGTCAAAAGCATGCTCGCGCGGCAGGGCATCCATGCCGAAGCGGCGGATATGAAGAACGTATTGCTGATGCTGTCTCCCGGCACCACGGCGGATCATCTGGACGGATTGTACGAAGCGCTCAAGGGCATTGAGCGCATACAAAAGAACCATGTGTATTATTCACCGTACAGCATGCCGAGGCCCACAAAGTATTCGCAAAATTCGAGGTTTTGGGGTAATATAGAAAAAGTGCGCATCGAGCGGGCTGCCGGCCTCATTTCCGCCTCCACGGCGGGCGTGTATCCCCCGGCTGAAGTGGTGGTTGCGCGAGGCCAGCAGATCACATTCGAAATCGCCGGCTATCTGCTGGAAGCCAGCCGGCAAGGCTTTGAGGTTTTCGGCATAGACGGCGACAGCATATGGGTATACAAGGAGAGAACATGATCGACAACATCACAGGGAAAGACCATAGCAGTTACAAAACGGTATTTATTGATCTGGACGGCACGATTACCGAGTCGGGCGAGGGGTGCATGAACGCCGTACGCTACATGTTCAGCAAAGCAGGTTATGAGGAAAACGATGAAACGCGCATCCGCTCTTTTGTGGGGCCGCCCATCAAGAAGCATCTGATCAGCGCTTTTGGCTTCTCGGAGGAACGCGCGGCAGAAACATACGCCTATTACCGCGAATACTATATGGACAAGGGTATTCATGAAAGCCGGCTTTACGACGGCATCGAAGAAACACTCCGCGCAATCAAAACATCCGGCAAGGCGCTGTACGTTGCCACCTCCAAGCCGGAAGCGATGGCGCTGCCGATAATAGAGGGTTACGGCCTGATGCCGCTGTTCGACGCGGTGTTCGGCGCGCGGCACGAGGAAGGCATCTACGACAAAACGCAGGTGCTGCAGTTCGGCATCAGCCGCCTTGGGTATACCCCCGCGAACGCTGTAATGGTGGGCGACCGCAGTCACGATATCGTTGGCGGGCGCGCGGTGGGTATCGACACCGTCGGCGTGCTTTACGGCTACGGCGACCGCAAGGAGTTGCTGGACGCAAAACCGGATTACATACTGGACAGCGTGGCGGACCTTGCCGCTCTGCTGGGAGAAACGATATGAGCGGACTGTTCATCACATTCGAAGGCGCGGACGGCTGCGGTAAATCCACGCAGCTGCGTTTCCTCGCCGAATATCTGGAGCAGCGCGGCGTGGATGTGGTGCGCACGCGTGAACCGGGCGGCTGCCCCGTTGCGGAAAAGATCAGGGATATCGTGCTGGGCGTCGGCAACGAGATGGATGCCGTCACGGAAGCCATGCTGTACGCTGCCGCAAGGGCTGCGCATGTGCGCGCCGTGATCAAACCGGCGCTGGAAGCGGGTCGCGTGGTGCTGTGCGACCGTTTCATTCATTCATCGCTGGCCTATCAGGGTTATGGGCGCGAGCTGGGCATCGAGCTGGTGTCGCAGATCAATGCCCCCGCGGTGGACGCGTGCATGCCGGACACCACTGTATTTATCAACATTACGCCCGAAAAGGCGTTTGAGCGGATGAACGAAAGCAAGGTGCACGACCGTCTGGAAAGCGAGGATATCGCGTTTCACCAACGGGTCTACAACGGATTCACCGAGCTGTCCAAAGGCAGCGGCATCATCTCCGTAGACGCTCGCGGCTCCAAACAGGAAACACACGCTATCATACTGCAAAGCTTAATGCCGCTCTTTGAGAGCGCCGGCCTGCTGTGAGCAGCACAGCGCGCCAGCTTTTTCTGGACGCGGCGGGCAGCAGCCGCATGCTGGGCGCGTACCTGCTGACATGCAGCCGCCCGCTCGTGTCGCGGCATCTGGTTGATGCCTTTTTACAGCGGCTGTGCTGCAAGAAGGGCGGGTGCGGTGTCTGTACGGACTGCCGCAAGGTGCTGGAGGGTCATGTGGACATACTGCGCCTCAGTGCGCCCAAGGTGGCAGAGCTGCGCGATGCGCTGTCCTTTGCGGCTCAGAAGCCGTACGAGGCCAGCTGCAAGTCAGTGGTCATCGAAGCCGCGGACGACATGACGGACGCCGCCGCCAACAGCCTTTTAAAAACGCTTGAGGAGCCGCCCGCGGGCACCGTTTTTCTGCTGTCCGCCCGCAGCGTATGCGGTGTGCTGCCCACCATCGCCTCGCGCTGTGCGCTGATACCTGTAAGCCCCGAACCGGACGCGCGCCGCACCATCGCACGCGCTTTGTCCGTTGACGATACCACAGCGTGCATATTGGAAGACCTGTCGGGCGGTTTTCTGGACGAAGCCCGGCGCATCCGTGAGGACACCGAATTTTTAAGCCTGCGCGAAGAGACACTTGCCCAGTGTTATAAATTATTGATGCAGAAGAACATGGCCATCAGTGCTTTTGCCGACTTCCTGGAAAAGAATAAGGAGCACATCATCCCGATGCTGGGCGTGATGCAATCCTATTTTCGCGATATACTAATGACTATAAAAACAAAGAATCCTGATTTTGTCGCCAATGCCGACCATCAGGACGATATCACCAGCGCGGCTTCCCGCTTTACAAGCGGCGCGATAAGTAATATCATAAATGTCATACTGGAAACGGAAAGACGATTCTTGTTCCCGGTCAGTTTTCGGCTGGCCGCGGAGAGAATGCTTTTTGGCATATTGGAGGAAAAGAACAGATGGAAAAAGTCATAGGCGTGCGGTTCAAGAGCGTTGGCAAGGTCTACTATTTCCTGCCCGGCGACCTTAAGTTTGCCGAAGGAGACCATGCTGTCGTCGAAACCGCCCGTGGCATGGAATACGGCGAAGTCGTTATCGCCGAAAAAGAGGTGGCCGAGAAGGATCTGGTCGCTCCGCTGAAAATGGTCGTGCGGCGCGCAACTCCCAAGGATGATAAGCGCGTGGAAGAAAACAAGCGCAAAGAGAAGGAAGCGTTGGAAACCTGCCAGAAGAAGATTGAAAAGCACGGGCTGGAGATGAAGCTGGTGGACGTAGAATACACGTTTGACAATTCCAAAATTATTTTCTACTTCACAGCGGACGGGCGTGTGGATTTCCGTGACCTGGTGAAGGATCTGGCCGGAGTGTTTAAAACGCGCATCGAGCTGCGCCAGATCGGCGTTCGGGACGAAGCCAAAATGCTGGGCGGCCTGGGGCCGTGCGGGCGGCCCTGCTGCTGCTCGTGCTTCCTTGGAGACTTCTCTCCCGTGTCCATCAAGATGGCTAAGGAACAGAACCTCTCGCTCTCGCCCACCAAGATCAGCGGCCTTTGCGGCCGTTTGATGTGCTGCCTCAACTACGAACAGGAGCATTACGTACAGACACGCAAGCGGATGCCCAAACCAGGCAGCACCGTTACCTCGCCGGACGGCGAAGGCGTGGTGCTCGAGAATAACGCCGTCACCGAGACGGTGCGCATCAAGATCACGCTGCCGGACGAGAGCATCGATGTAAGAACCTTCCGTCTGGACGAGATCCGGTTTAAGGGTGCCCCGCCAAAAAGGGAGCCCGAGCCGGAGCCGGATCTGGATGAAGAAATAAAGTCTCTGCTGGAGGATTAGGCGCCGATTCAGCGGCTGCGAAAAAATTGTGATAATCCATTGTTGCTTTTTTATACACATGTGATTAAAATGAACGTGTAAAATACGACGGAGGTGAAGGTTTAATGGCTTATATCATTACGGATGCTTGTATCTCGTGCGGCGCTTGCGAAAGCGAATGCCCCGTGGAAGCGATTTCTGAAGGCGAAGGCAAATATGTGATTGATGCGGATACCTGCATTGATTGCGGCGCATGTGCGGATTCTTGCCCCAGCGAAGCCATTGAGCAAGGCTGAAATTACATTTTCCCCATGCGGGGTATGGTAACACTGTCCTTAGTCTCAACACAAGAAAAGGCCTTACGGCCTTTTTTGGTTGCCTGAAACTGTGCCAGGCTCGCTTGAAAATATGTACTTTAATTCTGTTCCGCTTTCTCTGCTTTGCTACAGCGCTTGCAATCGATGGTAAACTTTCCGTCCAGGCGGTATACGGAACGCCCGCAGTGCGCGTTGAGCAGCGTTAAGTCATAGCTCTTCTTTTTGGGGCAGATGGAGACATCGCGCAGCTCAAACGCTTGGATATCGTCCGAATACCCGATGGTCTCGCACACCTCAAAGCAGTCCACGGCGCTCACCTGCACATTGTCGCCGCAGGCCGTGGCGCTTTTCAGTGGTATGTCAGCCAACATTCTCACGCTGCAAAGCAGTTCAGCACGCACCGCTTTTATGGCTTTGCCTTCCGGCGCCAGCGCATCGTCCACCACAAATTCGCCTTTATGGTTCAGTATGTGCGCAGCCCTCTTTGTGGCCGATACCGCCACCTTACAGGAACCCTCCGGCCGATACCCTTCCGGTACCACGACAAACAGGCAGAAGCTCTTCTCCAGCGGTGTGACCCATACGCGGTTCAGCGCAGGCGACGCGTTCAATCCGATGCTGATGAGCGCATCCGACCGCCTGACATCCTCTCCTCTCATCAATGCCACTGCGAACGGTTCAAACTTGAGTTCTTTATCCAGAACGATCCGGTATTCTACATCGGGGTCTTCCGCGTAACGGCCTACCCAGTCGGTTACCATGACGCCACTAAAGCCGATATCTCCCGTCAGCTCGAACGATGTTTTCTGTGCAGCCGCGGGCAGCCACGCGCCATGCCGCCGCCTTTTTTCGCAGCTGATAATACTGACTTCGCCATTGAAAAATTGCGGATCGCTGGGACTGACCTCCATTGCCCAGCCCTTTAAATCGCTCGGGCTTTCTCCGCTGCCGTTGACGCTGAGCGTTACTGTTGTTACGCCCTCGGCGCTGAAAAAGCCCGTTAGTTCGAAAGCGAAGCCGTCCATCACCAGTTTTCTCTCTTCGCCCATAATATGAACCTTCCTTTTTTGGATTTTGGATGTGCCAATAGTAATCTATGCGCATCACCCCAGCGTTGTGCGGCTCAATTGACACACCGTAAGTGCGGGTGATATCATAGAGGTCGCAATCGGACATAGGGAGGCAACAATTAGATGAAAACAGCAGTTATGTACGGCGCGGGCAATATAGGCAGAGGTTTTATCGGCAAAGTGCTCTCTGAAGCGGGTTATCACGTCATTTTCATTGATGTGGCCGCCCCTGTGGTGGACAGGCTCAATGCGGACCACAAGTATCCCGTCCGATTGGTATCCAACGACGGCATCAGCGAAGTTATGGTAACGAACGTCAGCGCATTAAGCGGCTTTGACACGGACGTGGTTACCGCTGCCATCGCCGATGCGGACATCATGGCGACCGCGGTCGGCGTCAACGTACTGCCACGAATCATTCCCAATCTAGCCGCCGGTATCGAACGCCGCGCCGCATCCGGCAGGCCTCTTGACATTATCATCTGCGAAAATCTGATTGATGCCGATAAGTATCTGCGCGGCTTGCTCGAGGATACAGTAAGCGATTCTGCACGCAGCTATCTGGACAGTCGAATCGGGCTGGTGGAAGCCTCTATCGGGCGTATGGTGCCCGTGATGACGGACGAGATGCGCGGTGACAATCCACTGCGCGTTTGGGCAGAGCCCTATGAAGAGCTGCCTGTGGACAAGGATGCTTTCCGCGGTGAATTGCCCCCCATTAAAACTCTGGTGCCCTTCTCTCCCTTTGGCTTCTATATCCGCCGCAAGCTGTTCCTGCATAACATGGGGCACGCGCTGTGCGCCTACTTCGGCTGGATGAAGGGCTATACGTTAGTCTCCGAAGCAGCTGCCGACGAGCATATTATCGGCATGGCAAAGGCGGCCATGCTGGATGTCTCAGCCGCGCTGCACAAGGGTTACGGCATACCGAAGGAAGAGATCGATGCCAACGTATACGACCTGCTTCACCGTTTCGGCAATCGTGAGCTTAAGGACTCTATCCCGCGTGTCGGCAAGGATCCCATCCGCAAGCTGAAATGCAATGACCGGCTGACAGGTGCCGCATTGTACTGCATCGAGCAGGGTATCGACCCTATTCATATCGTACCGGCCATCGCGGCCGCCTTCCGCTTCGACAACCCGGACGATGTTGCCGCGACGGAGATACAGAACCATATCAAGGCGCACGGAATTGAAAGCACTGTGCGTCGTTACTGCGAAACGGACGACGAACTGACAGCCCGTATCGTGTCGGCTTATAACGCGTTGTCGTAAGAAAACCTTATTTCATTAGTTTTAATATTTGCAAATAACCCGGCATATGTTATAATACTTTTTGCGCCGGGCGGGTGTAACTCAATGGCAGAGTGCCAGCTTCCCAAGCTGGTTACGTGGGTTCGATTCCCATCACCCGCTCCATGTACTGATGGTAGCCTGCAAAGGCGCCCAAATCCCTTGAAATGGCGGTTTCAGGGGATCTTTCTTTATAGTGTTTTAAAATATGAATGTTATAGCAGCCATGTGAGCAATGATCAGCGATCAAAGCATCACGCGTTTTGACACAGCTGCACCGTTTACCGCAAAATAGGGTTGGTCGTGCGGAGAGACTGATTTTTTATTCGTTTTACTGTACTTCTACTTCAGAAACGATGATATCCAATTTTACCTTTAATGCGTTCATACCTGCCTGTGTTGATTTGTATTTACCGGCAACCAGATCCTGAATGGTACCGGCCCACTCCGTAAGCACTTCTGTAAAGTGAGGCTGAGGCGTAAATAGTATTGACGCATTTTTTATGGTTTCATTAAAGGCCTCCTCATACCCTGTGGCCTGAGAGAGCACTTTTCTATACTCACGGCTTTCCATAACAGATTTTCTCACAGGGTCCACCTGTTTCGCGTTAACGCCTGCCCAAAGCAAATATTCCTTATTGGTAAAATATTGTATAAAAAGCCATGCGGCCTCTTTCATGCTTGATTTATTGTTGATTGACAGTGCCCACGACCAGAAATGCGAGTAAATTTGCGTCTTGCCCGGAGGGAGCGGCGAGGTAGTCCAAGCTATATTCCCATGTTCCTCCGAGCCGCCAAGTACATTCTGGTACCAGCCCATATTATCCGCGCAATATAGCATGCTGGCATTTCGCCCCCCTAAGTCTGCAGCTGCTTTATACCAAGTATGCGTCTGCCAGTCCTTTGCGCCTCCAGCTTTGATGCACTTGACCCAAAAATCTGTCATTTCCACGGCCTCTTTTGAATTGACCTTGGAAACCAGCTTGCCGTTCTCAACCTCAAAGTCCGTGGCGCCCCACATCGTATATAAAGAGATATAGGCTGTCATTATTGTCGCCCACTCCTTGGTACCTCGGATGGCCAACGCATACGTCCCCTCACCCTCAAATCCATTCAGCTTTTCACAGAGCGCAAGAAGCTCATCCGTCGTCTTGGGCGGGTCCAGGTTGTACTCATTAAACACGTCTTCGTTATACATCAGGTCGTATATTTCGCATCCAAGAGGAACAGCCCACAAAGGTCCGTTCCCCATCTTGTGCCCGAATTTCTTATCCCACCTGAATGTGTCCAGCACATTGGGAATAAAATCATCCATATCATAGTCGGAGGCAGTTACGGAAGGATTGTTTATCAGATCATCCAATGGATAGACGTAATCAAACGGCACGTATTCCCATAGCTTTGTAGGCCCGATCATAAAAACGTCAGGAGATTCCGATCTACTGTCAAGGTTGGTCGTCAGCTTTTCAAAATAATCAGTTTCAGATGTTATCGAATACTCAACTTTGATGCCCGTATATTCTTCAAATTCCTGCAGCCTGCTGATGATGGCCTCTGCGTAAGGGTGCTGGCTCAGTGCAATGCGCAGCGTCTGGCCCTTGTATGCCTTCCAGTTAATATCCTGAGTCGGGTTATTCTCAGTGCAGCCCATAAAGGCAGCCGCAACCAAAATTGTATCCAAAATGATCATAAAGATCCTTTTTAATTTGGATTGCTTCAATTCATCCTCCAAAACAGGCAATTTCAAACTAAGCCTTGTTTATATCATATCTAAAATTTCATTGTTTTTAAATGGTCTGGATTTATGATTTTAAAAATGTTTTTATAATATTTTACTGTTCATTGCGATTTTTATTATAAATGCTTATAATATTGTAGACATCAGCAGGAAATGACGTAAATTCGATAATAAATAATATCAATTGACACCGAATTAAAAATCAGGAGCATACATATAATGCTGAAGATACTCATTGTGGACGATGAATTCCTGGTACGTGTGGGTTTAGAGTCAACAATCCCCTGGCACGAATATGGATTTGATGTTGTTGGATCAGCTCGTAACGGGCGGGAAGCCATTCCGCTTTTCGAGAAGTATGACCCGGATGTATTGCTGACTGATATCAGAATGCCGGTGATGGGCGGCCTTGAATTGATCGAAACTTTAAAGAAGGTCAAGCCGTCGCTTGTTGCCATCATCATTTCTCACTATGATGATTTCAATTATGCGCAAAAAGCACTCAAGCTTGGCGCCAACGATTACATTCTCAAATCGGACCTGTCGCCTGACAACCTGATGAAAATCATTAACAGGCATGTTGGCAACCGGAATTTCGTAAATAGTCCACCTCCTGTTGAAGATACAGAAACCCTCTACGAAGATTTCTTATCTGAAGATAATTATCTGAGTATACAGAACAAATGTGCAAATATTATTGCTGATAAATCATTTGTGGCTTTAATTATTAAGCTTTACAATAAAACGAAGAATGAAGGCCGTCAAAGTAATATTGATCTGATCAAAGCCTTTCAGAATATTTCTTCAAATATTCCGTCCGGCAGGATGCTCTACAAATCTTTCTTCAGCCAGAATAACGAGGTGTTGTTTGTATTCAGCAGCCTTGATATGAAAGCAGACAAGCTGCTTGAATATTTAAATTTGATGCGTGCCAATCTGAAGCAGTACCTGGATATTGGGACGACAATGGGAATCAGTTCTGTTTTTTTCTCCGAGCAAGAGTTGAAAAAAGCCATTGAGGAAGCCTATCAGAGCCTGGATCTGGCGTTCTTTGAACCAACAGGTATAAAAATGTTCAGCCACATTTCTGACAGCCAAACAGATTTATCCTACTTCAGCATCAGTACCGCCTCGTTAAAGCACAGCGTCAGCACCGGAGATAATGAGTCGATTAGCAGCAACATTGAAAAGATTCTTTTGCAGTTGGAAAACGAGAAGAATATTAAGCAAACGAAGCGGTTGTATAATGAATTGATGGATTATGCTAATGATATTGCCACAGAACAAAACCTTGGTAAAACCTACGAACAGGACTTTGATGATTTTCAGGGGTTTGAAGCCTTAAGCAGTTATATTACCAGTTTATTTAATCAGCTTTTAAAGCCGAAGACGCCAACCTATTCTTTTATTATTTCTAAATGTATCAAGTTCATTGAAGACAACTATTCCAACAATATCAATTTATCAGATTTGGCTAAATTCACGCATAAGAGCAAGAGCTATTTATCGACTCTGTTCAAGCTGGAGACAAGCGTCAATTTCAGTATATTTCTTATTAACTACAGAATCGAAAAGGCGAAGCAATTGCTGTTAGAATCTGATTGCATGGTGTACGAAATCGCTGATCAAGTGGGTTTTAATAATCCTTATTATTTCAGCAAAGTATTTAAGGATACGACGGGTATCAGCTGCAAAATGTACCGGGACAGAAATTTTCAGGGCGGAGCTAATCAATAAATGACCAATCTGTTTCATTCTATAAAATTTAAAGTTTTTTTATCAATCTGCGTATTGGTCCTATTATCAATGAGCGTCATGAGTTTCATCAACAACGAGTTTTTATTTTCCAAGCTAACGGAATACGCGTCTGATACAGCGATCTCCACATCGAACGAGACGAAAAAAAGCATTGAATATATACTGGATCTTATCCAGAATACCTCTGCTTTGCTTTGCGGCAATAAGGATATCATCAACGGCATTACCGATAAAACAAACCCTGATGAAGAATACAGCATAACGACCATATTGAGAAATGCTGCCAGCATACAACCTCAAATCAGCGGCATCTATATTGTTGGCGCTAATGGAAAAGTCTTTTCCAGCATACCATTTAAACCCGAGAGCGAGATTCTGGTGAAGCTTGAAAACATAACATCGGATCAAGGGCATTATTCCGGCCTGTACAGAGGAAATAACAGAAGCCGCAGCATAGATGTTATCTCCTATTACAATAAAATACGCCGATACGGTAAAGAGATTGGAACTCTGATCATTGACATCGATTACAACAATCTAAAAGAAGCCTTTACCACCACTACCATCAAAAGCGATGAAAAAGTGCTTGTCGTTGATGATAAGGGCAGTATTTTGTTCAACTTCCCCAATTACGTTAATCTGGAGTCCGTCATTGAAGATAATCCGGAAATACTAGAGCGCGACAATGTTCAAATTGAGAAAGATGTTTTCGGCATTGAAAGCATTATCGTTTCCAGCCTGATTAAAAATGCGAATTGGCATATCGTCAGAGTCATCACAAAGGAGAATGTATATAAAGACACCGAGGCGTTAAAATCGTTGTCCTTTTCTATTTCCATCGTTTTTATAGTTCTGGCATTGGGAATATCGTTGTTCTTATCGACGCGGTTAACCAACCCTTTGAAGGAGCTTCGCAGTAAAATAAAATATGTCGAGAGCGGCAATCTTGATATCAACGTTAAGGTAAACAGCCATGATGAATATGGCCAACTGAGCCAGTCCTTCGACAATATGGTCGTCAAGCTTAAGGATTACATGGAAAAGGAATTTGATGAGCAAAAGAAAAAATCCGAGATGAAGTTTCAAATTCTTCAAAATCAGATCAATCCTCATTTTTTATACAATACTTTGGATTCGGTTAAGTGGCTGGCGACTATACAGAATGTCTCCAATATATCCGATATGGTGACGTCCTTGATCCATCTCCTGCGCTACAACCTTTTAGACACCGATAAGCTGACCACGCTGTCAGAGGAAATCGAAGGCGTGAACAACTATATCGTCCTGCAAAAGTACCGTTATGGTGACCTCTTTACGGTGACCTACAACATACCGGACAGGCTGATGTCCTGCAAGGTCCTCAGGTTTATTCTGCAGCCGATCGTCGAAAACTCAATATTCCACGGCTTTGAAAATCTGTCCAAGCAAGGGGCTATTGTTATTAATGTCTTTCGTGTGGAACAGAAGCTGGTCATCGAGGTTATTGATAACGGCTCCGGACCGGGTATCGATAATATAGGGGAAAATGTTGTTTATAAAAGAAGCGACAGCTTCAACGGAATTGGTCTCAACAACATACAGGAGCGTATTCAGCTTTACTTTGGTTCGCAATACAGCCTGAAGCTCACGGCCGGCGCAAACAATAAAGGAACAGTCGTGACGATAACTGTTCCTTATCTTGTTTAAAACAAACCGCGCATCCTAAGGTATTATGATGACATTAAGGGTTTAAGCAGCTGATAGATTTTCAGATATTTGTCATAGTACTCTTCATATTGTTTGTATTCGTCCATGTCCGGTTCTACCGTCGCTGTAAACTCCACCATATTGCCGACCGCATCCTCAAAGCTTTTATGCGTGCCGCTGCCTATCGCGCTGAGTATGGCGCACCCCAGTATTCCCGCGTTGGCCGAATTCTTTGTCAAAAGAATGGGTTTCTGGGTCACATCCGCGATTATCTTCATCCACAGCGGGTTCTTAATCACACCGCCGCTCGCAACGATGCACTCAATGCCCAAATCAGCCTGGTTCATTGTGTCGATAATGTTCTTGGTTCCAAACGCGACCCCTTCCAATATGGAACGGAATATATGCGCTTTGGTATGGCTTAGTGTCAGCCCGTAGAAGACACCCTTAGCTTTCGGATCCTTGTAGGGCGTACGGTTCCCCTGAAAGTAGTCCAAGGTGATGACGCCGTCGCTGCCGGGCTGAATATTTAACGCTTCTTTGGTCATATCCAGATAGCCGTTCTGGCCCGTTATACCAAACTCCCTCAAAAACCACTTTGTGATGGACCCGGCTGATACCTGCCCGCCCTCAAAGCAGAACAGTCCCGGCACGACCGGATCATTGTAGGGGCCCCATATGCCATTCAGAGAAACGAACTTCTCCGCAAACGCCAGATGGACAAAACTCGTCCCCATCACGACGCCCATCATACCCGGTTTGTATATGCCCAGGCCCAGCATGGCGACATGGGCGTCTGTACCTCCCTGATAGACCGTCAGATCGGCCGGAAGCGAATACCGCTCCGTCAGTTCTCTGCGAAGGCGCCCGACAGGCTCACCGAGCTTACGAACGTTTTTACACAACTTCCCGGAGTCCAGTCCGATACCCTGATAATAATCCTCCACCCATTCGCCGAAATCCTGGACGTAATTGGCCTTGCACGTCGCCTGGCAAATCGAGGAACACCATTCACCCGTCAGATAGTGGTTCATAAAATCAAGCAGTTCCACAAACCTGTACATCGAGTCGTATATGTCCGGCCGATGATTCTTCAGCCACAGCATTTTGGGCATCATCCACTCAACGGAAACCTCACCGCCGCAGTATTTGAGCACCTCGTGCTTTTGCCTGTTGATAAATTCCGCCTCTTCCTTCGCGCGGTTATCCATCCATAAAAGGGCTTCATAAAGATGATTTCCGTCCTTATCAACCGGCAAAACCGTAGATGCGGTCGTGCAAAGTGTCATCCCTTTTATATTTTCTCTGATGTTGCCGTCAACATCCTTGATGCACTGCTGCATGGCTTCATCAAAACGCAGCAGCCATTCTGCCGGGTCTTGCGCAGCCCAGCCCGGCGACGGATATTGAGTCGAATAGGACACTTCATTGGCGGTCAACACCTGCCCGGCATCATCAACAATCCCGCATCTGACGCCCTGCGTTCCAAAATCCACGCCAATAAAGTAATTGCTCGCCTTCTCCATATATTACTCCCAATTACACAAATTGCTGCCAAGTCACAGCTAATAATATCTCTCTATTGATAATAGTTGATTGTCCAGTAAATAAAAAGTGCCTTCAATAATTTTCCGGCCTACAGACAGTAAAAGCAGACAGGAGAAACACTTAAAATCCGGCATCCTATGGAATAAAAACCGGAAAGCCATTGCTCGATACCATTACCATGATGAAACAGTACAACGGCTTTCCCGGTTCTTATCTTCCAAATAACAAAGGAGGCTATGTTTAAGGTATTATCGCAACTTTGATCGCTGTCGGATCCTTTTCCGCAGTTTCAAATGCTTTCTCCCAGTCCTTGAGCTGGTAAACATGCGTCACGATACCGTCCGTTCTGATCGATCCGTCCAGCATGCCGTCTATCACCGCTTTGAAGCAGTTGGGGCTGAGGTGCGAACCATGGACGTTGATTTCTTTGGTGTCACCCACAATGTTCAGGTCAAAAGGAATCACGTCCGCATAGATACCGAACTGCACATATGTACCCAGATTGCGAATCGCGCCCAGACCCTGCTCTGCGCTGCTGGGATGACCTGAGGCCTCGATATACTTGTCGCAGCCGTAGTCATCAGTCAGCTTTTTGATTTCCGCGATTACGTCGCATTCAGCCGGGCTGAACACATAGTCGGCTCCGAATTCCAGCGCCTTTTCCAAACGGTTCTTTCTCACATCCAGACCGATGATCATTTTTGGCATATACTTCTTGGCTATTGAAACCATAGCGAGTCCAATAGTGCCCAAACCGCTGACGACCAGCACATCGGTGTGTTTCAGCTCCGCGCGATCCACGGCGTGCATGGCGCATCCGTAAGGCTCCACAAGAGCACCCATCTCGATGGGGAAATCCTTTGGCACCTTATAAACGCGCGTATTTTTGTTGAGTACGCAATAATCCGCAAATCCGCCCGGGCACGCATAGCGGAACCCCGTGATCTCATGCGGCTTGCACATCCAGTAGTTCCCCTCCAGGCAGAATTTGCATTTACCGCAGGGCACAATCTGCTCAACCGCGACCATATCGCCCACAGCAACATGCGTCACGCCTTTGCCGATCTCCATAACCTCTCCGAAAAACTCATGGCCGCCGACCACGGGCGTTTGGATATACTGGGTCTCAGGCGACTGTCCCCAAACGCGCTTTCCGCCATGATATGTTTTTGTGTCGCTGGCGCATACGCCGCAGGCGGTCACCTTCAGCAGAATTTCTCCTTCGCCGACATCCAGCAGATCCACTTCTTCGTATCTGTAATCGAACGGAGCGTATATGTTCAAACCCATCATTTTTCCTGACATAATCCAACCTCCACTTGTTTTATTTTGCTTTAAGTTTATTCATCTCTGAAGGACGTCGTCTGCAGCAGAACCGCGATGATGATGATTGCACCCTTGATGATGTCCTGCGGATAAGAGGGAACCGCCAGCAGGTTCATGATATTTCCGATCAGAGCCAGCACAAACACACCAACCAACGCTTTTACCGGAGTCCCTTTTCCGCCGGCAAGGCTGGCGCCGCCGATAACGCAGGATGCGATGGCATCCAGTTCCCAGCCTTGGCCCAGCACCGGCGCTCCCACCTTTGATCTTGTAGCGGACAGCACACCGGCGATGCCGCACAGCAGGCCGGAAATCAGGTACACCGACATCTTGATTCTTCTGACATTGATACCGGCAAGACGGACAGCCGTCTCGTTGCTGCCAATGCCGTAAACCAAACGGCCAAAAGACGTGTACTTCATAATAAACCACATAATGACGACGATTGCAGCCAAGAACGCACCCAGCAGTGGCGTTACCTCACCAATAGTCGATGCCATCTCTGGGGTTGCGGCAACGATCTTATACGTGGAAATCCACTCAATAGAGTTTTCAGGCAGCATGATAGGTGCGCCGTTTGCTACAAACAGCACCAGTCCGCGGGCCATCGTCATCATGGCGAGCGACGCGACGAACGGAGCCATTTTGGCATAGGCCACCAAAAGTCCCGTTATCGTGCCAAGGACGGTTGCAACAGCAATGGCCATCAACAGGGAAAGCAGTATCGGGAGGCCAAGTGTCGTGGAAAAAAACGCTGTAAAAACTGAACCAACCGCCACCAGCGAGCCAACCGAAAGGTCAATACCGCCCGTCAGAATGACCAGCAGCATGCCCATGACCATAAACGTGGTACCGGCATTCTGCCTGATCAGGTTCCCTATGTTCTTCCATGTAAAGAACTCTGTTGATAGCAGCGTACATACGATAAACAACAGTATGAACATGATGTACGTGTTATACTTGAGCAAAAACTTGACAAAAGTCAATTTCTCTTTTCTTTCAGCAACATTTTCCATACTAAGCCACTCCCATTTCTAATGCTATTAAATTGCTTTCTGTGATTTCATCCTTTTCCAGTTCGCCGACCACGCTGCCAAAACGCATCACCATTACCCGGTCACACATGCCGATCAGTTCCGGCATTTCCGATGAAATCATGATGATTGCAACACCCTTGGCTGCAAGGTCATTGATATTCTTATATATCTCTACCTTCGCGCCCACGTCTACGCCGCGGGTCGGTTCATCCAGTACGATCACCTTACAGTCGGCCGCCAGCCATTTTGACAGCGCAACTTTTTGCTGGTTGCCGCCGCTCAGGCTGGATGCGTCGTCTTCGGTCGAATTGTATTTGGTGTTCAGCTGAGCGAGTATGTTTCGGACAAAGTTCTTTTCCTTCTTCGCATCGAAAATACCCAGCTTGCTTTTGCCCTTGTCTATCGCAGCCAGCGTCGCGTTCACGCGTATAGACTGTTCAAGCAGAACGCCCTGACGCTTTCTGTCCTCAGGCAGCAGTCCAAAGCCCTTTTTGACAGCCTGCTTCGGCGAGCGGAAACGGATGCTTTCCCCATAGTAGATGATTTCACCCTTTTCCATGACATCCGCGCCGAAAATGGCGCGCATGGTTTCCGTTCTGCCGGCACCCACCAACCCCGCAAAGCCAAGAACCTCTCCACTTTTTATGTTGAAGCTGACGTCATTAACCATGGTGCCCGCAGATACATTCTTCGCTTCAAACACCACATCACCGATTTTTGCATCTCGCACCGGGAACATTTCTGTCATCGACCTGCCGATCATTTTGCTGATAAGGCCTTCCTTGTCTATCTCTTTGGTCAAAACGGTGTCCATGTAGTCACCGTCCTTCATGATCGTGATACGGTCGCACAGGGTAAAAATCTCTTCAAGTCTGTGAGAAATATAGATGATGCTGACGCCGTCCTGTTTCAACTGATTAAGAAGAACGAATAATTTCTCAATTTCCGCAAACGTCAGCACAGCCGTTGGTTCGTCAAGAACCAAAACCTTGGCGTTTCTGGACAGCGCCTTACATATCTCTACCACCTGCTGATGTGCTACCGGTATGTCGCTGACCAGTGTCATCGGCGATATATTTCCAAAGCCCAAGGCATCCAGCAGCCCCTTAGCGCTCTTCGCAAGGCTCCGCCAATTGATTATCCCTTTTTTTTGCGTCAGATGATCTATGAAAATATTTTCAGCAACTGTTAAATGAGGAGCCAGCATAAACTCCTGATAGATAACAGCTACACCTTTGTCAATACTGTCTTTTGGAGAATGTATATTTACTTCTTTGCCATCCAATAAAACCTGCCCTGCATCATGACGATGGGCGCCGGACAGCACTTTGATCAATGTCGATTTACCTGCGCCGTTTTCTCCTACAAGCCCATGTATCTCTCCGGGCTTAACTTGCAGCCTCCCGTTTTTCAATGCCTGTACACCGCCGAAGGCCTTTTGGATATCCAGCAGCTCTACTTTGTAATTTTCACTCATTAAAAACCTCCCGGTGAATTCCAATAAATGTTCCGCCCAGAGCCTAATTGAGATGCACGCAACCGCACAAGTACGATTGCGTGCAATCTCATTTATGACCCGTGTATCAGTTTTCCTTAGAAGTTTGCGTTGGGATCATAGAACTCGTCGACGTTCTCGATCGTGATCGCCGCCGGAGGAGTCGTTGTGGTCAGCTCATAGCTGGTGGGATCAACGCCGTTCACGAGGATATCGATCGCGATGTCAACAGCGCCTCTTGCGATAACCGGAGGAGCGTTGAGGCCCGTTACGATGTACTTCGTGCCGTCTTTGATCAGCTTGTAAGCTTCTTTCTGACCGTCAGCAGCCGCAGCGATGTAAACCTGATCCATCAGACCAGCGTTTTCAATAGCCGTCATGGCGCCAAGCAGCATGTTGTCGTTCTCACCGAGCACCAGGTTAACCTTAGAGGCGTTAGCCACAAGCAGGTCTTCTGCAGCCGGCAGACCTTCTTCAGACGTCCAGTTTCCCCAGCCCTGTCCAAGGATGTAGAAGTCAGCCGCTTCGTTGTAAGCTTTGCCGCTGTCGGTCAGTTCCT
>JAEWTW010000055.1 GCA_023397655.1 Bacillota bacterium
CGGCTGCGGTTGCCACGGTGCTGTTCATATTCTTTCGGCTGAGCGACCCCATGTTCTGGGCGCTCGTCAACATACCGCTGTATCTGCTGCACCAGACGGAGGAGCACTACATCCCCGGCGGCTTCAAGAAATATATGAACGAGCAGGTGCTGGGGGACGGCAAAGAAACCCTCACCGACCGCAAGATATTCTGGATCAACATACTGCTTGTGTGGATCGCGTTCCTGATATTCGGCGCGCTCAGCTTCGTGAACCTGGGGTTCGGCCTCGTCATCGTGATATTCAGCATCATCAACTGCGCAACGCACATTGCGCAGGCGGTCAAGGCGCGGCGGTACAATCCCGGCCTCGTGATGGCGTCGCTGCAGCTGCTCATTTCGCTGTACGCGGCGTATTACATCACGGCGAATGGGCTTGGCAGCCCCGTGATCTGGTGGGTAGGCTCCGTAGTGTTCTCGGCGGCAGCGCATGTGGTTGTGTTCAGGACGGTGATGTCACGCGGGAAGGCGGGTTGTGAGGAGCAAAGATACTAGAGAATTGGAGGTGCTGTTAACTGCGTTTAATCAACAATAAGTTGTATTACCAAAGATACAAAGAGATGACAATAAACCGTTAACTAATGGGTAATTTGGAAAATACATTAAGCGCAAATTGTTGGTCTACTTCCAGGTTTTCCATACGAGATACTGGGAAATATGAATGAAATCTTTCTTTTATAATATTATAAAAGTTCATATCAAATGTAGTTGACAGAGTTTTGTTATCCTCGGTTATAAACACTATTTCGGATCCATTGTCGTTTGAGTGAAACAAAACCTCGCTGATTTTGCCTGCATTTGATGGAAATTGAGCAGTTAAAAAGAGCTTGACTATCTCGATAACTCTATCATCTAAACCTTCTTCCAATAAAATGGCTTTTTCCCGAAGACTGTTTTGATTTCTGACTATCCTATAAATATAATTATCTTTATCCATGTCTGCTAACATTGCATCGTTGCTAGAATAGAGTTGGAGCATTTCATTATAATTCTTGTCACTTTGACAGAAATGTATCAACACATGTTTATCCATCCTATGATAAAGCATACCGTAACTTACATTGCGCGTTGCCTTGCATTTTGGACATTCAAAACAAAAGAGGTCGCCGCTGAGCAGTCGTTTGCTCGCATCAGGATCAATAACAGAATTTAGGCTTTCCCAAACAATAAAATCTGAGACAAATCCGCAGTTTATGCATTTAACATTTTCAGTATATCTTTTTGACATAACTACTCCTTCTATTACATGGAAAAATGCAAGCCAGCAAATATATGAGCCGATACAACTCCTAATACAAACAGGACTAAAGCAATACTAAGCTAGGGTTTGGTAAGCATTTTTGCAATATCCTGAAAATTTACGGAGTAATATGTGAGTATTCCAATCAGAACTGCCATAACAGATGCTTTTTTATGCATAGAAGTCGGTCTCCTTCGATAAACAGTGCGTCGAATTGATTGTACACACTATATACTTTGAGTTATTGTTGCACAATAACTGTTGTAAAATTCATACTATCACAAAAAACAGCTGTTTTCTACGGCTGTTTTTACACACAACTGATTAGCCCGGAAAATGCCGCAAGGCATTTTCCCGATGGGATTCTCAAGGGATGAATCCCTTGAGCGGAGGTGTGGAGGCAGAGCCTCCACGGTCTTAGCCCTATAAAAGCCCTAAGCCCAAAAGCCCTTAGCCAACAGCATCCAAGCCAGCATCAACACCCGATCCAACTACCCCGTCCAGTATCTCTGCGATCCTGTCCGCGTTGTTCAGGTAGATGAAGTGCGTGCCGTCCAGTATCTCGTACTGGGCGTGGCTGCCGACGCGCTCCAGATGCTTTTCCTGATAGCTCTGCGCCGTGATCTTCGCTTTCTTCATCTGAGGGTTCGTCGTCTCGTAGGTTTTCTTCGATATCACCTTGAAGTAAGGGACGGCGGCGGGGAAGGGCAGCTCCATCGTCTGCCTGACGAACTCCCCGGATTCCGCCATCTGCTCCAGCATGGTGTCGTTGATTGTGAAGCCCGAGAACACCAGTATGTCATTGATCTCCTTTTCCGTGTAGCCGTACGCCAGCAGCTGCTTTCTGTTGACGGCGAGCGGCGCAAGCCCGGAGGTTAAGCCGATGAACTGCTGGAACTTCGCGACTTTGAGCATCGGCTTCACGAAACCGGGCAGCTTTTCGTAATACGCGGTGGAGGTGCCGTCCAGCGAGATGATGGCTTCCACCTCGTCCGGATATTTCGCGGCGTAGTATTCGCTGTATACCGTGGAGAGGGAGTGCGGCATCAGCACGTACGGCGGCTGGTGCCCCGCGGCCTTGAGCGCGGCGCGTATTTCCTCCACGTATGCCTCACAGGTGCGCGGCTTGTCCGTCTGGCTGCTGAAGCCCACGCCGAAGTATTCCACGCACATGGCGGTGTGCTTATCGGCGAGTTTGCGCATCAGCGGGCCGAAGTCTGCGCACGGCAGCGCCACGCCTAGGCCGGGCAGCAGCACCACCGTCTTGCCGCCGCTGCCCGCAGCATACACGTGCATCCGCCCGCCGTCCACGTCCACCAGCGCCCCGTACGGCTTGATCTGCCGCAGCTTGTTTTTGCTGCGGGTGGCGTGCAGCACCGCGCCCACAGCCATCAGTATCACGATAACGCCCGCAATGATCCCGAGTACCATCTATCTATACCTTCTTTCAAAATTATATACTATTCCGTATCGGCGGGGCAGGAGATCACGGAGATGTCCCGCGCGCGCCGCCCTTCGCCCGCTTTGAAGCTGTACTTCACCAGCAGGTCCCGCAGCTCCGTCAGAAAAGCGTCGAACTCGGCGTCATCCAGCATCATCACGGTGGTGTTGAGAAAAATCTTATCCTTGCCCGGATCGGCACCGGCTTGACTGAAATAGGAATGCAATCGCGCATACCGGTTCAGCAGGAATGCCAGCGCGTTCCGCGAAGCGTTTTCCAGCGTGTTGTGCTTTATGATCTCGCCGACGTTCAGCGCCAGCGTGCGCTCCAGACTGCCGCGTATCTTCTTCTCAGCCACCACCGTTGCGATGCCGCTGTCCAGCAGCACGCTGATGTGTCGGTACATCGTGGTGCGCGGTACGTCGCTGATGACGGCGCACAGCTCCGACGCGGTCACGGTCTGCCTCAACGCCAGCTCCTGTATGATCCTTATCCGCACCGGATTCAGCAGTATTTCATTGATATCCTTCAACGTTCAAGCCCTCCATTGATTCCATAACAAATAATAATACCAAATATGGAACAAGTCAAGAGGCAAATGAAATTGCCGCAAAAAATATTTGCGCGCACCGTAAAATCACTATAAGATGGCGGTAAGCGGCAGGAATGCCGCAGTGAAAAGGAGGCGTTATATATGAGCGATAAAGCAGTGGTGCGCCGGGCCGAAACGGTAGCCGTCATTCACAAAGCGGACCATCCCGAATACGAATTTAAAAAGAAGGTGATTGTGGGTAAGGACGATTCGCCGAACTTTGAGGTGTCCATCTACGAAGTGCCGCCGGGCAAGTCGGCGGTGCCCTATCATTACCACCTGCGCAACGAGGAAGTGTTTTTCATTATGAGCGGTACGGCGCTGCTGAAAACCCCAGAGGGAGAGAAAACGGTGACCGCCGGAGATTTTCTCTACTTCCCCAACAACGAGAGCGGCGCGCACAAGCTCACCAACACCTCCGAAACGGAGCCGCTGGTCTACGCCGACTTTGACCTGCTGCACGACCTTGAGGTGGTGTTCTATCCCGATTCGGACAAAACGGGCATATTCGGCATGGGCAGGAAAATGCTCTTTCCGGTCTCTAAACAGGTGAGCTATTACGATGGTGAATAGTATAGTGAAATTTCTCCGTTAATAAGAATATGGTTAATTGCAAAATCATTTATTTCATAGGATTACTTCCCTTGGAAAATGCCATAAGGCATGTTCCTGATGGGATTCTCAAGGGATGAATCCCTCGTGTGCCCCGAAGGGGTATGAGCGGTAGTGTGGAGGCAGAGCCTCCACGGTCTTAATAATTATCGCCCCTGAAAGAACGCCGTCAGATTGTCCGGCAAATCGCACGGCTGCGGCGTGACAGGCGGCAACGCGAACAGTTTCAATATCGCTTCGGTGATCAGCTCAGGAGGCGGCGCGTCAAAGGTTTCGCCGTCGTAGTGCCAGACGCGGCAGTCCACATCCGAGCCGCATATGTCGCCGCAGCACGCGCAGGGCGTTTCGTCCACCTCCGCGATGTCGCGCCCGTTCACGCGTATGGTGGGGGAGGACACGAAGCCCATCGCCACCGCCTGCTCGGGTGTGCGGATCAGCTGCTTGTTGACCATGACGCTGTAGCCCGCGGCCTTAAGCGCAGGAGACGCGGCAGCCACCGCCGTGTCCAGCGCGGCTTCGGTGCCGAGGCATCGGTCGCACACGTTGAGGTCTATGTACAAAAAGTCGATCACGACCTGCTTCTGCGGGGTGCAGCCGCAGCCGCAGCCGCCCGAACAGCATCCGTCCGTCATCTACAGCTCCTCCTGTATCAGCTTTACGACTT
>JAEWTW010000024.1 GCA_023397655.1 Bacillota bacterium
TCATTCGTCTGCGCTGATGTGGCGCTCGGGGAGACACCGCTGGAAGCTTCCGGCGTGGATTGAATGAGGCTGCCCAACCCATCGCCCTTGTTCACCACTATTGGCTCCTCGGGGGTGGGCTGGCATGCCGTGGTGAAGCACGCAATGAGCAGCACCGGCACCAGCAGCACAGCGGCCAAACGCACGCCGCGTCCGGATCTGCGCGCCCTGAACAGCCCACGTATGCGGCGCTCCATCTCCTTTTTGCCGCGCCCGGCGCTCATGCCCAGTGCATAGTGCGCATAGGCGTCGCGCCCCAGATCAATGATGGTGTTCATATACAGGCTGCGCTGCCGCTGTCCCAGCCCCAGCGTCGCCCGCACATCGCATGCCGCCTCCATATCCGCCAGCATCATCCTTTGGGATATCCAGACGACCGGGTTAAACCAGTAGACGCCGCGCAGCGCCAGCAGCAGCAGGCTCATCAGATGGTCCCCGCGCTTATAGTGGGTCAGCTCATGCCGTATGCCAAGAGCAACCTGTGCCCTGCTCATGCTGTCCAGCATGCTTTTCGGCAGCAGCAATCTGGGGTTGAGCGACAGCGTCAGCGCGGGAGAGCTCAGACCGCTCTGCACACAAACCCGTATGCGCCGCCGTATGCCCAGTTCTGCTGCGCACGCCGCCGTCAGCGCCGCCACCCACGCGGGGGCATCCGCTGCGCCACGCCTTACGATGCGGCGAAAGCGCACATGCAGCCAGCCCAGCGCCCCGAAATAAACGCCCATACCGGCTGCCCAGACATAGAACGCCATGGCCGTCCAATTCACGCGCTTCATGGTCGCCGCCGCCGCAGTCGTCACAGCGCCGGTTTGCCCGCCCGTTTCGGCAGCTTGAGTATTGATCACCGCCGCGGGCTGCTGTGCGTATTCCGTCACGGCTGTATTCTCTTTAAAGTTCAGTTCCGCCTGTTCACCGGATGCCTCCGCCACCGGCTGAACGGCCGCCGGTTCCTGAGGCATCACGAACAGTTTCCAATCGCTGTCGAAGGTCACCGGCACCAGCAGGCGCGCCACCACCAGCAGCCACAGCAGATAGTGCATCGGGGCGGAAAGTTGCCGCTTAAAAATCAGTTTCAGCGTCAATACAACCACAAACAGCACCGCGGAATAGACCGTAATCTCCAGCAGCGTTTTGAGAACGCCCGTCATTACGCATCACCCGCTTTCCGGTTCAGCTCGTCCAGCAGCGCTTTCAGGTCGGCGCGGTCCTTTTCATCAAAGCCGTCGCGAACCATGCACATCACAAATTCCTTGGCGGCACGGCTGTCGATCTTGTCCATCACGCTGCGGCTCTCGGCCAATATGCAGTCGCTCTTGTCCACGGCGGCATAGTAAAACTTGTCCCGCCCCAGCTGCGTGAAGTGCACCAGCCCCTTATCAACCATCCGCTTGATATACGTCGCGTACGTGTTATACTTCCAGTCCAGCTCCGCGTCCATCGCTTCAATGATCCCCGATATGGTCTGGTTCGGCTTCTTCCACAGGGCGGACATCACCGCCCATTCCGCTTTGGTCAGCGCATTCATCATGGGTATCAGTTTCCTTTCAGGATATAACTACGACTGTCGTGCTATTATGTCAATGCTTGGATTAACTACAATTGTAGTGTTGTGTGCCTGATTTGTCAATACCTTTTTTGTCGTAAATTTCCATACAGGATTGTATCGCGTTTCTGATCGTATATTTCGTGCTGCGTCTAAAAAGCGGAGGTTGTATGGCGCGGCAGCGCGGGCAAAAGCGGCTGCGCCTGCGTTTTCGCTTGATTTTTTCAGGATAATATATAATAATGTTCCAAGCGACATATTGGGGAGTTAATACGAACATGGATTTATTGCAGGTAGAGAAAAAGTGGCAGCAGAAGTGGGAAGAGACGGAGCTCTATAAGTTCAACCGCGACC
The DNA here is from genome assembly GCA_023397655.1 of Bacillota bacterium. Classification (GTDB taxonomy): domain Bacteria; phylum Bacillota; class Clostridia; order Christensenellales; family SZUA-584; genus SZUA-584. The sequence goes on from JAEWTW010000024.1 coordinate 1,937, forward strand.
GTGTGGACAAAAAGAAGTACATACTCGAGATGTTCTCGTACCCGTCCGGCGCGCGCCTGCACCTGGGCCACTGGTACAACTACGGCCTGTCCGACACCTACGCGCGCTTCAAGCGCATGCAGGGTTATGAGATATTCCAGCCGATGGGCTTCGACGCCTTCGGCCTGCCCGCGGAAAACTACGCCATCAAAACGGGCATCCACCCGGAGGATTCCACGCTCGCCAACATCGAGACGATGGAAAAGCAGCTGAAAGCCATGGGCGCAATGTTCGACTGGGACTACGAAGTCAAAACCTGCCTGCCGGATTACTACCGGTGGACGCAGTGGTGTTTCCTGCAGCTGTACAACAAGGGCCTCGCTTACCGTAAGGCCGCGCCCGTCAACTGGTGCGAAAGCTGCAACACCGTGCTCGCCAACGAGCAGGTGGTGGACGGTGCCTGCGAGCGCTGCCATACGCCCGTCAAGCGCAAGCATTTGACGCAGTGGTTCTTCAAGATCACCGACTACGCCGAGCGCCTGCTGCAGAATCTGGACAAGCTGGACTGGCCGGAAAAGACCAAGATGATGCAGCGCAACTGGATCGGCAAATCCGTCGGCGGCGAAATCACGTTCACGTTGGAGGACGGCGGGGAGTTCACCGTGTTCACCACCCGTGCGGACACGCTGTTCGGCTGCACCTACGTGGTGCTCGCGCCGGAGCATCCGCTGACTTTACAGATTACGACCGACGAGCATAAGAAGGCCGTCGAGGAATATATCGACTACGCGGCCCGTGCCAGCGAGATCGACCGCCTCTCCACCACGCGCGAGAAGACGGGCGTGTTCACCGGCGCTTACGCCATCAACCCCATCAACGGGCGGCGCATCCCTGTGTACGCGGCGGATTACGTGCTGGCCACTTACGGCACCGGCGCGGTCATGGCGGTGCCCGCGCACGATGAGCGCGACTTCGAGTTCGCCGCCAAGTATGAACTGCCCATCGAGCGCGTGATCAAAGGCATCGAAGGCGAGAACGACGAACTGCCGTTCACCAGCTATGACGGCATACTGGTGAACAGCCCCGGTTTTGACGGCCTGACGGTGGAAGCGGGCAAAAAAGCGATACTGGAGAAGCTGGCGTCCGAAAACAAGGGCGGCTTCAAGATCAACTACCGCCTGCGCGACTGGCTGATCTCCCGCCAGCGCTACTGGGGCACGCCTATCCCCATCGTTTACTGCGAACACTGCGGCGAGGTGCCGGTGCCCGAAAGCGAGCTGCCGGTCCAGCTGCCCTACGACGTGGACTTCACGCCGGATGGCACGTCCCCGCTGCTCAAATCCAAGACGTTCATGAACGCCACCTGCCCGAAGTGCGGCGGCCCGGCCGTGCGGGACGCGGACACGATGGACACCTTCGTGTGCTCGTCGTGGTATTTCCTGCGCTACCCGGACAACCGGAACAGCGAGAAGCCGTTCGACACCGAGTGGATCAACAAAATGCTGCCGGTGGATACGTACATCGGCGGTGCGGAGCACGCCTGCCTGCACCTGCTGTACGCGCGCTTCTTCACGATGGCGCTGCACGACATGGGTTACGTGAACTTCGACGAGCCGTTCTCCCGTCTCGTGCATCAGGGCGTGATACTCGGGCCGGACGGCGCGCGCATGAGCAAATCCCGCGGCAACGTGATTTCACCCGATGCCTACATACAGCAGTACGGCAGCGACGCGCTGCGCACCTACCTCGGCTTCGGGTTTTCGTACATCGAGGGCGGCCCGTGGAACGAGGACGGTATCCGTTCGGTGCACAAGTTCTTAGAGCGCGTTGAGCGTCTGGTCACCCGCGCCAGCGAAGTAACGGCTTCCGGCGAGCAGGGTAAAAAAGAGCTGCTGTACGCGCTCAACTACGCGGTCAAGCACGTCACGGCGGATATCGAGATATTCCAGTTCAACACCTCCATCGCGCGCATCATGGAGTTCGTCAATGCGCTGGGCAAATACCTCGACGCCGCGCCGGATAAGGACGTCTGCGCACAGGCTGCACGCACGCTGGTCAAGCTGCTGGCGCCGTTCGCGCCGCACTTCTGCGAGGAGCTGTGGGAGCAGTTGGGGGAATCGTATTCCGTGTTCAATCAGCCGTTCCCCGTCTGCGACGAGTCCGCGCTGGTGCTGGATACCGTCGAGATGCCGCTGCAGATTAACGGCAAGGTACGCGCCCGCTTCGATGTGCCGAACGGCGCGACCGCCAAGGAGATCGAGGATCAGATCATGGCGACGCCGGAGCTGGTCGCGTGCTTCGAGGGCAAGGCGGTCAAAAAGGTGATCATCGTTCCCAGCCGCATCGCCAACATCGTGGTGGGCTGAAAGATTTAAACTTTCACGAGGGCGCTGCCCTCGCGCTCCCGCTTCTTTTCTTTAAGAAAAGAAGCAAAAGACATGAGAAATGCCTTCGCGAAGGCATTTCTATAATGGGATTCTCAAGGGACAAGTCCCTTGAGCGGTGGTATGGAGGCAGAGCCTCCATGGTCTTGACCTTATGTATTGAGCTTAAGCGGCAGCTAAAACGGTTGCCGCTTTTTTGGTTCTGTGATACAATGCGCGGGACGAGTTTTTAAAAACCCGCCGGACAGTTCGAAACCATCCTGTCCTAAAATAAAACTAAGGAGGCCGGGCTAAAACCATGCCCGGGCGGATATCGGACAGATATCTGCACACAATTGAAACATGAAAAAGAAGCTGCTTACGCCACGCTTTCTCGCGGAAGCGGGCATCATCGCCGCGCTGTACTTTGCGCTCACAATGGCCAGCATCCCCTTGAGCTACATGACGCCGCAGGTGCGCATCTCCGAAGCTCTGTGCGTGCTGCCGTTCTTTACACCCGCCGCCATACCGGGTCTGTTCATCGGCTGCGTGCTGGCAAACCTCGCGGGCAGCCCCTTGGGGCCTTACGACATACTGTTCGGCTCACTCGCAACACTCATGGCCGCCATCGCCGCGCGCTACATCCGGCCAAAATGGCTGGTGCCGCTGCCCGCTGTGGTGGTCAACGCGTTCGTGGTCGCCGGCATACTGCAATACTACCTCGGCATTCTGTACTGGGAATCCGTGCTGTGGGTCGCCGCCGGCCAGGCCATCGCCTGCTACGTGCTGGGCCTCCCGCTGCTGCTCACACTGGGCAAGCATAAGCACCGGCTGTTCCCACAACGAACCGGTCAATCGGGCAGCTGACAAACGCCGTCACGCAGGCTCAGGCCATTATCCGCGGGGCATTCATAACCCATGTCATTAAAGGAGGTCTCACCATGAAAAAAATACTCTGTCTTGCTATCGGCTTACTGGCGCTTATGCTGGCATTTACCGGCTGCTCGCAGCCCGCTGCTGTCAACGCCCCTGACACCGATGCGGCATGGGGTGAACCCAGCCCGACGCCGGAAGAAACGCCTGTGCTGACTGAACTCCCGGAAGAAACACCCGCGGTCTCCGAGCCCACCGCCACCGAAGCCCCGGGAGACGGCGGCCTGATGGGCGCCTGGGAGGGCAATTCGTACGTTAACCGCATGCTTGGGTTCTCAGCTGCATTGCCCGAAGGGTGGAGCGTCGCTTCCAAAGACGTTCTGGAGATGGTCGGCGGCTTTGCGCAGGAGGCCATTGAAAGTACCGTTGATGTATCAACAGACACAGCAGTGATGCTGATGATGTGTTCGGAAGCCGAATACGACATAGGCCTGATGGAGAACCCAAACATCAATATCACTTACTCCAAACAAAAGTATATAGGTTTGCTGTTCTCAAGCCCAACGTATATTGAACAGTTTATTGAGCAGATGTCTTCGCTCTACCAGGACCTTTACGACGGCATGTTCGGCGAGGATACACAGGTTACTGTCACCGGCGAGTCGGGCGTTATCGTCAACGGCAAAGAATATATCGTGATCCACATTGTCACCAAATACTCAGCCGGCATCATGTATCAGGAACAATACATGACGTCCGTTACGGATGGTTTCCTGACGACCACGCTTGCATACTACGACGAAAGCATGCGGGATGAAATGGCCGGTTTTATTGACGGCATGGTTTTTGAGTAAACGCGAAGCGATCGGGTCCTTATCGAATAGATTGCAGCGGGACGGGGTTTATCTCATTACGAATAACCCCGTCCTTTTGTTATGCTCTTTCAGCCAGCTAATAAAACCACCAGTTGCTGATCAGATAATACACAACCAGCTGGCAATATTGATCAATGGAAAGCGAGTGATATCAGCCCTTCCACTATTATAAGCGTGATAAGTGGCAATATATGAAAATGCGAACGAAGATCGGCACAACGCCGGACGGTTCCTTTTAGACGTTCTCCATTTTCGCGGTCAGTGCACGGTCAACGCTGAAATAATAAGCGTCGTCGCCGATCATCTCCGTCACCCCTGCAAGATCAAGCCTTCTGCGAACCTCCTGTCGCAGCCCGCAGATGATGACGGAAACGTTTGAGGATACGCATTCACTGACGATATCCAGCATGACCTCCGCGCCGGTCGAATCGATCGCCGATACGCCGCGCATCGAGAATATGATCCGTTCTGAGTTTTTGATGTCCGAGCGTACCTGATCGAACAGCTTTTCCGCGTTGCCAAAGAACAGCGGCCCGGTCATGTAGATCACAGTGGTTCCCGCGTGTTCCGGCTCTACGTTGTGAGGACAGTTATGCAGCAGCTCGTTCTTGACTTTTGAGGACGTCACTTCAAGCTTCGACGAGATGACCACAAATACGAGCGCTGAGAAAGCCACGCCGATAATGATCGCGATCGTCAGGTCGAAAGTGACCGTTGCGGCAAGCGTGATCAGATATTTGAGTATCGCGCCCCGGTTGCGCTTGGTAAACATGTTCTTGATGGCAGGCCACTCATTCATACGCCACGCCGTCATTATCAGCACGCCTGCAAGCGCCGCATGCGGGATTATTGCCATCACGCCGCTGAGCAAAAACATGGATGCAAGAAGAATGACCGCATGGAAAATGCCGGTTATGCGCGTCTCGCTTCCGGATTTAATGGCAACGCTTGTGCGGGCAATGGCCGCTGTTGCCGGTATTCCGCCAAAAAAAGGTATGATCATATTGCCAACGCCCTGCGCGATGAGCTCCTGATCAGCATCAAAGGTGCTGTTTGGCTTCATCCTTAAAGCACTGGTACCGCAAAGAAGGCTTTCCACCATGCCGAGCGCCGCGATGGAAACAGCGGGAGAGATCAAGACGGGCAGCTCCGAAAGCTGCAGCACCGACACATCGAGCCGCGCATCCGGCAGCAATGTCGTCGGAATAGCGCCTATCGTATCGGCAGACAAATTGAAAAGCGTGCTGACCAGCGTCGCCACGACGATTCCTACAAGAGACGAAGGCACCACCGCATTTAAACGCTTGGGCCATATAATCATTGTGGCGATGACGATAACCCCGATCAAAACCGGCTGCCACTCAACATAAAATCCCAGTTTGCCGTACGACAGCAGCTTTTGGATAACGCTTTCGCCGGTTGATACCGTTCCAAACAGGTTATCGATCTGCCCCAGCGCGATGATCACCGCGATTCCTGATGTGAACCCCGTGATCACCGGACGCGGTATCACCGTGACCAGCCTGCCGAGCTTCAATATGCCCGCCAGCAGCAAAATCGCTCCGGCCATCAGGCTGACAATAAAAACGCCGTTCAACGAGTATTTGGAGACGATGGGGATCAGCACCGCCGTCATTGCCCCGGTGGGGCCCGAAATCTGATAAGAAGCGCCGGATAAAAGGCTAATGACGATACCGGCAATAATGGCGGTAATCAAGCCGGAAGCCGCGTCCGCGCCGCTGCTGACGCCGAATGCCAGCGCGAGCGGCAAGGCCACCGCCGCTGCTGTGAGACCCGCCATCATATCCTTCGTAAGCCGTTTGGAATTGTAACCTAGAAATTCTGCTTTTAATATTTTCGTATACCGACTGAACAAAATTGTCTTCCATCCTGTGAGCAAAATACGCGCCATTGTACAATACGAATGAACGGTTTGTCAATATTAATGCATTCAACGGGTCCGCCTCTCGTTTTTGTCTGCTGGCACTTTACTCAAGCGCCTGCCCGCCGCTGTCATGTCACCGCTATCGGCCGCGTATAAATAACGGACACAGGCAAAACGAGGTAGTGCAATGTATACGGAAAGCGTGATATTGGGCAGTGTCGTCGGCGCAGCGGGCACTGTGGCGGGCGGCCTCATCGCCATGCTCATTGGCCGGCGGGTGACGGAACCGCGTCCGTTCCTCGCGTTCGCCGGCGGCATGATGATCGCGGTGGTTTTCTTTGACATGCTGTTTGAGAGTGCGGCGCTGGGCGGCGTGCTGCGGATGTGCATCGGTACAGCGCTGGGCGGTGTGTTCTTCGCCATCGCCACACAGCTGTTCTCGCACGAAGAAACGCCGTCCATGTACGCAATGGGCATCATCGTGTTGGTGGGCATCGCGCTGCACAACCTGCCAGAGGGCCTCGCCATTGGTTCGTCGCTGGTGGAAAACGAACGCATGGCGCTGTCGCTGTCACTGCTGATGCTGGTGCACAATGTGCCTGAAGGCGTTGCCGTGTGCTTGCCGCTGCGGCTGTCCGGCATGCCGTTCGGCCGCGTGGTGATGCTTGCCGTACTCACCGGCCTTCCCACCGCCCTGGGTGCAGTCATCGGCACTGCTGTGGGCAGCATTTCCGTGGAAATGATCGCCTTTTGCATCTCGTTTGCGGGCGGCGCCATGCTCTATATATCCCTACGTGAACTCATCCCCGCCGCGGGCAATAAAAAAGTGCTTTTCGCACTCCTTGGCCTCGCCGTCGGCTTCCTGATGACCACAATGATTTGATTCGGCTTTTCTTGGAATCGCTGCCTCCAAACCATCGCGCAAGGGACACGTCCCTTAAGAATCCCAACCAGAAATGCCTGCGGTATTAATTGTACTTTTTGAACAGCTGGATTTTATAAAGACAATCATCTTCAATATCAGAAAGGTACTGAGTAAAATTGATATCATCTATATGAACCGTCACTTCTTTTTCAGTTTTATGCTTCCACCAATTCTTTGAGATATATATGTGTTTGATTCCTTTGACAGTACGGATTTGATTAATGAATTCTATAAACTCCAGCAAATCTTTTCCCTCAACATCGTGGGAACCGAATTTTGATTTGCCGTCACAGACGTTGTTTGTAATTCTGTAATGGCTTTGGCAATTTTCTATACAAAGTTTAATATCAGATTCAGTTCCTGCATTTAAGATGAAATGGCTTTGGCATGCTATCTTCTTATTATAATCATCAGCATCTATTCCTTTGTTTATTCCGCCATATAAAAAATAGCACATTCAAATAACCTCTTATAAACAAGGAAATGCGAAGCATTTACTATTAATCTTTTGCTTCTTTTCTTCAAGAGAAGAAGCGGGGTGCGGGGTGGAGCCCCGCGGCCTTTACTATAAAAAGTCTTTGACCTTGTAATCTTACCACCCTCACGTCGCTGCCGTCACTGCGCCGCTCGCTACCGTAAACACCGTGCCCGGCGCGTTCTTCACCGGCACCGCCGTGGTGATGAAACACTGCGCCCCATTAATGCGCGCGAGCAGTGCCGTCTGCCGGGTCTCATCCAGCTCCGAGAACACATCGTCCAGCAACAGCACCGGGCTCTCGCCGAAATCCGCCTGAGCGATATCAAACGTCGCGAGCTTGAGCGACAGCATCGCGGTCCTAAGCTGCCCCTGAGACGAATAGCTCCGTATCTCCGCGCCGCCCAAAGAGACAGAAAAGTCCTCCCGGTGCGGCCCATACAAACAGAACCCCTGCTCGATCTCAGAGGTGAGCGATTTATCCATCTTGTCAAACAGCGCCTGCCGTATGTCCGGCCCAGTTACGCTGCTGCGGTATTTCAGCTCCAGCACCTCGCCGCCCGACAGGTCCTTGTGGATATCCCGCCCCACATCGTGCAGGCGACCTAAAAATTCCTGCCGCGCCTTTATGATCTTCTCGCCGTGCTGCGCCAATTGCTCGTTGTATATTGTGACCAATTTCTTGAGCTGGTTCTCCACCATACGCGACTTCAGCAGCGCGTTCTTCTGCGCCAATGCCTTGCCGTAATCCTGCAGCTCGTAAAAGTAAGCCGGGTGCAATTTGGAAATTTCCATATCGATGAACCGCCGACGCAGTGACGGTGATTCCTTCAGCGTCTTCAAATCCTCCGGGCAGAATACCACCGCGATGAAGTTGCCGAACAGCTCACCCATCTTTTTGACCGGCTGTGCGTTCACTTTCAGGCTCTTCTTCTCCGCCGCGGATATCAGCGCCTCAATGGTAAGCGTCCCCTGCCGCGTGCTGATGCCGCCTTTGATGTACGCCGTGTCGCCGCCGTCCCGTATACATTCCGCATCCTTCTGCGTACGAAACGACTTACCGTAGCTCAAAAAACCCACGGCTTCCAGTATGTTGGTCTTTCCCGCGGCGTTGCGCCCCTGTAATATGTTAATGCCGTCCGCAAACTTTGCGGTCAGGCTCACATAGCTTCTGTAGTTTTTCAGCGTCAGGCTGCTTAAATACATGCGTCGCTCCTCATCATGCCACCGTATAAAACCATATCGCGCCCCATACGTTTACCGCCACACCGATCACAGCCAGCGTCAATGGCAGGGCCGCGTAACCGCGCCTTGATATATCCTCTTTGTAAACCGGGTCGTCTCCAACGATCACCAGCATGAACGGCAGCATGTCCGCCAGATACCGGCTGCCGAACTGCCAGCCGCCCATCGTCCGGTGCGCCAGTGTCAGCACCAGATGCGCCAGCAGGCACAGCACAAATATCAGCTTCTTGGCAGTGAACCGCCCGCGCGCCAGACTGACAGCCACCAGCACATACGCCGGGTTCACCAGAAAGAAAAGCGTGCCGTTGAACCGCGGCCAGAACGTGTCGCCAGTGCCTGGCAGCTTCAACACCTCCAGCAGATTCGGAAGTATATACTTCAACCCGAACTGATCGTTGGCCTGAAACTCCGGCAGATAGTTGTGCCCGAACTCGAACAGGCTTCCAAAGCGCACATAGTTATAAACGGCCACGGCCAGCCCCATCACCGCCAGCGGCAGCACATAGGGAACGCACCGCACCAGCGTTCTTACAAAACCGCGCCCATCCTTGATGCGCTGATACAGCATGTACAGCAGCAGAGGCGCGTAAACCACATTGAAAGGCCGGCACGCAAACGCGATCCCGATGCACAGGAAGGATAACACCCATGCCGCCTTCCGGCGGCTGTCCATCAGATATACCGCCAGCACCGAGAAGAAAAAGCCTTGAGTCTGCGCCGAAAACCACACCCATCCCGTCACCGACAGATAAAACAGGTTGGACCCGAGAGTAAACAGCAGCACGATTACCGCCGCATTCAGCCCGCTCACTTCTTTTCGCATCAGCAGCCGGTAGACGACCACAAAAATGCCCAACCCGAATAGCGTATTCACGAGGTTGTCCGGCGTGTTCAGCCCGAAGAAGGGCACCAGCAGGAACTGCACGACGGAGGGAAACGGCGGAAAGCTCACGTAATATTGCCCGTTATACTCGGCCAGCTCCAGCCACGTAACGTTCTCGGGCAGATACGTTTGCCCTTGCCACCAGCTTTGCGCCTGCCGCGTATACGAATCATAGTTGCTGTGCGACAGCACGCCCTGACCCATCACGCCGTACAGCACGATGTACGCGCACACCAGCAGCGCCGCCGCGATAAAAAATTGATTTGTAAACCGTTCCCTTTTGACGTCCATATCGTCCGTATTTTAACACGCCGCACCGCAAAAGAGAAGACGTTAAGCAAACTCCCCTTATACAGAGCCCCGCTGCACAAGGGGAGTACTTTTCTAAAGGGTGGCCAGCTTATCGAGAGGAAACGGCGGCATTGACAGCGGCTTAACGGCGATAGACATCAGCAGCATCGGGTTGTCATCCGCCGCGACCCGGTTTGAACTCAACGTGCCGCACAACCGGCATCTGTGAATAATTGCCCATTCGCCTCCTTTGCGCACCCAAACGCTGACCGGTTCCATCACGCCATAGCATAATGCCGCCCGGTCACCCGGCTTATTATCCACGTGAACGCTGCACAAGCAATGCGGGCAATGGTTGCGGTGCTGGCTGCCCGCACCACCCGGCACAACCAGCATTCCGCATGCCTTGCACACAAAGCTTTCCGTACAGGCCGTATGCCGGTAATCCACACGGGGCGTGCCTTTTTCGCTTACAACAGGTAACGGCGCATCGTCCGTCATCCTTTTATAGGCATCATATCGTTCTCTCTTCACTTTACCTGTTCGCAGCCCTTCCAATACCCGGCAATCCTCCTCATAGGTATGGGTACAGTTTGCAAACCGGCATTGCTCACCCAGTTCTGCTATTTCGGAAAACACCAAAGCACGCTCTTGTTGAGTCACCCCGGATAGAACGAAACCCCGAAATCCCGGCGTATCGATTATCCACGTATTATCCGAACCCGTATGCAGCAAGCTTGAATGCGAGTTCATCGTCGCCTCCCGGCAGCATCCGCCCTCCTGCAGTTTGTTTAAAATGCTGTGAATCAACGTTGTTTTGCCGCTGGCTCTGTCACCCAGCACAACGGTGACCTTACCCCTTACCGCCTGAATCAATTCTTCACTGACGTCATGCGACGATCCATAGGACACCGTATCCGCCACATTGCGGTACAAATCCAGCTTTTCAAGCAGCACCGCCTTGGCGTTGTCACCAATCAGATCCCATCTGCTAACAAACAGACCCGCCCTGATTCCGACTCGTCTGGCTGAAATAATCGCCGCCTCAAAATACCCCGCTTGGCTGATCAGATAGTCCGCGGTCACAACGGCGAGCAGATACCCAACGTTTGCCGCAATAAGTATGTTTTCGCCCAAAGAGCGCCTATCCCCACGGTACAGGGCTGTTTTCCGGGGCAATATGTTGAGCAGCTTATACTGATCCTCACTGACTGCAACCACTTCGACTTCATCGCCCACCGCCAAAAAATTCCTGCTGGTTATCAAAGAGCCCGGAACAATACATCTGATCATTTGTCCCGATAATAGCGCCTGACACTGTTTATTCATTATACCGGCCACGACAGCCCTGCAGATTTTATCATTTGCCTGAGAGCCCTTGCCGTTATCTTTTATATATTCCAATTTGGATTCCCCCAATTTTGTACGTTGTATAAGCTTAAATGAACCAGAGCACCGCCAGCAAAGCACAAAAAAACCGCATGGCATCAAGTCGCCTGCGGTGGGAAATCAAATATAATAAACCACAATGGATTTAATTTACCGTTAAATTCCTTGGAGGCTGTATGCCGACAGTACTCTATATGCAATTGCCTTGTTTTCCAAAATCGCCGACATCAACTTCATCCTTTCCTGTATATTCTTTATCCTCATTCATATTACCAAAGAGCATGCTACCTGTCAATGTTTTCCGAATCGTTGTTTTCCTAAAGCAACTCATTTTACCCGCCCCGGCTTTTGCGTATCAGCGCACCAATCCGCCCGCGGAAAAACAGCAGCACGGCGGGCACCAGCAGGAACAGTATGCGCCCGAATATGGTGTTGGCGAACAGTATCAGCGCGCCCAGCCAGCGGCTCCTCCCTCTGTATACGCCGTACACCGCTTCGCGCGGCACCTGCTTCACCATGCCTCCCGGCTGCGCTCCGGCGGGGTAGTGGTCGATATCCACCGCCACCGCATCCGTCAGCCGCTGCGTGATGCGCTCCACATACACGATGTTGTTATCGCGGAACAGCACAATCTGCCCCTCCTCCAATGGCGCCTGCGCATCCACCTTGCGAAAGAACGCGAGGTCGTTCACCATGATGTCGGGCTGCATCGTGTCCGACTGAAATATGTAGGGGATGGTGCCCCGTATCGTCACCTCATTGCCCGGTGTCGCGGTGCTGATCAGTATGATGAGCACGTTGAACGCCAGCGCCGCCAGCACGAACACGGCAAGCAGCGCTGTTACCGCCGCGTTGACAATCTTGCGCCCCTTCGCGGACATCGCGCCGCTGCTGCTCTCCAGCCGCTTTCCCGTCCGGGCGTCTATCCGAACGACGGAAATGCCCTCCGGCAACCCACGTTCTTTAGATACAGGGCGACTGTAGAGCCGGGCCAGCCGCCCCGCATACAATGCCGAACCCAGCAGCGCCGCTGCGAATACCGCAGCAGCCAGCACAAAGTACCACGACCGTGCAGGGTCGATCAGGTTGCCCAGATCCTGCATTGTCACACGGTTGCGCAGCACATCGTAAGCTCCGGCTAATGTCTTCAGCAGCAGCACCAGCACCGCCGCACCGGCAATCAACAGCCGTGCATCCGGCGTCTTCTTTACCGCCAGCGAGGCCGCCGCGCTCAGCGCCGTCAGTACAAACACGTCCGTCAGCCCCGCCAGATACAGTGACGGGAGATATGCGGACACGAATGTATACTTTAAAAACACCGTCAGTAATGCGGTAAGCGCAAACCCTGCTGAATAGATTACGAACGCTGAATACAGCAGCGCCGTCAGCTTACCCGCGATCATCACGGCGGGGCGGTAACGCAGCTGAATCAGCACATACCACGCGTTGCGGCGTATCTCCGAAAAGAACAGCCACTCACAGAAGACAATATAGTAAACCGCCA
>JAEWTW010000053.1 GCA_023397655.1 Bacillota bacterium
AAGCTCTGGCTGCGGTCGCGTATCACCTGCCCGTCCACCTTCTGTGCGTAGTGAATATACCCACCTTGATCCCCCGGCACAGGCATCGGCGCATCGCCCTGCATGGTGTTGGGCGAATACGCCACCACACCGGTGTCGATGCGCATGCGGTGCATGCCGTCGCGCTGGTTGTTGTGGATGGGCGCAACGGGACGGTTGATGGGTATCTCGTGGAAGTTTGGCCCACCCAGCCTTGTCAGCTGCGTATCGAGGTATGAGAACAGCCGTCCCTGCAGCAGCGGATCGTTGGAAAAATCGATACCGGGCACGACGTTGGCGGGGCAGAAAGCCACCTGCTCTGTCTCCGCGAAGAAGTTGTCCACGTTGCGGTTGAGCGTCATCTTACCGATGATCTCGACCGGTATCAGCTCCTCCGGCCATATCTTGGTGGGATCGAGTATGTCGAAGTCGAAACTCATTTCATCCTTCTCTTCGATCACCTGTATTCCCATCTCAAACTCCGGATAGCTTCCCTCCTCCACAGCGGTCCAGATGTCGCGCCGGTGGAAGTCCGGGTCCTTGCCGGATATCTTCTGCGCTTCGTCCCACACCAGTGAATGCACGCCGAGCTTTGGCTTCCAGTGGAACTTCACGAAGCGCCCCACCCCTTGCGCATTCACCAAACGGAAGGTATTGACGCCGAACCCCTCCATCATGCGGAAGCTTCGCGGTATGGCACGGTCGGACATCAGCCACATCATCATGTGCGCCGTCTCGGGGTTGCTCACCACGAAGTCCCAGAAGGTGTCGTGCGCGGACGCCGCCTGCGGAATCTCGTTGTGCGGTTCCGGTTTGATGGCATGCACCAGATCGGGGAACTTGATGGCATCCTGTATGAAAAACACCGGCATGTTATTGCCCACCAGGTCGTAGTTTCCGTGCTCCGTGTAGAACTTCACCGCGAAGCCGCGTACATCGCGTACGGTATCCGCCGAACCCCGCGACCCGACGACGGTGGAAAAGCGCACGAACACCGGCGTCACTGCTGCCGGGTCTTGCAGGAATGATGCCATCGTGTACTCCGCCATCGGCTTGTATACCTGAAAGAAACCGTGTACGCCGAAGCCGCGCGCGTGCACTGCCCGCTCCGGTATACGTTCATGATCGAAGTGGGTGATCTTCTCGCGCAGGTGAAAGTCCTCCAGCAGCGTGGGGCCGCGCGTACCCGCTTTGAGAGAATCCGCCGTATTGGCGATGAACACGCCCTGATCGGTCGTCAGCTTCTCGTTCACGTTGCCGCTCTTGAAATAGTCTAACTGAGAATTCTTCGCGTCTTCCGCTGCCTTGTTCTGTGGGATATCCATTAATCAACGCTCCTCATCGCATAGTCTTATCCATAGCTTTCCATGCATTGGCTGATCTATGCAGTATTTCACCATCCCGGGTACAAAAACCCTCAAACCGGTTCAGACAAGCACTGTAATCAGTTTCTGGCTGCAGGGTAAATTATTCGAAATACACAAAAGGCGCTCCGATAACCGGATGCGCCTTTCACTTATAGCGATGGGTTTGCTTATTATGCCTTGAACTCCAGATTCTCTTTGATGCAGATGCGATGCGCCGCATACCGGCCCGAAGCGGCCGCTCCCGGCAGCCCGCCCGGCGGCAGCGTCCACATGCCCGCCATGATGAAGCCGTCCAAACCGTCCAGCATTCCCGGGAAATACCGCGGGATGTCCTTGCTGCCGTTGCCCCATGTCATCCACGAACCGCGCCACGCGTTGCAGTAGCGCACATAAGTCTCGGGCGTCACCACATCGATCTTCTCGATATTGCCCTCCGCTTCGGGAAAACGCTTCACCAGCGCCGCTACTGCGTCGTCGGCCAGCGCCTGCTTCGCGGCCTTGTACGCTTCTTTATCGCCTTTGAGCGCATGCCAGTAATCGTAGTCGGCATCGTAGAAGCCTGCCATCACCGACTTGCCTTTGGGCGCCATCGTGCTGTCGAAGCCATAGCCCATCAGCGACACATAATCGCTCACCTTGCCCGCGATGTTCACCGGCTGCTCACGCCGTATGTTGACGCCGCGCATGTCGCCGCCCACTTCCGCGTTCACACCCATGAAAACCAGCGCGCATGTGGGTGTGGGGTTCGCCTTGGGGTCGGCAAACAGCTTGCGGTATGTCTCCGGCGTATATTTATCGTCCAACATGTGGTACAGCGTGTAATGCCCGTCCGCGCACGACACCACATAGTCCGCGCGCACCTCAGTGCCGTCTGCCAGCGCCACGCCCACGGCACGCCCGTTCTCCACGATCACCTTATCCGCCTTGGCTTTATACGTGATCTTGCCGCCCAGCGACAGGTATTTCTGCTCCATGCGCTGTGCAAACGCGCGCGAGCCGCCCACCGGAAAACCGCAGTCGCCCGCGTTCATCCCCGCCAGTGTCATCACAATGGCGGTCGCTGTATAGTCGCCGGGTATCGCCGCCAGCAGCGCCCGCCCGATCAGCGGCTCCTTGAACAGCGCCGCGAGATCCTTCATCTTCATGTTGTTGTAGCGAGACAGCATGCCCATCTTGCCGATCATCTTTCCTGCGAACTTCAGACCGTCGCCCGCCGTCATCATGTCCATCGGCTTATCGATTGGCATCCCGAAGCCGCCCAGCGATTTGATCGCCTTGCACAGCTTCTTGGTCTCCGCCTTATCCTGCGGGGATATCTCCAGCAGGTGCTGCTCCAGCCGGTCGGCATTGGTGTACAGCTCCACCGCGCGCCCGTTCTCCTCGTACCGCACGAACGACTCGTGGTTCACGATCTTGGTGCTGTCGTCCAGCGCGCCGGTGTCCCGCCAAATCTTGTACAGCCCCGTGTCGGGGGCGGAACCCGTAAGCCAATGGATGCAGCCGTCGAAGTGATATTCGCCGCGATCCCAGCCGGTGCACTCGCCGCCGGAGATGGTGTGCAGCTCCAGTATCTGAGTTTCCAGCCCGCTCTTTTGCGCGTATATGCCGCAGGTCAGTCCCGCTATGCCCGCGCCGATAATGATAACCTTTTTCATATCCTTACTCCTTTATACTACCTTTAAGGTATTTTCTATTAACCGAGGTCTGGAGGCCGCGCTCCAGCGGGTTGCAGGGCAGCGCCCTGCGGTTTTGACCTTTCCCTTAATCTTTAAGCACTTACCATATTGACCAGCAACTCCGGATCGGGCATCGTGAAGCCCGCCATTGTGATATTGTATATCGCGAGTCCCATGATGGCCGAGAAGAACATCACCGACATGCCCATCGTATCACCCTCGCGCACCTGCCCCGCCTGCTGCCCCTCCTGCAGCATCTTGGACATGGTGTTCAGCGACACCTCCGAACCTTCGAGGCTCCTGTTCCGCTCCGGGCTCTCTTCCATCATCGCCGCGTGCGTGACAAGCAGGAAGAAATACGAGGTCTCCTGCCCTGCCTGGATACCGCCCATGATGTACTTCGCCGTCTGCCGCACCTTCTCAATGGGCTCAAGCGGCAGTCCATCCACCATCAGCAGCGATTCGCCGGACACCTTCACCGCTGTATGTACCAGCTCGAAGAATATCTCCTCCTTGCTGGCAAAATAGTGATACACCAGTCCGTGGCTGAGGCGGGCTTCCTTCGCGATGTCCCCCACCTTGGTGGCTGCGAAGCCGCGCAGCGCGAACACCTTAAGCGCTGCCTTCAATATCTGCTCGCGCCTCTCGTCCTTGATTTGCGCGTTCTGTTCATCCGTTCTCGGGCTCATTCGCATCTCCTTTTTGATTGACTTGTCAGTCAATATATTATCACATGCATGCGGTTTGTCAATAGGCTTTTGGTAAATTAATGAGATAATTTTCTAATAAATATGTTACTCATTTATAGCGCGGCCACTATGGTAGATGCCGCCGCAGAGCAACATCGCCATCAACGTCGTGGAATTTGACGACGTGGGCAGTGCGATGATATTAAGGTGTGGTTATGTGGGGCATGTGTGAGTAGGGCTTAGAGGCTTTCAATTCGATGTTCGTCTCTTTTATCATATTTAGGAAATCAATATTAACCTATAACAAGATTCAATATATACAGGTATAACTGTTACTTATTCCTTATTTTAAATCTAACACCTTCTCTACCTTTAATTTCTTATTAGAAATCAGCCTTAAGATGAAATCTTCATAATCTTCTTTGGGATATCTTGGGTTTTCAACTTGCTTATAATATTTACTAACAAAAGCCCTTGCATTACCAAGCGCAATCGACATAGGAGAGCCTTCATCAAACTCCTCAATTTCTTTTTCAATTTCCTCATATAGTATTTTTAGTTGCTTTAAATGCTCTTTTAAATCAAGTGTGGAGGATGATGAAAACTGAGTTTCAATTCTTAAATTTAAAATTCTTTCAATTTCAACTGCATTAGCTTTTTGACACTTGGTTCCCCTCCTTACATAAATAGTATCAGCAGAGATATTTTCAGTTTCAGATAATGATATAAAGGGTAATTTATCAGGAGTATTATGGATATGAAGTACTTGAAATTTTCTTCCTTTTAATTTTTCATATTCTGATGAGTCAAAGTTAAAATCCAATCTTTCATATTCAACACTTGATGGCACATACTTTCGTATCATATCATCAATTTTAGCATTATCCAGAAATTCATTTATTCCTATTGGCTCAAATATACCATCATTGTTTTCTTCTACACCAAATACAATAAGGCCCCCACCAGTATTCGCCATGGAAAGCATTATCTTGGATAGTTGCCCTTTATCAATCCATGAAGATTTAAAATCTATATTATCTTTTTCACCAGTATTGTCCAATAAAAATTTCCTGAATTCTTCTTTTGAAGGTTCTTTTAATAGCTCATACATAGAATCTTTTATTTGAGATTTGAAACTCATAAAAATTACTCCTCAGCTTTTTTAAAAATATCCATCATATCTTTTCTATTTGGATCATTGAACAATTTATATTTAATAAATCTATTTATCCAATCCATTTCAGCATTTTCAGTTATTAATCTTATGATAGGGCCTGAATCAAATTCTAAATCTAATTCGGCAACTAGACTATTATAATCTAAAGAAAAATAATCTTGATAGCCTTTACTTTCAAAATTGGGGAAGTTATCAATTAACTTTATATTAAATTCTGGCTTAAAATGATTGATAAGTGCTGCTTCGAAGATATTAACAATTTGATTAAAATCATGAGCATGATCAAAAACATTGTGAAAATGTTTATCTTCTGCTACTTTATCTGCTGTTGAGTCTTGGTTAAACCCATCCATTGACATTTGGTTTAAAACATTAACCTCAAATAAAAAAACGTAAATACTATCTTCACGTCTTTCGCATAGAAACTTGGTTAGTATTTTTTGTAGAGTAGAATGGTTGGTCAATCTTTCTTGAGCAGTCCGTTTACCGTCCTTCCCAAATGACTGCCCAATATAAAGCACCTCATAATTTTGAACTGTTTGAGTTTTTTCATAGTGCATATCCAATAGATAAGAACTTTCTATATTTATTATGAATTTTCCATCCCTAAATGCACTATTATCAAATTTAACTTGATTCTTATCAAAGACACTTCTTATATAAGCTTCTTCTGCTGTTATTCTTAGCACCTCATCATTACGCATAAGACTATAATCCAGCATCATATAATCAATAAAGGGAATAGGCTTTAAATCATTGGCAGTTATAACCGTTGTCTTGTCATTATTTCTTAATTCTAAGTTCAGCGTAATTGATTCTTTGGCAGGAGCAAGCGAATCTGTTTGTATATATGTCCTGGGTTTACATGTAATAACATAAATATTATATACATGATCATCTCTATACTCGTAAACATATTCAAGTGGCATTATTGCTTTATGGCTTGTGTATATAACTAAACCGAATTCAGTGAAAAACTTCCTGTACATAACTCCTCCTAATGATTAAGATAATTAGATTGTTGGATAATCTTTTAACTCAGTCAAAATAAAAATCCTACTCCCCCACCCGCTTCACGTACCCAAAGTGATACTTTCCGCCCGAGAGCACGTCCGAGAGGCGCGCGCCGGTGTTGATGACGGTGAAATCGGCGGCGGTGAGCTCGGCAGGTTTCAGGCTGCGAATCTTCAGCCATGTGCTCCGCAGGTCGGCCCGCCATGGCTCGGGCGTCAGTTCCTCGTCGGGCGCAGGTGTGCGCTCCTTCCCTGTCGCGATGGCTGCCACCTCGGCCACGTAGTCCAGCGCCGCCGTTTTGCCCACAGACAGATACAGCTCCAGCACATAGTGGTAGTCAATCGCGTCCTGAAACTCGCAGCGGTAGCGCTCGGACATCCCCGTGGTAAGCGCCCCAGCAGAAAACCACGCCTCGCCATGCTGCGCGAGAAACACCTGGTATTCGCGTATGGTGTGCAGCCCGGACAAGCCGCTGCCCGCGCTGCTGCCCAGCCGTATGAAAATCGCGTGCTTGTAAACCTGTGCCATAAAGCATCCCTCCATTGCCCGGCGAGAGCTTCATCGCCGGATACCGGGGTACCCCCAAAAGCGCAGCTGCCTGCTGGGGCCATTTACAGTTCCGCCGTCGTGTGTATATGAGTATGAATTTGCTGTGATTGGTGGTGACATGGAGAGTGACTTCAGATGCTAAAATGATTATACCACAAGCAGCGCGTATGTTCCAATACCCCGCTGCTTTTTGAGGGTTGGGTTTTGCGTCTTTACAGCACGTATTTCAGCAGGTCCGACACGCGGGAGAGTCGGTACGTCGCCAGTTCGCTGTGCGCCGCATCGCCGATGCCCGCGCTGTCCATACCGCCCGCGGCAGCCGCTGCTATTCCGGCCCGCGCGTCCTCCACCACCACGCAGCTGCGCGGCAGCTCGCCCAAATATTCGCACGCTTTGAGGAACACCTCCGGATCGGGCTTGGGCTTGCTGATATTGGTACCGTCCGACACCGCGTTAAAATACCCTTGCAAGCCGATCTTTTTCAGTATGTACCTGGTATTTTTGCTGGATGAGCCGATGGCCATTTTGATACCGTGCCGCTGCAGCTCGGCCAGCGTTTTGAGCACATCGCCGTCCACGTCAGCGGCCGTCATGTTATCCAGCAGCGCGCGGTATATATCATTCTTCCTGTCCGTGTAAGTGAGCATATCCTCTGGGCTGAGTTGAACGTTGTTGTATCTGAGTATGATACGCAGGCTCTCCATCCGGCCCACGCCCCGCAGCTGATTGTTAACGGCTGCGTCAAAGCGCAGGTTCAGTTCCCGCGCGATTTGGCTCCACGCCTCAAAGTGATACCGGTCCGTGTGGCAAATCACGCCGTCCAAATCGAATATAACCGCCTTATACTTCATCCGTCCTGCCCAATCATATCCACCGTGAGCAGATTTTCCAGCAAATACTGCTTGTCGTATACCGTCATATTGACCGCCTCCCCGTATTCCAGATAGAATGTGCAGCTGCCGCTGCTGACCCCCACGCTGATCAGGCTGCCCCGATAGCGGATACGAAATTGATATCCCGTCCAATCAGCCGGCAGCCACGGTTCAAAGAAAATGCCCTGTTCCTTCAGCCGAAACCCGCCGAAGCCATACACGATCGCCATGTAGTTGCCGCCCATATTCGCGATGTGCAGGCCGTCCTTCGTATTTCGCTGCAGGTCCAGCAGGTCCAGATTCAGCGAGTTTCCAAAATAGTTGAACGCTTTCTCCTTTAAGCCCAGCCGGGATGCCACAATGCTGAATATGCACCGGGACAGTGACGAATCATGCGTGGTGATATGCTCATAGTAGTTAAACGAGTGACGGATCGTTTCGCGTGACTGGGCGTCTTCCAGTATAAAATGCGCCAGCACGGTATCCGCCTGCTTGCAGATCTGATGCCTGTATAGGTGCAGCGGGTGGTAATGCAGCAGCAGCGGGTACTTGTCCTTAGGAATCGTGGCGATATCCCAGAATTTCTTCTGCAGAAAAGCGCCGTCCTGCGGGTTTATTTTCAGCGCTTCGTCATACAGCAGCAGCATTTTCTCCGCCGCATCCCGGAAACCTTCAACTTCTTCGGCGGTTAGCGCGATACGCTTAATCAACTGCTGAAAATCTGGCATGTCGAAGAATCGTTCATACATCTTCACAGCCCAGCTCAGGTGATACTGCGCCAGCAGGTTGGTGTAATAGTTATTGTTCACCATACATGTATACTCATCCGGACCCGTCACATCGTTGATATGAAACTGACCGTCCTTGAAATTGCCCACATCCATCCATAAACGAGCCGTCTCAAAAATGATCTCTGCTCCTTTACTGCGGATAAATGCCTGGTCGTCGGTGGCCAGATAGTAAGCCACGATCGCATAGGCAATGTCGCCGTTGATATGGTATTGCGCCGATCCTGCCGGAAAGTAGCCCGAGCATTCCCGGCCCATGATCGTCCGCCAAGGATACAGCGCCCCCTTCTTATGCCCCAAAATACGCGCGTTGTTTTTCGCCATCTCCAGTGTCTCATAGCGGTTTGAGATAAGGTTTTTTGTTATCTCGGGGTTGGTGATGGTGAAAAATGGCTGCACATACATCTCGGAATCCCAAAAGTACTGCCCTTCGTACCCCTCGCCGCTGAGCCCCTTTGCCGCTATGTTGCCGTATTCATCCTTGCTTGCTGTCTGCACCAGCTGAAAGAGGCTGTATTTGAGAGCAATATCCAGCGCTTCATCGCCGATAATGGACACATCACCGTTCCGCCAGTATTCCGTCAGGTAATCCTCCTGATGCTGGTACAGGTCCTGAAGCGGCACGGAGAGCGCTTTCTTCATATCCGCCGCGGCATGCGCTTTGCAGTCCTGCGCCCGTATCGAGTCCGCAAACACCGAATACTTGATCAGCTTTGTGGCCTCTCCCTCATTCACCGTCGTTACCATCTGGCACATTGCCGCATTATCGCCGATAATAAACTGCCGCTCCGTCTCTCCGGAAAGGAAATTCTTCACACAGCTGCATACTTCCAGATTCGATTTCGATGTCACCGCATTGATGTACGACGCGCCGTATTGGATGTTGCAGGAGACCGGCGACAGATAATGATACGCCCGGTCTGCAGTACGCGGGTCGTCCGGGTTGAAAAAGTTCATAGCATTACCGCTGTGCTGCGACTCGATCATGATATCACCGGTGAAATTAATCGATTTAATCTGGCATTCAATCGTAAACAGCGACAGTATATGAAACGACACCATGCGAATGATCGTGATCTCAACCTCTTTGCCCAGCGGAGACCGCCACGACACATACCGTCCCGTCACACCCCGCTCCATGTCCACCCAGCGGCGGCTCTGAAGCACCGTCCCTGTGAACATGCTGAATGGCTCCTCATCAAAATAGATGCTGACTGACTGGGTATCCGCCACATTGAGTATGGTTTGCTTTTCCTGAACCAGCCCATACAGTTTTTCTGCCTGTTTGGCTTCCGTAAAATCATAAAACCCGTTGATGTACTGGCCTCGAATCGATTTATAGCCGTCCGGGTACCCCTCCTCAAACGCCGCGCGCACACCCATATATCCATTGGCGTTGTGGAACAGGGACTCATGAAGCAGCAGAGTATCGTTATCCAGTTTAATATCGTTCAGTTCATATATCGTTTTTCTGATCATTGACTTGCCTTAATCATTTTTGGTCAGTTCATGGAGCAGCACTCTCATCGACTTCCAAGAGTTCAAGCGGTACTTGGCCGATGTGGGATCCAAGCCTATTTTGATTGAAAACGCGTCAGACGGCAGCGCTGCGAAAAGGTCTTCATCCGTGTAATCGTCACCCACACCCAGAATAAAATCATAATCCTGATGGTGTATAAAAGTTGATACGCTCTGGCCCTTATCGATGCGGCTGTCCTTCACCTCCAGAACCTTGTTCCCTTCCTGGATACTGAGGCTCATTGACTCAATGGCAAACGCGAGCGCAGCTCTTACCTCACCCAGTTTCACCGCGACCATGTCCGGTTCGCATTTCCGGTAGTGGAATGCCAGCGAGTAATCCTTTTCTTCGATCAGCGTACCCGGCATGCGGTCCGCGTACAGCTGCATGATATTCTCTATTCTGTCCTTCCATTTGTTATCCAGTATGGCGGTCATATCCCATTTGCCATCCATCTCCCGCCGCCATAATCCATGCGCTGCCAACATGTGCAGGCGGAGGTCGCCCAGCCATTCCTCCAGTGAATGCCGATCCCTGCCGGATACGATAACGACTGTGTTTTTAGGTTCCTCCACCAACCTGAAAAGCAGCGTTTTGAGCTCCGCATCTGGCTTGGCTTGATTGGGGATGGCTTTAAAGCCCACAAGCGTACCGTCATAATCCAGAAATATAATGCGTTTTTCTGCTTTTTGATAAGCATCTACGATGATCGAGCTTTTGTTTTCAATGCTGTGCGTCACTCTTTGCCGGGAATCATCTACACTCTGATTAATGGTTTTAATAAACTCCTCAGCCCAAAAGTTCACATTATAACGTTTTAACCGTTTGTGAATAACCTTATTGATCTCCACTTTTTCTTCAACTGGCATGTCAAGCGCTTTTTTAATCCCCTCGGCTATGGCATTGCAGTCGTTGGGATTAACGACCACCACTTCGCCCAATTCGCTGGCAGCGCCGGCCGTTTCACTGATGACCACCATGCCCTGATAGTCGGTTCTTGCCGCAATGTATTCCTTGGCCACCAAATTCATGCCGTCTCGCAGCGGCGTCACCAGCAATATATCAGAATACTTATAGAGAGCTGTCAGGCTCTCCTGCGAAAAAGACTGGAAATAGAACCAGATGGGCATCCAGTCCACAGTTCCATGCTCTCCGTTTATCGCGCTGACAAGTTCCGCAATTTCACTCCGCAATGCTTCATATGTATCCACCTCAACGCGGGAAGGCGCAACAATCAAATGAAAGCGTACCTTATGTTTGTATTCAGGATATCTGCTTAGGAATTCGTTGAAGGCCCGTATTCTTTGCGGTATTCCTTTCGTGTAGTCCAAACGGTCTATCGATAGTATAATTTTCTCTCCCTGCGTGCTGCTGACGATCCGACGGACCTCCTCCTGAAATTCCGGTGTGTTGTACTCCTTTGCAAAGCGGTCATAATCGATGCCCATGGGGAACGCATCCACTTGTACATACCGGTTTTCATAGATGATCTGATTCAAATTGTGTTCGTAACCTAAAAGCCTGCGCACGCTGCTTAAAAAATGCCTGGCATATTCGTATGTATGAAACCCGATCAGATCTGCGCCCAGCAAACCGTACAATATCTCATCGCGCCACACCAGAAGACGATAAATTTCAAAGGACGGGAACGGGATATGCAGAAAAAACCCGATTTTCGTATTGGGGAATCTTTCTTTAATCATCTCAGGCAGCAGCATGAGTTGATAGTCATGGACCCAAATCGTATCATCATCTTCTATAACTGGAATAATGCTGTCCAGAAATTTTTTGTTCGTCTGCACGTACATTTCCCAATAACACTGATCGTACTCCACATTACTTGTGAAGTAGTGAAACAGTGGCCATATGGTTTTATTGCAAAAATCATGATAGAAAGCGTCCACTTCAGATTTAGACATAAAAACAGGCATGCATTTATAGTTTTTATTCAGTACTTGTGCCAGGCTGTCTTTCTCCTGAACGGATAGATCATCATCGGCAATGCCCGGCCAGCCAATCCACAGACTGTCCGTGCTTTCCTGATAACTGCTCAGACCAGTTGCCAACCCTCCAATGCTCTTCTTATACTCAAATTCATCACCATTCCTGGTGACCGTAACCGGCAGACGGTTTGATATGATGACTAATTTACCCATATGATCTCCTTTCTTAAGCGACTGCACATCATCGCCCGATCTGGCATCCACCCCCCACAATTGGGCATTAATATCTTAGGCTTACTTTTTATTCTACCACACTTCCCCTCTATTTTCGTGTTAAAATTGAGTATGCTTGGCTTGGGACGCATGGGCCGAATGCCCGAAACCCCCGTTGTTATGGCGTTTTCCCCTCATCGCTATGTCTAAAAATAGGTTCGTTTATCTTCCATGTTCAGTTTACAAATGCTTTATTATGCAATAATCGGTTCACAAATCATGAGCTCGAAGCCGTTGCAGCAGGAGCCCCTGATCAAGGTATTTATAGTTGCATGGAAGAAGACGATGACTTATAGTGACAATATACACGATATGGAGGACAAGCCATGCAGATCACCGCCGTCATCGGCAGCTACCGCAAAGGGCGCACGTTGAAAATCGTCCAGCGCATTGAGGAGCACATGAAGCAGTTGGGCGACGTCACGTTCAACTACATCTATCTGTCGGAGGTACCGCTGGCTCGGTGCCGCGGCTGTTTCGCGTGCATCGCACGAGGCGAGGAAAAATGCCCGCTGAAGGACGGCTTTATTGATATTGAAAAGGCGCTCGCGGAATCGGACGGGGCTATTTTCGCATCACCCAACTATGCGGTGGGCGTCACCGCGCAGATGAAGCAGCTGATCGAGCGCTTTGCTTACGTCGGTCACCGCCCCAAGATTTCCGGCAAATACATGATCGCCGTGGCGACCAGCGGCGGACCGATGGGATTAAAGCAAACGCTGGACAGTCTTTGCTATTTCGAGGGCGGCGGGTTTGAGGTGGTGAGCCGTCTTGGCCTGCAGACGCCGCCCACCAAGCTGTCTCCCCGTACCGCACAAAAGCAGCAGCGGCTGATCGAAAAGAGCGCGCAGGCGCTGTTTGACGCAATATCGCAAAAGCGGCAAAGCCGCCCTACGCTGGGCAGCGTGATACAATTTGCGGCGTTTCGCGGCATGTATATGAAAAACCCCGCGCTGGGCGAGGCTGAATTCCCCGCCGACATGGCATACTGGCGGAAAATGGGCTGGCTGGACAAGAAGGCGAAATCGTTCAGCGGCGTGTACCCCGGCCCTCTCAAGCGTTTTCTGGGCTGGCTGTTCGAAAAGGTGATTGGCGCGGCGGCAAAGGGCATGAAGTCCGAACACGCCGCAGAATGAAAGGGATGTATACCATGAACGCTGACAAGCTGAAAGCTGCCGAGACCGCATTCTTATCCGCCTATCCGCTTGGCTTTGAAACGCCGGAGCTTAAGGAGATGGTCAAAAAGCATCATATGACGCGCATCACTGCCTTTGCGCAGAGCGCCCTTTCGCCCGATGCGCTGGAAGACACCGAAAAAGCCGCGGAGGATCTCGTGCGGCTGATGGGCCGTTCCACCATCGTATCGGTTTTCGAGAAAGCCAAGTTTCGCGACGCGGTGCGCAGCATGACGTACGGTGAGCGCGAGGATCTGATGGGCTTCGTCCGCGAACTGCTTCATGGCCACGAAGCAATGGGTTTCGACGGCCTGTGCGGAATGCTCTCCCGATACGGCGCGAACAAATGGCCTGCCGTCACCGCGCCGCGCTGCTACTATTACCCAGATACCGACCTCGTGCTCAAACCCACCACAGCCAAGAATGTGATCGCTCAATTCGAGCTTTCTGAGTTGCAGTATACGACACGGCCCAGCTTCGCGTTCTACGAAAGGTACCGTGCCGCATTGCAGGATATGCGCGCCCGCACCGCTGCACCAATGAACAGCTACGCGCTTGCGGGCTACTCCGGCTTCCTGATGATTGTGATGGGCGAACTGATGTGATTGCTGTACAGTTCGTCCGTTGAAAGCAACCGAACGCCTTTTTGTTCCATTTCGTCATGTAACTGACTGACCATCTTTGCGGCGTTCTTATAGAACGTGCTGTGCGCATCGGTCACCAGCGCCACGTCATAACCGCGCTCCAGCGCCTGCAGGCAGGCATCCCTCACGCAGCCGTTGGTGATCAGACCGCAGATCAGCAGAGTTTTTATATCCCCATCCGTGAGCGTCTCTGACAAACCTGTCTCTGTAAACACACCCGGATGCTGCTTGGCGATCACAGCGTCGCCTTCGTACGGCTTCACACTGTCCACAATCCCCCAGCCCTCTGAACCGCGTTTTAAGAAGGACGCATTCTCATGCTGCATATAAACCACCTTGACGTCATGCTCACGCGCCCACGCCGTCAGGCGCTTCAGACTGCTCAGCAACTCCGCGCTGTTATACACGGGATTCTTCAGCGTGAATATGCCTTTCTGTACATCCACCAATATCAAAGCTGTATGCAGCATGTCATCACCCGCATCATTCAGGCTTTTCCGGCGGTTCCGGCGGCATGGTCTCCGACGCGGCGGGCATCACTTCCTCCGGCGGTTCCTCTGACGGTGTGTACGGCGGCACATAGTCCTGACGGTATTGCTCCATCATGCGATGCCGCTCCGCCCGCCATTCCAGCTTCCTTCTCAGGCTCAGGAACAGTATCGCCCCCAGCGGTACCAGCACGTTATAAACCCGTGTGCCGTCGATATATTTCTGCAGGCTCGACAACGTCACGTTCAGTATCCAGAAGTTGAAACGGAAGCCCGCAGGTGAAAATGCCAGTGACACGCCGGTATGCAGCAACACGATCATCACAATCCACAGCGCTTTTTTGCGCACCTTCGACTTGGCGCACGCCACAATGGCGATGATCATCAGCGCCAGCGACGCCGCGGACAGCAGAAGCATCAGCAACTGAACGACATCGAAGTTTTCAAAGCTGAAGATCGCTCCGTTGGCCTTAAAATCCTTCATGCGTATCACGTTGAAACCAATTAACTCCCATCTGTTAGCGCCCTGGATGAAGCGCGTCGATACAACGTAACTGTCATAGTCGGTCATCACATTATAGGAGAGGTCCAGCGTGGTCGTCTGCACGCCATTATCCAGCGATTTGTTGATGTACCAGCCCGTCTTCTTGTAATCTGTCACCGTGCCTTCAATATACGCTGAGCCGGAATCCGCCATCTGTTGGATGTCATCCCCGGATATGTAGTCCTGCGACATGTACTGCGCCAGCACTTCGGTATCCCCATTTTCTACAGCGTCGAACACCATCGCCATGATTTCGTCCTGCTGCGTTGAATCCACACTGTCCACCATCGCCTGCTTACATCCGCCAAGCAATACCGCACATATTACGGCGGCTGCCAGAATTATGATTGCTGTCCTTTTCATAATGCCTCCTCACCTGAATTCAATAATGATGAAAATTCCTCATATTCAACTCGATAGCCTTTTTCGCGGAGTCAGCCTCTACTCCCATGAGAACAACAAAACGTTATTCTTGATGCCCGCCTTCGCATCGCCCCCGTTGCAGCCTCGGGCCACTTCCTCCATGTAGATAGCCGTCACCGCCGCGCGCTTGTCTGCGTCCTCCGGCAGCGCCGCCGCCAGTGTATCGGTATACGGGCCGCCGTCGGTAAACAGCCGCGAATCATCCACATCAATCACGCTGACCTTCTTCGCCCCCACGCCGTACAGCCGAAGCACGAACTCCAGCGCTTCCGCGGTGCTTTCAAATCGGCTGGACGCGACAGCACACGGGTTGAAGTTGGTTTCCAGCCAATCCACCGCTTCCTCGTGCATGAATTCCTCGTACATCACATACCTCCCGCCGTTACCGGCCCGTATCCTTCCAGTTCCACCATTTGAGCTTCTCCAGCTCCCGGCCGCCCTCCGCGAAGTATACCGCCAACCGGTAGACATACAGCACGCACCGGTCCAGCGCCGCCGTGTCGATACGTTTGACAATGTTAATACTCGGTCGTCCCTTGCCTTGCGTCATGTATCTTTTCCCACTCAGCAGTCACTCGTTATAGGCTCCGCTGCGCCAATCCCGTGCCGATGCGGGCGATTTCCTCCAGTACAGCACACCGCCGTCCGACCGCATCCATGTACTCCACCACGCTTAGCCCCGCAATCTCAAACGCATCGCTCAAGCTTTGCAACAGAAGCACCAGAACGTCAGGGTCCAGCCCGCCTGCGACAGGCAGCGGCACATACGCAAACGCCGACGGTTCCAGCACGTCGAGGTCAATGTGGACATAGATATGAGAATTCCCCTTTTCGCGGAACGCATTCACTATCGTCTGCGGATCGCGCAATGCATCCGGCGTCAGCATGTCGATGCGGCTTTCGGCGATATACTCCTGCTCCGGCTCATCCAAATCGCGCGTACCCGCCAGCATGATCTGCGAGGGGGCTAGCGGTGCGTCCAGCAGCTTGAGCAGCTTGTCATCCCCTTCCCCCAGCAGCAGGCGCAGCGGCATGCCGTGGAACAGGCCGCTCGGCGACGACTCCGGCGTGTTCAGATCGCCGTGGGCGTCCAGCCACAACACCGTCAGTCTGCCGTCCAGCCTCGAGTTCAGATACGACACGGCAGGAGCACTCACGTCGCAGCCACCGCCCACCATGAACAGCGTGTCGGGCTGCTCACGCTTCAGCAGACCGCAAACGTATTCAGTCTGCTTCAGTATATCTGAATAGCCGAATATGCCGTGCTCCGATACTGCATGATCCCGGCTGACAGCTATCTCTTCCACGTCCTCACCGGCAAGGTACAGTTCCCTGAACTCCATTGCTCCGCCGTACGTGGACATATCTCCGCCGCCCTGCCACTGCGGGTATATGAGGTTGATATGTTTATTCAGCATTACCCTTACACAGCGACCAACTCGACGCGGTTGCCGTCCGGGTCCGCAACCACCGCTTCGTAATAGCCGTCGCCGGTGCGCCTTGCGGGCGAGAGGCATGCGTACCCATCCTCTGTGATGCGCGCCAGCAGCTCATGCACACCCGCTTCGCCAGGCACGCTGAAAGCGATGTGCGACATGCCGGTGCAGGGCTGCGGCGTACCCTCGGGTACATCGTCCTGCTGCATGATCTCCAGCCGCGCGCCGCCGCCGAACGCGATGAAATACGACCGGAACACCGCACCGGACGGCCTTTTGGCCGTGTACATATCATTGGCCGTGCCACCGAACCAGCGCACGTAAAAATCTTTCATCTCCTCGATGCGTTGCGTCCAAAGCGCCGCGTGCTCCATCATCACGGGCCGCTGTTTGGCGACTCGCTTCCCGCCGAACGCGTGCACCGACCTTGTGCCCGCTGTACAACGCCCCCACTGCTCCGTGCCCGCGGGGACCACCACTTCGTCGCCGGGCCGCAACACGCGCTCGCCCACCGCCGTACACATCGTATATTCCCCCTCGATGATCAGCGTCCATTCGTCAAACGGATGCGTATGCGGCTTGGATTCGCGCGCTTCATGGCATGTCCAGAACGCCATCTGCCCAGCCGCCCCTTCGAAAGCGTAGCCCTCCACGTCTGCGGTGTTTTGCTGTGTTGCGTCCACACGGTCCGCCGGGTTCTTCATGAAATCCGGAAAATCGCTCATGCTCTCCCCTTTCATGTATCTGTGTCCGCCATATTATACCACGCAACGTGGTTGTTGTTCCAGTCCGCCTCTGTCCTTTGGTATGATAATGTCATATAATTCTTGCATATGATGTCAGAAATCCCCCTCTTCGGTTGAATAGATAGGTGAGATGTCTCAAAACGCCCCGCTATTCGGGGCCGCATTAATCACGAAAGAGGCGATGGTTTGGAGAACTCGATATTGCTGCTGAACACAAACCCGGAAAAGGGCATGGAGTTGGTGGTGCGCACGTACTCCGGCTACGTATACGCCATATGCCGTGCACGGCTGACGGGCGTCTATCCGCCGCAGGAGATAGAGGAATGCGCGGC
Source organism: Bacillota bacterium (assembly GCA_023397655.1). Lineage (GTDB taxonomy): Bacteria > Bacillota > Clostridia > Christensenellales > SZUA-584 > SZUA-584. The sequence goes on from JAEWTW010000053.1 coordinate 17,674, forward strand.
AGAGGTGTTCGCGGAGGTGTACCGGTGCCGCGAACGGCTGGACGAGCAGAAGGGCTCGCTCAAGGCGTTCATCTGCACCGTCGCACGGAACCGCGCTTCCAACGCTTACCGGGCCGCTATACGCAGGCAGCCCTGCGTCAGTCTGGACGATGCCCGCCTGCCCGAAACCACCGACGATGCAGAAGACAGCCTATTGGCGGCGGAGACAACGGACGAGCTGATCAGCGCCATACGCAGCCTCGGCCAGCCGGACAGCGAAATATTCATCCGCAAGTATTATTTCGGGCAAAGCACAAGAGAGATCGCCAAAGCTTTGGAGCTGAAGGAAAACACGGTGGACAAGCGCGTGTCCCGCGGCTGTGCCAAGCTCCGCAGCCTGATGAAAGGAGTTTTATACGATGAATAATATCATCAAAATATTGGACAGTTTGAATGTCCGGCAGTCGGAACAATTGCTGGAACGTGTCAGCATGGAGCCCGCGCCTGCTTCAATACAGCGGCGGCTGATGCGCAAAGCCTGCGCTAAAACCGGCCTTCGGAACAGGGCCGCGCGTCCGTTTTGGCTTATCCCCGTAGCGGCGGTGTTGCTTGCGGGCGCGGCTGTGGCGTCCATACCGGATGCGCGCGCGGCGGTAGCGCTGTTCTTCGACCGGCTGTTTCGCATCGAGAATTATATGTCGGAGGATAAAGAGGACAGAACACAGATCGCAGAGATCGAATCGCTCATCCAAACCCCGCTTCCGGCACAAACTCTGCCCGAGGGGAACACTCAGCAGGCAGTGTTTTCCGACATCAGCCCCGACGCGCCGTTTATGAACGACATCGGCGTTGAAGTGACGGAGACGTTGTACGACGGCGAGAAGCTTATCATCGGCGCGACAGTCACCGGCGATTTCGGCTTCCTATTGGACAAGGATATGTTTCTGTCGCAGGAATACAGCATCAGTCCGAGCTGCGATCTCTGGCTGACGGATGCTGACGGGTATAATCAGTTCTTGCTGGCCACCGCGAATCTGATACCGCCGGGCGGGTTTACAGGCGTTCCGTATCAAGGTCCTGAACCTGACAGTCTGCGGCTGACGATCACGACCGAGCCGGATATTGACGCCAGCGGGCGCACGCCCGACTTCCTCACATTGAAAGGCATGCAGGACGTCCGTTTAGAGCTCCGGTTCGCGAAGTTCATACCGGAAGATGAGAACACCGACCGTGCTGAGGCTATCGGCAGCTGCACCATTAGCTACGCTTTCGACGCAACCGCGGGCAGTAAGAGCATGAAATCGGTGTCTCCGGACCAGACCGTTGAGCTGTCCGGGAACGCACTCGTCACCGAGATGAAAACAGACGGCAGCGACATGCTCGTTAAAAACACTGAACTGCCATTGGGCGGCAGTATTGTGAAGGTGTCCACGGTGAATGTCAAGCCCACCGGCATCACCCTGAAGCTGCTGTATCGCGCTCCGTACGGCTGGACGACGCTTCAGCAGGAATCCTTTCTGCGCGGCGAAGGCACCAGCCTTTCGTTCAGGCTTCTCGTCAACGGTGAAGATACCGGAAACTTCACGTCCAGCAGCGGGTGGTACGACGAAACCTGGCGCTATGCCCTAATCGAGATACCGCTGACAGGCGGTAAGCAGCCCGCTATTGAAACGCTGGAGGTGCTGCCGGTGGTGTACCACCTCACCAAGGTGAACGGCATCGCTGTTACAGGTGACGAACAGCGCATCCCCATCCAAACGCTGGTCAATGGGCATGTCACGGAGAGCGGTTGGTCACAAGGAGAAGACTACACAGCACTCACATGGAACCAGTTCAGTATCGATTTGCCGTAGACCCAACAGAACAACAGGCACATAAACAAGGGGCGGTTCCCAAGGCCGCCCCTTTACCATTATTCCAAAGCTTCAGGTGTTAGTGTGCGTCTCCGGCATGAACCAGTAAGAATGGAAGCCGGGAAGTTGCGTGAGTGCGCTCTTGGGCACTTGCCGCGCCGCGTTGAAGGCATTCAGGAAATCACCCACGCCCAGCGTCAAACCGGTAAGCCCGAACGTGAACAGTATGGCACCCCCTATTCCGTCCGGCACGGCCAACCATATCAGCATGGGCAGCAGCCCCAGCACCGCAGCGGGCAGCAGAGAAAGCCCGATGAACCGCCGCTTGCTTACCGGATATATGGAATGAACAAATGCCATCAGGTGCTTTGGTGAAACATACATCTCTACCACTGCCTCTGCAGGGAAACAGACCGCGTGCAACAGCTCGTGCGGCAGCGCTGCGGCCAGCGCCAGCAGCAGGCCCCACAGGCTGATCGGCAGCACCCAAACGCCGGTGATCAGCGACTTTATGTACACCAGCAGCAGCGCCAGCACAACAACAGGCATCACCCATGCGCATGACTTTATGGACACCTCTGCCGGCGTCTTGGGCTCCTTGAACGGCACCGCGTCCGGCGGCAGCTCACCCTTGGGCAATTGCTCCTCGCCTTTGTATATCCCCTTCCATACCAGCTTCATTCCGTCTCTCCCGTTGGCTGATAATACGGATAGTCCATCTGCTTCTGCACTGCTTCGCGCGCAGCCCGCCCCGCCAGCTTTTCGCACAGATACAGCCCGAGATCCACGGCGGAGGTAACGCCCCGCGCCGTGATGAGCTGTCCGTCCTCTGTGACACGCTCATCCGTGGCCGTTGCGCCGAACCGTGGCAGGTATTCCGTCATCGACGGGTGCGTCGAGGCCGTCTTGCCTGCAAGCTGTCCTGCCGCGCCCCACAGCAGCGCGCCGCCGCACACCGCCACCTTCAGTGCGTCCGTCCGAACACCGCGCAGCCAACCGATAAAGCCGGAGTCCTTCAGCAGCGCCGTGATACCGTTGCCGCCCGGCAAAAACACCGCATCGTATCCGCCAATGTCGGGATACACGGCATCCGCCTTGATTTCCAGACCCTCGAATGAAGTTACCGTAGCGTCAGGCGCACACACGTCGTACTCCAGACCCTTTATAAGCCCCATCGTCTTGAGCCGCGTCACCGCGTCGTACACGCCCGCGAAGTCCAGCAGAGTCACGCCGTCGTACACCACAAAAGCGAATTTCATAACATTATCCTTCTTTCAGGTTGCTTGTCCTCTTATTCCCGCATCTCGCACACCAGTTTGTCGCGTACAATCTCCCAGCCGTTCACACGCAATTCCTCATCCGTCAGGCTTATCTCCGTCTTCAGCGTTATTTCATCCTGCAGGAAGTCGATCACGTCGTAACGGCCGCTGGGGTTGAGTCCGCGGATTTTGAGCGTATCAAAAAGGCTTCTGTCCGCTCGTTCGATGATCGGTATCAATTCACCCGGCGATTCCCACCGTGCCGTTACCGCCACCCTGTTGGATTCCTGTATTAAGCCCTCCAGCCCGTGCGCCTGCGCCAGCCCCTGTCTGACCGGACCCATATCGCTGAGCACGGCGGTGACCTCCGCGCTCTTCATTGATGCCAGCCGCTGCTTCCATGTGTCCGCCAGTTCGTCCAGTATATACACTTTTGGCACAAGAACACTGTTGAAGCAGCGGGCAACCACACGCGCAGCTTTGGGTGTGTTGCGTTTATACATTGAGACCATCAGCCCGGTGTTCACGTCGATCAGGAAATAGGTGAACTGTGCCAGTCGAAAACGGCCGGCTTCCACAGGCCGGTCGGTATGCGCATCCAGCACCAGTATGGTGGCGTCCATATCCGCGGCGGCGCTGACGATACCGAACAGATAAGTGTTGTTATAGCTCAGGAAACGAACGCTCGCATTCTCCGCTTCCACGAATACCGGTGCCATGAATTCGTCCGTAAACAGCAGCTTGTTCTCCAGATCCGTCTTGAAGTCTACGGTCGTAGAAAGCATGTCGTCCTCAATATAGATGCGGTGGCGGCACACCGCTCTTACGGAATCCCTGCCCATTACCCCTCCGCCGTTTTTTGACTGTTTATAATTATATTATACACCTATGGCATATTAAGACAACAGCCTGAGCAGGCAGATAAGCAAAAAAGAGGCCTGTACTGGTTTTTATCGTTCAGGCTAACGCCAAGTCGTTCAGCTCCCTAACTGTACCCGTCTCAAATAGCCGGGCAAACATCGTGATTGTGGTTTGCATATAATAAGATGATATCACTATCACCATTAAGACGAAAGGAAGTGCAGAATATGGAGATGCGCCGTAGCAACAGCCACAACTCTGCGGAGCCGCCCAAACCGATGGGGCCGCCCGCAGGAACCGGCCGCGCCAATCTTACGGTCAAGCCGATTCCGGCGAACCAGGGCAGCCGGCCAATGCAAACTATGCCTCATGAAAACAAGCCGGTGCAGCCCGCAGCCATGCCGAACACGGGCAATATGAGCAGCCGCAGTCTGGGCAACGGCAGAGCACAGAGCCCGTTATCCATGCCGGGTGCCACAAACATGGGCAGTCCATATAATAACCGCGGGCCGATGAACGCACCTGTCCATACCAACATGAACAGGCCGGCGTCCAGTCCCATGGCCGCGCCCAATGCGAACCCGTCTCAGGGTCCGATGAACGCGCCGAACGCGGGCAGCTCGAACAGCCGATACAACAACCGCGGGATGATGAACGCTCCTGACCGCAGCAATACGAACAGGCCAATGTCCAGCCCGATGGCTGCGCCGAATGCGAACACATCTCAGGGGCCGATGAATGCTGCGGGCGCGGGGACCGCCAACAGACGTTACGGCAATCGCGGAATGATGAACGCTCCTGCTGCCGTCAATACGAACAGGCCAATGTCAAGCCCGATGGCCGCGCCTAACGCGAACACGACGCAGCGGCCAATGAACGCTCCGAACGCAGGCAGCGCAAACAACCGCTACAACAATCGCGGAATGATGAATGCGCCTGCCCATACCAATACGAACAGGCCGATGCAGCACCCGATGGCCGCACCCAATGCCAACCCATCTCATGGACCGATGAACACGGGAGGTTCGGGGAATATGAACAGCCGCTTCAGCAATAACCGGGGCCCCAATCCGCGTTACTGACTGCAGTGATGCATTGATGTGCGAGACCCAGCCAGGGCGGGTTGGGTCTACATAGAGAGCAGGCCTGAATCCCAAATAAAAGTCCGAAACAGCCCACAAAAAAAGAGCCCTTCATACGGCCCTTTTTTATTTCGCCTATGAGCAAAGCCCCGGCATCGCTTTAGACTGTGTTACCAGCTTTTTCTTCCGCCGCCGCCGCCAAAACCGCTGCCGCCACGTCCGCCGCCGCCAAAGCCGCCGCTGCCGCCGCGTCCGCCGCCGCCATTACCGCCGCCGCGCTGTTGTTTTTTCGCCCTGCGGCAATCCGGGCAACGCTGTGGCTCGTTATCGAAGCCTTTTTCCTTGTAAAACGCTTGCTCGCCCTCGGTGAAGACGAATTCCTTGTGACAGTCCTTGCATACCAGGTTTTTGTCGGGCATAAATTTTCTCCCTCGCTATTCTTTGGCATTAAGCCTTAGACTCTGTATATCACAATCGCCGGATAATAGCAACTGCGTTTTTTATTCAGCTGTGATTATGGGCTGTCTTCCCCTTATACCGGAGGTGTGATATGATGACATCATCATTCCGGTGTTTAATTTCATTACGGTCGGAGGGCAGTAATATGCGGCGCTACGGTTTTGACTGGCTGCGTGTCTTCGTGATTTTTCTGTTGTTTCCGTTCCATACCGCGCGTGTGTTCGACGCATGGGAACCCAACTACGTCAAAGGAGCCATAAACGGCTTTTCCACATGGTTCGTGGCGGCTCTGGGCTTTTGGATCATGCCGCTGCTGTTCATCATCGCGGGGTATTCCGCTTACATTGCACTGGCCAAGCGCACTACAAGACAGTACCTCAAGGAGCGTGTGCTGCGCCTGCTGATACCGTTCCTGTTCGGCTTGCTGCTGATCGTCCCGCCTCAGGCCTACATCGCGCGGCTGGAGATGGGTTACACTGGCAGCTGCCTGCAGTTTCTCGGCACATACTTCATTGACTTCTCCGACCTTTCGGGCTATACCGGTGGATTCACACCCGCCCATCTGTGGTTCATACTCTACCTGTTCGTCATCAGCTGCGCGCTGCTGCCGCTGTTGGTCAGCATGCGCAAGCGCCCAGAGAAGCTGCGGTGGGTGTCCAAACCTTGGGTGATGCTGCTTTGCGTATTCCCCATCACGCTGATGCAGGCATTGCCCGACATCGGCGGCAAGAACCCATTCTACTATGGTTTCCTGTTTCTGCTGGGCGCGGTATTTGCCACGTCCGACGTGTTTATGGACAGACTGCGCCGGTATAAATGGCTGATGCTGGGAGGCGGCCTGCTGGCTAGTACAGCTTATCTTGTGATTGCAGCCCTGTATGGCTGGCCGGAGGGCTGGAACGCTGCAGGCATCAGCTACGCCATACTGCGCAACGTGGCCGTATGGCTGTTGTCGCTGGGCGTGATGGGCGTCGCAGATGCGTACCTGAACAAGCCAACCAAGGCGCTCTCCTACCTTGGGAGAGCCTCGTACCCTGTGTACCTCGTGCACCAAACGCTGCTCGTGGTGATCGCTTACTTTGTAGTGCGCAGCAGCCTCCCCGCTGCACCGCAGTATATCATCATCATGCTGGGTTCGCTCGCGGCGTCGGTGGCCTGCTTCGAGATATGCCGCCATTTCAAAGCGACGCGGTTCGTGCTGGGAATTAAGTAAACAGATAAGCCCCGAAGTACGTCACGGTGTTCTGTCCGTTGATGTAGTTCAGGCCGCAGAGCCCGGCCAGCTTTGCTACATAGATGCCGTAAGCTTCCAGCGACGCGAGCGCGCGGTCGGGAAACGGGCAGGGCTGCTTGTCGATGCCGGCGCACCGCTCGCAGACGGGGCATCCCCCGGCTGAAAGCTGCAGTATGGAGCCTGAAACACGATCTTTGATGTATTGGGTGATGTCATCGGTGACAGCAACATGCTTTTGAAGCGCCGCCACCATGCCCTCGTAGTCAAACGAATCCTCCAGCGTCCCCACCGTCTGATAAACCAGCGCCGTATCATACTGCTTCGCCCTGGCAATCAGCTCGTCGATATCCCCCACCAGCGGCGGACATGTCCAGTTCTTGCCGTAATGGCCGCAGTAGTTGGCCTCACATGCCTTGCGCAGCTCCCGATCAAACGGTATTTTACTGACCGGTACGATTCCGGCATTGAATGCGCCCAAAGCCTTGACTTGCTCTATGAGTTGTTCCATGTCTGCCATACCCTGCCCCTCTTTCCAACTGTATTGTCTATAGCATATTACAGCTCTACCCAAGAATCAATGGATTATATCGTCCGATATTCTGCAATACGGGAAACTTACTGAAATGGAAAAGCCGGGGCGCATAGTGGTTCACTCCCCGGCTTTGTTGATGTTTTAGTGCGCAGATTCTTAGTCCAGCTGATAGGTCTTCGCCGCTTCGTATTCCGCAACGATCTCGTCGGAAGGCTTTTTGGTGAGCAGGCTCACCACCACGATAACGATGCATGCCAGTATGAATGCCGGCAGCAGCTCGTAGACGCTGAATATGCCGCCCTTCGGGTTGAGCAGCTCTTTCCAGACGATGACCGTCGCGCCACCTGTGATCATACCGGCCAGCGCGCCCGGCAGCGTCATGCGCTTCCAGAACAGCGAGAACAGTATCACCGGGCCGAATGCCGCGCCGAAGCCGCCCCACGCGTATTTGACGAGGCCGAATATCGTCGTGGTGTTGTTCAGCACCATGATAACAGCGCCGATAGCCACAAGTATCACGACAATACGCCCCACCCACATCACTTCTTTGCTGGAGGCCTTTTTGCGGATGAAGCTCTTGTAGAAGTCGTCAGCCACGGCGGACGATGTCACCAACAGCTGCGAATCGGACGTACTCATCGTCGCCGCGAGTATGCCCGAAAGCATCACGCCAGCCACGATAGCAGGCGTCAGTTTAACCGCCATCTGGATGAACACCGTTTCCTGCAGGCCGTTCTCCAGCATAGAGCCATCCAAGAGTTTTCCTTCCATCATTGCACGCCCCACGATTCCGATCATGACGGCTGCAAACAGTGAGATAAGCACCCAGCTGATGGCGATGCGGCGTGAACGTTTCAGCTCGCGCGATGAACGGATAGCCATGAAACGCACCAGAACGTGCGGCATACCGAAGTAGCCGAGGCCCCACGCCAAGTTGGAAATGATGTCGAGAGCGGAATACGGTGCAAATGCACCGGCCTTTTGAACCCCCATTACGTTGAAGAACCCATCCATACCGCTGAGGTTCCCACCAATTTGAGTGAAACCACCGACAGCAGCAACGCCCAGTACCAATACGATGATCAGGGAGAAGAACATCAGAATACCCTGAATCAGGTCTGTCACGCTCACCGCCATAAAGCCGCCGATCGTGGTATACAGCACAATGATCAGCGCGCTTAGTATGACCATCCAGGCATAGCCCGTCTGATCAAGACCGAATATAGTCTGAAACAGCGTTCCCACCGCTTTAAAGCCCGTCGCCGTATAGATCATAAAAAATACGACAATAAAAAGGCCTGCGAATATCTTTAATAATTTGTGCTTATCATGAAATCTATTGGAAAAATAATCAGGCAGCGTAATTGAATCCTTTGCCACCTTGGTATAATTGCGCAGCCGCCTTGCAACCAGCAGCCAGTTCAGATATGTCCCCAGAGCCAGGCCCACCGCCGTCCAGAACGCTTCACCGATACCGATGGCAAACGCCACGCCGGGCAGCCCCATCAGCAGCCAGCCGGACATATCCGACGCCTCGGCGCTCATCGCGCATACCCACGGACCCAATTTGCGCCCGCCCAGGAAGTAATCATCCGCCCCCTTGTTGCGTTTATAGTACACAATGCCGATAGCAACCATTGCCGACACGTATACGATCATCGCAATCAGGATCTGGATTTGAACCCCTTCAACCATATAAACCCTCCTCGATTATTTCTCATTATTCAGGCAAACAGAAATAGATCATTGCAATTTAGCATGTTATTTTATTACTGCATGAATAATGGCTTTTTCGTCATTATACTTGATCAAAAACTATATGGCTATTATTTTCTCACAACTATTAACCGCTTGGAATAGAATGGCTGACAACAGTTTTTAATTCGCCATATAATTCTGAAATATCATTCGTGCTGCTAGGATATACTATTTTCAATATGAATTGAAAAAGGCGGCAATATGATCACAATCACTTTGTCAGTACTTTACGCCGCGGCCTGCTATAAGTGGGGCGCGTGGCGCAGATGGCGGGAATACTATCCTACTATCCTCTATGCGATCATCGGAGACTTCGCTTATAATTTCGTCTTTCATGATCACACGCTGTGGCTCTACGACGGACTTTTCAATCATACGACAATGGATATCATAGCGACGTTTTTTCTGTTTCCCTCCATCATCATATTATTTCTGACACATTGGCCTGCAACATGGTTTAAAAAGGCACTGTATGTGCTGGCCTGGGCAGCGGGCAACACACTGTTTGAATATTTAAGCGTGCTGCTCGACATATTTCATTACGATCATGGCTGGAGTATTTTGTGGTCGTTTACGCTACTGGTGGGCGCTTTCATCATGCTTCGCGTGCATTACAAAAAGCCGCTGGTTGCCTGGCCGATTTCAATCGCACTGGGTGCAGCTACGGCGCTCATGTTTGCTCTGCCGTTTGAAAGTTTGAAGTAGTCGTCATTTATCCGGCTTGTGCAGCTGCAGCCCCGGAATGCCCCCCAGCCCGTACAGCCTGTCCATCAATGCGATGGACGCATATGTCCCTAATAAGACGGAGGCAGACACCGGCAGAAACCAACCGGAGCGTATTTGCATCCACCCCAGACGGTATACCACAAATAGGAATGCTTCAAGCCCCGCAAATACCAGAGCCTTAAAACGCCATTTCATGCCGGAAAAATAGACCCATATCAGCGTCGTGCTGCACACAATATGCAAGCCCACGGTAAGACCGTAACGGCTGATCTGCGGGTCGCCCAGCAGCCTTTCGCTGACTGAAATGATATCAGCCAACCTAAAACCCCACCACAGTGTAATGACGACAAGCGCGAACAGCGAGAAAGCCACGTAAGCGTAGTAATATATGGGCCTTAGACCTTCGCACAGACGGTCATGCATCCTCCTTGCGAGCAGAAACGCAAACGGAAGCAGCAATACGGTATACCAGGTCCGGTACCAGTATTGCTCATAAATGCCAAGCGCAACAAACAAAGTTTCGACAGCACCGTATGCCAGCGCCAAAACGATATACCAGCGGAACTTTAGCCTCATTACGGCTACCATCAGCGTGGACGCCGCGACGGAAAATTGTGAAAACAGGTTGCCGGCCAATACGTCGTCATACCAATGGGCAGGATCGTTAATGATTTTTGGATAGTAGGTGTACGATTTGAAAAATATCAGCAGCAGCGTTTCCAGCCACAGCGTCATGCCTGCCAGCGTCAAATAAAACGCCACGGCCTGACGGCGATTCTCTGCGCGGCGCAGCGTTATAACCAGCTCAATAACGATCGTGAAGCCCAACAATATATACCATACGGTGTTCGTCCAGAAAGAAGATGCCATACGACTGTCCCATCAAGAAATATACAATTTCATGGTCTCTGTATCATTTTCGCGCGATACTTTGCTTATACGAAGGCCGCTGCCCGGATGGTGGGTTCCACTACCGGGCATTAACTTGTTTCAACGTCTCCACTATGATTTAACGTTTTATATGCGAAATACAACTCAACCATAATACTAGTGTGTTTCAAATTTGGTCAGAATAAGCCTATAAATTTTGAAAGCAGGTGCTTATGCCTCAAACAACCCCATGGTGGAGCCACCTTGTAGAATCAGCCAACGAAAAATACCATCAGGCTTTTCTTGAAATGGCCAAAATATGGCGTGACTATATGCTGTTCGGGTGGCGCTGGTGGCTGGATCTCGCTTTATCCATACTCCCGTGGGTGTTGTGGTTTATTGTGCGGGATAAAAAGAGAACACACAACCTGCTTTATGCCGGTCTGGTCATTCTGGTTCTTTCCTCCATGTCCGATATGATCGGGATGTCATTTGGTTTATGGGGTTATCATTCCCGGGTCGTCCCCTTCTTCCCCGCCTACGTTCCCTGGGACTTCTCAGTGATCCCCGTTACGGCAATGCTGTTCTATCAGTTTCTCCCTAAAATCAAACCCTTCTATAAGGGTCTTATTTTTTCCGCCTTTGGCTCATTTGTCGTCCAGCCAGTGTTTGCATGGCTCGGCACCTATGACCCTAAGGTCTGGCGTCACTATTACTCCTTCCCCATCGTGCTGATTTTTTACCTCATTGGCTACTGCTTCTATAAAAGAAGCCTGTCAAACAGTGTATTGAACGGGAATACTGATTAACCACAATTAAGAGAATTTATCTTGTCGGTACAAATCCAAGTCGTAACAGTTTATATAGCCTTAAGAAGCGCTTACATTTTTTTGTCTTTCTCGGCAATAATAAGGCTCAGGAGATTACCTATGAAACATCAACCGCCATCGACCGTGCGACGAAAACGTGCCCTTGTCTGCATTTTGGGCACCACGCAGCTGCATTTACGAAGCCCAATCGTGGTTGCGCTCTGGTCCGCGATTTTTCCAGGAATGGGTCATATGATGTTGTCGCTGTACATACGCGGCTGCATTTTGTTCATTTGGGAAGTGGTGGTCAACCTGAATTCCCAGCTCAACCTCGCTATTTTCTATACATTTACCGGACAGTATGAATTGGCTAAATCGGTGTTGGATATGCGCTGGATTATGTTCTACATCCCCGTTTACCTTTTCGCGATTTGGGACAGCCACCGCATCGCTGTGAAGCTTAACAACCAGTTTGTGTTGGCTGCGCGTGAAGACGCGGCTGTTACCCCATTTATAATTCATCCGTTGGGCATCAACTATCTGGACAGGGGTTCACCTTGTATGGCCATTATCTGGTCGATAATTGCGCCCGGGACAGGTCATCTTATTAACCACAGGTTGGTTCTGGCCTTTTTCCTGATATCGTGGTGGGCGGCGATACTCTATTTCTCCCATGTGCTGGCAGCCATTCACTTTACGCTGTATGGTATGTTCGAGGAAGCCAAAAATGTCGTTTCAATTCAATGGTTACTGAATATCCCATCGGTCTACTTTTTCTGTATCTTCGACTCATACGTGGTTACTGTGGAAGGAAACAAACTGTTTAAATGGGAGCAAGACAAATTTCTGCGGCAGCAGTATCAGCCAGAGTCCTTTCCAATGCCGTTTGACAGGGAGGCCACATAATGTATGTCGTATCCACATTTGAACAATCAGTCAAAATTGAAATGGCTCTGACATCAATACAGATGAAGGGGATACCCAAAGACCACATACTGGCAGTGCCGTTGGATACGCGCGCGCCGGTGCCGATGCTGTTCGACCGGCTTCATTCTACCGACAGCCGCAGCATGTTGGACATTCCCATCATTCTGGCGGCTCTGTTTGCGCTTTTCGGGCTGATATATGGCTTTCTGCTGACGTGGGGGCCGGTGATGTGGGCGCTCATCGGAACCGGATTTGGCTTTGGGCTGGGCCTTATCATCAAGCTCCTCACCATCAAAAGGGAAGAAAAAAAGCAGACCAAGAAGCTCTCCACTGTGGTGATCATGGTGTGCTGCCGCGACGATCAGCTGCAGATGGTGCAGGACGCAATGTGGGCACATTCGGCACTGGGCGTCGCGAAGCTGGACCTCTGAGAAGCGAAGCCGTTACATAATACGGGCGGCTGCCGCACATGCTATTGCTATAAAAGCCAGAAAGGACAAGCATATGAAAGACAGGCACAATATCGATTGGGACGCGGATTATGCACCGCGCAATATCGCGTCCACGACCGACTGCACCGGCATGATGTACAAGCCCCCCGTCACGGAAGAGGAAACGGAAGCGTATGGTGATATCTATTCCATGCCGCAGCAGACAGACATTAACGGACAAACAGCGAGCACCCCACGGAAACAGGCCAAAATCAGCTCGGTACGCAAGGGCCGCGATAACAATCATATCCGGTGAGCCGGTATCCGCTCTCACATTTGGAATGAGATAATACGATGCCGCAAGCGAGTGCACTGCCGCAAAGCGTAGAAATGCAGATCAGACTGACACACGACCATATCGATCAGTGGCTGGCCGAGGACTTTCTGCACGTCCGATGGTGGGCACTGATCGTTTTGTACATGGTCTGCGCCGTGGTGTGGTGGAAGCTGCTGGACAAACGGCGGCTCAAAGAGACATTACTTTTCACAGCTTTGGCCTATATTGCCGTGCTGACCATCAACGAGTACGGGCAGGAGCTGATACTGTGGGATTATCCGACGGACGTGATACCGGTATTTCCTCCTTTGAGCTCAGTAAACCTGCTGCTGCTGCCGCTGATCTATTCGTTGGCTTATCAATACTTCTCCTCGCCCCGCATGTACGGCTCGGCTGTACTGGTCATTTCGGCAGCGTTCTGCTTTCTTGTCGAACCGCTGCTAACCTGGAGCGGTTTGTTTGAGCTGCTCAACTGGCAGTACTGGATGAGCTTCCCGCTGTATATCGCAATGGCGCTGCTCGTCCGCTTCCTCACATCCGTTCTGCTCAAAATCACATCCCGCGCGCGCAGCGAAGGAGGTTGATTATGCCCATATCCGCAGCCGGGCTGGCGCAGGCCGTACAGGACCAATGGCAACTGACGCTCACCCGAATAGATGAGTGGAAAAATGAACTGTTCAGCTTTAACTGGTGGTTGCTGCTGGTGCTGTTCCTGATCAACTTCTTTCTGTGGATTAAGCTGGCAGATAAACGCCGCTTAAGTGAGTTGGCACTGCACACGGCGCTTATCATCATATGGGTCATCGTTCTGGACGAATTGGGTGAAGAGGCCTACTTATGGTATTACACGGCAGATATCATTCCTCTGTTCCCGCCCATTACGGCGATCGACATTACCTGTCTGCCTTTGCTCTATATGCTGATCTACCAGTACACCAGGAGATGGCCAAGCTTTCTGGTCGCCACCGCCGTGATGTCCGTGGTGTTCTGCTTCGTTTTCGAGCCGATATTCGTTTGGAGCGGCATTTATAAGATGATTACGTGGAAGAGCTGGTACGGACTGCCCATTTATTTCTTCATAGGAGTCGCGAGTCGTTTCATTATACGGCGTATCATGGCTGTCAGGCTGAAAGCCCAGGGAATACCGGACTAACCAGACAGGCATATACGATGCGGTTTCGCGGCAGAATATTTCTATGAACAGTTCATTTTGGACAAACACGATTTGGTATATCGCACTGGCAGTCACCAGCGTTGCCGTACTCATCATATTGTTCTTCAAAGCGCGTGATCGTAAAAGGCTGTTTGCGTTCTGGTTTGCAGTGCTGGGGTTTGCTTATCTTCTCGAAGTCTCCATAATGCTGCTGCTAAACGCATACACTTATTACCCGATGATAACGCCGGATGATCCGTTTTTCGACGCGGTACTCGGCAATGTCTTTTCCCAAGTTTCCGTTTCATCCACCGCTGTGCTGATCTGTGTACTGGGCCTGTCAAACTGGTGGCTGGCCGGTTTTTCTGTGGCTTATTTTCTGATCGATATACTGTTTGTGCAGCTCGGAATCTATGAGCACTTCTGGTACCGTTCCGTGTTTACTATTGGCGGCTTCCTCATTTACGGTCTGATCGTCAAATACTGGTACAAACGGTTCTTTATCAACTCACCGTCAAAGCGCCTTTATTATCCGATGCTTTTTTTAAGCTCATGGTCTGTGTCAGCGAATCTGGTTGGCACTCTTTTCAAGCTGCTCGGCATAAGGGTGTTTCAATGCACCTTTTATACCGACCCTTCCAGAAACCATACTTCGGCGGCACTGATATACATACCTGTCATGATTATCATCATGATCGCCCTTTATAAATGGAGATCGCCGTGGTGGCAGAAGGCTTTCGTACTCCTGCTGCTGCTGGTTTGCCAGTTGGGGCTTATCCAATCCGGGGTTATGGTGATCAGGCCGGGTTGGGAGATCGCCGTGCTGTTGTTCGACTTGGCTGCATTCTATGGATGGACGGCTAACATGGACAGCAGTCTGCAGGGCAGGCAAAAACCGAATTTGTCCAGTTGATCGGAGCGGGTATACTTCGCGTATTTGCACAAACTAAAGTCAAAACGTATTAAGGTGAATTTAATATGGACCCTAATCTGATCGAGGAAATCAACAGCATCAACGACAGCTTTGTGGGCGTGCACGACTGGATCAAGCAGGTGTGGCTGTCGAAAGTACTGTTCTCGTGGCACTGGTGGGTGGACGTGGCGCTGGCTGTGCTGCCGTGGGGTTTCTGGCTCCTCGTGCGGCGGCGGGATCTTCAGCGGCGGCTGCTGTTTGCCGGTCTGGTCACGGCGCTGCTGGCGACATACTTGGATATTATCGGCATGTCTCAAGGGTGGTGGACGTATTACACATGGGTACTGCCGCTGATGCCCGAATACCTGCCGTGGGATCTCGCTGTTATGCCCGTCACCGCGATGCTGTTCTACCAGTACAAACAAAACTGGAACCCGTGGCTGAAAGCGGCCATATTCGGGGTCGTCGGCGCGTTCGTATCCGAGCCTCTGTTCGAATGGATCGGGATATACAAGCGCATTACATGGCAATATTGGTATTCGCTGCCTATATACATCGCCGTGTATATGGCAGGTTATGCCGTATTCACGCGCGGGCGCAGACTCAAAGCCGCCGCAGTTTACAAAAAACCGCCAGTTCTGCATAGCAGGACGAAAAAGGAGATAAGCTGATGTACGATCCGGATCTGCTTGAAGCAGTGGACCGCGTAACTGAGCAGTATAATGCGATACACGACGAGATAGAGCGTATATGGGCTCAGCAGATGGTGTTTACGTGGCACTGGTGGATAGACCTTGGACTGGCGGTGCTGCCGTGGGTGCTGTGGCTCATCGTTCGGGACAGGAAAAACACACACCGGCTGCTGTACGCCGGACTTTTTTCCGCGTTCGTCGCGACAGTGCTTTGCATGATCGGCGTGTCGCAAGGCGGCTGGAATTACAACACGTGGCTGCTGCCTTACTTTCCCGAATATCTGCCTTGGGACTGGACGATCATGCCCGTCACGGCGATGCTGTTCTATCAGTTTCTCCCCAAAATCAATCCATGGCTTAAGGGGCTGGCTTTCGGCGTAATCGCGGCTTATGTGGTGGAGCCCATATTCATCTGGCTGGGTTTCTACGAGCCGTCCGGGTGGGAGCACCATTACTCGCTGCCCATTTACTTCGTCATCTACATGGCAGGCTACTGGCTGTATACACGCCGCTTTGGAGAACACGTCAGGGCGCGACGATGACACCCGCCCGTCAGCTTGCCGGGTACCCATCGCGCACCGCCTTCAAAAAGCCAGCCGCTTCCCCGTACGGGTTAGCGATTTCCGTGGCCTCTTCAACATACCAGGGGTATTCGAGATCGTGCACGATAATGGGCACGCGCCTGCCCGCCGTACGCTCCGCAACACCTTCCGTCTGCAGCCTTTTGGCTACGTTGGACACAGCGCAGAGCAATTCATAGTATCCCACTGGGCCTTTCCCAATAAAAGCGCCTGTCTCATCATAGGCTGTATCCCAATCCTCACGGCCGACGCCCTCAATACCGTTTTCTTTGTACCACTGAAACAGTATTTTCATGCCTTCATCATCGTCTACCGGGTCGATGATATGTGTCATATCCTGCCGCCAGTACGCAAAGTTCCAGCGCTCCTCGCTGTAAGCGGAAGCGCTCCCGCAATCCTCCTCTGTATTGTATCCGATTGAAAACTCACTGACGTTGGACACGCCGTGGTATACATATGCTTCATTCGAATACACAAAAAAGGATATTGCGTATATGCCCGGCTCGTCCCATTGTTCCATGATCGGTTTCACCCGATCATACAGATACTGTTCTAAATCCACTGCCATAGCCTTATCCTTGTTCCCTTCATTGCTTCTTGAGCCTTTTGCCGGTATTCAGCCAAATGATGCCGGCCAGAGCCACGATTCCGAGTATTATGAACCCAATCAGCGCTGCCGTTTCCGACTCGCCGGTGAGCGTCTGCGCTGTAGCCGTTAAAGCAAGCACCCCTGCCAGTACAAACACGAAATTACCCACATAACAGCACAGCTTTTCCGGGTCATACTCTTCCTTTTTCTTTTTGGATGATGTGTTGTAGCCGGATATCAGCCATGTCACTTTTTTAAACCTGATCAGCCAGCCGATAATCAGCAGCAAAGCCGCGGGAATGAAAAGTATCATGATGCCCTCCGTTTCTTGGCCGTCTGTTAAGTTTTCCGGACTTGAGTATCAGACTTCTGCACGCAACCGCTGTATTCCTCTTTCTCAAGTGTCTGTCGTTCCGCTGAAAATCAAACACTCGCTTTACAGGTGCTCCCATTCACCCGGATATAACGTGCCCTCCCGGTCAAAATACACGAGTCTTGCCGAGAGCGTCTCCCCTGTCTCGATCACGCCATAGGAGAAAAACGGACTGCGGCGCCTATCCGTGGGCGAACCGGGGTTCAGCAGCAGCGTGCCGTCGTGACGCCCGAGGTAAGGAATGTGGCTGTGACCGAACACCACCATATTCGCCCCTGCCCCTTCAAACGCGGCTATGGCACGCTGAAGCGTGGAGCCCTTGCTTCCATGCCCGTGACATATGCCGATTGCAAAACCGCAGAGCCGCAGCAGCTTCTTTTCGCTCAGCGCGTCACGAAGCTCCGGCGGATCGATGTTGCCCGCCACAGCCGCCACCGGGGCGTATGCAGCCAGTGTATCCAGCACCTCCAACGCAGTGATGTCGCCCGCATGAATAATATAATCTGTGTCCGCCAGCGCCGCACGAACCGGCTGCGGCAGCTCCTTTGCCCGGCGCGGCATATGCGTATCCGACAGTGCGACGATTCTCATATCGATTTCCCTTTCGCTTATGTGATAATATTCCCCGAAAAGATCGCTGTTTCCCCTGAAAAAGTGATCTCAAACAAAAAATATTTGACAAATTGATCTGCCGGGAACTAATGTGTTTATATGTGCGTCATTACAATGAAACGCTGCAACTATGGAGACTTTGTGAATGAAATTGAAAAGCTTATTTATACTCATGCTCGCTGCGGCCATACTGTTTTCCGGTTGTGCCGCTCAGCCGACATTGGTCGTCGGCACACCTTCGCCCGCTGAAACAACAGCGCCCACGCCTTCACCCACACCGGAACCGACACCGGAGCCCACGCCTGAGCCGACGCCGGAGCCCACACCGGAACCCACGCCGGACCCTTACTTTCCTGATAAGGAAGAGGTGTCGGCAGACGCAGAGGGTGGTTATTGGCTGTACCGTTCCCCCACGTTATTCGTGGAGGTGCACCGTTATTCCAACGATGTGCCGCAAACTTGGTTTGTGGCGGATGTACGTTACAAGGAGCCCGAGCGTGACCGGGGCGGTTTTTCCACCCCCAGCAGACCGGGCGGCAAGTCCGCTGCGCTTTTCACCATCGCTCAATACTATAAGGCGGTAATCGCCGTGAACGGCGATTTTCTGGATCACCATCCCGAGGACCCCAAGGGCGTGATCATCCGCGACGGACAGGTGTTCGTGGACGACGACGAAAATCAGACGATGGCGATCTACCCGGACGGCACAATGCGCACGTTTGATGCGGGCGAAACCAATGCCGACGCGCTGCTGGCGGATGGCGTCATGAACGCGTTTTCGTTCGGCCCCACGCTGGTGAAGGACGGCGCGGTTCAGCCCGGAATCATGGATTCGAAAATCGCCGACAGGAAGCCGCGCAACGCCGTGGGCATGATTGAGCCCTACCATTTTATAATGGTGGTGGTGGACGGGCGTCAGAGCAAATGGAGCAAAGGCATGACGTTTGACGAGCTGGCCGCTCTGATGGCGTCGTACGGCTGTGAGATCGCATACAATCTGGATGGCGGCCAGTCGGCCACGATGACTTTCATGGGCGAAAACATAAACCAGTACGACTACTCAACCACCGGCCAGAGGCCCGTGCCGGATGCCCTGATGTTCGGCACCTCCGATCTGGTGAGTGAATAATCTGCTCCAATAACATCGTAAAGAAACAAAGCGCCGATAAAGGCGTTTTTTGTCGGGTAATTATCTGTTTTACTGAAAATTAGTTTGACAAGCTCATACCGGCAACCTTAATGTAAGTCTTGTGCGCACATAGTATCACAAAACGGAGTACTTCAAAATGCATATGAAAAGAATGTTGCTGCTGTTCATCGCAGCGGCCTTGCTGCTGTCAGGCTGCACTGCCGTATCGGCAGAACCTGTAATAACGCCCACGCCCACACCCGTCATGACGCCGGTGCCGACGCCCGAACCGACGGCCACGCCCGTCGTGACGCCGGAACCCACGCCTGAACCGACACCGGAGCCCACGCCCGATCCCTATTTCCCCGCGAAAGAGGAAGTAACGGCGGATGCAGAGGGCGGTTACTGGCTCTACCGTTCCCCCACGCTGTTTGTGGAAGTCAAACGTTACACCAACGATGTGCCGCAGACCTGGTTTGTGGCGGAAATTCGTATGAAGGAATCCGAAAAGGAGATCGCCGGATTTGCGAAACCGGAGACACCCGGCCGCTCCACCAAGGATCTGTACAAGATTGCGCAGGCATACAAGGCTGTCATCGCGGTGAACGGTGATTATATGGATCGCGTGTCCAGCGACCCCAAGGGTTTTATCATTCGCGACAGCGAAGTCTACGTGGCCGACGACGCAGCGGACACACTGGCCTTCTATCCCGACGGAACGATGAGCGTATTCCATCCCGGCGAAACATTTGCCGAGCAGCTGCTGGACCAGGGTGTGAGAAACTCCTTTTCTTTCGGCCCCACCCTGATACGTGACGGCGTGGTGGAGCCGGACCTGATGGACAAGCGGCTGTCCAGCCGCAAGCCGCGCACAGCCGTGGGCATGATTGAGCCTTACCACTTCCTGCTGGTGGTGGTGGACGGCCGCTCCAGCAAATACAGCAAGGGCATGACATACGACGAACTGGTCGCTGTGTTTGAGCCGTACGGCTGCGAGGTGGCATACAATCTGGACGGCGGCGCTTCGGCGACGATGACGTTTATGGGCAAGAACATCAGCAAATACCAGGGCTCCTTCACTGGTCAGCGCAGCATTCCTGACGCGCTGATGTTCGGATATTCCGAGCTGGTGGGCGCCGAGGAATAGATCAGTCAAAGCAGAGCATAGCGCCGGCAGCCCCGGCGCTATTTTATTGTGACTTTGGACCTGCTGTACTCCATATGCTGTCCCAAATACAGCAAATTACGGCCCTCTGTCATGATTTCGGTCGGTTTCGTGCGATAAAATATCTCCTGCCGACGCATACCCTCGCATACTCACGCATACCCATGCATACCCACGAGCGCGCAGCCGCAATTCATTCATTGGATGAGTCCCGCCTATACCGGCAGATTTCAGCGGATAGCGCAGCTGTCCAAAACCGTGAAAACCATGTATAATCATCGCTGGTGTCTTAAGGAGGTTTTAACTTGAGCAACGTCAATGCAACCGCAACAAGGCAGCGCGCCTTTGCAAACGGATATCTACTCGTGCAGACAATGATGTGGGGTCTGTCTTTTATTTGGACCAAAAATATCAATTCCGAAATGCCGACGCTGGCTTACCTTGCGCTGCGCTTTGGCGTGGCCGCGCTGGTGGTGCTGCCCTTCCTTATTCGCAAGCTGAAGGCTGCATTCTCGCCAGCGTTTCTGCGCGCGTCGCTGGTGCTCGGCGGACTGCTGTTCGTCTCGATGGCGCTGCAGATATTCGGCCTCAATTACACCTCTGTCACCAACTCGTCGTTCATCACCAGCACCACCGTGCTGATCGTTCCTATACTGGAGCGGCTGCTGTTCAAGAAAAAGCTTTCCCCTGCGCTGTGGGTCGGCTGCATCATCGCATTCGGCGGTGTGGGCGTACTCTCGGGCGGCCTGTCGATGAAGCCAAATCTGGGCGACGTGCTCACCCTGCTGTGCGCTGTGGGCTTCTCACTGCAGATACTTTACTGCGCCAAATACGGCGCGGAACACCCCGCCGACGCGCTGGGCTCTGCGCATATCGTTGTTGCAGCGCTGCTGTTCGTCGCACTGTGGGGCGTCTTCGGCTTTGACATGACCGGCTTTAAACCTTCCTTCATATTCGGCATCGTGTTTATGGGCGTCGTCAACACGTCCGCCGGTTTCATGGGCCAGGTTATCGCGCTTAAATACACGCGTCCCACGGTCGCCGGGCTGATATACACGCTGGAGCCGATATTCGCGACGATGTTCGCGCTGATCATACCCGGCACGAACGGGCAGGTGGAGACCATATCGATGAAAACAGCCTTCGGCGTGCTGGCCGTGCTGACGGGCGTCGTCATCGCACTGGTGGACTCGTTCCGGCCCCGGCGTACGGCGGTACTAGTCCAGGCTGAACCGGAAGCGGTCGAATAAGCAATCAGGAGAACAAAAAACAATGAAAAAAAGCACAATGAAAACAACGAAAATCGCATTGGTTATCTCGTCGGTATCCATATTGATCGCCGCCGCCAATCTGCTGATCTGCGCGCTGAACGACTTGCCAATGTGGCCGGCCATCACACTGATGTTCTGCATGATCACGATATTCTTTGCCAATCTGTCGTTGTATAGTAAACGTAAAAAGGAAGAAGCGTCGGCCGAAAAGCAGCCCGGCATCGGCATACAGTAATACCCATTGTATTCACACAGCGTATTCACGTAATCGCACTGGCCGCGTCCGACGGCGGCGCAGTCCCCTTAACGCTGATTAACGTATACTGCACATATCCATTCACAATCAAATATCTAGAAATTCACTGCCGCATAATTTGCAGGATAATACAAACAATAAATAAGGCATTATTTACTCTTGCCGTATACTCTTGAAAGGAGAGAATTCATGTCTGAAAGTAAGTTTTTACTCAAGGAAACCAGCCTGCTGATGGTGATATACGGCGTGATCGCCTCCGTCATATCCGTGGTGGCGCTGGTGAACGCGGATGGCAGTGCGACATACTGGGCGACAGGTCTGGTGCTGCTGCTGATTGCCAGCCTGCTCGAGCTGATATTTGGCGCACTGGGCTTTCGCAGAAGCGACGACAACGGCCGGTCCGGCTTCTTTGTGTTCGCCGGCATCATAGCGGCGGTCGTGATGCTGATTCTCCTCATCATGGACTTCTCGGTGTGGAGCCTGATCGGCTTTGTTCTTCCGGTGCTCTACATCATCGGCGGCGCCATGCTGAGCCGAAGAACGGACTGACAGCGTTCCATCGCACCACACAAGCCCCGTCTGCACTATTGTGCTTCGGGGCTTTTTAATAAACAACCCCATAAGCCGTCTGTGCTTTACTGTGACAGGCCTAACATGAACTGAATTACCATTTTTCTTTAATGGCATCCGGCGCGAGCTGAATACTGGATTCATCAGCGTGTTCTTTTTTCCATGTGCCGTTTTCGCGCCGCCACAAAAAAGCACCGACATCCCCGCTGTATATCCAGAGAGTATCATTTTCTCCCCAGTCGATAAGCGTGGTAAATCTGACGTAGAATTTTTCATCAGTGATAAATGAGTCGGCTCCGTCAATTGATTCTATAGCAACCCGGACATAGCGAGCCCGATCGTATCCGTAAATCTGCTCATATGTGTATTCGCCCGATGGGGACAGCTTCGGTTCGGCAAACATCCCGGCTTCTCCCTCCGCTATGCCAATCAAATATCCGATATACCCGGCAATGACAAGTCCCACTATACCCACCAATAAAATGATGACGATTGCTTTTTTCTTCACTCGGTTTATTTATAGGCTTTTATGCTCAGCCTTCTCCCTCCAGCTGTATTTTTAATGCCCGGTACGCAAGGCTGATTTCGGACGGCAGCGGCTCCTCCCGTATGTAGCCCAGCAGTGCGTATTTCACCAGCCGCTCAATCTCGCCCGCCAGCAGAGCGTCCAGCGACTGTTCCTTGCCCGCGAACAGCGCCCGCTGCACCTCATACGAGGACACCGGCGGCGCGTTGATCACCTCGATGTCCGGATACAGCTGATTCAGCGTAAGCATCACACGACGCTGCCGGTACGGCGATGCCACCGCGATCACACGGCAGATGCCGCGCTCGAAGCAAAACTCCGCGTCCGCTGCACGCAGCAAAGCTGCGCTCATCGTCACATTTTCACCGGTGTTGGTGGAGGCGTATTCCACCGTCACATGCGCGTCCGGTATGCCGGGGAACGTGCGCCGCAGTTCCTCCCTGAACGCTATCCCCTCCGGCTGCCCAAGGTCTGCCGTACCCGCCCCGACGCCGCCAGTCAGCAGTATATGGCGCGCGAAGCCTGCCTGATACAGCCGCCCGCACTGCCTCGGTATCTCCATATCGAAGTGTCCGAAGCCGATGATGATGTCCGCTGCACGCGGCTCATCCGTTATGGCGAGGTATCGGAAGAGGATTTCGGCTGGAGATGGGGTCATGTGGGGGTGCCTCCTTTTGGGGGAATATACATATTCTACTCTGCTTTAACAAAGATAATCTTTTTTTCTTTATATGTGTCTGAAACACATTCCGTTTCATAACCTGCCTCAAGCCACGAAATTGCTTGCGAATGATCTTTGTTATTTGACCACCATGCTTCAGCATGTCTAATTGAGGAATCTGGCAAAGAATCCCCAATTATTCTTTCAATCTCATCGAAAGAAAGTATTACTCTTGGTAGATTTAATTTTTCAAGATACTTGCTAAGATTAATGTACTTATCACCTTTTGGCATAGTATTCTCCTCATTACTTATTTGTTGTTCTAAATGAAACATTAAACAATCTTTTTATCATCAATATTTTATTCTCATATTGAGTTGAAATTAAATTAATATTTCGTAACCGCTCTAAAGCACGAGTAAGTGATACTTCTGTAATATTGAGCTTATCTAATAGCTCATTAAAAGAGATGTCCCCTTCATTTACTAAAATTCTCATTATTTCTTTTTCAGGGGAAGAACTTAATGTTATATTAGTTAATTTAGTATAATCATTTTGCGTTTCTTCTAGTTTTCTTCTTATTCTATCTAATTTTTCATCTATTGTTTTTTCAATACTCTCATCACTATTATCTCTTACTTCCTTACCAATATTTGTTAGCATGGCTTGTATTTCATCAAAATTTCTATATGCTTTTGTTACAATTTTAATAAAATTATCTTCATTTTGATAATCGCTTGGCGAGTATAGAACTGAAGGATTAAAATTCCAAGTTATAAAAAACAGTAGAACAAGAAGAATTGGGAATAACATAACATACCAAATAAAGATTTGTTGCAAATTCGGCGTTAGGAAAGTGATTACACTAGTTCCAGCTATTTCTGCAATTCCTGCAAATATTCCAACGACAGTCAAAGGATTAGATATTTTCTCTCGTTTCATGTAAAATACCTCAAAGTTTTTTATATTATATCACACCCCTCGCCATAAACATACATATCAGGACAAATTCGGTGCAAACCGGAAAATCTTGAAGAGAACAGCCTTGATCGTTCCACTGACAGCACCGCATATATAGTCTCACATATGGCAAAGAACGGTTGTCAGGCTTTAGAAGACGTAGTATGATGGAATAAATTTGTACACAGTGAGGGTGGGCATTGAAGAACGAGCATTTTGGCAGCATATTCAGGGAATCGCGCATGGCGCATGCGGACGGAGACGGCAAACCGCTTTCGATGCAAAGGGCGGCTGACGAGCTCTATATCGACTACAAAACGCTGTCGCGGTATGAGCTGGGCGAGCAGCTACCGTCGCATGAAATGGTCTGCCGTATGAGCCGGCTTTATGTTGACCCCGCACTCCGCCGCATATTCTGTGCGGAGATGTGCGATATCGGCAAGCTGGACAACGCATTCTCGAGGCCGCGCAGCCTGTTCTCGTCCGGCTACAAGCTGATCCATGCCAGCGAGCAGCTGGAGTGCGTCAAAAACGCGCTGTTTTCCATATTGTCGGACGGTGTGGTGGAAGAGGATGAACTGCAGGTTCTGAACGAAGTCATCCCCCAGCAGATCAGGGGCATCAAGAAGATACTGAACGAAATTGAAGTCGAGATCGAGCGGCAGGGCTTTTTGGAATAGCCTTTCAATGCTGCTCGGGCCTGTCAATGGAGAATTGGCGGGCTTTTTTGTTTGCTTTGGGGCAAAGAATGGGACATCGGCAGTCAAAAACGGACATCAAACACGAACTTTCATCCGGTAGTCGGATGTGAGCCGCAGTCGTATGTCCTCGGGACGGCACTGCCCAAGGACACAACTTGTCAATGAAACGACAAAAACAGACAAAGGTTGACGAGATACGCGCAGTTATATGGGTTATAGTATATATGTCAGTCGGCATTGCCGGTGTATGAAAGCCAGAGAGAGGCGGCGCATCCGTGCAGCCGCCAATACATAAAAACGGTAGCAAGTTTCCCACTCAAAAACAGCAGGACCCGAAGCCCGTGAGCAAAACACGAATCGGGTCCTTGCTGTTATTTTCAGCGGTCAGCACACAGCGGATCACGAATGACTCTTGAATTGCATGCCATGGTTGCGATAGAATAACAGCAATAACGCAAATTTCGAGGTGACAAAAATGAACCACACCCTATCCTTTCGCGACGCAACGCCCGAGGACGCTGGCCTGATACTCTATTTCATTAAAGCGCTGGCGGACTACGAAAAAATGAACAGCGATGTGCAGGCTACCGAAGAGCTGCTGCGCGAGTGGATATTCGAGAAGCGTAAGGCGGAGGTGTTCTTTGCGCTGGCGGACGGGAAGGAAGTTGGCTTTGCGCTGTTCTTCCATAACTTTTCGACGTTTTTAGGACGAGCGGGTATCTATCTGGAAGACCTGTATGTGCTGCCTGAATACCGCGGAAAGGGAATCGGCAAAGCGATCTTAAGGCGGCTGGCGCAGCTCACGCGGGAGCGCGGCTGCGGGCGTTTGGAATGGGCGTGCCTTAACTGGAACCAGCCCAGCATCGACTTCTATCTGTCGCTGGGCGCTCAGCCGATGAGCGACTGGACGGTGTACCGGCTGTCCGGGGATGCGATGGAAAAGCTGGCGGAAGGGTGAAAAGACCGGTATCCAACGGTTTATGCCCGCTCTACTCAGTATCGCCGTTTTGGTAATCGAGAGTCGATCATGCTTCTGTTACAGGTGTTCATACAAGGCTAGACACCCTTGTGTGCTTGCAATCCTTCTAGGAGCAGCTTCAGGTGCGCTCTTGACTGTGCTTTGTAATCGAAGTCCGGCTGGCGGATGCACCACTCGTAGGTGAGCCCGCGGATAGCCATCATCAGGTGCCGCGTCAGCGTGTCCGCCGTCATATCCGTCCTGATCTCCCCGGATGCGATCCCTCGTTCCAGCACACGCCGATAGATAACATATATATCCCTGTTATAATTTGACACAGCGCCGATGCCCGCATTGCCCGACAACTGAGTTTTATAAACGGCTGTCATTTTCTCAACGCCGATTTCTGCCGTCAGTATCTCCGATATCTTATCCATCAACGACAATATCACTTCTTCCACAGCCATATCCTCCGGAAGCGTGTCTATGAAGCTTTGATATTTGGCGTCCACAATGGTCACCTCATCGTTGACCAGCTCCATCAATAATGCATCCTTGGAGGCGAAGTGTACATAGAAAGAACCTTTGGACACGCCCGCCGCCTTGACGATGGAGTCCACACTTACTGTGTCCGGCTCATTCTCTGTAAATAGCCGCTCCGCGCTCCTATAAATCCTGTTCCTCGTCTCCTCAGCCAACCTACGCCTGTTGCTTCCGTCATATGTCATCACATTCTCCAAAATTGGTAAAATAATTGGTGACCACAGTCACTTAATACTGTATAATCTGATTATAATGTTATCCTCACCGGAAATCAATCGACGGGAATCGCAAACCCCGCCCGGAGCGCCGCTGACGGCATGCGCGATTACGGCGAGGCTGCTGGCTCCACCTCAAAGCAGAAAAACTTCAGGGCGGCATGAACTGATATAAAAAGCGGCGCATTAGCCGCTATGCAATACATACGGACACATCTCCCTAAGCGGCGGCAGGCCGCTTCTTTTTTGGGCACCGTTCCGCCGCAATCCGGCTAGATTTGCGGCATATACACCCCGAGCTTTTCCCATGCGGGCGCTGCGATATCCGCTTGCTGCCGGAGCGCCTCAAAGTCGTCAAACAGCCGCCGCATTTCATCCTTGGCGTTCATCGCGTGATCGCTGGCAGTCAATCGGCCTATCGGTGTTCCTGCGAGGAATTTGATAAGCCGGTAGCACTTCCGGCGCTGACCGCGCACAAAGCCGGTGTCCTCCGGCGGCACAGGCACGCCGCAGGTCTCCAGCACGCGGTAACCGTCATCCATCGCGTCAATCGCCAGGTTCAGCAGCGCTTTATCCCGCGCAGCCCGCCTCAGCTTACCGTCCACAGCGTAGCACACCATGGCGAGCGGCAGTACAAACGCGGCATGGCTTTTAAGCCAGACGTCCATGTCGCCTCGAGGGACCAGCTTCATGCGCGTTCCGTCCAGCGCCTGCAGCAGCAACATGACCTCGGCTTTGCCGCCGTCGATACTGCCTGCCGTTAGTTTGCCGCCGCCCACGTGGATGCTGACGATGCGCCCGTTCTCTCTGCGCCCGCCCGACATCTGGAACGCAAACGCCACGCGTTTAGGCTCCTTGCTGTGCGTGTTGATATACCGCTCCGTTCCGGCAGCATCCATGTTATTGCCCACCAACACAATCAGCGGGTCTCCCTCATTCGCGGCCAGCGCGAGCAGTACTTCACCCAGCTGGTTCGTACGCATGACCACAAAAATGATATCATACGCATCGTCCGGAAGAAGCGCATCCGTCAGGCTTACGGTATCGCGCGTGGTTCTGCACTGCAGCCAGTGTTGTATTACCAGACCCTTCTGCTTCAGCTCCTCAAGCCTCTGCCCCCGGGCAAGCAGCGTCACGATATGGCCGTTTCGGTGCAGCGTGTGCGCAAGCAGGCTGCCCAGCACCCCCGCCCCGTATACCAGTATGTTCACATCGGATTCCTCCCAGGCTGCATAGTCAGATTTTGCTGAGTTATACTTTTTCCAGCGGACTCAGCTTATATCTCCATTATGCGCTCACATAGGATGTATTATCACCAAACAGTTTGAAGAGAACACCGGACTAATGTTAGCCGCTACAGCTTTTCTGCAATCCGATGATGCACAGCCAGCGTATCACCAGAGCCTGCCCGGCAGGCGTGTTCCAGTCAGATTCCAGCGCGGAATGGCACCTGACCCCCATCCCCTGACGTTCGTGGTGACAGAAGCGGCATTCCAGCGGCTCCAGCCCCGTCCCGAACAGCGTACACAAGCCATGCTTCAAGAACGTGCAGCCGTTACGGTCATACTGCGCTACGCCGCCCTCGCAGCCCCGCAGCGCCGGAGACAACACGCCGAACCGAAGCTCCGGCGACAGTTCAAGCATCATGCGGCCTGCCAGACCGGCTTCCAGAGCGCGCTGCGCCTCCTGCACCGTCCACCAGCCGGGACGCGCGCAGTAAGACGTACATACTTCGCAGCTGCATGGCTCCGAGGGTGCAAATCTCTCCGAGAGCGACCGTCTATTTCCCATAACGCCGCCTCCCATACGTTGCCGCCAGGTATTCTCCCGGCACGGCAGACCGGCTACACCATTACGTACGTATTCAACCAGATTATATATCCGCATGTATATATTGTAAATATGGGTTTTTTCATACGAATGCCTCGCTTTATAATAATCCGTCTGCTTTGTGCATAGTATGTATCGGACTCTTTGAGTTACTATGGTTTCCACCGAATAATCTCATTTATTGTCCGCCGCCCCTGATCGGGCGGTTATTTTTTTGCGGTCGCACAACAGAATCGCCATCTCAAGCATTGTTAAATCTTAATATATAATGTATAATTTCATCAAATATACGAATTTATATTCTCATTTTCAATAAATAATGCTTCATTGGGAGGATCTATGAAAGCTCACAAACCCGTGTTGTTTACGTTGATCTGCTGTACCGTATTCATCGCTTTGCTTGCCCTATACGCGCTCGTGCTCTTCGACGCGATGATGCCCAGGGGGGAAACCTACGAAGACCCGTATCACCATCGCTTTGCCGGGAGGCTGGTATCAAAGCTCGACGATGGATGACGGCACAATATATTTTAACAAGGGTGATGATACCTTCGTCGCCTATGAATGGGTTGATTATTGGAGTGCTCAGGAACTGAGCGTTCCGCGCGAATCAGTTGATAATTCATTTTTTTCCAGCGAAGAACGCCGGGAAATGTTCGGCCAAGGAAATCGCCCGGCAGTCTTAAACGGCAATGAGTATTATATATTGTCTGTCTACGGCGAAGAAGAGACCCTAGTGGAAGCCTTCCGGTTCCATAACGGCATTTGGTACCGCTTTTCAATACTTGCCGAAGACACGCTTCAGGAACGCAATTTTTATCGATTTCTGGGTGAGGTAAGCTATCCGGATAACTGGGATAATTACCAGCTGCGCGGCTCGTTTGAAACCGTCAGTTCATCGGCAAATCCAATAAAGGCTATTCTGGAGATGAGCGACAGGAGCGACGACGCCGAATGGACAGCAAATGGGGTCTATTGGCTGAATCTGCTGTCTGTCTTGATCCTCTTTTTAATCCCATTTGTTATCAGCCGCAGCATCTTCCTCAGATACCGGCTCAGCCGCAAGCAGGCCTTGCTGATATCGTTGATTGCCGCCGCAGTGGCAGCAGGCGGGCTGCTGTTTGGGCTGTATTGGGTGGGCATCAGCCAGTAGTTCGCGCTGGAGTCCATAGCGCTGGGGCTCATCGCACTCAAGGTGCTGACGACGGGCATGGAAATGCCTGTCTTGCCGGAGCCGCCCAACGCTGATATTTCAAGCGCTCAGCCATCGTAACAGAAAGGAATTTCCAATGAGAAAAACGTTTGCACTCCTCAGTTTAATGCTAATATTGCTGCTGGGCAGCTGCTCAAACCCCGTCAGCCTGCTGCCGACACCTCTTCCCGAAGCTGCTGAAGAAAACGCCGTCAAAGCTGAACCGAAAACAGAAATCCCGACAGAAACGCCCTCCAATATCACAACTCAGGCCGATCTTTCTGGTATCGTACAATTCTCCCGCGAGGAGAGATATCTGGTGAAGTCTCTCTGGCCGCTGGAGACATATACACCGTCGGATATGGGCGAACTTATCTCAATCGATATGATGACCTTCGGCGACTATTATATGATGACGATGAGTTTCTCTTCGGATACGCCCTTTGAGGAACTGCGCGAAACGTTGACAGGCTATATCAGCGGGGAGTGGCTGGAAGGTGACGGAAGGATCTATACGTTTGACGGAGTCGCGGAAGGCAAAAAAATACTCAGCTCTATGGAAGAGAATGGTGCGGCCTGCACAATCGAACTCACCTTTTCTCTTGATACGCGCTACAGTGAAGCGGAGTCAATGGTGTCAAGCCACTGGCCGGAAGGCGCCATCGAGCTGCCAGAGGAGTTGGCTGAAGCGAAACCCGACAGTCTGTCCTTTCTTGTCAGCGAGGAGAAAAGCAGCGTATCGCGCTCCTGGACAATATCCGGCTATGACGATGTCATGGATTGGTTTTCAGAACGTTACAGCAGCGCTGATAACTATACCTTTAAAGAAGATCCGGACTTAAGCTCCCAAACCATCACGTTTACGGTCAGCGGGCTTGAGGTCAAGATTGACCGCACTGGCATATTTAATTCAATTTTTGTAAATTTCTCAGCACCCACCAAAGATCCTGTCATATAGCGCTGTCATCCGCCGCCCCTGATCGGGCGGTTATTTTTTTTGAGTCTGCGGATATTAAACACTAACATCATAAGGAGGAAGCAGGCATGAAGAGACTGCTGTACATATCCGCAAACACCAAGCCGGAGGAAATGTCCACCAGTAAAACGGTGGCGCGTATGCTGGTGAACCGGATGCTCGCCAAATCACAGGACTTGGCGGTGGAGGAACTGGACCTGTATCAGTCGCATATACCACAGCTGAAGCATGCGTATCTGGCGGGACGCAACGCGCTGGTCGATGATGAAGCAAAGAAGAAATTAAGCCCCGAGGAGCAAAGGGAGATCGACCGCATCAACGCGTTGTGCGACCAGTTCCGTGCCGCCGACGTGTATGTACTGGCCGCGCCGATGTGGAGCCTGTCGTTTCCGCCGCCCGTCAAGGAATATCTGGACTGCGTCATACAGGCGGGCAAGACCATCGCGTTCGACAAGGGCAACAAGCCTCACGGTCTTTTGGGCGATAAGGCCCGCTCATTCGTATATGTGCAGTCGTCCGGCGGGCACATACCGTGGCTGGTACGCCCGGCGCTGAATAAAGGGCTGAACTATGTGCACGACATTATGCGTTTTCTGGGCGTCAGCGTATTTGAGGAGCTGCTGGTGGACGGCACAGGCACCACGGAAGAGGAGCGGCAGGAAGCCATAGAAAAAGCAGCCGGTAAAATTGACGACGTTCTGGCCGGCATACTGTATTAGCGCGCCATGGCAGACACGGCACCTGATATGAAGGGCACCAACCACACCGCCCACACCACGATGCTGAAACGGTGAAAGTGCGCCTTTACTTCAGCGCTGCCCCGCGAGAGCACCCATGAGGCCCATATCGCATGCACCAGCATCAGCGCGATGGCCAGCACACCGGTGATGCCGTGAAGGTTGAGCCGTAACCCGTCGCGCGCGAGCTCCGTCATCAGAGTGGTGCCGGTGGTATCGAACGCAAAACCGGCCCAGAAC
Organism: Bacillota bacterium; assembly: GCA_023397655.1. Taxonomy (GTDB): domain Bacteria; phylum Bacillota; class Clostridia; order Christensenellales; family SZUA-584; genus SZUA-584. The sequence goes on from JAEWTW010000053.1 coordinate 49,634, forward strand.
ATCGCCAGATGCCAGCCTTTGAGCGTCCGTTGTATCCTCTCGCCCCACACGCCGACGGTATAGAACACCAGCGCCAGTGTGATGGTGACAACAGCAAAAATCAGCATGAATCCGTCTTCTCTCTTTCAGCGGATTTCCTTTACCCGGCCCACGATGCCGCCCTCCAGCATCACTTTGATGCCATGCGGATGCGTGGGTGAGTTGGTGAGCAGGCGCTCCACGACGCCTTCCGTCAGCCGTCCGGTGCGCTGGTCCTGCTTTTGCACCACCGCCACCGTCATACCCGGCTTTATGTCGCTCCGTTTGGTTCCATCCATCGTATCTATCCTTTCCGTTTACGCATATTCTACTCCCCTGCAGCGCCACCGCGCAACAGCCAAAGCGTCTTTACCAAAACCTGATGGATGAAACGTCTCCGAATGTGTTATAATGCGCTGTATAATCCATTATAAGGAGATTCCCGATGAGAAAAATCGTTGTGATAATATCCCTGTTGCTGTGCATTGCCCTGCTGCCCGCCTGCGCCCAGCACGCACCCGAGGCGGACCTCACCAAACCGCATGTAACCGTGTCACTGAGCTACGCGGACGGTCTCAAATACGCACCGTCGTTCGCGGTGTGGGTGGAGGATGAAGCAGGCAACACCGCCACGCTGTTCGCCACGGACAAGGTGGCCACCGGACTGAAGAACCGCCCCCAGACGCTGCCCGTCTGGACGGGCCTGCGCGAAGCGGATGCGGCTTCCGGCGCGACGCCCAGTGATAAAGCAGAGCTGACGCTGAACATACCCGACGAATTCGCGGGCAAGAAGCTCAAAGTATTCGTCGAAGCTAACGCATCCTACGACTTCAACGACTTTTACGCCGAGGGGCTGGAGGAAGGCGCCGAGGGCTACAGCGATGTGAACGGTCAGCCTTCCGCGATATGGACCGCCGACATGGACACGGCGCAGTCCGGCTCAGCCACACTGGAGATGACCGCCGTGGGCGATGTGCTGGGTGCGGACCATGATCTGCACGGCACGACGAACATCACCGCGCCGGTACTGACGACTGTTAAGGTGACGTGGGAGGTGTAAGTAAACATCATACCGGATTACAATTTGCTAATGTGCCAGTTTCAAGCGAATAATTGAGGCAGGATGAGGGTCCATGCAAATTATTCCCTAAAATAATTACTCTATACTTCGCTCTTGAACAACACAAATATAATTGATTTAATGCGGTGTAACGAAGATAATTAGCTGAAATATCACTAGTTCCACTAGTTTGAGGTACTCGACCTTCATCTACACCAACTAGAATTACACATTTAAATTCTAATCCATTAACATTATACGGTGATGATAATATGTAGTTATTGTTTCTTTTTACCTCTCCATTCAAGCCGCTAGCGTTTCTACTTTTCAGATAAAAAAAATCTCTCCCTATTTTATCTTGAGCTATGTCATCATTAAGTAACTCATCAACAAATGAAATAACTGCTATTTCATAATTATTACAATCTGAACCGAACTCTTTTTTAATGCCACTTATATGCTTTCTAATTGAAGCTATCATTGCATCATCATTTGCATACATATATAACTCTGGAGTTTTACAATAATGCATTTCTTTTTGGCTCAAACCACTTACGGACACTCTATATGGATTATTAAAACCGGATTCAAACACATGTGTCCCCGAAGCTATTATCGATGTACAAAAATCTGTTATCTCTTGAGAGCTGCGAAATACGGTTTGATAAGTTTGTTTATATGCACCGTTTGCAATTTCATTCTCTATATAGTCACTGAACACATCACCTCTATCTCCAATGGCTTGACTATAATCAAGAGCAAAACAAATAGGAACTTTTGTTTGATAAATATCTTTGGTTAAATAGTGAAAAGCATATTGTTCGTTTGCATTAAATAAATGCATTTCATCAACAAATATATAATCATATCCAAGCTTTGCTCTTTCTCTTCTCCAAAAGGGTGCATTTAATCTTGATATGGCTTCTATTACAACATCATCTGTATCGTATTGATTAACTTCATCCAGATAATTTTGGTAATCTCGATAAATATCAAAAATAAACTCCTTATCTTTTTCATGGGTAACTGGCAATCCATTTGGAATTGAATTTAATTTTTTATATTCTTTTAGGTTGCTATTTGCACGTCCTTTTATTTGTATACTAAATTCATGTTGGAGCATATACTCAAGGCTTGTAGAAAAGGTGTCATCTACTGGAAGAAGAATTTCTTGTAATTTTTTAGATAAATGGGGAGCATATGTTGAATAATCTCTTTTGTAACATTTTTCATAGGCATCATGAATAAGAAGTCGTTGATATTCTTTTGCCATAGATGCATCAAGGTCAGTTAATTGGATATCAGTAAATCCTACATAATTTTTACACCATTCAAGCAGTGTCGTTATTATAATTTTTTGTGCTGATTTATTGCCGCCCTCTTCTAGAAATAAATCAGCATCTTCATTCATTTTAAATGTTTCTTCAATTTCATACCTAGTTGATTCGCTATGAGCAAAGAATACTATACTAAAATATTTCCCACTTTTCTTTGCCTCATAAAGGAGTTTATAAGCTCTTAATATTAATGACATTGTTTTTCCTGTCCCAGCAGGTCCATCTACTCTAATTGGTATACTAATATCAGAATTTTGAACTATTTTCTTCTGATATTCAGTTAACTGTAATAATTTTTGTTCAAATTGCATATATTTAAATCCTTCATTCTTTAAGCAGGTATCCTCTACAATATAATTTTCAAATGGTTTTTTTTGTACAATCTCTTTTATCTTTTTTTTATTATCCTTTTTTTTAAGTCCCGATTGCAGTATCGAAAGAAAAATAACACTTGCATCTTCTAAAATATTAATATCAGCAACTTCATTTGTTCCTTCCGGTACATCTTCATCGTTATATTTATAGGCTAAAAGGGGACGATTAATACCAAACTCTGTCAACCTTCTTGCTCCAGGTTGCCTTTCAAGTACTAGCCTTTTATTTTGTTTTCCATTCATATTGTATTTAAATGGAAATATAATAAGTTTTGTGTGAACAACTCGCTCAGAGGAAGTAAATGGTTGATATCTCCAAAATCGAATTGCTGCCCTAAATGATTTTTGTAAAACGATGTGCACATTTTCAAGTGTATCATGTTCTGCTGTAATAAGATTACATTGTTCTAAGTCAAATATTAGAAATTGTTTTTCATCATGTTTATTTCCAATAAAGAAAAGCCCCCCATCTCTATTTATTGAAAACACCTCTTCTATTTCATAAGGACGACCATCACAAATACTTTTAATAAATTCATGAGCTTGCTCAAACTCATAGCTTTGGAGTTCTTGAGTTCTTATCATTGCTTCAATAGCAGACATTTCAAAGAGTAAAAATTTTATATTTGACATCACATTTAATCCTCAATTCCATATTTTTTGAATAATATATCAATATCATCATCTGATGGTTTATCAATACCAATTCGTATAAATGAAAAGGAAAATTTCTGCATTAACCACTCAATACATGGAGATTTTATTTGGCCTATTACTGTTATAAAATCAGTTTCATCCTCGAGAAAAGTTGACTTATTGAAACTAATACGTTCTTCAGGTTTTAAAATCAAATAATCAAGCTCATCTTTCTCTAATCTTTCCACAAGTTCCATAGGAAATTGATATAAATCTAACAAGTCAACAATGATTCCTTCTTTGCTACTTGAAGTATTATTATACTCAGATACTGATATATAACAAAAATGAGTATTCTTTTCATTGGATATTTCTTTAAGTTTATCTCTTGCTTTTAGTAATATTTTTTTATAGTATGCATGTTCAGTAATAATAGCTTTATTATTTAGCATCTTTTTATATTCAAGATATTCTTCCCATTTTTTATATAATAAATCTTGATTTTTTATCTTTATCTCTTTGTCTTTAATATTTTTTATAATTTCTTCTAAAGAAAAATCTTCTATTATATGGAAGTTTATATTATGTTTTAATGACCAGTCTTTTAAATAATTACTTTTTGTTTTAATTAATTCTTCTATAGCTAAATTTAAACCGATTTGATTTACCCATTCTTCGACGTTTAAAGCAGAGATAACATATGCTCTTGAAATTTTACAATTAGCCAAATCACATCTTGCTGATATAATTATACCATAGCATGGTATGTTTGGATATTTTTCAGAACGAAGACCATAAATAAGTGTTCCTTGGGTAATTGTGTTATGCATATAAATCTCCAAAATATTAAAGAGAATAATTATTACTAATTAGCATTATACTACACACTTACCAACTAAAATACAACAGCAAAGTACAAAAAACCCATGTCGCTTTCGACATGGGTTCTTACAGCGGGGTCTGAGGCTGAACCTCCAGCGGAGCGCGAGGCAGCGCCTCCCAACCGAATCCCTTCAATCTCGAACTACCAATCCAACGAATCCCCCATCACGTCCACGATCCACACGTCCGAAACCTCGGGTATCAGAATCCCGTTTAGGTTCAGCCACGAAGGGCATCGGTCGAGTATAGCGCTGTCGCTGGTGACGGCGTTGGGGAGATCGTACAGCACCGCGTCCACGTTGGACACCAGCTCGATGCCCACGGGCAGGCCCGCCTCCTCCGCCAGCTCCGCGATACGTACCTTGAGCCGTCCGGAGTTGGATACCGGCGCGTCCAGCCAGAACACCGCGCGCGATACGGCGAGCGATTGCAGGCGTGAGATCACGGCGCGGATGGCAGCGTCTGTTCTGCCGATTAGCCGGTAGGTACCGCGCAGCCCGGCGAGGTCGCGGAACGTGCCGTCCATACAGCGCAATACGGGTGAGCCGGACATCGCCACCTCCAGCGTGATGATCAGGTTGAAGCCGTCGATGTGCACCTCCGCGCCCGCAACGGCTTCGGGAGCAAGCTGCTTGGAACGGCGCACGGCGATGTCTTCCCGCGCCGCGACGACGCGTGTGAGCGCCACGCGCTGCCGCTCGGACAGCAGATAATGGTTGCCCACGAACGTGGACGCGCCCTTGATGGGGTAGCCGCGGTTCAACAGAAAATACAGCTCGTCCCCCGCGCGCCGAAGCTTTGGGAGCGCCTCGCCCGAAAAATCCCGTTTGTCGTCCGGCGAATAACCACGTCTTGTGGAATCGGACATTGGCAGCTTTCCTTTCGTTCATTTACCTCTATTTTACCATAAGGTGCACGGCTTGTCCCGCCTGCGTCAGCGGAGTTGTCAACTGCTGTTCAAGTCGTCCCGCGAGGCCTTGTAGGATATCATCGTGCCGACCGACGCGACGAAGTTACCAAGTATGTTCTCCTGAGTGGGCGTCAAGCCCTCCGTCATGATGTTGGTGAGTATGGCCGCGAGTATTGTGCCCATCTGCGATGGCAGCACCTCCAGCCATATCTTAGGCGCAAACTGGCTGCACAGATCGTCGATGTCGTCCTGGGTGACATCGCACTCGGCGAGAACGTCTGAATCGGCGGAAGCCTCGGTGTTTTGGCCCGTATCTTTGCCTTCTTGTTCGCTCATCGCACCAACCCTTTCAACCGATATCAACCCCCGGTACGCGGGTCTATAGCTATTGTATTCGAAACCCGGCCAAGTGTCCCAGCGCCAACGTTAATGCAAGCTGTTATTATTAACAGTTTGTTCATGCCTTCGTCACAGCCTGTTCGACATTTCCGTTATCCCTTCAGGTAAAATAATACCATCATAGGTATTTGATGATATTTGTATCCGGCCTCTGCCGGGGAAAGGATCTGTATGAATCGTCACACGTATGGAAAAACACTGTTGATAACGGCTCTATCTGTATTGCTTATCGCTGTACTTGCCGTCGGATGTTCGGCTCCAAAACCTGCTGCCATCATCGTGACGCCGTCGCCCGCGGCAGCCAAGGAACTGCCCGCTTCTCCGACGCCTGCGGAGACCAGTCTACAGACGCCGCCCGCTAAAACCCCGGAACCAACCGCAGATGCCACAGCCAGCGCGACAGCCCCCGCTGCTCAGTCTTCCGGCGCAGACGTGACTTCCGGTGCGACACTACCCGGCGGAGATACGCCCGCAGCCACTGCCCCCAGCCAAAGTAGCGGCGCTGACGTGACCTCAGGCGCCACCTTACCGGGTAATCATGGTTCCGGCGAGGACGACGAGGACGATGATGACGACGACTGAAATGTATAAACAATTCCCCGGTAATCCACCCTTATCAGAGCGGCTGTTTTTCAGCTTTCTTTATTAACAGTTTGTTCATGTTAGTGTTACAGCATGTATCACATTTTCCAACGCCGCTGTGCTAATATACTTTTGTCGAAGATGACACGAAACTAGAAGCGAGATGACATAAAAAGTGACTCTGAAAGGATGGAAATGTCGGCAACGATGCGCTTCAATCTGATTATACTGGCAGCCGTCGCATTGGTGCTGGTTGCGGCGCTGTCCGCGGGGTGCGGTCCCACCAGAACGGTGGTCAGCTCAACGCCTGCGCCCTCGGCCACAGCCGCCTTAAGCGGTTCGGCGGTGATATTGCCCATTGAAAGTCTGCCGCCGCTGCCGGGTGCAATGTCCGGCGAGGCTTCGCAGCCATAAGCAAGCGAAGCCTCACGGCGGGCAGCGCTGTTCTATTGCTAATTCCATGACCATATAGCCCTTTTTCTATCTTGGCCGCCAGAGCCCTCCGGCGGCAAACAGTCTCCGCCGATCTGCGGATGGTCCCGCAACCTGTTTCCGTCAGACCGGCGGGGCATCGTTTTTTTAAGCAGCCAGATGGCTTCTTCTGCACAGTTAAAATGCATCAGCTTGGACAGCGGCATATCGCGGCTCTTTTTTTTCGCCGAATGTTGACAATCTGTTTTCCACGCAGTATGATTCTAACGTACGTTAGATATAACTCAAAGGATCATCCGATGACGCAGGAGTTCAAGAACAGCATCAAGCAGGTAGCCGTGCGCCAGTTCCACCGCGACGGCTTTCACGGCACCACCATACGCAATATCGCGCGGGAAGCGGGCTGCTCGCTGCCCATGGTGTATTACTACTACCAGAGCAAGCAGGCGTTGTTCCACGAAATTATCTCTGAGGACTACTTCGCGCTGATCACCCGGCTGGCACGGCAGCGCACCGAGTCGGACGCGCTGGACTTCTACACGCATTTCGTGCTCAGCGCCATGGATCTGTCCGAACACGACCGCATGATCTACCGCCTCGGCATTAAGGTATACCTCGGCTTCGACGGCGATGAAACGCTGTACGCGATGATGGACGAGTGGGAGCGCTCAATACTCCCCCGCCACTACGAGCGTCTGCTCCCCGCGCTGGAAGGCCGACAAAATCCCGAAGCCGTGGTACGCGCGCTGGTGCACCTGCTGGAAAACCTGATCGAGAGCGTCGTCGTCAAGCAGCGCCCGCTGTCCGAAACACAGATACGTGAGGAGCTGGCCGTGATACTGAAACCCTGACGCATGACACTAGTAACGATAATCAGCCGCCTCAGTGCGGCTTAAAAAATCATTCAAATCTAACGAACGTTAGAGAAAGGGAACAATCATGGAAACGGATAAGAAACTGTCCATTATGCAGAACACCTACGCCGCCGTGCTGGCGGAAACCGCCAACACCTATCAGCGTCTGGGCGCGCTGGATAAAGTGGTGGCTGCGAAGGCGCAGCGACAGGCGCAGACTGCCCCGATGATGAACGCCCAGCTGGGCATCACCTCCGTGCCTGAAGTATTCACTGTGATGGCCGGCGTGTTCGGCTGCGCCAACTGGACGGTGGAACAGACGGCGGAGGGCTATGCCGCACGAGCCACAGCGTGCAAGCTCTGCGCACTTTCCAAAATGCTGGGCGGTGCAAACGCATGCAACGGCTGGTGTCTTGACCCGATGCGCGCGATGGTACAGGCGGTGGACGGCAGCGTCACCGGCTTTATGGTACACAGCACGCTGATGGACGGCGACTGCTGCAGCGTCTCCATCAAAACGACCTGAACCCGGCAAAAACCCCTGCCGTGCCCCCTGTGCAGCCACTGTGGTTCGTAATAACATGACAGAAAACAGCATTCGTGCCCCTTATTTGAAAGGTGTGTTTCCATGCTAAAAAAACGCCTCACTTCAGACATCGCGCTGCTCATCTATATCGCGATCGCGGCGTCCGCCGGACATCTGGCCGTCGCCGGCAACTACGGATTCTTCCTTGACGAACTCTATACCATCGCCTGCAGCCAGCACCTGAGCCTGGCGTTCGTGGACATCCCCCCCGTCGCACCCGCGTTGCTCGCTCTCAACACGCTGGTGTTCGGAGACTCGCTGTTCGCGCTGCACATACTGCCTTCGCTTTTCTCCGGCGCGGTGGTGGTGCTGACCGGCCTGATGGCGAGGGAACTGGGCGGCGGCAAATTTGCCGTGGTGTTCGCGGGTGTTGCGGCGGCGTTCGTGCCCGTCTGGATGGCAGTAGGGTCGCTGTACACCTACGACTTTCTGGACCAGTTGGTCATCGTGTCGCTGTTTTACGCGCTGCTGCGGCTGATCAAGCGCGAGAACCCCAAAACATGGCTGTGGATCGGCGGCATCGCGGGCTTCGGGCTGATGGTCAAGCCTTCTATGGTATTCTTCATTGCGGCTCTCGTCATCGGTCTGCTGCTCACCCAACACCGCCGCGCATTTAAAACACGCTGGCCGTGGCTGGGCGCGCTGATCGGCTTCGTCATCATACTTCCTGCCCTCATCTGGCAGATATCCAACAGCTTTCCCGTTGCGGAATATTGGGGCGCGTATGCCACCGGCAAAACGGTGAATGCGGGGCCTGCGGAATTCATACTGATGCAGGTCGTGGGTATGAACCCGTTCCTGCTGCCCGTTTGGGTCACCGGACTTATATACGTGCTTTTAAACAAGGAGGGCAAAAAGTACCGGCTGCTCGGCGTCATATTCGCGGTGCTGTTCGCGGTGTTCCTCACTACCGGCGCAAAGATGTATATGCTGATCCCTGCCTACTCAGTGCTGCTGGCGGCCGGCGCGCTCTCTATCGAGCGGTTCGCCGCGAAGCTATGGAAGAAAGCGCTTATGATCGCCTACGCCTGCGTGATCGTGCTCACCGGTCTGGTGATGGCACCCAACTTCATGCCGGTGCTGCCGGTGGACAGCCTCATCACCTACTACGACACCATGGGCGGGCTGGTCGGCGCGAAGTCCATCCGTCTGGACAACGGTGCGCGCGTGGAACTGCCGCAGTATTTTTACGACCGTTTCGAATGGGACGTGCTGGTGGCCGACGTGGCGGAGGTGTACAAATCGCTGCCCGAGGAAGAACGCGCAGACACCGCGGTCGTGTCGCAGAACTACGGCTGGGCGGGCGCGGTGGACAAATTGGGCAGCGCGTACGGCCTGCCCAATGCGATGTGCGGCCAGCTCAACTACTACTTCTTCAGTCTGGACGACATCGGCAAACCGACATGGATCATGATCGGCGAGGACCAGCAGAGTCTGGAGGCGGTTTTCGGCAGTGTCACGCTGGCGAAAGTGTCCGAGACTGTATACCGGCAGCCCCACAAGACCCCGATATATATCTGCCGCGAGCCCAAATTTACGCCGGAGGAGGGCGCCGTCGGCATCAAGAAGTTCCAATAATGCAACGAATTATAAAAACATTAACAGTATTGGTGCATTCTGCATTGTGTCATAAGGCTGCTCTATGTATAATGGCGATATATGTCATAGCAGGAGGGCATCAATGAAGGACCGTGCAGAGATCAAACAGACAGCCAAGGCATTGTTTCACTCCCGGTACGGCTTATGCATCGCCGCATTCACAGTATTCACGCTGATCACATCCACCGTTTCTGTCATCCATGATGTGGCGGACAGAGAGCAGACCATATGGCGGCTCATCGGATGGTCGCTGCACGTTGACCGGGCGGGTATGCTGTGGCTTGCCATTGTATCCATGCTGATTGCCCTGTTTATCGCGCCCCCGATGATTGTGGGATATAAGAGCTTCTGTCTGCGCGTCTGGCGCGGCGGGCATGCCAATGTGGGTGGCATTTTCCGCGACGGCTTCTCTGAAAGCTATGGGCGTAACGTTGGCAGCATATTCATGATGAATCTGTTCATCTCACTTTGGTCGCTTCTGCTCATCATCCCCGGCATCATCGCGGCGCTTTCCTATTTTATGACGCCCTACATACTGGCTGAATACCCGCGCATAGGAGCCAGCGAAGCGATTGCACTGTCCAAACGCATGACGAAAGGCTATAAGGGTGAGATTTTCGTAGCGCAGCTCAGCTTCATCGGTTGGTGGCTGCTCAGCCTGCTCACGCTGGGGCTGGCGGAAATGCTGTATGTGGGACCATATTACGAAACCAGCATGGCGGGGCTCTACGACGAGCTCAAACGCAACGCGTTCGAATCCGGCAAAGTATCTGATAACGAACTGCCTAGCAACATTTCCATGTAAAATCTGCCGCATATCTGTTGTAACATTTTATCAAAAACATAAAAATTAAACTGTTGTACTATATCCTTTGTATTGAAGTAAAGTTTAATGTAACTGCCTGCAGATATCAAACCGCGGCTAAGAAACGCTTTGCCGCGTAGTACGGCGTGTCGGTAGGTGCACGGCGCTGGTCATGGTCATCTCGTCGGTACTGTCGGATATACAGCATCATCACCGCCGATACCCTCGCCCACAACTATTTGGTGATGTTAACTGGCAACGGCTATATTCTCCTCTATGCGCCAGGCGCGCAGCTCATCAGCTTTCTGATATCTTTGGTCTACACATCCGTTGAACTGCCGCTCACAGTCCTTTTGTTTTTGCTGCCTCCCAAAATCATATACATCTTCCTGTATGCATAAAACGTAACAAAGGAGGTTTAACAAGATGAGCTACACCAATCCATTTGGCCTGCCCCAGGGAGAACCCGTTCAATTTACGAATATACTGCGCGAGCTCCTCGTTGCGGAAATCGTCGCAATCAATGGCTACCAGCAACATATCGCAGACTCAAACATGGAGGACATCAACAATGTCTGGCACAAGATCATGGTGGACGAGAAGAAGCACTACGGTTGGCTGCTGAAACTACTACGAAAATATGATCCCGCGGAGGAACTGGCATATCAGCGGCACTTGAACATAGGATTGGGGCCTGGATCTCCCATGCAGATTTATAAGCCGGATTACGACCGGCAGATAATACTCAATAATCTGCGGCAGGATATCAAGGGCGAGCTGGAAGCTGTGGTGCTGTATGAGCAGGAACTGCAGCAGATGCCTTATGTCGACCTCCGCCAGACGCTGATGAACATCATCGACGAGGAAAAGGGGCACACAGAGCACCTCACCAGCGTGGTGCTTAAGTACGATCCGGATCCATACAACGGGTTAGTATAGCCACTGAAATTTATGTACTTCAGCGGCGAATACTCCGGCGGCGATTGCTTTGCCGCCCGATACAGTCGCGGGAAGCTGCGGCTCATGTACCATGTCAAAAATGTCGGCAACCGGGACGGATATGATATCAATATGCTTTACGTCAGGGTTGCCGCTGGCGAGGATGGAAAAGTTGTTGTCCGTTATACCCCCGGCAAACCGGTTGCCTTTACCGTCATAATGATCGTATGGAACATTATGACGGTTCCCATATTTGTTTATACGGTTTGGGGCGCTCTGCGGAATGGGCACGCGGATATCCCCGGTATGGCAATCACCGGCGTACTCAGCGCTGTCGGATTGTTTCTGCTGTTCGTCCGTTCCAAAAAGAGTATCTCCCAGCTTGAAAACAGGCTCCGTCGGATATGCAGAGTCTGAATCAGAGATAGATTTCAAATAAAATAGCGCCCGGACTTTCATCGAAGCCACAGGCGCTTTTTTTGTTACAAATATTATCAGTTCTTGACCAGCAGCATGCGGTCGTTGTCCAGCTCACCCCCGCCGCGCTGCGAAAACAGCTCCATCAGACGGGCGACCGTCATCTCCTCGCGCTCCTTGCCGGATATGTTGAGTATGATTTTGCCGCGGTCCAGCATGATGGTGCGCGTGCCCGTCTCCAATGCGGCCTTGATGTTGTGCGTGATCATCATCGTGGTCAGCTTCTGCTCCGCCACCACACTTTTGGTGATACGCATGATCTTCTTCGCCGCTTCGGGGTCCAGCGCCGCCGTATGTTCGTCCAGCAGCAGCAACAAAGGCCTGCCGATGGTGGACATCATCAGCGACAGCGCCTGACGCTGGCCGCCGGAGAGCAGCCCCACTTTGGTCTTCATGCGGGTCTCCAGCTCCATGTCCAGCTGGGCCAGCTGCTCACGGAATATTGCGACGTCGCGGCGGTGCACGCCCAGCCGCAAGCCGCTCTTGCCCCGGCGGTTATAGGCCAGTGCAAGGTTCTCCTCAATCGTCATGTCCGGCGCGGTACCTCTGGCGGGGTCCTGAAAAAGCCGCCCGATCACCGCTGCCCGTTTGTGCTCCGCCTTGTAGGTGATATCCTCGCCGTTCAGCAGCACACGGCCCGAATCCAGCTGGAAGGTACCGCCTATGGCGTTGAACAGTGTGGATTTGCCCGCGCCGTTGGAGCCGATGACGGTGACGAACTCACCCGCCTCCAGCATGAGGCTCACGCCGCTCAGCGCGACGTGCTCATTGGGCGTATTTTTCAAAAAGGTTTTACTCGCTTTGCGTATCGTCAGCATCTCTGCGGGCCCTCGTTTTCATGTTACTAAGCTGTATCTGCCGCTTCACGACGGGTATGGCCAGCGCGATCACCACGATCACCGCCGACACGATGCGCAGCGCAAAGGCGGGAAAAACGTCCGACCGCAGCGCCGTCGCAATGATAAAGCGATACAGCAGTGCGCCGAACACCGCCGATATGAGCCCCAGCGTCACTGAGCGCCTGCCGAACACGGCTTCACCGATGATGGCAGACGCGAGGCCCACCACCACGATGCCGATGCCGGAGCTGATGTCGGCGTAACCCTGGTACTGTGCGAGCACCGCACCGGACAACGCGACGCACGCGTTGGATATACCGAGTGCAATAAGCTTCATCGCGTCCACGTTGATGGACGATGCCCGTACCATGTCCTCGTTGTTGCCCGTGGCGCGTATGCACAGGCCGAGGTGCGTTTTGAAAAACCAGATCAGTATGCCCACGCACGCCGCGCAGAACAACAGCGGTATCAGCGTTTTGACGAGCTCCTTATCCACCGGCAGCCACTTTTGCATCAGGTTGAACAGGCTGTCCGCGCCGATCAGCGATACGTTGGAGCGGCTGCCCAGCACAAATAGGTTCACACTGTAAAGGCTGCTCATCGTGAGTATGCCCGCCAGTATCGGGTGTATGTGTATTTTGGTCTGCAGCAGCCCTGTGACGACGCCCGCCACGGCGCCCGTCAGCAGCGCGGCCAGCAAACCGAGGAACGGGTGCCCCGCAACCGTCAGTGACGCGGAAACGGACAGCCCCAATGTGAAGCTGCCGTCTGCGGTCAGGTCGGGTATACCCAGTATTCGAAATGAAATGTATATGCCCAGCGCCAGCATTCCGTAGATGAGCCCGAGCTGGACGGAACCGATGACCAGCGTCATGCCTGCCGCCTCCCGCCTTGCGTTACTCGATTATTTTGGCGCTGTCCAGCACATCCTGCGAGACTTCCACGCCGATGGCCGCCGCCGTGGTCTTGTTGATGACGGTGACGAAATCCGATACCGTGATAGCCGGAATATCCTTGATGGCCTTGCCCTTGAGGAACTGGTCGGCCATGTCCGCTGTCATGCTGCCGATGGTGATATCGTCGATGCTGATGGTCGCAAACGCGCCGGATGCCACCATCACCGCGGAACTGCCGTACACGGGGATCTTCGCGTCCATAGCAGCCTCGGCCACCTGCGGCATCGCGCTCTGTACCATGCTGTCGTTGGGAATGAAGAACGCGTCCACCTGGTCCGCCAGCGATTGGGCCGCCTGCTGCACCTCGGACGACGCGGTCACCACCGCTTCCTTATAGCTGAGGCCGTTTTCATCCATGTACTTCTTTGCATTTTCCACCGTCGTTACGGAGTTGATCTCGCCCGTGTTGTAGATGAGACCATAGGTCTCGCAGCCCGGCGTCAGCTGGTCCGAGAGCTTGAACATCTCGCTCACGGGGATGGCGTTGGATGTGCCTGTCGCGTTTTTGTCGGGCATGCTCATATCCGTGATGATACCCGCCCCTACGGGGTTGCCCACCGATATGAAGAACACCGGTATGCCGCTGTCCATGTTGACAATGGCCTGCGACGGCGGGGTCGCGATGGATACGATAATGTCCTTCTTGGCGTCCACCATCGCCTGGCAGATGGAATTCAGCGTGCCCGTGTCGCCGTTGGCGTTCTGGTAATCGAATTTCATCTTGTCTTCGGAGTATCCGAGCTCCCGCATGCGGGCGATAAAGCCCTCGCGCATGTCGGTGAAGGCGCCGTTGTCAGCCAGCTGAATGATACCCACCTCAATCACTTCGGACACTACTGCGGGAGCGCTCTGCTCCGCGTTCTGTCCTGCGCTCTGCCCGCCGCAACCGGCGGCTGCCAGCAGCAGCATGACGGCCAAACCCAAAACAACTACTCTCATCATTCTCTTGGTCCTGTTTCTCATCTTTCTCTTCTCACCTTTCTAATTTTGTTGGCCGCCATTCGGCTGCCGGATTGATTTAAAAAAAGCCTATCCTCGAAATACGCAACAGCGTATGCAAGGACAGACTTCGTCTGCGGTGCCACCTTGTTTGGTTTTCCGAAAAGCCGAACTGAAAGGCTAACGGAAAGAACCCATCTCATCAGAACGCTAACACGCTCTTAACCCGATAACGCTGGTATGCGTCGCGTATACTGGGAGCTCATCGCCCCGTTCCCCGCGCCCTCCGCAGTCCATTTGCCACATCGCTTACTGCTGGTTTCCAGCTGCCCCGGCTCTCTCTAAAGTGCGCTTGCGGTTTGATCTCTGCATCAGCGGTTTATTGTCTCCAAAGATAACATGACATATTTAATTTGTCAACAGTTACGATTTACATTTTATTGTCCGAACGCTGCCACTTATAAAAGGCTTGCGCTTGCGCTGCGTCTGCTGGCTAATATATGCGGTGCGCTCCGGTTATGTTCGAGCATCCATTTAACGCTTATTCAGTTTTTTCCTCCAGGTAAGGCACTGTATACCCGCCGTAAGGCATCACGTATATATCCTTGCCGCTAAAATCCACTTCTTCGAGCAGGCTGGCGATGTCTGAGAACACGCGTGCGCCCATGCCGTCCAGCGTTTCGGGGGCAATCTGCGTCAGCATCAGCACCTCCGTTTTAACCATCACCTCGCATGACGCGTAGAAGATATACCCCGCAATGGTGAAGTTCGCGCGCAGATCCGCATCCAGTGTGCCCGCCCGCAACGGTTTGATCCAATCGAAGTAGTCCGGCGCGCCGCCGCCTTCGCGGCACTCGGCCAAAAATACGATCTGCCCGCCGGGCTTCACCGCCTCCGCCGCGTTGATCAGCGACTTGACGCCCTGATACAGGTTGATATCCTTGGGGTACCCGCCGCAGCTGACCACCACGATATCCGCAGCCTTAGCGATAGGAATGCCCATCATGTCCTGTGCCTCACGGCAGCTCTGCTCCCACGCGCGGAAAAAGTCGCCGCAAATCAGCCGGCTGCCGCCCGTCTGCGTGTCCATAATGACATTGATGCCAAAGGTGGGCGACGCCATGGCCGCCGCTTCGTTCATATCCTCGTTCAGCGGGTTATCGGAGAGCTGACCCATGCCGATCAGCGGATTGGAGCGTGGCTCGGTGGGCGACAGCGAATGAATGTGATTCTGGTTGATCGTGGTTTTGCCGCTGATACCGGGGAGTATGCTCTTGCGCCCGCCGCCGTACCCGGCCATCAGGTGATGAAGCGTCCCGCTCACCACGATCAGCTTGCGCCCTACCGCCAGCGGATTGACACAAACCTGCGTCCCCCAAGACGTTGTGCCTATGTGAACGAGGTCTTCCGCCATGCAGTCGTGGTTGACCACCCGCACACGTTCAAAGATCTCGTCCGTCACCAGCATCCGAAGTTCTGCTTCCGTCTGCGGCCGGTGCGTACCCAGCGCGATGAGTATGACGATGTTCGCGTATTCCACGCCCAGCGTATCGTGCAGATACGGTATTAGCTGCGCGCACACCCTGTCCTGCCGCATCCAAAAGCGTGTGATGTCGCTAATCACCACAGTGACCTTATCGTCCGGCGAAACGAGCGCACTGAGCGGCGGCGACGCGATGCAGCCGGAGCCCACAGCGTCCAGAAACGCCTGCGCTTCATCCGCGGCGGGCGGCAGGCTTTTACCCTGCAGCACACGTACCGATCGCGCGCCGTCAAAAGCCATATCGATATGCGTATCGCCGTATGCCAGAGACATTTTATCCTTCATGCGTTTCTCCCGTGTGTTTGTCTGGCTTAACGTTCACCAGCGCGTACTAAGAATATCTTAGCACACATAGCGCCGTTTGAGCGACTTCCCTGATAATTCGCGATTATAGCACAAGCGGCGAAAAAGAGAAAGCGCTCCTCCGTGACAGAGGTGGACAAAGGCTTAAATTTGCGGACATAAAAACGCTGGATGGGCATTCAAGCCCATCCAGCTTCCCAGTCACCTGGACCATTATACTTCACCTTGGTATCCAGGCGCTGCTCGGGGTTGTCAAGTCGGTGCCAATTTAACACGTCCTTCACCACCTCAAAGCTTATTATATCCGCAGCTCCTGGCTTTATTCAGACAAGTTCCTTTCTTTTTTTCATAGCCTATACTGCTGGCTCCATTTCAGCCAATATACGAAATTTGACATCTTTCATCCGTCATGATAGATTTGATCGTGTAGTATCATTTCCAGAAAGAATGAGGTTTTTGCTATGGGCAGAGGCGGCTTTGGCGGTGGCGGCAGCAGGGGATTCTCCGGCGGCGGCGGTCGCGGCTTTTCCGGTCGCAGCAGCTTTGGCGGCAGCCGGAGCGGCAGTTCGGGAGGCGGATTCAGCTTTGGCGGGGGAAGCAAGCGCGGCGGTAATACCGGCAGCAGCAGAGGGTTCTCCGGCGGCGGCGAGCACGGCTTCTCCGGACGCGGCAGCTTTGACGACGGCAGAAACAACAATAGCAGCAGCTTCGGAGGCTTCGGTGGTTTTGGACTGGGCGGCCCCGGTCCCGCAAACCCCAATCCGTTTCACAACCAGCACCACCATCATCACGATACCCGTTATATTCCGGTACCCGTCCCTCCGCCGGTCTATGGTTCTTCACCGGTTTACGGTCCTCCCCCGGGGTCACCGCCGGGTTATGGGCCTCCTCCGGGTTTTCCACCGGGCTATGGTCCCCCGCCGGTACGTCCCTCAGGCCGAAGCCGAGGCGGTGTTATCGCCGTTCTGGTGATCGTCGCGCTGATCGGCATCATACTTCTCGTAACCGGGCTGGCCTCGCTGTTCAGCGGTCAGGACATCACGGCATCCACCGAGGCGCGCACAGCGCTGCCCGCGGGCGCAGTGAATGAAACCGGATATTTCACCGATGAACTGGGCTGGATACAGAACGAAACCAAGCTGGAGTCCGGCTTAAAGCGCTTTTATCAGAAGACGGGTGTGCAGCCATATGTCTACATCACGGGTGATGTGGGCACAGAGGGCATACCCGACATGAGCGATATCGAGGCCTTTGGCAATGCGAAGTATGACGCGTTGTTCACCGATAAAGCGCACCTGCTGCTGGTGTTCTATGAAAACCACGGCGGCTACATGACGGGCTGCATCACCGGCACACAGGCCAAAACAGTGATCGACAGCGAAGCATCGGATATACTTCTTGATTACCTCGACCGCAACTACTACTCCGACATGACAGAGGAGGAGTTCTTCAGCGAATCCTTCCGCGACGCGGCGGACGATATCATGGCCGTGCCCGCGTCGCCCGTGGCGGGCTACATCATTCTGGGCGTAGCAGCGGTGCTCGTTGTGCTGTTTGTCTGGCTGCGGCACGCAAAGAAGCAGAAAGCCATCAAGGCGCAGCAGGACAAGGAGATACTGGAGATGCCGCTGGAGAAGTTCGGCGACACCGAAGCGGAAGTATTGGCAAATAAATACGATGACGACCCGAACACTTAAAAATACAGGAGGAAAAGCATATGGCGATACTATCAAGATTCAATGACATTATTAAAGCGAACATCAACGATCTGCTCGATAAGATGGAAAACCCAGGCAAGATGGTGGACCAGTACCTCCGCGACCTGCTTGAGGATCTGGCCGAGGTGAAGCGCGACACCGCAGGCGTGATGGCGGAGGAAACGCGTACCAAACGGCTGACGGACGAAAACCAGGCCGAGATCGACAAGTACGCGGGATACGCCAAAAAGGCGCTGCTGGCGGGCAATGAGGACGACGCGCGCGTACTGATCGGTAAGAAGCAGGAGCTGGAGGCGTCCGGAGCGGGCCTGAAAACAGCCTACGCCACAGCGCACGCCAACGCAGTCAAGATGCGCCAGATGCATGATAAGCTGGTGTCCGACATCGAGGCGTTAAAAGCGCGCAGTGCGGCCATCAAGGCCAAGGTGGCGGTCGCCAAAACGCAGGAGAAGATCAACGAAGCGGGTTCCGCTGTGGGCCGGTCCGCAGGCGTACAGAGCGCGTTTGAGCGCATGGAAGATAAAGCCGACCGCATGCTGGACGAAGCCACCGCCATGGCGGAGCTCAATACCGAGCCCATCGACGAAGCCAAAGCGCTGGAGGAGAAATACGCCAAGCTGGGCGGCACCTCCGTGGACGACGAGCTGGCAAAGTTGAAAGGTGAGCTGGGGCTGTAGGCTGCGCCCGCATCACTCCAATAGATGACATGCAAAAGGGCGCCATATAGCGCCCTTGTTTTTATATCATACAACAGAATTTCTAGCCGCGTATGGCTGCATCCACCAGCTTGCTGATCATGCCGCCGTCCGCTAGGCCTTTCGACTGCTGCATCACAGCCTTGATGATTTTGCCCTTGTCCGACATCGTTGGCTTATCAATACCCATCTCACGCAGCGCGCTTTGAATGAGTGCCTTGACCTCTTCCTCGCCCATCCGCTGCGGCGCGAACTCGGTGTATACGGCGATCTTCAGCTTCGCTTCCTCAATGATGTCCGCGCGGCCTGCGGCAGTGTCCGCAGCTTCCTGCGCTTCCTTGATCTCTTTAAACACGATGGCGTTCTCTTCCTCTTCGGTTAAGTCCGCCCGCTTATCGATGTTCTTCTTCTTCAGCGCCGCAAGCAGCAGTGACAACGCCTCCTTGCGCTTGGAATCCCCCGCTTTGAGCGCCTTCATCATCTCCTGCCGCACCTGTTCAATCTTCGTCATTGTAAAATCTCCTCTGTGTTTATATGTCTGCTGCTGCCATCGCACATGCAGTATTCTGCAATTGCTGGACTATTCTCTATCCCGCTGCTGCCGCGCTCGCCGCTTCCACGCGGTTGCGTCCTCCTCGCTTGGCGTCGTAGAGCGCTTTGTCCGCTGCCCTCAGCAGATCCGCCGCGGTCACGCCGTGCTCGGGTATCGCGCTCACGCCCATGGACAGCGTCACCTGCCCGATCTCCGAACCGCCCAGTTTTAAGCATGCTCTTTCCACTATACGCCGCAAGGCTTCGGCACGCATCACCGTATCCTTCAGCGAGCACTCTGGCAGTATCAGTATGAATTCGTCGCCCCCGAAACGGCAGGCCACGTCCGACTTGCGGATGTTGTGATCCAGCACTTCGGCCACGCTGGCCAGAACCGCGTCGCCCAAAACGTGTCCGAACGCGTCGTTGATGTGCTTGAAGCTGTCCACATCCGTCATGATCACACCGAGGCTGCGCCGCTCCCGCTGCGCGCGGCTGATTTCCCGATCCAGTGTCTCCTCCATATACCGGCGGTTGAAAAGTCCCGTGAGAGAATCCCGTACAGCCAATTCCTGCATCCGTGCTTCGCTCTCCTGCAGCAGGCTGCGATCCTTTTCGATCTGCTCCATCTGCCGCCGGTTCAGCATGCTGGCCACTATACCCAGCGTCCCCATGAATACGATAAAGGCCATCAGACTGGGCCAGTTGATACCCTGAAGGCCCGGATTAAACAATATCAGCAAAGCCAGCCCGCTAAACTGCAGCAGTGCAAGAACAAGCGTTACCCGTTCAGTCAACAGTATCGCGCACAGCTGTATCGACAGCGCCATGTAGATGAGCGGTACATAATCACCATGAGCAATAGTATCGTCTACCAGTATGCAAAGCCACGGCCCCACCACAGATGTCAGTATTGTCAGCCATGCAGCAGCTTTATACCGTCCCTTAATATTGAATACAAGCGACAGAACAAGCGGGAAAGCCAGACTGCCCGTGAGCACCAGATAGAACACCAGCCTGTCGCCGATATTCACAAAACACACGAGCACGATCGTGGCAATCAGCAAAAAAAGCAGTGTCAGCTGTATAATCAGCAGTGTGCGTGCGCGCACACATTCCTGCCCAGAGTATCTCGCCTTGAATTTGGTAAATAAAGAATTAGACCCTTCTGTCATACAATACCGTCCGGTATTTTTTCGTTGGAGCATTGGAAATGAATCAAAACTGTCTTACCGCCATGAGGTGGAAAGCCTGCCTTTAAAGCCCCATGCGTTATTCAGTATAGCACTATCATGAATTATTTGTAAATATATTGAACAAGTTTATTCAGCTTTGTTATAAAACTTTAATATGCCCCAGCATCATACCAGTATCATCAGCGCGGATGCCAGCAAGTCCCAGCAAAGCGCCGCAGCCGCTGCATGCAGCAGATACAGCTTGCGAGCCTTTGTTTTGCTGGCGATGCGTCTGGCAAACAGACGGCGTGTTATCAAAAGAAGCAGCGAAAAGTCCAGCAGCGACCAAACGCCGACATACACGGCAGCCTGTCCCCATGCTTGTTCATATGCGATACCCCATTCGCTGTGCACCGTGCTCAGCCATGGCCATGCAAAGCTGACTGCCACCGTCACGATGAACGAGACCAACAATGCCGCCACACTCAGGCCCCAAAGCGGCAGTACCAGCGGCAACAGTGAGCCTCTTGGATGCAATACGTCGTCCCGACCGATACGCAACAGTCGTTTACCTGCATACACAGCCGCAAAAGTGATCCCCAGCAACCATGCGATCCATATCAAGCAAAACGGCGGCATCAGAAAAAAGATCAGGCCATAACTTACAAACATCGCTCACATCTGCCTTCCTGAGTTGATACCCACATTGTACCATATCCCATCTCCCGTGTCATGGAAACAAGCGGACGACAGCCGCGCGGCACAGCAAAAAAGCCGCCTTCGCATAAAGGCGGCTTTGCCCACTTATTCTATGACCCGCTGCGGTCCCTCGATGATGCGCCAGCGATTTTTTCCGCCGCCCTTAGCGTCATAGAGTGCCTGGTCGGCACGGTATATCAAAGTATCTGCGTTGTCTACCTTGTTTGAGCGCGCCAGGCCCAGGCTCACCGTAATGCCGTACATTTCAAACGAGGGCTCATCCTTGACACTTTTGAAGAAGCGTTCCACCACGGACTTAACCTCCTCTATCTCGCCGAAATAATACCCCGCGAATTCATCTCCGCCCCAGCGTGACACCTCGCCTTTATCTGTAAACACATCGCTGGCCAGTTGTCCGATGACACGCAGTACATTGTCACCGATCAAGTGGCCGTGCGTGTCGTTCACTGATTTAAAGTTGTCTATATCAAACACGAATACATAGAACACCCCGCGCTCCGGCGCTTCACTGATCGCCTTTTCAAGGCTCTCGTTGAAACCGCGGCGATTGGGCCGTCCGGTCAGAAGGTCCGTCTTCGTCATATTCATCATCAGCCGGTCGTTCTTTCTGATGATCCGGTTGGCGATGGACAGCACGCTTGCAGCCACCAGCACATAAATGAGCGCATCCCTTATCGTTTGCGCATACAACGAACGCTCCAGCACCGACGTGTCCTTCTTAACCAGCAGATACCAGTTCAGCTCTTCCACATATTGCGTGATGTAATAACCGTCGAAGGGCTCTTGCTTGTACGCCAGGATCTCCATCGTAGATTTGTTGTCAATGATACGCTGGCGGTTTTCGCCCAATATGCCGGCATCAAACAGGTTCCGCTTGTCCTTATGCTGGGTTTGCGTATCGATCTGTACCATGCCATCCTCACTGAACAACAGCGCTTCCAGATCATATTCCTGCTCGAATGACTTGAGCAGGCTCTGCACATGATCAAGCTCAAGCCCCACACCCGTCACGCCAATCAGTTCCCCGCTCTCATCCGTCATGCGACAGTTAACGAAAACGGACAGCCTGTTGTTGTTGGCTTCGTCAGTATCCACATCCAGATCGTACACAAGACCGCTGTTCAAAAAGTCGTAATACCATATGTCATGCTCGTCATTCTCACTGACCACTTTGTTGATGCCGTTGTAGTGATAATAGTTTTTTGTCGCGGCTGACACCAGAAACACCGAATCATAGCTGTATTTTTCCTTCAGCCCCATCAGATATTGCCGCAGCTCCTCCTGATGCTCAGCAGAACTCCCCTCTCCCTCTTCAAGGAGCCACTTTTTCAGAAAGCTGTCGTTCGCCATCGTCAGTGACACAAATATCGGCTTTGTCAGTTCGTTGCGTATGTCTGAGTAAATGCTGGTGGATGTCAGCTTGGATATGTTCACAATATCATCGTTAATGATGTTGCTGTAGGTATTGTAGCTGGTCAATGCAACAGCGGCAAAGCCGACCAGTATGATGACACAGATCAGTATGTTCGTGCTGATTTTGAGATTTCGGTTCATGGATACCTCTTAATGGATGTATATATTCGTTCATATATAACCCTATTAAGACGGCATTAAACCACGGTTAATTATTCCTGGTCCCAGCCGTAACGGCCCATCAGCTCCACGAACGTCACCGCGCCCATCGATTCGGTGTTCACATTTGCGTCTTCATCCTTCGTGATACGCAGAAGCTGCTGGACACCCTTTGGGCCCACAGGCGCGACCGCGATTCCACCAGGCTTCAGCTGGCCTATCAACGTTTCGGGCATGATTCCCGCCCCCGCTGTGACGATCACGCGGTCATATGGCGCAAATTCCAGCCAGCCTTCGCTGCCGTCCCCCACATGAAAATGTACGTTCATGAGGCCGATTGAATTCAGCCGGTTCTGCGCTTTGACCGACAGCTCGGGTATACGCTCAACCGTGTACACTTCGCCCGCTGCCAGCGCCAGCAACGCTGTCTGATAGCCCGAACCGGTGCCGATCTCCAGCACACGGCAGCTCTCGTCCGGCTGAAGCAGCGCGGTCATCTCCAGCACCAGGCTGGGCTGCGAGATCGTCTGGCCCATGCCGATGGGCAGCGGCCTGTCCAGTGCGGCATATTCCTTGTATTCGCTGTCGAGAAACAACGCCCGGTCCAGCTTCCTGAACAGCCCCATCAGTTCATGTGTTTGCATCGGACAACGCCTCCAATTTCTTTATTACCACAAAAAAACTGCCGGATATTCCCGGCAGCTTTCGTCGCCTTGTTATTTCTTCTGGAATGTTGAGCAGTCCGTCTGTTCGGCGTTGACTGCGTTCTGCGGCTCCACATGAATCTTTTCTGCGGAGCAGAAATCGCCGTTCATGTGATAGTAGCACGTATTCACCGAGCATGTGATGCCCTGATTCGGATGGTCCATCTTCTTGCCTGTCATTTAGTATCCTCCTTTTTCGTCATATGATACTATAGTTTCCCCCAATCAAAACTTGAATATGTGCTGAGCTTGCGTAGAAATATTCCAGCATTTGATTACATAAATAACAACAAGATGATTTTTTGGGGAGCATTATGGACAGCAGCGCAAAACCATTCAGTGTATACAAAATAGCTGCCGCTTACATCGGTACGGTGGTGGGTGCAGGCTTCGCCTCGGGGCAGGAGGTGCTGCGCTTTTTCGCGGCGTATGGGCTCAGCGGTATATGGGGCATACTGGTATCCTCGGCGCTGTTCTTCTTTATCGGGTACACAGCGCTGCTGCTGGGCATGAAGCTCCACGCCGCATCGCACATGCCCGTGGTGCGCCATACCAACGGCTATCTGCTGGGCACCGCCATCGATATGATCATCACGCTGTTCCTTTTCGGCGGTCTGTGCACGATGCTGGCAGGCTCAGGCGCAGTTTTCCGGGAACAATTCTCACTTCCGGCCATCGTCGGCGTTCTCTTCATGATGGCCGTCTCTCTTGTCACAGTGCTCACAGGCACGCGCGGCGTGGTCACCGCCATCAGTTACGTGGTGCCGTTCCTCATCGTCGCACTGCTTTACATATTCGTCCGCAACCTGCTGCTGAATCCGGTAACGGAAAGCGAGATCGCCGCCGCTGCCACATTGCCCGGTTCCACGCCGCACTGGCTGCTGTCCGCCGTCAACTACGCATCGTATAACATCGTGATATCGGTGGGAGTGCTGGCCCCAATGGGTGCGGCTACGCCGGATAAACGGACACTGCTGGGCGGCGCACTGCTGGGTGCGGGCGGTCTCGCGTTCGGTATGCTCACGATATATTTTTGCCTGCTCACCAACATCATGGAGGTGGGCACGCTGGAGGTGCCCATGGCTGCGGTGGCACAGCAGATATCCGCTGCGATGCGCATCGCGTTCGCCTTGGTGCTGCTTTCCGAGGTGTACAGCACCGCCGTGGGCAACCTGTTCGCGTTCACGCAGCGTCTGAATATCAAAGCGCCCCGCTGGCTTGTGATCGCCGTCACGTGCGGGCTGGCACTGCTGGTCGCTCAGCTGGGGTTCTCCAACATGGTGCGGTATCTGTACCCCGCGGTGGGTTATGGCGGCATGCTGTTTTTCGGCGGCGTGGCGTATACGTGGATCAGAAAGCGGGATTCGCTCCGCTGACAGAAGCAGTCACCGGTGATTCCATGAAGGGAGGGCGGTACTCATGAAAAGGCTGAAGCTGATCGCGCTGCTGAGCCTGCTGGCGCTGTTTGTCATCGTGTCCCGCGTCACCGGCGAGACGGGCGAAGCGGTGTTCGCGGTGCAGGGTACCCCATCCGCCGATACCGAAATGAAGCGTGATCTGCTTGCGCTGATGCTGGCGTATCCAAACGATATAACGGGCGTAGAAAAAGCGGATGATGGTTTGATACACGTATTGACGGCGTCAGACGAAAAGATCATTTTCGACGACGGACAGGATAAGAGCTTTGACGATATGCTGTGGAATGCGGACATTGAGGATTCCATGGCACTGCCCTATCCGCCTGATATGATCACCGCGGTGCCAGAGGGCAACAGCGATCCCGGGCGTATCCGGTGTTACGCGCTGCTGCATACGCTGTACGGCAGCAGCCAAAGTGAGGTGGAAAAAAGTCTGCGCAACGTCTCCCCCTGCGGCCGGTTCAACCAGCAGGGCGGTGCGGCAGCGGCATTGGAAGCCGCGTTCGGGGACATCGCCGGACTGACTCAGGCGCGTCCCAATATCGGCGGTTTTGTGTACCCCATGAACGGCACGTACAACTACCGCGTGATCGCGGGTACAAACACGTTAAGCCCGCACGCATTCGGTATCGCGATAGACCTCGCGAGCGGCCCCGGCGATTACTGGCGCTGGGCGTCCCGCGAGCAGGCGCAAAAGCGCCTTGCCAGCTATCCGCCCGAGCTGGTGCAAACGATGGAAGCGCACGGCTTCATCTGGGGCGGCAAATGGGCGCATTTCGACTACCTGCATTTCGAGTACCGCCCGGAGATCATCATCAAAGCCAAAGCAGACGCGGCAAAAACGGGTGGCACATGGCACGCGGGCTTTCCGGATAACGAGACAACAAAGGAACTAATACGGCTGATCGACGCGGAGCTGGGCTGATACTTTTTGGAGTTGCATTTATATTTGGGTCTTTGGGCACCCTCTCTTAAATAACATTATGGGATAGCTGTTGTTTATCCGTCCCATTGTTTATATACTATGTATAGTTCGAGCGGAAAGGCGGGGCTGTACATGGGCATATCCGATACGGCTGGCGAAAGTACAAAGCCAAGTATGAAATTTGTATTTGTCACAGGAGCGACAGGCGGACTAGGCAGCGCGGTCGTGCATGCGCTTTCAGATCGGAGCTATACCGTCTTCGCCGCCGGTACCAACATCCAAAAGCTGGAGCGGCTGGGCAGTCTGCCGGGTGTGATCCCGGTGCGAATGGACGTCACCGATATGTCGAGTGTGGAGAAAACCCGCGATACGGTGCGCGCCCATACCGACAAACTGTGCGCTGTCGTCAACCTCGCGGGGCTCACGGCCTTTTGCTCGCTGGTGGAGGGCAACTGCGTCGCCGCCACTGAAAAGCTGCTGAATATCAACGTGACGGGCATGGTGCGCGTGAACCGCGTGTTCTTCGAGCTGGTCCGCGCGGGCGGCGGGCGCATCATCAACGTCTCCTCCGAGGCTGGGTGGGGCAAATCGCAGCCGTTTGCCGGACCGTATTATCTGTCCAAACGCGCGGTGGAAGCCTACAATGACAGCCTGCGACGTGAGCTGATGTTTCTCGGTGTGCCGGTCGTCAAGATACAGCCGGGCCCGTTCAACACGGGTCTCATGGACGATATACTGGGCGGCTTTGAGAAAATACAGTCGGAAACCGCCTATTACAGTGACATACTGACGAGCATGAAGCCAATGATGACGGCGGAGCTTAAGCACGGCAGCGACCCGTCCAAGCTGGCAAACGTGGTGGTCAAGGCGCTGGAAGCCCGCCGCCCGCGTATCAACTACCGCGTCGGCACAGGAGTATTGACGGCCATGCTGGCGTTGCTGCCCGAGGGAACCGTGGACGTACTGTACCGTTTATTTCTGAAACGCAGACAAAACCGCCCGCAAGGGGCTTAAAATGAACTCTATATTTCTGTAAAAAAACGGCCTGTTTTTCACGGCTTTACAAATGAAACAATGTGGTTTATAATTTAACTCGTATTATAAATATTCGTTTGCGATATCCGCAGAGCATTCCACAGGAATAGCACTTATACAAGTCGTGTTTATAGTACACCCGGCACGGGTATTGAGACCCGCGCGATTGGCATAGGAGCAATAGGGCTCCTGCTATAAACATTAATTGGCTTGTTGTACATAAACGAATCGAAAGACTTTGCTATGTATATTCAGCGAGGTCTTTGTTTTTTGTGAGCAACGGAAAAGAAAGAAGGAGAATTTGAAGTACTACGAACTATTATCTGAAGAAATGAAAGCAACACTGAAGGACGCAGGCTTTGACACGCCCACGCCCATTCAGGAGAAAACACTGGAACTGATACTCAACGATTGGGATATCATCGGCCTCGCGCAGACGGGCACCGGCAAAACGGCGGCATTCGCCGTGCCGCTGATCGAAACCGCCGAGCCGAACAACCGCAAAACGCAGACGCTGGTGCTCTGCCCCACGCGCGAGCTGGCGCTGCAGATCACGGACGTGTTCCGCGAGCTGTCCAAGCACACCAAAGTGCGCGTCGTCAGCGTTTACGGCGGCCAGTCGGTGAACACACAAATACGTGCGATACAAACGGGCGCGCAGATCGTCGTGGGCACGCCGGGCCGTGTGAAGGACCTGATGGGCCGCGGCATACTGAAGCTAGGCGATATACGCACAGCGGTGCTGGACGAGGCGGACGAGATGCTCAACTTCGGCTTCCTGCCGGACATCAAGTCGATATTCTCGCACCTGCCCAAGGATCGGCAGACTCTGCTGTTCTCCGCCACCATGAACCAGGCGGTGCTGGGCGTCACGCGGCAGTTCCAGACCGACCCGGTGCGCATCGAGGTGAGCCCGAGCAACACGCCCATACAAACGGTGCAGCATTCGTACCTGACCGCGGGTGAGCGTCAGAAGCCGCGCGCGGTGAAATACCTGATCGGCGATTCCAAGCCGCGGCTGGCGCTGGTGTTCTGTAACACCAAACGCCGTGTGAAGTCGCTGCAAAAACAGCTGTCCGATCAGGGTATGCCCGTCTCCTGCCTGCACGGGGACTTAAACCAGAACCAGCGCGACCGCATCATGGACAAGTTCCGCAAGGGCAAGAGCACAGTGCTGGTGGCCACCGATGTGGCAGCGCGCGGCATCGACGTACGGGATATCGACCTCGTCATCAACTACGACGTCCCCGATAAGATGGAGTATTACGTGCACCGCATCGGGCGGACGGGACGCGCGGGCTGCGCAGGCCGTGCCTGCACGCTGGTCTCGCCGCAGGATATGGTCCTGATATCCGACATCGAGCGGCGCTTCCGCATCAAGATGGCGGAAGAACAGGTGCTGATGGGCTAATAAGCATAATGAGTACACAGAAGGAGCCACTAACGGCTCCTTTTTTGTTTAAGCATTTTGGGTATGTCACTGTAACGGGCAGTCATGGCCCCTGTTGCTTATTGTTGCACTTATACATTTACAACGTAACCCGGTACATGTTTTCTGTTTCGAATAAAGGCTTATTGTGCAAAACCTTTATAATAAATTATATTTTGTTACTTTTTAAAAAGTAACGAGGTACGGGGCAGAGCCCCGTGGCCTTGACCTTAATCTCTTGACCTTCATACAGCCGCTCTACGCCGCAGCGTTCGTCAACAGCGAGATTGCTATGACGACGAGCAGCGCGGCCAGCACGACGGCGGCCCCGATGGACAGCGAGCGGTAGGACAGTATCTTCCCGACGCGCACACGTATCTTCGCGCCCCCGAACGCGGAGACGAAGGCGCTGCGCTGTTCTACGGCGTCCACCAGCGCCAGCGCGTAAGCCTTGCGTTCGCGAGGCGGCAGCTTGGCGGTCACGCTTTCGTCGCAGGCCAGCTCCACATCCTCCATGTACCGCTTGAGGAACAGCCAGACGAACGGGTTGTACCAGTGCAGCGCCGCCGTCAGCAGCGCGACGCAGCGCCACAGGTTGTCCTTGCGCCGTGCATGGGTGTTCTCGTGCAACAGTACGTAGTCGAGGTTCGTATGCTCCATGTACGCGGGGATCACGATGCGCGGTCTTAATATACCGTACAGCGCGGGTGCTGTGACGCTGGCGGACACATAAACGTTGTCGCTCAGATGCCGGGCCTTGCGCATCTCCGTACTGGTGAAAGCATACAGCAGCGTACCCGTGATGACCAGAGCGCAAAACCCCACCAGCCAGACCAGAGCCGCCACGGTAAACACCTGTTCCAGCATGTTCGTTTTGTACGTGACAGGAAAATAGCTGTCCGCCGCCTGTACCGCGTTGGACAGCGTAATATCTGGCAGCGAAACGGACTGGTAGACCGTGACCGTCTTTGTGGCATATAGCGAGATGAGCGTCAGCAGGCTGAATTCACTGGAAAAGCCGAAAGGCAGCCACAAGCGCAGCAGCGGCAGCGCCCACAGCGCATACACCGCCCGTCGCGGCAGGCGCTTAATGCGGCGCAGCGCCAGCACCAAACCACCGACGACAGAACCCAATATGCCGGCGTTCAACAGCCAGTAGAACAGGTCCGTCTTCATGACTGTTTTTCGTCGATGAGCCTTTTAAGCTCAGCCAGCTCCTCTGCCGACAGCGCCTCGTCCTCTAGCAGCGCGGAGAAAAGCGCCTTCTTTGAACCGCCAAAGAAACGCCCGATCAGCGAATCCGTCTCAGCACGCACCGCTTCCTCCCGGCGCACCTCGGCATGGCAGACGAAGCCCGGCTCCTCGCGGCGTATCACACCCTTGTCCACCAGCTTCTTGATCACCGTATATGTGGTATTCTTGTTCCAGCCGATGCGGGCGGCAGCCGTCAGCGACAGTTCCTTCGCTCTCACCGGTTCTCGCTCCCACAGCAGTTCCATCAGCTTCAGCTCACTTTCAAACAGCGTCGTCTTCAAAATACTTCCTCCAGACTATATCCGTAGTATACATTTAAACTATCACAATAGTCTGCGCCATGTCAACTGGCTAAACACAAAAACGGCGAAGTGACTCCGCCGCTCCTGCTGCCTGTGTTTCTGCTTTTGCTAATCGGGACGGTTATTAATGGTAACCAAGGTCTGCCTCGCAAGACCTTTCTGATCCGGAAACCGGACGGTAAAGAACTCTGCGCTCATATCCACAAGCGACCTGTTGACATGCGTCCCCCCATCCTCGCCTTCGCTATATTCTTCCAATATCGCATATGCCGTTTTGTCATTCAGCGTCAAGGTTCCGGGTATGTTGCCTTCTGTTATCTCCTTGGATACGATCAGCCTGTCGTTTGCGTCCATCTCTTTTAGCACATACCGCTGTATGTCGCCGATACCCATCACTGTCACGCTGAACTCCCCGCTCCAGCTCTCTTTCTTCTGTCCGCTTGTCATCGTGGTACTGTTTGAAATCGTAAATTTACCCAGATTACCGACTGACATCAGTGCTGTTCCGTCTTCCGCATTTTGTCCGAACAGCGCCACACCGGAACCGGCCGGCAGCATATACACCTCGCCGTCTTCGTTTTGATATACCGGGTTGAGATACAATATGCATTGACCGTATTCATCGCACAATTCGGTATTCAGCGTCAGCGTCAGCGTTCCCTCAATTTTAATGCTTGAGCCCGAACCCATCCCGCCGACGGTCGTCATAACATCAAGCAGCGAATTGTCAAAACAGGAAGCCCAATAATCGCTGTTGTCTCCATTGCCATGTATCAGGGGTTCGAACATGGGAACACCCTCGATGCCGCTAAACACATACTGCATCCCGCCGTATTCATCCGGCTGCATCGTAGCATATACACGCTGTCCCGCGCTTGCTCTGTCCGGGATTTGTGTAACGCCGCTTACCCAGCTGTCAATCATTTCGTCCGTAAGCGCCGTATTGTCGGCAGCAAAGCTCGACCCGAATGTGATGAACATGCCGCGCAGCGCGTCCGGATTTGCAGTCGTTCCCTTACCTTCCACAGCCAGCTGGCATCCACCCAGCGTCAGCAGTATCACCGTGGATACCAGCCAGGCGGCAACCCTTTTATTCATCCTCGTTCTCCTCCAGATTCCCGTCAAATTTCAGTATGTCCCCCACGTCGCAGCCGAGAAAATAACAGATGCGGTTGATCGTCACAAAGCGGACGCCCTTCACCTTTTCACTGCGCAACATGGACAGATTCGCCTCAGTGATGCCCACAAGAGCACATAGCTCCTTCGCCGTCATCCCTTTCTTCCTGAGTTCCTCGTCCAAGTATACCCGTATCGCCATAGCCTGCTTCCTCTACACAAACATGTCGTTTTCGCGCTTAATCGTGCGGCTTTCAGCAAGGTATCTCGACAGCAGCAGCATGCATAACGCCAGTATGATGGAGAACAGCGGAATCGACACTGTGAAATCCGTTGACCGCAGACTGCCAGCAAACAGCAGCTGCAGCAGGCTGATGCCGGCGGCGCTGATCACCGTCACGATAACGGCATTCTTGCACAGTGAAGCCAGCTTCGACGATGCCATGACAACACCTTCGGCATATCTGTCTGTTCGCATCAGCTCCGTCAGCTTCTTTGCTAAGAGCAGTATGAGTATGTCCATCACAGCAGGTATCAGGTCAATGAAATATTTTATTACCATAAATATCTTAGTTGGCATGAGCACGTCATAGGATTCAAACGCACCCGACACATTGATGGCAAAGGACATGTCTGTATTGCCAGCCTCCAGCGTGCCGATGGACGCCTTCAGATCAATCAGTCCCGCAAACACCGCAAACAGAACGATTATCGCTGCCGTTACCGCAAACAGTGCTCCCGACATACGCAGCACTTTTTCCGAGCTGCGGTTTTTCACAAAGCGCATCAGACGCAGTGCCAGCCATCCGGCCAGCAGTGACCAGAATACACCGCCCAGCACCGTTTTTCCGATGTCCTCCTGCCCCAGTGTCAGCCCGATATCTGCGGGGTTGATCATCATGTAAACGGCATAAAACAGATAGGCTGTCAATATGCCAAGCAGCACGTCTTCCGGCTTCGCTTTCCTGCGCCACAGCCCCACTGCAAGAACAGCAGCGGGTATACAGCATATCAGTATGTACAATGCGATAGCGACTGCGTTTCCGCCAGCGCCCGAAAGGGATAGAGCTCTCAGCAACGAACCAATTGTTGCCAAGGGAAATTGCTGTGCAGACAGCAAACCGCCCGCGTCAGCTGCCAGAACAAACAGCGCGGCAGCGGCGCACAGCAGAACTTCGGCACCTAATAAAAGATACAGCCAATACTTACGCATTTCCTGCTCCTCATACAAAATTATTGTCTTGCAATAATTCTATCACCATTATTATTGTCTGGCAATAATAATTTCTACAAAACAGGAAAATAAAAAAGACGAATCCTTTTCAGACCCGTCTCTGTTGATTTAATAGAACCGCCATTCTGAGCGGCCGCCGTACGTATCAGATCTTGCCCGTTACGTACTGGACACCCTCATTGGACTTGCTCAGCTCGATGTTACGACGCTTGGACATGATGTACTTGTCCGGCGTCTCATCCACCACACGATATTTCACGTTCTTAATGTATCTTTGCCGTTCCTTGGGAAAATCCAGCGTCTCCAGAAACTCTACGTACTTTTTTTCCTTCATCATTATCCCCCTGTCCATTCGCTGCTGCGTGCTTGCCACTGCAAGCCGTGCTTTATGCGAAAAATATCACTGTCTGGATACACATGTAGTATAACATACTTTGTTGTCGTATGCCAAAACAATAATTCCGCGCGCAGATATGTGCGAATTTGCCAGAGTCCGGAAGCTTAGTACTCCTCAGGCTGATAATACTGGACGGTACTGTCGGACATCAAGGCCGCACTGTCCACAGCCTGTCCCGTTCCGATGGCGACACAGGAAATCGCATCATCCGCAACGTAGCAAGGCAGCCCTGTTTTCATGCTGATCAGCCGGTCAAGGCCGTACATCAGCGAGCCTCCGCCCGTCATGCAGATGCCGTTTTCGTTGATATCGGACGATAATTCGGGCGGTGTACGTTCCAGCACGTTGTGCACCGTCTCCAGCATCATGGCCAGCGGTTCCTCAAATGCTTCTATTGT
Organism: Bacillota bacterium; assembly: GCA_023397655.1. GTDB lineage: Bacteria > Bacillota > Clostridia > Christensenellales > SZUA-584 > SZUA-584. The sequence continues at coordinate 82,727 of JAEWTW010000053.1, forward strand.
GTCGTTGGAGCTGAGTACCATTGATTTGGGCAGACCGGATATCAGGTTGCGTCCCGTGACTTCCATATGCACCGGCTCCTCGCGCGGGTACGCGCAGCCGACGTTGATCTTGATCTCTTCCGCGGTCTTCTCGCCGATGAGCAGATTGTGCTTTTTCTTCATGTAACGCATCACCGCATCGTCCAGCTTGTCCCCCGCGACCTTGAGCGACTCATGGATAACCATACCGCCCAGAGATATCACCGCAACGTCCGTTGTCCCGCCGCCGATATCAATGATCATGCTGCCGTACGGCGCACTGATATCCAGCCCGGCACCAATGGCGGCTGCAATAGGTTCTTCGATAAGGCTCGCACGGCGTGCACCTGCTTCTTCCGCGACTTCGATCAGCGCGCGCCGCTCCACGTCCGTCACGCCGGACGGCACACAGATGACAACGCTCGGCTTCACAAACAGCCGCCGCCCAATCACTTTACGCAGAAAGTAACGGAGCATACGTTCAGTATCGTGATAGCTGGATATGACACCGTCACGCAAAGGCCGCACCACAGCAATGTTGCCGGGCGCTCGGCCCAGCATCGCGTTGGCTTCCTCTCCGATGGCGAGTATTTCTCCGGAATTCTTGTTAACCGCCACTACCGACGGTTCAATGAGCACGATGCCCTTCCCCTTCACGAATATGCGCACGTTAGACGTGCCCAGATCTATACCTATACTGTCCTGTTCAAACAGTCCCATATTTGTAAGCAACCCCCAGTAATAAACTCAAAATAAAAAGGCGCATGGCGCGCCGTGGTTTCACCATGTCTGCCGTCATTGTACGATTTGCATTATACCACATTTTCAGAGCGTGTGTAGTGTTTATTTTAACAGAATTCATATATATATTGTCGTAACAGTCTGTCAGTAGAAAATATCATCCTTTTGCTTTGAGATTCTTCCGGTTTCGCGTAATAAGTCAAATCATAACATATTTTGTCGAAAATGCAGGGTGTTTAAGAATATTCTCGAAATATGCCTTTATGAGTCGAAAAATGTTCTTTTCCTTAACCGCCGCAATGACCATTATCCGTGCACAAAGAGCCAGCCTGCCACACGCTGCAGGCAAAAAGCAAACATCAGCGCTTCAACAAATACATTGGAGGAAACGTGCATGACTCAGATTTCAACAGACGGCTTGTACCCCGTTAACAGTGCATCCCCTGTCATTTCTGCATCCAGCCCGGCTGTGTTCTGCGACGTTTTGACCGCTGTCGCAGTCAGGCTTAACAACGCAACCCCGGAAGATCAGGCGGCTGCCATTTCCTTTGCGATGGAAAGTGCTGCAGCGTATGTTGGTGCGGATAACGCCCATGTATATTTAAACAGCCACGAAAATGACCCGGCCAGGCTCGTTGGCATCTCGCCTGACGGCTCTCCCGCTGACGAACCCATCGCCCGCGAAACCCTCAACATTCCACTAATCGCGGGCGGCAGAAAGATCGGCGAATGCCGTTTGACCGGAATACCCGGCGACAGGTTTCAGCAACATTATGCTTCCGGTGAGCTGGAGCTGTTCGGCGCGCTGCTTGCCGGTTTCCTGCTGCGCATTCGTTGCGAACTGGCGCAGAAAGAAACCATAGAGTCCATGAATCTGTTGTTCGACTCCACTCACGACGCCATTGGCATGCTGAACAGCGAATACACCATATTGAATGTCAACCGTGAATTTGCAAGACGGTTCGGTAAAAAGCCAAGTGAGTTGATTGGCCGTAACATGGACGAATTCGCTCTTACTCATGAATCCAAAAATATATTCCTTCGCCGACGCGCTCTGTTCAAAAAAGTGCTCGAAACCGGACAACCCGCATCCCTGGAGGATTGCCGGGATGGGCGATGGTACGATAACCGTTTTTTTCCAGTATTTCAGAACGATAAAGCAGTGGCTGTAACGGTTTTATCCACGGATATCACCGACAGAAAGAACCTTGAAGCGGAAAAAGAGGCGTCCATCGCGCTGCGGATACAATCTGCCGAACGACAAAACAGAGAACAAGAATATCTGGATATACTCAACAGCACGACGGAGGGCAGCTTCGTCGTAGACTTTGAGAACGGGACGACACGCTATTCAGATAAGTGGATGCAGCGGTTGAATCTGATTGGCCTGCCGCCCTCCATACTGCTGGAGCAATTCTTTAAAAAAATGGGCTCCGAAGATGTTTCCGCCATCAGATCGGACCGGAATCGTGCAGAGGAGATCAAAGTGCCCACGTTCCGTCGGGAATACAGAGTGACTGACAAGAAGGGCCGCGCGCTGTGGGTGCTGATTCAGGGCAAGTGCATATATAACGAGGCAGGCCGTCTGGTCAAAACCTATGGCACGTTCATAGACATCACTGAACGTAAAGAGCTGGAACTTGCGCTGCAGCAGCAGGCAGACAGCCTGGCCGAACAAAACCTGCTGATCAACAACTTTTTTCTGAATGTTTCTCATGAATTCCGTACGCCGCTGTCAGTGCTTTTGATGCAGCTGGATATGATGGATCTTCATATGGAGGAAGCTAAATGCCAGTTCAGAGACAGCGTGGTTAAGATGAACTGCGAAATGCGAACAAATGTATACAGGCTTATGCATCTGGTCGGCAATATACTGGACATCACCAAAGCGGAAGCAGGTTATGACAGCCCCCGCCTCACAAATATAGATATTATCCCTCTGACTGAAGAGATCGTTGACGCTGTGCGCACCTGTCTATCTGGCACTGCTTTGCGCATCCAATTCCTTCCGGACATGGCTTCGCTGACAATACCAACAGACCGGGACAAACTTGAGAAAATACTTCTTAACCTGATGTCCAATGCGGTAAAATACTCTCCCTCTGGCGGGCTGGTGCAGGTCAGCATTAAAAAGTCCAGTGGCTGCGTGTTGATATCGGTGAGTGACGAGGGCTGCGGCATACCGGCAGATATGATCGATTCGATATTCAACCGCTTCCAGCATACGGACTCTCTTGCAAGGACGCACGAGGGCTGCGGCATCGGGCTATCACTGACCAAGTCGCTCGTGGAGTTGCTGGGCGGGCACATATATGCCAAAAGCCGGCCGGGCCGTGGAAGCCGTTTTTGTGTGGAGCTGTCGTCGCTGCCATTGGCTTGTCCGTCAGAACACATCTCACAGGACAGTTTATCGTTATTGGAACGTGTGGAGATCGCTCTTTCCGATGTCCGGACGGACAAAACGCCCACAGCATGCCTCACCGCGCAGAGCTGAAACCGCTTATGCCACATAGACGGATCTGGTTTTTGTTTAAAGTTGGAAACTTATATTGATTAAGCTAAAATTTTTTGTTAAACTAAACAAGAACTTAATATTGCAAAAAGCAGGTGCATCCATGGATCCTATACGCGTTTTGGTAACTGACAATTGTATGGAATTCGCCGTGCTGTTCAAGGAACGCCTGGAGTTTTATCCGGGCATCAAAGTTGTCGGCATTGCCCACAACGGCCCCCATACACTTCATCTTCTAAGCAACTCTGCAGTGGACGTGCTGTTGTTGGATATCGTCATGCCCGGCATGGACGGTCTCGAACTGCTTCAAACGATCAGCGAGTCCGAAATCCAACCTATTGTATTCATCGTATCGGCGCTGGGAACAGACGCTATTATCAGGCAGGCGCTCAAATTGGGCGCAGCCGGTTTTTTTGTTAAGCCTGTGGACTGTGAAAAGCTAGCGGCGGCTATCGGAGCAGCTGTCACCGCCAAGCAGATCAACTCTCAAACCCTTGATTCAAAAACTGATATCTGAAAACTCCGTCATGATGCGGCTCTGCAGATTGGAGGACTGCACACCGATATTTTTAGGCGCGCTTTTTTGCTGCGCCACCGGCAGTTTAACAAAGAAAACGCTGCCGCGGCCGGGCTCACTTTCCATCCAAATCTGCCCATCCAACAGCTCCGTGAGCGACCTGCACAGCGACAAGCCAATGCCGCAGCCTTCGCTGGAACGTGCCAGCGTGTTGTTCACCTGACGGTAACGGTCAAATATCAGTTGCTGCTTGTCCTCCGGTATGCCTTCGCCGTTATCCCGAACGGATATGACAATATGGGTACTCAGATCCTCGCACGACACGGTCACAACACCCCCTTTTCCCGTATGTTTGATCGCGTTGGACAACAGATTGATGACGATACGTTCGACGAATTCGGAATCCGTTTGTATCGTTTTGTTTCTCATAAAGCGCAGAAACACCAGCTTGAGACCGCGTTTGGCGGCGTATGGCTTTACCGATTCCACCAGGTTCTCCATCAGCTCAAGAATATTGACCTGTGCGCACATGGGCTGCATGAAGCCGGCATCGATCTTGGTGATGTCGAGCAGATTGCTTACCAGTTTGGACAGCCGGCACGTGTTCAGCAGCATGATGTCAAGGTTTCTCCGCATCAGCGCATCATCAATGCTGCCCCTTTTTTGATGCTCTCCCAGTATCTCCATGGCCAGCTGCAACACCGAAATCGGTGTTTTGAATTCATGCGATATATTGATAAAGAAGTCTGTCACGAGTGCGTTCTTCTCCGCCAGTTCTTCAGCCGTCTGGCGCAGTTCTTTCTCCATCTCGATTCTGTCCGTAATGTCCCGCGAGACGCCGATCAGCCCGATCACATGGCCCTGCGAATCATGCCATGGCGTTTTGCTGGAGAGAAACGTACGCATACCCTTGCCGGAGAGAAGACTCTCCTCAATCAATTCGGCGCTGTCGTTATCCATCACCCGACTGTCGTTCTCAAATATATCTCTGGCGCACTCCAAATCTTGGTGGTATTCCAGCACAGTTTTTCCCAGTATCTCAACCAGCGATATTCCGTTGCCAGCAGCTGTCGCTTCATTGGCCATCAGCATGCGGCCCTGCCGGTCCTTTAAAAACACCGGATCATTCGTGCCGTTGATGATCGCCCGCAGCAGCATTTCATTTTCCTGCAGCGCTTCTTCTGCCTGTTTCCTCTTCATCGCCACAGCAATGCTGTCAGCCACCGTTTTCATCAACGCCAGTTCCTCATCGTCAAAGATGTCCTTACTCCGTGTTCCAAAGCCAAGGGTGCCGATGGGTATGCCATCTGCCATCAGCGGGTGACAGGCATAAGCGCGTATGCCAATCTCCTTGAAAAACTCTGTGCCGGCGCAGTTTTCAAATTGTATATTGTCCGCAACAATCCGGGTGCCGGTTTTTGCAACGCAGCCGCACACAGCCGAACCCACAGGCAGGTGCTCCAGCTGCGTCCGCTGCGTGTCCGTTACACCGCTGCAGGCGTTCAGTTGCATTATGGGCTCTTCACTCTCCAGCAGATAATTAAAGAACACCTGACAGCCGAGGAAATTCATCACCTTGATGCAGAGTTGCTCGATATCCTGCCGCGGCGAGGCGCTGCTCAATATACACTGCGAGGTCTCATACAGCAGCTCAATGCACTCATTGCTGCGTCTGAGCGACCTCACCATCTCCTGCAATTCATCGCGCGCGTTTTTCAGATCGGTGATATCGTGAGCCGTTCCCAGCACGCCAAGTATGCTGCCATGCATATCCCGCCAGGGAACTTTGGCCAGCGAGAACGTCCTGTACCCGTTTCTGGTCATCACAGATTCCTGACAGATGAGCATGCGGCCGGTCTCCATCACCAGTTTGTCGTTCTCTGTCACCTCACGAGCCAGCTCCTGATCCTTATAAAGCTCATAATCGTTTTTGCCGATCACATCTTTGATATCCACATCAAAGACGCGCCCGTATGCCGCGTTGACCATCACAATCCGGCTTTCCCTGTCCTTGATGAACATGAAATCCGAAGCGCTGTCCATGAAGGTACGCAGCAGCAGTTCGTTCTCGCCGAGCGCTCTTTCTGTATGCTTCCTGTTCGTGATGTCCATCGAAGTGCCGTATACTTTAACCGGCAGCCCCTCTTCATTATACAGCACCTTGCACTGCCCCAGCACCCAGATATACTGCCCGCTCGCAGTCCTTATACGGTATTCCAGCTTATACTTTGGCAGTTTGTTATCGAACACCGTCCTCTGCGCATCCATCACCTTGTCTCTGTCATCCGGATGCAGGAGAGTTCCAGTGACATGTGCCAGTCGTTTTTCCAGCGGCACTTCCTCCATGCCAATCAGCTTGATCCACTGCTCTGAATACTGGACCGTTCCTGTTCTGATATCGTATATCCATGATCCGTCTGAGGCGCCGTCCAGCATTTGCAGGTAATCCGCCTCTTTTTGCTGCATAATTTCTGCCTGACGCTCCAGCTCTGCAATATGGGACAGCTCTTCCGCAGCCTTTTTACGATCCGTTATGTCGGTGCAGAAAAGGGTAACTGCCGCTACCTGTCCGTTTTTAAATACCGGACATACGCGGGTGTCCAGCCAAATGCCCTCCCTGCAATCCTCATACGACTCCGCCACACCGGTCTCAAAAACGCGCCCGATCATTTGTGCACGCCTTTTTGCAAATCCACCGTATCGCCCTATCGGCGTATAGTCCCGCATGCGCTTACCCACCATTTCCTCCGGCGTTTTGCCGAACTGGGCTGCATACAAGCGGCCCGCGCTCAGCACCGTGCTGTCGCGCGCGAGCATCGCTACGCCGTCGTATGTGGAATCCAGTATCATTCTGTTGGCCTCGTTGGCTTCCTGAAGCGCCAGCATGGCGTCAACTCTCTCCAGCATGTTGGAGGCCATCTCCGAGAACACCCGCACCAGCGGCTCATACACCTCTAGCTTGAGCTTATCGGTTAGTGCCGAAAGCCCCACAGAACCATACAGCCTGCCGTTTCTGTACAATGGGAAAATGATGCCGGATACACAGCCCGATATGTCTGTAATTTCATCAAACGCTGTTTTGACATGCTGCGGATCCAATACGCGTTGGCTATGCACCTGCCCGTTTTCAAGCGCTGCTATCACCGCCGACAGCTTATCCAATGGTACAGCGGCCAACCGTTCTCCTTCATAGAATTCTGGCAGCCGGTCCCACTCGTACATATGCCGCGCCACGCCGGCATCCCAGTCAAAACGGTATATCGTGACGCGGTCCGCATCCACATTTCCGCCCACAATGCCCATCGCACTGATGATTGAATCCCGGTATTTTTCTATGGGTGTGTTAATAAAGTTCTGCGCCAGCACCAGTATGGTCCGCTCAAAGCCGATATGCCGTTTCTCTCGTTCGCGCGCCTCACTGATCGCCTGTTCCCTCTCCTTTCGCATCAGTACGCTCACAATCATCTGGCAGAATATTTCGACTGCCGCGATGGAGTCTTTCGTCCACCGCATCGCTTTTTTCGCTGTGCTGAGGCTCAGTATACCCGTCACTTTTCCATTAAAAATCAGCGGGAAATCAGCCGTGGCGTTTGTTCTCCGGGTGAACATAGTCCTTCGGTATTGACTGTTTTCGGGTAGATCCTTGATACTATTAACCAAATGAACTTTACTATTTTTATGATGTTCAATGATTTCCGGAATGTCTGCAAAAGCTATTACATCGCTTTTTTCACCAATAGGCCTGTGCTTGACACTGTCCCAGCCGTAGAGACGCCGTATTATCTCCTCGCCCCAGTCATAGATATAGATGTTCGCTCTCTCCGTACCGCAATACTGCGCCACCAACTCCATGGCACTGTTTACCGCGCTGTCCAGATGATCCAGCGGCGTGTTGATAAACTCCTGAGACAGCAGCTGCACGGTCCGTTCAAAACCGGTTTTGTGCGCAGATATCTCAGCCCTCTTTCGCATGCAGACTTCCAATATCGTGGGAGCCAATGCCTCAAGCATCTCCTGGTCTTCCTCACCGAAGCCGCCCTCACGGTTCGCAACAGCAATGACACCCACAGGTTTTCCTTCGTGAAAAATAGGCACGCCGAGAAACGCGGTCAGCGGGATATGGCCCTCCGGTACGCCACGGTAAGCCGGATGCGACGTCGGGTCGTTGGTCAGTAACGCTTTGCCGGACTCTATTACAGCACCGTAAAGCCCGTGCAGCCTGAATTCAGACGGCCCCGACATGTCCCTTTCCGCCGGGTCGACTTTATTCAGCGCTTCGGTTGCTTCGCTGAAAGCCGTTTCGATAAATTCTCCGTTTTCCCTGAGTTCAGACATAAAGCTGGCTTTGCTGTTTGTGACCTCTTCCAGCACCAAAAGGCAGTCCTTCGTCATCTTCTCCGGCGTTTCACAGAAAACAGCATTATCATATATTCTGTTTATGGCAAGCAAAACGGTGGTCTGCTGATCGGCCAACTGCCGGGCTTTGACGCGACGCGTGATGTCACGGATGAAGTAGGTGCAAACACAGCCCGGCCCCGCATCATAAACGGATGCGGAAATCTCGGCAGGGAATCTTCGGCCCATGCTGTCTTGGGCCATGATTTCTGTCATACCATACGACAGTGCACTCTCATCACTTCCGGCAAAGTTCAATATATCCTGCTGCAGCCGCTGCCTGTCATCATCTCCGACAAACGAGCCAAAGGACAGTCCGACTGCGTGATCCCCGCTGATTTTGAAAAGCGTTTCCGCCTCCCTGTTGACATAAAGCACACTAAAGCACTGGTCCACCGAAACGATGGCATAACTGCATGCATCCAGCACATTCTGGTACAGCGGCGGAGCTTCCGAAAAAAAGCGCGACATTGCGCCGGGCACTCCCATACCCCGTCGCCGCGCTGCCCTCAATATCTCGTAAGCCGAGAAGAATGCGAACACTCCGCTGATGTATTGAGCCAGCCGGCCAACCCAGTCTATACAACCACCCGATTCGAGTTCCATACCGGAATTCAGCAGACCCACAGCGAACATCAGCATGGACAGCGAGTACCAGAAAAGATGATCCTGCTTGTTGCGCTGATAGCTTTTAATCAGCGCCATTGCCGCCGACAGATGCACCGCACTGGCTATATACACCACCGCGTTGCGCAGAGCCGTATCACTGTTGTTGAGAACGAAGGCGGGCAAAAAGCCATAGATAGCTCCCGCCGTAATAAAAACCGTGAATCCGCAGCTGCCTGCGATGAGCAACGTCAGCTTTAAAGACGCATACTTCATCAAAGAGCCGCTCGCTCTGTCCCGATGCTCACGGAAGGCTGCCGTCAGATGGAGTACCGAAGCCACCAACGCATTCACGTTGAATATCGCGGAGTAGACGTTCATTCCTCCGGGCATATAGCGCATCCACCCTGAAAAAATGGCTCCCAAACCCATGATCAATGTAGCGGCAGCCATGAGAACCGCACTGATATAGCCAGACTTCAGATATGTACGTGAAACCAAAAAGAACACCAGCAGGTTAGCTGCCCCGATAAATACTGTATTGAGTATTGCCATCAGATACTTTGGCTCAAAGCTTCCGGCCGGATGCAGTACCCAAAATACCAATATCATCAGGCATATGACAGCCATAAACATTATGCCAAGCTTTTTGCTAATGCTCATTATTTTCTCCGAACAGGGGTAAAGATGTTACCTTTACCCATAACTCGTTGCATCATCATGGATAACGGTATAATGAATCGCAAGTGCGCTATCTGTATTATAATGTCACAAAAGCGCATATACAATCACATAAATTGACGTATATTGTCGAAACGAGAAAAAAGAAAGCGCGAGGTGCGATGAGTAATGTTGATAGCAAAAAACGCGGCTCTTCCCTCATGACAGACAAGGCACACCGCAAACGGTTTACACCGTATCTCCGTTTTTACGCCCTTCAGCCATTGCTCGCCCGGCGGCATAGGCTGTCTCGCGCTTGTAATCGTTGTTCCAGCGGTTGACGCCGATCATGTCGAACACCTCTGCGCCGGTATGCTGGCAAAAACGCTCCAGCTGCTGCATGCATGGCAGAATTCCGTTACCTGTCCCCCCTGCCGACGCGATGAGCAGCGCCTGCTTGCCAGAGAAGGGTCCGCCTGCGCCGAAGTAACAGCGGCGGAACCGGTCCAGAAAACTCTTGAGCGACTCGGACGTCTCGTGCCAGTAGACCGGTGTGGCCAGCACCACCGCATCTGCCGCCAGCACACGCGCGCTCACGTCGTCGAAGCCATCACCGCCGAAAACGCAGTAATCTTCTTCACGACAAACACCCCAGCCGTTATCGCACACATGACACCGCGCGATCTCCATGTCGCACAAGCGCACTTCCTCTACGTCCGCGCCGCCGTCGCGGGCGCCCGATGCCGCCGCGTCGATGATGGACTGGCACAGTCCGTCCGTTTTAGGATTTCCGGATAATATAAGCAGTTTCATCAATCACTTCTCCTTTGACTAAAGGTATCTTTTATGAGGGCAATGCGTTCAATGCCCTTGCTTGTTTCAGTTTCCGCTTCCTCGTTTATGTGGTATAATAAACCAAATAAAAAGCTGGAGGAAACACCATGAAATATGTGAAAGTCGCCGAAGCAGCCAGCCTCTCAGTTGGCGGCAAAGTCAAGCTGACATTGGAAGGGCACGAAATCATGCTGGCCCGGCTGGATGACGGTTACTATGCGATCAGCAACAAATGCCCCCACATGGGCGGTTCCCTCGCAGACGGACGGCTGGAAGGCCAAAACATCATCTGCCCGCGTCACGGTTCCGTGTTTGATGTCAAAACGGGCAAGTCCGTGCAGGGCGGCAAAATGGCTTTTATCAAATTCCAGGTGGACAATGTGACAGCATATCCCGTCCCGTTAAAACCGAGGGCGTCGATGTAATGCTCGGCATCGAATAACCCAGACCGCAGCTTTTATGTATAGGCGGTGTGCCTGCGCGCCTTGGATAAATCCCGGGAGGTATGTTTTGTGTGGCATTTTGCTTACAGGTAGACGACGATATTGTCCAGCGCCTTGCGCTGCCGTTCGGGTGCCGACGAAGCCGGATAACCCAGCGGCGTGAACGCAACCGGCTCGAAGCCCTTGCCGAAATCCACCGCGTCCCGCGCGGCCTGCGCATCAAAAGCGCCGATCCAGCATGTGCCGAGGCCCAGCGCCGTTGCCGCCAGTATCATGTGGTCCATCACGATGGCGGCATCCACGTCCGCATAGGTTTTACCATCCTTGCGCACCCACGCGGCATCCATGTCAGCGTATATACCGATCACCAGCGGCGCCTGCGTAAAAAAGGACGCCCGGCAGATCTTTTTCAGCGTTTCAAAGTGCTTATCCACCGGCATCACTACCAGCTTAAACGGCTGCAGGTTGCACGCCGTGGGCGCTATTATGCCCGCCTCCAGCACCTTACGCAGCTTGTCGTCCTCCACTGCGTCCGGCTTGTATGAACGTACGCTGTACCGCTGCCCGATCAGATCAAAGAATTCCATGATAACCTCCCATGTAACAATCTCATTCCCGCATCCCGTGCGCGCAGCCTGTGCACACCTTATGGAATGCGTTGATGTCCGCATACCGGCGCGTCATGCGCAGCCACCGCTCCAGCTCGTGCAGCGTTTCGTCGCCGCCGCAGCGCTTGCCGGCGCATTGATATTCGCGGCAAACGTTATCCCCGATCTCCCTGTCCACCGCGGGGCAATACCAGTTCAGTTCCCTCATTTTTTGTCCCTCCACCCCTTATAAATGTTATAATATAATACCTTTACAGCACCGGATTCTGTTCCAGCGCTTTCATAAACAGCTCGTTCAGCGGCTCCCAGCTTAACTTTGGCCTGTCGGGCAACCGCGCGATGCGTTCCTCCAGCGCAGACAACTCCGCCTCTATAAATTCGTTCAACGCGTCCACACGCAGCCCTTCGCCCAGCTCAGGTGTCTGCCGTTTACGCTCCATCAGCTGCTCAACGGCGGGGATCAGCGCGTCGTCCATCTGGCTGCGCAGCAGCGTGTCGAACAGCATGGGCGGCTGCGTGCCGTGCTCCAGTATGTAACGGCAGGCCAGCAGCGGGCGCAGCACATAGAAGTATTTCTTCAGCCGCACAAAATCCCCTTTGAGGTATTCGCGGTAATTTCCGGCAGCCATGCTGAGATAGTGATGCAGCCCCGGCTTGGCCAGAAAACAATCCCGCGACGCCTCACGCAGCCGCACCGCAAAGGGTTTCTCCGCGTACACAACGGGCGACGACAGCCACTCGAACAGCGTGGGGTTGGAGCCGCGCATCAGCCGCAGCGTCTTGTCTATGTCCCAGCCGTTGATGTCCAGCACGTCATCCAGCATGTATTCGATCACATCGCGCCGCTTCTGCAGCCGCAGGTAGTGTTCCTTGGGCCGCACATACAGGAAGCGCACGTCGTAATCGCTGTCCGGCGAGGCGAAGCCCCAGGCCCGGCTGCCCGACTCCACCGCGAGCAGCACTGTCACCTTTTCTTTCTCTTCAATCTCGCGCAGCTTTTCGCGTATAATCTCTGTGTACTTGTCCACCCGGTTCGCCATCCCGACGTCCGGGAACAAGTCTGATTTGTTCCTTATAAAATTGCCGAAATGCTCATAGAACTTGTTGAAAGCCTCTTCTTCCGTACTTGAATAGAACTGAATGATATTGGCCCAATGATGAGTCGTATGAATATCGTAAATCTCCTCAATATATTCCTGAAATCCGTCCAGACAATCTGGCGGACTCGGGATCTCATGATGCTTATAGCCGTTAAGAAATGTGTATAAGAGCTTCAAAGAGGGCTTGCCAAGGTATAATGCCGGACATTGCTTGATATCCCGTAATAGTAAGTATGTTTTGTCCAAAGATGTTCACCTGCTCATGAATTATTAATCCGTCTTTGCTCCTTAGTCTTTCCACTCAGAGTGAGCCTACCCAAAAGCGACCTCGGTTTGTGTTAGATTGTGCTGCCAATTTAGGCACGCGCCGTCGCGATCAGCTTCCACGACGAAGCCCTGTCGTAGGCAGAACGGTCGTATCCGCCGTACAGCCGGATATTTGAAAAGCCCGTCGCTTCCAGCAGCTCCGTATAATCGTCGTCCAGCAGCAGCCGGATGCGGATCTCATGCGTCTTCATCTCCGACCGCCCGCCGCCGTGAAATATATCCACCACGCGTATCGTCTGAAACTGCCCGTCGATGTCCCGCAGCAGCAGCCGTGTGAAGTCCGCGTTGTTGACCACCAGATTGACGCGGTATTCGTCGCCCAGCGTGCGGTGCGCTGTGCTTTGCGTGGCCACAAACAGGCCGCCGGGGCGCAGCCGCCCCCGCATCGACGTCAGCGCCGCCACCAGATCCTCCCGCGTGTGCATGTGGTTCAGTGCCTGCGTCATGCACAGCACCGCGTCGAAACGCTGCGGCCATGCGCTGTCCAGTTCGCGATAGTCACACTGCCTGAGTTCCGCGCGCAGACCCAGCCGGTCAAGGTTCGCACGGCAGGCATCCAGCATTGCGGCGGAATAGTCGCTGCCGGACAGCTCATACCCCAGCTGCGACAGCATCACGATGTGCTGCCCCGTACCGCAGGCGCAGTCCAGCACCGACGCCGCGCCGCATTCCTTAAGCAGCGCGTCCAGCATGTCCCGCTCGTTCGCGTTGATGTTGTCTATCTCACCGAACAGGTCGTATTCGGATGCCCAGCCCGCGTAATCGTCAGCGTATTTCATGGCTTTTCCCCTTTGGTTATGTCGAACCAGTATTGCTGTATCGTCTGTCCGGTGTTCGGTTCGGACAGTTCCTTGTCCAGCACACCGCCGTTTTTCAGTATCGTTTTGGCTGACGCGATGTTGTGCTTGAAACACACGGCCATCGCCTGCGTCATGCCCATCGCAGCACATTTCTCCAGCGCCAGTGCCAGCATGGCTGATGCATAACCCCTGCGCCGCAGGCTCGGACGCACGCCGTACCCGATGTGCCCCCAGTAACCAGCCTTCTCCCCAAGCCAATGGCGAATATTGACCGCGCCCACCAGCATGTTTGTATCTTCGTCATAAACATAATACGTGGACGACGGCGCGAAGCCCTCTGCCACACCCACGCCACGCGCGATGTCGTTAAGCCTGTCCGTCAGCGCGGCAAAATCGGACGCGTCCTCCTGCAGCGGCCACGGCAGCGGCGTCTCGTCCGCCAGAGACCACTCGGCCATCATATCGCGGTACAACCGCTCGAACCGGACGTCCGGTTCAGCCAGCACCAGCATAGCGCCACCCCTCCGATAAAATCGTGATTCATTATACCACACACTTTTGTATGCCGCCATATTTTTCCTCAGTCGTCAGGCAAAATCTCTGCTCTTTTGCGCGCATCAAAAAAGGCGTCCGCAGACGCCTTTTTTATTGGTTGACCACTTTGCATTATGGCGGACACTCCCGCCTTTCCCCTTCTCCGATCATGCACCGCACATCGGGACCCGGGCTGCAAGTGGGATGTATTTGTGTCCTTGTCTCGATCACATCAAGACTCTTTCTGTTTGCTGCTTTGGTAATCCCTTTCCCCCAAATCGGGTATCGCTTTTGTCCTGTTGCGCTTGCCGCTATTGCGGCTCTACCCTTTTCATTGGACCGTCCTCCTGTTATGCTTTCCGTTCGCACAGGCTCCGTCCCGAAGCCGGATTTCCCATTTCCCCTGAACGGGTTCTTTGTCGCTTTACCGCTTTCGCGGTGCTCCCCTTTTCATTGGACTGTCCTCCTGCCATGCTTTGTTGTTCCGCACAGGCTTTCAGAGTTTCCTCCGTCAGCCGGAGTTCGTTTGTTGTGACCTCGCCTGACTGGTTCAGGCTCTATATCGCTAGATTTCCTTGATCGTTCCTTTCCTCTGATCGGGTTTGTCACCGGATCAACCGCCGTTGCGGCTGTCCTCTATTTCATGAGTCGTCTTCGCTAGGTTTCCTTGATGCTCTCCTTTCCCCGCAGCGGGTTTGGCTTTCCAACTGCCGGGGTTCGGCGGCGTTTTTGCTGCCGTCCGCTGATGGACACCTCCTTGGCACCTCAGCGAACACTCACCATTCCTAACCGTTTATCATCTTGGGTTTAAGGCTCATCTGCCAGCCTGATGGCCTTTTCCGGTGAGCGCCGCCGCCCCTGGCAGCCTCTGACACGTCTCCGTTTCCTGTTCTGTAATGCCCACTGGAATCAACCCCTTCCGTTTTCTTTTTTGTAGTCTTATTATAACATCGACTTGTCCAAATTGCAAGCTTATTCGGAATTATTTTTAATTAATTTCTTCACAATCTAACCGGTAAAAATTATCAATTTGCACATTGACAACGTAACATTGTTATGTTACGCTATTCTTGTAACAAGGAGGGAAGACACCATGGATGAAGAACTCATTTCCAAAAAAGAACTGCTGGAGCTGACGGGCATATCGTACGGGCAGCTCTACCGGTGGAAGCGCAAGGGGCTGATCCCCGAGGACTGGTTTATACGCAAGTCCACCTACACCGGACAGGAGACGTTTTTTCCGCGGAGCCAGATGCTGACCCGCGTGACGCGCATACTCAACATGAAGGAGGATGCCTCGTTGGACGACTTGGCGGACGTGTTCTCCCCCGAGACCGGAGCTGCCGCGCCGCCCGACTCAGCCGCACTCACCACCCGCGGCATCGTATCGGCGGACGCCATGCGGCTGTTTCAGGAGGGCCGGGACGGTTCCCCGCTGTCGTTCGACGACGCGCTGCATGCTTACCTGTTCAGCCAGGTGCTGGTGTCGGGCGAGCTGTCGCTGGACGAAGCGCGTTTGATGCTGGATACGCTGCGCACCGCGGCCATCCGCTTCTCCGCGGCGCCGGCGCAGGTACTGCTCACGCGCAAGCTGGGCGTGTTCGGATGCGTGGCGCTGTCTGCCAGCGGCGAAGCGCTGACCGACAAGGACACGCGGCTAATCCGCCGGTTCGATCTCAAAGCGGCGGCTGAAGAATTGAAACTAAAACTTGTATGATGACAGGGAGGAAATAAAGAAATGGATACCAACACAGAACAAATGGATCTCAACATCAGCGGCTTTGGCACTGCCCCCGGCGGCCAGTACCCCAACATACGCATATCGGGGCGCGGCAAGATCACCGGCGACGCGTCCTGCGGCGAGTTCATCGTCAACGGCTCGGCGGACGCGATGGGCGCGGTCAGCTGCGGCAGGATGATCATCAACGGCGAGGCAGGCATACACGGCGCTCTGAAGACGGATCAGCTCAAGGTGCGCGGCTCCGGCGATTTCAAGAAGCACGTACAGGCGGGCGATCTCTCCGTTTCCGGTTCGGCGCACGCAGCGGAGTCCCTCAGCGCCAAGACGGTGAAGGTGATGGGCTCGCTCAACGTGAAGGGCGACCTCTCGGCGGACAGCTTCTCCTCTTCCGGCGCTTTCGAGGTGGGCGGCCTGCTCTCCGCGGACAAGGTGGACATCACGCTGGACTGGAGCACCAGCAAAGCCCGCGAGATTGGCGGCGAGACCATTACTGCCAAGGTGGGCCTCAAAGGCCTTTCGGTGCTGCGCACGATATTCACGCTCGGCACGCACACGCCGCGGCTGGAGGCGGACAGCATCGAAGGCAGCAGCGTGTGGCTGGAGCAGACGCGCGCCCGCGTGGTGCGCGGACACGTGGTCACCCTCGGCGACGGCTGCGACATCGCGCTGGTGGAATACTCCGGCACACTGCACAAGACGGGCAACGCCAGAGTGGGCGAAGAGCGCAAGATAGGGTAACTCTATATCTGAATTCGATGAACGGGGCAGCCTTCGCTGCTCCATTTTTATTGCCAAACCAATTGTATTTCTTGATATTGTTATAATATAATAATTAAGGATATATCGGAGGCCAAAAGGAGGACGCATGAAAAAGCCAAAACTGCGATTATATCTCAAAGCAAGATTTCAACACCCTTTTAAGTCCTTACGTGATTTGATTTATACTGATGATTCAGGCAACCGCTATCAAGAGTACTTCAGCCCTCAAGCGGCTATTATCAACGTTGCAGCTGTTTTGTTGGCTGTTATCTCCGTTATCTTCCTGAACTGCACCATCTGGTATGTTCTTTTAATGGTAATTGTTCTTTATGTGCTAAGATACCTCCGGTATTTCTATGCAAATTTCAGCGTTACGGATGAGAACAATAATCCTGTTGGAGAACGCAAAGCGTATTCGCACAGTAAAAAACTGCTGTTCACAACGGAAGTTATTTTTGTGCTACTTGTTGCAATTGGTGCTTATTATCTTTTCAGTACATCTCTATATGCTAGAGTGGTTTTATATAACAAAATTGATATCGGAGAAACTTACCTGCATTTAACCGATCAAGAGATTGAAAGCTTTGAACAAGCATACAAGGAGTCCATAAAATTCGCTAAGGCAAATGTACCATCAGCTTATCTTACAGACTACGGAATACAAATACATACATTCTGAAGGTAAAGATTATTACTTTGTATTCACCAATTTTCATCCGTCATTATTTATAAAACGTTCTAATGAATATAAAATTTTACGTGTGTGGACAAAACAACGGCTATATAAAGGCTGTTTATTATTCTGCCGCTTGGAATTCGATCCTCTTTACTCGGATTTTAAGCCTCTCGTTGCGCCGGTATCCGAAGTTGACACTCAGAAAGTTATAAAAATCTTACGTGACAACTCTGACCTTAATGAGGAGATAGTCGAGTACTATTATACCGGTACGCACTTTCTAACAGATTTGCCGGAACTATCTCACCCTGGCGGCGATACGTGGGCTGTACAAATTCTTACTGGCGATCAAGTACAATTTTACACAGTCAATGTTTCTGAAGGCACAGCCGTTTTAGAGAAAACTATTCAGATTGAAAATGAAGGCTGACGATAAGGTGGGGTAATTGGCTTATAAATCGTGATTAGGACATCAACGGGCTAAAGACGCGAAGCTCTGCTCCCTATATAGAATCCTTTACCACTTGTACTTGAAGTATTGTTGTACAAAATTTTTCATTGGTTCGTTCTCGCCTTCGTCGCTGATGTAATCCAAATCAAAATCATAAAAATACAAATACGCAATGCTCAACTGTTCATCGGATGTGCCGATCATTCCAAAGGATTTTGGATAATCTGTTTCATCATCACCCACTACCCGAAAACTAAAGCTATTAATGGAAAACTCATTCTCCGGCAATAGATATTCAACCTCGTCACTCCAATCTGCAACGATGGTATGATCTAAAAATACATAGGCATCATCCAGCCTTTCCTTTTCAGCTGAGTATGTGTCCTCGTCATATATGACAACGAGCAGCATGCTTTCTGTTACGAAAAAACACCTGTTTATATAATACCTGTAGTACATATCCTCGTAATCGGGCAGAGTATCCAGCTCTGGCAGAACTGACAAAGCCATCGTATCAATTTCACGTCCGCTTTTAAGATACCGTTTGAGGCTCTCATCAGATCGTTTATAGCAACACCCTGATAATCCACATAAAAGAATCAGGATTAACACTAATAGAATAAACCTTCTCAAACATATGGCCTCCTTTGTCGTTTTCTTTTAAAAAATTCTTCCTTTCTTACATCCCTATCTGTGCAATCTTATTGTACATCCCCCTACGCCACCAGACCCTTGCGCTTCAGCAGCTTCAGCGGAAAGCTCAGCATAATGGCCATCAGGCCAGTCCAGAATGCCATTCTCGAAAATGTGATGGAAAACCACGGTGCAGCATTGCCATGAGCAAACATGATTATGAACACGCCGGAACCCGCAAAGATACAGACGAGAGCGTTCAGCGCCATCACAAACTGCCAGCGCCTGCACGGGCTGGCTATGCGGTAAGTCGCCCAGGTGAAGGCTGTCACCAGAAGCACAAGGGCAACGGGAGCAACCATCTGTCCATATACTAGTATATAAAGAATCATGTTGACTCCGCTGTTATAAATCTCGTCGCCCCATTTGGTTCCAAAAGGACAGAGATAGGAGTAACCCAGTATCAGTAGAGCCAGCGCCACGTCGCAGATGATCAGTTTGAGCAGTACCTTGCGGTTCATAATTGTCCCCCAAGATGTTTTTCCTATTATAACACAATCCCCCATTTTTCGGCAATATAACCACGCCGAAACAGAGTGCCGTCGTACGGGCGGGTCTCTGTGCCCGCCCGCCATGCCGCCTGCTCGCAGTGGCACGGGTCGGGATGCGGATAGTATATGCACGAATATGCCTCCCTCGGTTGAGGGAGGTGGCGCGCAGCGCCGGAAGGAGTGACCATGGGAGCGGCTATGGCGTATCCCTCCCTCAGTCACCTGCGGTGACAGCTCCCTCATCTG
>JAEWTW010000006.1 GCA_023397655.1 Bacillota bacterium
ATAATCTTGCATCGATGGATCATTAATTTGAATCGTATTACTATGTGCCCCAACTGTAATAGCGTTCCATGCTTGCCCTGGGCTTTCTATTGAATGTGTAATATTCGCAGTTGGGTATCCCGCCTCAGCCAACTCTTGAGGATATACATTCCCTGCACTAACAAAAAATAAATGTTTTTCATCGTCGCCAGTAGCACCCGATACAAGACTATCAATAGCACCCGACCAAGATGTCGGGCTGCCGTCATTAGTGTTGTATTTAGCGGATGTAACTGCCATACAAATTGCGCGCTTATATTGAGGTTGGGCGGCTTCTGCAATATATACGGCATTTTGCGTCAAGGCACCATATAATTTAGGATCGTTCTCACCAGTTACAGGGAGAATTTTAACCGACTCAAGGCGATGGATTACTCTAACCGTGTTTCCCGTAATCAGCTTTTCTTGTAAATTATAAAGCAAAGCAATTCCGGCCATTTCAGTACCGTGACCATCATGATCATTTTCTCCCCATGTTTTCTCTACGGTATGAATACTGCTTTCATTATAAGCATTAGACAGCAAGGGATGCCCATGATTAACCCCAGTATCAATAATACAGACTGATGAGTCTGAAGGGTCGAATTCGAGCCTTGACATAAGGTCATCTACCCATTGTCTTTGCTCATGGGGGGTTAAATCATAAAGAAAAGATGTCACTTCAGCGGCTCGACGAATCTCCGCAATATATTCAAAACGCTTTATTAGTTCCCCTAGTTGAGCTGCATTGGCATAAATAAGTTTAACCAACCGCTCCGGAAACCGTATCGCTTTATCATCACAATCAATGCTAATCAACGTGCATAATTCCGAAAAAGACGCCTCTGTTCGTTCATATTGGTTATCATCAATTCTAAGCCACACTTCACACCATACTGGATTTTCTGTAGGGATATCATTGCGTTCCCCCACCCAGAACGACTCCAGTAATGCTAATTTTACATCTTCAATACTATTAATAAGATTCTCATGCTTTGGCTTATCTTGAATAGTTGCTGTTGATGAATATTGTTCTAAGCGATTAATGAAAAAAGTTTCTTTGCCTTCAGGAACATAAACTGTTGCCTTTATTGTGTCATCGATCTGATCAATACGAACGTTTAACAAACGAATACCGGCTCTAATGTTTTCAAGACTTTTTACAACAAGATCACAATTCTGTTTCCCAGAGAATTCTAAATATACGCCTTCTTTATACCGAATAGCTGCTACTTGTTGCGGGGTAAGGGCCCTATTCTGAGCATAAACCTCTGCAAATCTTCTCCTTAGAAAATTTGCGTGTTGTGCGGGATCCCTTCCAGGTATTATTCGATCTGAACCAGGATTGCTTTTTGAGGTAAATGGTAAAGTCTCGATTGTCCCCGACAGAAAAATATTCTTTTTTTCTACAGGCATTATCGTACCTCCTTAGAATATACAGCAAGCCTTTCATTAATTAACTTAATCAGAACTTCCTGTGTTACAGTGACGTCATTTAATACTGCATTTTTAATAGCATCATCACAAACACGAGATATTTCCGCATGACTTAGAGAGAGAGAGCTTTTAATAAGGTTATCTGAAGGAATGAAATTCGGAGAAAAAATAGTTAACTTATTAATAATTAACCGTTTAATATCTTGCTCGGAAGGTAATGTATAATGGAGTACATCATCAAATCTACGGAATAAGGCCTTGTCAAGAATCCGTTGATTATTTGTTGCTGCGATTATAATACTTTCAGATTTATCTTGTTCAATAAACTGTAAGAAAGAATTTAGAATGCGACGCATTTCACCAACTTCATTGTCAATGCTTCTATCGGCACCAATAGCATCAAATTCATCAAATAAATATACACCCACAACATTCTCAATAGAATCAAATATCTGACGAAGTTTAACGCTGGTCTCCCCCATAAATTTTGTAACCAATTTATCAACTTGGACAGTAAAAAGAGGCAAACTTAATTCAGAAGCAATTATGGAGGCTGTTAAAGTTTTCCCTGTTCCTGGGGCTCCCTCTAGCAGTATCTTTCTTCGATTTGACAACCCATATTGCAGCAACTTCTTTCGTTGAATAAATTCACTAAGAATTCGTTCAATTCGATTATATACTTCATTAGATACGATTAAATCATTTAGTCGATCATCTGGAGTGGTCATAAAAAGCATCTGGTTTTGGTTGTTGAATTGAACTATTTTTGTTTTATTGATACTTACCTTATCTAGAAGTGACTTAATATCTCTAGCTAATGTCGCATGACCACGTTTTGCTTCATAGGCAGCAATTTGCAAAACAATAGTTTTAAATTTCTCATTATCCTGATCCAGATGAGCTTTAATTAAGCTTTTTATGTGATCAGCCGTGGCCATCCCTGTCACCTCCTTCTTTATTCCATTAATAATACCAATTTTGCAGCACGAATTCAATTCAAAGAAATACTTTAAGTATTACCAACTGTTAGTTTTATCGGAACTTTCATAAACTCCATTATTAGGTTGCATAGCTTTACCCAAATTGATTCAAATTATCATTTGTAAAATACTATAAAACTTGTCCTTTTTTTGGGACTGCTGGTGCGATATAAACTCCAGAGTAAGTCCTAAGAGCAACAATAAATTGTACTAAGACGGACACTTTTTTCAGAGTGGACTGCAATGCCTTTATCCATCAGCTTTCCAGCTAAAATAGCCCGAAAAAGCCCCATTTCATGCGGGTTTTAGAGTAATACAGAAAGGTTTGCAACAAACCATTTGGGGATAGAGCGGCATGCCTCCCGGCTGAATGGGGTTCAAGAGGCCGGAGGTTCAATTCCTCTCACCCAGACCACAGGAACGGTGTTCGTAAAGGAAGTGAGCTTCTGATACGGACACTGTTTTTATTTTGTGCCGTATTTGAGTGTTATGATTGTTAAAGACTATATTAAGGTTCACCATATCACATCTAGACCTTAAAAAGCCCTTTAGAATGGGGCTTTTTTCATTTCATTTGGGTTTTTGTTGCCCTTTGGTTGCCCGAATATTTTTCTTGGTTGCCCCAGAACGCTCGCGTTTAGCTTGGAGTCAGGTGCTACTATAGAATTCTCAAGCTTAATCGTAAAACCATCTCCTTCGTCACCTGTTGTTATACCAAACAAACCAGTCAAACTTTCTACGCTTGCCCTTCATGTGGATGTCATTTCGTTCAAGGATTGTATCAATAAGCGACAAATATCCCTCGTAGTCGTAAGTTACTCGCATTTGTTCAACGCAGTTATGAATATTTGCGCCTGTGAACATTTGTCCTCTATATTCATAATGGGAAACAAATCTACCAACGTTGTTCTGCATTACGCCATCAAATATTGCGAAATCGTCTTTTTGATGTACATAGTAGTTATGATATAAGCAATACTTGCTGAAGAACGAAAATAAGTTAATTTCGTTCTTTGCCAATTCCGCTATTAATGAGGTGTCACCCATAGCTACACGTTTATCAAAATCACAATTCTTGATTTTCTCAATCAATCTTGTCAAATAGATTTTGCTTAAATGCTTGTTGAGGTTAGTAGAGTTTGTCATGTCAATTAGTGCTATTTTTAGAGCAATAATATCCCCATCCTCATTTTTGGGGAATTTATTGAAGCAACTGCTTATAATTTTTCCTTCTTCGCCGTACCGGGGATCGCTATTCACGCGTAGTGCCGTTTCTTCCAGTTGTTCCTCAGTGAACTCAATGGCTGGCTCAGTATCGCTTTTCCGTGCAGTTAATTGCGTTATTCGGCTACCTTTTAAATAATCCCGTGGTTTTGGAATGTTCTCGCCGTAAATCGGAATACGGACGGTGTATGGCCGGACTTCATCATTACGAATTAACGATTTGTTTTGAACAAGGTTATTAATCGTGGAGTTGATATAGGGTTGCGATTTTCCGGGGAAGCAAGCGTCAATAATTTGCTTCGCTGTTATTGGTTTCCTTACTTTTTTGCAATATTGCATTATTGTTTCCGCATTGCTCACTTGTTTAACCCCCTGTCACATCCATTAAACAGACTGTCAAGTCTTACGTACAATTCGGGCAGGTTTTTCTTTTTCAATTCACATTCCCAAATCCGCATCACCGTCCAACCTCCCGTGTGCTTTTTGCCCGTTCTCTTTATAAACCAAAAAATCACAACCTAGTTATTGACTTTTTAGGTTTGCGATAACGTCCCTATTGTCGTCAAATTCTTTGTTTGATTTACAGCAGAATAATTTGATAGCCAAATCAACTTCACTTCTTACTTTTCTTCCGTTATTAACAAAGTCTATCTTTATGCCTTCTAAATCAAAAATCGTTTTTTCAACCCAACCTACTCTAGACATTAACTCATCGCCAATAACATTTTAGCTTATAATATCATATTATGGTTTATTATATAACAATACTTGAAGTGAACACGAGAACAAATAACATCTTGCTTAACTTTCAGCATAGTTTTAATTCTCTGCAAAAAATTTTTTTCTGTTAAATGCCACTACTGACCGTCAACAAACGCTTATTTAATCGTGTTTTCGCTAATGTTCCTTTGCAAACACCCAGACCAGCAGGCAGAGCCTGCACCAATACCGCGTATTCACAACAGTGATTCGCGGTATTTTTTTGTCCGCGCTTATCTAGAATCTGTGTTATCAACATAAGAAGTGCAAAAAGGCTCCGGATTTATCGGAGCTTTTTAGGTGGTGTATGGTAACCCGGAGCAATAAAGGCGGCAACTACGCAGCTGCCGCCAACTCAAACCATAAAGGAGAAACGTGTCTCTAATCGTGTCAGTTCGAGCCGACCGTGTTATTCCTTAATATATGAGCAGCAGTAGTCGGCCACTTCCTCGGCTGACACCTTAAAGCGGCTGTTTGCGGGCACCTCAAAACTTTGCCCCGCCTCAAAAGCCTGCCAGCCGCTGCTTCCCGGCAGCAGCGCGTTCAGCTTTCCGCCCAGCACCTCCATGATCTCCTTGTCCGCCGTGCCGAATTCGTACTCGCCCGGCATGATGATCCCCAGCGTCTTCTTGGTACCATCCGCCAGCAGCACCGTGCGGCTGGTCACCTTGCCGTCAAAGTATACGTTTGCCTTTTTAATAACGGAAACATTTTCTAATCTGTCCATATCCCTTTTCCTCCCACATATTTATAACAGTTATTATGATATTAATAATAACCAATTATTTATAAAACGTTAAGATATAATAACGTACATTTTATTACAGAACAAACTCATAAAGAAATTACAAGTTACAATTGACGTTTTTTGTCATATTCTT
This sequence comes from Bacillota bacterium, assembly GCA_023397655.1. Lineage (GTDB taxonomy): Bacteria > Bacillota > Clostridia > Christensenellales > SZUA-584 > SZUA-584. Next base: position 5,300 of record JAEWTW010000006.1, read on the forward strand.
GTTGATACTCATCGCGGATTGTGAGAGAATAATTCCATAACATATAACTGAGGTTTATTATGAGAAAAAATAAGCTTTCAATAGACGAACAGATTATTCATATGAAAGATAAGGGAATCCAATTTAATATAGTATCAGAAGATGAAGCAAAGGATTATTTATTCAAGAATAATTATTATTTTAGATTGAAAGCTTATGCAAAAAATTATGAAAAGTATAATAGTGGTGATAATAGTGGGAAATACTTTAAATTAGAGTTCGCATATTTAAAAGAACTTGCAATTATCGATATGCAATTTAGAGAATTAGTTTTTTTCTTAACACAAGATATAGAACACTATATGAAAAAACAGTTATTAAATGATCTGTCAATAGAAAGTGAAGAAGATGGTTATTCAATTATAAAGGAAGTCTTCTTTGAGAACGAGATTGGTGATATTTGTTCTAAAAAAATGGGCAAAAGTGCTTGCAGGGATTTAATAATTAGATATGGTACTGATTGGGCTATATGGAACTTTGTTGAGATTTTATCATTATCCGAAACAATAAGACTCTATGACCACTTTTATAGCAAATATGATCATAAGAAATATAAGAACATTTGTGGACTTTTATATTCAGTTAGATATATGAGGAATGCAACCGCTCATAATAATTGTCTCTTAAATAGTATTAAACAAAGATATACAACTAGTGGTGATGTATTAAACCTTAGTCTATATAATTCATTATGTAACACAAAGTTAATTGCCCAAACCGAGGAGGTTTGTCAAGAAAATGCAACTGGTGAATATGCAATAACAAGAAAGCGCCTTAGAAAGTGGATGGAGAATCCCGTTATCCATGATTTCATTGCAACTATTGAAGCATATAAGATTATAGTTTCCAGTAGTGAATTAAAATCACATAGATTAAAATCAATTGTAGATTTTTTTAATATTCGGGTTGTTAGAAATAAAGAATTTTTTCATGCAAATCAACCATTAATAACGGCCTACAAATTTATTAAAAAATACCTTGACTTTTCCATAAAGAATTGCATATAATATTCTGACGAACAAAAAACGTAAGTTTTTTGCGGAACTGGTGCCTGCACCGGTTCTATTTTTATTTTAGTTTCTTTTGCATTTCCAAAATAGAATTTATAAAGGCTGGAACGCGTCATCAGCTACATGAAGTTGTTATTCAGTTTTCATCATAATGCTCTAGCACCAGCGCCGCCAGTTCCTCAGCCGTCAGCCCCAGCGACTTATAATATTCGATGTCCTTCCTCAGCTTGTCCAGAGCCATCTCATTGCGCTTTTCGGACAGCTGGGCAGCCTTCAGGGGCGCAACGAAGCAGCCGCGCCCCACCATCGTGTGGATAAATCCGGCCCTCTCCAGCTCCTCCCATGCCTTTTTTACGGTGATCACGCTGATACGCAGCTCCTTGGCCACCGTGCGGATGGGCGGCAGGCACAGGCCTTCCTCCAGCAATCCCTTGATGATCTGCGACGATATTTGTTCAAACAGCTGCTGGTATATCGGCTTATCCGACGCTTGAGATATCACAATATCCATCGGCGTTACAGGTCCACCTTCTCAAATCTCTTCACGGACACACGGCAGGCCAGCCATGTCAGCAGCGCAAAAACCGCTATGCCCGCCGCCAGCACCAACAGCTGCCGTACCAGCGCATCACCGTTGATGCCATCCAGCACGTATTTTACTTCGGGCAGCAGCGGGACTGCAATCTCTACGGCAACTGCGTACAGTATGATCGCAATGACCGCGGTCAGCGTAGGCATACCGATCTTCTGCGCACTCTTATAAAACATCGGGAAAAAGATGACATTGAAAAGCCCATACATAATAAACGTCAGCCCGAAAAATGCGATATTAGGGTCCAGCAAAAAGTTTTCGACGCGGTACAGCGTCAGGTTCAGCATCGCAAACACAGCCGACAATGCTATCTGTATCAACTCCAGCACCACGACGGAAAGCACGCGTGCCCTCACAACGTCTCCCTTGCGGACTGGCAGCATCACCGTAAAGCCAATATCGTTCTGAGCCTTACCGCCCGAGAACAGGTTGGGCATCGTGATAAAGAATATATACATCATTGCGATAAAATAGGGCCATTGCGGAATAAGCAGCAGCGCAGCCGTCAATGCCACAAGAAAATACATGGGATGAATAACGAGGCGAAATTCCTTATACAGCAGGTTCTTCATACAGTGCCTCCTTCTTGGCATAATAGATCATAATGTCCTCAAGGCTGGGTGCATCCACCGACAGGGCATCCTCTGGTTTTATGTCCTCCGTCCTTATCAGACCCGTGAAGCCAAACGAGTGTTTCTTGCTCGCGATCAACCGCGGAGCCACATTCCCCAGCTGCTCCGCCATCCCCTTTACCAGCCGGTAGGCGGCGAGCAGATCATCCATCGGCCGGCTCTCAATGATACTGCCGTTTTCAATATAGGTGATGAAATCAGCACACTTCTCCAGATCGCTCGTGATGTGCGTGGAGAACAGTATGCTTCGCTGGCCGTCCTCAATCAGCTCCTGAAACAGCTCCAGCAGGTTGTCTCGCGCAACCGGGTCCAAACCGCTGGTGGGTTCGTCCAGCAGCAGCAGCCGTGCGTGGTGTGACAGTGCCAGCACCAATGCGTATTTGACACGCATGCCGTTCGACAGTTCCGCCGGGCGCTTGTTCTCATCCAGCGCGAACCGCCGCATATACTGCCGGTAGACCGTGTCGTCCCAATTGTCATAAAAGCGGCGCGCTACATCGGTTATGTTCCGGATCTTCGTTTTGGCGAAATAGTCCACACCGCCCAGCATGAAGCCGATGTGCTGCTTGAGCTTAAGCTCGTTCGCCGCAAAATCCTCTCCCATCACGCGCACCTCACCGCCGTCTTTGCGCACCAGCCCCAGCATGCTTTTCAGCGTGGTGGTCTTGCCCGCTCCGTTTGCACCGATAAAGCCCATAATATATCCGGCATCCAGTGAAAACGATACATCCTTCAGTTTGAACCTGTCATAGTTTTTGCACAGGTCCTGTACCGACAACAGCTCCATTGCAGCCTCCTATTCATTCCATAGGCCCGAAAGCCAAAATTCCCGTCAATAATTGTGCATATCGTGTATACACAATATATCACTGTTTATTAAAAATGTCAAGCTGCCCGACAACATAAGTCAATAATTCAAAAGCTAAGAATGGCACTGCCCAGGACATAAATACATAGTGGTTTTTCTGATGATTTTACTCTATCCGCAGCTCGCTCCCATCAAAACGATCATGGCTTGAATCGCTCAGTACGTCGTTGGCTGACATTTCACTTGACATGGTGCTTTATAGTTTTTATACTCATATTAACACTAATGTTTTCCATCGCGGAGGTGCGTTTTGATAAAAAGACTATTTGCATTACTGACGGCAGCCATCATGGTGTGCGGTATTATGCTTGCCCCTCGTCCGGCACTGGCTTTTGACGAGTTGAAGAACACCGATCCGGACAAGTACTATATACTGCTTGATTTGAAGAATCAGATCGTTACAGTATTCGAAAAGGATGACAACGGGGAATACACCAAGGTGGTCCGACGCTTCGTCTGCTCAAGCGGAAAATCCGGTTCGGGGCAAATTGATCCCGTGACTGGCGAAGAGGATGTGGGGCTGCCTACCCCAAGCGGCATCTGGAAGATGGGCGCACGTGAACGCTTCGGCGAGTTCGCCGCATTCAAAGGCACCTGGGCGCGCTACTGGACACAGATCGTGGACGGCAACTTCTTCCATTCTATCATGTTCGACAACAAGAATGTCACCACGCTGCAGAGCAGTGCGTACCGTAACCTAGGCAGAAATGTTTCACATGGCTGTGTGCGCTTGTATGTGGAGGACGCCAAATGGCTCTACTACTATGCCTGCCCCGGCACCACCATCAAGGTGTCCCCCAACGAGCCGTCCAACAAGACCATGAAAAATCTGCTGAAGGCCAACGGCGTCGAGCGGATGTCCTTTAAGGATTATGAAATTTTCCAGGCGAACATATATGACGTGGAGGAAGGACCCAACCCCAAGGCCTGGGTGGTCAAGGATGATGCGGACCTGAGAACCGGCAACGGCTCCAACGACCGTACCATCAAACGGCTCCCTGTCGACACCGAGGTGGAAGTGCTTCAGATTGCAGAGCCTTGGCTTAAAGTGAAATACGAAAAGCGGGAGGGTTATATCCGCACCGCTTATGTGACATTCCAGAAGGGCACGATGATGTCGCGCGAGGATGCGGATATCATCGATGATACGGTGCGCATGTATGCCGAGCCCGACAAGAAGTCCGAGCAGATCACAAAGGTACCACATGACTCATCTATAGAGATAGTGGAACCGGACAAGGACGGGTGGACAAAGATCCGTTACTGGAATGCAGTTGGTTATGTGCAGTCCAAGGAGATTAAAAAGGGCTGGGGCGTCATCGAAGAAGTGATGGATGAGCTTATGCCGATCGCATCGTACAAAGAGGTTTATAACCTTAAGCCCTGACGAATGCTGCTCAGCAAACAAACACAGCCGCGGTTTGAATGTCCGCGGCTTTTTATATTTTATCAAGCAGTACTCAACAGGTGTTATCAGCATTCTCGTCTGCCTGCTTTGGTGGACCGGAGAACGATGCAGCTCAATAAAATAAAGCCACCCGATCACCGGCCGGATGGCTTCTCGTCTATCTTAAATCACCTGAACTTATGACTCTTCGGACGCATGCCCTGCGCCGTAATACGTGCGCAGCTCATCCATCCAGTCTGCGTTATACAGCGCCGCTTTCTCGCTGTCCATCATTGCCAGCGTGGCTGCGTCGGTACCGAACTCCTCCGCGTTAATCACCGCGGGTTCAAATGCCAGCGTCACTGCCTCACCGCCTTTAAGCATCTGCAAAGCAGCCCGCACGCTGAGCATGCCCGCCAGCGCGTCGTTCTGCCCTATACCCTGCGCGAAAACATCCGGTTCCTGCTGCATACGTGTCACCACGTCGGCTGTCACGCCGGGGCAAAACACTTCCATATCCGTGCGGCCCAGCGCTGCCAGCGCGTCGTATGCGCTCGAAGCCAATGCCGCATCCTCGGCAAACACGGCATCCAGCATGCCTTCCACGAAGCTGTCCAGCTTACCGGTCAGCCACTCCCCGGCTTCCTTTTCCTCCTCGGAAGCAATGTATATCTCCTTTGGGAATATCATGCCCTGATCATAAAGCGCCTTATATGCTGCGTAAGCAGGCGAGTCGGCGCTCTTAAACATCAGTATCAGCCTCACCGGTGTATCGTGCGGCGGATAAACCAGCGCCGCGTTCAGCGCCATATCCAGCTCACCGTCCGATTCATAATACAGGTGCGATAATCCCTGCGGGACGCTGCCATTACTCAATTCATACAACGCCGTCGGTTTCTCCAGTGACTCCAGCGCACTGTAGCCTTGCGCTTTGTTGGGCAGGAAAGCCACCACCGCATCTGCGCTCTGGGCAGCCTCGGCTACCGCCGTGTCGAATCCGTCTTCCGCCGCATTCGTGGTGACGGTCACGCCCATGCTTTCCGCTTCGCGCACAGCCGCCTCAAAGAACAGCGCCGACGATGCCTCATCTCCGTTGCTGACCACAGCCAGCGAAACCGGTTTGTCAAACACCGCCTCAATGCCCACCTTTGGCGTAGGGCTGGGCGTCGGGGCTTCTGTGGGAGCCGCAGCCGTAGGCGCTTCGTTTGCCGCCGGCGCCGCCTGACATCCTGCAACCACAACACATATCAGCGCCGCCATCACAAGAGCGGCCAGTTTTTTTCTATTCATCTGTAACTTCATCCGTTTCCTGTTCAAATTATTAAACACGCTATTTTATTCCATTATAACGATATCTGCCCCGTTTGGCAATAAACCCGGCGCATCGTTTTACTGTTTGCGTAAAAAAACGAAGCGGGCCTGCGTATTGCGCAGACCCGCCAATTTGTTTTGTGATATCATACAGAGCTGCGGTTATGCGCCCTGTTCCTCTTTCTTTCTCCGTACCAGAAAGAGTATGAGCAGGAACAGCAGCCCGGCAACGCCGACGCCGATCAAGATCCACCACCACGGGAACGCCGCGGGGCCCTGCAGCGGCACACCGTCATCCTGCAGCACGACCGTATCGTCGTCGCCGTTTCCGCCTGTCTGCGGAACCGGCTCGTTTTCAATCAACGCATTCTCAGTGTATTGCGCGGTCACTGTCATATTGGCCGTTACCGCAGAGAAGTCCGCATCCCACCCGGTAAACGTATAGCCGTCACGCTCCGGATCTGCCGGAGGAGTCGCCGCCGTGTTCCAATCCACAGTGTCCGTGGACAGCACAGAGCCGTCAAAGTCCTCAAACGTCACCGTGAACGTTCTTATCGCATAGGTCGCAGTCACCGTCATATTGGCTCTGACGTTATCAAAGTCGCGGTCCCAGCCGGTGAAGTTATAGCCCTCGCGATCCGGATCGTCCGGTGCGTCTGCGCTGCCGCCATACGACACCCTGTCAGTACCCAGCAACGTTCCGTCATAGTCCTCAAACCGCACTGTAAGGATCAGCTGCGTTACCGTCAGCGTGCCATCAGCAAACGATATGTTATAATTGCCCGACGTTAAGCCGCTCGGTGTGATCACATAAGCACCCACTGCGCTGCCGCGTACGTAGTCGCAGTCAAAAGACGCCGCGCCCCCCAGATCGTTCTCATCGTCACCAGCTACAAAGCCGCTGATTGTTACCGTATAAGCCGGCGGATCGTCAAGAAATGTCACTGTCTTATCATCCGCCGTCACCGTCAGCGCCGCCGGAGTCACTGTCAGCGTACCCTTTTCAAATGTGATGTCGTAGTTGCCGGAGCTTAAACCTTTAGGCATAATGTCATAGTCGCCCACAGCGCTGCCAACCGCGTAGTCACATTCATATTCTTCCGAGCCGCTCAGCACCGCAGCATCCTCCCCCAGCACGAAACCGCTGTAAGCTGCGCTGAAAGCAGGGGCTGTTGAGCCGTATACCGTCGTTTTGTTTTCAGCTGTTACCGTCAGTGCCGCCGGGTCGACCGTAAGTTCACCGGCTATAAAGGAAATCTCGTAGTTGTCTGACGTCAGCCCCGCTGGAACGATGTCATAGGTTCCGGCATCGCTGCTCGCTGTACCGTAGTCGCAGCCAAAGCTCAGCGAGCCGCCCAGTACAGATTCCGTCTGCCCCATTACAAAGGTGCCGTATGTCACATCAAACGGCGGAGCCACCTGCCCGTAGGTTGTCAACTTGTCATTTGCGGTTACCGTCAGCAGCGCCTTGTCCACCGTCAGCGTGCCATCCACCAGCGTAAACTTGTAGTTGTCAGCAGCTAACGTATTTTTGCGAATGTCAAGCGTGTAGCTCCCCACCGGACTGCCCTGCGCATAGGCGCAGACAATCTTGGGCTCTCCTGTCAGAACACTCGCATTTTCGCCGTCAATAAAGCCTTCAATGATGTAGGTATAAGCCGGGGCGGTATCTCCGTACGTGATGCTCTTTGGCTCCGCAGTTACCGTCAGAGCCTTCTTATTCACTGTCAATGTGCCGCTTTCGAAACGGAAATAGTAGTTAGCCGCATCCAGTGTGCTCTGATAAAACTCAATATTGTATGTTCCTACGGGATCACCGGGATTATAAGCACAGGACAGAACCGCATCGCCGGTGACCACCTTGTTCCTCTTTTCACCCGCCACAAAACCGGTGATGTTATACGTATAGTTCGGCGCTGCCGAGCCATACGCCACCGTCTTGTTGCCCGCTTTCACTAACAGCTCCGCTTTGGTGATCTCTACCCTCGCCGTGCCGTTATAGTCTGCCGCACCGGGGATCTGCGCCTTAACATATACCAGTTCACCGCCGATAGCCGTCACATCTTTAAACTGCGGTGCAGTACTGCTGTAATTGATGCCATCCGTGCTGTATGTCACCGTTGCGATGTCAGCCGCGCCGGTAACCGTCACGCCGTGGTAAGCACCATCATAAGGGGCGCTGTATCCCGTCACCGAGATGTCCGAGACCTCCCACATCGCGTAGAGATCATAGACTGTTCCGTTGACCGCGGTCCAGTTGTTTACAGCGGCTCCATCTGCATACGCCACGCTGCCATCCGAGCTTTCAGCCCAGCCGGAGAATGCGCAGCCCGCCATGGAGAAGCTGTTTGCAGATAACGCACCCGCATTATCATACTGGTAAGTGCTGGAGCTCATCGATCCTATACCGCCGTTCGCGTGGTAATTCACAGTGTAGGAGATGGGCGTCCAGTTTGCCGTATACTCCCTGTTGCCGCTAGAATGGGTGGGCACCGTTACCGACATCGTGTTGTCGGCAATTCCTGTCCCAGACCAGCCGTTGAATACATATCCGGTTCTCGTAGGATTATTCAGTGTAAAAGCCGAATCGAAGTAAGTGTACGATGTCGGATTCCCACTGACGCTGCCGCCGTTCAGGTTATAAGAGATAGTATACTGCGCCACCTTAAACTTAGCTTCAAACCAGTTGGAATCGCCAATGGTTATGGAAGCTCCCGTATTCGTGCCGCTGCCGGTCCAATACAATCCGTATTCCATCCATTTGTCGAACTCATACCCAGCCTCACCCGTGGGATTTGAACTGTTCAGGTCGACTGTCTGTCCTCTTTCATAGCTGCCACCGCTGATGTTGTTGCCCAGCGTACCGTGATCTCCGGCGCGCACATGCAGCTCCTCGCTGTCGTAGAACACCGCCGTGTACGAGACCTCTCCGCCTCGCTCCAGCGTCACGCTGCTGCTGCCCAATATTGATCCGGTGCTGTCGTCCTTCCAGCCTCTGAAAGACCATCCCCAGCCAGCAATCGGCAGGGCTTTGTTCAGATTGATTGTTTTGCCGACATCATATGTCCCTTCCACCAGGCCAGGCGATATGGAACCTTCGCCTACCTTATGGACCGACAAAGTGCACTGCTCAACATACTGGGCTTTCAGCACCAGTCCGTCAGTCTGGATATTGTCATAGCTGCCGTCCCAGCCGGTAAAGCGGTATCCCGCGCGTGTCGGGTTTGTCGGCGGAGTCGCGTCGTAACCTCTGTAAACGGACTGCGTATTCAGCACGGCATCGTCCCAGTCCACAAAGGTAACCGTATAAAGCGGTCTTTGGGTAAACACCGCCGTTACGTTCTTCGGCCCGCTCATCGTCAGCGTTTTGGTTTTGTCCGAACCGCTAATATCGCCGGTCCAATTGCTGAATTCCCAACCAAAAGCTTCATTGGCCTGCAGCTTAATTTCGGTGTTTTCAAAGAACTTATTTGTGCCCATTACGTCTGTGGACACGAATATGCCCAGCACCTTTTTCCATCCGCTTACAGTCCCCTGACCCGTCACATTCACGGTCAGGTTATGCCTGTCAAACATGCCGTTTGTCGTCATCAGGTCTTCAGCACCGGAAGCTGTGGTAACCAAACCTGCCTTCGGCGTTTCGAGTCCAGTCTTCGGCGCAGGTATCTTGGGCTCGTCATTCTCGTCCGGGGCAGGCGTTCCCGCGTCCGGATCAGGCGCTTCCGTATCCGGATCAGGCGTTCCCGCGTCCGGATCAGGTGTTTTCGTATCCGCGTCAGGCGCTCCCGCGTCCGGATCAGGTGTTTCCGTATCCGGATCAGGCGTTCCCGCGTCCGGATCAGGTGTTTCCGTATCCGCATCAGGCGCTTCCGTGTCTGGAGCAGGCGTCTGAACGGTCGGTTCAGGCGAACCTGCAGCAGGCTCTTCAGCAAATGCTGTCGACGGTATCAGCGCCAGTATCAACAGCGCCGCCAGTATTACCGACATCACTCTGGTTTTCATCTTTTCACCCTCCGTTTGTCGAATGTATGATCATTCCCTACAAAAAAACAGACTGCGCAAAAGAAATAATACTTGGCAGCCGAACGATCGTTTCTCCTAGGGAGAGTTAGACTTCTGGGCTTTGCGTCCCCGGCTTTCGCACGGGTTTGCCTTTATCAAAGTGATTATTCAGTTTCTATCTTTACTCCATAATACACAACAAGGTCATTACTGCGGATTTTCACAACCGGCAAGCCGTTGTTAAGCAATAAAAAACGGCTGCAAAGAAAATCTCTTTGGCAGCCGAACGATCATATCCGCATAGGATTTAGACTCCAGGCTTTGCGCCCCCGCTTTTCAGTCGGGTTTGCCTTTTTCATTTATCAGCTGTATCATCCAAAAAAAGGCCTACCCAAATCGACAAGGCGGCCCAACCGAAAACACTTCGCTTGAAAAATTGCGTCCCCGCTTTTCAGCCGGGTTTGCCGTTGCTTTAAATAAATGCTTTGAATGATACAATAAGTAGTTTTGCTGTATTCAATTGTGTGGTTATTATAACATCCGCCCATTTTTTTGTCAAATAAATAAATACTTTAGCAATTTCTCCAATATATAATCGAAATTTATATCCTTCCTGTGTAATACGTCGTTTCTGTGTTGATTCGGGAATATTTTCACAACTGGCTTTAAGTTGCATTTGCAACAGATTTCAATCAAATCCCTCGCTATACTCAATATGAAATTAAGGCTTGTAACAATTATCAAGGAGGATTATCAAATGTCTAATATGTTTTGTTTTCAGTGCGAGCAGGCGGCGGGCGGCACAGGCTGTGAAACGAAAGGTGTCTGCGGCAAAGCGGCGCCCACATCCAACCTGCAGGATGAGCTGACGGGGGCGATGGTCGGCCTTGCGCGCGCCGCTTATGGGCAACCAGCTTCCGACGAGGTCACCCAACTGCTGCTGGAAGGCCTGTTCACCACCGTCACCAACGTCAGCTTCGACGACGAAGCGATACAGGTTCAGATCAATAAAACACGGCAGGCGAAAGCAGCCATGAACGCGTTTGTGCCTGAATACGATATGGATCAGCTGTGGAAGGTGCACGAGGATATCCGCTCACTCAAGTCGCTGATACTGTTCGGCATTCGCGGCATGGCGGCATACGCCTACCACGCATGGGTGCTGGGCTACAAGAGCGACGCGGTCAACAGCTTCTTCGTCAAGGCACTTTGTGCCATCGGCGGCGAGTCGGACGCGGATAAGCTGCTCGCGCTCGTGATGGAAACGGGGAGCGTGAACCTCGAGTGCATGGCGCTGCTGGACAAGGCCAACACCGAGACGTATGGCACACCTGTACCGATAACGGTGCCGCTGACCATCGAAGCCGGTCCGTTCATCGTGATCTCCGGCCACGACCTTTACGACCTGCACAAGCTGCTGGAGCAGACGACAGGCAAGGGCGTCAACGTATATACGCACGGCGAGATGCTGCCGGCGCACGCTTATCCCAAGCTCAAAGCGTACCCGCAGTTAAAAGGCAACTTCGGCACGGCGTGGCAGAACCAGCAAAAGGAGTTCGAGAACATTCCCGGTGCGGTGCTGTTCACCACCAACTGCATCATGCCCGTGAAGGACAGCTATGCGGATCGCGTATTCACAACGGAAGTGGTGGCCTACCCCGGCATGGCCCACATCGGCGACGACAAGGACTTCACGGCAGTGATCGAGAAGGCATTGGAGCTGGGCGGCTACGCTGAAGATCGCAGGATGACAGGCATCAACGGCGGCGAGACAGTGACCACCGGCTTCGCGCATGGCACGGTGCTGGGCGTGGCCGACAAGGTGATCGACGCCGTGAAGGCGGGCGCGATCCGCCACTTCTTCCTGGTGGGCGGCTGCGACGGCGCGAAGCCGGGCCGCAATTACTACACCGAGTTCGTGCGCCAGACGCCGGACGACACCGTGGTCTTAACGCTCGCGTGCGGCAAATTCCGTTTCAACGATCTCGACTTGGGTCAGATTGGCGGCCTGCCGCGCATCATGGACATGGGCCAGTGCAACGACGCCTACAGCGCCATCCGCGTGGCCACCGCGCTGGCCGAAGCGTTTGAGTGCGGCGTGAACGACCTGCCGCTTTCCCTGGTGCTCTCATGGTATGAGCAAAAAGCCGTATGTATTCTTTTGACGCTGCTGTCGCTGGGCATCAAGAACATATACATCGGGCCGTCGCTGCCCGCGTTCCTCTCGCCTAACATACTCAAAGCGCTGGTGGACGGCTTCGGTCTGACACCGATCTCCACGCCCGAAGAGGATTTAAAAAAGATATTAGGATAATTTGAAAGAGTGGGAGATGGACATAAGAAGGGCTCCGCGGCTGCGGAGCCTCTTTTTGTTATCATCGTTAGCGCCTGCGCTACACGTCAATCTTAAACCCCAGATCAACGTCGCAGCCCGCTTGTCCGCCGCGTATTCCCCAGTTCTCTTTCGGTATCTCCCTGAGCAGTATTTTGATGTGGTCGTCGGGTATACCTAGCGGCTCAAGGTTGGCCACGATGGCTTTATACAGGTTCCGTTTGGCGTCGAGCGAACGCCCCGCAAAGGCGTCTATGCTGATATGCGTGTAATACTCAGGTTTTAGTTTTTCCGGCGGACACGCAAAACGGTGCGGTTCATGCACCATCAGCCGGACATTTTTGTCATGCGGCTTTATCTTGAACGCATCACGCAGCGCCTTGTGCACAGCTTCCATCAACGCACTCTCTTCTTCCATCGTATACTGCCGTCTGACTTCTATCAAAACGCTGGGCATAAGTCCCTCCTGTATCGTGCCGATATATTGTCACATACTATATTATGAAGCTGCTGCGAGGTCAAGACGCCGCATCCAAGGTTCTTTCACGGAATCGTCCGTGCCATGCGGTCACTGCGCACCCGGCGGAAGCCCCTTCCTTTTCCATTTCCTTGACATTTATTCCGCCTTCCGTCATCATTATCACCAGTACGATACATTGGGACCGGTGACACAATGCATATTAAAACACGCGCGTTCAAAGCGGCATTGCCTTACACGCTGCCCATATGCGCCGGATTCTCGTTCCTCGGGCTGGCGTACGGCATATACATGAACAGCATGGGCTTTTCCTTTGTATACCCCATGGTGATGAGCCTTACGATATTCGCGGGCTCTATGGAGTTCGTCGCCGCCAGCCTGATGCTGACCGGTTTCGATCCGCTGAACGCGTTTGCGCTGGCGCTGATGGTCAACGCGCGGCACCTGTTCTACGGAGTTTCCATGATCGATAAGTTTCGCGGTGTCGGAAAAAAGAAGTTCTACCTGATATTCGGCATGTGCGACGAGTCATTTTCCATCAACTGCACTGCAGAGCCGCCCGAAGGCGTGGACCGCGGATGGTTTATGCTCTTCGTCACGCTGCTGAATCATGTTTACTGGTTTTTAGGGGCCACCGTGGGCGGGCTGCTGGGCAGCCTCATCTCCTTCAGCACCGAGGGCATCGAGTTTGTGCTGGTCGCGCTGTTCTTGGTGATATTCCTTGACCAGTGGCTGAAACATAAGCGGCACGCGCCCGCGCTCATCGGCCTCACGGCGTCAGTCGCCTGTCTCATCGTATTCGGAGCGACGCAGTTCATACTGCCCGCGATGGCGCTGATACTCGTCGTACTCACGTTGCTGCGCAAACCGCTTAGCGCAAAGAAGGAGGATGCGGCATGACCATTACCGTCTGGCAGTCCGCTGTCATCATCGCCGTGGTGGTGGCGGGTACCATGGCCACGCGCTTTCTTCCCTTCATCATATTTCCTGCCGGCAAGCCCACGCCCCAATACGTGCAGTACTTAGGCGACGTATTGCCCTTCGCCGTTATCGGTCTGTTGGTGGTGTACAGCCTCAAAGGTACCGTGGTGCTCTCATGGCCGTACGGTATACCCGAAGCGGTCGCAATCATCTGTATCGTGCTGCTGCATGTCTGGCGCAAAAACATGCTGCTTTCCATCGCGGCAGGCACCATTATCTACATGCTGCTGGTCCAGCTGGTATTTTAAGGTTGATGGATCTCCGAAAAGAGTCTATGATACATTCATAGGCCTAGACTGTCAAAAGGCACCCCACGACTGATCATGAAAACCATACGGTTGTACGTGACAGGATATGCGGCAAATGCCTTCGCAAAGGCATTTGCCTGATGGGATTTTCAAGGAGCAAGCCCCTTGAACGGTGGTGTGGAGGCAGCGCCTCCACGGGTCTTAGGCCTTTATCGACAGCTTGATCGTACAGCCGTCATCACACGAAAGGGGTTTTTGGCATGTCAAGAAGGATCATCGCCTGTGCTGTCGCTTTTGTACTCATCATCTCACTGTTGGCGGGCTGCACACAGACGCCTCCCCAAAGCACCACGCCCACCCCTGCGCCGACACCGGCCCCGGTTCAAACCGTCACCCCCTCACCGGCACCCATACCCACTACGCTGCCGGATGCCCCGGCCTCCGATGCCCCGCCCAAGTATATCTTCCTGTTCATCGGCGACGGCATGTCCTATGCACAGATACAAACGACACAGTATTACAAGGGCAGCGACAGGGGCGATATCGCCGCCAGTCCGCTCAATTTCATGCAGTTTCCGGTCACCGGTACCGTCACCAACTACAACATCGACTCCATCATTCCCGACTCCGCTTCCGCGGGTACCTCCATTGCGTGCGGCGTCAAAACAAAAAACGGCATGCTCGGTCAGACGGCGAACGGCACCAGCGTGCCCAATATCGCAGAGCTGCTCAAGGCGGACGGCAAAAAGATAGGCATCGTCTCCTCGGTCACGCTCAACAACGCCACGCCAGCCGCATTCTACGCGCACAGTGACGCCCGTTCAGACTATGAAGACATCACTCAGCAGATGGCCACAAGCGGCTTTGACTATTTCGCGGGCGGCGCGATCTATACCAAGGCGGAAGACGATAGCATCTCGAAAGATTACAGCGTGTTCGAGCAACAGGGCTATACCGTCGCAGATACTAAGGAAGAAATATCGGCGCTGGGCAGCAGCTCCGGTAAGGTATACGCCGTATCCCCCGCCCTTGCAAACTTAGGCGCAATCCCTTTCGTGATCGACGCAAAGGAGGACGATCTGGCGCTGGCCGACTTTGTGGCCAAAGGCATCGAAGTGCTGGACAACGATAACGGCTTTTTCATGATGTGCGAATCGGGCAAGATCGACTGGGCCTGCCACGCCAATGACGCCGCCTCGGTGGTGCAGGAAATGCGGGACTTCGAGGACGCAATACAGCAGGCGGTGGACTTCGCCGCAGCACATCAGGGCGAAACGTTGATACTCGTCACGGCAGACCATGAGACAGGGGGCATGTCGCTGGGCTACACCACCACCCAATACAGCACCCATCTTAAACTGCTGGGCGGCCAGAAAATCTCTTACTCCTTGTTCAAGGATCTGCTGGCCGACATGATCAGCGAGGATCCGGACCTTGAGCTTTCCGGCGTTCTGCCTGCGATTGGCGAATATTTCGGACTGTATACCCAAAGCAGCGCTGACAAAGCCGCAAACAAAGCCCTGGTGCTCAGCGATTACGAATACAGTCTTCTGAAGAAAGCTTTTTCGGAATCCATCAAATCTTCGGGCAGCAACACCGACTCCGACCAGATGGAGCTGCTCTACGGCGGATACGACCCGCTGACGACAGCTCTCACGCGTATACTGAACAATAAGGCGGGCATTGGCTGGGCAACGTTTTATCACACCGCCCTGCCTCTTCCCGTCTATGCATCGGGCGCAGGCGCGGAAGCTTTTGCCGGTTCTTATGACAACACCGATATATTCGACAAGCTGACCGCCGTCTGCGCGCTGGAAGACCAGATATCGCAGTAGGCTTAAAGATATCTTTACAGCCGTCTAACGGCCATTTAACACCCTCCTAACGGGCAAATTACATTCACATCCTATACTTGGATGTGAATTACGGTTTGTCCATTATTATTATTTTAGGAGGATTCTATGGTTAGGAAAGTGTATTTGCGCATTACTGTTTTATTGACTTGCCTGGTGCTCGCCGCAGCTGCTTTAATTGGTTTTTCGGTACAGCCGGCAGCCGCCGGAGCGCCGGAAGCAGCGATTGAAACACAGACTGAAGAAACCGTATCGCAAAACATGCCCAAGTATGTGTTCCTGTTCATCGGCGACGGTATGTCCCACGTTCAGGTGAATGCGGCACAGGTTTTCAACGGCAACAACACTGCCGGCGAAGTCACTCCCGGCCCGCTCAACTTCACGCAGTTTCCGGTGGCCGGCGTTGCCACCACGTACGACTCCACATCGTTCTGCCCTGACTCCGCCTCCACCGCCACAGCGCTCTCCTGCGGCGTTAAAACGCACAGCGGCGTGATCGGTCTGGAAGTAGACAAGACGACAGCGCCCGACAGCATCACCGAGCTGCTCAAAGCGGACGGCAAAAAGATAGGCATCGTGTCCAGCGTGACCATCAATCATGCCACGCCCGCTGCTTTCTATTCACACATCGCTTCCCGTAACGACTATTACGACATCGCACTGCAGATGGCAAACAGCAACTTTGACTACTTTGGCGGCGGTTCCATCAACCAGGCTTACGGTTCCACCAAAAACCGCCTGAGCGCCTACAGCATACTCGCCAATCACGGCTATACCATTGCCAAAACCAAGGATGCCATCGAAGCGCTGGACAGCAGCTCCGGCAAGGTTTTTGCTCAGAGCCCCGTGCTGCAGGATTCCGGTGCCATGCCTTATACCGTGGACGTGAAGAGCGGTGACCTGACGCTGGCCGACTTTGTCCGCAAAGGCATCGATGTGCTGGACAACGATAACGGCTTCTTCCTGATGGCTGAGTCGGGCAAAATCGACTGGGCATGCCACGCCAACGATGCGCTGTCCACCATCACCGATACACTGGGCTTCGAGGACGCCATACAGGTAGCGGTGGATTTCATGAACGAGCATCCGGACGAAACGCTGATACTGGTGACAGGCGACCACGAAACGGGCGGCATGACGATTGGCTACGCTGCCACCGGCTACGACACCGCCTTCTCCATACTGAACAAGCAGAAGATATCCTACGTCGCGTTCGACGAGATGATCGGCGACATGAAAGAACAGAATCCGAACCTCAAGCTGGCGGACGTGCTGCCTGTCATCAAAGAAAACTTTGGCCTCATCGCACCTTCCGACGCTGACGCAGCTGTGGAAGCCAACGCCGCCTTTGTGATGACGGATTATGAATTCTCCAAGCTCGAGGCCGGTTTCGCCGAATCCATGAAGGCCAAGGAGGAGCGTTCCGCTTCCGAAGAATCAGCGCTGCTGTACGGCACCTACGATCCGCTGTCCGTTACGCTGACACACATACTCAACAACAAAGCAGGCATAGGCTGGACATCCTACGCCCACACAGGCACACCCGTCCCGGTCTATGCCGTCGGCGCAGGCGCTGAGCTGTTCGGCGGTTCCTACGACAACACGGATATTTTTAGTAAGCTGGTCACCGTCTGCGGACTGTAATCAGCCAACCGATTAACCAATGGCAACAGGCCGGGCAACAGTGTCCGGTCTGTTGCCATAAAAGGAGATTCCATTGATGAAGCTGTTGTCCCGCATCAATAAAAAAGAAGCGGTCTTCATACTCGTTTTTGTGATACTGCTCGGCGTTCTCAGCCTGGTACCCACCGGTTTTGAAAAGCAGATCTATTTTAACAGCGAGGGCGTCAAAGCCAAGGTGATCACGGCAGATAATTCGGGTGTTTACAGCACCGGCCTCATCAGGCAGGGAGCGCAAAACTGCTGGGTGCTCATCCAGTCCGGCTCGCACAAGGGCGAAGAGGTTTTAGCCACCAACCTGTATTCGGGCAAGATGGAGTTCGACAAGACATTCGAAGTGGGCGATGCCGCCTGGGTGCTGCTGGAGCGCGATGCCGAAAACAATATCATATTTGCCAACATGATCGATCACTACCGCTTTGATCTGATGCTGGTCCTCATCGGCCTGTTCGCATTATGCCTGATCGTGTTTTCCGGATTTACGGGCATTCGCACGCTGTTGTCGTTTGCATTCGCACTGCTCACCATATGGAAGGTGCTTATCCCTTCCATGCTGCGCGGGGCTGACCCTATGCTTATTGCGCTGGTCGCGGGCAATGTGATCACCATCGCGACGCTGCTGCTGGTCGCAGGCTTTACCAAAAAAGCCTTGGCCGCTATCGCGGGCGCTGTCGCCTGTTCATTCATTACCGGTTTGCTCGCCATGCTCTGGGGCGACATTTTCAAGGTGCACGGCGCCGTGATGCAGTGGTCCGAATCACTGCTGTACTCCGGCTTTGAAAATCTGGATCTGACGGGGATATTCCAGGCGGGCATATATCTTGCCTGTTCCGGCGCGATACTCGACCTCGCCATCGATATTTCGGCGGCGCTGGACGAGGTGTCGCTGCACAACCCCGGCGTGTCGCGCAAGGCGTTGGTCAAATCCGGCCTCACTATCGGCAGATCTGTGGTGGGCAGCCAGACGACCACGCTGCTCCTCGCCTACATGGGCAGCTACATATCGGTCATGATGGTTTTTATGGCGCAAGGCACGCCGATGATGAATATATTCAACTCCAAGATGATCGCCGCGGAGGTGCTGCACACGTTCGTCGGTTGCATCGGTCTCGTGCTGGTATCGCCGCTCACGTCGGCGATCTGCGGCATCGTGTACAAACACGCGCCCAAGACAGCTCAGTCTGCCGTACCTGTCCTCGCGGATATGCCCGCTCCGCAGACGGATGCCGATGCACTGTAGAATCAATGGACGTCACCGCAACAGGGCAGAGCTTCACAAAAAGCAGCTCCGCCCTGTTATAAAAGCGATGTGCTCTGTTTTAAAGAAAGCTGTCGTTCCAGATGATACGGCTGACCAGCGGCTCATACCCGCCCGCGCACGGCAGCTCGCCCCGCGCCAGCAGCACGCTGATACCATGCACCAGCCCCCAGCAAAACAGTGTCAGCTCCTGCTCATCCCAGCCTTTTTCCGGGCAGGCTGCGCAGTAACGGTGCACCGCAGCAAACAGCGTCGCAAAAGCATGCCCCGGCTGCAGATGCATGTCCTCGCCGCACGGAAACGACTCGGTGCCTGTCAGCTTCACATCGCTTAAAAACAGCAGGCTCATATATTCGGGGTTGTCCGCAAAAAACCGGATATACGCCACGCCCATCTCCTTGATCTGGCTGCGCGGGTCATCAGGATGCTTGCCGACCGCCGCTTCCAGGCTCTCGTTGAAGGCCGACATTGCCTGGTCCAGTATGGCACGCACCAATTCGTCCTTGTCCTTGAAGTGGCGGTAAGGAGCCGTTTGGCTTACGCCGCAGGCTGCGGCCACCTTGCGCAGCGAAAACGCCGCATAGCCCTCCTGGCTCAGCAGCGTCAGGCCCTTGCTGATCAGCTCTGATTTCAGGTCGCCATGGTGGTAATTCTTTTTGGTTGTATTGCTCATTGTGTTTCCTCTGATTATTTAGTCAAAAAAATTATAACACATTATGTTGACAGAGTAAACATAGTATGATATGTTTACATCGTAAACATTTGGGAGGTAAAAAATATGAAAGCCGTTATCATTACGGACAGTGAGCGGCAGCCGGGGAAAAGGCTGCATGATGATCTCCTGTCCTGCCTAAAGGATTATGAAATTGAGGAGTTCAAAGTGGGCCGGGATGAACTGGCCTGCTGCACCGGCTGCTTTGGCTGCTGGATCAAAACGCCCGGCGAATGCGTCATCAGAGATGGCATCGAAGCCATCAACCGCGCCGTGATGGGCAGCGACGTGGTGTTTTTCTTAACGCCCGTGGTGTTCGGCCAGTTCAGCGCCAACATCAAAACAGTGGTGGACCGGGGGCTGCCCAACATGCTGCCCTTCTTCATCACCCGCCCGGACGGGTCCACGATGCACCCGGCACGATACGTCCATTACCCACAATACGTGATGCTGGGCTTCGGTGACGATGTTTCCGCTGAGGATGCTCTGCTGTTTATCGACATCACCAAAAAGCACCGGCGCGGCGCGGAGGCGTTGGTATACGACCCAAATACCTGCCTTGAGGACCAACTGACAAACGTATCGCTGAGGAAATGCGAGGGATTATTATGAGCACAGACACCAAAAAAATTATCGTTATCAACGGCAGCCCCAAGGCTGCATCCCAGTCGGTATCCGGCACGCTGGCCGTCCAGGCGCAGAACCTGTTCGGTGCATCGGGCATTGAGGCCAGCGTCATCCGCGCAGGATCAGCCATCACTGACAATGCCTGCGAAGCGGATTATGCCGCCATGCGTTCGGCGGACGCACTGCTGTTTATATTCCCCCTGTATTATTTCTGCGTGCCCTCCAAGCTGATGCGGTTCATGGAGGACTACGCCGCATATGTCACCCGTGAAGGCGGTCTGCCCCGCAGCCAGCACATTTATACCATCGTGAACTGCGGCTTTCCGGAGCCCGACATCAACGAAGAAGCGCTTCGTGTCGTGAGCAGCTTCGCAAACCACATCGGTGCGACATTTCGCTTTGGCGTCAGCAGCGGCGCGGGCGGCATGCTGGCCGAGGCCAGAGAAGCCCCGTTTATGAAGAAAGCCATCGCAAAGCTGGAAGGCGCGATGGCGCTGATGGCACAGGACACGATGGTTCCCATGCCCGTACCGCCTGAGAATGTGTCCATCGCGCTGAACTTTCCGCGGAGTTTGTACTTTTTCATGGGCAACCGCGGCTGGTATGGCATGGCCCGAAAAAACAAGCTGAGAAAAAAAGAGCTGCTTGCCCGCCCGTATCAAACCGTTTAAACATCACAATGACGCCGCGCGCCAGAATTTATTATACTGGCGCGCGGCTTTTCTATTTGTTATAATAAAAATATAAAAACACCCGGAGGTCTGTGAAGCATGGAGTGCGGCAAGGCCATCGATATGTACCGGGAGCATAATACCCGGATATTCAACCCCAATAAGTTTTTCAGCAAAGACGATATCGACGCGGCATTTACACATGAAAGTAACCTTTTTAACTCAATCGAAGACGGCATCAGCATATTGGATACCGATCTAAATATCATGCGCGTCAATTTTACGATGCAGAAATGGTATGCCCACAAGCCCCGCCTCATAGGTAAAAAATGCTATGCCGCCTACCACGACCGCACCGAACCCTGTGGCTACTGTCCCATAGTAAAGGCTATCAAGTCTCAAAAAGCCCATCGTGACATCGTTTCTTATTATATGAAATACAGCCACGCCTCCGGCTGGCATGAACTGCAGGGCTTTCCGATCGTAGACGGAGACACCATTGTTGGCATCGTCGAATACGTGAAAGACATCACCTGTGAGGTGGACCTTTATTCCAAGATACACACCATCGAAAAGGATATGAGCCACGTTAAATCCCAAAACGAGCTGCTCAAAACATACATCGAGCAAAAGGAGCTGGAGAAGCGCGAGATCGAAGACAACATCAAAAGCAACATCCGCAAATACATCAAGCCGGTGCTGCGCCATATGCGCGAATCCTTCGCGGAACGGCCCGCCGAATCCGACATGATCTCCTTTCTGGACAGCCTGTTTGAAAATATCGTGACCCCTTACCTCTCCGGCCCGTCGGGGCTGGCGGATTTCACCTCGCGCGAGATCGAGATTATGGCAATGATCCGCGCGGGCAGCACATCCAAAGAGATTGCGGATGCGCTGTGTCTGTCCAAAAAAACTGTGGATTTCCACCGCGCCAACATCCGCGCCAAGCTGCATCTGGAACCGGGTCGGGACAACCTGCGCGCGTTCCTGATACGCTCAAATATCGCCCTCGACTAGTACTGGGTTTATACTGGTATTAACCCGTATTAGCTTGGGATTGTAGCGCTGTTACACTGACTCTATACTGGTATTATCAAATACTGTATGGAGGTCGTGCTATGAGAATTGATGAACCATTGGCGCAACCGATTCAAATCGGTTCCAAAACAGCTCCCAACCGTTTCGTGATCAATGCCATGGAATGCTGCGATTCAGATCCGCAGGGAAACCCCACCGCCCCCACATACGAAAGATACACCAATCTGTTCGAGGGCAATGCCGGCGTCATCGTGCTGGAAGCCATCACCGTGGGTTACGAGAATCGTTCCCGTGAATTTCAGCTTTCCATCATGCCGCATAATCAAAAGCCGCTGGAACAGTTCGTCTCTAAAATGAGAGAAGTCAATCCCAAACCGCTGTTCATCTTCCAGCTGACGCATTCGGGCGAACTCAGCCACCCGGCGTTTTCGAAGCGCGTGTGCGTGAAGCCGCTGGCCGGTTTCGGCGGTGATGTTCTCAGTGAAGACGACGTCGATAAGATCATTGACAAGTTCGTGCTGAGCGCCAAGATCGCGCACGATGCGGGCGCAGACGGTGTGGATTTAAAGCTTTGCCACGGCTATCTCGGCTCGCAGATACTGCGCCCGTACAACGACCGCAACTGGAAATACGGCGGCCCATGGGAAAAACGGCGTCAGTTCGCGTATGACCTGATCGAGAAGGTCACCGCCGCCGTCAACGATAAGAACTTCCTCATCGGCTCCAAAGTCTCGTTCTGGGAAGGCTTCCCGGGCGGGCAGGGCAGTGCAGGTCCGGATACCGCCATCATCGACCTGACCGAGCCGCTGGATCTGGTTAAAGGCCTTGAGGAACGCGGCGCCAGCTTCATCATCCAGTCGGCGGGCAGCCCGTCCATCACGTTGGCGCTGTCGCAGCCGGACAAGGCGATACCCGATCAGGTGTACCTGCACCACACCTTCCAGAAAGCAGGCAAGGATGTGCTGAAAAAAGCCGTCATGATCGGCTCCGCTTACTCTGTGTTCAACAAGGGCAACAACAAGCTGCAGGCACGCGAAAAGGAAGAAAGCACCACTTTCTTCTGGGGCAATAAGAACATCAAAGACGGCGTGACCGACATGATCGCTCTTGGACGCCAGTCTCTGGCCGATCCGCTGCTGCCCAAGAAATATCTCGAAGGCCGTGAAAGCGAGATCAAATGGTGCACCGCATGCGACAACTGCATCGAGTTCCTCATCCGGCAGAAGAATGTGGGCTGCGCGACCTACAATAAGCCCTATACGCTCTCCCTTCAGGAGATTCGCCGGGCAGAAGGCAACCTCAGGGAAAAACACACCTGATTAAATGTGGTATTGGGGAATGGAGTTATCGGGGGCTGCGCCTGTGTGCAGTCCCCCATTTTATTTGGGCAGAAGTGTGCCATATACGCCAATTCCTTTAATAAAAAAAGCCGCATCTGTGACGCGGCTCGTGTTTATCTCTATTGCTCCAGAAAATCCTTCAGCTTGGCCAGCTCTTTTTCCGTATTCACCGGCTTCACGACCGACATGCCTTCATAGCTGCCATTCCTGAATTCTTCGGGATAACGGAACGTCTGCAGCTGGCTGCCTTCCATTCCCCTCACAGCCGTCGCGATATCCAGCATGCGGCCAAGCGGAATGTCTGTGCGCACATACTCCACCACCGCGCCCAGCAGATCAGGTATCTGACCGGCATTCATGTTCATCGCTTTGGTAAACAGGGCTTCCAGCACCTTGTGCTGTCGTTCCACACGCTGAGAATCTCCGTCCAGCTTACGGATGCGCATGTAGGCCACCGCCTGCCTTCCATTCAAATGCTGCTCACCCGCTTCATCGATATAATCCACCTTGTGATCCCTGTCGATGCTGTTCGTCTCTTTGATGGCATCCTTCAGATAGCTGAGCTCTTTTCGTTCCAGCGTCACATCCACGCCGCCCAGCGCATCGATGATGTCTTCCATTCCGAAGAAGTTGACGACCACATAGTAGTCCGGTGACAGCCCGAAATTGTCCTGCAGCATACTTTTTGCCAGTTCCACGCTGCCGAAGTGAAACGCCGTATTGAGCTTGTTCTTGTCATGCCCGTCAATGGCCACCAGCGTGTCGCGCATCAATGACACCAGCTTGATGGAGTGATGGCCCGTATCGATGCGTAGATACATCATGACGTCCGAACGTCCCGAAAACTGCGTGCGGTCGCGGTTGTCCACGCCCACCAGCAGCACGTCGACTACCTCTTCCGTCTTTTCCATCGTGGGCACCGCCACCTGCTCAAATGTCACCTCTGGGAGGCTTTCTGCTTCCGGGTCCGACTCCGGCTCCTCAACCACAGCCATCTGGCCCGTTCCCAAATCACCCCATATCCTCGAGATATCCACATACAAACCGACAAGGCTGCCAATGAGCAGTAGCACAAGCGCACAGAACACAATCACCAGTGTTTTGAATGTCCTCCTGTGCTTTCCGGCTTTTCCGCTGCCCTGCTGATAGCTATTCACCTGTAACCTGTCGTTCCGTTCATTATACTTATCCATCCATTATCCTCTTGCATATTACAGTTATACTGTTTTGACAACCGCTAGATTGTATCACTTATGCTGCATTTTTTCAATAATCAGGTTTTTCAGGCAAAAACCTGCCGCGCGCCGGTCAGCCGACACTCTTTGAAAAGTGCTGATAATCCTTGTCACCTTTCCAGTCGCCCCCCCAGGACCAGCCATGCTTTTTAAACAGCTTATAGCACAGGTCGTCATGGTCGATCATGCCGGGCAGCCCCAAGGACCGGTCCACATATTTCGCTCCGTTTTCAGGGGCCACACGGTTCCCGTCTATGTACGGGTTCAGCAGCGGATTGATGTCGATCGCCGCCCCCAGACTGTGCCGGGACAACGTTTGAGATCCCGTTACACGCCTGTAACAGAAAGCGGACGTGTTGTTGTCCTCCATCGAGAGCGTATCGTCTGCCGGCTGACCATAGTCATCCACCAGCCGCACGGATGCCAAAGGATATTCCGCCTTGTACAGCTCGTAGAATATCTCTGTTACCTCTTCCGCCAGCTTCTTGTTGACGATCAGATCGCCTCTGTGCACATCCCCTTCAAAGTCGAAGTATTTAATACGCACATAGCGCAGATCACTGTAGCTGATCGCGATATCGTCGTCATCCTTCGGATAGCTTAAGCCGGTGATCCTCTCCTTTATCTCGTCATTCAGCTTCACATAATAGAACCCGTCGGCCACTTCCACCCGCCCGTCGTCTGGTTTCGGCGTGGGAGTCGGTGTCGGCTCCGGCGTGGGTTCCGCCGTCGGCTCCACGTCCGCCCGCGTCGTTTCTATCGGAGAAGGCGAGGGAGACGGCGTCGGTATCGGTGCGGATGCCGGCAGTTGAGTTGACTCCGGCAGTTGAGTCGGCTCCGGCGTTTCAGTCATACGGCTGTCTTCACCGTCAAATGCACACCCGCTCAATGCCAGTATGATCAAAGTAATCAAAAAAAATGTTCCTGCCCGCCTCAATGCTTTCTCCTCTCTGATAGCTTGCCGGAATTTCATATATTTTATCACACCATCCGCCAAAATCAAACATGGCGGCCCTGGTCTGTTTGGTTAAAGTTTGGATAGAAAAATAACGAAGTATATGATAGATGATATCAGGTCGTGATGTCACGCATATATTTTCGCACGGAGGAACCTCGATTTGCTGAATCTTCAAGTTTTAAACAACGTATCGCGTGCGATGAAATATGCACAGGGTACCGTCATGAACACGCAAGGCGACAACCTGATGCACATCATTTTGCATGGGGAAGCCGGTATTGTCGCCAGCAGCGCAGACGGGCATTCTCTCACCGCCCGATTGGGCCCCGGTGATTTTTTCGGGGAAACGGCGCTGTTTCTGGGCGCTGACGCGCCTGGTTCCATTATCGCGCTGACAGATATCATCACTCTGCCGGTCAGCCGGCAAGCCGCAAACGATTTTTTCAAAGATGAACCCGCTATCGCTTTTGAAATATGCAAAGCCTTATGCAGTCGGCTTCCGCAGGACAACCAAGCCTCTGCAGCCCCCGCTGCCCCGTCCACGGGTGTAGAAAAGGCTGATGAGGACACACAGGCACAGTCCGGCTGCTTCACGCTGTTCCCGGAGGAGCACGGTCTGTACAGCCTTTCAATTGACAATTCCGATCGTGAACATCTGATGGAGCGTGCCATCAACTGCCCGTTGTGTAAGCAGAGTTTCAGCTTTCTCTCGATACGCCCGTCCAAGCTGGCCGTCGAAAGCACCGACAGCGATATGCGCCCGCGCTACAAGGGTATCGAGCCGCTGTATTACGATGTGATTACCTGCCCGCACTGCCTGTACAGCGCCCTGTCCGATCAGTTCGATACGCCCAAGACACCCAAGCCCGCATTTCAGGACGATCTCAAAGCGGTCAAAGAAAGCTGCGGCATCGATTTTTCCGCGGGAGTGACCACGGATACCGTTTTTGCAGGTTACTACCTCGCCCTGCTGTGCGCTCCAAACTGTTTTCCGAAACATCAGCTGGTTACCGCCAAGCTGCTTTTGAAGCTGTCACGCGTCTATCAAGACTGTGCGGACAACATGTTGGAATCCCGCACGGCAAGGCAGGCGCTGGACACCTACATGTTTATCTACCAGAACCTCGAGATACCCGTTGAGCAGGAGCAGCAGCTGTGCATGGTCATCGCAGAGCTGTCCGCAAAGATGGGCGAAACCCGCCAGGCCAAGGACTTTTTCTTCAAGATTAAGATCAACCGAAGCGCTGCGCCGCTGCTCAGGCGGCAGGCCGAAAGTCGGCTCTACGATCTCCGGGAAGGCGAAAAATAACAAGCTGCTCTAGCATTCAACACCGCCGCGCTCTATAAAAGGGCGCGGTTTTTATGTCTGCGCGTCACGTGCACCGCTGTCTGCATCCGGACTTTCTGACACAGTGCCCGGGGCGGGAGACCGTCCTCTCTGCCCGCCGCGTCTGGTCTTTGTCGCCGCCCAGTGTCATATATCTGATAGCAAGGACGCAAAAGGGCCGGTGAACGGATGAGGCATTTTTTTAAAAACACAATGATTCTCACGCTGACGACGCAGCTTTTAAGCCTGACCGGCGTGTTCTTTATCGCCTGGCTGTCCCGAGCCATCGGATCCGAGGGTATCGGGCTGTACCAGCTCATCTCATCGGTATACATACTGGCAGGCACGCTGGCCTCCTCAGGCGTGGGCGTCACCGTATCCCGGCTCATCGCCGAATCCGCCGCAAAGAGCGGCGGACGGTCCACCTCCGACGTGCTGCGAAGAGCGGTGATTATCAGCGCGGTGATGGGCCTTGCGGTGGGCACAGCGCTTTATCTGCTATCCGATGTCATCGGCATCTCGCTGCTGGGCGATCGCCGGACGGTATTGTCCGTCAGAGTACTCGCGCCCGGACTGCCTTTTATGGCGCTGTCCGCGAGCATGCGCGGCTACTTCATCGGTATGCGCCGTGTGATAAAGCCATCTGCACAAATGGTATTTGAGCAGATGGTGCGCATCGTCATCTCCATGACGATATTAAATCTGTTCCTGCCCCGCGGTCTGGAATATGCCTGCCTTGCCGTAGTGCTCGCCTGCATGATATCCGAAGCGGCGTCCTGCCTTTTCGCGTTCGCCATGTACGCCGCGGAGCGCCGCCGTGCATTGCCCGTCGTTCCCGAAAGAGGCATCATATCCAAAATCGTCCGCATCTCGCTGCCCATTGCGGCCAGCTCCGGATTGCGCTCCGTGTTGCGTACCGCTGAAAACATACTGATACCGCTGGGCATCAAACGCCACGGCGAATCTCATGCAGGCGCACTCTCACAGTTCGGCCAGCTGGGTATGACGATGCCGGTGCTGTTCTTTCCGTCCGGTCTGCTGGTTGCCGTGGGCACGATGCTGCTGCCCGAGGTGGCACACGCAAAAGCCGTGGGCGACGCACAGCGCATCCGATCCATATTTGCCCGCGTGTTTCAAATGACAGTAATAATGGCGCTGCTTTTCTGCGCGGTGTTTCTTGCCTTTGCGTCCGACTTCGGTCAGCTGATATTCAAAAGCGACGCCATCAGCCGGCTGCTCGCCTGGCTGGCCCCGCTCACGCCGCTCATCTATCTGGACTTCGTTGTGGATTCCATGATGAACGGGCTGGGGCAGCAAATGCGTACGCTCAAAATCAATGTGCTGGACTATATAATTCGCATCGGCTTGGTGGTGCTGCTTATCCCCCGCTTTGGGCTGGTGGCCTACATCTTCATACTTTACTTCAGCGCCATGCTCAATGCCACCTTAAGTATACGCCGGCTGCTGATAGCCAGCCATGCATCCATTGACGTGATGGAATGGATCGTCAAGCCGCTGGTTGCTGCCGCCGCCGCCGGGCTGCTGGTCGTGCTGGGCTTCCGGCTGCTGCCGCTGGCACAATTCAACGCATGGGTGCTCACCGCCAAAATACTGCTGCTCACGGCGCTTTACACAGGCCTGCTGTTTCTATTGGGCTGTCTGCAAAAAGCCGATATACGCTGGCTGAAAAACATGGTCAGATCAGCGGGGACACGCACAAAATCAGTTCCAAACGTTCCCGGCCCGCTGCAATCATAAGGACGACGGCTGCTATTGCCGTCCGATTCCCCTTTGGATACTTCTTAAAACGTCTCTGCCATCGGCCAGCCGCCACACCCTACACCGCTCCTCATATTCGTTGTTGGCCTCATTGCCGATCTCGTGGCCGCCGGGCTGACGGCTATATCCTGAACCGCTGCCGTTTCCTACTCGTAATTTTTCTGATTCAATGTTAAACTGAATATATATGATGGTGATACTTTCCACATGTCAGTTTGGAGGTCAGGCGATATGCAAGAGCTGCTCACTGAGCAAAAGAACGAGATCACGTCCTATCTGATATACAAAAAACTGAGCGAGACGGTCCGCGATGCTTCCAACCGTCAGACGCTGAAAACCATCAGCGATGCCGAGCTCGTTCACTACAACGCGCTGAAGAGCATCACCCACACCAATGTCAAACCACGGCGGTTGTATGCCGCATTCTTTTATATCGTCGCCCGTCTTTTCGGGCTCACCTTTGGCCTCAAGCTGCTGGAACGCGGTGAAACGGATGCCACCGACAGCTACAGGAAGCTCGCTTCGAGCCATCCCGAGGTGGCCGTGTTTGCAGATGATGAGGAAGTTCACGAACAGCAGCTGATCGCCATGATCAACGAGGAAAAGCTTAAGTTTGTCGGTTCCATCGTGCTGGGGCTTAACGACGCGCTGGTGGAGCTGACCGGCGCTCTCGCCGGCTTCACGTTCGCATTCCAGAACACGCGGCTCATCGCGGTCACCGGCCTTATCACCGGTATCAGCGCCTCGCTCTCAATGGCAGCCAGCGAATACCTTTCCACCGTCAGCGAATCGGGTGACCGCCGAGAGGCCTTAAAGTCCTCGCTGTACACGGGCGCGGCCTATGTAATCACCGTGGTGCTGCTGATACTGCCCTATCTCCTCATTGTTAATCCGTTCGTCAGTCTGGGCGTCACGCTGGCAGCAGCGGTGCTCATCATACTCGTGTTCAATTTCTACATCTCCGTCGCCAAAGACACCGGCTTCAAGCGGCGCTTCTGGGAGATGGTGCTCATCAGCCTCGGCGTCTCTGCCGTGTCGTTCCTTATCGGCCTTCTGGTTAAAAACCTGTTCGGCATCGAGATATGATTAGCTGAAACGGTGCCGGTCATCACCATTGACCGGCCTTTTTATTGCCGCATCAGCTCCCCTTTATTGTACTGATTCCAAACAGCGCATAAGTCGGGCAGTATCCGATCATCCCTGTCACCAGCGGCACCAGCCCGATAAGGCCGTACCACCGCTGATTGCCCGGCAGCCATATCAGCAGGCTCAGGATTGCAATACCGGCAATAATCCGAATCCACCTGTCCGCCCTTCCTATATTTTTCTTCATCTCCCCTCCTCCTTTCCTCAAAATGATTATTATGAACTTGTCGTTTCTTATACCATTGACTTTGCAGAAATTTTTCGTTCATGTCCTCTTGACATGCCTATTGTAATAGTGTACTATTTAGCTATTACAGTTGGAAACGAGGTGATCCGATGCAATTTAACAGCCGTGAACCAATATATTTGCAGGTGATCGACGACATCGAAAAACGGATGATCAAGGGGGAGATTCTGCCGGGGGAGAAAATGCCTTCAACCCGCTCGCTGGCGGTGGAATACGAAGTGAATCCCAACACAGCAGCAAGAATTTACAAGGAGATGGAAACCATGGGATTATGCTATACCGAGCGCGGTCTCGGTACCTTCATGACGGATGACAAAAACGTGGTGGAAAAGCTGCGGCATGAGCTGGCGGATAAGCTGACGCGCGAATTCGTCAGGGAGATGCAGTCGCTGGGCTTCACCACGCAGGATATGAAGCAAGCCATTGAGGAGGAATTGAAGTGATGCAGACATTATCCACAACGCAGCTGACCAAACGCTACGGCGGGTTGGCGGCTGTCAGCAACGCGACGGTCGCGTTAAACCCGGGGCGTATTTACGGGCTGCTGGGCCCTAACGGCAGCGGCAAATCCACATTCATGAAGATGGCCGCCGGGCTGGCCCGTCCGTCTTCCGGTGCCATCAATATCATGGGCAGTCCGATCAGCGCCGAATCGCGCGGCAACATCGCGTTTATGCCCACCGAGCCGTATTTTTACGGCTATATGACAGTCAAGCAGGTGGGTACGTTCCATGCGGATTTCTATGCGGATTTCTCAGCAGCCGAATATGCCCGGCTCGTGCAGTCCATGGGGCTGGATATGGGCATGAAGGTGTCGGCTCTCTCGTCCGGCATGGCGGCCAAGCTCAAGCTGGCGGCAGCAGCGGCACGGGATGCACGGCTCATCATGCTGGACGAACCGCTGAACGGCATCGACATCATCGCGCGGGACGTGATCATGCAAACCATCATCGAAAAGGCAAACGAGACCAACACGATCATCATCTCCAGTCACCTGATCGATGTGATGGAGAACATACTGGACGAGGTCATCTTCATCAAGCAGGGCCTCATCGTGCTGCAGGGAGACGCCGAATCCGTGCGTGAGCAACACGGCAAATCCATCGTGGATCTTTACAGGGAGGTGTTCGCATCATGACAAAGCTGCTGAAATACGAGCTGCTGCGCAGAAAACCCATGCTGATCGGCGCACTGCTGTCGATGGTATTCATTGAAGGCGCCACGCTGTTCGGCGTGTTCATGGGCGGCGGCTTGAATGCCCTTGCCATCCTCATGACAGCGCTGCTGGTGGTGGGCGGGCTGGTGCTGGCTTTCCTCGATGGCATCACGCGCCTCTACTCGGACCTCAAGCAAAAGCAGGGCTACATGCTGCTGATGACACCGCAGGATGGCTACCGCATCATATGGGCCAAGACGATATTCTCCGTTTTTGAGATCATCGCCGCAGGCTTGCTTATCACCGGATGTCTGTCGTTGACCGGCGCAGCCTTTAACCACATGCACAGCAACGCTGTGAGCCTTTTCCTTGAGCAGCTGCCCTTTGGCTGGGATGTAATTCTCAGCACCGCAGCGATCGGCCTGCTCCAGCTGATGGCGCAGTTCTCCATCGCGATACTCGCCGTTACAGTGAGCCGCACATTCATGCAAAGCCGCCGCTACAATTGGCTTATCGCGCTGCTCATGTATTTTGCCCTTGCCATGATCGTCAATTTTGTGGATGGAGCGCTGCTGATGGCTTTCGGCGTCGTCGGAGACGTGATTCAGGCGTCCAATGATACGATGCTGCTGAACAGCGGTCTGCTGGCCAAATACTTTGCCATCGGCGCGGCCACCTACTCTGTATGGTTTGTCGTGTGCACATTTATATCGGGCCGCCTTATCAACCGCGGTATCGATCTGTAAGGAGGTTCTATGAAAGCACGCAAAGCCACCACAGCTGTGTTGATCATGCTGTGCCTGTTGGCCGGTGCCCTACTGGCTGGCTGCACGGTGTCCAACGGCGTATTCACCGGGATGAGCCATTCGTCCACGGACACCACGCTCAGCGCCAGCTATATCAGCTTCGACGGAGCGTACGCGCGCCTCGTACCTCTGAAAGCAGGTGATGAAATCACGTTCAGCCTGACCGGCGGCGAAGAGCTGAACGCAGCCGTTGAAAAGGATGGCGAAGAACTATTCAGCATATCCGGCGGGAACACGTTCACCGCGCCAGAGGATGGCACCTATACCTTCGTCATGGAAGGCGAGGGCAGCAACGGTTCCTTCTCCCTCTCCTGGGTAATCAAATAAAGGTTGTCGTATCGAAAAGGACGGGCACTAAGCCCGTCCTTTGATTTTTGTATAAACCCGGTGCGCTGTCTGTTATTCAGCAGACTCACTCGCCACGGCTTTGACGCTTTGTTCCCGGTTGTCAATCTTCCCCCGAAACACAACGTACCGCTGAAACAGAAACTCCGTCACGAAGTTGACGACCAGCGTGGAAAAATAGACGATATCCTTGGCGGCGGGAAAGTCGACATAACGCACTTCCACGAGCCAGTTGCCCAATATCGTAGACAATGGCGTGAACACCGCATAATATGCAAACACCTTCAGCATCGCGACAGGGATATTTGCAGCTGACTTAAATGTAAACCGGCGGTTCAGCGTGAAGTTCCACACCACGGATGCAATCAACGCCGGCAAATAGCACGTCCAGTAACCAAACGTAGGAACCAGTCCCAAAAGATAAAACAAACCTGTTTCAATAAGCCCGGCGGAGGCTGAGAACAACGCGAATTTAATAAATCTGATAAATTCCTTTTTAAAGTTGCGGTTTTTGTTATCCATTTTGACCCTCTTGAAATGGTAATAGTGAAATTGCAGACCTGTCTGTTTCGTTATAAGTCCTAACATTGACTTTATCACGGATAGGGATGTTTTGCAATGCCGGACCTCCCATTTTACCGGTTCGGTGCTCCGGGACTAAAAAGCCGTCTTCGGATACGCTCTACAGCCCGTTCAGCTCGGTGATGAACTCATCCGCGAGCGCGATCGTGCCCACACGGGCAACCGTGCCTGTCATATAAACCGATTCATCCTCACCGATCTCAATGTTCAGCTCGCCGCCCGGCATCTGCACGTTGACGGGACTATCCGCCAGCCCCAGCCTTATTGCCGCACATGCCGCCGCACAGCTGCTGCTGCCTGACGCCAGCGTATATCCCGCGCCGCGTTCGAATATCTCAATACGAATGTTGTGCCTGTCGATCACCTGCATCAGCTGCACATTGATTCTGTTGGGGAAATACGGCGCCGATTCCACCAGAGTGCCCAGCTCGATCGCCTTTTCCTTGGTCACCTTATACATGGGTATCACACAATGCGGGTTCCCGATGGAGAGGCAGGTCACGTTATATACCTTACCCGAGAATATCATAGGCTCGTCGATCACCTCGCGGCTGTTGCCGGCTACGGGTATCTTTTCACTCTCGTACGTCACCTTGCCCATCAGCACCTTCATCAGCCGTCCATCTTCCGAGAGATACTGCACATCCACGTCCCCGCCCAGCGTGGTCAGCACAAACGACGGCTCCGTGACATACTCCATATCTTTAAGGTACTTGGAGAATATCCGCACACCGTTGCCGCTCTTTTCGGCTTCGCTGCCATCCGGATTGTATATCCGGACTCTGATTCTGTCCTTCTCGATAATGGGGCCAAAGAGTATGCCATCGCTGCCGCAGCCGAAGTTCCGGTCACAGATCAGTCTGATCCTTGCTTCATTCAACTCCAACTCGTTGATCTGCGGATCGTATACCAGATAGTCGTTGCCTAAACCGTGATATCTTTCAAGTGTGATTTTCATGACTCCCTCTCGCAACAGATGCCTTTCTTGTTTCAATATACTACAGACCCAAATGGGTTGACCAGAGAAAATGTAAAAACCCTGACTGTATCGCCAGGGCTTTGGTGAGACATTGCAGTCCTAATACGAATACCCGAAGTGTGTTGAACACATATATGTTACGCTCTGCAGCCCGTTCTCAATACTCTTCTCTTTCCCCGAACTCAGCAGACTCAACCCATTCTTTCGGACGGTTTGAGATCTTGATCAGCTCTTCAATCACTTCGCAATGCTCTTCTTCCTGTGCGATTAGGAAATTGTACAGCTCTGAATCGCTGCCGGATTCGCTTGCAAGCTTTTTGTAAAGGTCTATGCTTTGTTTTTCCTTTTCCAATGCCGCTTTATATACATCAACTTGCTCCTGGCAGCATTGAATCTCCTTCTTTCCGGATAAGCCGGCAAACACATTTTTGACCGATGAATGAACAGGCGCATTCGGTCGATAAAACAACCCTCTTGCTTTATCTTCCAATATCTTGGCATGATCACTTTCATCTTTGGCCAGATCCAAAAAAACCTTGTACAAACTGTTTTCGCGGTTAAGTTCAGCCTGCTCTTTGTAGTATTTTTCACCATCCAGTTCCATTTTTATAGCATAGACCAAAATATCCATGAATCAGTCTCCCCCTCAAGTTTGCAGACTTTTGTTCTCAAAAAGCTGTCATATAGTCCTTCGAATAAAGCCGTCCTGAAGCAAAACATATGCCATTATCTTGCCCTTAAATAACTTTTCAATATCGCTTCCAATATAAATCCATCTTTATTAAAACATGTTTTTCGACAAAATGTCTATATAATTATCTATATTATTTGACCGTTTGCGTTCTTTGATGTCTATCCGGCGAAATAAAGAAGACAGTTTCAAACGCCTACACCCTTGTGTCCAATTCGTTCTCCTATGGACAGATATTTATTATTCTAGAAAGGGAGACGCGCAGTCTGCCCGCGCTGTGGTAACGAACCGTTCCTGGATGGTCACCCGTTTATTTCCTCGTATTCGTATCGGTCCTTGATGTGTGCATTATACCAGCGGCCAAGTGAATCGGCTGCGATAAACTGAGTCCATTCATCCTCCGGAAAATCCGAATACGTATAGACTGAACCGCCGTGCCTGAACCGGACGACAAGAACTTCCCAATCTGAATCATAGCCAATTTCACTGAAGCAGGAGGATTCCGGCGTGGGCCGCATATTTACGTTGTCCACATCAAAAAGGCTTGGCGTCAGCGTCGGTATCGCGTTGTCAGCAGCCTCATCATTGCGCGGTGTGGGCGTCGGTATCATGTTGTCAGCGTTATCATTGAGCGGTGTCAGCGTCGGCACCGCTGTCATTTCAGGAGTGGTTGTGACTTGAGTGGTTACGACAGCGTCTGTACTGGTTTTTTGTTCTGTTTCGACACATCCCGCCAGTAATAACAGAATTAATAGTGAGAGTGTGCAGCAGCATGCAATACGTTTCATGGTGAATTCTCCATTTCATCGTGATCAAACAACAGTAGCTTTAACGCGTAGCAACTGAACTAAAGAACATTCACGTAATGATACAATATTTGATTATTTTTTACAATAACCAGTCAAAATACCTGGCAATAGTGGCTGTATGTCACAAATAGAAGATCTCGGAAATCCTATTGTCTTCGAAAAGGAGGAGCGACGGAACGGTACAAAAAAGCCCTGATCGGTTTTCCGACAGGGCTTTTTGTGGAGCACTGTTTGCTCCGATGTGGTGGAGATAAGGGGGCTCGAACCCCTGGCCTCTGCATTGCGAACGCAGCGCTCTACCAGCTGAGCTATATCCCCAAATATGGCGGAGAAGGTGGGATTCGAACCCACGTGCCGGTTCCCCGACAAACGCATTTCGAGTGCGCCCCGTTATGACCACTTCGATACTTCTCCATAATGCGGGTCATCACTAGCTTCGAGCCCCGGTTCCGCAAATCGTCGCTACGGATTCGTATTATATAACATCCGCGCGCAATATTCAAGCATTAATTTTTATCACTTCCTCATTTTTTGGAGCCGACCCTTCTGACATTTTTTACAGCTTTACGCTTCGCCGTATGTCAGTCAGAAAGTGTATCAGGTCGTCCACCGAATGCTTTTGCGGCTTGAACACAATATACGGCGGCACAGCGGCCTTGAGCTGCGCCTGCCCCTTGTATTCTTCGATAACCGCCAGCAGCTGCTCCGCGTTCACGGCGGCGTCCTCTGCATACTTGAGCGTGAACACGCGACCGTTCCGTGTCACCGAGAGTATGCCCGCCTGCGCCGCATACGACTTGATCAGCGCGATCAGCATCAGGTTCTCCACCGTCCGCGGCAGCTTGCCGTACCGGTCGAGCACCTCGTCCTTCACCAACCGCGCGTTCTTCACGCTGTCAATAGCGGCGATCTTCTTGTATATCTCGATGCGTTGCATGTCATCGCTGATATATTCAGTGGGCACGTGCGCCGACAGACCGATTTCCACCGACGTTTCGTTGAGCTTTTCCACGCGCTCGCCCTTGATCTCAGCCACCGCCTCGCGCATCATGCGACAATACATGTCGTATCCCACCGCCGCCATCTGCCCGGACTGCTCGGGCCCCAGCAGGTTGCCCGCGCCGCGTATCTCGAGGTCGCGCATCGCGATCTTGAAGCCCGCGCCTAGCTCGGTGAACTCGGCGATGGTCTGCAGCCGCTTCTCCGCCTCGGGCGTCATGTGTACGCCCGGCAGATAGGTGAGATAGGCGTACGAGCTTTTCGCGCCGCGCCCCACACGCCCCTTAATCTGGTACAGCTGCGCGAGCCCAAACTTATCTGCCTCGTATACTATCACCGTATTTACGTTGGGTATATCGATGCCTGACTCGATGATGGTGGTGCACAGCAGCACGTCATATTCGTCCGCGAGGAAGCGCACCATCACGTCCTCCATCGCCGTCTCGCCCATGCGCCCGTGCGCCACCGCCACGCGCGCTTCCGGCACATACTTGCGCAGGTCCATCGCCAGATGATCCATCTGGTTGATCTGTCGGCAGACGAAGTACACCTGCCCGCCGCGCTCCATCTCGTGCGCCACCGCGTCGTGCAGCAGCTGCCCGGAATACTCCATCACGTAGCTCTCAGGCGCGCGCCGCTCATCGGGCGGCGTGTCCAGCACGCTCATGTCACGGATACCCGTCAGCGCCATCTGCAGCGTCCGGGGGATGGGCGTGGCCGACAGCGTCAGCACGTCCACGCTGCGCTTTATGTCCTTGATGCGCTCCTTGTGCGTGACACCGAAGCGCTGCTCTTCGTCGATCACCAGCAGCCCCAGATCCTTGAACTTCACGTCCTTGGACAGCAGCCGGTGCGTGCCGATCACGACGTCCACCGTGCCGTTCTTCAGGCCCTCCAAAATGCGCGTCTGATCCCCCGAGGACACATAGCGCGATACCGTCTCAATCTGTATCGCGAACTCGGCGAATCGCTCGGTAAACGTATGGTAGTGCTGCCTTGCGAGCAATGTAGTCGGCACTAGCACCGCACACTGGCGGCCTTCCATCACTGCCTTGAAGCACGCGCGCATCGCCACTTCGGTCTTGCCGTAGCCCACGTCACCCAGCAGCAGCCGGTCCATTACCTTTTCCTGCTGCATATCCTTCTTGATCTCGGATATGCTCTTGAGCTGCCCGTCCGTCTCCTCATACGGAAAGTTATCCTCGAACTGCTTCTGCCAGACGGTGTCCTCGCCATACTTCATGCCCTTTTTGAACATGCGCTCGCTGTAAATGGACACGAGATCCTCCGCCAGCTCCTTGACGGCCTTCTTGACGCGCGCCTTGGCCTGGCTCCACTCGCGGCCTCCCAGCTTGGATAGGCGTTCTCCTTCGCCGCCCATATACTTGCTGACACGGTCGATCTGGTCGGTAGGTATGAACAGCTTATCGCCGTCCCGGTACTCCAGCTCCAGATAATCCCGCGAAATCTTCTGCACTTCGCGCTTCACCAGCCCCAGAAAGCGCCCTTTGCCGTGTACGTCGTGCACGATCATGTCTCCCGGCTTCAAGTCCGCGAACAGGTCCATCTGCCGGCGCGGCGACACCGCCTTGCGCTTGCGGGTGAAGCCATATATCTCGTGCTCGCCCAGGAAATATGTCTTCACCGACGTCAGCTCGAAACCGGCGGCCAGCCGCTGCGTAAAAGCACCCGCCGTTCCCGGCATCAGCTCCTGTCCTTCCTTGATGCAGGGCACCGTCAGCGCCTTATCCGACAGCTCCGCCGCCAGCCGTTCCGCCCGCTGGGTGTTGCCGCACATCAGGTAAACGCGCCAGCCATTCTTTACGCGCGCCTTTACGTCCTCCTGCAGCAGCTCCAGCTTGCGGTTATACGCGAGCGCGGACTTCACCGGCATCACGATCTCCGACTTCACATGCAGGCCGGAGCGGCTCACCGAGCAGAAATCGCCCGCCGTGCGCGCCGCCACCCTTTTCACGATATCCTCCAGCTGCAGGTACAGCGACCTCTGGTCCGCGACCGCCTCACTGCTGCCCACCAGCCCCATCAGCCGGTGCTCAAAGTCCTCTCGCCGCTCCTCTTCCTCGGAACGTATATGCTTGTAGTCATCGAACAGCACCAGCGCGTCCGGCACGTAGTCCAGCACCGTACACCCACATAGCGCGTACGCGAAGTTCTCCATGTCCTCGAAATAACGGTGTCTGCCAAGGCTTTTCGCGTAGTCCGTAAACCGCTGCGCCATTGCGGCATTGTCCGGCTTCGCGGACTCGAAATACGTTTTGCCTGCCTCCGCCGCGCTTTCGGACAGCGTCAGCTCCACCGCGGGCGACAGCGTCACCGCGTCGAACTTCTCGCGGCTGCGCCTCTGTGTACCTGGGTCAAACGCGTGGATACTCTCCACCACATCGTCAAAGAAGTCGATTCGATAAGGCGCCGCAGCGCCGGGGCAGAACACATCAAGTATCTCGCCGCGCCGCGCAGCCTGCCCCGCCGTTTCCACCGCGCTCACGCGCTCGTATCCGGCCAGCACGAGCCGCTGTATCAGCTTCTCCGGATCATATCGCCCGTCCTTGGTTATCTTGATGTGCGACGCCGCAAAGTCCTCCGATGGGACCAGACGCGCGCACAGCGCCTCCTCGCCGATGAACGCCAGACGCGCTCCGCCCACCAGCTTGGAGAGCGCGCGAATGCGCTCAAACATGCGTTCGCGGCTCCGCGCCACCGACGTCCGCAGCTGCAAGGCTCGCTTCGGAATATACACCGCATTACCCGAAGCATC
>JAEWTW010000019.1 GCA_023397655.1 Bacillota bacterium
ATGCAGGACTTTTTCCTTCCGATGTTGAATTATATGAAGATAATTTCCGGATCAGGGGTATTGTAATGGACAAATGGGACAAGCGCTTCATGGATCTGACAGAAACCATCGCAAAGTGGTCCAGCTGCTATAAGAGTGACCGCAGCATCGGAGCCATCATCGTCCGCAACAAGCGGATCATCACCACCGGATACAACGGAGCGCCGTCCGGCATCAAAAGCTGCAAGGAGAAGGGCGAATGCCTGCGTCAGAAGCTGGGCATCGCGTCCGGCACGCGG
The DNA here is from genome assembly GCA_023397655.1 of Bacillota bacterium. Classification (GTDB taxonomy): domain Bacteria; phylum Bacillota; class Clostridia; order Christensenellales; family SZUA-584; genus SZUA-584. Next base: position 279 of record JAEWTW010000019.1, read on the forward strand.
CACGAGCTGTGCTACGCCATCCACGCCGAGCAGAACGCCATCATACAGGCGGCCAAGCTGGGCGTCAGCATCGACGGCGCCACGCTCTACTGCACGCACCAGCCCTGCGTCATCTGCTCCAAGATGATCGTCAACGCGGGTATCGTGCGCGTGGTTTACGCCCACCCCTACCCCGACGATTTCTCCCAGGAAATATTTAAGGAAGCGGGCGTTGAGCTGATCCATTTCAAGGGGTAACCGAACCGCGCGATTAACATACTAAAAGTCAATGTCCGTATTTGGAATAGAGACAGCCTGCAAACATTAGTTCTTATATTTCAAATTTCTCTATTGATAAAAGAAGGCATTTGGGGTAGTATAATGTGGTGTATCTGATTTGGAACACTATATTTTGTGATGCAATAAAGGGGACGCTATGGCCAGGGAATACAGCGCAAGCGATATACAGGTACTCGAAGGGCTGGACGCCGTCCGCAAACGCCCCGGCATGTACATCGGCTCCACCGGCCTCAAAGGGCTGCACCACCTGCTCTGGGAGATCGTGGACAACGCCGTGGACGAGGCGGCAAACGGCTATGCCGACAAAATAAACGTGACGCTGCACGAGGACAACTCCGTCACGGTGGAGGACAACGGGCGCGGCATACCGGTGGGCATTCATCCGGAAAAGAAGGTTTCGGGCGTGGAGGTTGTGTTCACACAGCTGCATGCCGGCGGCAAGTTCTCCAACGACGCTTATACGTACGCGGGCGGTCTGCACGGCGTGGGCGCGTCCGTTGTGAACGCGCTGTCGCGCTGGCTGGTGGCCACCGTCTGTTCGGGCGGCAAGATGTATCAGCAGCGCTACGAGAGCAGTATGTCGAAGAGCGGCAAGATAGAAAGCGGCCGCCCCATGACCAAGCTCGAAGAGATCGGAACCACCAAAAACCGCGGCAGCAAGATCACCTTTCTGCCGGACGACCGCGTGTTTGAAACGGTCGTGATGAACCACGACACCGTGGCCTCCCATCTGCGTGTCATTTCGTTTTTGACCAAGGGCGTCAAGATCACGCTGACGGATGAGCGCATCAAGAAGGACGGCCGGCCCAAGAAGGAAACCTTCGATTACTCCGGCGGCGTGGTGGACTTCGTGCAATACCTCAACGAGGAGAAGACGGTGCTGCACAAGACGCCTATCTACTTCGACGGCGAGCGCGGCGACATCAAGGTGGAGCTCGCGCTGCAGTACAACGACACCTACAACGAGAACATCGTCTCGTTTGTCAACAATATCCCCACGCCGGACGGCGGGACGCACGTGTCCGGCTTCAAGTCCGCCCATACCAAGGTGATGAACGAATATGCGCGCATCGCGGGGCTGCTCAAGGAGAAGGAGGAGAACCTTGCGGGCGACGACTACCGCGAAGGCCTCACCGCCGTCATCAACGTGCGCATGAAAGACGCGCAGTTTGAGGGGCAGACCAAAGCCAAGCTGGGCAACACCGAGGTGAAGACCATCGTGGAGGGCATCGTTCAGGACAAGCTGTCGCTTTTCCTTGCGGACCTCAACAACACGGCCATTGCAACGGAGCTGGTGGGCAAGGCGGTGAACGCGGCCAAGGCGCGCGCCGCCGCCAACAAGGCCAAAAAGCTGGAGCGACAGCGCAGCAAGCTGGAGGGCGCGCCGCTGGTGGGCAAGCTCTCAAGCTGCACCGGACGCGACGCCTCCAAAAACGAGCTGTTCATCGTGGAGGGCGACAGCGCGGGCGGCAGTGCCAAGCAGGGCCGCGACCGCCGCTTTCAGGCGATACTCCCGCTGCGGGGCAAGCCGCTCAACGTCGAGAAGAAGCGGCTGGATCAGGTGATCGAGAATGAAGAGTTCCGCTCCATCATCACCGCACTCGGCACCGGCTTCGACGGTGATTATGAAGAGTCGTCGCTCAAATACCACAAGATCATTATACTGGCTGACGCGGATCAGGACGGCGCGCACATCCGCGCGATACTGCTGACGTTCTTCTACCGTTACTTCCGCGATCTGCTGACGGCAGGCCATATCTACATTGGCCGGCCGCCGCTGTACCGCGTGCATAAAGGCACCAAATCGGTGTACGCCTATACGGATGCCGAGCTCAAGGCCGCGCAGCAAAGCATCGGCAGAGATGCCAACGTGCAGCGCTACAAAGGCCTCGGCGAAATGAACCCCGAGCAGCTGTGGGAGACCACGATGAACCCGATGGGCCGCAAGCTGTTTCAGGTGGAGCTGGACGACGCCGCCGAAGCGGAGCGTCTGGTCACGCTGCTGATGGGCGACAAGGCGGAACCGCGCAAGCTGTACATCTCCGAACACGCCAACTTCAACAAAGAAGACAGTTTTTATAAGGAAAAGGTGAGCGGCAATGTCCAATAACAACACGGAATTGATACCCAGTGACATCACGCCTGTCTCGATGAGCGACATGATGCACGATTCGATGATTCCCTTCGCCGAATACGTGATCATGGACCGCGCCCTGCCGCGCGTGGAGGACGGCTTAAAGCCGGTGCAGCGGCGCATACTCTACACCATGCTGGAGCTGGGCTTAACGCCGGACAAGCCGCACAGAAAGTCTGCGCGTATCGTCGGCGACTGCCTCGGTAAATACCACCCCCACGGTGACTCGTCGGTTTACGACGCGATGGTGCGCATGGCGCAGGACTTTGTGATGCGCGCGCCGCTGGTGAACGGCCACGGCAACTTCGGCAGCATGGACGGCGACAGCGCCGCCGCGATGCGTTATACCGAAGCGCGGCTCTCCCCCATCGCAATGGAATTGCTTGCCCATATCGAGAAGGACACCGTCCCGTTCTCGTTCAACTTTGACGATACGTTGAAGGAACCGAACCTGCTGCCCGCACGCTTCCCCAACCTGCTGGTCAACGGCGCGTCCGGTATCGCGGTGGGCCTCGCGACCAACATCCCGCCGCACAATCTGAATGAAGTGATCGACGGCGTGATCGCGCGCATCGAGAACCCGAATCTGACATTCGATGAGCTGATGCAGCACATACCGGGCCCCGACTTTCCGACGGGCGGATACCTGCTGGGTCTCGACGGCCTGCGAGAGGCCTATGAAACGGGCCGCGGCAAGATCGTAGTCCGCGCCAAAACAACCATTGAAAAGGGTGTTAACGGCAAGACGAACATCGTCGTCAACGAAATGCCGTATCAGGTGAACAAGGCGGCGATGCTGAGTAAGATACTGGCGGTTACGGAACAGAAGAAGGATATGTTTGCGGGCATCGCGGACATCCGCGACGAATCCGACCGCACGGGCATCCGCGCCGTCATCGAGGTCCGCAAGGATTACGACCCCAAGAAGATACTCAACTGCCTGTACAAGTATTCGGATATGCAGGTCACCTTCGGCATCAACATGGTGTGCATCGCGGACGGCCAACCCAAGCAGCTGCCGCTGATGAGCGTCATTGACCACTACATCGCATTCCAGAAGGAGATCGTGACAAGGCGCACGCGGTATGATCTGGAGCGGGCGAAGCAGCGCGAGCACATACTGGCCGGGCTCATCATCGCCGTGCAGAACATTGACGAGGTCATCCGTATTATCCGCAGTTCGACTTCGCCCAAGGAGGCCAAGTTCAAGCTGATGGAGCGCTTTGCGCTCACGGACATTCAGGCGCAGGCGATACTCGACATGCGCCTCGCCCGGCTGACAGCGCTGGAGATTGAAGCGCTTCGCAAAGAATACGCGTTTATTCTGGAAACCATCAAACGGCTGGAGGCTATCCTCGCGTCCGAAAAGCTGCTTATGCGCGTTATCATGAACGAGCTGACCGAGATAAAGTTAAACTATGGCGACAAGCGCCGTACGCGCATACTCGAAACCAGCCACGAAGTGGAGATTGACGAGAACGAGTTCAAATCCGTTGAGGAATGCGTCATCATACTGGCTCAGAACGATTTCCTCAAGCGCGTGAACCAGAAATCGTACCAGAAATCCGCCCCGGCGGACGGCGAAGCGGTCAAGTGCATCGTTCCGTCGGCCACAGATATGCGGGTGCTGATATTTACGAATCAGGGCAGCCTGTACACGCTGCCGGTCACCGATATACCGGAATGCAAGCTGCGCGACAAGGGCAAGCCTTTGTCTGCACTGCTGGCGGGTATCGCCCCGGGCGAGACCATCGCCGGGCTGTTCTCCGTATCCGATTACAAAGCGGAAACGCATGTAATATTCGCGACAAAAGGCGGTCTCGTCAAGCGCACCAGTCTGGCGGAATACGATGTACGCAACAAAAAAATCGTCGCCTGCGGCCTCGCCAGCGGCGACAGCATCATTTCTGTCAATCTGCAGCAGGGTGAAAGCGACTGGCTCGTCGTCACCCAGGGCGGTATGGGCATACGATTCTCCTCCGCCGACATTCCCGCGATGGGTCGCAGCGCCAAGGGCGTTAAGGCGGTGGCGCTGGACAAGGGCGACAGCGTGGCGATGGCGGCTCCGGTGGAAACAGATGACGAAATCGCGCTGTTCACCGACCTCGGTTACGCCAAGCTGATGCGCGTCACCGACTTTGATGTGCAGCATCGCGGCGGCAAGGGGTTAAAAGCGGTGTCATTCCTGAAAAACGGCTCCACAGGCGCGTCGGTGGCCGCGGCCTTCCCCGTCTCCGAGCCGTGCGGTATCATCGTCACGATGAAGTCCGGGCAGGCGGTCACGCTGTCTTCCGAGCAGCTGGAACGTCAGGACAGAGCGGCGCGCGGTGCGTCCGCCGTGCTTGCGGTGCTGGGCGACAGCGTCATCGCTGCGGGCAAGACGTTCCTGTCGTAAGAACTGCAAACATGGAGAAATTGGTGTAACGAAAGGTCATGAGGCTCTGCCTCACACTCCGCTGGAGACACCGTCTCCAGACCTCTTTTCTTCGATATTCTATCCAAAGCAGTAAAAAAGCCGCATTTCGCGGCTTTTGTTATGGCAATACCGCACAAAGAGCGTGTCGGTGGCATTGCAGCAGATTTTGGTGCAGAACAAGGATAAAAGCGCAGAAATAGCAGCGCTATTGCGAGCATTTTTGACGCAGTTGTGTGCCAAAAGATGCGCAAGGACGCCGTGTACGCCTTATGCGGTGTTGCCTTATCTCTATTTGATGCGGTAGCTGTAATGCGGGCGCTTCTTGCTGAAACGCTTGCGCTTGCGGCGCGTCACCGTCAGCAGACGAACCACCAGAAATATGATGAGCGCTCCGGGAATGATCAACCAGTAAAAAATACTTCCGTCAGAGCTTTTAATTTCTTCAATATTCACCGGCTGCACGACGGTCACGGCAGTGCCGCCGCTGGCGTCCGGCTCCGCGCCGGCCTGCAGCACGTCGCGCGTGGCAATCAAATTCCCTGTATAGATGGGTTCACCCGTGGCTTCGCTTCTGTACGTTACGGTACCCAGTACATCACCCTTGAGTATCGGCGCCTGAAGCGTGCTGGTAAAATCGGGCTCATCCGCAATAATTCTGTCCGTCCCGTCCAGTATGCCGTCCGCTATGGACTTATCGATGGTCTGATAGGTTCCGGCGCTCTGCGGCCCTTCAAACACCAGCAGACCGTCGTTCTCGTCGGTGGACGCGTAGTTATCGATCTGCACCTTCACCGGCTCCGCCTTGTCGAGCAGCTGCTGAAGGTCTATTGTCACAAAGTTGTTGAACCCGAAATCGAACAGGGTTTTCGCCGTTGACCAGCGCTTTGCCCCCTTGCTGGATTCATCCCCAAAAATGAGGCATATGAGGTTCATGTTGTCTTTGGACGCGGATGCCACCAGACACCCGCCCGCCTGCTCTGTTGATCCCGTCTTGCCGCCTGTTGCGTAGGGATAGTATTCGTCTTCATCGCTGCGCATCAGCAGATTGGTATTTCCCTTGGATTTTGATGATTGCTTGTTAGACTGAGGCATCGTATAGGAATCGCGGTCGATGATATCCATAAACGCCGGATTCTTCACCGCGTATTGCATCAGCTTGGCCATATCGCCGGCCGTTGTGTAGTGTTCTTCGTCGTGCATGCCGTGCGGATTCACAAAATGCGTATTGGTCATGCCCAGCGCCTGTGCCTTGGCGTTCATCAGATCAGCAAATTTGGATATATCTCCGCTAATCGCCTCGGCCACGGCTATGGCTGCGTCGTTTCCGGAGACCATCATCATGCCATGCAGCAGGTCTCCCATCTCGACAATCTCATCTTCTTCCAGATCCAGCGAAGACCCTCTGGCGTCCGCCGCTTTTTCACTAACCGTTACCTTTGTGTCCATGCTCGCGCTTTCCAGCGCCAGTATGCACGTCATGATCTTGGTGGTGCTGGCCGGCTCAACACGCTCGTCCTTATTTTTAGCAAACATCTCATAGCCCGAATCGGCGTCAATCAGCAGCACGGCTTTCGGCGAAACCTCGCCGTCAAACTGCGGCGCCGCCGCAGAAACACTGCCGGCAAAACCGAGCATAACCAATGCAAATATAACTAAAACAGTTATGACCCTTCTCAAACTGCAACATCCCCCACTATCAGCCGTTTTTCAGGCTGTCTTCAACTTCAGTATATCACATGTGGAACAAAAAGCATATCCCGGAGCTATCGGCGTACCCGCTTCCTCTTGACGGCGCGGCGTCTGCGTGCGTAACGCCTCTTGCGCTGAATGGCCATCACGACCAGTATGATCAATATCACAGCCAGCACGGCACCCACGGCGATCAGTATCCACCCGATCAGACCTATGCCGTTTTTGTCCGGCACAGCCGGAGTCTGACTGTCAGTCTGTTCCGGCGTAGCGGGAGCTTCCGACGGCTGGACTGCTGTACTATCCGCCGCTGCCACCGCCTGCGATGCGATCAGCTTGCCCTGACAGATCATTTCTCCCGAACCGGTGAGATAATTGATCACCCCCACCGTTTCGCCTTCCTTGACGGGCGCCGTCAGCGCTTCGCCGCTGTTGAGGACGACCTCGGTGGTAAGCCCGGCTTCCACCTTGTTGGCAAGCTCCAGTTCCAGCGTCTGATAGGGCTTCCCGGTGTTCACAATGTTGAGAACCAGCGTTTCGCTGCCCGGAGCCGCATTCTGCACATTGGCGGAGACCGGGTCCGTGCCGTCGATGATGGACTGGACGTCCACCGTCTTATAGTTGTCGAAACCGTATTCAAACAGCGACTTCGTCAGCGGCCACCGCTCGCTGCCGTTGTATTCATCCTTAAATATCAGGCAGATCAGGTTCATGCCGTCCTTGCTGGCCGAAGACACGAGACAATCGCCGGCAGCTGGGGTGGACCCCGTCTTGATGCCGGTCGCGTATTTATAATAATATTTATTATCCGGATCCAAATCGGCTGACAGCAAAAGCTTATTGGTGTTCTTAACTTCCCAGGTCGAGCTGTGCTTGTTGTCGGCAGGCATGGTGTAGGTCTCCTGCCCCACAATTTGTGCAAAGTCCGGATTCTGCATCGCATACAGCGTGAGCAGCGACATATCGCGCGCGGTCGTGTGGTGGTTGTCCACATGCATGCCGTGCGCCACCACGAAGTTGGTGCTCGTCATCCCCAGCTCGCGCGCCTTTTCGTTCATCATTTCGGCGAACCCTTCTTCGGAACCGCCTATCGTTTCGGCCACCGCGACTGCGGCGTCGTTGCCGGAAGCCAGCATCATTCCGTTTATCAGGTCCTTCATGACGATCTCTTCGCCGGTAGAGATATGCAGCAGCGAGCCGTGCTGGTCCGCGGCGTTGGATGACACCTTAACGACGCTGTCCATATCGCCTTTTTCCAGCGCGAGCAGCAGCGTCATGATCTTGGTCGTGCTTGCCGGTTCAACGATCTCATCCGCGTTCTTCTCAAATAACACGTCACCCGATGTGCCGTCCAGCAGCATCACCGCATAAGGCTCCACGTCGCCGTCGTATGCGGGAGCCGCCAGTGCGGCGGGCAGGAACATTGTTAAGACCAATATTACAGTGAAAAACAAAGCTGTGACTTTTTTCAAAATCCCATGAGCTCCTTTTACATAATCAACAAATAGTATAACAGCATAAATAGCGTTTGTGAATGCCAATATAGCCGCATCAGCGCTATGTTTGTAAACTTTTGTAGTCAGCACCGCATATATTCCCACATAATCCCCAAAAGATGCCACCCGCATTCGTCATAAATCGGCATTGGCCATTGTGATTAAGCTTGTTTTCGCACACTGAACGGATGCAATATTTGCTTTGCAAACAGCTGATGCGGCATGTATAATAGACCCAAATATAAGTTTTCATTTTACTTCTGGAGGAATAATGGCATACAAACTCATAGCGATCGACGTTGACGACACTTTGCTGGACAACAGCCTGAACATACCCGAAAGGGTCAGCCGGGCTATCCGGATGGCGGTGGAAAAGGGTGTCCGCGTGGTGCTGTGCACCGGACGGACGAAAAAGGGCGGACAGCGCTTTTACGATGAGCTTGGTCTCGACACGCTGTATATCACGGCGGGCGGCGCAGAAGTTTACGACGCCGAGGGACATGCCCTGTTCACACGCGGTGTGGACCCGCCTCTCGTTAAAAAGATACTCGAGTATGCTGTGCAGCATGATATTCACGCTCAGGTATACATCGACGGCGAGCTGGTATACAGCAAAAAAAGCTTTTATTCCGATCTATACGAGCAGTCGTACGGCCATCCAGGCATCGTGGAACCGGATCTGCTCAAAATGCCGCAGATCATCACCCCCAAGGTGCTGTTTGTGATCAGCGAAGACAGGATTGCGGGTGTGAAAGAGGATGTGGAACTGCGTTTTCCGATGCTGACCATCAAGCAGTCCAAACCGGTCTATCTGGAATTCGCCCACCCGAGCGTCAACAAGGGCGAAGCGCTGGCGTTCACAGCCAATCATTACGGCATAGACCGCGAGGATGTCATCGCCATAGGAGATACGGATATCGACATACCGATGCTTGAGTACGCCGGTCTGGGTGTTGCCATGGCGAACGCCGCCCCGCACGTTCAGGCGGCTGCGGATATCATCTGCCCTTCCAATGAAGAAGGCGGCGTCGCGGATGTCATTGAAAAATATGTACTGGAGGAAGTATATGAAAGTGAAGCTCAAACTCGATGATCTTGTCAAAGATCTGAATCTGAGCATCGTCTACCGGGGAGACGTGCAGCATCTGGAGATCAACACGTCGGACCTCAACCGGCCGGGCCTGCAGATGGCAGGCTTTTTTGAGTATTTCGCCGTCAACCGCATACAGCTCTTCGGCATGGTGGAGATGACTTATCTGCAGAACCTCGATCCGGAGCTCAAACGCGATCGTCTGGACAAGTATTTCGCGAGTCAGGTGCCCTGCGTGCTGATTGGCCGCAACCTGACACCGCCGCCGGAGATGGTGGAAGCCGCCAAGAAGCACAACACTCCGATACTGATGTCTGGCCTTACCACCACCAAGCTCTCCCACAAGACCACCGTCTATCTGGACAGGGTACTGGCGCCCAGCATATCGCGCCACGCGGGGCTGATGGACGTTTACGGCGTCGGTATACTGCTGATGGGCGACTCGGGCGTGGGCAAAAGCGAGACCGCACTGGAACTGGTGAAGAGAAACCACCGTCTGGTCGCGGACGATGTGGTGGAGATCGTGAAGCTGTCGGACAATCAGCTGGTAGGCCAGTCTCCCGAGGTGATCCGCCACATGATGGAGATCCGCGGACTCGGCATCATCGACGTACGCACGCTGTACGGCATCGGTGCCGTGCTGGTGGAAAAATCCATCGAGCTGGCCGTCAATCTGGAGCTGGGTGACCCGATGAACATCGACCGTCTGGGGCTTTCCGACGAATTTATCACGCTGCTCGGCGTTAAGATACCCATCATCACGATACCGGTACGCCCCGGCCGCAACCTCGCCATCATTATCGAGGTGGCCGCGATGAACTACCGCCTCAAGTGCATGGGGCACATCACCGCGGAGCAGCTGGACAGCAAGCTGCTGGAGATCATCGCGCCCGGCAGCAGCTGTATGAGAGGAGAATAGGCGCATGTATCTGGCTGGAATCGATTTGGGCGGCACTGCCATCAAAGCGGGCCTGGTGGACGAGGACCTGTCGCTTGTCTGCAAGAAGAGCGTACCCACAGGCGTGGGCCGCAGCTATCAGGAGATCATCGCCGACATGGCGCAGGCGGTCGTCAGCGCCGCCAATGAAAAAGGCATCGGATTGGACGAGATCAAAAGCGTGGGCATCGGCATTCCCGGCGCAGCGAACAACGGCGTCGTCATCGCGGTGCACAATCTTTACTGGCTGGACATCCCGCTGGAAGCGGAGATCAAAAAGCACCTCAATGTCCCCGTATACATCGACAACGACGCCACTGTGGCGGCAGTGTACGAATATCACCTCGGCGCTCTCTCCGGCTGCAAGGTGGGCGTGCTGCTGACGCTGGGCACCGGTGTGGGCGGCGGCATCATCATAAACGGCAAGCCTTTCAGCGGTGCGCACGGCCTCGGCAGCGAGCTTGGTCACATGCCCATCGTACAGAACGGCATCCAGTGCACCTGCGGCAACAGGGGCTGCCTTGAGGTGTACGCGTCCGCCCCCGCGCTGATACGCATGGGCCGGCAGTGTGTGATCGACCGTCCTGAAAGCATGCTGCATCACATCACCGGCGGCGATTATACCAAGGTGACCACGAAGATGATCATCGACAGTGCGCGCGAAGGCGATTATGTCTCCCTGTCTATCGTCGAGGAATATGTCGGCAAGCTGGCGATGGGCATCTGCGCGCTGGAGAATGCGCTCGATCCGGACGTCATCGCCATCGGCGGCGGTGTGTCGGGCGCGGGTGAGTTTCTGCTGAACAAGATCATCGAAGCGAGCGAAGGCCTTGGCATATTCGAAAATCAAAAATATGCCGATATCCGGCTGGCGGTGTCCGGAAATGACGCGGGAATCATTGGTGCGGCCATGCTGGGCAAGTCATGATTGGCGCTTGACTCAAGTATAAATAAGCAAGAGGTGCGAAATGAAACCTTTTGCCTATTTTTTATGTTTGCTGGTCATACTGCTGCTGGCGGTGTCTCCATGGCTGATACTCTCTTATTATGAGAAGCTGCCGGAAGAGCCGTATTTTCAGGGCATTCTTCATATGTGGCACATAACGAGCTGGCGGACGGGCGGCTCCTCCTCCCGTGCATTTCTGGAAAACCGCATCCGGCAGTACGAGGCGCAGAACCCCCATGTTTTTGTTGAGCTGGAAAGCTACACGGCGGAAAAGGCCGCCGAAGCGCTGGCCGGCGGGCAAAAGCCGGACATCATTTCCTATCCCTTCGGCACGGAGCTAGCGCTGGAACTCGCTCCTCTGCCCCATCAGGATTTCCTTATGCTGAACCGGGAAGACGGCGCTTATCCTTACATGTTCGGCGGTTACTGCCTGCTCGTCAACAACGACCTGCTCAGCGAAAACGGCGTCGATATCTATCAGGGCTGGGGCATACGCCCCGACGCGCTGCTGGAAGCTGCCAAGCTGGGCGTCGCGTTCGATGCTGAGGAGGGTTACTCGGCTCTGCCAGCCCTGGCGCTGCATGCCTATCCCCCCGCGCCCAAGCCCAATGTTTCCACGTTCGGCGAACCGGAAATGCCGGAAGCCATGCTAGGTCTCAGCGTTTCCTTAACCGGCGGATTCGAGTCGTTCTGCAAGGGCGAAACCGCGGTGCTGATTGCGTCGCACCGGCAGCTTTTTGAAGCAACGGAGCGCTATACGCAGGGCGAAGCGCCCGGCTTTACCGCGTATGCCATCGGCGGCTACACCGACATGGCGCAGATGGTGTGCGTATCCGTGCAGGAGGATGAGCTCAGGCAATCGGCCTGCGCGGAATTTGCTGCCTACCTCGTCAGCCCCTCATCACAAAAGAAGCTGGAGGCTCTCGGCGTTTTTCCAACAGTGGGCGACGTGAAGGTTTATCAGGAAAACGATGCGCTCCGCGCCGTATACGAGCAGCTTTGCGTGTCAGGCATGTTCGTACCGCCTGAGGAACGCCAGACGCTGGATGCGCTCGCGATGGACACCTTCGGCGGCAGCGAGGTGGCGCTGCACAAGCTGCGCCGCCAGCTGGGCGCGGCGGGGCGCTGACAGCCTACACTGCCGCTATCTCATACCCTGCCGTCTTGAGCGCCTGCACAGCCGTCTCAAGTCTTATCTTTTTCACAAACAGATAGTCCGTGTCGTAAGTGGACATCGCAAAAACGGAAACGTCCGCTCTGGCCAAGGCATCCGTCAGTCCGGCCAGTATACCGATGAGCGAGAAATCCAGCGCGCCGCACACACGCAGCCCGCACCAGCCCCTCTCAACCACGCAGCCGTCAGGTACCCGCTCCTCTTCACACACGAGCGATATCTCTCCGCCGCTCACCGTCAGCGACATGAACTCTCCGTCCGGCAATTGTTTTGACTGCAGACGACAGACGGCATAGTCCTTTTTCAGCAATTCCAGCTTCATATTGGTCCCCTTCATCTCAAAATGAAAAGCCGCCTGTCACAGCGGCTTCAATGTTTAAATACAGTGCATGGTCAGCTTACGAACCTGTCGTAATACTTGTCCACACCAAACTCCTTGATGAGCGCTTTCACCGTGGACGGACCCGCGACGCCATCCGCTTCAAGGCCTTTCTTATCCTGGAACTTCATCAGTTCAATCTTGGTTCCCTGACCAAAGTAACTGTCTGCTTTAACGTCATACCCCAGCTTGTTGAGCATGTACTGCACACGGTAAACCCTCTTCTCAGGCTTGCATCCGTACTGGGCGTATTTGAATGTTCTCTCAAACAGCGCAGGCGGTGCATCTCCGCCCCGGTGGCGGCCGCTGTAGCTGTGTCTGTAGAAGCAGTGTCCGCCGATCTTCTTGTAAAACTTGTGGCTGCCCCAGTTCTCTCCGGCCGGCGCACCCGAACGGAAGTAATAGACATCCTGCGGGATCACCCAAAGCTCGTCGTCCAGCACCGCGCGCGCGGCCCTCTTGGAGGACGATGAAGGCTTTCTGTCTTCCCGACCCGCGTATGCGAACTGCCCGGGACGCGTGATGACGGCTGTGATCGTGCTGCCCGGGAAAGTCCGGCAGAGCACACGGTTCATCACCACATTGCCCACTGCCACCTTTCCGTCGAAGCTTTCGCCGCGCGCCTCAATATCGATAATCTGAGCCAGCATATAGTATTCGTTTTCCGTGTACTCATAGTGGTTGTTGGAATAGCCCATCTCGTTATAATAGGCATTCGCGTCCACAACGAAGAAGTCGGTCAGATCGTTCACATCGACGGGCACCGGCGTGGGATCGGGCTCCGTGGTGGGAACGGGCGTTGTCGTTTCCTCCGGCGGTGTTGTGGACACCTGCTCCGGCGTCTCGGTCGGCGGTATATCCACGCCGTTGACGACGACCGCAGGCAACGTGCTCGTTGGGCTGACTGACGGCGTCAGCGATGTGCCCGGCGTGGCCGTGGGGCTCTGAGAAGCGCCCGGTGTGTTTTGCGCGTCCACCAGCGCTGCCTTGTTACCGTTCGTCACTTCGGCCTCTGCCGGAGCGGCTGCACCCCAAGGCGCCAAAAACACGATCAGCAGCACCGCGACAACAGCCACACCCGTGCCTGCATAAACGAAGATAGCCCGGTTGCGACGGCCCTTTTTCCCCAGCCTCTTGTTGTTGGACGCAAAGGCCAGCGCAGCGTCTGTTTTTGATGTTTCACTTTGTGGTTTACTGAATATTGAGAATACCAGCCCGAAGAATTGGCTGAACACGTCTTTTCTTTTGTTTTTGCTGCTGCGCGTTGAACGAAACGACGGCGAAGGCTCGTCCGCAAATTCGTTGTACGAGTCCTCTTTTTCAAAGCGCTTAGTCCTGGTCTTTTCCGCGCGGAAAGGCACCGGCGTTTCTTCGAGAAAATCATCAGAGACGCTCAGCGGTTGCTCCTCCGGACCACAGATTTTTACGGCTGCAGGCGCTTTTGCATCTTCTTTTGATCTTTTCGGAAATACAACACGCTGTGTTTTGACAGGCGAGTCTTTCCGGCTGGTTATATTTTTCAGGTTTTTCAGAGCACGAATGCCTGAATTCTTTGCCATACGGCTTTTCTCCTTACACAAACGTACATCCACGCCATTATCCGTATCATACCGCAATCATTGCGATATGTCAATGAATCCGTAACACTATTGTAACATTTGGCGTTTCTTTATTTATCCAGCAATCAAGCTGTCCATTTGAGTTTTCAAGTCCTGCATGTTCGCCGTTTTGCCCGGAGGCGCACCATGCATCCGCAGCAGTTGTGTCACCGATGCCCCTTTTTTCTCCAGGGCCTGTTTATGAGCATCCAGACAGACAGGCGGTTTTGCTTCCGGCTGCGGGTCGGCCTGAACTGTAAACAGCACGATCCTTTTTCCCACCGCTTCAAGGCCATGGATAAACGCGTTGACCGCCGGAACCGTTTTGCCTGCCCACACCGGTGACCCGATGCATATCGTATCGTAATCCTTCATTTCCTGAGCAAAGCTGCTTTTGAGCCGGCTGCGCAAGCCAAATGCCGCGCCAAACCCTGCTGCCATAAACGATGCCGCCGACTTGCCTCTCTTCTTGCCTTCCTCCAGCTCGAATACGTCCGCTCCGAGCTTTTCAGCCATCAGGTCAGCCACCAGATGCGTATTCCCGTCTCGGGAGAAAAACACAACCGCCGTTTTCATATTGTCACCTCGCTTAATAATCCGGTATCGCCAGCGCCGTCTCTTTGAGCCCCAGCGTTTTGGCCGCCATTTCCCGGATGCCCCGATACAGATTCGGGCTGTCTGTCAACGGATTTTGCAGCAATGAATCGATGCCGTAAAACACGATGGCCGAGCAGACGTCCGGGTTCTTGATGTGGAAATATCCTCTCTCAATGCCCTCCATCACCACATCCTCCAGCAAAGGCAGCAGCGTGCGCGACCGTTCCTCCCGCAGCACCGTTTCATACCAATCGGCCGGTGCGCTCTTGAAGTAAGAGTCCGTTTCGGGCGCTGTCTCCGCCTGCTCCATTAGTGCGGCGATGAAATACTCCGCCCGGGATATGGCATCCTGCATTGAGTCCAGCTGCTGCTCAAGCTGTTCCCGGTATTCATCCATCTGCATGGCAAGAATGTACCGGACCACAGCCTGTTTGCTCTCAAAGTAATAAAAGAATGTGCCCTTTGCAATACCCGCCAGCGCGCATATTTCCTCCACAGGCGTCTGGTCGTACCCCTTTTCGGAAAACAATGTACGTGCGCTGCTGAGTATCAGCATCTTTGTCGCTCTCTCGCCTGACATAATCTCCTCCTGATCCTGTTGATAAACGCAACATGCTGCATTCATTATTGACCAAGGTCAGGATTTTTATACTGTCAGAACTCTATGTAAGCTGCCGAAGAACCGCAAAGCCGTCGCCAAGGCTCAGCCTGGCAAACCCTGCGGGCCGTATGTCATAACTGAAGATATGCTCGATGTCCCCATGAAGCAGCCAGGACAGCACGGATAGTATGAAGCCTTTGTGGGAAACGACCAGCACACGGCTGTTCTGTGCTTCCCTTATTATACCATTAATCGATTCTGAAGCTTTTGTCAAGTAGCGGCGCACATTATCTCCGCCGGGGAACGTGTAACCCATATAGTCATCCATATAAGAGCGCCATGCATCCGGCATTCGGCTTTGTATATCGTCGGCACCCAAGCCTTCGAACATGCCGAAATCCAGCTCGCACAGCGATGGCAGCACAACGATGTCCGCACCGGGCGCGATGATGTCCGCCGTCTGACGGGCGCGCAGCGCGTTGCTGCAGTACACGCGGTGCGGCGAAAATGCCGACAACGCCAGCGCCGTCGCTCTGACCTCCCCCAGCCCCTGCTCTGCCAGCGGAAGATCGAGCCGCCCGCAGTACAAGCCGTCCATATTTGCCTGAGTTTTTCCGTGGCGCACCAGTATCAGCTCAGTCATGCCTGCTCCTTCAGTGAAACAAAAAAGCGCCGCAAATGGCATTGCAGCGCCGGTTTATGCTCAGTCGAGGTTCTGTTTTTTGCGCCCCACGCGCAGGCGCACCATGGCGCGTGCCAGCGCGATCTGGTTCTGCATGTATTCCTGATGGCTCTGCCGCTGGCGCAGACGCTCCTCCGCGCGTTCTCTGGCTTCCTGTGCACGGATCATATCGATCTCGTCCGGCCACTCCACCGCCTGTGAGAAAATGATGGTCTCGTCCGGACGCACCTCCACAAAGCCTTCGGAAGTGGTACACTCCTTCCAGTCTCCGTTGATGTTGATGCGCAGTGCGCCGATGGACAGTGCGCAAACCATGGGTTCGTGCATCTTCTGTATGCTGAGGAAACCATCGGGTGTCGGAACAATCACGCTCTCCACATCGCCGCTGTAGAACGTCCGCTCAGGCGTAATAATTTCCAGTGTGTATTTCGCCGGCATGCCGTGCCTCCCCCGTCAGGATTTCTTCGCCTTGTTCTTTACGTCTTCGATGTCGCCCGCCATGAAGAATGCGCCCTCGGGTATATCGTCCACTTCGCCGTCCACGATGGTCCGGAAGCTCTCAATGGTACGCTCCAGCGGTACATATTTGCCGGGTATGCCGGTGAACACCTCGGCCACCGACATCGGCTGCGAGAGGAAACGCTGTATCTTTCTCGCGCGATAAACGATGGTCTTATCCGTCTCCGACAGATCCTCAAGGCCCAGCATCGCGATAATGTCCTGCAGCTCCTTGTAGCGCTGCAGCACCTCCTGCACGCGCCGCGCGATGTTGTAATGCGTCTCACCGATGATGCGTGGATCGAGTATGCGCGACGACGATTCCAGCGGATTGATGGCCGGATAGATGCCCAGCTCGGATATCTGGCGGGACAGCACCGTGGTGGCGTCCAGATGCGTGAACGTCGTCGCGGGCGCGGGGTCCGTCAGGTCGTCCGCCGGCACGTAGATGGCCTGCACCGATGTGATGGAGCCGCTCTTGGTGGACGTGATGCGCTCCTGCAGCACGCCCAGTTCGCTCGCCAGCGTGGGCTGATAGCCCACCGCGGACGGTATACGCCCCAGCAGCGCCGAAACCTCGGAGCCTGCCTGTATGAAACGGTATATGTTGTCGATGAACAGCAGCACGTCCTGATGCTCCTCATCGCGCAAATGCTCAGCCAGCGTGAGGCCGGTGAATGCCACGCGCATGCGCGAGCCCGGCGGCTCGTTCATCTGCCCGAAAGCGAGACACGTCTTCTCGATAACGCCCGACTCGCTCATCTCTTCAATCAGCTCGTTGCCCTCGCGGCTTCTCTCACCCACGCCGCAAAACACGGAATAGCCGCCGTGCTCCGTCGCGATGTTGCGGATCAGCTCCATGATAAGCACCGTCTTGCCCACGCCCGCACCGCCGAACAGGCCGATTTTGCCGCCTTTGGCATACGGCGCCAGCAGGTCGATGACCTTGATGCCCGTCTCAAACAGCTCGGTCGCCGGGTTCTGGTCGGCAAACTTAGGCGGCTTGCGGTGTATCGGCAGCCGCACGTCCGCGTTGATGGGTCCCTTGCCATCGATGGGCTGGCCGATGACGTTGACCACGCGGCCCAGCGTCTGCTGCCCCACCGGCACGTTGATGCGATCGCCAGTGTTGATGACAGCGAGGCCGCAATACAGACCTTCCGTCGCGTGCATCGCAATGCAGCGCACCGTGTCGTCCCCGATGTGCATGGCCACTTCCAGCCACACCTCGCGGTCGCCCAGTTTGATCACCAGCGCATTGTATATGGCGGGCAGGTAACCGTCGTGAAACTTCACGTCCAGCACCGGCCCTGTGATGCGTATCAGCTCGCCCTTATTGACGATTCTATAGTCCTCCATATCCTTCTCCCCGCTATTTTATAGCATCCAGCGCGCCGATGATCTCGGATATCTCGTTGGTGATCGCAAACTGCCGCGCCCGGTTGTACTGCCGCGTCAGGTTGTCAATCATCTCCTCGGCGTTGTTCGTTGCGTTCTCCATCGCCGTCATGCGCGCGCAGTGTTCGCTCGCGTAAGACTGCACCAGGCATCCGTACACCAGTCCGACGATATACTGCGGAATGAGTAAGTCGAAAACCTCTTTGGGCGACGGATGGTAATAAAGCTCGCCGGAGTACTGCACTTCCGTTTCGATGTCCTTGAAGTTGGACATGGACACCGGCAGCAGCTTCAAAACACGCGGCTCCTGGCGTATGGCGGATATGAACTTTGTGTACACCACATACACCTCGTCCATGATGCCGTTCTCATACAGCTCCAGTATATCGTTGGTGACGTTGCGCGCATTGTAAAGCGACGGGTTCTGCGAGATGTGGAGAAATTCCACGTCAACCATGAAGCCCCGCCGGTCAAAATACGCCCGCGCCTCCTGCCCGACCGTCAGTATGTAGCGCTCCTCGTTCTTCTGCATCGCGGAGAGCGCGAGATTGAGCACGTTGTGGTTGTAGCCGCCGCACATGCCCTTGTCCGCGGCGATCACCACGTAAGCCGCCTTGCCGCCGTCGCTCTCGCCCACGTACGGATGGCTCAGCTCATGCGAATGTGTCAGTATGTCCTTGAGCGCAGACTGCACCCGCTCGAAATGCATGTGGTTGTTCTCGTACTTGACGATGGCCTTTCTCATCTTGGATGTAGAGATAAGGTGCATCGCCCGCGTGATCTGCTGCATTTCGGAGATTGAGTGTATGCTGTGCTTGATATCCCCCATGCTGGCCATGTTACTGCTCGACCTCGTTTTCCAGCTTGATCCCGTTTTGCTGGCAGTAGATCGGGATAAACTCCTCCGCAGCCTTGCGCAACTCGGCGACAGCATCCTCAGGCAGATCGCCCGTCTTTTCGATCGTCAGCCGCACATCAGGGTAATTGGTATCCACATAATCCAGATAACGCCGGTTGAACTCCTTCACATGGTTGAAGGGCAGCTTCACCAGAAATTTGTTGATCGCAACGTACAGCTCGATGACCTGGCTCGCCATGGACAGCGGTGAATACTGCTGCTGCTTTAGGGACTCGGTCAGCCGCGCGCCCTGATCCAGCGTTTCCCGCGTCGTCTTGTCGAGGTCGGACGCAAATTGCGCGAACACCGCCAGCTCGCGGTACTGTGCAAGGTCCAGACGCAGGCGGCCCGCCACCTTTCGCATCGCCTTGATCTGCGCGCTGCCGCCCACACGGGACACAGAAAGGCCCACGTTGACCGCCGGGCGTATGCCCGCGTTGAACAGCTCGGATTCCAGGAATATCTGCCCGTCCGTGATGGAGATCACGTTGGTGGGTATGTACGCTGATATATCGCCCGCCATCGTTTCGATGATGGGCAGCGCCGTCATGGAACCGCCGCCGTGCGCGTCGTTCAGACGCGCGGCGCGCTCCAGCAGCCGTGAATGCAGATAGAACACGTCGCCCGGATACGCTTCGCGGCCCGGCGGGCGGCGGAGCAGCAGCGACATGGTGCGGTAAGCCACCGCGTGTTTGGACAGATCGTCATATACGATCAGCGCGTCCTTGCCGGCATACATGAACTCTTCGGCGATGGCGCAGCCCGCGTACGGCGCGATGTACTGCATCGACGGCGCGTCGCTGCCGGTGGATGCCACCACGATGGTGTAATCCAGCGCGCCCTCCTCCTCGAGCGTCTTGATGATGCCCGCGATGGTGGATGCCTTCTGGCCAATGGCCACATATATGCAATAGACGTTCTTGCCCTTCTGGTTGAGTATCGTGTCCACAGCGATCGCCGTCTTGCCCGTCTGGCGGTCGCCGATGATCAGCTCTCTTTGCCCCTTGCCGATGGGCACCATGCTGTCGATGGACATGATACCTGTCTCCAGCGGGCTCTTGACGCCCTGCCGGTCAAATATCTGGGGCGCTTCCGCTTCGATTGCCCGGTATTTATCGGCAAAAACCTTGCCTTTGCCGTCCATCGGCACACCCAGCGGGCTCACGACGCGGCCCATCAGCGCTTCGCCGACGGGCACCTGCACCACGGTGCCGGTGTTGCGCACGTTGGAGCCTTCGGACACATCCCACACGTTGTTTAACAGCACCGCGCCGATGCTCTCCATCGAGAGGTTCATCACGATGCCGAACGAGTTGTTCTCAAACTCCAGCAGTTCTCCGTATTTGCAGCCCTCAAGGCCCTTCACAAGCACGATGCCATCGCCCGAGGAAATGACGGTGCCGATCTCGGTGACGTCCATCTCTCCGGAGTATTCCTTGATGCGCTCCTTGGTGGACTGCCCGAACTCTTCCGTGTTGAAATCCAGCGAGAAATCGCCTTCCTCCAGCGCGTCATGCTTATACGGAGATTCCGTATCGATGATGAAGTTTTTGATCTTGCCCAGGTGCGCGCGGACGCTTCGGTCGTATACCTTGTTGCCCAGCACCACAACAAAACCGCCCAGCAGCTCAGGAACCACTTCGGTCTTGAAGCTGATTTCTTCGCCCACAAGGGATTCAAAGCGCTTCTTGATAGATTGTATCGTCAGATCATCCAACGCAACTGCCGATTTCAGTTTTCCTTCGATAGCCAAATCATCCCACCCTCTCAAAGAACTCGTCAATGATCTTGCGGTTATCGTCCAGAGAAATCTCGCGCGCCAGCACCTTTTCCGCTATCTGTATGCTCATTTCAGCGATCTCCGTCTTCATATCCTGCCTGACCTGTACCTTCTCAGCTTCGATCTCCCGCTTTGCCCGCACAACAAGACCGCGCGCATGCTCCTTCGCGTTATCCACGATCTCACGCGCATGGTCACGCGCCATTTCGTTGCTCTTTGTGATGATCGCAGCCGCCTCGTTATGTGCGTTTGCCATCATCTGCTCATACTCTTCCTTCTGCTGAATCAGCTGCTTCTCACGTTCATCCAGTTCGTCCACTTTGTTCGCAAACGTATTTTCGCGATTCTTCATGAACTTGAGTATCGGCTTATAGACCAGTAAGCGCAATACCACAAAAAGAACCAGAACATTGAATATATGAAGGCCGATTTGTAACGGATCCAATTGCATATAGACCACACCTCACTTATGTCTGAGTTACGCGCCCCCCGGTTCTTAAATCTTGCCGAACATCAATATGGCAATAACAAAACCGTAAATGGCCGTCGTCTCGGCAAATGCAAGGCCGATGAGCAGCATCGCGTTGATCTTGCCGCTGGCTTCGGGCTGCCGCGCCACCGCATCCGCCGCCTTACCTGTTGCGATGCCCATGCCGATGCCCGCGCCGATGCCCGTCAGAACCGACAGTCCTACACCAATCGCAATAATAGCCGTCGTCATTTTACATACCTCCAATAATATAGATTAATAATATAAGTCTATCGTTTTGCCCCGTACGCGACCGTTTCTTCCATAAACGAAAGTGTCAGTACGAGGAATATATACGTTTGAATTCCCACATGGAACAGGTTGAAGTATATCGACAGCACTGCCGGTATGCCGACAGCCAGATACGTCACGCTGTAAAGCAGATCCATTACGATCATGCCGGCAAACATGTTGCCGAACAGACGGAAGGACAGCGACACGGGTATGACCGCGTGCGTCACCATATTGATGGGCAGCATAAACGCCTTGGGCTTGATGAACCATTTCATCCTTCCCAAGAAGCCCGTGTAATAAAAACCGAACGCGTTGATGAGCACAAACGACATCAACGCCAGTGCGATGGTGAAGTTGATGTCCGTCGCTGGCGGCCGAACGCCGAAAAGCTCAATCAGACTGGTGCTGACGATGATCAGGGCGATCGTAAAAATATACGCGGCAAAAGAAGCGCCGCGTTTGCCAAGCTGGGAGTTCGTGAATTTCTCGCAAAATTCGACAAACATCTCCAATACGTTTTGAATGCCTTTGGGAACCGTTTTAAATCGGGGAATAACAAAAATGCGGACGAGAACAGCCAGAACGATCAGGACCAATATGACCATCCATGTTACCAACATCGTTTCGCTGATATGCAAACCGAAAATGGATACTTCGGGAGGCGTGATTGAGATTTCTTCCATCTCAAGGCCCGGTGTTTGTCCCAATACCGTTATCATGCGCTCAACCATGGCTGATGTCCTTTCCGTCCGAATGGCTGTCGTTTGCCGTACCTTCTTTGCGGCGGCGCAAGTGCAGAACCGCTGCCAATGCGGCTGTCATGCCGACCAGCATGCCTGCCGCTGTCCAGATCAGATGCGTCAGGGAAACGGTCGCGATCAGATACAGAGCCACCACGATAACAGCGATTTTGCCGATCATCAGCAGTACGCCAAGCAGCTTGGCTGCCATATCGCGGCTCAGTATCATCTTACCGAGTTTATAGAGTGCCAGCACCTGCAGAGCACCAATTACCAAACCAACAAATAAACCCCACATAACAATACATTCTAATCAATATGCTTCGAAAATGCAAGTTGTTTGGGGTGCGAATATTTGATTAAGTTCGCGTGAACCCTCCATATAATCGCTGAAATGCGCGGCTCCCTGATGCACGAACCGGGCCAGCTCGCCGACCGGCATCGAAAGCGCGCCGGCTTTCACGTTGTTCCATGGCGCAAGGTCGTCCGTAATACTGACATGATCCAACAAAGCGTCAGCATCAAACGCCTTCAGCAGAGCCTGCGTGTCCACCACGCGCGCCATACCGTGTTTTGCGCCGCGCCTGTCCGCAGGCAGGTTATATTTGACCTTCTGGCAGCCCTGACGGAACAGCCAGGCCAGCAGCCCGCCCACATATGCCTCATCGGTATAGACCGTCTCAATCACGTCCGCCGTGCCGTCCTTCTCGTAATACAGCATGTAAGCCTGCGCCGCGTCGTTTTCTATCAGCACCGCCGCTTTTCCGCCATCCACGGCCAGCTCGCCCAGCCGCCAGTCCCATTCCCGCTGTGCGCGCACCACATAGCCGTCGAAGCCGCGCATCATTTTGCTGTACAGCGGCGCTATGATGGACGCGTCCATGGTTTCAAACACATCTGCGTGCCGGTTCAGCGACGCCGCCGTGACGCTCTGTTTGCGCACATGCGAGTAAGCTGCCCAGCCCAGCCGCTCATAGAACTCGTGCTTGAACGGATACAGATGTGTCAGCAGTATGCCCCGCTGCTTCATCAGCGCCAGCGATTCGCGCAGCAGTGTGCGCATCAGGCCCTCGCCGCGGCGGCTTATGTCCGTCGCCGCCCCTGCAATAAAGGCGGACAGCAAAGGCCGGTGCTGCACGCTGACCGTAAAGGGCAGCATATGCAGCACGGAGATCAGCCCGTTGTCGAACATGCCGAGGGACTGCCCCGGCAGCACCTTGTTGTCAAAATACCAATCGATAAATTCGTCGGTGTCTCCAAACGCCTGTTTCCACAGCGCCTTGGCCAGGGGAATGTCCCCCTTTTGCAGCAGCCTGATATCCATCGTCAGTTCCTCACACAGGTGTATTTCTCAACCAGAAAAGCCGGGTAGTACGACAGCTTCGCTTTTCTCAAGCCCTCTATGTCCATATCTTCCTCACGGTTGATATATTTCAGATCGCACCACTCATGCCGCACGAACTCGCGGTTGATCAGCGGGTATGTGCCCTGCAGGTCCGGATTGGCCTTTTCGACGTGGATGATTGCCATATCCTCGCCGAACCGCTCTCCCACCGAGAACGCTTCCAGTTTGCCGTCCACATACAGCATACCGCACCGAAGCCCCAGCACCTCCAGATTTTTAAGCGCCGCTTCCGTTGCCCACATCTCATGCTGAATGCTTTCGGTCATGCCGCCCTTGCCTTCCACCCAGTCCCGGTACAGCGACATACAGGCGTCGAAATCGTCCGCCGTGTACAGTTTGTACTCAAAGCTGTGATTGGCGAGCAGCTTGTTGATGTGGTTACGCTTGGCGTGATACTTCTTGCCCTCCAGTGTACACAGATCCTGCGTATTGTACACGTATTCGAAGTTTGCCCTGTCCGGCGTCATCGAATACCGTCCCGGGCAGTCAGCCTCTATCTTCTCTTTCAGCGGTACGGTCACGCCCTTGATCATGAACTTCTCGCCGCGGCTCTCCAGAAACGCCTCGCACCGGCGCATCGGCTCTTCGATGCTGATATCACAATCATCCATCAGCGGCGGCAGCAAAAACGATACGCTGCCGTTGTTCAAATGAAGGTACATCGCCATATCGTCTGTAGCCATCTGTATGTTCATGGCCCGGCTCCAGATGAATATATTCGCAAACGAGGCTTCCAGATTATGATAACCGTGGCACAGCGTATATTTTTCAAAGTTCAGTTTGTCTTCCAGTTCTATTTTTTTGAATTCCAGCATGCAGTCTCCTAAAGGGTTTAATTAATCTATTATATACCATTCTTATGATATTTCAAATTCAAATGCAATTCATTATGAATGGTTACAGGCAAATGGCGCAAATGAGCGGCAGTCATTCATGAACGGACTCCTCCAGACGGCGTTTTATTGCGTTAAAACGAAAAGCGCTTCAGGGCAGCCACCCTGAAACGCATGCACGCCGATTTGAACCTGTCATTCCGAGCCAGCGAGGCCCCCCTTGCCATGCACCTCAGCAGTGGTTCGCTTCGCCCTGCATAACAGCAGGAGTTATTCCTCCACGATCTCGCCGTTGGGCGATATCACCGTCACGCGCCACGGTATCATCTTGCCGCTGTTCACCAGCGCCTGCTTGACAGCGTATTCAATGCCGCCGCAGCACGGTACGCTCATGCGCAGCACCTCAACGCTGCGAACGTCGTTCAACGACAGTATCTCTGTCAGCTTCTCCGAATAGTCCGCCATGTCCAGCTTGGGGCAGCCGATCAGCGTGATCTTGCCCTTCATGAACTTGTCGTGCACACCCGCGTACGCATAGGCCGTGCAGTCTGCCGCGATCAGCAGCTTCGCGCCATCGAAGTAGGGCGCGTTCGGCGGCACCAGCTTGATCTGGCAGGGCCATTGGCGCAGCTCGGAAACCGCCTGCGGAGCCGCCGCTGTCGGAGCCTGCACGGGCCGTTCCATCGTCATCGAGCGTGCGGACGGACAGCCGCCGCCGTGGTGAGGCTGATTCTGCTGCCTGTCGAGGTGCTTCTGAACGGCCACTTCGTCGAAGCCTGCCGCCTCGCGTTCCTCAATCGTAATCGCGCCCGTCGGGCACTCGGGCAGGCACGCGCCCAGTCCATCGCAGTAAGAGTCGGAAATCAGCCGCGCTTTGCCGTCCACCATCTGCAGCGCACCCTCGTGGCAGGCGTTCACGCACAGGCCGCAGCCGTTGCACTTTTCTTCATCTATATTGATTATATTTCTTTTCATTTTTTGTCGCCCTCCCCTTGTTTTCATGATCCGATTATAATATACTGACTTCGTTTAGTATGTTGCTTTTGCAACATAAAATTCAGGGTATCTGGAGCGTTATGAATTGTCAGCAAATTTATGAAAAGAAAATCGCACTTTTCAACGGCATCAAATGCCCGGAGCTGGAATCGATGCTGGGCTGCCTCGGCGCGAAGATTGCGGTGTACAAGAAAGGCGCCTTTATGCTGACGGCGGGCGCGCCGCTGCGCCATGTGGGCATCATTCTTTCTGGCCAGGCTGTGGTCAGCCGGGACGACATGCTGGGCAACCGCACCGTGCTCACCGCGCTGTCGCCGCCGCAGCTGTTCGCGGAGTCACTGGCATGCGCGGGCGTGACCACGAGCCCCGTCAACGTGGAGGCCGTGACGGACACGGAGGTGCTGCTGGTCGCCTTCGACAAGATCATCCGCACCTGCACCTCCTGCTGCGCGCATCACAATGTGCTGGTGGAAAATATGCTGCATATCGTGGCGCGAAAAAACCTCGAGATGAGCGAGAAGCTGGATCACATCGCCCGCAAAACCACGCGGCAGAAGCTGGCCTCCTACCTCTTAAGTCAGGCCAACAAGCACAAGAGCAGCCGCTTTGAGATCGAGCTGGACCGGCAGGCGCTGGCCGACTATCTGTGCGTTAACCGCAGCGCGCTCTCCCGCGAGCTGTCCGGCATCAGTGACGCAGGGCTGCTCACCTACCACCGCAACCAGTTCACCATCCGCGACATGAAACAGCTGGAGGAGCTGCTGGAAAGCGAATAACGCGCTTTCCGCCTCATCCGTGCCGGAATATATTTATCTGACCAACGAAAGGAAACAAGGGCAATGACAACAGGCAGCGGCGTGACATACGCGCAAGGGTTCACCGCGGCGGGCGTGGCCTGCGGCATCAAGAAGAACGGCAGCCGCGATCTCGCGGTCATCAAATGCGACCGCCCGGCAGCGGCAGCAGGCGTATTTACCCGAAACATCGTGAAGGGGCATTCGCTGCAGTTGGCGCAGAAGAACGTGCGCAACGGCAAAGCCCAGCTCGTTATCGTGAATGCGGGCTGCGCCAACGCCTGTCTCGGCCAGCGCGGCATGGACGACGCGCTCACCATGGCGAGGCTTTCGGCGAAACGTTTCGGCTGCCGCCCGGGCGACGTGCTCACCGGTTCCACCGGCGTGATCGGTTTTCCGCTGCCCATGGACCGCATCGAAGCGGGACTTTTCGCCGCTGAACTGTCCGTTGAAGGCGGTGCGGATGCGGCACGTGCGATCATGACGACGGACATCGTCCCCAAGGAGGCACAGGCCAGTGTAACCATCGGCGGGCGCGAAATACGTATTGGCGGCATGGCCAAGGGTTCCGGCATGATTCACCCCAACATGGCCACGATGATCTCCGTCGTCACCACGGACGCAAACATCTCCGTGTCTGCGCTGCGTCAGGCGCTCAAGGAAGCCGTGAACGTGTCCTACAACCGCATATCCATCGACGGCGACACCAGCGTGTGCGACAAGGTTCTTCTGCTGGCGTCCGGCATGGCGGGCAACGACGTTATCGAAGCAGGCACGTCCGAATACGCGCTCTTCCTTGGCGCGCTTAAAGAAGTCTGCGTCCATCTGTCCAAGATGCTCGCGGCAGACGGCGAGGGCGCGACCAAGCTGCTCACGATCGACGTGCGCAACGTGCGCACTGCTAAGGACGCGCACCTGATCACCAGCGCCATTGCCAAGTCGCCGCTGTGCAAAACGGCTGCATTCGGCAACGACGCCAACTGGGGGCGTCTGCTGACAGCCGCGGGTTATTCTGGCGCGAAGTTTGACCCGGAGAAGGTGAACATCTGGATCGGGGATATACAGGTATGCCGCAACGGCGGCGGCCTCGCTTTCGACGAAGCGGCGGCGCTGCACATACTGAAGCAGCCTGAGGTCACCTACGTGCTGGATTTCTCGGACGGCTCCGCCTGCGACACGATGTGGACGTGCGATTTCTCACTCGACTACGTCAACATCAACGCCAGCTACCGCACGTGATACAAAAACGATAAGCGCCTTCACCGGCGCTTTTATTGTTAACGCGAATATGACCTAATAAGACCATGGAGGCTCTGCCTCCATACCTCCGCTCAAGGGACTTAGTCCCTTGAGAATCCCGCCGGGAAAATGCAGCGCATTTTCCGGTTTCTAAAATGGCTCTTTATGAAGGGGTAATGCATTGAACAGAACTGTCCGTTTTGTACTTAACAACATAGTTGCTGTGCTCTTTATCCTGTCGCCAGTGGGGATGATAGTTCTGATCGGCACCAACAGCGTGTGGTTTGAAGCGCAGGCAGGCCTTGTACAGGCTTCGCTTATCGTTGCACTGTTGCTGTATGTTGCTTTTGTACTCCTCATCGTCTTCAAAACAAAGTTCTTTCATCGGCTGATGGAGGAAACCGATGTCCGCGATCACATCAGAGCCAGAAGGAAAAGCGTTAAAAACAACCGAATAATCGAACACTTGTCCATCGACAGACGAAAATACGCAGGTTTTAGAAAAGTATATACGCGATTGAAATGGACAACAGGTTTGATACTTATACTACTGAATGTACTTTTCGCTGCATTTGATTTCAGCGATGCAAAATACTATTGGGGTTTGATTCCAACCCTGTTTCCCGTTGTCATATTCTCTTACTTTTACTTCTTAAAATTTATTACTATCTCTCCCGAAGGTATCTGCTATAAAACACTATTCAAAAAGCGCTTCCTGAGTTGGGGTGAAATCAAAACAATCGGTGTCAGTGCCAATTGGGCGCCTTTCAGTCTCGTCTTTGTCAGTGGGAGAAAAATGAAATACGCGCAACACCTGACCGCAAGAGACGTAGAAGACATGATCTCGTTCAAGTTCCGGCCGGAGTTGATTCATCACATATTGTGCTGCTGGGAGGGTGACATCGTCAACCTCCAGAACGTTCGCGCGTGGCGCAAATACCTGATAAACAACGGAACGACATCCGGGCAGAGCGCCGAAGTGCCAGAATCGATGTAGCATGGAGAGGATAAAAAAAGCGCCGTGGCTGGCGCTTTTTGATTTCGCATCAATAACCCATGTCGCCCGTCCACACGTCCGGGTCGGCCTTTTCCTTGCGCTTCGGCTTAAACGACGGGCTGTCGTCCGCCAGCACCTGCTTTTTGGCCGTTGCGCCGAACTGCACCAGCAGACTCACCAGCGTCAGCCCCAGCGCCACACCGGTTATCAGCAGTGCGTGGCCGGATAGGAAGCTCTCCAGCGGCACGAATATGTTGCCGCCCTGAAACGCCGATATGTCCGTGCCCTGCAGGTAGATGTACAGGCCGATATATGCTGCCGCGCAGCCGCCCAGCACCGAGGTGGATATCACAACGCCGATCTTCTTGTACACCGCGGTCAGCAGCCCTGCCATTACGCTGAGCGTCAGCGCCACTGGATACAGCAGGCTGAAGCTGTGCAGACCCGCCGCGTAAACGGCGAATATGAGCAGCAACGCGCTGCCCAGCAGACCGGCAAAGAAGCCCGCCAGCCGCTTGACAAAGAACAGCACAAGATAGACGGCTATGGCCGTGCCGCCGAAGAACAGCCAGGTACCAAGGCCGTCCAGCGTCAGCAGATCGTACAGGTAGATGTAGATAAGGCCTTCCAATACGGCAAGCCCGCTTAATGGCAGCAGAAACCGTGCCAGCTTATAACCAAAGAAGCCGGTCACCAGTGCCAGCAGCAGTCCCACGCTGCCGCCGATGAGCAATGGAATTGAAGGATTCATAGCGATCCCCTTTCCGTATTTGTCAGGATTTCCTGCCCGTCACCATCAGCTGAATGATAAGGCCTGCCAGAAAGAATCCGGCCAGAGCAATCAGGTATACCGTTGACGTATAAGCGGTGTAGGTGGTCTGCGCATCGTACAGCACGAAGGACTGCATCTTCACGCCGTTCACGACCTGGTCAACGAACTGCGCCAGCGCCGAAGCGCCGATATAAGCGGTGAACACCGCAACGAATATGCGCCGCTGGTTCAGCGTCAGCACGCCCAGCGCACTGCTGATGAGCAGTACCGGTATGTACACATACCATTCCAGCAAATTGAGCCCCAGCACCTGCACCAGCAGCATGCACAGCAACAGGCCGCCGCCAAAGCCGATAAAGAAGATACCGACATACAGGAGCAATATGAATATGACCGCGCCCAGCGCGCCCACACCCAGGCTGGCCAGCAGCACACCGGTTTCGCCCATGGATGTCACCAGCGGCAGCACGGTGTTGCCGATGACGAACCCGACCACAAAACCGTATACGCCGAGTATCACCTTAAGCCATCTGTTGCCAAAGAAACAGAACACCACACCAATGGCCAGATTGACGATGAGCAGTATAATTGACAGCGCTTGCATGTCCATAACGTAAACTCCTCGTTGTGTTTCTTACATTCTATCACATGCCACCGAAAATGCCATACAATTTTAAGCTTCCGGTATCAGCAGCAGCAGCCCCGCATAGATTTCTTCCCGCTGTTCAAGCCAGTTTGCGTGACGGATAAGGCTTGCCGTTGTCCCAAAGCGGCTTGCGAGTTCGTCCAGCTTTTCGCCTTCACGTACGCAATAGATCTGCCCCGTCAGCCGGGGAATAACCAGAGATTCACCGGGTCTTATATCGCCCGGGTCCTCCATGGCGTTGGCCTTGAGCAAAATGCGCATCGTGAGACCTGCGCCCCGCGCAATGCCGTACAGCGTATCGTCCGGCTGCACGATATAGACCGCATGTGCCGCCGTCTGCTGTTCTGTACAGCGGTTGCAGAAGCACCGGTGCGGAATCTTCAATTCGCGCAAACGGAACAGCTGCCGCGCGTCCGTCAATGCGTTGGCGCGCATGATCATGCAGACAGGCACGCGGTATTGCGCGCTCAAAGCTTCAAGGCGGTCTGTCCGCCGCAGCCTGTGTATTGTCATATGTTCCATATAAACACTCCCGGTAGAGTGTATGCGACCGGAAGGGTTCTATATGAGAGAGCGGATAAATTCCCTGCAGGAATCCAGAGAAAACGCCACAGGATTCTTCTTCATAGACGAGCCCATCGACGCCGCGGCCAGCTCATCCATATTGT
The DNA here is from genome assembly GCA_023397655.1 of Bacillota bacterium. Taxonomy (GTDB): domain Bacteria; phylum Bacillota; class Clostridia; order Christensenellales; family SZUA-584; genus SZUA-584. The sequence goes on from JAEWTW010000019.1 coordinate 30,724, forward strand.
TTTCTGTTACACCCAGCTCACGCAGCGTTTTTGGCAGGCCGATGTACCGGTCCAGCGCTTCCACCGCTTCAGCCACCGCCGCCGCGCCCTCACTGTCGTCTGTATAATGCCGCCCGCAGACTGCCGGAGCCAGCTGCGCGTATTTCGTTACGCCGTGCGCACAGTTATAGCGCATCACGTGCGGCAGCAGCATGCCGCAGGCCACGCCGTGCTGGACGCCCAGCACCGCGCCCAATCCCGCGCCGATGCCATGCGCCGCCCCCAGCCCCGCGGTGGCAAGGCACATGCCGCTCACCATCGCCGCCAGCGACATTGTCTCCCGTGCCTCCATATCACTGCCGTCGTCGTATGCCCGCTTCAATGCATCCATCGCACGGGGCGTGTGGTACAGCGCCATTGCGTCGCAGAACGGGTTGGCCGCCACTGCCGTAAAGCTCTCGATCAGCTGGCAGATCGCATCCATGCCGGAAGCTGCCGTCACGCTCTGCGGTACGGATACCGTCAGCTCCGGGTCCACCACTGCGACGCGCGCCATCAGGCGGTCATCCCTTATGCTTGCCTTGAAGCGATCCTTCACCGACATGACCACCGCGTTCTTCGTCACCTCGGTGCCGGTGCCCGCCGTGGTGGGTACCGCGATGAACGGCAGCGGATCAACCGTAATCTTCGAGCCGTCGCCCACGCCTTCCAGATATGAGCGCACGCTGCCGCCGTTGGTGATGATGCCCGCGGCTGCCTTGGCGGTGTCCAGCGCGCTGCCGCCGCCGATGCCCAGCACCGCGTCTGCGCCCGCCGAGCGTCCCAGCACCGCCGCCGCGTCCACGATATCCGGCGTCGGTTCTCCCGACGCGCCATCGTACACCGTGCTGGCGATGCCCTGCGCCGCCATGCCGGACAGCAACTCGTCCAGTACCCCGCTGCGCTTGAGCGATCCGCCGCCCGTCACGATCAGAAAGTGCTTGCCAAAACCGGCACACAGGCCGGGCAGCTTTTTCACCGCTCCCCGCTCGAACACAATACGGGGTGAAGTTACAAACTCAAAGCCCATATTGCCTCCTCACTCGCCGCGCTGCAATGCCACCAGCTCCGCCGCCGTCACAACAAAACCAGTGTCGCGGCAGTCCTGCTCGGTGAAACGTCCCGGCGCGCCTGAGCCGCCGTGTCCCAGCAACAGGAAGGGTGCGGGTTCGCCGCCGTGCCCGCCGCTGTCCGAGAACGTGTAGTGGTCAGACACGATGAACGCGCTGTACGGCTGCTTCACCTGCTCGAAGAACGGGCGGATGAAGTGCTCATCGATCTGCTCAATGGCCTGCATTTTGCCCACCGGCTGCAGCTCGTGGGATAGATCGTCCAGCTTCTGTATATGAATGTACGCGTAGTCGTACTCATTAAGCGCCTTGAGCGCCGCCTTGGTTTTTTCCTGCAGGAAGGTGATGAAGCCCTTGTCCTCCGGCAGCGTCACGACATCCAGCCCCGCCAGCGCCGAAATGCCGCGCATCAGCGACGTTTCAGCCAGCACCACGCGTTTGTCCGCGGGCGGCGGGCCGAAGTCGGGCGCGGAGGAAGCACCCCAGAACCAGATGGCGTTCGCCTTGGTGGGGTTATCCGATTTGAGCACCTCATACGCCTTTTTCATCAGCGCAAAGTACTGCTGCATGATCTCATTGCCTTGCGTGTGCTGAGCCACCGTATCGCCGATCATGTCGTGAGCGGGCATGAACTTCAGCTGCTCCGCGAGTGCGCCCGCGCCCTCCACCACCAGTATGTTGCGGAAGGTGTCTGCGTGATAAAGCTTAAACGGAGCGTGAAAAACTTCCCTGTTCAGCCGTTCCGTGAGCGGTGCGGCTTCCTCCGTCTCCACGTCATGCGCGTTGTAGCTCTCCAGCGTGCTGGATTCATACTCGTCCCCCGCCAGCGTCACAAAGTTACAGCGGATATACAGGTTGCCCGGCGTAACGGGAAACCCAGCTCCCGCGGCCTCGATCACCGCGCGTCCCTTATATGTCTTCTCCGCGTCGTAGCCCAGCAAGCTCAAATTCGCGACGGCGCTGCCGATCTCCAGCCCCGGCTTGATGGTTCGCACCGTGCCGGGCTTGCCGGAGGCAAAAAGCTTGTCCAGCCCCAGCGTGTTGGCCGCTTCCATCGGCGTTTTGCCGTTCAGCTTCTGCTGTGGTCTGTCGGCAATACCATCCAATACGATCGTAAACTGTTTCATGATGTTCTCCTTACTGCTGTTAGCTGTTCAAATATATCATCCGCCGATGGCGGGCATCCTTTTACACAAACGTCGAAGCCCTTGGTGCAGTCGCCGCAGCCAAGAGTACCGCTCTTGCCGCGCCAGCCCTGCCCCACACAAACGCGTTCATCCATGGGCGTGCCCGACTCCGCCATGCGTATCAGGGCGCTCAGCAGATTGCCGTAGCACGCGCTGCACGCTTTGTCCTCGTCCGCCAGCGCCTTGGCTTCCTCCACCGCCGCTGACCGCGTCACCTGTGCCGTGTGCTGTGTGCTGTTCAGGTACACGATCTCCGCACCGGTGATATCCGCACTGCCCACACCGATGCGCTCCGCGATGGTGATGTAGTCGATGTCCGACGGCTTGTAGCCCAGCAGACCTGCCGCATAAGCGTCCACCAGCACGCTGTCCGTGCCGCCCAGCATCGTGTTCAGCCGCGCCGGACGCCCCCCTTCCTCGAAGCTGGGGTCGGTACAGGTACCGTCGGCGATGGTCAGCGACGGCGATATCATCTTATTCAGATAAGCGATGGGCTTGTGCAGCCCCATCGCGTGGAACCGCCGCTTTTCGCGGTCGGGAATCAGGCCTTTTAAGTTCTTCAGCGCGCAGGTGATGCCCGTCTGTGAGTGTCCCTTGATGAGCGGTAGGTTGACGATGAAATCCATCGCCAGAGCGCGGGCGGAGATTTCGATTCGTATACGGTCGTATTCGCGCGTTTCGCATTTGTCCTTCTTGACATCGATCAACTCCACGCCATACTGCCGCGCCAGTTCCGTATACCCGCAGGCCTTGAACGCTTTTGCAGTGTCCACCGCAAGCCACGCGCTTTCAATCACCGCAATGTTGCGGTACCCGCGCGCCTGAAAGTATTCGATCACGGCGGCGCATATCGTAGGGTTCGTCGTCGCCCCGCTTTGCCAGCCCTTCGCGACGACGAGGTTGGGCTTGATGCCGATGGCCGCGTTCAAGGCAAGCCCTGTCTCCGGCTTCATCTGCTCCAGCATCTGCCGCGTCATTGCCGCGGGGTCGTCCCCGTGCACCACGTATAATTTGCGCTCTTTGCCATCCATGTTTTCATTATATCACAGCTTCGCAATAAAGCCATCACCCAAACGACAATAAGTTTGCTCATGCTAATTTTTTTAGTTCTTCACGTATTTAATTTATAGCTAACAGCGAAGACAGAATAGGTCTTTCTTATATGTATCATGATGAGTTTCCCTAAAAGGCTTGTCCCGCCGCGCTGCGCCGCAGATAGTATGCGCAGCCGCCCTCCCCCGCTCAGCTCTGCTTCTTCTTTCGCCTTGGTCTGATCGTTACCTCGCGGAATATGGCGCCGCCGACATACACCTTGGCGACAAAGCGCTTATCCGCATCCAGCGGCCCAAACACAAACTCTCCGTCCGCGTCCGTGAACGTATCCGCCACAGGCAGCAGCCGGTCTTCGTCACAGCTGAACAGGCGCACCACAGCGTCGGGAAGCCTTTTGCCGTCGGTATCATACACCGTGCCGTGGAGTATGCTCCTTTGCTCTCTGGGTGCCGTCACCACAGCTTCAACTTTGTCGTTATTCTCGGTGGAAAATGCGAATTTCAGCGGATAAAGCGGCATTATGGGCACCTCCATGCTTGTTTTGTACCATATTATTCACAAACGCGCGCAATCATGTGTGTTATAATGGGATAACCCCCACAAAAAAGCAAGAGAGGTATGCGCATGATATTCGGAGCAAAGGACGTCCGCCAGGAGCTGGGCCGTTTCAGCGGCGATAACTGCGAAACGTGTACGGAGGGCTATATCTACAGGCTGGTGCGCGTCACGCGCTTCCTCGTTGTGTTCTTTATCAGTCTCATCCCGCTGGGGAGCCGTTATGAGGCCGTCTGCGACAGCTGCGAAGCCGTGAAGGAGATGGACAAGATCGAAGGACGGCACATCGAGAAAACGGAATTCCGCAAACGTTCCGCCGCGCTGAACACCGTCACTGCGCTCAAGCTGTGCGCGCTGGCGCTGGTGCTGGCTGCCGCCGTTGCGCTGCCGCTGACGCTGACGAGACCGGCGACGCCCGGACCTCAGGCGCTGAAAAACATGATCACTGAAGACGGCACCTACACCATACAGGGCGCCGACGGGCGTGTGCTCGGCATCGTGCATCAGGCGGACGGCAAAAAGACGCTGACGTTCTATGAAATATCATCCCCGCTGAGCGGCACATCCGCCGGAAAACACAGCTACATCAAGCGCGATTACTACACGGAGTCCGCGGATGGCAAGCTGACCAAGGACGGCGTGAAGCTCACGCGTAAAATGGATAACCCCGGCTTGCTGGAGGACTGGTACGGCACCGCCGTGCGCATGTACGCCTACGACGCTTCCACCGCGTCGCTCAGTATGGCCAGAGGCGTGGACAAGCTGTCGTCCATCCAGTACGAAGATACCCGTGTCATTTATCCTCTCTCCTATACCGCTTCGGATGGCTCCACCCAGGTGTTCACCACTGTGCTGTATCTGGAACCGGACGCGCACATCGAGGCCACCTTCGTTCCCTCTGGTGATGACTTGGATCTGCTGGCGATGGTCACCGTGAAGCGGATGGAAAACGGCAGAACAACCACCGAAACGGCATACCGGCTGGGCACCGATAGTATTACGGCGGCAATACAGCAGCAGATCGGAAGCAACAGCACAGCCGGTGAAATCATGGCCTTTGTTGAGAGCGCCGGGCTGACGCCGGTCACCGAATTGCGCTACCATTATTACGACAGCACCAAGGTCTATACCTCTGTCGAACTGACGGCGGCAGATGAAACGGGCACGATGCAGACCGAGACCCAAAACTTCGAGATAACCAGGAAGGGCAGATACTACATACAGAAGATTTTGGATGAGCAGTAAACGGGGAGAAATGCCGATGACGAAGGAAAACCGCTTGACCAGGAAAAGAATAATGCTCGTGCTGGGCGGGCTGGCGCTGGTGGCCGCCGCCGTGATCGTGATACTCAACGCTGTGGTCGTCGGTGCGGCCGCGCCGTACATCCACGCTATCGGCGATACCGACAGTGAGACGCCTGCGGACTGCGTGCTGGTGCCGGGCGCTATGGTTTACAGTGACGACCGCCTCTCATTTATCCTGCAGGACCGCGTGGACTACGCCATACAGCTGTATGAGGAGGGCCAAGCGAAGCGGCTGCTGTTCTCCGGCGATCACGGGCAGACGGACTACGACGAGGTTAACGCAATGAAGGACTACGCCGTGGCGCAGGGCGTTCCCGAGGACGACATCTTCCTCGATCACGCGGGCTTCTCCACCTACGAGAGCCTGTACCGCGCGCGCGATGTGTTCGAGGTGAAGAGCGTCATCATCGTGACGCAGCAGTTCCATCTGTCCCGCGCCGTCTATGTCGCGCGGGAGCTGGGCCTTGAGGCCAGCGGTGTCAATTCCAACCCGCGCCGCTACGGCAACGAAACAAAAGACGCGCTCCGGGAAAGCCTGGCGCGCGTCAAGGATTTTTTCTATGTGAACCTGTTTCATCCGCTGCCCAAGTATCTGGGCGAGGCCATCCCCATCACGGGGAGCGCCGCCGCCACCCACGACAAGGGCTAAAGGAACCTCAGTCCTTCATCAGATAGCGGCGGATGTTGTTGAAGTAGTAAGCCGTCACCTTGGTGAACAAGTAGTCAAACACCACGAAAGCGGCTTCCGCGATGAGCAGCAGCGCCCATATCGGCAGTGCATCCATCATCTCCTTAAGCGTTGCCTGCGCTAGCAGGTAGATCAGCACCAGCGCCACATTATAATACAGCAGCTTGACGATGTACCTGACGATCTTGTCCTTGACGCGTATCTCAATATAGTATTTGCCGATGCCGTAATGGCCGAAGAATATCACGTATGGCAGCACGTAAACGATATGCGGCAGCATGAACAGCATGCCCAGCGCCGATACGGTAATGTACATTAAAAAAGCGAGGCCGATCTCTTCCTCCAGTATCAGACCCATAATGAATATGGAGCTTAAGAAGAACATGGCAAGGCGCATCGTCGGCAGCACAGCCGCCAGATACAGAAACAGCAGCGACATGGCGGAGAACATGGCCGTCAGGCTGACGCGGTGTGCGGTGCGCTTGAATCTCGGCATAGGCTTTCCTTTCTTTCTTGCAGTCTAGCAACAGGGGATGCAGTCTCCGCCGGCGCATTCGCAGCAGCAGTCCGCGCACAGCAGGCCGCTGCAGATGCCGCATGCGTTGGGTCCGCCGCCCTGCTGGCCGCCGTAATACGTCTGGCCGTAACCGGATGCGCTCCTGTTCAGCGTCTGATAGGCGTTGGCGTACTCGGCGTTGGAGGGGTCCATGCTGTTGGCGGTGGCAAAATGCTGGCGCGCGCCGTCGTACCAGCCCTTGCGCAGCAGCACCGTCCCTTTCAGATAGTGCCACTCGGCGTTCCGGTTGCCGATGGCGTCCAGCATTGCGTCGGCGCGCGTCAGGTCTCCCACCTGTATCGCGCGGCGCACGTCCGCAAACTGCGTCGAACCGGTATACGACGAACCGGACGTCGACCCGCCGCCGTAGGACTGGTCGTAGGTGCCGCCGTAACTCTGACGGTAACCCCCGTTCTGACGATCCTTCTGTATGATGTCGTACGCCTCGTTGATCTCTTTGAGCCTTTCCCCCGCCAGATCCTCCAGATCGTGACCCTTGTACCGGTCGGGATGGTACTTCTTCGCCAGATTCCGGTACGCAGTCTTTATTTCAGCGTCCGAAGCGGACGGATTGACCCCCAGCACCTTATACGGATCCATTCTTTTCCCCTTTCAAGACATCCTCCGTTTTTTTCGCCAGCCCCAGATACATGATGTTGTCCAGCAGCGGCTTGTCTCTTTTTATATCCAGCAGCTCATAGGCTTTGCACGCCTCGGCCAGCGAGATGTGCAGGTTGAACTTCGCTTCCTCTTCTGCCTCTCTGCGGACTTTTGCCGGCTCTCCCGGCGACCGCAGCAGATACACGTTGTAGCTGCCCGTTTTATGGTCCTTCTCAATATCGTTTACCGCATCCGCGATGTATATCCAGCGCCCCAGATGATATCCGAAGTGAGACAGCGCCTGCTTCGCGCCCTTGTCCACAAAGTCATACGGCGCAGATGCGAAAACTGCGGACAGCAGCCGCCCGAACTCGGCGGCGACAGCGTCCACCTCGCGGCACTGAGCCTGCTCCAGCTCCCGCAGCGCGGACAGCCTGGCTTCAAACTCCGCAGCCAGCTCCGGCGCGTCCTTTTCCGCTCGCTTCCTCACACCGCTGTATACCAGCGACAGCGCGCTGCTGGATAAGCTATGCTCATCCGCTGCGTTGTCCGCCAGTTTGGCGCACCCCAGCAGCACGTTCACCGTGGCGGCGTATTCCGCCTCACGCGTGTGCACCACCGTTTTCTTTTTCACGGGGCTTGCGGCGCACCGTTCCTGTGTCACCGCGAGTTCCCCGCCGCTCATCGACGACAGCAGCATCGACAGCACGGCGCAGTCGTAGTTTAGCATAAATCGCGCCGCGTGTGTATATTTATCCCGAATCGCCTTGCACAAGCCGCAGTAATACCCCTTGTACGCTTCCAGCTCCTTCACCTTCAGCTCCGGCTTCAAAGGCTGTACATATCCGAACATTCCGTCTCCCGACCGTCCCAAAACCCCATGGCAACCGCGTTTTTAGAACTGTTATTAATATTACCATGGGGATCATAAATTCACAATCGGACACGGCTCAATTTTCATTCTCTGTTCATATTTAACCAAAAAAACAAGCCCGCCGTTATGGCGAGCCGCTGTTACTTTTATTGTCCTGCGTTTATTCCAGCACGCGCTTGAGGAAGGTGCGGGTTCTTTCCTGCGTCGGGTTGCCGAATATGACCTCCGGCGGCCCCTGTTCCGCGATTACACCTTCGTCCATGAACACCACACGGTCGGCTACGTCGCGGGCAAACGCCATCTCGTGCGTCACCACCAGCATCGTGAGTCCGCTGTGCGCGAGGCTCTTCATGACTTTTAAGACTTCGCCCACCATCTCGGGATCAAGCGCGGACGTCGGTTCGTCAAACAGCAGCGCCTCGGGTTCCATCGACAGCGCGCGCGCGATGGCCACACGCTGTTTCTGCCCGCCGGATATCTGGCTGGGTTTGGCGTTGATGAACTGCGCCATGCCCACCTGCTCCAGATACTTCATCGCGATCTGCTTCGCCGTCTGCGGATCACGCTTTAGCACCTTCACCTGCCCGACCACGCAGTTGTTCAGCACGGTCAGGTTGTTAAACAGGTTGAACTGCTGGAACACCATGCCCATCTTCGCGCGGTATTCCGCGGTGGACATGTGGTCACCGAGAATGTTCCGCCCGTGATACAGCACCTCGCCGCTCGAGGGCATCTCCAGCAGGTTAATGCAGCGCAACAGCGTGGACTTGCCGGAACCGGACGCGCCGATGATGCACACCACCTCGCCCTTGCCCACGGTGAAGTCGATATCCTTAAGCACCTCGACGGAGCCAAAGCTTTTTTTCAGATGTTTGATTTCTATGATCGTATCCAACGCTTTTTCTCCCCGTCTTTTGTGATTTTTATTTCGGCTTCCGGCACCGTCTGCGAGCCATGAATCGTAAATGTCTTGGGTCCGTCCATCCGGCGCTCAATCAGGCGCAGTATGCGCGTCACCGAGAATGTCATTACAAAGTACAGTACACAGGTGACAAAGAATGTTTCAAACGTCTTATAGGTGTTTGCATTGACCATGGACGTTTTAAAATACAGCTCCGTCACCGAGATCACCATGAGCACCGACGTATCCTTGATGTTGATGACGAACTCGTTGCCTGTCGCGGGCATGATGTTGCGTATCGCCTGCGGCAGCACGATGTTCATCATCGTCTGGCGGTGCGTCATGCCGATGGAATGCGCCGCCTCGAACTGCCCCCTGTCCACGGACAGTATACCGCCGCGCACGATCTCCGCCATGTATGCGCCTGTGTTGATGGACACGATGACGATACCGGCTATGTTGCGGTCCGGGCTGATGCCCGTCGCCGCCGCGAAGCCGTAGAACAGCACCATCGCCTGCACGATCATCGGTGTCCCTCGGAATATCTCGATATAAACCGACAGAACGATGTTGACCAGTCTGAGCAGGAACCGCTTAACAGGAGAACTCTTTGCGTCCAACGGGATCGTCCTCACGACGCCGATGCCCAGCCCGATGACAAAACCGATAAGTGTACCGGTAATCGCGATCAGCAGCGTGGTACCAGCGCCCTGCAGAAACATTATTCCGTACTTTTCAATTATCCTGGCAACTGTGTCAAAGAACACAATAAAGCCCTCCTGTCAATGATTCACTAAATTCTTAATTAAGCAGCGGGCTGATTGGCCGTTGCCGCTTCCATCAGCGCTTTTCTGTCGTCCTCGGAAATGCCGGCCAGTATCGCGTTGATAGCGGAAACCAGATCCTCGTTGCCCTTCTTGATGCCCACAGCGATAGAGGTGTCGCCCTCGGAGAGGTCAAAGCCCATGCCGTCAGCAAACTCGATGAACATATAGGTATCCGGATCAGCAGCCATGGCGGATTCGCCCTCCGGCTTCTCGCTCACATAGCCGTCGATGATACCGGACGAAAGCGCCACGCGCATCGCCGCGAAGTCCTTCATCGCTTCCTGCTGAGCAACGCCTTCGATCTGGCTGATCTTATCGTAGTGGTAGGTACCCAGCTGTGCGGTGATCTTCGCGCCGGAGAAGTCAGCCAGGCTGGTTGCACCTTCAAAGGCTCCGCCCTTCTTGACCACCATGCCGAGCACGATGTCTTCACGGTAGTAGCTGTCGGTGAAGTCGATGGATTCTTTGCGCTCGTCCGTCGGCGACATGCCCGCGATGATCGCGTCGATAACGCCGGACTCAAGAGCGGGTATCAGGCCATCCCAAGAGGTAGGAACGACAACCAGCTTCTTGCCAAGGCCTTCCGCAATCAGCTTGGCGATCTCCACGTCGTAGCCGCCTGCAAACTGACCGGCTTCCAGCGCCACCGCGCCGTTGCTGTCGTCCGTCTGCGTCCAGTTGTACGGCGGATATGCGCATTCCATGCCCACGATGAACTCTTCCATGGCCGCTTCTTCTGTGGCGGCAGGCGACTCGTCGGCAGGTGCCGGTTCTTCCGCAGCTTCGGTGGCCGCAGGCTCAGACGTCTGGGGCGCATTGTTGCCGCCGCAGCCGGTAAAAGCAAAGCCTGCAACCAGCACAACAACCAACAGGAAAATACTCAGTTTTTTCATTTGTTTTCCTCTCCTTAGTAACAAATAATTTATTTTGCTAAACTGATAGCATACTAGTAGTGAGATTCGTATACTTAAAATATCAAAAAATCGGGTGTTTAGCAAGAAGATATATAGCGTCACAGCAATTTAGGCGGCTGGTAATTATCGCTCCTGCCGCAACGCCGATGAATCCGGACAGCGCTGTCCGGCATGATAGTCTGTTGTCAGCCGTCTGAAAGCAGCCGCGCCAGCTCCCCCGCAATACCGGGGCACGCCGCCGCGATATCACGCCGCTCGCCGTATTCGCGCCGCTCGCCAAGCGGTTCGCCGAACCGGTTCATCAGCACGGCCCCAGTCTCCTGCGCCACCAGCAGACCGGATACGTAATCCACAAACGCCTCGTTGTGCAGCAACGCCGCGTCTGTACGCCCGCAGGCTGCATGGCACAGCTCCAGCGCGCAGGCCGCCCCCGCGTGTATATGTCCCGCCTCCATCATCAGCGCTTGCACCGCCCCGCCCCTGCGCAGCGCCGCCTGCCCTAATGACACGTACGCACTGCTCAGCCGTTTTTCAGACGAGGGCGTTATCCGCTTTCCGTTCAGATACGCACCGAGGCCACTCACCGCATGGAACAGCTCCACATGCACCGGATCGTACACCACGGCTGCCTGCAGCTTCTGTTTATCCAGATACGCGATGCCGACGCACGCACCCAAAAGGCTGCGCTCCGCGGCTGTGCCGCACGCCGCAAAACACGGCCCGTCAAAGCCGCCGGTGTCCCCTAAGTAATCGGTCAGCGTGTAGCCGTCCCCGTCACGCCGCGCCAGCATGGGCGCCGTCAGGCCGTCGGTCCACAGCAGCACCTCCCCGCCGTGCGCGCCGAACCATCCGGCCAGCAACGCATCCAGCAGCGCCTGATGCGTTTCCTGTATACCCGCCCGGCTGACGAGCTTGTCCCCCGCTGCGAAAGCGGCATCTTTCATGATATAACAAACGGACGCGGCTTTTTGTATTGACATTTGAATGCTTTATACCTTTATTATATAATAAGCTATATGTTCAGCGACATTCGCCAGACCATATTATAGCATAATTTGAATGCGCTGTCCGTGAAAAAATATTACTTTACAGGCGGGTATACTCATTGACAAGCTGAGACTCATGTGCTAGATTACTACTAGTGCTCTAAAAAACAGGCTTTAAAGGCCTTTTTTAATTGCGCAGACACAAAGTTTGGAGGAAGGCCATGCGTAACAAGATCACCCTGGCATGCACGGAGTGCAAGCAGAGAAATTACGACTCGATGAAGAACAAAAAGAACGATCCCGACAGGTTGGAAATGAGCAAGTACTGCCGTTTCTGCAAAAAACACACCACCCACAAGGAAACGAAATAATATCGTCTTTTGGGCACCTATAATGAGTTTAGGATGTGAGGGGCTATGGCAAAAACGAAATTAATCGGTGATGACCGAAAAGAAAAGCTGGAGCAGCAAAGAAAAGCGGCTAAAAAAGCGAACAAAAAGAAAAGAAAGAGCCCGGCCAGATTTATCAAGGATATCATTTCCGAGCTGAAGAAGGTGACGTGGCCGACCGCCAAGGATCTGCTCAAGTATTCCAGCGCTGTGCTTGGTTTCATACTGATCGTGGCGATTATCGTTGGTCTGTTTGATCTTGGCATAACCAGCCTTTTCGATCTGGTTCTAAAATAATAAGGAGACGCGCCGGCCTGTATGGCAGCGCAACTTATGCTCACTATGTCTGATGAAGAAAAAGCCGGTCTCGTGATGAACGACGACCCGGAGACAACTGAACAGCAAAAAAAGCCAGAGCCGCAGGGTGTATTTATCAAGCAGGAGAAAACGGATAAGCCTTACTGGTATGTTATCCACACCTATTCCGGATACGAGAACAAGGTGAAGATGAATCTGGAAAAGGCCATCCAGAACCGCAACTTCGAGGATGTCATCCTGGAAGTCAAGGTGCCGATGGAAGAGAGCATCGAGGTTAAGAACGGCAAGAAAAAGCATGTGATGAAAAAACGCTATCCGGGTTATGTTATGGTCAAGATGATACTTGACGACGAGACCTGGTATGTGGTGCGCAACACGCGCGGCGTCACCGGCTTTGTCGGCCCCGGCTCCAAACCTATCCCCCTCACGGACAAAGAAGTGCGGGCCATGGGCGTGGAGAACGTGCCTATCAAGCTCGATGTGGAAGTGGGCGAAAACGTGATGGTCACATCCGGTCCGCTCGAAAGCTTTGTCGGCGTTATCAGGGAAGTGCATCCGGAGAAGCAGAAAGTCAAAGTCGTCGTCTCGATGTTCGGGCGCGACACACTGGTCGATCTCGATTTCGTCCAGATCAAACGTATATAAAGGAAGCCAAAAGCTTCTTTTCACAAGTGGGAGGAACAGCTAAAGGGCGCTTCACCTCGCCAAAGCAGCAAATTTCCGCTTGTACCACAAATATCAGCATCTTAAGGAGGTGTAACCATGGCTAAGAAAATTACCGGTTACGTGAAGCTGCAGATCAATGCAGGCAAGGCGACGCCGGCCCCGCCGGTTGGCCCGGCTCTGGGTCAGCATGGCGTCAACATCATGGGCTTCTGCAAGGAGTTCAATGAGAGAACCGCCAAGCAGGTGGGTTACGTGATCCCCGTCGTTATCACGGTGTATGCGGACAGATCGTTCACATTCATCATGAAGACGCCGCCGGCTCCCGTCCTCATCAAGAAGGCGATCAGCATCGAGAGCGGCAGCGGTGAGCCCAACAAGAAAAAGGTTGGCAAGATCACCAAAGCGCAGCTCAAGGAGATTGCAGAAACCAAAATGCCTGACCTGAACGCCGCCAGCGTGGAAGCCGCGATGAGCATGATCGCCGGAACTGCCAGAAGCATGGGCGTCGAAGTCATCGACTGAAGCGCGAATTAGAGTGGGAGGCTTAAAACAAGCCGCACAACCACAAGGAGGAAGAGTATGAAAAGAGGAAAAAAATACCGCGAGAGCGTAAAATCCTACGACAAGACGGTGCTTTATGATCCGGCGGAGGCGCTGCAGCTCTCCATCGACACCGCGAAAGCCAACTTCGACGAAACCATCGAAGCATCCATCCGCCTGGGCGTTGACCCGCGCCATGCCGACCAGCAGGTCAGAGGCGCGCTGGTTCTCCCCCACGGCACCGGCAAGACGCAGCGCGTTTTGGTGTTTGCCAAGGGCGACAGCGCTAAGGAAGCCGAGGAAGCCGGCGCCGAGTACGTGGGCGGCGACGAATTCGTCGACAAGATCAAAAACGAAAACTGGTTTGAGTTTGACGTTTGCGTGGCCACTCCCGACATGATGGGCGTCGTCGGCAAAATCGGCCGGGTTCTCGGCCCCAAGGGCCTGATGCCCAACCCGAAGTCCGGCACCGTCACCAAGGATGTCGGCAAAGCCATCGCCGAGATCAAAGCCGGTAAGGTGGAATACCGCGTGGACAAGACGGCCATCGTGCACGTCATCATCGGCAAGAAGAGCTTCGGCAAAGAGAAGCTGGGAGACAACCTCTCCGCGCTGATGGAAGCGCTGATCAAGGCCAAGCCGTCTGCGGCGAAGGGTACTTATCTGAAGAGCGTTGTCGTTTCTTCCACGATGGGCCCCGGTGTCAAGATCAACCCTGTCAGATTTATCAGCTAAACGGTTGACAAAACCGTCTTTCGCCTGATAATATAGTCCGGTAACTGAATATCACTGCCCTGCCTAAGACAACAGGCGCGCCTTCGGCGCTTAAAATCTGCCTGTCGAGGAGAGCCCAAACAAAGATACAAACCCTTTTTTGTGCGCTTTCCCGTGCAGAAAAGGGTTTTTGGTTTTCGGCAAGAGTTTTAACCGAAAGAGGAGGTGAAACATTTGGGAGAAAAAGCTATTGAGGTAAAAAAGCAAATCGTCCTTGAGATCAAGGAGAAGTTTGAAAAAGCTCAGGGCATCATTTTCTACGATTACAGAGGCCTCAACGTTGACGAAGTGACGCAGCTGAGAAATCAGTTCCGCGCTGCCGGTGTTGAATATCAGGTTATCAAGAACTCGATGCTCCGCCGTGCTGCCGATATGCTGGAGATCAAGGGTCTGGACGAGTCTCTGACCGGCCCCACCGCCGTCGCGTTCGGCTTCAGCGATCCGGTCGCCCCTGCCAAGGTGCTGACGGAGTTCGTCAAGAAGCTTAAAAAGCCGACCGAGATCAAGTCCGGTCTTTTGAACGGCAAGGTGATCACCGTTGCGGGCATACAGAGTCTGGCGGATCTGCCGTCCAGAGAGCAGTTGCTGGCACAGCTGGCTGGCACGCTGAACGCGCCGATTACCGGCTTCGCAAGAACGCTGTCCGGCATCATCAGCAAGCTGGGTTACGCGCTCAACGCAGTCAAAGAACAAAAAGAGGCTTAATAAGCCACACAAAAAATAAAAAACGAAAATTTGGAGGATAATAATCATGAGCCATCAGGAAATTTTAGAAGCCATTGAGAAAATGAGCGTCCTTGAGCTGTCCGAGCTTATCAAGGCGATCGAAGACAGATTCGGCGTCTCCGCTGCCGCTCCCGTGGCTGTGGCCGCTGCCGGCCCCGCTGCCGCTGCTGCTGCCCCTGAAGAAGAGAAGACTGAGTTCGACGTGTCCCTGAAGGATGTCGGCCCCGAGAAGATCAAGGTCATCAAGGTCGTTCGCGAGCTGACCGGCCTTGGCCTCAAGGAAGCCAAAGACGTGGTTGACGGCGCTCCCAGCACCGTTAAAGAAGGCGTGCCGAAGGACGAAGCCGAATCCATCGTGGCGAAGCTCAAAGAAGTCGGCGCAACAGCTGAAATCAAATAATAATTCACCTGAGCAAAAACATAAACCTTCTGCAGCATCTGTTGCAGAAGGTTTTTTATTGCCGTCCGACACCCGGTTGATGGCTCAGCTTATTCATGATAGTATATACTATCGCTCAATAAAAGGGGTGTTATGATATGGATTTGACAGTTCATGCACTGGACCCGTCACGCCTGCCGCATTTTATGGATCTATTTGATTACCGTGCTTTCAGCGATAATCCTGACTGGGCGGGTTGTTATTGCGTTTTCAACTACTTCGGCGATAGTGATGATAGTTGGGAAAGCCGTACTGCAGCCGAAAACCGCGCAACAGCTGCCGATATGATCAGCAAAGGAACGATGAACGGGTATCTGGCTTATGACGGCGATCAGCCCATCGGTTGGTGCAACGCCGGTGCCAAAGAAGCCTACAAGCGTTTTGATGGCTTGTTCCCCTCCCCTGACAACAGCATCCGGATCTGCGCGGTGACCTGTTTTGTGATCACGCCGGAATACCGCCGCATGGGCGTTGCGCGGGCACTGCTGGACTACGCGGCCATTGATCTGGCGGCTCAAGGTTTTGATATCTTCGAGGCCTACCCATCCCTTTCGGCTGAGTCCTGCGCGGCGCACTATCACGGATATCCGGCCATGTACAAAGCGGCTGGATTCGCAGAGCACATGATACAGGATAACTTCGCCTGTATGCGCAAGCAGCTTAAGGAGGTTCAAAATGTCTCCACAGAATAAAACAGCCTGCCATGCAGAGTCACCATTCGGTGTCGTCACCGCGCTTTATGATGACGGCGTCATCCGCCGCGTGCTGTTTCCGGACGAAATGCCGGGCTTAGGATACATCACCGATGATTCTCTCCCCTTCGCCGCACAAATGGCGGAGTACTTTGCCGGAAAACGGCACTCGTTCGATCTGCCGCTGTTTTTGCCCGGAACGCCGTTCCGTCAGGCCGTATATCAGACCACGCTGCGCATCCCCTACGGCGCGACGGCCACCTACGGCGAGCTGGCAATGGCTGCGGGGTTCCCGCTCGCGATGCGCGCCGTAGGCACTTCAATGAAGCTAAACCCGCTGCCCATACTCGTCCCCTGCCACCGCGTCGTCCATAAGGCGTCCGGCTGCGCGGCATACGGCGGCGGCCTGGACATCAAAAACTTCCTTCTCGAGCTGGAAGCGCGCAACGCGGATAAACGGCAGTAGGTCCATCCGACTTAAAACTTCACATTGGCTAACTTTTTTGTTGCTTTATCCCTGCCCCGATGATAGAATGACCGTGTATTTTTTGGGGGGCGGGCTTTTTTTATGCTTAGTTTCAACTTCCATACTGTGCTTATGGCGTTCGGCCTGACGCTTTTCGCAGGGCTTTCCACCGGCATCGGCAGCCTCATCGCTCTGCTGGCCAAGCGGACGAACACCCGTTTCTTATCGGTAGTGCTCGGCTTCTCCGCGGGCGTGATGATATACGTGTCCATGATCGAAATATTCGCCGAATCCAACCGTCTGCTGACGGATACGCTGGGCAGCCCCAGCGGCACCTGGGTGACGGTGGCGGGGTTCTTCGGCGGCATACTGCTGATCGCGCTGATCGACAAGCTGGTACCCGCGGTGGACAACCCGCACGAAATGCGTAAAGTGGAGTGCATGTCCGGAACCGCTGTCGAGCTCTGCGAGGTGCAGAACTGCCCGCAGCATCAGGGTAAGCTGATGCGTCTCGGCATCTTCACCGCTCTCGCCATCGGCATACACAACTTCCCCGAAGGCATCGCGACCTTCGTCTCCGGCTTGAAAGAGCCGTCGCTCGGCATCACGATTGCTGTCGCCATCGCCATCCACAACATACCGGAAGGCATTGCTGTCTCCGTACCGATTTACTACGCCACCGGCAGCCATCGCAAGGCATTCCGCTGGTCTCTGCTGTCCGGCCTGTCCGAGCCGCTGGGCGCGCTCGTGGCCTATCTGATACTGATGCCCTTCATGTCGGATGTGGTATTCGGCATCATTTTCGCCTGCGTTGCCGGCATCATGGTGTTCATCTCTTTGGACGAAATACTTCCCACCGCACGCGCCTACGGGGAGCCGCACCTGTCGATATACGGTATGGTGGCCGGTATGGCAGTCATGGCGGTCAGCCTGCTGCTGTTCATGTAAGACCCCCCTCACCGACCGTCATCATCTCACGGCATTCACAGCCGTCCTGTTTTGTTTGCTCCCGTTATACACATCTCTTTTTCCTGACCATAGCTACCAAATTTAAATCAGGTATTTTTTGCTGTAAATAATTTTCGGTTTGTGCCGATATATAAGATGTATGCCAGGTGAATTGCACGTGCCTGGCGTAACAGAATGGATTCTGACGAAAGAGGCAAGATGCTATGCCGTGCAGCGTTTTAGACAGCCTGCTGGATATATCCAAGCAGCACCATGCAACAGATATGCATATTTGTGTCGGCTCCTACCCGCTGATGCGTGTGAACGCGAAGCTGGAGGTGATTCCCGGCACTTCGGTATTTTCCGCGGAGGAAGTGGCCGGCATCGTCGGTTCCTGTCTTGACCCTGTGAAGATGGACCGGCTGACGCGCAACAAAGTTGTAGACTTTTCCTATTCCCGCAGCGGCTTTGGCCGCTTTCGGTGCAATATCTATAAACAGCGCGGCACGTACGCCATCGCGGTGCGCATGCTGCCGCTCACTATACCGGAATTTTCGGAGTTGGGGCTTCCGGATACCGTTCTTCAGTTTACGAAAAAAACGACCGGCCTTGTGCTGCTGACCGGCGCGACCGGCTGCGGCAAGTCCACCACGCTCGCCAGCCTGCTGGACATCATCAACAAGGATTATAACTACCATATACTCACCATTGAGGATCCGGTGGAATATCTGCACAGCCATGGCCAGAGCCTCGTCACACAGCGCGAAATCGGCGAGGATGCATCCTCGTTTGCGTCGGCGCTGCGTTCGGCGCTGCGGCAGGACCCGGACGTCATCATGGTGGGCGAAATGCGCGATCAAGAGACCATTGCGATCGCGTTGTCGGCGGCGGAAACGGGGCATCTGGTGTTCTCCACGCTGCACACCATCGGCTCCGTCAAGACCATAGACCGCATACTGGACTCTTTCCCCACCGACCAGCAGAACCAGATTCGCAGCCAGCTGGCCACGGTGCTTCAGGGCACCATATCTCAGGTGCTGCTGCCCCGCAAGAATGGCGACGGGCTGACAGCCGCCTGCGAGGTGATGGTGGTGACGCCCGCGGTGCGCAATCTGATCCGTGAGGGCAAGCATTACCAGATCGGCAATATCATACAGACGGGCAAGGATCAGGGCATGTGCTCGCTGGAGCGCAATCTTGCCGAGTTGGCCGCACAGAACATTGTGGACGAGAAAACGGCGCGTATTAAAGCGCAGGATGTGAAGCTTTTTGAGCAGTATCTTGCGCTTGCCAAACGATAAAGGAGTTCATTCATGAGACAAGCCCATGAGCTTTCCAGCGCGGACCTGTCGTCACTGTCGCGGCAGCTCGCGCTGGTTGTCGATTCGGACCTGTCGCTGCAGGAAGGCATCGATCTGATCCAGCAGCAGACCAAAACACGCGCAGCCCAGCTGATGCTGCGGCGCGTGCAAAACCGGGTTATCGAAGGTCTGGCGCTGTCTGAGGCATTTGCCGAGGAGCAGGGCTTGCTGCCTGTGTTCTATATACAGATGCTGAAAATGGGCGAGCAGAGCGGCAATCTGGTGCGCGTGCTTACACGCGTGGCCGATTCCTATGAGAAGGACGCCAAGATATCCGCCAAGGTGATGTCGGCAGTCACATACCCCATCATATTGACCGTGCTGATGCTGTGCGTCATCGTGCTGCTGCTGACCGAGGTGCTGCCCATGTTCGACGATGTGCTTGCCTCCCTCGGCGGCGAGATGCCGGGCATCACGCGTGTGCTGATGGGTATCGGTGCCTTCATCGGCGATTACTTCTATATACTGCTGGCGGTGATTGCCGCCGCGGTACTGGCAGTCGTGATCATGCGCCAGAGCGAGCAGGGGCGCGAGCTGCTTGACGCGTTCAAGCTGAAGCTGCCGATTCGCCGGGGCATCACACGCAACATCTGCGGCGTGCGCTTCGCCCGCAATTTGGCCATGCTGCTGCGCAGCGGCATCGCTATTGCCACCAGCGTCCGCATGACCGCCGCCATCGTGATGAACGCGCGTATCGAAGCACAGATATTGAAGGCGGCAGAGCGCATTGAGAAGGGCGAAACGCTGCGCGAGGCGCTGCAGTCACTGGGGCTGTTCCCCGGCCTGCTGCTGCGCATATTGTCTGTCGCGGAGAACACCGGCCATACGGATGACATGCTGGACCGGGCGGCGGATGTGCTGGAAGAGGAGCTGGACGAACGGCTGACGAAGCTGACGACCGTGCTGGAACCGGCACTGATCATCGTGTTGTCCGTCATCATCGGCGTCGTGCTGGTATCCGTCATACTGCCTGTCGCCCGCATTATGAACACGGTGGGATGAGCCATGAAGAAGATGAGCCTGTCCTTCGTTTCCATGCTGGTCTGCCTGGCGATCATGGCCGCATTGGCACTGCTCGTCGTAATCAATGTCAAGGAATACGGCAGCAGCTATAACGAAAGAAGACTCGATGAAATACGCGATACGGTGATCAGCAGCGTATCCCAGTGTTATGCGCTGGAGGGCGCTTACCCGCCCGATCTAAAGTATCTGGAGGACAACTACGGCCTGATCATGGACAAAAGCCGTTATATCTATCACTACGAGATGTTCGCATCCAACATCTTCCCGGATGTGAAGGTTCTCTACCTGAGAGAGACGGGTGACTGACATGCATTCGAGAAGCAAGGTTTTTGCCATTGAATCGATATCCGTAATGCTGGTGCTCATCATGTTCGCCTTTGTGGTGTTTATGCTGATCAGCTCTGGCTCCAGAGCATACAGCAGCATTCTCAGCGGCAAGGAGACGACTGAGAGCACGCGCGTGGCCTATTCGTATATCAACATGAAGGTGAAGCAGCACGACACGGCCGGCGGCATCGATGTGGAAAACACGCCATACGGCAGCGCTCTGAAGATCGATGTCGAGCAGGGCTACTGCACCTATATATTCTACGCCGAGGGCGGCCTGTATGAGTGCCTGACGCTTGAGGGTATCGAGCCGTCTGTGGACGCTGGCAACCTCATCACCAAAATCAGCAGCCTCAATATAGAGCGGGACGGTTCCCTGCTCCGTATCCGGTGCACCTCCGGAAACGGAGACGACACGCGGGCAGTGGAAGGTGTGGTGAGCCTCAGGACATGATGAAGCGCAATCAGAAGGGGTTCACGCTAATCGAGGTGATCATATCCATCGCCGCACTGGGCATCATCTGCGCGGTGCTGTTGAAGCTTTTCGTGCTGGCGGGAGATACCAACCGGCGTGCAGGTGATATACAGGAAGCGCAGGTGGCGGTCGCGTCCGCAGCGGAAACGCTGACCGGTGCCGACAGTCTTGAGGATGGGCTGACGATGCTGGGGCTCCCGGTATCAGACGACAGTCTGGACGGCCGGTATACGCTTGCCCACGGGTCGTTTAACGTGGTGCTGGACATCAGCGAAGCGCCCGAAGACTATCCCGGTGAGCTGTTCGAACTGAGCGTAAAAGCCATTGGCGGCAGCCGTGAGCTGGCGGCCATCAAGACGGCGAAATATTACGGAGGCGAAGCGCATGATTAAAAAGCTGCTGGCCTCCAAAAAGGGCGCGTCGTCCGTGCTCGTGATACTGCTGCTGCTGGTGCTCGTGGTGTTTGGCGTCGCGGCTCTCACCACCGCCCTGTCCGGGCTGCGGTTGGGCCAGAAGGTATCCGACTGGAGCACCGCTTACTACAGCGCGGAAGGCATCGCGGCGCACCACTGGGCCGAGATCGACGCGGCAGTCAGCCGGGCCGGACAGCAGGATGCTGACGGCTTTGAGCAGACGCTGACAGGCAACCTCGCGGCGCTGGACTTCGAAACGCAACTGAGTCGCGATGATGAGGGCATCAGCATCTCCTACGAAACCCGGGAAGGCGATATCGGCCTGCATGTGACGCTGGCACTGGCCATGGATGGCTCTGCGCTGCGCCCCGTGGAGTGGTATCAGATAAATTAACAGCCTGCTCCGGCGGGCAAAAACTGACGGAACGAAATACAACCGACGGAACGGACATATGAAAACAAAAGCTGTATTTGCCATGCTGACGGTATGCACGCTGCTTGCGTGCGCGGGCTGCTCCGCCCCCGCCAGTGAAATCAAGAATACGCACGAAAACTCCGGTGTGGCGCTGGCTGCCGTCGAGCCGACAACCGAGGACATCGACGCGCTGTTTGCCGCCCGTATCCACGGGCCCGCGCTGCCGCCGGACACGATGCCCTCAGAGGAAATCTGTACGGACTATGTCAGCTCCGGCCTGCTGCGCATCTGCTATACGGCGCAAACGGATGCCCGGATCAAGCTGCAGGTCTTAAAGGACGGCAATTCCATCGCGTATAACCTGAAGGGTGACGGCAGCATCGAAGACTTCTCACTGCAGTATGGCAGCGGCGAATACACTGCGCGCATCATGCAGAACGTCAAAGATGATGAATATTTTGTCGTCTCTTCCAGAACATTTGATGTGGCGCTGACCCGCGAGGAGGATGTTTATCTCAACTCCATACAAAACGTGGACTGGAATTTTGGCAAGAAGCCCATTCAGGACGTGCGTTACATCGTTTCCAATCCGCTGACGGGATATGAGGATGCCAATCTCCTGGCGGGCTGCTCGGACGAGCTGTACCGGTACGTCACGGAAAACATACAGTACGACAGCGCCAAGGTGTTCACGCTGATGTACGACTATCTCCCCGACATCGAAAAGACGTATATGGAGGGCAGCGGCATCTGCTATGATTACGCCTCCCTGTTCGCCGCCATGCTCCGCAGCATCGGCATACCGGCCAAGCTGGTCAAGGGCTATTCAGCGCAGGACCCGGATGTGTACCATGCCTGGAACGAGGTGTATATTGGCGGGCAATGGATCGTCGTGGACACCACGCTGGACGCATCGCTGCCGCAGGGCTCCGTCCCCATGGCCAAAAACGCGGAAGACTACGCCAAGGTATACGAATACTGACCCCCCTCTCTTGAATCTTAACCGATGAAACACGGATCCGGCTGCAGCCTGCAGGCCGGGTCTTTTTTCTGCGTCAGGATAAAATTAAAACACCCCTCCCACTCTGTTCGAAAAAGTAAATCTTTAATCTTTCTCGTCTGATTTTGTCGGATACGCATCGCGAAGGCTTGTCTCTCATAGGCTTTAATACGCGCCAGTGAATAAAACACACCGGCAAAGACATACTTAACACTGTTTTCTTAAAATGACGCGTATTAAGGAGTTCGCTTTTTGGACAGGTTGTACCACCGCCCGGACAACTCCGAGGGCGGGGAGTTCGTGCGTGCGCAGGACAAACGGGTGCTGCACGCCAAAGTCATCGTCGTTGCCACGGCCATACTTCTCGGCATTTCGGCCATACTGGTCGGCGCTTTTGTCGTACTTCCCGGCATCATATCGGACAGCACCAAACCGCTTGAGCAGGATTTTGCCGCGGACCTTTACGATATAACGCTGGAAAGCCCTCCGATGGCCGCCCCTGCAGAAACGGCGCAGGCCGCTTTTGAGCAGCCGGAGCCGGAGGTTTCAAAGGCTCCGGCGGTTCGCTTCCCGCGAGACAGCTTTGCCGCCGTGCTCGACATCAACGAAGACATCGTGGGCCGTGTCAGCATCGACGTGCTGGACATCAACTATCTGGTCACACAGGGCCTCGATAACGATTACTACCTGCACATGGGCTACGACCGCAAGAAGAATTCCAGCGGCGCGATATTTCTGGACTACCGCTGCAACATTGACCTTGACCCGCTAAAAGGCCACTACATACTCTATGGCCACAATATGAAGAACGGCTCCATGTTCCATAACCTGATGCAGTACAAGGACGAAAAGTTCTTCTACAACAACCGGATCATCCGTTTCGACACGCTGTACGAGGACTACGAATGGGATATATTCTCAGCCTATGTCACGGACACGAGCTTCTACTTCATCGACACCACGTTCAAGGACGATGCGGACTGGCTGGACTTTCTGCATACCATACAGGACAAGAGCATCTACCCCACCAACACGCAGCTGTCCGCAGACGATGTGATACTGACGCTTTGCACCTGTACCTATGAGTTCGACGACGCGCGCTTTGTGATCCACGCCCGGCTGAAAAAGCCATAAGAAATCTGCCTCCTCCTTTTCATGCCGCCAGATGAATTATCTCCGCGACGGAATAAGAAAAGCCTGCTTATGCGCATACCCGTTAAGCAGGCTTTGTTTGATTTATATCGGGTTATAAAACCGGCTCTATTCAGTACCCGCTATATCAAATTTCATCACGTTGTCCGTGTTGCGGTGCGCGAAAATCTGCCCCGTTAGGTCGGTGAGGTTGTACACGGCTGACCACTGGAGCAGGTCCTCGTCGCCGTCGCGCACGCCGATGTCCGCCAACAGCGCAATGGCATCGTCCTCGCTGATCGTCCCGCCGCCCTCTTCGAGCTTCGACTTCACGGTATCGTACCGTTCGAACTCGGTGAAGCCCTCGCCGATGTTCAGGCCGTTATACGCGATGAAATTGGACGCGATCTGATAATCCGCATCCGGCTCCGTCGTCACCAGCTTACCGTCCCAGTATTCCACGATCACCGAAGCGCCCGAGGCGTCCGCGATCAGGTAATGGCAGTCCACGTCCGCCGAGAAATAGATGTTATATTCCTTCAGCAGCTCCACCGCTTCGTCCACCGTGGCCGCCTTGTCCAGCACCAGCCGGATGGCCGTCGTGGTGTTCAGCGTGATTTCCTTGTCGGTGGGCGGCTGCGCGTCCGGTACGGCCAGCAGCGCAATGGCAACGCCCTTCTCGTTCATGCCGTCGAAGGGCAGGAACGGCGCGGCCAGCGTGAGGAAACTGCTGGCGGAAACACCTCCCGCAGGCAGTTTGTCCGCCGAATAGCCCGCGAACGTCAGGTTGACGGTGGACACGGAGGCGTAGCCGTCGTCCGGGTCAGTGAACACCTGCAATGACGGCGTGTAGGCAAAATCGAAATTGCGCCCGTATATCACGTCGCCGTCCGCGTTGCGCGACACGAAAGCGGTACAGCCTTCGCCCGTCACGCCGAGATCGATGGGCAGTCCCTTGAGCAGCCGCTTAGTGACGTAATCCTCAATGTCGCTGTCGCTTTCCGCACCCGTCTTGAGGAAGCCATTGAATCCGTAGTCGCCGTAATACGTCATGCGGTACATCGGGTAGTCGTCCACCTTGTGCAGCGAAGCGAGGCTGCGCAGCTCATTAAACATCAGCGCCCCCGCGATCACAGCCAGTATCAGTATGATGCAGAGCAGTGCGCCCAGTATGCGGCCCAGCGTCCTCATGCTTATCCCCTCCTGTGACGGTATCCGTCATATCAATTGTGCATTATATCACAGGCGGAGAGTGCGGACAATATGCACCGCATTCCCCCTTTATGCTGTATTGACGGGTGACAGTAAAAGGGGCGTACATAGCGTACGCCCCTCTGTGAATCTTCTGTTTTTTATACAGCGCCGTCCAGTGCCGCCGCATTGCCGTTCAGCGTAAAGCTCAAAGCCTTTGTGACGCCGTCTTTGGTATAGCGCAGCTCGGCTGCCTTGTTGTTCTGGAACACCAGCACGGAGCCGGGACTGGAAACGTTCTGATAGACCCAGGAACCGTTTTGTACCAGACCCACCTTTGTCAGCCCTGCGGGTATCTGCAGCGCGTAGGTGGCTGCGGCGGCCGTTGTTCCCGCCTTGCCGTATACATAGATGCTCATGCCGCCCTTTGCCATGCGCACCTCGTAATCCTTTCCGTTATCGAACACCGGGTAAGACGTCTCGCCATCCGACACCACAGCCTGCGGGTATACCCAGGAGCCGTTCTGCACTACACCTACTGTGCAGCCGGTGATGCCGCCGGTGCTCACCGACAGATCCTTAATCGGCACATCCGCGCTCGAATCCGCATAACCGGTCAGGCTTATGCTCATGCCGCCCTTGCTGACACGGACTTCATAAGCTTTGCCGTTGTCAAATACATCATACGATTTGACACTGCCCGATACCACAGCCTGCGAATACACCCACGAGCCGTTCTGCACAATTCCCACCGTGCAGCCGGAAAGCCCCGTGTTCACCGTCAGCTGCTTCACCGGCACAATCACACCGGAGTCCGCATAACCGGTCAGGCTGATGCTCATCCCGCCCTTGCTGACACGGACTTCGTAAGCTTTGCCGTTGTCAAATACATCATACAATTCGACGCTGCCGGATACCACGGCCTGCGGATACACCCACGAGCCATTCTGCACCACGCCTGCCGTGCAGCCGGAAAGCCCCGTATTCACCGCCAGCTGTTTAACCGGCACCGTCACTGTGGAGCCCGCCATACCAGTCAGGCTGATGCTCATCCCGCCCTTGCTGACGCGCACTTCATAGCTCTTGCCGTTGTCAAACACGGGGTACGAGATCTCGCTGCCGGATACCACAGCCTGCGAGTACACCCACGAACCATTCTGTACCACGCCCACCGTGCAGCCGGTAAAGCTTCCGGTGTTCACCGTCAGCTGCGCCTCCGGCAAGGTCAGCGTGCTGCCCGCCCTGCCGTACAGTTTGATGCTCATGCCGCCCTTGCTGATGCGTACCTCGTAATCCTTGTTGTTATCGAATACATCGTAGGAAACCTCGCTGCCGGCCACCGTAGCCTGAGGGTAAACCCACGAGCCGTTTTGCACCACACCCACCGTGCAGCCGGTGAAGCTTCCGGTGTTTACCGTCAGCGTTTTGACGGGTGCCACTATATCCGAATATGCCGGGCCATAGAGATTGATGCTCATGCCGCCCTTGCTGATGCGCACCTCATAGTTCCTGCCGTTGTCGCTGACCGGGAAGTATGCAGTGGTGCCGGATACCACCTTGGGCGAATATACCCAGGACCCGTTTTGCACCACGCCCACCGTGCAGCCGGGTATTACGGTGTCCACAAACAGGGCGCTGAACAGGTGAATTGTCTTATCCCCCGTTACCGAAAACGTCTTGTCATAGAACACCGTGGTTCCGTTGGTTAACACCGCGCGATAGGTATTTCCGATGATGAGCGCGGTCGGGTACAGACCATCTTTCCTCGTCTGCCTGTACTGTGCAGTAGCGTTGTTGGATGTATTGTATACATACAGGTTCATACCGTATCCGTAGGTGATGCCTGTGGTATCAAATGTCACTGCCGCCGTGGGCACAGTGTATGTGTAGTCCGTATCACCCACGGTGAATGTGTCGGTAAAGTTCATACCGTTGCTGAAATAGATGCGGTACGATTCGTTCGGGAACAGCTTCATGCCCGTTACCGTCTCTGCACCGGATTGGCTGTAAGCGATGTTGCCCGCGCCGGCAGCGGGTATCACGTTAATGTTGCATGCATAGTTCACGCCGCCCGGCTGCACCACCGTCAGGTTGATCAGCGGCACGGTGAACGTCTTACCCGCAGCGAAATCAGAGAAGCGGATATCAAAAGCATATGTCTTAACCAGACCCGACTTGGACAGCTTAACCGTATAGTTACCGGCAGGCATGCCGCTGAACGAAGCTGTGTTGGAGCCGCCAACATAACCCACCTGTTTACCGGCGGCGTCGTACAGATAGACATTAACTCCTGAGAGCCCTGTGAAATCCACGGTCAGAGAGGCCGCGTTTGTACCGTCCAGTTTGAGGACATCCGTTCGGTTTACGCCGTTCACGCTGTAGCGGAACTCCGCGTTCTGGCCGTTCTGGAACACATACACCTGACCGGGGCTTGGTATGTTCTGATATACATATGAGCCGCCCTGCACCAGGCTCACATTGGTCAGCCCGGCCGGTATCTGTATCGCATAAGTGGGTGCGGTCAGCGTGTTGTCCGCCTGGCCGTACAGGTATATGCTCATGCCGCCCTTACTCAGGCGCACTTCATAATCCTTGCCATTGTCAAACACATCGAACGACGCTGTGTTGCCGGCCATGACAGACGGACTGTATACGTATGATCCGCCCTGAACCACAGAGACGGTGCAGCCGCTGATGGGGCCGGTGCTGACGGAGAGCGTTTTTACGGGCGCAGTCACCGTATCTCCGGCTTTCCCGTACAGGTAAATGCCCATGCCGCCCTTGCTGATGCGCACTTCGTAATTCTGCCCGTTGTCGAACACGTCGTAGGATACCGTGCTGCCCGCTACGGTCACCGGGCTGTATACATACGAACCGCCCTGCACCACGGAAACGGTGCACCCGCTGATAACGCCGGTGTCTGCGCTGAGCGTTTTAACAGGCGCAGTCACCGTGCTCCCGGCCTTGCCGTACAGGTAAATGCCCATGCCGCCCTTGCTGATGCGCACTTCATAGTTTTGGTCGTTGTCGAACACATCCCAGGATGCTGTGCTGCCCGTT
The DNA here is from genome assembly GCA_023397655.1 of Bacillota bacterium. Classification (GTDB taxonomy): domain Bacteria; phylum Bacillota; class Clostridia; order Christensenellales; family SZUA-584; genus SZUA-584. The sequence goes on from JAEWTW010000019.1 coordinate 58,612, forward strand.
ATGGTCGCCGGGCTGTATACATACGAACCGCCTTGCACCACGGAAACGGTGCATCCGCTGATAACGCCGGTATCCATGCCCAGCGCCTTAACCGGCACGTCAATGGTGTCTCCGGGGCGTCCGGTGAGGGTAATGCTCATGCCGCCCTTGTTGATGCGCAGCTCGTAGTCCCTGTCGTTGTCAGGCAAATTAAAAGAGGCTGTAGTGCCCGAAAAAGTGGCGGGACTGACGACCCAGGAACCGTTCTGCACCACACCGATGCTGCAGCCACTGATGGTGCCCGTGTTAACAGTGAGCTGGCCCCCATCCGCACTGGCCACCGTCGGAAAAATGACTGCAGCCAAAAGCAATGCGACCACAAAGGCAAATAGAAGCTTGTGTCTCATAAAACCAAAAACCTCCAAATTCTATTCCTCTTTTTTTCTGGAGTGAGGTTCTCTTTTTTCAGCCCCATTTTTTGAGTTGGGGTTCTCACTGTCTATGGTATCAGTGGGTGTTATTGTAATTTGAAATAATGGTGTTAATTTACTGGTTATTTTTATTATAATTTGATTAATTATAGTACACATGAACGTCATATATCAACCATTTATTATTATATAAATTCATATTAATCTAAATCAGACATGATATGTTTATTGTGTCATGCCGACAGTGCCGCACATATCATAAAACAAGGAGTTGATCTGCTTGCATACGCATGAATTCAAGGGTGTCACCGTTTACGTTGACGGACACCTGCATCTTTTCTCCGGCGTCTCGTCCGCTGCCCCGGACACGCCGGGCCATACGCACATCATATCCGGCGAGACCACCACGACCGACGGCCACTCGCATGGCTTTTTTATTGAAACACAGCCGCCGACATACGTGGACGAAGGACGCTATAAGCACTACCACTATTACAAAGGGCAAACGTACAACGTTCTGAATCACAGCCATGGCATGGAAAGTACCACCTTCGTGTTGGGGGAATAGTTCACAGCCACAGCCTCCCGCCGCATTGTTCGGTGCTCTGTGACCCAACCCCCAATCATTATACCGGGCTGTTGCGTCCACTATTTATTTATGACTATTGTAATGGAAAGGACGCTTGACATTTCCGTCTTTTTGTCGTATGCTCAGAAATGGAAAGTGTGCTTTCCATTTCTGACAAGGAGCTGTCTATGAAAAACAGGCTGGAAGAGCTGCGCAAGCAGCGCGGTATCCGTCAGGAGGAGTTGGCAGCGGTGCTGAAGGTGTCGCGCCAAACCATCGGCTCTCTGGAAAACGGGCGGTATAACCCGTCCATCATACTGGCGCTGAAGATCGCGCGGTTTTTCGAGCTGCCCGTGGAGCAGATATTCATATACGAGGAGGAATAAATGATGCTGAAGAAGATGTCCTTTTATATTGCCACCCTTGTTATCGGCGTGGCGCTGGTGGGTTTAAGCTTCATTTTCACCGCTGATGCTCAGAAAGCATTGAGCGGAGTACTTATCGGCATAGGCGCAGGCCTTGCGGGCATGAGCGCTGCCAGCCTTGCCGCAAAACGCTGGGATAAAAAGAATCCTGCTGCCGCGCAGCAGATCGAGATCGAGCAGAGCGACGAGCGCAGCGTGATGATACGCCACCGGGCACGCGCCGTGGCGGGCACTGTCACTCAATGGCTGGTGATCGCCTTCGCGTTTGTGCTGATACTGGCCGACGCGCCGCTCTGGCAGACGCTGACCGTAGTATGTGTGTATGCGGCTTACCATGTGCTTTGTCTGGCGCTGACGGCGCGGTATCAGAAGCAGATGTGATGCGGCAAAGGAACGGTCACTGACCGCCTGCAGTCGCCCGACTCCTGCATCCGCCTCTAACACGAAGGGCGGGGTTCATCCCCGCCCGAACGCATTCGAAGTATATATCCGCTTACCGCTCCTATGCCTTCCTCACCGGCAGCCACACCTCGCAGCGGTAATCCGGCGACTGCGTGTTGCCCTCCGGATAAACCTCAATGTCCGGCGCATCCGCGTATTCGTAGCCTGACGCGGGCAGCCATTCGGACACGATGCGCGTCTGCAGCTGCTGGATGGCCTCCGGCATCGGCCCCACGCACTCAAACATCGCCCATGTACCTGCGGGCACCGTATACTCGGCCATACCCTCCGGCACGGGCGCATCCGTCGCCACCGCGATGTAATAGTCAAAATCACGCCCATTCATGCAGGTGGATACGCCCAGCAGCCCGCACGGCTCCTTCATGGGCAGCGCGCCAACCGCCTGCGCCATGCCGCTCTGCACCGTCTGAGCCCAGAACTTGGGCACCTGCGCGAAGCTCTCCTCAAGATTCATGCCGAAATGCGCCTTTGCGCCCACGATGCGGAACGCGTCCCTCTCTTCAATCCTGTAATTCATTTCCGTGTCTCCTTTGATTGTGATACGGAAGCTGATGCGCGGCCATGCCTTGAGCGATGCACCCCGCCGCCGTGCCTCCGATGGCGATATGCCATGGACGCTGCGGAACGCGCGCGAGAATGCGGTGGGTGATTCGTATCCGTACGTCAGCGCGAGGTCGATCACCTTGGCTCCCTGCTGCAGCTCAAACGCCGCCGTGCTCATACGCCGCCGCCGTATATACTCGGACAGCGGAATCCCCGCGATGTAGGAGAACATCCGCTGAAAGTGGAACGACGAGCAGCACGCAATGCGCGCCAGCTGTTCCAGCACGATATCCCCCGCCAGATGCTGTTCGATGTGGTCCACTGCCATGTTCAGCCGCTCCAGCCATTCCATACGCAACAAGCTCCTTTATGCCGCCAGTTTACCAAAGGGACGCCGCGCCGTCCTCGCAGTTTCTGCACAATAATGCGCGGCAATTCACCTTATTATACCAGCTCTGCTGCCATGATCCTATAAAAACAGTTTAAACGCACCCGCATGTATGGTATAATAATACATATCAAACAAGGGAGGATGCGCCATGCCTGACTTTGGACATTCGTTTTCCGGACTCGCGAAGGACCGTAAGCTGACCCACGCCGAGCTGGTCCGCGCCATCCGCTTCATGATTGCGGCGGAGTACGAGGCAATTCAGCTTTACATGCAGCTGGCCGAGTCCACCGACAACACGCTCGCCATTGCGGTACTGGAAGACATCGCCAACGAGGAACGCGTGCATGCCGGTGAGTTCCTCCGCCTGCTCAAGGAGCTGGCTCCCGACGAGGAGAAGTTCTACGAGGAAGGCTCAGCCGAGGTTGAGGAAGAGATGGAGGAACTGGGTCTGCTGTAGACTCAGCGCCTTGCTTTCACCGATATGCGCGGAGGAAACGGAACCCCGCCTTAAGCCGGGCTCCAATATTGATGTACCAAAAACAGCGCCTTTGCTGCAAACCATTATGAAAAAAGGTGCTATAAGACGCTTTTTAACCTTATTTTATATTGCTTTCGATTCATATTTACTATAATATGAAAGCATAGTTATCATTCTCGTTAATAAAAAAAGGAGGGCATTTTCATGAGAACAGCCAGTACGATTCTGGGGATTGCAGGTGGTGCGCTTGCGGTACTGATCGCCATTTTTTCTATGATCGGCACTTTAGCTATATTTACCGCCATTCCGGATGTTATGGACAATGCGCTTGAATTTTCAGATGACTTTAATTACAATGACGGCGATTTCAGCTTTGACAACGGAGAGTTCAGTTTTGACAACGGAGAGTTTTCCTTTGACAGCGATATAAACGGGCTAGCCGGCTCAGGCTGGAACTTTGTAGCTACATGGATCATCATCTCCCATATAATTGCCATAATCGGAGGCATCCTTGGTATAGTAGGCGGAGCTATTGTCAAGAAAAAGAATGTTGTCGCGGGCGTTCTCATGATCGTTGCCTGTGTGTTAGCCGGTTTTTCTGGCTGGGGCATCCTCTGCTCCATCGCGCTGCTCATCGGCGGCATACTCGCACTGGTGAAGGAGAAAACCGCGCAGCCCGCGTATCCTTATCCTTATTCGGGCTACCAGCAACCGCCGCAGGCTCCTCCGTACAACCCGTACCAGCAGCCGCAGCAGCCGCCGTATAACCCGTATCAGCAGCAGCCGCAGCAGGCTCCTCCGTATAACCCTTACCAGCCGCAGCAAGCTCCTCCGGCTCCTCCGGCTCCTCCGCAGGAACCCGAAGCGCCCAAGAGCGAAGAATAATCAGCTGATATACAAATGCCGTGAATTTCACGGCATTTTGTTTTTGCACCGGTTGCGGAACTAATATCATCCGGCGCTCGTCGAATAGCTAAATATATCCATATGAGCGAGGGTTGCCAATATGAAAAATGTAATCATGCTGGCTGTGCTGGCTGTTTTCTCAGCCTGTGTGCTGGCTGGCTGTGCGCCCGATACGGATAACATGACACCGATCCAGACAGAAAAGCCGCAGTCCGCTGAAGCGACGCTTCGCCCTTCCTCTTTATCGCCTGCGCCCGTTCAATCGACAGCTCCGACCGAAGAGGCGTTCAGCCTGACCGTTCCGTATCAGGCATATCCGGAGGATGTTGAAAGCATAACTACCACAGTGCACATCCCGGACGGAGACGTTGTCTTTGGCGCGCTTGCACCGCAGTTGGAGCGACTGTATAACGGCAAATGGACAGCCTTGAGCGGTATGGGATACTGCGGGACACCGGATGAGATCAAGGATGGTGCACTGGTGCCGCTGCCAGTCAGCAGCTATGAAGGCGTCAGCCCGGGTGAATACCGCGTCTCTCTCAGTGTGTCCGATAATTTGAGCCTTGAGACGGATATTAAGGCTTATGCATACTTTGAGCTGACGGAAGGCATGCGCGTGACCGCAGATCCGCGCTCCTATCCGGCCAACGCGGCCAGCCTGACTCTGATGGTCATTAACCCATCTGAAGGCCTTGTAACGCTGGCGGACCTGGAAATTCAGATTGAAATGCTGGATGGTGTCGGTTATGGACTCGCAACCGCAAAGGACAGCCTTGCACTGGAGCAGGGCGAAGAGCTTACGGTTTCAGTCAGCCTTGCTGGCCTAAACCTTCCTCCCGGCACTTACCGCGCTGTTGTGATACTTCAGAGGAACTTCAAAGGGGAAGACATTCGCGAAGTTCGTTTGCCCGAATTTGAAATCAAATAGCATAATGCCCCTTGATATATCCTGTCATAACAGCTACTATGGAGGTTGCTGTGATAAATTGAAAAGAGATGGATATATTATGTTCCTCGGCGTTATTGTGAATTTCCTTGCGGTCATCGCCGGCAGCGCGGTCGGTCTGTTCTTCAAAAACAAGCTTCATTCCCGTTATCAGAAAGCGCTGACGGACGTCATCGCGCTGGGCGTGGTGGGCGTGGGCATCACCTACGCTGTCAAAACGCAGAACCTGCTGGTGATGATACTGAGCCTGATCGTGGGCACGCTGCTGGGCACGCTCGTCCGCATCGACGACCGGCTGGAGAGTCTGGGAAATAAGCTGCAAAGCCGCGTGAAGATGGCGGACGGCTCCTTCGCCGAAGGCTTCGCGGGTGCTTCCATACTATACTGCGTCGGTTCCATGGCCATCATGGGCTGCCTTTCAAGCGCGCTTTCCGGCGACCACAGCATACTGTTTACAAAATCCATCATGGACGGCGTCACTTCGGTGTTTCTTGCATCCACAATGGGTATCGGCGTCATGTTCTCCGCCTTTTCGGTGCTGATCTATCAGGGGCTGCTGACGCTGGGCTTCTCGCTTTTCGCGGGCGGGCTGGACAGCGCCGTCGTGAACGAGATATCCGCGGTGGGTGGTATCATACTGTTCGGTATAGCGGTTAACATGCTGGGCTTAAAGAAGGTGAAGACGGGCGACATGGCGCTGTCGCTGTTCGCGCCCATCGGCTTGCTGCCGCTGATGAAGCTGTTGGGTCTATAAAACGCATCATATGATAAGCTCCCTCACCGGGAGCTTTTTTATTTCATTGAAAACATAAAATGATTCAGAATGCGAATAATACCAACATAATAACGAAAGAAGGTTAAATATAATGGGGCAGATCCTGTCGTGGGGGTTGCTTATCGGGCCTTGGTTAATACTCTTTTTTCTGAATAAAAAGAAAATGAAGCATTTTTTATCGGTGGTGTTTTTCACTCTTATAATCACCACGATATATTTTCAGGCCGCACAGGTTTGGGGCTGGTGGACGATTACAGACAATGTGGTTTTCTTGACCGTTGTTCCATCGTTTGCATATGGGCTGTCTCCCGTCGTTACGCTGCTTGTGTTCTATTTTACATACCCGAATCCGTGGTTGTTCTTTGGCAGCAACATCGTCATGGATGCATTTCAGGCACTGGTCGTCAGTCCGTTTTTATTTGAAAAGGCCGGCTTGTACCGAATGGAGAATATGAGTAACTTCGGACTCTTTTTACTGCTTCTCAGTATACTGCCGATCATCTATATATACCAACGGCTGTACGATAAGGCCAGATCAAAAGAGGATATCCCCCACTAATCCGGTTCGTGTTGTGTTCAGCCGGGTGCGCGGCTGCCTTATTTCTTCAAGGCGTAGTATTCCATGCGCCCGAAGCCTTGCGGTGAATCCGCCGTCCGGACGATTTCAAGGCCCGCCTCCTCAAGGTAGAGCCGCATCGTTGCATCGCTGAAATAACACAGGTGACCGGGCTCGTTCCACCAGAAATCGTTGATCGGACGGACAGATTTACAGTAACGGCTGTCACTGATGGGCGTTGCGATCACAAAAATACCGCCCGGCTTCAGCAGCGCGGCTGCCCGGCTGATCGCTTCCTTGGGCTGGAGCAGGTGTTCGATCACTTCGAACATTGTCACCGCGCCGAACAGTTTGCCGGGGTTGAATTCAAATAAGTCCTCCGGTATCAGCCGCACGTCGTTGAGAGCCTGCGCCTGCCGGCATGCTTCCGGCAGACACTCGAGACCTGCCGCATCCCAACCATCCTTTACCGCCTGCGCGACAAGCGAGCCTGCGCCCGCACCGATGTCCAGCAGATTCTCTTTCTTTCCGAGTATGCTTTCGATATTCGCCAGCCGCGCCTTGGACATTGCCAGATATTTCGCTGCGTTGTTCTGTTCGGACGCGCCGTAAGCCTTGCCGTTCTCGCGCTGTTCATGGGCAATGCGCTTGCAGTATTCCGCTATCGCAGCAGCTGTGGGCTGCACCGCGCTGTACACCAGTCCGCAGCGCCGGCAGCATTTCCACACCCGTATGGCGTTCATCGTTCCGAAGCTGGTGGATGTCATCGTCTGGTTGCACACGAATGCGATGTCCGCTTCCTCTGCCCCGCAGCCGATGCAGGGCGACGGGAAATCGTCGTATGCGTCCTGCGCGGGATAATCCCGAAAACGGGCGTCGGCCAGCAGCGGGTCCAGACGCACAGCCCGCCGGTGATACTCCAGCGCCTCATCGAAGCGGCCCAGCGCGTTGAGCGCGCACGCACGGTACATACAGGCGTTCGCCGGCATTTCGCCGTCCCGGTACCACCAATCGGTGAGTTCGAGCGCGCTGTCATAATCGTGGAATTGCAGCACGCGTATCTGCAGCTCGCTGGTCCGGCGCGCCTCGGTATCAATCAGCTCCCGCGCGAGCAGCATGCGCGCCTCCCTGGGCAGCGGCGAAGCCGGCTGCGACGCGGCGACGTCAAACACGGACGCATGCCTGTTCGTGGTGTTCTTTCGGTCGTACCGCGAAATGTCTGACACGGGCACCGTCAGCGTCTCCCCCGCTTCCCACCGCCTGTACAGGCTGAGTATGGCGGCGGCAATGCCGCGCACGTCGTTGTATTCCACGTTGACGCCCGCGCCCGCTTCCTCAATGATCCTGTGGGCGATACTGCCTTGCGGCCCCATGCAGATGATGGGCTTACGAAACCGCAGATATTCAAAAAGCTTTCCCGTGCACGTTTTCAGAAAATCCTTCGTCGGGCCGAGCATCAGCAGCAGTGCGTCCGCGCGGGCAGTCCGCACCATGCTCGGACGATGCGGCATCGTCTCCTCCGTTTCCGCGACACCCGACAGACCGACGTCCGCAATCACTTGCTGCCAGCGGCCGTTGTTGCCCGTTTTGCCAACCAGCAGGCGAAAGCGGTCACGGCTGATCTCGCCGCGGTCCGCCAGCCAGGCCACAGCGCGTATTACCGCGTCGGGCGTGCGGTTGGCGTAAAGCATGCCGTTATGCACCAGCGTGAATTTTTCATTGCGATGAGCAAGCGGCAGGCCTTCAAAATCCTCCTCATCATAGCCGTTGGTCACACAAGCTATTTTATCCCGCGGGACACCTATATCGTTTACATAACTTTCCACAGCGTCCGGCACGACGCACAGAACCTTGTCCGCTCCTTCACAAATCACGCGTTCCAGCTGCTGACATATCCGGTAGTTGAGCAGCGTTTTGTCCGGCCAGATCACCGGGTTATGGCTCCACTCATCTCGAAAATCCGCCACCCAGGGCAGGTTCGTCTTATCCTTGAGGAAGTATCCCGCGATGTGAGCGGCATACGGACCCGAGGTGGTGTATATCACATCCGCCTGATTCAGATTCATATACTGCCCCAGCGTATCCGCAACGTGGTGTGCCCAGAATATGTCCGGATCGGGGAAAAAGAGCGCGCTCATGCGCTGCACTCCGGACAGGCCGGCGACCCGGGCTTTGTAGGCGGCAAACGTCTCCAGTGTGGTGAGCTGCGAAAGCCGCTGCAGCCCCAGCCGTATCATATCCTCCGAGACCGGCGGGTGCGCTATGCGAATCACGCAGAGGTCGTCCGGCAGCTGCTCGTAAAGCGGGTCCGTCACGGGGTTTACCTTCTGCGCCATCGTCACCACCACGGGCTCCCATCCATAGGCGCGCAGATACTTCACCAGCTTCAGCGTCCGCCAGACACCTGAGCCTCCCGCGGGCGGAAATATTCCGGCGATGATGACCGCCGTCTTTTTCCCTCTCGGCGCGTCGATATACGCTGTTTCCACGCGCCCCTGATCCTCCATCGCAGTCATGGCCAGCAGACACTCGCTCCGCCCGTCGCCGTCCATACGACGCTGTGCACGGTTAAAAAAGCGCCATGCGCGGCAGAATTGTCCGGCATCGCGGCATATCTCCCCCATACGGCGCAGAAGCCCGGCATGCTCCGGCTCATACATAAGTCCCCTGAGCGCCGCCGCTTCCGCCTCTTCCGGCTGACCCGCGCGCTGATAGGCCAGCGCCAGCAGGCATGAAACCTCCGCGCTGCCCGGACAGGATTTGATGTATGTTCCAAGCCTGTCAATCGCCTCGTCATACCGGCCCGCTAGCACCAGCTGGCGTCCTTCGGATACGCATTGTTCACAGTCCATGATGCTACCTCCGCCCAAACGTTGTGATAATATATGTATTCATATTCCAGACTGTCTGTGTACGGTACTTTATAGTGTCACTCATGTGAAGAGAATCACATATTATACAATGCCGCTAATATGTCAAAAGTGCGGCATCTGTTGGGTCTTTGACCCAATTACCGGATAATCCAATTATCCGGCGTATAAGGAGGGAATATATGCCTAACAATTTTGCATTCGATATGGTCGCTCAGGATATGAAAACTCTGATATACGGTATGTACGGAACGACTCCCGTAGCGATTTCGGTCGATTCGCAAGGCAATCTTGATATCGGCGTCGCCTATACGTCAAGTAACGTCACCGTAGGCAGTGTCGCTGCCGGCGATACGGGAACCACTTTGGTGCTGAACAGCTCGGAAAAGAGCCTGTATTCGTATTATGTGAAGAACACCTCAACAGACGCAACGATCCGTGTCAAGCTTCAGGTATCGCCGACCACGGCCGCCTCGTATTACACGGACGATACGCCGACGTATGTGGAAATCGCATGCGGCAGCGCCGCCGTGCTTGTTCCTAAATACTACCTGGCCTATACCCGGCTGTATTATGAGAACATTGATGCAACCTACGACGCAACGCTGGTCGCCTATTACGACGCCAGACAGTAGCCGATTTCACGCCGCGCCGCCCAAGCTGCGGCGCGTACATATACAATGAGGAGAGATAATATGTCGATAAGTTTGTGCATGATCGTCAAGGACGAGGAACCCATGCTGGCCCGGTGTCTGGAAAGTATAAAGCATCTGGCCGATGAAATGGTGATAGTAGACACCGGCTCCACCGACCGGACGCAGGATATCGCCCGGGCATTCGGCGCAGTGGTTTGTGAGTACGCTTGGGACGACAGCTTTTCGAATGCCCGCAATTTTGCTCTTGACCATGCCACGATGGACTGGATACTGTTGATGGACGCGGACGACGAATTCGAGGCGGCGGATACTCAAAAGCTGTGCGAATTGCTCATAAAGGACAGCGAAGCCGACGTTTATTACTTTCAGACGCTCAGCTTTATGGGTGATGTGCCGGACAGAAGCAAAACGATCTCCAATATGAATGTCCGGCTGGTCCGGAACCACAGAGGCTACCGGTTCAAAGGCGATATACATGAGCAGCTCATCAACGACAGCGTTCCTGTGAGCAGGGTGGGCATGGCCGACATCCGCATTTACCACTTCGGCTATCTGAACAGCGTGGTGACGTCCAAAAGCAAGCGTGAGCGAAACATGGCGCTGATCAGAAAGGAGCTGGAAAAGGAACCGGACAATCCGTTTATGCTCTGCAACATGGGCAACGAATGCTACTCGCTGCGGCAGTTTGATGAGGCGCTCTCGTGGTATATGAAAAGCTGGGAAAGCTTTGACAGCCGCCGGGGCTTCAGCTCCAAGATGCTGATACGCATTGTATCGTGCTGCGAGCTGCTGGGTAAAACGGAGGAACAGCAGCGGTTCATCAGGGAAGGCCTGACCATATATCCGGACTTCACCGACCTTGAGTTTATCCGCGCCAGCGACTTTCTCCGGCGCAAGAAATACGCGGCGGCCATTAAATCATTCAAAAAATGCTTGAAGATGGGCGAACCGCCGCTGCTTTACAGCTACGCCACGGGCGTCGGCAGTTACAGAACACAGTATTTGCTTTTCAGCATCTATGATGAGCTGGGCGACCACGAGGAGGCGCTGTACTGGTGCCGCGCGGCCATCAGGAGCAACCCGGATTACACGGAAGCGTATCTGCAGCTGGGCCGCATGCTGCTGGAAAGCAAGACCCCGGTAAAAACGGTGAAAGCGCAGCTGACGCGGCTGGCGAAACCCGCACAGAACCCCGCCCGTTATCTGCTGTTGTCCGACGTGTTCTATACGCTGCGGCAGTATGAGACGGCGCTTGAATTGATCCGCAAAGCGCGCACGTGCAGTGCCGCTCCCGCAGAAAAGCTGGACTATGACGAAGGCGCCTGTCTGCTGCATATGCGGCGTTTCCGGGATGCGGCGGCATCGCTGGAAAACGTGAGTGGTGCCGACGCGGACAAGGCGCTGCTGCTGCGCCGTCTGTGTGCGCTGCTGGACGGCGGCATTCCCGAACCACCGCGCGGCAACGGCGTTTGGTTTGAAGTGATGTCCGCGCTTGAGAAGATTGAGCGGGGCATCTCGTGCAGGCCGCTGGCTGAAGACACGGATGCCTCTCAGGGATACATTCCGCCCATATTCGGTCTGCTGGAGCTGCTGATGCAGCTGGGCGAGTTTGACCTGTTCGACCGCGCGCGGCAGCTGCTGAATCTGGTGACCGACGACAGCGTGCTGCTGCGGCTGGGCAAGCTCTATTTCCGAAACGGCTTTTATCCGCTGGCCATCGAGGAACTGACGCGGTCGCTGACACTCACCGGCCATACCGACGCCGAAGCGCTGGACATGATGAAGCAGTGTCTGGCGTCAGTGCAGTCCTGACACCTGCTGCTGTCCGAGAGCAGCGCACTGTCGCAAAAAGAACAAAGCCGGGGCAAATAACTTTTGCCCCGGCTTTCATATTGTACGGCGTCAGTCTGTCTGCTTCCTTCTCGAAGGAAACACGGATTTACCGTCTCTGCCGATGAAAAGCGGCTGTCTGCCGAAGCGCGTATCGCGGTACAAACTGCCCGTCCTGAAGGCGGACAGCATCAGTCCGGTCAGCGCCATATTGATGAAATAATCCGTATATCCATAGTTTGGCACGAAAGGCATGGACATGCCCGAAAATAAGGTGATACCCAAATTGGTCAGCACATACCCCATCGCCTTCAGCGCCAATGTCGTCATCACAGCCATCGCCACGAACTGTGCCAAACTGCTTTGCTGTTTGAATGCCAGCCGGAATCCCAAAACCATGAACACCAGCAGCACAGCCATAAACATCAGAAACGGTATCCAGCCGACATCGAATATGAGGTAAGTGAACACTAAGGGCGCGCTACACCCCGACCATGGCTGCTCATCCAGCGGCATTGCGGGGATGTCTCCCTGCCCCCACAGCCTTGAATGCGCCAGCAGTGTTTTGATCTGTATACCCCACGCACCCTCGCCCGCGGGGTCCAGAGACGGATTGAGCTTCGCCAGCAGCTTGTCCCACCGGTAACCGTATTGACTGATATACAATGTCGCCAGTGCCAATGCAATTGCAGCCACTGCCGCAATCGCCAGCCAACCGGTACGCTTGTTGATATTGAACCAACCCTTAAACATCGCCACGCACAATATTACAAACGCGGAAACGGTCAGCAGCATGCAGTCGTCCCGCCACCGCATAACAAACAGCATCAGCGCGGGCAGCATGAATGCCGCAGCGCACAGCATGAAACCGCGCCAGCCTCTGTTGTGCGCAGCATAGATGACACCGGCGAAGCCCAGCGGAAACAGCATCGGCACAATGCCTCCCAGCAGGAAGAAGCCAAACCGATCAATGAACATCCTGGTGATAAAATTCCCCGTCATGAAAAACAGCAGCGCCAGATAAAACCACACCGAAAACCTGCCAATCCAGCTCATGTCCAGAAAATAAGCGGCGGCCATCACCGCGGCCCCGGCCAGCGTGTAAAAGATTGGCATCAGCGTCTGCGGGTCAAAGCCAGAAATCCGTGAAAGCAGGAATACCTGTATAACCAAGCCAATGCAGATGATGCCCGCCACCAGCAGCAGCATTCCGAGCTGCGGCCTGGGCCGGTGCGTGCGGTCGAGCTGTGCCCCCACCGCTACCGGGTCACCCATCTGTGTGACTGCCATCTCCGCTGCGGCGGCCGCGTCCTCGCCCTGAGCCATATACGCATCCCGCTGGTCCGCAAGATGCTGCTCCAGCTCTTCGGCAACGGCGGCCCGCGCCCGGCTCCACCTTATCTGTTCGCACACGGCGTCAGTATAATCGCGAAATTTCTCATTCGGCCGCATAGCTGCACCCTCCTCGCAAAACCTTGTTGACTGCGCCGGTATAAGCTGCCCACTCCGACTGCTTCTCTGCCAGCAGCTTTTTGCCCTTTTGGGTCAGGTGATAGTATTTGCGGACCCTGTCTCCTCCGGCATTGTCGTCGTAGGCGCTGACGATGTCCCCGCTCTCCAGCCCATGCAGTATGGGATAGAGCGTGCCAGCCTTCAGATTAAACGTGTTGTCTGACTTTTTTGACAGCTCGTCGATCATCTGATACCCGTACATGTCCCTCTCCTCCAGCAGCTTTAAGACCAGCATGGTCGTACTCCCTGTCAGCAGCGCTTTATCCACAGCCATATCCGTCGCCTCCTATATATAGACCATCTATATATCAATATATATCGGTCATCTATATATGTCAACAAACATTCTTCCTCTTATTGAGAAAAATCTTCTGCACTTTTCCCGGGCGGACGCATCCTGCTCTCACCGGACCGGCGTGCTGCGTACAGGTTGACGTGACCCCTTTCAAGCGGTATAGTGGTATTATCAACCACTATTCGGAGGGATTTGCAATGAGAATAAATAGACTGGCCGCACTGGCCGTTATCATGATCATACTGACATTGGCGCTGACCGGCTGCGGGCCGGACACCTCAAAGCCTGACACGGTCGTCACGCCGCCTGCGGAAACATCCGAGCCTGCGGAACAGCCCGATGAGACAGAAGCAGCCGCGCAGCCCACGGAACAGCCCGAAGCACCCCTTTCATCCGCAGAGCCTGGATTCACTGTTGGCAAGGCGCTGCCCGACTTCTCGGTGCCTATGGCGGGCGGCGGCACGTTCACGCTGTCGGAGAACCTCGGCAAGCCGGTGTTGATCAACCTGTTCGCCACATGGTGCCCGCCCTGTGTCGGTGAGATGCCCGAGATTGAGCAGTTGTATACCGAGATGGGCGGAGAGGTCAACTTCGTCGTCATCGACATCGGCGAGGATGAAGCGACCGCTCAAGGTTACGCCGACGAGAACGGCTACACGCTGCCCTTTGCGTATTCCACGGACGGTGCGCCCTTCGGCGACAGCTATGTCATCCAGTTCATTCCTCAGTCATTTTTACTCAAACCGGACGGTACCATATCCGCGTTCTTCGACGGCGCGAGAGATTATGAAACGTTCAAGGCTGCGATTGAGGAGGCTCTTGCGCAATGACCGGCGCAAAAAGGAAAGCCGTTCAGGCCATACTGATTGGCGGCGGCGGCATTCTGCTGGCGCTGGGCATCATCTTCGGCGACCTGCCTGTGATACTCACCAAAGCCATATTCATCTGTCTGGAGTGTATCGGCATTGGTTAGGCGGCGTGTGGTGCAGGCGCTCACGGCGCTGCTGTACAATATCAATCTCAAGGGCTTTTGGACGGGCCGCATCTATCAGGGGCCGCTCAAGAATGCCTGCGTGCCGGGCCTCAACTGTTACTCGTGCCCCGGCGCGGTGGGCTCCTGCCCCTTGGGGTCGCTGCAGTCGGCCATCGGCTCCGTTTACTTTAAGATCAGCTTCTATGTGCTGGGCTTTCTGGTGCTCGCGGGAGCGCTGCTGGGCCGTTTCATCTGCGGCTGGGCCTGCCCATTCGGCCTGATACAGGAGCTGCTGCACAAGATACCGTCCCGCAAGCTGCGCCACAAGCGCGCGTTTGCGTGGCTCAAATACGGCAAGTACGTGATGCTCGGCGTGTTCGTGCTGCTGATGCCCGCGGTGTACTATGTGCAGCACGGCGTCGCGTCACCCGCGTTCTGCAAATTCGTCTGCCCGGCCGGCACGCTGGAGGCGGGCATCCCGCTGATTGCGTTGAACGAATCGCTGCAGCAAAGCATCGGCTGGCTGTTCTCATGGAAGATGCTGATACTCGTCGGCGTGATTACGCTATCGGTGTTCATCTGGCGGCCCTTCTGCCGCTTCCTGTGCCCGCTGGGTGCGATATACGGCTTTTTCAACCGCATCTCCGTGTTCGGCATCAAGCTGGATACGTCGGCCTGCACGCGCTGCAAGGCCTGCGCGCATGCCTGCAAGGCGGATATCGACCCGTCCGTCACGCCCAACAGCGCCGAATGTGTGCGCTGCGGCGCATGTGTCAAAACCTGCCCCACCGATGCGCTCAAGTTCGGCGCGGTGTACCGGGGCCAGCCCGCTCCAACAGCGGCGAGACGGCGGACGCAGCCGTAAAAGCGAAGCCAAAAACATCCTAAATTATCATCCGGCCTGACACGATCACATCGCTAGGCCTTTTTTGTGCAGCTGAAAATAATTAACTGTTCATTTTTCACATTTCACATTGAAAAAACGTGTCGAATCGTGTTAATATATGCGTCGGCATAATTATTTTCACAGGAGTGTTATATGGCAACTGATAAAACTGAGACCGGCATGGCAAACGCCGGTCCGCTAGGGCTGCTCGGCTTCGGCATGACGACAGTACTTCTTAATCTGCACAATGCAAACATCATTCCGCTGTCTGCTGTGATACTGGCGATGGGGCTTTGCCTCGGCGGCGCGGCACAGATCATCGCGGGCATCATTGAATTCAAAAACAGAAACATGTTCGGCGGCACCGCCTTTACGGCGTACGGCTTCTTCTGGTGGTCGCTGGTGCTGATCTGGACGCATCCCTTCGGTGAGATCAACGCCGCTGACGAGACGAGCATGGGCTTCTACCTGCTGCTGTGGGGCATCTTCACGCTGTTCATGTTCATCGGTACGATCAAGCACAACCGCATCACACAGATCGTGTTCCTGTCGCTGACGGTGCTGTTCCTGCTGCTGTCCGTGGGTGACTTCACCGGCATCGCCGTCATCAAGCTGATCGCCGGATGGGTGGGCATATTCTGCGGCGCGTCCGCAATCTACAGCTGCCTCGGTCAGATCGTCAACAACGAGTTCGGCAAAAAGGTGTTTCCGTTGTAAGACTGGCCTTTGTGCTGACTGCCGCTTATTGTCTTGGAGGCGCTGCCTCCAAACCACCGCTCAAGGGGCTCACCCCTTGAGAATCCCACCAAGGAAACACCTTGCAAAGGTGTTTCCCATGTCTTTCGCTTCTTTTCTTAAGAAAAGAAGCGGGAGCGCGAGGGCGGGGCCCTCGTATATGATCTGCCTTGAAACTAATAGCCGGTGTAATACCGGCTGTTTTTTATACCCCGATTTTGACCGTTGGCTGTCTCCGCATCGTCCTGATGACAATAGCTGAAACCAGCGCCACGAGCCAAGGCCCCAGCACCGTGAGGAACCCGCCGATCCAAAACAGCAGTATCATCGGGCGCGTCTCGAAGGGAATGGCTGCGGAACCGTCTGCCAGCATCACCGCCTGCCCGCCCCGCACGATCACATCCTGCAGCGGCGACGAGAGTATCGTCACATCCGAGCCGAGCACCTGCGGAAGGGATGCCGGATGCCCGCCTATCACCGCGCCGGAGCTGTGCGGGTTCGCCACGGCCACGCCGCTGATGCCCAGCCCCAGCGAGAGGATGACGCCCAGTACCATCAACACGAACCCCGCATGGCGCAGATAGTAACGCCAGCCCTGCGGCCGAAAGCCGTTGACCGCCCACAACGCCAGAGGCATTATGCACACCCACAGCAGCAGCAGCGGCCACACGCTCACGCGGCCCAGCGCGAATGCTACCCCCAACACCACGGCGGTTCCGGCTGCCAGCATGGCCATACCGCGCCGTTTCAACGCATTCCTGTCCTGCCACAGCAGCAGCGCCGTATAGCCCAGCGCAAATGCGACTGAGATCGCGGTGTAGTATGCTATTGGCGTTTCCTTTCCGAAGACGAGCGGTGCAATTGTGCCTGCAAACACCAGCGCCGCATAAGCGTATGCCGTCAGCGTAAACAGCCCTCTCCCGCTTCGCCACAATCCGCGGGTAGTATCTGTCTTACCGCGCCCGTGCAGCTTCACGGCAATCAGCCCCTCCGCCGCACCCAGCGCCAACACAGCGATCAGCACGGAGACGGCTGCGTTGCCCTCCGTATAAGCGTGGGCGGATGCGTCTCCGAGTATGCCGCTGCGCGTCAGGAACGTTCCGGCGCACGCTGCCGCAAAGGGAACAACGCACCGCGCGCGCCCCGCCTGCTCCCCCGTATGCAGATAGCCGCAGAGCAAAAGCCACGGCACCAGCGCCGCGTTTTCGATGGGGTCCCACGCCCAGAAACCGCCCCACCCCAGCGCGTTGTACGCCCACACGCTGCCGGTGAATATGCCCAGCCCCAGCGTGACCCACGCAAAGCGCGTCCACTTCTGCACGCTGCCCGGCGCCTTTGCCCCTGTAAACGCCGCAGCCTGCGCAACAAGCGCCGCCATTGCGCTGTACGCAACGAACACCAGCGGCGGATGTGCCGCCATCCACGGGTTCTGCAGCGCAGCCGTGAGACCTAGCCCGTCAGATGGAGCAGCCTGCCGCGCGAACGGTTGGGACACCGCGCACATGGCAAATACGCATGCGCTGATGAGGGCATAGATGCCAAATACCCGCGCGCCGCGTGCGTCCTTTGCGCGCAGCAGCGGCAGTCCGGTGACGGCCAGCACGGTGCTCCACAGCAGGAACGAACCTTCCTGTCCCGCCCACAGCGCAGACACCTTGTACAGCGCCGCCTGCGCTCTCTCGGAGTGCGCGCTCACATAGCAGATGTCAAACCGGTCCATCAGCAGATAGCCCAGCATCAGGCCAAAAGCTGTCAGCGACAAGAGTGCTGCCGCCGCCCATAGACCCCGCCGCAGCGTCAATGCCCATTTGGATTTCTGCACAACAAGAGCGGCCAGCCCCGCGCATCCGCCCAGAGCCGCCGCCGCGATCATCAGTCCATTCTCCATACGCTTTGTCCATCCTTCGTATATTGATCTGTCAGCTGCTGTTGTTCCGATGCACCCGGCCTTCACCCTCGTGGCATACCGTACACTTGTTGATAAAGCTGTCGTAGCCCAGCAGGCTGTGCGGCAGCAGATTGTCCTTGGGCTGCTGTGAGACCCATTCGGCATGCGGGCTGTTGTGACAGGATTCGCACAGTATCAGTCCGTTCATCTCCTCGCCGGGTGCGTTCAGCAGATAGGAGTTTCGGTAAAGCAAACCGGGGTTCACGGCATATTTGCTGCCATGGCATTCGCCGCATTCGGGCTCCTCCAGCCATGCCTGACGGCCTTCAGCCTGCGTTTGGGCAACATTGCTCATATCACCGTGGCATTTGTCGCTGCCGCAATTGATGTTTTCCTGCGACATCTGCCCGCGGTAGCACTGGGTGACCGGGCCGGGGTGGCAGCTGTAGCACACGGGGCTGATGCTGGTTTCCTCCATCTTGTCGGCATGAAAGCCGTGCATCGCCTGCGACAGCGGCGGCACATCCGCCTTACCGGGCAGCCCCAGCGCGTTATCCCGGTGGCACTGTCCGCACTTGTACCGCTGTCCGTTTTCCAGATCCTCCACCAGCGACGTACCGGACAGCTCGTCGTGCTCGGCCAATATGGCGAGGCCGGTGTCCGTGTCGCCGTGGCAACTGCTGCAGTTCATCTCGTCCGATACCGGCACCACCACGTTGGATGTTTCCGCCAGCACCGCACCCGTCCGCGCGTCCATCACCCGGATATGGGCGAGCTGGTAGGGGTTTAGCTGTCTGCTCCCGTCATTGTACGGTGTAACGGGAATCGCATCGGCTTCATAATATTTGCCGTCCGTCGACAACGCAAACTCGCCGGATAAACCGTTTCCCGTGATGCCCACGTTGGGCGCAGCGTCGAAGCCGTAGTCCTTTGCGTATATCCAGAAGTTCGTTTTGTCGTCCGAGGTGGTATTGTCTATGATCTCGTAGGTGACGCGGATACCTGAGGTGACGAGCCGGGCTTCGCGCGTTCCCTTCTGGATCACCTGAACCTTGAGCGTATTGGCGGGAGGCAGCAGCAGGTATGCGGAATAATCGGACTGTATGCAGTGCATGCCGGAGTCGTTCATCGCCAGTATGGTGTAAGCGCCACTGGCACTGTTTATCGGAACCGCTGCTTCCGAAAGCAGGCTGGCGGTCAGCACAATGGCTGCAACGGATAACACGACGCCAACCAACGCGAGAACGAGCGTCTTTCTCTTCACCACAACGGCATGGAATTTGCCCATGGCCTTCTGCCTCCTGCCTGTCTTCCTACCATTCTATGAGCGAAAGAAAAGGGATATAACGGTGCAAAAGCATGGTAAATGAAAATGGCCCGGTTATTATCCCCAAGCCATGTGCTTTCCCTGTATTAGGATAATTGCTTCAAAGCTAAGCCGCAAAAATCGTCAGTCTCAGCCACCCAGCCGGTGCGTGAACAGCGGCACGTATACCAGCCGTCTGTTCTCCCGGCGGCTCTCAAACAATATCACCTCGTCCACGTTGAAGCTGCATCGCTGCTGCGGGAAGCCGCCAATGTCGCCATGCGGCTCGTAATCCCTCGCCAGCGTGATGTGTGCCTTGAACGGGCGCTTTTCCCGTGCGTATCCGCGCTGTTCCAGCGCCGTCTCCAGCCGTGCCGCCAACGCCTCCAACTCGTCCGCCCCCGCCGTTACGTCAGCCGCCAGTATACCGCTTCTGTTGAATATACGCGCGCCGCCGATCTCCAGCACGAACGGTGCCCCGCCTGCCTCGGCGATAGCCTCGCACAGACCGGACACCTTGCCCGGCGGCAGCTCGCCCAGGAATTTGAGCGTGATGTGCAGGTTGCCCGTATGCGTAAAACGCCCGCGCCCTATTTTTCTCAGTTCGTCCTGCAGGGCAGTCAGATGCTCTTCGCAGCCTGTTTTAATGCCGATGAACAATCGCATGAAGTGGTCCTTTCTTTATTCCGGAGAGCCCAGCGAGTGCAGCGTTTTTTCAATAGTTGAGATAACAGCGATGGAATCCGGCTCCTCTTTATTCAGCCTTTCCTTCAATGCAACACATATCGTTTCTACATTGCTGTCATCTGCGATGTCAGAGAGAAGGTTTACCACTTCGCACCTGTTCTGATAGTTCTCATCATCCAGACTGCCCAGCAGCAACTGCAAATATTCTCCTTTTCCCAGCAGATACAAAGACCTGTAATAGTGATTCCTGACCCAAACGTCCTGCTCCGTTTCCAGCGACGCTTCCAGAAACGCGGTCACTTCTCCTTCTGTGCCGACAGCCACAGCAATATCCGCCAAGCTGGATACCGCGTAGCCCCTTTCCAGGTTGCAGTCAGTTGAGCCAACGTGCTTTTTAAGGGGCTCTATCGCCCGCTGTGTGCCGCTCATTCCCAGTGAGTCGCAGGCATTGACGCGCACCATATTGTCCTTGTCGTCCAGCAGTCTCAGCAGTATGGACTCTGCTTTCGGTGAGTCCGTTAAAGCCAGCGCCTCGGCAACGCGATAGCGAATATCTTCATTCCGATCATGTGAGTATTTCTCCAGTAAATCCAGTCCCTCGTCGGTAATTTTCGATTCCATTAAGCGGCTGATCGCATCCCATTTTTCGCCGAACGAGCCTAAACGCAGGCGAATGTGGTTTATTTTCAGAGATACATACTCCCAAAAGCTGCGACGTGTCGCCATATCCAACCCCCGGCATTAAAACATAGCCCGATAAAACAAAAAACCATTGACCGCCTGCGCGTTCCATGGTATATTATAATTTGTGTCTTGTGTCATATAATGGCTAATCTACATAATTATGATAGCACAAATCAAGGTGTTTGTCAAGAGGTATTTTGGAGGTGCTTGTAATGGAACTGATGCGCATCAACCCCGAAGAAGCGGCGCTTTCCCTGCTGTCATGCAACGCAGTGACTGCACGGTTTGGCCTTAAGCTTACCGAAGCGGACGCGCGGGCACTCGCGGCGGCGCAGTCGCGCGCGCTGAAAAGCGCGGGGCGTGTGGCGTTTGCGGGCAGCGCGGTCAGCGAGCTGGCAATGGCGTTTTGCGACTCGCCCTACATCCAGCAGGACGGCTGGGCAGATACGCTGGCCGAGCTTACAGCCGCATTCTACGACTTCAAAAGCGAGGCGATGGACGGCATCGACGACGCGGAGGCCATCGCTCTGATGAAGCGGCTTTTCGACGGAGACTGGTGTGAGGGCAGTATGGACCGGCTGCTCTATGAGCTGCTGCCCTTGGCCGCACGGCGCATACGCGAAGGTCTGCCGCCCGAGCCGGATGACGACGACATTGAACCGGAGGAGGAATACGATGAATAACAGCGATTTAAACCGACCTAAAAAACGGATTTTCCCGGGAAAGGGTATAACGTTTGGCAAGATGTGGCTGGCCACGCCCCATTTTAGCCGGTTCCGAGCCAAAATGGATATAACGGGTCTTCCCACGGAAGACGCGGAGACCGACGATGACGACTGATCTCGCAAGAGGCGGCGCACTGCCGCCGCTGCACACCGGCGCAGACCGGTATGTGCAGTGTCTGCTCTCTGCCGCGGAAGATACCGGGCGCATTTCAACGGCGCAGGCGCAGAGCGTGCGTCTGGAGCTGGAGCGGATGCTGACCCGCATGGCGGTCACGTGCACATTCGGCGCTTCCAGCTCCATGCCCGCGGAAACTGCCAAACAGCTGCTGGCTTCTGCCGCTTATGCGATCGGCCTTGCGCTGAAAACGGCGCCCTCGCCCGATGCCGCGCTGGACCGCCTGCTTTCCCGTTCTCCGGATGAGCTACGCCGTGAGGGTATCGGCATTCTCGACGGCATGTTTGACCGCGCTCGAACACAGCTCACCGCGTTGGCTGCCGCGCCTGTCACGCATAACCGTGCCTATATGGATACGCTGGAACACGGACTGCCGCTGTTCTTCACATCTTACGACAAGACCTACGCTGCACACGAATGCCCCGGCTCCATCGACTATCCGCTCTGCGTGGATATCAGCCGTTTGACAGGTATCGAGTACATCAGCACCTACATCGGTGCGCTGGCCACCGAAGCCCAGTTCCTGTCCCGCTGGCCGCGTGACCACATCGACGCACTGCTGCGCGGTTACAGCCCCGGCTGGCGCGACCTGTTGGTGAACGCTTATGAGATGGCGCTGACCAACGCGCTGGGACGCGTGCTGCGCGGGCACGATCTTGTGTGCCTCGGCTTGTCGGCGGAAGATTGCGCCTCCCTCTCGGCACGGCTCAGCACCTTGTCTCCCGCGCGCCTGCGCATGACGCTGGGCGTGGCGCTGGAACGGCTGGAGCTGGATGACGCAGGTCATATGTACGCCGCCCGCGCGCTGCCCGGCATCACGGCATCCGTCAAAACCGCGCTGGACTCCGGTCATCCGGAGACTGTATTTCTCTCAGCCGCGGCACCGCATGCCCCCGCAACGCGCTTCGTTGACGGGCCGAAGATGGACGACAGCCAGTTCCGCGCACTTGCCGAAGCTGTGCGCGAGTGCCGCTTCGTGTCCGACAAACTGGCGCTTATCCGACGCCACGTGACCAGCCTTGAGGACCTCAGCGATCTGCTGGGTGCGGATGTTCTGTCGGCGAGCGACTTTGCCGCGCTGTTTGCCACATTGGATGAGATGACGCTGCGCCAGCTGGCCGCCATGTTGCCGGATGAGCCGCTCCAACGATGCTGTACGTCGCCGGTAACCCTGGATGACAGCCTCCACTCCACCAGCGCCGAACGGGAATGGCACGCGGCACTCACAGCCTTTATGCGCCGCTGACCGGTACCGGAATCAGCCAAGTAACGCAAATGCCCCCTGAGCCGTATCAGGAGGCATTTGCCAGGAGTTAATGAGAAAAAGTATAGCAGTTTCAACCCATAAATAAACGCATGTATTTTTCCACCACTGTGCTTACGTATCCCGCTGTTTTCAGCGATACCGCCGACAGGTGCGGCGCTTTGCCCGCACACACCAGCTCTTTGACGTGCGCCACCGCGTATTCGGATATCTCGGTGTTCACATTGATCTTGCAGATGCCGTTTTGGATGCACTCCCGCAGCGTGTCCTCCGGCGTACCGGAGCCGCCGTGCAGCACCAGCGGCACATCCGCTGCCGCGCGTATCTGCTTCAGTATGTCCACGCGGATATTGGGCGTACCCTTATACATGCCGTGTACCGTGCCGATGGACACCGCGAGGGCGTCCACGCCCGTCTTCGTGGCAAACTCCTGCGCCTGTGCCGGGTCGGTATAGGCTTCCCTGTCACCCGCCTGCCCCTCGTTGGAGCCGCTGCCCGCCGCCAGCGAGCCCAGCTCCGCCTCCACCGACACGCCGCAAGCGCGTGCCGCCTCGACCACCTTCGCCGTATTGGACGCGTTGCGCTCAAACTCCAGCGCCGAGCCGTCGTACATCACCGATGTGAACCCCGCCTTGATTGCGCGGTATATCACATCCAAGTCGGCGCAGTGGTCCAGATGCAGCGCCGCGTCCACACCCAGCCGTTCGCTCTCCGACCGCGTGATGCTGACGGCCAGCCCGAGGTCCATGTTCTCCTGATAGCGCGCGCCGAAAGCGACGATGACCGGTCTTTGCAGCTTCTTCGCGCTTTCCAGCACCCCGCGTATCGTCTCCAGACTGTATACGTTGAACGAGGCCACAGCATAGCCGTGCCGCTGCGCGTCCCCCAGCATCTGCGTCATGTTGATCAGCATATGCGTATCCCCTTTCGCCTACAGCGCGGCCTGCCACGCTTTGAACGCGGCGTTGTCCAGCACCTCGGGGTTTACGATGAACCGCGCCTTCTCGCCGCTCAAAAACCGTCCGACGTCGTCCATCAGCAGCGCCGGAGAGTTGCCCAGCGCGTCCGCAGTGGTGCCCGCGATGTGTGTCGTCAGCGTCACGTTGTCCAGCTGCAGCAGCGGGCTGTCCCCCGGCAATGGCTCCGTGGGGTACACGTCCAGCGCCGCGCCCATGATGCGGCCTTCCTTCAGCGCGTCCGCCAGCGCATCATTGTCCACCAGCCCCGCGCGCCCCGTGTTGATGAGGTAAGCGGTTCTTTTCATCAATGCCAGCTGCGGCGCACCGATCATGTGCTTGTTCTCATCCGTCAGCCGCGCATGCAGCGTGACAAAATCGCTCTCGCTCATCAGCGTTTCGAGGTCCGCCTTTACGCAGCCCGCAGCGGCGATATCCTCTTCACTGGCATACGGGTCGTATACCACCCGCTTCACGTTGAAGCCGGACAGCTTCTGTGCCACCAGCCGTCCGATGTAGCCAAAACCCACGATGCCCACGGTGCGCCCCGTCAGCTCCGGTATAAACTCGCTGTTGACAAACTTCTTGCGCCATGTGCCGTTCTTGATCGCGTAGTGCGCCCGCGCGATGTTGCGGCACTCCGCGAGCATCATGCCCACCGCGAAGTCGGACACGGCCTGTGCGTTGCGCCCCTGCACGTTGAAAACCAGTATGCCGCGCTTTGTCGCCTCTGAGACGTTCACGTTCTCCAGCCCCGCACGGGATACGCCCACGATGCGCAAGTGCGGCATCGCGTCCATCACCGCCGCCGATACGGGCACGAACAACCCCATCAGCAGCTCCCGGTCTGCACCATTTTCCAGTATCAGCGGATATGCCGGTTCGATGTCCGGGCCATGCTTTTCCACTTCCAGCCGCCGGTACTGCAGCTTATCCCAGTTCAGCTCCCAGCTGCCCGTCACTACATCGTCTCCATACGCCCCGAGGCACTTGTGCCATGCCGCCTCGAATTTCTCCCCCGGTATCATTGCGTCGCCCAACAGCAGGGCTTTGAGTGCCTTCATTCCCGCGCCTCCATTTGATAGTATTTATACTTTGACTTGTGTTTTCATAGTAGTTTTTCTACTATCACTATACAGCGGAGCGCAAGCGTTGTCAACGGAGTCCGGAGACAAAATAAAAAAACAGCCCGAAAGCCGGACCGTCAAAGTTCTCATTTTTGGCGCAGCGTATCAGTCCGTGAGCGACATCACGAATATCCTGTGGGCTTCTCTCGCCGCCCTGAACTTGCCCGCGATGGAGAATATCAACCGGCTGTCTTTGGGCAGGCGCATCACGGCTTCCCTGTCGGTGAGATACAGCGTTTTTTCATGCCGGACGCCGCCAAACGCCTCAATCTCGCTCGGCGTGTCCACGCCCCAGCGTATCACCGCGCCGGTCTTTTTCAGCGACGGGTGCCTGACTGAATGCTTCACAGTGGCATGGGAATACGCGTCGAATATCAGCGTCACGCCGTCGAATTTATGCCGCAGCCTGTCGAACAGCGTGCGGATATCGTCTTCACTGAGGTACATGAACAACCCTTCTGTGATCACCAGCACGTCGCCGCCTCCAGCCATGGCGTCCAGCCAGCCCCATTCGGTGACGGATGACGCGAGCATGCTGTAGCGCGGCGTTTCGTCGAATAGCTGCCGCTTGATAGCGATCACCTCGGGGAAGTCGAGGTCGTACCAGCGGATGGCGGGCTCATGCAGACGCCTGGCCCGCGGGTCCAACCCGCAGCCGAGGTACAGCACCGCAGCCTCCCGATGCTCCCGGAGATACGCCGTCGTGAAGTCGTCTATGAGCGCGCTGCGCAGCGACAGCATCAGCTGTGTTTTGTCGCGGATCTTCAGCCGGGAGAAATCATAGTCGATGCGCGCCACCGCCTGTTCGGTGTCCGTATCCGGGAACAACCCGCGCCGGCTCATCTGTGCCCGCCCGTACAGCGGGATCAGCAGCGTTTCCATCGCGCCGCTCAGAGCAATTTTCATGAAAATTACCTCACCAGCCAACAGCTTCGCGCGTTAAGTCTTCTTCTTCGCCACAGCGATGCGCGACGCGTTCAGCCGCTTCACGCCCTCCGGCCCTATTTTCAACACCACCGACACATAGAGTATGTCGATGATCACCAACTGCAGTATGCGGGACGTCATCGCGTCGGAACGGTAAGCCGTCTCGCGGGACGGGGTGAGCACCGCGATATCCGCCAGCCGGGCCAGCGACGAGCGCGGGTAGCTGGTCACCGCGGCGAGCGTCGCGCCGCCCTCTTTGGCCAGCGCCATCGCATCCAGTATCTCACGGCTCTCGCCCGAGTGCGAGAACGCCGCCACCAGATCGCCCGGCCTCAAGTGCGCGCACTGTATGCTCATCATGTGGGAGTCGTTGTATGTGGTCACCGGCATGCCCAGCCGCAGAAATTTGTGCCCGGCATCCGCCGCGATCATACCGGATGCGCCCACGCCGATGAAAAAGACGCGTGCCGCGCCCGCCAGTGCATCCGCCATCGCGTCAAGGCGTTGCTGATCCAGCACGCTCAGCAGGTCTCCCATCGCGTCCGTCGTGGAGCGGATGACCTTGCGGCTGATCTCACCGATATCGTCATCGGGACCGATCTGCTCGTATACTGCCGCCGTCGTGTCCGCCGACAGCTCCTGCGCAACGCGCACCTTGAACACCTGATACGAGTCGTGGTCCAGCTTGCGCAGAAAGCGCAGCACCGTGGTCTCACTGGTATCGCAGGCTTTGGCGAGCGACGACAGCGACGAGAGTATCACCTCGTCGGTATGCGCCAGTATGTAATCCGCAATATTCTTCTGCGTGGCCGAGAGCGTGTTGTAACGCGCCCGCATCAAGCCCAGTACGCTGTCTTCCAGCCTCACGGAGTCCTCCTTAGTGTCGTTTGGCTTCAGCATAATATGATTGGCAGGCGCTGTCAATGATCCGGACAATTATGGCCATACAGAGATTACTATCACAAGCTGGCATAACCATGCTGTCTTTATACCAAAACTAACCCCATAAAATAATATACATGCGGCGGATACATACTGTAACCTTTTTTCATCAGTCCAATATTATATTATATATCTATACTAATTCGGGGGTATAAAATATGTCTTGTTATTGGGATAGAGGGTATTGGCGGGCACAGTATCAGAATCAGGCTCAGGCTCAGGCAGAGGCGCAAGCACAGGATCAGGATCAGGATCAGAATCAGAGAGCGATTTTTAAAGAGATCGGCAATGTTCATATTGACATTGACAATGAGAATATTTCTGTGGCAGTGCTTGCCATCCTTGCTGTCTTTTTGGGCGCGCTTGATGCCACTGGTATCCAGGAACTGATGAACAGAGTCACGCAAGAATAACGCCCAGATAATTTATAACAACAAACAATACCCCGATGTTGATATGATTCAGCCTCGGGGTTTTTCTATCCTTCAGACGGAAGAAAGTGGTTGTCATGAGGATATGTCCGTATACAGTCCGTATACAGGAACGGGTTCAGGCTGCGGAATTATTCATGTGGTGACTTTTATCAGGCAGAATGAATTATTTTCAGTGACCCTCATCCATATAGGGTTCACCTTTTTTGCGGACTTAAATATTATAATATATAACTATACTAAATTGGGGGGTATCTAATATGTCTTGTTATTGGGATAGACGTTATTCGCAGGATCAGGATCAGGCACAGGCCCAGGCACAGGTGCAGGTGCAGGCGCAGGATCAGGATCAGGATCAGAATCAGAGAACGGTTTTCAAAGAAATCGGCAATGTCCATATTGACATCGATAATGAAAATATCTCTGTGGCCGTACTGGCCATCCTTGCGTTTTTGTTAGGCGCGCTGGACGCCGATGGCATTCAGACGCTTCTGGACAGAGTCACGCAGAAATAAGCAACGAATAACTCGTCAATACAAATACTTTACCCCGATGCTGAAATGGTTCACATCGGGGTTTTTATATCAAAGCCAAGACATCTGCGGCGCTGAAAGACACCAAATGACTGGCGCCCGGTTATGTGACCGAACTGATTATAGCGCGAAATACTGTCCGGCAAACCAGATGATCGCCGGCAGCGTGAACGTGCAAAGCGCTGTCGTCACCAGCACCACCTGAGCCGCATAGCCCGGTTCCGTATCGAACTCCCGAGCCAGCACCGCCGTGTTCACTGCGGTCGGCGTGGATATGCCGATGACGAGCGCCTGTGCCAGCAGTCCCTTCACGCCCAGCAGCAATACGAAGGCGAACCCCAGCAGCGGCGCGGAGACCACCTTCACAACGCTGGTGACCATCACATCCTTTAAGCCCTGCCCCAGCTTCACGTCCGCCAGCTGTACCCCCAGCGACAGCAGCGCAATTGCGATGAACGCATCGGCCAGATAGTGCAGCGGCGTCATCAGCGTTACCGGTATTTCCGCGTGAAGACCCTTCAGCAATGCCGCCAGTGCCATTACGTATATTGCCGGCAGCTTGGCAGCGCTCAGCCAGGCCTCGCGCCGTGTCTGCTTGCCCCGGCACAGCTGGTAGACACCAAACGTGTTGGATGTGATGTTCTGCACCACCACGATGAACAGCTGGGACGCGGCGGCAAGCGGGTTCGCGTTGAACACGAGGTCGATCAGCGGAATGCCATAGTTGCCGGTGTTGAGCAGCACCAGCGCGTTAGCCGTCACACAGCGCATCTGCGGGGGCTGCCGCAGCAGCCGCGCCGTTGCCATGCCTATCAGATACATGGACCCCTGAAGCAGCAGTATGAACCCCGATACAATCAGCAGCAGGCTCCATGTCAATTCCGCCTCCATTATTTTGACGAATATGACAACCGGAATCAGCAAATAGACAAGCAGCCGCGTCAGCGTGCGCACGTCCGTCTTGAATATCTTCTGAAAGAGGAAGCCCGCAAGTATCAGAAGTATAATAGGCAGCGATATGTGTTCCAGTATATACAGCAGTTCCGTCATTCCCGAGTGGCCCTTTCAATATCGATACCCTATTATACCAGATATTTATGAATCAGTCGCGTTCCCGATGCCGCTGGCTGATAAGGCGCATCAGCAGCACAAAACAAACCCTCCCCGCGATGACAACCGGTCAAGCTTGAGGGGAAAAGCGGCTAATGGGCTTATACCGTATATATCACAGACATATACCCCAGCGGCAATACCGTGATACAGATCTCGCTCACTCAAGACACAAACAGCCCCGAGCCATTTAGCGGGGCTGTTTGTGTCTTGAGTACTTACTCGGACGTTTGCTGAGCTTAGCCCTGTGTCACTGCCATTTCTGGACAACGAGTATGATGTCAAACACTGATAATGAGTTCTCAAACGCGAACGCGAAGTTGAAGCTGGAGAGCAGTATCCGCAAAGACGGATTGGCTCCTGCCGTATAATAGAGAAACGCTTTGGACAGCAACACTTCGGCAATTGAAGTGTCTGCATCTTTGGAAACAATGCCCTCATACACGAGTGAATTGATGGCCGTATCCTGTTCGTTCAGCATGTTAAACAATATCTGATAAGATAGTCCGAACTCCGGCGCAGGCGAAGCATACAGAAAGCTGGCGTTTAAAGCCATATCTATATGATAAAGCCCCGGCCCCGGCAGATTCAGCGTATCATTTGTCACCGTTGTGGTGGAAAGCGAATAGCCGCCCGTTGTGTAGAGCGGGTTTATTCCTGCGTTTGAGAGATTAAGCGGCGTATCAACAGCCGTAAGCTCGTTCGTATAGTTGCGGTCAAAGAGCTGTACAAAGCTCTGGGGAAACGCCGGCCCCGTTGATCCTGTCGGCCCTGTTGCCCCAGTTGCTCCAGTTGCTCCTGTCTCACCCGTAGTCCCCGTTGCGCCTGTTGCGCCTGTTTCACCCGTTGCTCCCGTTGCGCCAGTTGCTCCCGTAGCTCCGGTGGCCCCTGTCATCCCTGTTGCACCAATAGATCCCGCAGATCCTGTTGCTCCGGTGGAGCCCTGCAGCCCTTGCGGCCCGGCAGGCCCTTGAATACCCTGCGAGCCAACAGGTCCTTGAATGCCCTGCGGGCCGATAGGTCCTTGAATACCCTGTGGCCCGGCCGGACCGATTACGCCTTGGCTCCCTTTCGGGCCCATGGGCCCTTGTGCTCCCTGCGGGCCTATTGCCCCCTGAAGTCCCCGCGGACCGGTTGGTCCCGGCGGCCCCGGCGGCAACGGTGGGCAGGAATGACAGCGGCAGCAAAAACAGGGGCAACCCGGCCTATGCGCACAATAAAAACTCACAATTAAATCCTCCAAAGGAGTATAGTGTAATTTATTGTATGCATAAGCAGCATATTCGGTTAAAGCCCCGTCGTGTCATGAGAGACTAAAAAGGAGTTTCACGGATATCACTGATACAGACACTGCCACAGGCATCATGCCCCTTCTTCCTCGCCGTCGCACTTGCATTTTGAGCGGCGGAATATACGGATAGCAAATGCCAGCACAATCACCACCAGACCGGATGTCGTCATGGAGGAGGCGAAAGACAGCAGCCAGCGCGCGAAGAACCAGCCCAGCTGTGTCATGCCCAGCAGCATCAGCAGACCGAGCACCACGAAGCCGGTGCCGGTCAGCACCATGAACTTCAGCTGCTTCGGATGTTTTCTCAGCACGGCATACAGCGCCAGCACATAAGCCGCGGCCAGCAGATACCTGACCGCCGCCAGCAGCCAGCCGAGCACCATATAAAGCTCGTACCCCAGCGCGAAATCAAGCCAGCCGGAAAACATCGCATTTGAGAAATCGTAATCGATGGGGATTACGAACCACCCGGCCATCAGCAGCAGAAACCCCGCTGTGACAGCGACAAACCCAAGCCATGTCTTTTTCATAAATAAACCCTTGTCTTATTTGATTGAGCGCCTTGCTGCGGCGCTGGGCAAACGAGGTACGTGTGGTATATTATAACATACTGCACAAAAGAATCTATTGAAACATTTTCTTTGAATTTTAAATTTGTTATTTGTCATAAAGCATAAAGATTTGCTTGACATGTATCACGCCGTGATATATCATATTTATATCACATCGTGATATAGCTCATCGTGATATAGAGGAGGTGTGCATGAACATCGAGAAAGCGCGGCAGCGTTACATTCCCATGAGTGAAACGATGCTCTATATACTGCTTTCGCTGCGTGAAGAGCGCCACGGCTATGGCATCATGCAGCACGTGAAAGAACTTACGGAAGGGCGCATTGTGCTGGGTGCGGGCACCATATACCAGAGCATCGGCAAGCTGGAGCCGGACGGCCTCATCCGCGCTGTGCGTGAGGAGGACCGCAAAAAGCTATATGCGATCACGCCGCTGGGTGCGCAGATATTAAACGAGGAAGCGGCAAGGATACGGGAAGTTCACCGTCATTTGGAGGTATTGTTATGACAGAAAAAGCATTGTATTGGCTGACGCCGTTTCGTTATGTGGTGCCGGCAGATTATGAAAACTGGTTCGAGGAGAAAGCGGCGGCAGGCTGGCATCCGGTGAAGGTGGGTCAGTGGAGCAGCATCGCGATGCGCTTTACCAAAAGCACACCGAAGAGATACCGCTATGTTGTGGATATGCAGGCCGTGCCCAGAAAAGACTACCGGCGCACATACGAGGAGTTCGGCTGGGAGTTCGTAGGCCAGATGGCAAGCGCCATGGTGTGGCGGCGCGAATACGACGGTGAACGCCCCGAGTCGTTCTCGGACGCACAGAGCCGTCGCGGGCGCAACAAGCGCTTTTTCTGGGCGGTGTCGGTGTCGGGCTTTCTGTTTGCGGCGGGCGCGCTGGCCGCGGCGGGCGCAGCTGTTTTCGCGCCGGTGGACGGCGAACGCAGACTGGAGCTGTGGCTGATGACGGCTTTCTGCGCAGCGGCAGCCGCAGGGCTCGGCTTCGTGATGGCGCACATCCGGCGCAACATCGACAGGTAGACGACACGAAGACTACTAAGGGTCAAGGCCGTGGGGCTCTGCCCCACCTCCCCGCTGGAGACCTCGTCTCCAGACCTCTTTTCATTACTCCTCAAGGTATTGGCTTATTGCTCGGAGTGGCTTCCTCTTATGATAAATATGGTTTTGTTACTTTTTAAAAAGTAACGGGGGTGCGGGGGCGGCGCCCCTGCGGCCTTGGCCTTCCAGCCCTAGACCTTCAAGCCCTTGACCTTCCAGCCCTTGACCGTAAGGCCCGACCATAATGCCAGACCGCGTCACGGCGCGTCCCACGCGCGCGTGGTCTCGTACCGCTCCACCAGCGCTTGGGCGTCCTCAATAATCTGCTTATCAAAGCCGAGGTGTTCCAGCAGCAATATCGCGTTGCGCGTCTGGGAAGGCCCCGGCTTTATCGTATAGTCGAACGTCAGACCGCTGTCCGTCATCGTCTCGCGAAAATGGTAGTTGTCGTACACACCCGCCAGCAGACGCGTCAGCTCGATGTCGTGCGTGGCCACAGCAAACAGCCCATCCTGACGGCTCAAATACTGCAGCACCGCGGCGGACGCAGCGATACGCTCCACCGTGTTGGTGCCCTTCAATATCTCATCGATGTAGCACGCGCAGTTCACCTCGCGCAGCTTGTCCAGTATACGGCGCAGCGACTTGATCTCCGTCAGGAAGTAGCTCTCGTGCGCAGTGATGTCGTCCCGCACCGCCATCGACGTCATCACCAGCGCAGGCCGCGCGCGAAACACCGCAGCGGTGCAGGTGTGGATGGTTTGCGCGAGCAGGCCGTTGACCGCTGCCGCCTTGATGAACGTGGACTTGCCGGACGCGTTGGAGCCGGACACCAGGCTGGCCTTTTGCAATGTTGCCGTGTTGGGGACGGGCTTGTCCAGCAGCGGGTGCCAAATGCCCTCCGTCTCGATGCGGTTGTCGGATATGAATTCGGGGGTTGTCCAGACGGGTATGCTGTTCCGGTACGACAGCACCGCAATGGCGGCGTCCAACGCGCCGACGGCACGATACAGCCGCTCAAAGCCCTCCCGATGGCGCTCCAGCGTGGTGATGATGCGATTGAAGCCGCGGATATTGCTCAGCGTCAGTATGCGGAAATACTCGGCGAGAAAGTCCGCATCCGACACGCGCTCCGCCATGAGCCCGGACAGCCGCCCGCCCAAGCCTTTGAACAGCACATAGCTGTCTGCAATGTCCCGTCCCACCGGATGCGCGTCCTTCAGCGGCGTTTTGCACACCTGCCGCGCACACCATAGCAGCGCGGAAAAATACCGCATCGAGGCCATCTCCGACGCCATGCGGCGCTTGAACGCGTAATGGATCACGCCGTTGGTCAGCATCACAGCAATCAGCAGCATAACGCCCGCCACCGCGTTGATGAATACCAGCGCCAGCCCGAGCAAAGGCAGCAGCGCCAAGGCACGGTACAGCCACGCATAACGAACCCGTTTGACGGAAGTATCGCCGCAGAACATGTACATCGCGCTGCCGGGCAGCCGGCCCATCTTGGACAGCAGTACCGTGAGATCCAGCCGCCGCTCCGGGTCTTCGTTCAGCCACTCCATCAGCGCCTCGCGCTCACGCAGCATCTCCAAATCAAACGCAGGCTCGTGCAGCAGCGCCCACAGATACTCCTCGCCCACCGAGGTCTGGCAGGCGTTCAAACGATCGAACACCTTGTCCATGTCAAGGTCACCCCATGTGATATCGTCCACATGATGCGGCACCTGCTTTTTGCGCAGCTGCCAGTAGCCGGATACGTCGCGGCGCTCCTCCGGCGGCTTCACGGGCTTGCCAAACTGCGCGGCAAGCCGGTCTCGCCGCCTGCGCTCCCCCGTCCTCACCATCGCAACGATGATCACGACGGCAGCCACCGCCGCCAGCACGATCCATACAACTGAGTTGCTGAATATCGCAGCGCTCATACTTGCTCCTCACATATTGTTCCAATCATTATAGGCCCATCTCACTCTCAGGGCAACCTGCGGGCATACGAAAAGCGCCGGGCACAGGGGCCGCGGCGCACATTTTACATTTTGTTCCCTTTTGATTTCACCAGCGGCGCGTC
Organism: Bacillota bacterium; assembly: GCA_023397655.1. GTDB lineage: Bacteria > Bacillota > Clostridia > Christensenellales > SZUA-584 > SZUA-584. The sequence continues at coordinate 92,572 of JAEWTW010000019.1, forward strand.
GATGCGGATGGTGTTGCCGTCCGTGTCTGTCAGTATGGCGTAACACTCCTCATAATCATAAAGCTCAATGCCGGATGAGCGGCCCTTATCTGTCCACCCGTTATCAATATTGTAGTACCCCAGTTCACCTTTCCCGTCGCCCATTCCCCAGCCGTAGTTTTGGGCCTCTACCCTGTACCTGGCAATATCACAGTCATCTATATCCCCCGACCCGTGATACTCCAGCCGCCACGTCACATACGTATAAGTCTCGCTGTCCATATAGGTCAGGCTGTTAGGCAGCAGCATGGAACCGCGATACTCCACCCACCGGCGGACTTCCAGCGTCCAGTCCCCGTTCCGGCCCTCATGGACGCGGTATACCTCGTGCCGGGCGTCCGCGCCGCAACCGGCCAGCAGCAGTATTGCCGCCGCTATGACGCCCGCCAGCAGTCGCTTGATCATCATATCCCCCTTGTATCTACGCGCCGTGCTTGATGAACGTGCCCGCGTCCAGCTCACGGAACGCCAGCCGCAGCTCCTCATGCGTGTTCATCACGATAGGCCCGCCCCACGCGATGGGCTCGCCGAGAGGCCGTCCGCACAGCAGCAGAAAGCGCAAGCCTTGTTCGCCCGCCGTCACGCGGAAGGTGTCGCCGTCACCGAACAGCACCGCGTGCTTGTGCGCCACCGTTTCAGCCGGGTCACCGAACGCACCCGCACCCGCCATGATATACACAAACAGCGTGGCCTCCGGGTCGGCCTCTGCCTCCCAGACGGTTCCGGGCGAGAGCTCCACATCCAGATACAGCGGCTGCACATAGTCGCCCTGCGTCGCTCCCCGCGTACCGCGGTATATGCCGGAGATCACGCGGACCGCCGCACCGTCCTCCCGCACCAAGGGTATCTGCGCCTGCGTGATGCCGTTGTACTTTGGCGCGCACATCTTGTCCTTCGCGGGCAGGTTCAGCCACAGCTGCACACCCAGCATGCGCGGGCTGGCCTTGGGCATCTCCTGATGAATGATGCCGGAGCCCGCCGTCATCCACTGGCAGTCGCCGTCTCCAATCACGCCCGAGTTCCCCAGGCTGTCCCCATGCTCAATGCGTCCGCTGACGAGATATGTAATGGTCTCGATGCCCCTGTGCGGATGCCACGGAAACCCCTTGGTGTAGTCCGCCGGATTTGTGGAATCGAACGCGTCCAGCATCAGGAACGGATCGAAGTCATACACGTCGTCCCGCGCCAGCACGCGCACCAGATGCACGCCCGCACCGTCCACCGTAGCGTGGCCTGTCACCAGCTTCTTAACCTGCCGTATTTTATCCATATCACAAATCCTCCTGTCTGCATCACTAGCCTCGGCTTCTTATACCGCCTTTATTCGCCGCGCCAGTATTTATGCGGCTCGTGACCGCGCCTGCGCTCGGACTCTTCTCGTTTCGATTTCCGGCTGTCTCCGCGGTCATATTTATCCTTGCCCTGACTGACTGGTGGTGCCTGCTGCGGCTGCGGTGTAGCCGGGTTCGCGCTGCCCTGTGCCCTCTGGCCGCCATCCAAGCCCGGTGCTCTGTTATCCGCCGGCGGCGTGTAAAAGTTTCGGCCTGCTTTCTGCTGGTCCATATCGCTCCGCGTAACCGGCCACGCACCTTGACCCAGCGCACTGTTATCTGGCTGCGGTGCAGCATACGGGCTGGCTGCCGGCGTGCTGCTGCCCGGTTCTCCGTTTTGCGGCTGCGGCGTGTAAGTGTACTGATTGACTGCACCGCCTGCCGGATACCAGCCGGGACCTTGCGCATTAGCCGAAACCTCCTGTATAGGCGGTTGCACGCTGCTGCCATATGCGCCCATTCGATTTTCTTCAGTAAACATTCTGTTCACTCGAGCCAGCTCTCCTTCAGTGATTCTACCAACCCCCCGCGTCAGCATCCGGTAGTTGACAAAGCTCCAGAGGAATATCGCACCGCCCGCGCTGGCGGTGCCGCCCAAAGCCGTCACGATCAGCGTCATCACAAAGAACGCCGCGATGCCGTAGATAATCGTCAGCCTTTTGGCCGCTTTCTTCTCCATCGCACGTTTGCGTATACCGTAACGGTAGATGATGATGGGTAACGAATAGATCGCCACTGTCAGTATCAGACTCAGTATGATGCCGCCCGCGGTGGGCAGCGCCGGGTTATAAGGCGGAGACGCATAGGACGATGGCGTATATGAAAATGATTCGGCGGGTACGGCGTACGTCTCCTGAGCAGCGGCGGGAAGGCTTGCAGCCGGAGCTTTTGATTCGTACGCAATCACGGAAACAGCGGCGGATTCGGGATACTCCACCGTCTCCAGCATTTGCATGAATTCATCAACGTATTCATCCTCCAAGCTAACGGCCTGGCATTGGAACTGATACATGTACGCGTTTTCTATGTGAATGGCTATTATGGAGTCAAGAGTTACGTCGGTACCCAGATACTGCTGTGTGTAGTCGCCTTTCCAGACATAATACTCGACACCGCCATACACTTCAGTAGTCACCGTACCCGTTCCGTACATGCCCTGTATATCCGATTCAGAGATGTAGGTGTGATTGATATCCTCGCGGGACAATATACGGCTTGCAGCCGCAGGTATAAAATTCATTATGTCGCCGTACCCATACCCGATGAAATGCAGCCCTTTTGCGAACATGCACATGGCCATATCGGCTTCGGGCTCCACTTCTTGCTGATTCCACCCGTCGGGTATTTCAAAACGGACACCTGATGCCGGTTCTTCGTAATATTCCGCCGCCAGCACCGGGGCCGCAGAGCAAGCGAAACTGAGCAATATCACAGCCGTCAGCACAACAATTCGGAATCGTTTCATCGAATACCCCCTTGCATAATTCTGATATATAATGCAGCTGTCCCCGCTCCCATTATATGATAATTGCACCGTTATCTCAAGCGCGCGGGTGGCAATATGTCGGAATTATGATATAATCCGGTAAACAATACGGATACGGAGGTGAGGCGTTATGATACGCGAAGCGACTGAGGCCGACCTGCACGGTCTGCTCGCGCTGTACACGCAGCTGCACGGCAATGCCATGCCGGAGGACAGCCCCGCCCTGCGCGCGCTGTGGCAGCGCATCATGGGCGATTCCGGCCATCACATCATCGTCGCGGAGGAAGAAGGCGTCATCGTGTCGTCCTGCGTGGTCGTCGTCGTTCCCAACCTGACGCACGGGCAGCGGCCCTACGCGCTGGTGGAAAACGTTGTGACGCACTCGGACCACCGCCGCAAGGGTTCGGCTTCGGCGTGCCTCGATTATGCCCGTAAGATTGCCCAGCGGGAAAACTGCTACAAGATCATGCTGCTGACGGGTGCAAAAGAGGAGGGCACGCTGCGCTTCTATGAGCAGGCCGGTTACAACCGCAGGGATAAGACAGCGTTTATACAGTGGCTGTAATACGACGTCGAAGACCAGAGCAACTTCAAAAACATAAAGAAGCCGCAGGTGATGTGCCTGCGGCTTCTATTTCACATTATTTTCTACTGTAGCAGCGCCTTCTCCCATTCTGCCTCTTTGAACCCGACCAGCACCCTGTCCCCCGCTGCCAGCAGCGGGCGCTTCACCAGCATGCCGTCCGTGGCCAGCAGCGTGATCATTTCATTGGCGCTCATGGACTTGAGCCTGTCCGACAGCGCCATCGAGCGGTACAGAATGCCGCTGGTATTGAAGAAACGCTTCACGTCAAGGCCGCTCACCCCAATCCACCCGCGCAGCTCGTCCGCAGACGGTTTGTCCAGCTTGATGTCACGGAACGTATACGATACGCTGTGCGCGTCCAGCCACTTCTGTGCTTTTTGGCACGTGGTGCATTTGGGGTAACAGATAAACAGTGCGCTCACGCCTTGAACGCGTCGTACTCAACGCCCCACTTGCGCAGCAGCTTCTCCATCGTCTCTGCAATCTTGATTGACTCATCCAGCGGTACTTCGGGTGCTTCCTTCAGCCCATCCGCCACATACTGCTGCACCGCAGCGGCCTCATACTGGAAGCCGGTGGACGGAAACGGCTCTTCGAATATCTCGTGTCCGCCGTCGCCGATAAAAAGGTCCTCCCCGTCCAAGCTTAGCTCTGCGCGTTTGGGATGCCACCAGGTGTCATTCTCGCCCAGTATTACCCTGCCCTTTGAGCCGCTGAAGACCGCGTGATTTTCCATTCTGACGGAAATCGCGCTGCCCATCGATGCAATTTCACCGCCCGGATATTGGAGCGTGAAGCTGTTCACCTCGTCGATACCGCCCGCCACCATGGCCGATCCGGTCATCGCCGCATAGTCCGTGCCGAACGCAGCAAACGCCAGCGCCAACGGATAAATACCCACATCCAGCATAGCGCCGCCTGCCATCGCCTGCTGGAACCTCCACTGGCTGCGGTCCGCGCTGCCGTCGTAGCCGAGGGTGACGAACAGCGTTTTCGGTGTGCCGATGCGGCCCGTCTTGACCCATTCAAGCGCCTTTCGTATCGCCGGGAAAAACCGCGTCCACATGCCCTCCATGAAGAACACATCCATCTCACGCGCCTTGTTCACCATCTGCTTCACCTGCGCGGCGCTGACACCCATCGGCTTGTCGCACAGCACCGCGCGCTTCGCTTCCATGAACATGATCGTGTTCTCCAGATGCGCGGGGTGCGGCGTACCGATGTACACGATGTCGATATCGTCGTCTTTCGCCATCTCCGCGTAGCTGCCGTAAGCCTTGGCGATGCCGAACCTGTCCGCAAACGCCTGAGCCGTGTCTTTATTGCGGGACGCCACCGCGTAGATCTCAGCGCCTTCCACATGCTTCAGGCCGTCAGCAAACTGGCTGGATATGTTGCCTGTGCCCACAATGGCCCATTTCGTTTTCTTCATCGGTTATTCCCGTCCTTTCACTTGTCCGCATCGTATACGACGCCCCACATCTTCCGCAGCGCCTCCATCGTTTCCGCCAGTTTCACAGATTCGTCCAGCGTGATCTCCGGCGCTTCCTTCAACCCCTGCGCCACATAGCTCTGCACAGCGGCGGCTTCGTACTGGAAGCCGAACGACGGATAAGGCAGCTCGAACAGCTCGCGTCCGCCGTTACACTCAAACGGGTCGTCGCCGGTCAGTTTCAGCTCCGCGCGGCTAGCGCGCCACCAGTCGTAGCCCTCGCCGATCACCACACAGCCTTCAGAACCGCTGATCACCACCTTGTTGTCCATCTTGGCGGCGAGAGCGCTGCCCAGTGTCGCGATTCTGCCGTCCGCGTACTGCAGCGTGAAGCTGTTCACCTCGTCCACGCCGTTATTCACGATCGCCGAGCCGGTGAGCGACGTATATTCGGAGCCGAAGGCCGCAAAAGCCATCGCCAGCGGGTAGATGCCGACGTCCATCAGCGCGCCGCCCGCCATCGAGGGCTGGAAACGCCATTGGTTGCGGTCCGTGCTGGAATCGATGCCGAAGTTGGCGAAGAGCGCTTTGGGGGTACCGATACGGCCCGCGTTTATCCACTCAAGCGCCTTCTTGACGGCTGGGAAGAACCGCGTCCACATGCCCTCCATGAAGAACACATCCTTCTCGCGGGCCTTGCTGATCATCGCCTTCACCTCGGCGGTGTTGGATCCCAGCGGCTTGTCGCACAGCACCGCGCGTCCCGCTTCCATATACATCAGCGAATTCTCAAGGTGAACGGTGTTGGGCGTGCCGATATACACGATGTCGATATCGTCGTCCCTGGCCATCTCCTCATAACTGCCATAAGCTTTGGTGATACCAAACCTGTCAGCGAAAGCCTGCGCTGTCGCCTTGTTACGGGATGCCACCGCATGAATCTCCGCGCCCTGCACGTGCTTCAATCCGTCGGTAAAACGGTTGGATATGTAGCCCGTACCGACGATGCCCCATCTCGTTTTCTTCATCATCCTGTCGTCCTTTCGCCTGTATTTGCTATTCGAAATTCTCTGCAATTTCCATTATACTGCTTTTGGAAGCAGGCGGAAAGGGATTCCGAGGTAATCTGCATACAATTCCCGCAGCACAAAAAAACAGGAGCATTTCTGCTCCATTTATCAATGTGATCGTTACCTTATTTGGGGGACGTCTGCCGCAAGCACACGGCAGGCTGTGCCGTCCGTTGATACGTCTGAGACGTGTCAGTACTCGAAGAAGCCCTTCTTGGTCTTGCGGCCGAGCAACCCTGCACGCACCATCTTCTTCAGCTGCGGGTGCGGGCGGTATTTGGGGTCGCCCGTCTCATCGTACAGCTGCTGCATGATGGCGAGGTTGACGTCGTTACCGATCATGTCCGCCAGCGCCAGCGGCCCCATCGGGTGCCCCGCACCCAGCTTCATCGCCTTGTCGATATCCTCCGCGGACGCGATGCCCTCCGCCAGCACCTGCACCGCCTCGTTCAGCATGGGTATCAGCAGCCGGTTCACCACAAACCCCGGCGCTTCGTTGACGGTGACGGGCTCCTTGCCCACGGCAATCGCTGTGCCGCTCACAAACGCCATCGTCTCGTCCGACGTTTGCGCGCCGCGGATCACCTCCACCAGCTTCATCACCGGCGCGGGGTTAAAGAAGTGCATACCCGCCACACGATCCGGACGCCCCGAGCCCGAGGCGATCTCCGTGACGGACAGTGACGATGTGTTGGTCACAAACACCGTCTCCGGTGAGCATACGGCGTTCAGCGACGAGAACAGCGATATCTTGACGTCAATGCGCTCCGTCACTGCCTCGATCGCCAGCGCACATCCGGCGGCGTCATCGAGGTCGGTGCTGCCTTTGACGGCGGCCAGCGCCGCATCCTTTAGCTCCTTCGTTATCTTGCCCTTCTCGTGCTGTCGCTCCAGCGCATTGCGCAGAGCGGCAAGCCCTTTTTCCACAAAGGCGGCGTTGATATCATACAGCGTCACGGACCAGCCGCCTGTCAGAAACACCTGCGCGATACCGGCGCCCATCGTTCCGGCGCCCGCAATGAATACATTCATTTATATATCTCCTTATCCGGTGCCACCGGTATTGTATCACTCATTTAAGATTTCAGTGCCTTGCCCCTGAGCTTCCGTGATATAGGTCCAAGACCTTGGAGGCTCTGCCTCCAAACCACCGTCCAAGGGACGCAGCCCTTGGAAATCCCGACAGAAAAATGCTGACGCATTTTTCGTACTCTTTATGCCTTCCTCAGACGAGGGATGTGGCGCGGAGCACCGGAGGGAGGGATACACCTCACCTTGCATCAACTTCCCTCATCCTGCTGAGTACTTTTCCCGGTCACTCCCCCACCGGGCTGTCGCCGGGAGCCCCCTCATCCGAGGGTGCCTTTTACTGCATTGACATCCGCCGTATTTGCCTCCCTCAGATGAGGGAGGCGGCCGCCGCAGGCGGTCGGTGGGAGGGATACTCCATCAACTCAGAACACCACTTTGCATTTGCCGACTAATGCGCTCCTCCAGATCACTCCCCCACCCGGCTGTTGCCGGGTGCCCCCTCATCCGAGGGAGCCTTACTGGAATGTCTGCTGTTTGATAAGGCTTTTAATCTCTCTTGAACGACTTTATCTACCTCATAGCAAACGCCTTCAAAGTTATTCGTCACATCCATGTTCGAAAACCTTATCACCATAAGCCCATATTGCTGCAATGTGTCAGTGCGTATTTCGTCGCTGCGTTGCTGTTCATCCGTATAGTGCCCGCTGCCGTCTATTTCAATAATCAGTTTGGCACTCGCACAGTAAAAATCCGCAATGTAGTGCCCAACGACCTTTTGTCTCTGAAAACGCTCCCGATATTTGTTTAAAAATCATACCACAGTTTGCGTTCTTGCGGTGTTAAATTTCTTCGGAGCGCTTTTGCTGTACCGATTAATCTCCTGTCATATTCCAATGACACCTCATTAAACTCCTTTTGCAATGCCCAGACACAAGCCTCCCTCAGACGAGGGAGGTGGCGCGAAGCGCCGGAGGGAGGGATCCATCCTGCCGCTGATGAAATGGTCAGAACGGCATCGTACGAATGTATTCGCCCAAGCAGGGAATGGTACATTCTCCATCCATGGAGCAGATATACCCCATAGGGGTGATTCCCTACTTCTTGCGCCGTTCCAGAAACGCGGTCATCAGCCGTGCGGGGTCGTCCGTGTTAAAGCAGGCGGCGTACATGTTCGCTTCCAGCTCCAAAGCGTCGTCCATGCCCAGCTCCAGACCTTCGTTGACGGCTCTTTTCGCGCCCGCCAGCGCCGCAGCCGGCATGCCCGCAATCTTCTTGGCCAGCGCCATCACGGTGTCCATCAGCTCCGCCTTGGGCACAACGATGTCAGCCAGCCCCAGCTGATAAGCCCGGTCCGCCTTGATGGTGTCGCAGGTAAACAGCAGATGCTTCGCCGCCGCCCTGCCCACGAGCCGCAGCAGCCTTTGGGTGCCGCCGAAGCCGGGCGTCATGCCCAGCGACGCTTCCGGCTGACCCACCACCGCGCTGTCCGCCATCACGCGGAAATCCGCGCTCATCGCCAGCTCCAACCCGCCGCCCAATGCGTAGCCGTTTACCGCCGCGATCACGGGGATGGGCAGCGTCTCGATGCGGCGGAACACCCGGTTGCCGAACCGGCTGTACTCCAGCGCCTGCTCCGGCGTGAAATCCTTCATGCCCGCTATGTCCGCGCCTGCCGCGAACGCCTTCTCGCCCGCGCCGGTGATCACCAGCACGGCGGCGTCATCAAGGCTGTCCAGCGCCGCATCCATCTCGCGCAGCATCGCCGCGCTGATAGCGTTCAGCGCCTTCTCGTTGCGTAATGTCATTACGGCGATCCGATCCGTGACCTCAAGGCTGATGAGCTCCATAAAAGCCTCCTTTATACGCGCTCCACGATGAGCGCCTCGCCCATGCCGCCGCCGATGCACAGCGTGGCAAGCCCCAGCTTTTCACCGCGCTTTTGCATTTCGTGCAGCAGCGTGACCAGTATGCGGCAGCCGGATGCGCCGATGGGATGCCCCAGCGCGATGGCGCCGCCGTTCACGTTTACCTTATCCATGCCGAAGCCCAGCTCCCGCGCCACGGCGATGCTCTGCGCCGCGAACGCCTCGTTGGCTTCGATGAGTCCGATATCTTCTATCTCCACACTGCCGCGCTCCAGCGCCTGCCGCACGGAAGGAACCGGCCCGATGCCCATCACCGACGGGTCCACGCCTTTGGAGCCGTACGACACGATGCGCGCCAGCGGTTTGAGTCCGTGCTTCTGCACAAACGCCTCACTCGCGACTATCACCGCCGCACCTCCGTCGTTGATGCCCGACGCGTTGCCCGCCGTCACCGTGCCTTCCCTGTCGAAGGCGGGGCGCAGCTTCGCCAGCTTCTCCGCCGTCGTATCCGGGCGCGGATACTCGTCGGTGTCCACCACCGTCACCGCACCCTTCTTGCCCGGCACCTCCACCGGCACGATCTCATCCGAGAACCGCCCGGATGCCAATGCCCACGCGGCCTTGGCCTGTGAGTCCGCCGCGAAAGCGTCCTGCTCCTCACGGCTAATGCCGTACTGCTTCGCGAGATTCTCCGCGGTGATGCCCATGTGGTAGTCGCCGTACACGTCCCACAGGCCGTCGTTCACCATATAATCCACCGCCGCAGCGTTGCCCATACGCGCGCCCCAGCGCAGGCCGGGCAGCAGATACGGTGCGGCGGACATGTTCTCCATACCGCCCGCCACGATGCAGTCCGCGTCGCCCGCCTTGATCTTCTGCACTGCCAGCACCACGGCGTTCAGGCCCGAGCCGCACACCTTGTTCACCGTCATGGCCGGAACCTCTTTGGGAATGCCCGCGATCATCGCGGCCTGCCGGGCAGTGTTCTGCCCCAGCCCCGCCTGCAGCACATGGCCCATGATGACCTCGTCCACCAGCTCCGGCTTCAGCTCAGCCTGCTTCAGCGCCGCCTTCACCGCCGCGCCGCCCAGCTTTGGCGCGGGCACACTCTGCAGCGCGCCGCCGAAGGACCCGATCGCCGTTCGCTTTGCCGCGACGATATATACGTTCATTTATGCGTTCCTCTTTCTCTCCAGCACCTTTTGGCACTTTATGACTATATCATTCGCCGTCAGACCGAATCTTTCCTTCAAGTAATCCACAGAACCCACTTCACCGAACTCGTCATTCACGCCCACGCGCTCCATGGGCACGGGTGCGTTCTCAGCCAGCACCTCCGCCACCGCGCTGCCAAGGCCGCCGATGATGTTGTGGTTCTCCGCCGTCACCACGGCGCCCGTTTCCCGCGCGCACTGCGCGATCAGCTCAGAGTCGATGGGCTTGATGGTGAATATGTTGACCACGCGGCAGGAGACGCCCTGTTTCGCCAGTTCGTCCGCCGCCGTGAGCGCGTCCGCCACGCAGATGCCCGCCGCGACGATCGTGAGGTCGCTGCCTTCGCGCACCACCACGCCCTTGCCGATATCGAATGTGCTGTCCGCCTCGAATATTTTGACCATCTTCTTGCGCGACAGCCGGATGTAAAACATGCCGTACGTCTGCGCAGCCTGCCGCACGATGTCGGCCAGCATCGCCGCGTCCGTCGGCTCGATGATGGTCATCGTGGGGATCACGCGCATGATGCCGATATCCTCGAACGGCATATGCGTGCCGCCGTTGAGCGACGCGGTAACGCCCGGATCGCTGCCCACCACCTTCACATTGAAACCGGCGTACGCGCACGACAGGAACACCTGATCTGCCGCGCGCCGCGTCGCGAACGTGCCGAACGTGTGCGCAAACGGTATCTTGCCCACCGCGGACAGCCCTGCCGCCACGCCGAACATGTTGGCTTCCTGTATGCCGCAGTTGATCGCCCTGTCGGGGTATTCCTGCGCGAACCGGGCCACGCCCACAGCGGCCATCAGATCCGCATCCAGTATCACGATGTCCTTATTCGTTTCCGCCAGCTCCAGCAGCGTGTCGCAGTAAACGTCCCGCATTGCCTTTTCGTCTTCGCCATGCGTTTTCGATATGGTTATGTTCGCCATGTTGTTCCTCCTTACTGCTCGCAGCACAGCGCGTCAATCGCACACTGTGCCTGCTCGGCCGACACCGTTATGTTGTGGTTGTAAAATACGTTCTCGCAGAAATTACAGCCCTTGCCCTTCACGGTGTTGAGCGCGATCATGCTGGGCCGGTCCGTCTGTGCCTGCGCCTTTTCAATGGCGGCGTGGATTTCCTCCACGCTGTGGCCGTCCACGCTCTGTGCATACCAGCCGAAGTCTTCAAACTTCTGCCGTATATCGCCGATGTCGCAGATGTCCTTCAGGTAGCCGTCCAGCTGCTTCTTGTTCCAGTCCACAAACGCGATCACGTTGTGCAGCTTGCGCTGAGCGGCGAACATTGCCCCCTCCCAGATCTGCCCTTCGTTGCATTCACCGTCGCCAATAACCAGATAGACCCGGTTCTTTTTGCCGTTCATCAGCAGCCCCTGCGCCACGCCCAGCGCGGTGGACATGCCCTGCCCGAGCGAACCGGTGGACATATCAACGCCCGGCGTCTTCCTCCGGTCGCAGTGGCTGGGCAGCCGCGTATGCGGCTTGTTCAGCGTCAGCAGCTCTTCCTTGGGGAAGTAGCCTTTCAGCGCCAGCGTCGCGTACAGCGCGGGGCCGGAATGGCCCTTGGACAGCACGAACCAGTCGCGCTCCTCCCAGCCCGGGTTCTTCGGGTCGATGTTCATCACGTCGCCGTACAGCACGGCCAGCGCTTCCACGACGGACATCGCGCCGCCCAGATGCCCCACACCGATGGACTCGATTGCCCGGATGGTCTCGATGCGTATCTGTTTGGCAGACTCTTTGAGTTCCTCAGCCTTTTGTGTTGACAGCATGAAGCTGCACCTCCTGTCTTTTCGTAAAAAACATTTATTAATTGATAATTGAGTACACGAACAAAGCCGGGACTGCCTGTCATCCCCGCGAATGCGCGGAGCCGACTTGCCTCTCCCCAAATGCGTTACACCGCCGTTTCGCCGCGCCGGGGTTTCAATCCCTGTACGCGCAGCAGAACCGCTTCTCGTATTCCTCTTTCAAACTGTCCTGAAAATTCGGGTGCGCGATGCGTATCAGCGCCGCGGCCCGCTCGCGCAGCGTACGGCCCTTGAGCTCCGCGATGCCGAATTCCGTCACGATAGTGTTCACATCGGCGCGGTGCGTGGTGACCGTTGCGCCCGTGTCCAGCAGCGGCACGATCTTGCTTATCTTCCCACCCGCCGCCGTGGACGGCATCGCGATGATGGAGCGCCCCCCGCGCGACAAGTTGGCTCCGCGCACAAAGTCCGTCTGCCCGCCCACCGCGCTGATCTGCTTAAGTCCAATGGATTCGCTCGCCACCTGCCCCATCAGGTCCACCTGCACGCAGGCGTTGATGGACATCATATTGTCGTTCTGCGCGATGACGTACGGGTTGTTCACGTAGTCCACCGTATACATGCGCACATCCTGATTGTTGTTCACAAAGTCGTACAGCCGCCGCGTACCCATCAGGAACGTGACGACGCAATAGCCCTTGTGCAGCGTCTTTTTGCTGTTGTTGATCACGCCGCGCTCCATCAGGTGCATCACGCCGTCGGATATCATCTCGGAGTGGATGCCGAGGTCGTTCTTGTCCGTCAGCGCCGCCAGCACCGCGTCGGGCAGTGAGCCGATGCCCAGCTGCAGCGTCGCGCCATCCTTCACGAGGCTTGCGCAATGCGCGCCGATCGCCTTTTCCACGTCCGTCAGCTGCGGCGGACAGAGCTCGATCAGCGGACGGTCCACCGGCACGAACCAGTCGATGTCCTTGACATGGAGCTGGCTTTCCCCGGCTGTGCGGGGCATGTTGGGGTTCACTTCGGCGATCACCAGCTTTGCGGACTGCACCGCCGCCCGGGTATAATCCACCGATACGCCAAGGCTGCAGAAGCCGTCCATGGGCGGCGAAACCTGTATGCAGGCCACGTCCGCCGGCAGATAGCCATCGGTAAAAAGCGACGGTATGTCGGAGAAGTGGCAGGGCGTGAAGTCGCCCCGGCCGCCGTTCACCGCGTCCCGCGTAGCTGCGCCCACAAACAGCGCGTTGTGACGGAAGTGCGCTTCCATACCCGGCTTCGCGTAATCACCCTTGCCCATGCAGACCATGTGCACGATTTCCACATCGCGGTAGCTGTCCTTTGCGCGCACCATGGCGTCCGCAATCTCTGAGGGTTCGGCAACGGCATGGCCGAACACCACCCGGTCGCCCGACTTAATGTGCTTTACCGCCTCGTCCGCCGTGGTCTGTTTGTCTCTGAAATGATTCTCCCAGCCCATGCCGCCCTCCTGTTATTCTTTGATGCCGGCGATCTCCTTCGCCAGTTGTTTTTTCCCTTCCACATTGCCCTGCCGCGCGATCATCACGCGCTGCGCCTGCGGCGACCCTGCGCCATGCATCGACTCGGTGCGGTAGCCCACCGCCGCCGTGCCGAGCGTGATGTTCTCGATCAGCCGCAGCACGCGCATGCGGCTCTCAGTGGATACGCCCGCCACGCCTTTGAGGTACTTATCGATATACGGCCCGATCTTGGAATCGCGCATATCCGCTGCCGACGGCATCGTCACCATCAGGCCGCCCGCAATGTCCTCCGCCAGCCGCGCAATCTCGTACGGAAAGCGCGTCACGTTCTGCTTGCACACGTTGGCCAGCAGCAGGTCTATCTGGTAGTTGCCCGCCTTGGTGGGGCAGCCCTCGCACGAGCACGCGATGCCGCAGCTGTACAGCGTCTCGTTGAGGTGTGTCATCTCAATCAGCTTATCCTTGATATGGCTCGCCTTGGGCACGCCGTTGTAGTCCGCCGCCAGCGCCGCCGCGCCGATCAGCACGTCGCCCACGCCCACCTTGCAGCCGCCGTAGCTCTGGCGGTGGTAGCCTGCAAAGCGCTCCACCAGCATACCGGCAAATGCCGTCTCGCCGTTGAGGAATATGCGGTCGCTGGGCACAAACACATCGTCGAATATCACCAGCGTCTCATGCCCGCCGAAGTTCTTGTTGCCGAGGTCGATGTCCGCCTCTTCCTCCAGCTTGCGGGTGTCGCACGACTGCCGCCCATACACCATGAATATGCCTTTGGCGTCCGTGGGCAGCGCGAACGATATCGCGTAATCCTTATCCTCCGGCTTTAAGGCCTGCGTGGGCATCACAATCACCTCGTGCGAGTTGATCATGCCCGTCTGGTGCACCTTTGCCCCGCGCACCACCACGCCGTCCGGCCGCCGCTCCACCACGCGCAGATACAGATCCGGGTCTTCCTGCTGCCCCGGCGCCAGCCCGCGGTCGCCCTTGGGGTCGGTCATCGCGCCGTCCACCGTGTAGTCCTTGCGCTGCACCATCGTCCAGTATGTCTTGAAGTTTTCGAAGTAGTTGGTGCCGCACGCCTCGTCGATCTCATACGTGGTGCTGTAGAGCGCATTAGCCGCGTCCAGACCCACGCAGCGCTGGAAGCACGCCGCCGTCTTCTGGCCCAGCAGCCGCTGCATCTTCACCTTCTTCACGAGATCTTCGGTGCTCTGGTGCAGGTGCGTGAAGCGGTTGATCTTCTCGCCGGTCAGGCTGGACGTCGCCGTCATCAGATCCTCGTGCTCCGGCAGCTCCGCCAGCGCATACGTCTGCGCCACAGAGTTCATCGAAGGGCGGATCATCGGGTGGTCCACCGTGTTCTCCACCTTCTCGCCCAGCAGATATACCTCCAAGTTTAAAGCCCGAAGGCTTTGCTCGTATTCGTCTCTCGTCATCATAACTGTGTCCCCCTTTTCTCAGTACAGTTGTTTATAAATGCGCGCGATGGCCGTCTGGTCCATCGGTACGTAGCTGTTTACCAGCAGCCGCTGCTGCTTTTCGATCACGCTCGCCGCGAAGCTGTCCGTCTCCTCCGGCTTCATGCCGTAATCGCGGAGCGGCTTGCGCGAGATGATGGCACCGAGCCGTCTGGACAGTGCGTCGAACACGCGCGCGTCGTCGTTTTCATCCAGCAGACCGCCCAGCAGCGTGCACAGCTTCTGTATGCGCCCGCCGGGATTGGCCATATAATACGCGTTAAACACCGCCGTCAAAAACTCATAGTTGGATTCGCCGTGCGCCACGTGGTAAGCCGCGCCCAGCGGATACGACATCGCATGCACCGCGCCCACGCCCGTGTTGCCGAAGGCGATACCGGCATAGTTGCTGGCGATGAGGTATTCGGACAGATCCTCCAGCCGCGCGTCCGGGCCGTTCTCTATGATGCGCGCGTAACCCTTCATGATCATCTCAATGGCGCTGCGCGCGAATATTTCCGTATAAGGATTGGACTTGGGCGACACCATCGATTCCATCGCGTGGATCAGCGCGTCAATGGAGCTGAACACGAAGAATTTGTACGGGAGTTTGGTGAGCAGCTGCGGTATCAGCACCGCTTCGTCCGCCAGCAGGTTGTCGTCCGCGAGCCCCAGCTTGGTATGCTTCTGCTTGAGCTCCGCGATGGAGATGTTGGTCACCTCGCTGCCTGTGCCGCATGTCGTAGGCACGATCACCAGCCTTTTCTTGCGCACCGGCGGGACGGACTTGTCGAACAGCATCTCCGCCTTGGGAGCGCGCTTCAAGGCAAACAGCTTGGCGATATCAATCACCGTGCCGCCGCCCACCGCGATTACGCGGTTGTAGGTGTCGGGCGCATCTGCCATCATGGCGTCGATCATCTCGTCCGTCGGTTCGCCCGTGCCGTATTTCTCCTGAAACAGCCACGCGCATTTCAGGTTCAGGTGCGCCATGTAGTCGTCGTAAAGGAACCCCTGCGTAATCACCAGATCATCCGCCGAAAGAACAAACTCCTCCGCGAACGCGTCAAACGTATCGAACTGGTGCATCGTCGAGAACAGCTTTAATAACCTCATAAGCGTGAACCTTCCTTATGGCATTATTTTTATACTTTCAGTACTGCTTTGATATGCTCGCCGCCCGCCTGTGAAAAGTCGATGGCTTTTTGTATGTCAGCCAGCGCGTACTCGTGTGTGAGCAGAGACTCCAGTTCGGTATTGAGATCGCCCTTGCCCAGCACATCCACCGCGGCGGCGAAGCTGAGCTGCGAATGGATGCGGACGCCCAACACGTCCAGTTCCTTGGCGAATATCGCGCCGGTGTCCACCTCCGGCTTGCTGCGCGGTATGCCCACCACGATCACGCGGCCCACGATCTTGGCAGCCCTGGTCATCAGCGCCGCGCCCGGCATCGTACCGGACGACTCGAACACCACGTCGTAGCCCTCGCCATTCGTCTTGGCCATCAGCTCCTCTTCGGAGCCCGGCACCAGCGGATCGGTCACCTCAAACCCCAGCGCCTGCGCGACGCCGATACGGTATTTGTTCGGCTCGCTGATCACCACGCGGGATGCACCCGCGTACCGCGCGACGATCGCGATCAGCAGCCCGATGGGGCCGCCGCCGATCACCAGCGCCGTCTCGCCCACGGCCAGCCGGCTGCGCCGCACGTCATGCACGGCCACCGCCAGCGGCTCCGTCAGAGCGGCCAGACGAAAGCTCACGCCCTCGGGTATTTTGTATACCTTCTTCAGCGGCACCTTCACGTATTCGGCAAAGCACCCGTCGATGTGGATGCCGAGTATGCGCAGCTGTCGGCACACATTGTCGCGCCCCTGCACACAGGTGTCGCACACGCCGCACGAGGTGTACGGCTGCACCACCACACGGTCGCCCGGCTGGAAACGGCCTGCGCCATCCTCCCCCACCTCGGCGATCTCACCGGCAAATTCGTGGCCCATGATCACCGGCTTTATCGCGGTGGCATGGTGCCCGTTATAAACGTGCAGGTCGCTGCCGCAGATGCCCGCATATTTCACGCGCACCAACGCATCCCCATGCCCGATCTCAGGTACCGGCCTGTCTTCAACGGATACTTTTTTCCAGTCCCTCAGCCATGCTGCTTTCATTGTACTCATTGTCAGTGCCTGCCCTCTTTGGCGATAGCCGCGATGTCGCTCATGTTCAGATGAAGCGTCCTGTACTTTTCCAGATCCAGCTTGTAGAAGCCGGCCAGATGCGAATAGATCAGGCTGATAACGCCCTCCGTATCGCGCTTTAAAAGCCGGTCGATGATATCATAATGATCATGCAGGCTCCTGACCCTGTCCTCCGTTTTACGGTCGGTCGTGCACAGCAGCAGCTTGACCTTGAGATACAGATCCCTTTGCATGTCAATCAAAAACGGATTCCCGCCGATAGCGGCCAGCATCATGTGAAAATCGCAGTCAAAGTTGACCGCGGCCATGATGTTGCCCGACTGCGCTTCGCTGAGGCTGTTGTCCGTCAGCTCCCGAAGGCGCATAAAGTCGGCATTGCTGCCGTTGATGATGGCCAGCTGCGCTGCGATGGTGTCCAGCATCACGCGGGCAAACCCCAGATCCTTGATCGTCTGCTCGGTGAACGTGATCACCTCGGCGAACCGCTTGGGATAGATCCTGATAACCCCGGCGCTCGCGAGCCGGCGCAGCGCTTCACGTATGGGCGTGCGGCTGATGCCCAGCTTCTCCGCAATCATCGTTTCGGGCACGCGTTCCCCGCACTTGATCTGATTTGTCAGCATCATGTTCAGCACGTAATCATATACGCACCCCACCAGACTGTCCTTGTTTTCCAATGTTTCTGTCTTCTCCGCTGCCAATAATTTCACCGCCCGTCAGCATACAATGCTGTATTTTGCTATGTCAGTTGACCTGCCGAAACACCCTGCCATAACGGCTGCATGCCTGCGTCTATGTCCATTAATCCTTGCCTGAAACCTGTCGCCCCGGCAAAAGCCAGGCTTGCGTGCCGTTATCATTTTCAAAGTGTTCTGGATATCCCCTGATTGTGTACATTGAAATAAAAGTGTATACAATTTATATTTTTAGTATACACTCAGTGCGCCGGATGTCAAGAGGCTATTTTAATGTCACATGTTATTCTGCCTGAATATGCTGCACTGTTATTTTATCATTTTTTCCAGCCGTATTCCAGTTATTTTATCCATCCTTTAGGCTGCATTAAAACGTGATAAAGCTTGATCAGCTGATTTGATAAAACCTATTCCCGCCCTTGCTGAGCGCATCAAAAAGAACGGTGTGCTGTAACCGTTCCCTGTGAAAGCTCACTCTCGATTAAACACGGTTGCTTTACAGATAATTCGGCAGCGTGGTTTTTACCCATTCGTCCGCGAAATAGCCGTAATGGCTCTCCGCTGCGCACTCTTTCAGGTCAAACACCGACACGCAGCCCTCGATACGGAGCGCCCGCCCGTCACGGCTTTTCGGCTTGCGCTGATAATAAGCAGGGTATGCGCCGTAAGGCGCAAGGAAATCCGCCAGACGCCTTGCGGCCGCGAAATTGATGCTGCCGTCCTTTATCAGCGCCTTGCTGATCTCGCTGCGCAGCGCGTCGTAGCGCCACTGTATGTCGTTGGCGTGGCCCAGTGTCAGCCGCGCCACCCAGCTGTCCATTGCGCACATGCGCATCTGGGGCATCAGGAAATGGTTTCCTGTCATGTGAACGCCGGTCAATGCGCGCAGCGGCGCAAAATACTGCGTGGATGGGCAGTTCTTCTCCTCCTGTGTCCGGTTGATGAAACCGTCCGGCTCCAGCACGTTGGCGTGCAGCGTAATATGCGGCGAATTCGATGCATTCCACGCTTGCCACAGATTGCGGTTAAACGAGAGATACTCCTGCGGAAGCGGATCACCGTACCAGCGCACCGCCGCGCCGTCCACGATGGGCGCTGCCGGATACCGCGCAAAGTAATCCGCGTCGGGCAGATACTGCCGCAGCGCAGGCGGCGGCATGTTCATATATTCCGTATGCGGCCACGACGCGCCCGCCTCCACGGTGCAGGCGGTGTCCTCTCCTCCGTCGGACAGCACATAGTTCCACGTGACGCCGCGCCTGACCGCTTTGATCACCGCGGCAGCTTCCCGCGCACTGCCGCCCCGCATCACGCACTCGCGCAGCAGCAGCAGCGAGTTCATCCCCATACGCTGCGGGTCGCAGTTGGCCGCGGGCGACATGTTGATGCCCCCGGCTACGCCGCGTTCGTTCATCGCGCTGAAGCAGCCGATGATGCCCGGCGCCGTCACGCTGACGTGCACATGGCCGCGTTCGCTTTCCCGTCCCAGCGGCCGGTGAATGATGTGAGCCACGTTGTTCTGCAGCACCGCGCCGGACGCGAACATGAAGTCCCGCGCGAAGTAGTGACCGCCGCCCGCTTGCGGCCCGAATACCGAAAATGCGTTGCACATCAGCTTGATATGGATGTCCTCCGCCTTGAGCAGCGGCGCCTGCTCGCGCAGCATGCCGCCCGTATATAGCAGCGCCAGCAGCGTGTCAATGCCCGCGTTCAGCACGATCAGGCGCGATTTGGTGACCTTGGTATTGGGGTTGCTTTTGCGGCAGCCGTCAAGCAGCCCCGCCGCCTCATCGTGCACATGCGCGGGCAGAGACTGCCACGCGCTATGCGTCAGCTCTTCAACCAGCGCCACCAGCAGCTTCTGCAGCCAGGTGAACCGGTTCAGAAAGTCCAGCCCCATCTGGTCGAACACGATGTTGTCCGCAAAGCTGATCGCCATGTCGGCCACGGCCGGTTCAGCCAGCAGCCCCAGCAGATAGCCGCGCTCATACGATGTGCCCTCCAGATAATACGCGGCTTTCTTTTCGCCCGTGTCGTAGTTGGCCGCGGTCAGGTGCTTCGCCATCAGACCCATGCCGCCCGACTGCGTGAACGCACGCTTCACCACACGGAAGCCGTCCGACGCGAACGCTTCCGACAGCCTTGCATACCGCTGTTCCATCTCGCCGCTCACCGTTCTGACCTCCTTAATCTTCAACAATTCAGCCGCTCTTCAACAATAAAAAATGCGCTCCTGCATTCGCCGGAGTAAAAATTCTGTCCGTCCGCCTTCGGTAAACGATATGCGGAGCCATTATTGATTATGTTTTTATTGGCGGGTGCAACGGCGGGCACAGCTGTTCGTTAGCATCATATTTCGCGCATGGCTGTGCCCATTTTTGGGACAATAATTATTAAGTCAACTTGATGCGAGGAAACCGGGTTTTGACCAATACGATTACAAGCCGCCAAATGTTCTTTATACTGCTGATGACGCTCACCAGCTACAGCATTGTCGTTATCGCCAAAGATATGGCGGCTTCAGCAGGCACCGGCGCATGGCTGGTGATTTTAATCACCGCTTTTGTTTTTGGGCTGGCCGCGATGGCGGTGGCCAAGCTCGGCCAAATGCATCAAGGCCAGTCGCTGTTCGAATATGCGCCCAAGCTGGTGGGCAAACCGGGGGCCTATCTGCTCAGCCTTTACTATATTGCGTATCTGTTTTTCATACTGGTGTTTTTGATATTCAGCCTGAGCCGCCTGCTGCATTTTGACTTCTTCCCCCAATCCCCTACATGGTCCTTCCCGCTGATTGGCCTTCCGGTGTTCTGTTATGTGGCCTACAAGGGCGTCACCAACGTGGCACGGCTGGCTGAGATCGTCGGCGTCGTCTTTTTTATTACTGCCACACTCGTCCATATCATTATGGCCGCGGAGGGTAATATCGAACGGATAATGCCGTTGTTTAATGCCGGAGAAGTCGACAGCTATATGAAAGGGTTTCAATACTCCGTTTTCCCCTTCCTCGGCATCGAGGTATTGCTGGTCATGCCTTTCACAAAAGGCGCCAAAAAGCCAATCAAAACAGCATTTATATCGCTGTTGATTATCGGCATTTTCTATATTCTCATCGTCGACAGCAGCATCATGAAGCTGGGTATACACGATATCATAAACTACAGGGATGCGCTCATTGTGGCTATCCGGGACACATCTCCCCGCGCTTTGGAGATCGTTTCCCGGCTGGACATTCTCTATCTCACCGTCGGGTTTGGCGGCCTGTTCGTGGGCATCTCCATCGTACTGCTGGTCATCGTGGAATACATCTGCCGCATGCTGCCAAAAGCCAAGCGCCTAATTGTGGTGTGCGCGGTAGGCACTGCCGCCTACGCGGCGACGTTCATCGTGTCCGGCATCAAGGGATATGAGCAGTTTACCGTGCAGACGGGCACTTTTCTTGGCCTCATCAGCACCATCGGAGCTCCTTGCGGGCTGCTCATCGTCGCCGCTGTCAAAATGCGAAAGGAGGGCGCGAAGAATGCGGGGTAAGCGCTGTGCGGCCTTGCTTGCAGCCCTGTGCGTCGCTTTGGTTTCCACCGGCTGCTGGGACGCCACGGATATCAACGATAAGGCGCTGATTACACTGGTGGTGACCGACCGTCAGGACGACCAATTCGTTTTTTATGTGGAAGTCCCCAACCTCGTTGCCGCAAACCAACAGGAAAACGGCGGCACCAGACAGCAGTACCCTATTGTCAAAGGAGCGGGCAGCTCATACGCTCAAGCACGGCGGCAGCTGGACGCACAGATGGACAAGCCCATATTCCTGGGCACGGTACGGGCGCTGATACTGACCGACAGTCTGGCGGAACACGACATCAAGGAATACTTCTATCGCATGCAAACGATGGTGGACTACCGGCGCGCTCTGGAGGTGGTGACCACGCGCACGCCGTCGGAAGAGCTGCTCTCCATCGTCCCGGAAAACAATGTCTCCATAGGTTATTCGATCGACGAGACCGTCGATTCGCTAAAAACCAGAGGAAGAGTGGTCGTCTACACCGTTTCGGACGTGCTGGAGCTGCTCTACAGCGACCAATGTTTTGTGTTAATCAATATAGATGTGATAGAAGGCCGCCTCGCCTATACCGGATATTCCATTATGCGGGACGGGAAGTTGGTCGGTTTTATCCCGCTGGAGGAGTCTTGGGGGCTTGTCTGGCTGCTGGGACACCACATATCGCGCATGTACACCGTGGAGACGGGCGCATATCTGGCAACAGTCAAGGTGGACGGTTTGAGCAAAGAAATCACGCCGCACTACTTAGACGGGCAGGTAAGCTTCGACATCAAAATGAAATTTAAGGCCACGACTATGTATATAGACAATGATATCAAGTTCGACGAGCGTCAGCAGGAAATCGTAAAGGATATGCTGCAAAAGGCGCTGATAAGCGACATCACAGGCGCAATCAACCATTCACGCGATATAGGCTGTGACTATCTTGGGTTCAAAGATAAGTTTCGGGTTTCATGTCCCAACATTGTTGAACAGCTGGACTGGACGTCCGCCTATGGAAACGCTCTTTTCAACATATCCGTTTCCGCAGACCTCGACCCCGGCGGCCTGCTGGACATGGAAGCGCAGGGTGAGCAACTGCAATGAGAGAAGAGCGTTCACGCCGGACGGTACGGCAGCCTGATAATGTCATCAACAGATTACGTTCCAAGAACATGGGCATCGGCGAGCGCCATATACGCTTCTCATCAGGTATGGTGTCGATATTCTATATCAAGCAGCTGACGGACCGGGCAGCGCTGTCTGAGCATGTGATCAAACCGTTGATGCAGTGCGGCAGCACGGACGGTCTCAGCGGCATACAGCTGGTGGAAACCGTGATCACCGCGGATGACTGTCTGCTGGACGACGACGACAACCTCATCGAGCAGTACATACTGGATGGCAGGACGGTATTGCTGCTCTCGCAGGACCGCAGCTACGTGGTCATCAACCTGAAGCATGTGGAAAAGCGCAGCACCTCGGTGCCCGAAATGAATTACACACTGCGAGGCCCGCGCGATTCCTTTGTCGAGAATCTGGATTCGAACCTCTCTCTGATCCGGTACCGGCTGAAATCCGAGAGCTTGCGCGTGCATATGATGCGCGTCGGAAAGCGTGAGCATACGGCAGTTTCCGTCATATACTTTGAGGATATCGCCAACCCAACCTGCGTCAATGAGATCAAGAAGCGTATCGGGCAGATCGACGTGGACGGGCTTTCCTCCTCCGGCGAACTGCAGTCCTATATTCTCAACAGCAAAGCCAGCCTGTTCCCGCAGACGGGCATCGTGGAGCGGTCGGACATGGCCTGCGCCGCTATTATGGAAGGCAAGGTGATCGTCCTGATGGACGGCAGCCCCTGGGCCATCGTTGCGCCCAAGGTGTTCAGTGAATACATCTGGTCGTGCGACGACTTTTACCTCAATAAGTATATCGGCACTTTCCTGCGCGTGCTGCGCATCATCTCACTCAACCTAGCGTTCATCGTGTCCTCGCTTTATGTCGGTATCGTTTCGTACCACAGCGACGCGCTGCCCAGCGCCTACATGATCGCCATCGCACAGGCGCGGGCCAAAGTGCCCTTCGACGCGCTGATAGAGGTGCTGCTCATTGAAGTGATCGCCGAAATCATCCGGGAGTCGCTGGTGCGCGTGCCCACCAAAATCGGTACCGCTATCGGCATCGTCGGCGCTATCATCATCGGGCAGGCCGCGGTGGCGGCGGGCGTGTTCAGTCCTCTGATACTCATCGTGATCTCGCTGTCGCTGATCTCCTCGTTCGTCCCGTCGGACTACACTTTGATGGACTCATTCCGCGTGCTCAAGTTCTTGCTGATTATCGCGACGGGCACGTTTGGGTTTTACGGCTTCACGCTGGTGATCATATTTGTGCTGACCCAGCTCGTGTCCATTAACACCTTCGGCGTACCGTACATGGCGCCGCTGGCACCGTTCAACCTGAGAGATTTCGCCAAATCGGTTGTCTACAGTAAAACGATGGCGTCTCACCGCGCTAACTTCCTGCGCACCAAGGACAACACGCGTGCCCCGGTGCCAAACGAGGATAAAAAAAGGCCCGATACCGGCGGCGGTTAGCAGCCATAGCTATCGGGTATATGTTATGTGATCGTTACCTGTTAAATGTGAAAGCCTATTTGCTTTCGCGGGCCTTCTTGACTTCGGCCACCAGCTGCCTGCCGATTTCGGTGATGGAAGCGTAGTCACCCTTCTTCGCACCGGCCGTGAGGTTTCCGCCCACGCCCACCGCGACGGCGCCCGCTTTGATCCACTCGCCGACGTTTTCGACGGACACGCCGCCTGTCGGCATCATCTTGAGCTGGGGCATCGGCCCTTTAAACTCCTTGATGATACGCGGTCCATACAGCCCGCCGGGGAAAATCTTGATGATATCCGCGCCCGCTCTCATGCCCTCCAGCGCTTCCTTCAGCGTCATCGCGCCCGGCATGCACGGCACGTCGTAGGTGTTGCACAGTTTCACGGTGTCCACGTCAAGACACGGGCTCACCACGTATTTCGCGCCTGCGAGTATCGCCGCACGCGCCGTTTCGGGATCCAGCACGGTGCCCGCGCCGATCACGATGTCGTTGCCCATTTCCGCGGACAGCGCCTTGATGATGTCCACAGCGCCCGGTACGGTAAACGTAATCTCGAGACCCACGATGCCGCCTTCGGCGCACGCCTTGGCAATCTTGACCGCCTGGTCCGCACTCTCGGCGCGCACCACGGCCACCACACCGCAGTCCGTCAGTTTCTTGATGACATCATATTTGCTCATGTTATCCTCCTTGTTCACGCCTTTCGGCGCACAATATCTCCTTCAGCCGCCGCCCCCCGGCATGTTGCCGGGGAACTGCAGCCGTTGGAAAGGAAATAAGAATGTAGTAAAGCGAATTCAGTTGGGCTGTGCCCTGTTGTTATTTTATCACACAACGGCACTCTTTGCCCTGCAGCACGTCGATCAGGTTCTGCACTGCCATCAGGCCCATGCCCGCCACCGCTTCATCGGTGTGCGCGCCGGCGTGCGGCGTCAACACCACGTTGCCGAGGCCCATCAGCGGGGACTCCGTCGGGGGCTCCACCTCGAATGCGTCGAGGCCGATGCCGCCCAGCTTGCCCGACTTGATCGCCTCCGCCGCGGCTGCTTCATCCACAAGGCCGCCCCGCGCGGTGTTGATCACGAAAGCGCCGTTCTTCATGCGCGCAATCTGCTCGATGCCGATCATGTGTCTGGTCTGCTCCGTCAGCGGCACGTGCAGCGATATCACGTTCGTCTGTGCAATCAGGTCGTCCAGCGCCATCTGGCGTATGCCGTGCTCCGCCGCGAACGCCGTATCAAAATACGGGTCGTACGCGATTACGTCCATGCCAAAGGCGATGGCGCGCGTCGCCAGCTTCTTGCCAATAGCGCCCATGCCTACGATGCCCAGCGTTTTGCCGCACAGCTCCACGCCGTTGGCACGCGGCCACTCGCCGTTCTTCACCGCGCCGTCCATCTGCGGTATGTGCCGTGCCAGCGAGAGCATCAGCCCAAAAGCCAGCTCACACACCGCCGTGGAGTTGGTGCCCGGCGTGTTGGTGACGACGATGCCTTTGGCTTTTGCCGCCGCCAGATCCACGCGGTCCACACCCGCGCCGTAGCGCGAGATCACCTTGAGGGAAGCGGGCGCGTTTGCCAGCGCTTCCGCCGTGATGTAGTCCAGACCGGCGATGTAGCCGTCCACACCGGGGAGCAGCTCCGCCACTTCCTCCGCCGTCAACGGGCGCGTCTGCGGGTTGTATACGATCTCGTCCGCGAACGCCTCGATCATCTCACGGGCTTTCGCGTTCACCGGCTTTTGGAATGAAGTCGGAGTGATCAGTATCTTCATGCTTTGGTTACTTCCATTTCGGGTTGTCGACGATCTCCACCTTGCCGTCCTTCTCGACAAGCAGCTTGCGGTAACCCTTGGTCTCAATGGTGCCATAGTCGTGACCGGCGTCGCCGCGGAAGCAGAAGAACGTGACCATCGGCTCGCTGCCGGTGTTGATGCTGCGGTGCGCGTAACGCGGCGGTACATACACCATCACGCCGGGTTTGAGCGGCTGCGCGCTCCAGTCGCCCTCGGGGCTTTCCAGCAGCATGTAGCCTTCGCCGGACAGGCAGTAGTACACCTCGGCGGTGGCCAGTATGGTGTGGAAGTGGCCTTTGGTCATGAAGTACTCGTTGCCCACCTTGCCGGGGTACGTGATGCTTGCGCCGAACGCAAGGTCGCCTTCCTTCTCGGGCGCGCCCATCTCGTAGAACTCGTAGACCAGCGGGTCGCCGTTCTTGATCATCTCTTCGGTAGCCGCTTCGTCCGCGTACATGCCGCGCATGCTGGAAACATAGCGCTTGCTGGATTCCGCGCCGCTCTTGGAAAGGCCGGTCTTCAGATCGAAGTCGATCACAAAGCCCTGTACCCAGTTGAATTTGTCAGTGTTCGGATTCTTGCCGCTCATATTATTCATCCTCCCTTATTTTCTGAAACCCTGTGCAATTTTGTCCAGTTCGCTGAATATCGGCTCGCCCACGTTCACATGGAACACCTCGGCGATCACCTGCGTCCAGCCGTGTACGAAGTAGACCCAGCCATCTTCCACCAGCAGGTTCTGCTTCTCCTTCTGCTCCAGCGCCTGATACATGAAGCGCAGGTCGCCGCGGTAGTTGATCTCCCATACGAGGCTGTCTTTGGGGAACACCGCGTCGTCGGTCAGCGGCGAGCCCGGACGGTCCTTGCCAAGGCCGGTCGCGTTGATGATCAGCGAGCCCGGCTTCACTTGCTTAAGCACTTCGTCGTTCTGGCCCGGTTCGGGCGTGAGGTAATATTCAAACTTGATGCCGCCCGGATCCAGCGTCTTGAATATCTTCTCGATTTCAGACAGTCTCGGCTGCGAACGGTTGGCCACGATGATCTTGCTGGGGTAGTTGCCCTTGAATTTATCCTGCATCAGGTAAGAGCCCATCGAAATCGCGCTGCCGCCCGCGCCCATAATGAACACTTCCGCACCGGTGTTCTTCCAGTGGTTTTCCGGCACGAACGCTTCCATCGCGAGGCCGCAGGTGATCGGGTCCTTCGCGTGGCCGCACAGCTTACCGTCCAGCTTGGATATGGATGACAGTTCGCCGAACGCCTGGGCATACTGGTCCAGATATTCGAACATGTCCTTGGCCGCTTCATACAGGTCGATCTTGTGCGTGGTGACCAGCGCGCCCATCGACAGCTCGTCGTTCTTGATGAAATCGACGACTTCGCGGTACACTTCCGGCTTCTCATGGATGGCGATGTCGATGCCCTTCATCACAGCGTCCTTGAGGCCAAGCGCCTTTGCCCATTCGGGGAACACCTGCATGATCGACGACTTTGTCGTGGTGACGCCTATAAAATACATCGTCGGCTGCGTCGCTTTGGTTAACTGCATGTCTGTTGGCTCCTTTTTAAATAGAATGAGAATTGTTTTCAGGCGGAGCGTTGCTTCTTTGCAGCGCTTGCGTCTGTAAAATCGCTATTACTTGTTATTGATTTTATTATTCTTTGTGTCATACGTCAAGATATTCTTAACGTTTTCTGATGTTTTTATGTGTTTTTCCACATTTGTATGCATAAATTGGTCAAATGCGGTTGTTCTTCTCCGGTATGTTTTTTCAGCGCTCCGCGGCTTCGGCATAAAAAAAGAGAAGCACCCTGTTTGCAGGACGCTTCCCCTTCATGTAATGTCAAAAATCCTATGTGTCTTTTAGCTATTTGCCGATTCGCACAGAGCTTAAGTAATCAGCAGCCAACCCCGTTGTTGCATCCGCAGCCGCTACCGCCGCAGCAGCACAGCAGGCACAGTATGATGATCCAGCAGCAGCTGTTGCCGCCAAACCCGCCGCAGCCGCCGCCCCAGCCGCCGACTCCGCCAACGTTGTCTCCGCAGCCATTGCCGCCCCAGCCGCCACAGCAGCACAGAAGCAGTATGATGATCCAACAGCAGCTGTTGCCGCCAAACCCGCCGAAGCCTCCGCATCCGTTACCCATATTATAGCTCCTCCTCAAAATATTTTGATATGGACCGCTTTTTGCAAAGCTAATCTATACTACGTATCAGCATCGAATTTGGTGCGAATATAATTCCCGGCCCTTTAAGCAGTTTTTGAGCGTATAGAAAAAGCCCGCCGTTTATGCACAGCGGGCCAGCTTTTTCGTGTTGAGACGGCTCTTACGGTATCAGCACCACTTTGGCGAGAGATTTGTCCAGCAGGCCGTCCACACCCTTTTGAAAGTCCCTCAGCGGCAGTGTGGTGACGATCCTTTTGAACGCGTCCTTTCTGGCACTCAATATCGTCTGCGCCTGCTTCACGTGCTCCGGTGTGGAATCCGACGTACCGAACAGCACCAGCTCGTTGTAATGCAGCGTGCGGCTGTTGAGCAGTATCATCTCGCTGCCCGGCGGCAGGCTCGCAAAGTACGATACATAGCCTCCTTTGCGCGCATATTTGATGGCCTCGGCCTGCACCGGATTGGACGGCGCGGTGATCACCACGAGGTCAAACCCGTCTCCGCCCGACAGTTCCAGATACTTCTCATCCACCTCTTCGCGCCCGATCACACTAAAGCCCAGCTCCGTCATGATGTCCTTCTTTACGCCGGGGCCGCTCACGCATACGATATTTTCTACGCCATATTCCTGCAGCGCCAGCGCGTGCATCATGCCCAGCGCACCGATGCCGATGATCAGCGCGGATTTGATTGCGCCCTTGGGCAGCCGCCCCAAGCCGTTGATCGCGCAGGACATCGGCTCGGACAGCGCCGCAATCTCCGCGTCCAGATCGCCCACGTCCACGAGATTGCCCATCCTCACCGCGGCGGCAGGTACAATGGTGTATGCCGCCATCGCGCCGCTCACGTGGAACCCCATCGCCTTGAGGTTCTTGCAGATGTTGGTTTTGCCCTCCCGGCAGTAGACGCACTCGCCGCAGCCCATCGTGGTCGCCATCGTCACGCGCTGCCCGGTACGATAATTTGTCACGCCGGCGCCCGTTTTAATGATGGTGCCGCAGAACTCGTGCCCGATCACGGCTGGCGGACGCATGCGCGGGTTGCCGTTCAAATACGTTTTTAAGTCCGAGCCGCAAATCGCACAGGCTTCCACCTTGATCAGCACCTCACCGTCTCCCGGCTCCGGCACATCTCCAAAGGGTTCCACCCGCAAGTCCCGCGGCGCATAATATACCACTTTCAGCTCATCATGTTTCTCCATCGTTACGCCTCCAACGCATCAAAGCGATCGATTTACCGGCAGCTGCCTCGCAAACGGAGGCGCCGGACAGAGGAAAAGGGACTCAGTCGCCCCTTCTCCGCATAACTAAGCTATTTATATCGTTATTCCGCAACAATGCTGCGCGAACCGGTGATACCGAAGAAGTCCTTGAGGACCCAGCGCGTCCGCTGATAGCAGGCTTCCTGCGCTTTCTTCACGTCGCCGGTCTCCTTCATCGCCACCTCGTATGGCTGGCGAATCTCGGTGCCCACGTTGATCTTCGGAATGCCATTCTGGATCGCCGCAAGTATGTCGGCTTGCTTGATACCCGAGCCGCCGTGCAGCACCAGCGGAAGGCCGGTGGCTTCACGGAGCTTTTTCAAATGCTCAATGTTGAGCCGCGCTTCCGGTTTCTTCTGATCCTTCAGAGCGCCGGATATCGCGCCGTGGATGTTGCCCACCGCAACGGACAGCCAGTCGCAGCCGGATTCAGCCGCAAAGCGTTTCGCTTCGTCCAAACGGGTAAAGCCTTCGCCGGACGCGAATATCTCCTCATACGGCTTCATCGGGCCGGATTCGTGCCCCAGCACCGCGCCCAGCTCCGCCTCGCAGACGATGCCCGCTGCGTGCGCCAGCTCAGCCACTTTTGCCGTCGCTTCGATGTTGCCGACGAGGTCCAGACGCGACGCGTCCACCATCACCGACTGATACCCAAGTTCGATGGCTTCCTTGATGATGGAAACATAGTCCACCTCAAGATGATCTTCGTCGATCACCGGTACATGGTCCAAATGCAGCCGCACATGCTTCGGGTCATTAAACTTCATGAACTCGTCGCGAACGGCTTTGAGACTCTTCGCCTCAAATTTTTCCCACTCCAAACGGGCCACCTGCACCAGCGCAAATGAATCCTCATCCGCAACGGCCTGAATAATAGCTTCGGCCATCGGCAGATAAGGCACGTTGAACGCCGGAACCACAATGCCCGCTTTTAGAGCTTTCCCAACAATCTCTCCAGTTTTTATCATTGAATATCCTCCGCGAATATTATTGGACGGAATTTCTGCAAATCCATTATAACCCGATACTGCCCAAAACACAACGCCTATTAAATTGTGTTATGTCATATGTCACTAATTATAATCAAATAAAGAGCTGACCGGCAAGCCGGCAGCTTAAATGAACGTTTTAGCGGTTCTACCGTCATGGTTATATCCGTGCAATCTCCACGTTGACGCCCATGCGGCTGAGCTCCGTATGAATGTCTTCCGGCAGCCCGTCGTCCGTAATCACAAGATCGATTTGTGAGAAGTCGGCGAACTTTACAAACGAGGCTTTGCCGAATTTGGAGCTGTCCGCCAGCAGTATCACCTCGTCCGCAGCGGCGACCAGCCCCTGCTTCACCTGCGCCTGCTCGATGTTGGGCGTGGTGATGCCGCGTGATAAATGCACGCCATTGGCCGCCATGAAGCTGCGGTCCACATTCAGGCCCTTGATGGACTCGAGCGCCAGCGCCCCCACCGTACTGTGAAAGTTGCGCCGCACCATGCCGCCCGTGAGTATCGTGTCGATCTCCGAGAACTTCTCCAGATACGCCGCGATCTGCAGGTCGTTCGTCACCACCTTGATGTCCTTGTTGGGGGCGATCAGCTTGGTCAGCTCGAACATCGTGGTGCCGGTGTCGATGGCGATGATGTCGCTGTCCTGCACGTATTTGGCCGCCGCCCGGCAGATGGCCGCCTTCTTGTCGATGTTCTCGACTTCCTTCTGGTAGGAGTTCAGCTCGAAGCTGGCTTTGCGGTTGCTGATGGCTCCTCCGTGCGTGCGTTTTAGCAGTCCGGCAAACTCCAGCTCCCGCAGGTCGTTGCGAATGGTGGCAGGCGATACGGAAAAACGCTCGCACAGCTCCGCCACTGTGGTTTTCACTTCCTTGTTGATCAGATCAACGATCAGATGCTTGCGCTCCTCGGCGAAAATGTTCTCCTCCGTCTTTTTGTTCAACCCGCAAACCCTTCCTTCATATAGACTTTATGAAGCAGCTCGATGACGTCCTTGTATACCTCGAAATAGGGCGTATATCGCACATGCCTGCCCATATCCGGCTGGACCGTACTATCGATCTTGGTCACCTTGAGTATCGGTTCCTCGATGCTGCTGAACAAGCCCACGCCGTAGCCCGCAATCACCGCCGAGCCGATCAACGCGCTGTCCGATGCCTTCAGTCTGGCCACCGGCACGCCCAGCACGTCGCTCTTGATGGAGAGGAACAGCGGGCTCTTCGCGCCGCCGCCGATGGCGTAAACCGATTTTAAGTCCGCGCCGGGGTACAGCTTGCCCGCCACTTCCTGATAATACCGGTATTCATAGGCGATGCTTTCCATGATGGCCCGCCACATATGCGCGCGCTTGTGCGTGAACTTCAGGCCCACCCAGCTGCCACGCACGTACGGGTCGTTGGGCGTCACGCGCCCGCCGAAGTGCGGGATGAATACCAGCCCGTCCGAACCGGGGCTTAAGTCCTTCGCCTCTGCCGACAGATCGTCGTAGCTCATGCCGCTGTTTCCCGTCAGCTCATCGCGGAACCACCGCAGGCACAGCCCGCCGCCGTTGATGTACGCCAGCGGCTGCCAGCCCCCGTCGATGACGGAGCGCATCTGCACGAACGTTCCCGTTTCCAGATCCGGCTGGAAGCTGTCGGCGAAGAAGCTGAACACCGAAGCAGTGCCGCCCACGTCGTAAGCCATGCCGGGGCGTATGATGCCTGCGCCCAGCGCCGTAGCGGCCTGGTCGCCCGAGCCCGCCACCACCGGCATGCCCTCTTTGAGGCCGGTCAGCACCGCGAAATCCTTGGTTACCTTGCCCACCACATCATATGGGGCTTTGATAAGCGGCATCTTGTCTCTGTCGATGCCGAACGGCTCCATCAGCTCGTCCGCCCATGTCTTGTTCAGGTTGTCGCAAAAGCCAGTGAAGTGCAGGTTGGTATAATCGATGTAGGCCTCATCCGCTTTCAGACCGCACATCCGGCCGATCACGTAAATATGAGGCTCCACATATTTCGCCGTGTTGGCGTAAACGTCCGGGTGTTCATTTTTCCACCAGACGATCTTGGGGCCGTGATCGTACGTCACCGGCGCGCCTGTCAGCTCAATCGTGCGCCTGCCGATGCGTTCCTTCATCACGCCCATGTATTTCTCGCAGCGGACGTCCAGCCATGAGTCATAGTACGTGGACGCGTTCCAGTCCCGGTCGATGCCCATGATGCCGGACATCTGGCCGTCGATACCGACCGAAACGATATCAGCGGGGTTCACGCCGGACTGCGCCACCACTGCCTTGATGGTGTCCACCACCGAAGCGAACAGCTCGTCCGGGTCCTGCTGCACCTCGCCCGGATTCGGGCTGATGAGGTTGGACTGCACAAAGCTGGTGGCCAGCTCATTCAGCGCCTCGTCGAACAGCGCTGTTTTGGTGCCCTGTGTGCCCATGTCGATCGCGATCACGTATTTGCTCATGTTGCCTCCTTCGTCGGCTTGGCGGTAAACTTCGTTTTCCGCCATTTTTTCTGGCTTTGTTCGCTTCGCCTTGTTCCTCGCACTGCGTGCTCGAAACTTCGCAAAGCCACAAGGAGTGGGCTGCGCGGGCTAAGCCCGCCTTGCTGCCTCCTTCGTCGGCTTGGCGGTAAACTTCGTTTTCCGCCATTTTTCTGGTTTTGTTCGCTTCGCCTTGTTCCTCGCACTACGTGCTCGAAACTTCGCAAAGCCACAAGGAGTGGGCTGC
This sequence comes from Bacillota bacterium, assembly GCA_023397655.1. GTDB lineage: Bacteria > Bacillota > Clostridia > Christensenellales > SZUA-584 > SZUA-584. Next base: position 125,335 of record JAEWTW010000019.1, read on the forward strand.
GCGGGCTAAGCCCGCCTTGCCCACTTATTTTATATATATCAGTTTTACATACGTATGACGTTTTTCAACCCGATCGCCTTCTCTGCCTGCTCAAACGCCTTATGGATGTCTTTGAGTTCAAACGTGCTGGTCACAAGATCCTTCACGTTCAGCAGCCCGTCGCCGATGAAACCGAGCGTTTTGCGGAAGTGCGTGATGCTTGCGCGCGTGCTGCCCGTCACAATCAGCTGCCTGTAGTGTATAAGATTCGTTTTAATCTCCACATTTTCCTTGTTTTTGGGAAGCCCGCCGAAGAAATTGATGCGGCCGCCGTAATCCATCAGCTCCAGCGACATCTGCTGCACCGAAGGCACCGGGCACGCCGTGATGCAGACGTCCAGCCCGTCGTACGTGTTCGCGAATATGAATTCCTTCAGGTTGTCGCCGTGGTACGTGATCGCGCGGGGTTCCATCGCTTTCACCGCGGCAAGCCGTTCTTCCGACAGGTCGTTCACAAACACTTTGCCCGCGCCCGCCATCAGTGCCAGCTTGACGTGCATGATGCCGATGGGGCCCGCGCCCACCACCAGTACGGTGTCGCCCGGGCGGATGTTGCACATCTGCGAGCCGTTGTACGCGCAGGAGAGCGCTTCGTTGATCGCCGCTTCGTCGAACGACACGCTGTCCGGCAGCAGCTGCAGGTTGCCCTGACGCACCGCTTTCTCCGGTACCTTCACGTATTCAGCGAACGCGCCGTCCATGTTGATACCGAACGCTGTGAAGCTGTTGCACAGGTGGAAGTCGCCCCGTACGCAGCGCGCGCAGATGCCGCAGCCGATATTGGGAGCGAGGCTCACGCGGTCGCCTTCCTTGAAGCCCTCCACACACGCGCCTGCCTTCTCGATCACGCCGCTGAACTCGTGGCACAGCGTGCGCGGGTGTTCCGCGTCGATGCCCGCGTAGCCGTTCTTGTACATGCGTATGTCCGTGCCGCACACCGACGCGCTCTTCACCTTCAGCAGCACATCGCCGTCGCCGATCTCGGGCACGTCCGTTTCCACCAGTCTCAAATCCAAAGGCCCGAACAGCCGGGCTGCCATCATTTTCGCCATTTGTTTAATCTCCTTCTTGAATATATAAGTTCTAAGACCGCGGAGGCTTTGCCTCCACACCACCACCAAAGGGACTCGTCCCTTTGGAATCCCGCCAGAAATGCCTGACGGCATTTCTCGTTTTATTATCCAATCAGTCCAGGAAATGCGAAGCATTTCCGAAGATCTTTTGCTTCTTTTCTTAAAGAAAAGAAGCAGGATTCTTAAGGGCAGAGCCCTTAAGCGGGTGAGAGAGGGCAGAGCCCTTTCCCAATGCGAAGCCCTCAATAAAAGCCTTTATAATGTCACAATGCGTTTTTCCAATATCGACGTGTTGCCGGCGCGGACCACCTTGACAGCCATCTTGCCGTCGATACCGGTGACCTCGGGCTCCTTGTCCTCCAGTATGCTGTTGACAAAGCTCTGGTCCTCGGCAACGTAGGCGTCCTTGTAGAGCGTACGCCAGCTGTCCACAAACGCGGACGTTACCGACTTGTCCTTCTTAATCACCTTCATGTGATACGCGTCGCTGCGCCCGATGTGGATGAGCCCCTCGGTACCCAGCAGCTCCACGCGCGCGTCGTAGCCGTATTGCGAATACGCCGCGCCGTCGATGCAAGCCTGTTTGCCGTTTGCGAATGTGCCCGTCATTATCACGGTATCGTAATAGTCTGGGTACTTCTCCGCAGCTTCGGGGTTCTTGTAGTTGCCGCCGATAGCGTAAACGGAGGCCAGCTCACTGCCCGCGAACCAGCGAATCGTATCAATGTCGTGGCTGTTCAGCTCGGCCAGCACGCCGTTGCTCTTCGCGAGGTCGTACATCCACTCCATCGGCTTGCTGGGTCCGCGCGTATTGGACTTCACCATGATCAGGTCTCCGATGTCGCCGCGGTCCAGCGCTTCCTTGGCCTGCCGGAAGCTCTCGTCAAACCGGCGCATGAAACCGAGCTGCAGCTTGATGTTGTTCTCCGCCGCCGCCGCGATCATATCGTCGCATTCGCTCTCCACCATCGCCATCGGCTTCTCGCACAGCACGTGCTTGCCTGCCTTCGCGCATGCCACCACGATGTCGCGGTGGAACTTGGTGGGCGAAACCACCACGAACGCGTCGATGCCGCTGTCCTCAAGCGCCTGTTTAAAATCCAGATAGTATTTGTCGATCTCCAGCTCCGCGCAGGCTGCTTTCGCCGCATCCTCGAACGGGTCCACCACCGCTACCAGATCCGCATGCTTGATGCGGCTGCGGAAGTTCAGCGCGTGTATCATCCCGGCGCGCCCCGCGCCAATCAGCCCCAGCTTTACGTGTTTGCCCATGTTTTGCATTACCTCTTTGAGTTTCGGATTTTGTTATCGTTTGTTTTCGTTTGTTGTTTATTGTTATTATACTGCCGTGTTTAGGCGTTGTCAATTGAATGGAACGGCTATAAAAGCAAATTTCAAAAACATCTGCTAACATTTAAGCGATAAATTTGACTGTCTGGTGCGTATGCGTATATAATCGGTGACGGCACTTGTGCCAAAAAAAGCGATGTGGTGATGAATTGAAGCTTTCATGTGACTGTATCCAGTGTATGTTCGACAAGGCAAACGATCTTTTTGCGCGCAGCGTGACAGATGAAACCCGGCGCGTGCGCTTTATGAAGGAGACGATGCGCATCGTTGCGGACGCCGCCGAGGACGTCCCCATCCCCTATCTGACCTATCAGATAATGACGCACCTGCACAACGAAACACAGGTGGACGATTATTATACGCAGGAAAAGACGATGTTCAACAACCTGATGCTCTCCGTGGAGGACAGCGTCACGGCGAAAATATCCGCCAGCGCTGACCCGCTGCTTACCGCGCTGCGCTATGCCATCACAGGCAACATGATGGACTTCGGCGCGCTGAAGACGGTTTCCAAAACCATGGTACTGGCTACGCTGGACGGGTGCGGCGAGACCGCACTGGACGCGAACACCTGCGAGGCATTCCGCCGCGAACTCGGGCAGGCCCATACGCTAGCCTATCTGGCCGACAACGCCGGTGAGGTCGTACTGGACAAGCTGTTCGTGCAGGTGCTGCAGCGGCTGTACCCTCAGCTCTCCATCCGCTTTTTCGTACGCGGCAACCCCACGCTCAACGACGCCACGATGCGCGACGCAGAGGAGGTCGGCCTGACAGCCGTCACCGACGTATACACCAACGGCCTCGCGATGCCCGGCACCTGCCTCGATTACATGACGGACGATATGGCGCGGCTGGTCCGCGAATCCGACGTGATCATCTCCAAGGGCCAGGGCAACTTCGAATCGCTGAACGGCTCCGGCCTGAACATATACTATATGCTGCTATGCAAGTGCGGCCACTTCGCACGCCGTTTTGGCATGAATCACATGCAGCCCGTGTTCATCCATGAGAAGCACGTTAAAGACGCGCTTAACCTGTAACTTCCTGCCGCGATACGACCGAATTCCCTGTTGCCGCACGCTGCTCGCGCAATACACTCGATGTTTTACCGCTGCTTCCCGCAGGCTCCGAATGGCACGCAGATAAAAAAAGGCAGCTCCCGCCGCCCCTTGCCTTTTCCGCTATTCGCAAATCACCTTCTCGGATCACTTAATACAACTCATCCGCTGACTGCATTGCATAATATACGAAAGTTATTCGTCCTGTCGCTTATGGTACGCTGAACAGCGTGGCTTCCGCGTATTGCGTGTCAGCCCAGCTGCGTGCCGCATTCGCCGCAGAATTTGCGTCCCGGCTCACACTTCGCGCCGCACTCCGGACAGAATGCGGCCGCGGGCGCACCCAGCTTGGTGCCGCATTCGCGGCAGAACTTGGTGCCCGGTTCGTTCTCCGCTCCGCAGCTTGAACAGGTGCGCTCAAGCAGCGCCTGCTGCTCCGCCTGCTGCTTTTGTTCCGCCGCCCGCGCGGCCTGCTCCGCCTCCGCCTGTTTGGCATCGATCTGCGTCTGCAAAGCCTCCGCCTGCGCACACAGCGCGGCGAATTCCGAATACCGCCCGGACTGCCGGTGCGACTCGTACACGTCTCGCCCGATGCGCGCCAGCACCTCGTTCTGCTTGCCCTGCAGGTCGCTGACCTCACTCTTCAGCAGAAATGCGTTCATCGATTCGTCCTTTTTGGCTTCCTCGCCCATTAACGGCTGCATACCCTTGATGAGCCCGCTCAGGCCGCTTAAGAAATCATTCATGGGGGACCTCCTATTATGCTGTTATATGAAAACGTATCCGTTAAATATCGATGGCGGCGTTTTCGGGCACGGGAGCTTCCAGCGCTGCTGCTTCCGACCGGCTGCGACGGACCGAGAGTATATTGTAGACCACGACGGTCACCAGCACGACCGCACCGCCGAAGACTGCAAAAACGCCGGGCTTCTCGCCCGTGGCCAGCATCACCCACACGGGGCTCAGGAGCGGTTCCAGCGCGGCGATCAGCGATGCCGTTATCGGGGTGGTGGTTTTGATGCCGATGCTGAAAAGCACATAGGCCAACCCCAGCTGAAACAGACCGAGCGCCGCGATGACCAGCCAGGGCACCGCCTCAAACGTTATACTGGACGCGGCAAACGGCGCGCATATCACGATGTTGATCAGATAAGCCAGCAGCACCGCCTGTTCGGGCTTTGCGCCGGGCATCCTGTTTGCAATGAACACGCCCGCAAACGAGAGTCCGGACAGAACCGCCAATACGTTGCCCAGCAATGCATCGGCCTTCAGCTGATCGAAGAAGAACAGCATCACGCCCGCAAACACGATGCCCACTGCGGCGATATCCAGCGCTTTGGGACGCTGTCTTAAAAGCAGCGCGGATATTAGTATCACAAATATAGGCGAGGTGTATTGCAGCACAATGGCGTTGGCTGCGGTCGTCAGCTTGTTCGCGAGCACGAACAGTATCGTCGTGGCTGCCAGCGACAATCCGCCCAGCACCACCGGTTTGGTGAAAGTGATGCGCGGCCTGCGCATGTAAACAGCCATGACCAAAGCCGCAAATACGGAACGCAAGCCTGCGATGGTCATCGCGTCCCATGGCACCAGCTTGATCAGCAGGCCGCCTGAGCTCCACAGCACGGCGGTCAGCGCAATCAGCATCGGCCCTTTATATTTCATGTGCATTGTTGTTGCAGCTCCATTGAAGCGAATCTAAATCACCGGATCATGATACCACACAACAGCACCGGCGGCAACGCCTATGCATGCGTTCACTCACCCCCGGCGGGTTCCGGTGCCGACGGCGCTTCTGTGGGTACCGCAGGCGCTTCGGTGGGTTCCGGCGAAGGCGGCGGCTCGTCCGTATCCGGCGGAGCCGCAGGCGTCGCTTCGGGTTTGGGCGTCTGAGTTTTCCGGGGTTTGTCGTTCCCGCTGTGGCTCAGTACATAGTTTATGTCGTGCTCCTCGTCGATGCCGATATTGATGCCGAAAACCTGTTTGACGATGTCCGCCTTGCCCCGCTGATCCAGCAGGTAGAAGTAAACGCCGTAAGCCGTGTGGTATTCGCCGGGCAGCGTGTACTGTCCGATATCCGCCCAATCGTCAAAACCCGCCCCGAACACCGCCAGAGCACATATCTGTTCCAGCGTCAGGTTGGTATAAATCATGTCCTTGAGCGACTGGTATATCTGCGGCAGATTCTTGATCTGGCCGCTGTCCGCCAGCTGGCTGAACACCGCGATGAGCAGCCGCCGCTGGCGCTCCTGCCTGTCCACATCAGTGCCGTAACCCTTGCGCACGCGCAGATAATCCAGCGCCTGCTGGCTGTCGAGGTGCTGATACCCCTCGTATATCATACCGTTCGTGCCCTGAAACTCAATATCCACGTCGTAATCCACGCCGCCCATTGCGTCCACCAGCGCCACGAGGCCGTCCATGTTCACACCGATGTAATAGGGAACGGGTATACCGCCGAACACGCCGCTGATGGTGTCGCACGCGTTGGCAAAGCCGCTGTCGCTGAGGCCACCGCCGAAGTACGCCGCCGCGTTCACCTTGTAGAGCTCGCCGGATGCATTGGTGACATGCACATAGCTGTCGCGCGGGGTGGTGATCATGTCCACCTTGCCTGTATTGAAGTCAATCGTCACCAGCAGCATCGTATCGGTACGAAAGTCCTCCCGCTTGGTGCCGAGGCGCTGCTCGTTGGAGTCCATGCCCATCACGAGTATATTGACGCGCCCCTTCATGAAACCCATATCCGGCTGCACCGTCTCCTGTGCCGTTTGTCCGCCCGCGTCCGCCTGCTGCTTCGTCGGCTGCGGCTCCGGCAGCGTGAAAGCAGCGCCCGGGTTGATGACCGTGCGGTATATAAATATGGACAGCATGACCAGCGCCGCGCCTCCCAAAAGGGCTGCGGCGATAATGATGATGCTTCGCCTGTTAAACTGCAAATGATTCTTATCTCTGTTTTCGTTCATATCGTCTTTTAAGTCTTATGCCTTTTCTCTAAAATCTCAGCGCACATTATATCACACACATTCCAAGTCAAGCACATTGATCATATAATGTTTCCATTTTTATAATATTTTTAACCAAACCACGCGCGGTGAAACGGTGTCACTGTAACAAAAAAGCAGCCCTGCTGTGCGGGCTGCCTGTTCCGTCAAAGAATTTTGATTACTGAGGCCATTGGCTCTGCGGCACGTTCATATACACCTGCTCCGTGGTATAAAATCCGTCCTTGATCACCGTGTCCACAATGTTGTCTATCGTCACCGGGATCGGTTCATAAATGATATACGGGATATCATATGTGCCGTCGTTGATGGTCTGCGTGCTGCCGATGTCCTCATCCAGCGCCATCTTCACCGCGATCTGTGCCGCGCCTTCGGCCAGCATGCTGATGGGCTTATACACCGTCATGTGCTGCGTGCCCTCCACAATGCGCTGGCAGGCCGCAAGCTCCGCGTCCTGTCCGGTCACATACACCGTGCCGGCGAGCCGGCTCTCGCTCAGGGCGTTCACCGCGCCTTCAGCCAGCCGGTCGTCTCCCGCCAGTATCGCGTCGATCCGGACGCCCTGCGTGATCAGGTCGTCCACGAACGCATACGCCGCTTCGTCCCGCCAAGCCTCGATCCATGTTTCACCCACGATCCTCACTGCCCCGCTGTCCACCAGCGGCTGGAGTACGTCCTTGTACCCGTCGTTGATCATGAAACAGTTGTTGTCGGTGGCCGGGCCGTTCAGTATCAGGTAGTTGCCGCTAGGCACCGCTTTTATCGCCGTATCCGCCATCAGATAACCCACCTTGTAGTTATCGAACGAGATGTACAGGTCGGCTTTGGCGTTGGTGATCAGCCGGTCATACGCGATTACCTTGACATTGTTGGTATGCGCATATTTGATCAGGTCGCCCAGCGTGTCCTTGTCGTATGCCACGATGACCAGCACGTCCACGCCGCTATCCACCATGTCCATACCGATTTCCGTTTGGCGCGAGCTGTCTTCATAGGCGTTCTGCACGATCACATCCGCGCCCAGTTCCTCGGCCTTGGCCACGAATATGTCGCGGTCGCGCAGCCACCGTTCCACCGTCATGGATTCGGAAATAAAGCCGATGATGACTTTGCCGTCGTCATTTTTGTACACCTGTTTCGCCTGACACCCGGTCAGAAGAACTAAAACCACCACCAGAAGGAATATCACAAGTTTCTTCATTGGAACCTCCATAAGGCTTAAATTTGCTTTTGGTAGGCCGATGGGGATACGCCTTCAAACTTCTTGAATAGCCTGCTGAAATAGTTGGGGTCACTGTATCCCGACATATAGCAGATCTCTTTAATTGAATACTCACCTCTTTCCATCAGGCGCTTCGCGTTTTCTATGCGAACGGAGGTCAGCTTCTCAATGAAGTTGACGCCCATCTCCTGCTTGTAAAGCCGGCAGAAGTACTGCGGACTGATGTAGAGCTCCTTGGATATCTCATCGAGCGTCAGGTCTTGCCGAAAACGCTCGGCGATGATCCTGTTGGCTTTTTCCACGATGATGCCGATCGTCTTTTGCTTGGACCGGCTGATGTTCCGGGCGATAGCGCCTATCCTGTCGATCATCGTCTGTTCGAACTCCTGCCGTGTCGTACACGCCAGCAACTGCGTCAGATAATCGGAATACCCTGCGGATTCCTCCTCCACGCCGTTCTCTATCGCCAAACGGTGCGCCACCACCATCATCTCGATCAGGCGGTTGCGCACGCCTTCCTGCTCCATAAGGTGTTCGTAGCGACCGAAAATACCTGTTAATATGCCGATGCAGGCGGGCGCGTCGCCCTTCTCCAGCGCCTTGAACAGTCGGTTTTCCTCTGGGACCAGCTCCGCGCCTGAGTTCGCGCTGAGCGGCGCCACGTCGTCGATGTGGATGATCCTTTCACCCTCCGCGTGGTTCAGCGCCCGCAGCGCCTCCTGATATGAGATCATGATATCGCGGTCGCCGCGCACGCGCCCGATACCCGCCTTGAAGTCCAGCTCGTACTTGTATTCCAGCCTTGATATGATGTCTTCCAGAAAGCCGACGGCCTGCACGCGCTGCTGGTAGTCATCATCAATGCTCTGCGCGACATACACCACCACGCGGTCCAGCATCACCGGCCCCACGATGCACTTGCTCTTGTGCTTCAAGCTGTCGCGGAAGAACGTATAAAACTTCTGGTTCTGCACGCTTTCCCCCAGCACGCCGCCGCTGCCCGGAGCCCCGGAGCCAAATGTTAGTATGAATATATAGCCCGCTTCACTGCGGATGTCGAACAGCTCCTTGTAATGGCCGATATCCGCCTGCTGCGACAGCATCAGCGAATAGATGAAGCTGTTTTCCAGCACCGAAAGCATCTTGTCCAGCTTCTCGCGCGTCTCCAGCTCCTGATCGTATTTGCGGCGTTCCTCATCCAGCTCACGAACGATGCGCTCCAGCGTCTCCACCAACCGCACGCGGTTCACCGGCTTTGTGAGGTATTCGCACGCCCCCAGCTCCACGGCTTGCTGCGCAAACTCGAAGTATTCGTACACCGATACGATGACGAACTTGATATTGTTGTGTATCTTTTTGATTTCCTTGACGGCTTCCAGCCCGTTGATGCCCGGCATGCGGATATCCGTGAGTATGATATCCGGCCGCTGCTGGCGCACCTTGTCTATGGCCTCGCGTCCCGAACGGGCAGACATCGTCACCTGTATGTTGGAGAATTCATTCTCCACGATGTGCTTGACCGATTCGATAACGATCTGCTCGTCGTCGCAAACCATCAGACTGTACATACATCCTCCTTTATCGGATTGGCGTAAAACCTTCGGTTTCCCGCCAGTTTTCCGGCTTTATCCGCTGCGCCTCGTTCCGCGTGCTGCGCACGCGAAACTTCGCAAAGCCGCAAGGTGTGGGCTGCGCGGGCAAAGCCCGACTTGCCCACTCAAATTATTCGTTCGTACAACGTTGGCGGTGGTGTGCGCCCCCGATTCTTAGAATCGCCTTTCCCCGGCGAATCCTCATCCCCAAAAGCTGCGCTTTCCGGGATTCTCGATGCCGACTGAACGGGGAATGTTGTTACTATTTACTTTTATCTCAATTATCATCAGCAGGCGAAACCGAGCTGGTGCGGTTGGGCAATTTCAGCGTCACGCGCGTGCCGTGCCCGGGCCGGCTGTCGATGTCGATCACGTCCTCATCGCCGAAGAACAGCCGCAGCCGCTGCACGACGTTGTGCACGCCTATGCCCGTGGTGTGCCCCGTCTTTTCGCTCTCAAACGTGTGGCCGCGCAGTATCTTGAGTCGTGTCTCCTCGCTCATGCCCACGCCGTTGTCCTCAATCACCACATGAGCCCACCCGGGCGGCCCCTGCTCCAGCGATATCGTGATGTCGCCGCCCTGCTCCAAGTTGCCCACACCGTGTATCGCAGCATTTTCCACCAGCGGCTGTATGATCAGCGGCGGCACATCGATATCCAGCAGACTGCAGTCGATGTTGTACGCGAACCGGATGATGTCGCCAAAGCGGACAAAGAACAGGTTGCCGTAAGCACGTACGGTGTCGATCTCTTCCTTTATCTTCACCTTGCGCGACAGGCTCTTGACGTTATACCGGAATATGCGCGCGATGTCGTCCAGAAAACCGGAGGTGCGCTCCGCCCCTTCCAGCATCGCCAGCTGCACGCCCGCGTTCAGCGTGTTGAACAGAAAATGCGGGTTGATCTGCATCTGCAGCGCCTTAATCTCCGCGTCCACCAGCAGCGACTGTATCTTCAGGTTTTCGATCTGCTGCTCCAATAGCTGGGACTCGGTGTCCGCCTTGTCGTGCAGCGCCGTGATATAATCGCGGATGCTGTGCTTCATGCCGTTAAACGCGTCCGCCGTCACCGCCAGCTCGTCCTGCGAGTGCACGATGATGTCGTCGGCGTTGAAGTTGCCGCGCGATATCGCCTCCGCCGAATGCGCCAGCTTTTCGATAGGCCCTGTCATGCCCACCGTGAGGTGCGATATCACCAGTATGTTGAGCCCCACCACCGAAAGTATCAGCACGATGTTGGTAAAGCTCATCTTGGTCAGGTCTTCCGCCATGCCGATATACTGCGCGGTATTGATGCTCACCTTGGAAAGGTTCAGACGGTCGGCATACGTATGGATATACGATGCGATCTGATTCGCTTCCCCATAACGCGCGATATACTCGTCCGCATCGCTGAAGCGTTTGGCCTCCACCGCTGCATCCGTCTGTCTCAGATACGAATCCACCATATAGACGATATCCTTGTATATCAGGTCGTCCTCACTGTAAACGCCCTGAGACGCGTCGAACATCGTCTGCGCCCGTTCCCGGAACGCGTCCCGCTGGCGGTAATAGTTCAGCAGGCTGTCCGAGTTGTCCGTCATCAGGTAGTTGGTCAGATACGTGTCCAGCTGCTCCATGTTGCCCATGAACTCTTCGATCTGGACGTTGGCTGAAAACATATCGTCCATCTTCTCGATCAGGTTGCGCGACGTGATGAGAATGAATATACTGGTCAGACTCATCAGTATCGTTGTGAACACAAACACAGCCGTCATTCTTGTTTTGATGCTCCGGAACAGCTTCCGGCGGTTTTGCAGTTTCTTCATCATCAATGCTTCTCGTATGTCGATATATTTACGATGGTATAGCTCTTGGCATTCACGTCCACATAACTGGACTTGAACGTATCGCCCATGCTCTCATAGAGCGTCGCCACGCTTCGGTAACCCGCTCCGTAACCGTTGCGGTCCACCGTTCCGGCGATAACGCCCTTCTCTATGTAGTTGGCGATCTCATCGTTGATGTCGGTACCCACGATTTTCACCTTGCCCACGAGGTTGCGCTCTATGATGACGTGCGCCGCTGCCACCGTATCCTTTGAGTTGGTGCAAAGCAGCACGTCGATGTTCGGATGCTCCGTCAGTATGTTGCGGATCAGATCCTCCGCGCCCAGCAGGTCGTTGCTGCGGTACAGCAGACTCACGATGTTGATCAGCACGCTCTTGAGGCCATTCATCATGATGTCGTTTTGAGATGTGGACACAGTATTCAGCTCGTCGTCATCCTCGCTGGAAAGTATCACCGCGAGGTTCGGCGGCGCCGCGTTCCCGCCCGCCTGCGCGATCAGCCGGGCCGCTTCCACGCCGTACTCATAATAGTTGGTGCCCACGTATGAAAGACGGTCGGAGTTGATGGCCTCGAACTCACCGACCACGATATTGATGCCCTGCGCCGTCGCATCGTTGATCGCCGCTTTGTACTCCTCAGTGTTCTCCCCCGCCACGATGATGCCGTCCAGCTGGGACTTGTTGGCGATGTTGATGTACTCAACGATCTGGTTGTTGCGGTCCGGCTCCGTGACGGGATTGAATTCGATGGCGACGTCCAGCACCTTACACGCCTCGAACGCGCCCTTCTTAAAGTCCTGCCAGTATATATCATCCTCAGCGTTCAGTATCAGCGAAAAATGATACTTCGGGGTGTCGTCCCGCATCATATAGGCTGACTCCCGCGTGTAAATGTCGTTAACGCTCGTGAAATAATAGAGCGACCCAACCGCAGAGGCGACGATGATGATCAGCAGCAGACCAAATGTGATCTTATATACCCATTTCATCCTTCATTTCCTTAATGATCCGGCTTATGTCAAATGAGCTTCTGACTGCAGCACACAGTATGGAATCGTACATTTCCCGTTCAAACAGGCCGGAACCGTACAACGGCGTCCCGGTGCACAGCAGGTTGCCCAGTTCCTGCAGTGTTTTGCCGGGGCCTATGCCTACCGCCACATCGTATTCGAGCAGCGCGGACAGCGTATTTTCATCCGGCACAGTCCCTTTCGCAAGGCTGATCAAAAAAAGATTTTCCTTCGCCTTGTTTTTCTTCGGCGTATAGCTGATACCAAACAGCCGCTGCTGGTTGGCAGCGATGGGCAGCACAAGCGGCTCCACCCCTCCGCTTATCAATGCGTTCATCAGGTCTTCCACCGAGGTGTCTGTTATGCGCTGGTTGGTATCCACCATCAGCACCGCATCAAGCTGCGTATCCGCGAGCACTTTTTGCCAAAGACGCAACCGAAATCTCTTCATGTCGGTTATAGCGAAATATTCCACCGACATTTCACCTGTCTGCCGGTTCAATCGTGTTTTTATTTTCATTGAACGACCTCGCTTCTGACTGATAGTATTTCCATTATATCATAATGCCGTTCAAACCGATAGAACATATATCCCCCTATTCACGCAACAAGCCTGAAGGCTGAGCGGCAGGCCGCAGAGCCTCAGGCTGTTGTCTTCCCGGGCGGCTGAATACCCGGGAAGGACGATGGAGGAATGAAAAGAAGTTATCTGACTCTCGATTTTGATTTCGACCACATATCAAACGCGACGGCGAGAAGCACCACAAGCCCTTTCGATACCTGCTGCGTGAAAACGTCCCATCCGATGATGGACATGCCGTTGTTCATAACGCCCATGATGAAGCCGCCCACGATGGCGCCCCATATGGTCCCGATGCCGCCGTACGCGGAAGCGCCGCCGATGAAGCATGCGCCGATGGCGTCCAGCTCAAAGTTGACGCCAGCTGTCGGCGATGCAGCCATCGCCCTGCCGGAGTACACGATGCCCGCGACACCCGCCAGCAGACCCATGTTCGCGTACACCAGAAACATCATCTTCTGGGTGTTGACGCCTGACAGCTGCGCCGCCTTGATGTTGCCGCCCATTGCGTAGAGGTGCCGGCCGGGTATCGTCCTGTTCGTTATGAAGTTGTAGATAACGAACAAAGCAGCGATGATGATCAGCAAAATGGGTATGCCTTCGTCCATAGCCAGCCAGTAGGCGAAAATGTTGATGACAATGAAAAACCCGAAAGCTTTGCCAACGACCGCCTTTAACGAGGGAACCTCATATCCGCGTACGCTCTTGCTTTTCCTGTTGATAAACATAAATACCACGTAGGAAACGGACAGCACCAGCCCGATGATCAGCGTCGTCACGTTTAAAAACTCCGGCTTGTTCTTCAGCGCCAGCAGGTCACCGATATGCAGAAAATCCGGAACTGTTTTCGGAGCAACGTCGGGAAGCGATCCGTTGCCGATCACCTCATACACACCGCGAAGCCCCAGCGTCTTGCCGTTCAGAATGATGTTGTTGATGCCCCGGAAAACAAGCATGCCCGAAAGCGTTGTGATAAACGGCGGGACTTTGACGAATGCGATCCAGAAGCCCTGCCACATGCCTGCCAGCAGGCCTGTCACAATGCTGATAATGATGGCCAGCCAATCGGGCAGTCCCAGCGTCGCCGCCATCAGGCCGGACATCGCGCCCACCAGCGCAACGAGCGCGCCGACTGAAAGGTCGATGTTGCCGCCGGTCAGTATGCAGAGCATCATGCCGATCGCGAGTATCAGAACATAGGCGTTCTGGCGTATCAGCGCCGAGACGTTTCTCGGCCAGATCAGCGTTCCCTTGGTAGCAAACGCGAAAAAGATTATGATCGCCAGCAGCGCCAGCAGCATACCGTATTGCCGCAAGTTGCGGTTGAAATACTCTTTAACTTTGCTCATTTTTTACTCCCCCTGTAGCCTTCGGCAGAACTTTGTATGATCGTGGACATGATACCCTCCTGCGTCGCCTCAATGGTATCCATTTCACCAACGATGCGGCCTTCATTCATAATGTATAAACGGTCTGTGATCCCCAGTATTTCGGGAAGCTCGGATGAAATCATGATCACACATTTGCCGGCCTCTGCCAGCTGTAAGATAATCTTATAAATCTCGTATTTGGCGCCCACGTCGATGCCTCTGGTCGGTTCGTCCAGTATCAGCACGTCGGGGTTGGCAAATATCCATTTGGAGAGCACCACCTTCTGCTGGTTGCCGCCCGAAAGGTTGCCCACTCTCTGAAACACATTGGAAGACTTGATGTTGAGCTTTTCCCGGTAATCCTTACCGATCACAATCTCTTCATCTTCATTGGTGACAAACTTGTGAATTGAATTGAGCTTGGCCAGTGTGATGTTCCATTTAATATCCTGAATCAGAACAAGGCCTGCCGTCTTCCTGTCTTCGGTCACATAAGCGATACCGTTGTCGATCGCCTGATTGACCTTGTGCAGCACCAGCTCCTGTCCGTTCTTTATCAACTTACCGCTTATTTTCTTTCCGTAAGCCCTGCCAAAAATGCTCATGGCCAGTTCGGTGCGCCCCGCGCCCATCAGCCCGGCGAGCCCGACGATTTCGCCCTTGCGTACGTTCATATTGACGTGATTGATCACGAGCCGCTCTTCGTTCAGCGGATCGTACACCACCCAGTCCCTCACCTCAAAGCCGATTTCGCCTATTTTCGCTTCGTGCCTGGGGAAGCGGTCCATCAGCTCGCGCCCCACCATGCCCTTGATGATCCGGCCTTCGCTGACCGTTTCGCTGTTGTCCAGCGTCTCGATGGTTTTGCCGTCCCGCAGCACCGTGATGTTGTTTGCAATCTTGATCACCTCATGGATCTTGTGCGAGATCATGATGCAGGTGATCCCCTGCTCCTTGTTGAGCGTCTTTAGCAGCTCGAGCAGATGGTTCGAGTCATCATCGTTGAGCGCGGCGGTCGGCTCGTCGAGTATCAGCAGCTCACAGTTCTTGGACAGCGCTTTAGCGATCTCCACCAGCTGCTGCTTACCCACGCCGATATCCTTGATCAACGCCGTATGCTTTTCCTTAAGCCCCACCTGTGCTATCAGTTGTTTGGCTTTCTCATTGGTTTCATCCCAATTGATGACGCCGCCTTTTGCTCTTTCATTTCCTAAAAATATATTTTCCGCAATTGTTAAATACGGGCTCAGCGCAAGCTCCTGATGAATGATGGCGATGCCCGCCGCCTCGCTTTCGCGGATATTATTGAACTTGCAGACCGAACCGTTAAAAACAATATCCCCGCTATAAGAACCAAAGGGGTGAATCCCGCTGAGCACGTTCATCAGCGTAGATTTTCCCGCTCCGTTTTCCCCAACCAGCGCATGAATCTCACCTTTTTTAACCTGGAAAGTCACGTCCTTTAGAGCTATGACGCCAGGGAACTCTTTTGTGATATTCTCCATTTGCAGGATGTATTCCGACATGCGACCACTCCTTGCTTTAACTTGACTTGAAAAGCTTTTATGTTCTCCCCTAAACAATACCCCACTTCAGACGGGAACCCCACTGCCCCAATAACCCATGGGCTTTTGAGGCTTTCGCAAAAAATGGCGGCAGCGCTGCTGCCGCCATTTTCCACATAGCGAATTATTCGGCGCCTTCGATGTCAGACAGCTGATAATATCCGCTGTCCACCAGCAACGCCTTCCAGTTGCTCTTGTCGGCGAACTGGATCTCGCAGTTGAAGGACGGAACGCTGATCATGCCATTCTCATACTCCGCATTCACCGGAACTTCTTCTCCGGCCAGCAGAGCTTTGGCCATTGTGATGACCTGCTGTGCAAGCACGCGGGTGTCCTTGAAGATGGACATCGACTGCTCTTCACGGATGATCTGGCCCACGTTGATCTTGTCGCAGTCCTGACCGGTGAGAACCGGGAAGGGCTTATCCGCTGTGCCGTATCCGGCGGACTTCAGCGATGCCACAATGCCCTGTGCCAAGCTGTCGTTCGGCGAAAGCACAACGTTGATGTTCGCGTCAGCATAGTAGCCGTTCAGCAGATTGTCCATTCTGTCCTGAGCGCCCTTGGACTCCCAGTTGGTGATGGCGATCTGCTCTCTGGCCGTCTGGCCGGATTTCACCACCAGCACGCCGCTGTCGATGTACTTCTGCAGAACGTCCATAGCGCCCTGGTTGAACAGCGTCGCATTGTTGTCGCCCGGGTCACCCGCAAAGCACTCCATGGAGAACGGGCCCGTCGCGCCGTCTTTCAGACCCAGAGCCTTCTCAATGAATTCGCCCTGCATTTTGCCAACGCCGTAGTTGTCGAACGTGGCATAGTAGTCGCACTTGTCAGTGTTGGTGAGCAGTCTGTCATACGCGATGACCGGGATGCCCGCCGCTTTTGCCTGTTCAAGAACGCCGCCCAGCGCGCCGCCGTCGATCGAAGCAATCACGAGGAGCTTGCAGCCCAGCGTGATCTGGTTTTCGATCTGGCTGTTCTGCACATCCTGCTTGTTGTCAGCATACTGCAGGTCAACCTTGTAACCTTCAGCTTCCAGCGCAGCTTTCACGTTGGTGCCGTCTTCGTTCCATCTCTGCAGCGACTTGGTGGGCATCGTAACGCCAACAAGCACTTCTTCCGCAGCCGGCTCAGCGGGAGCTTCCGTAACAGCGGGAGCTTCCGTAGCAGCGGGGGCTTCCGTCTCAGCAGCGGGAGTTTCCGGAGCTTTGGCGCAAGCTGCGAACATCGCAACAATCATGGCGAGAGCCAACAAAAGGATGCCAATTTTTTTAGACATCTGGGGTTCCTCCTTATTTTTGATAACCCCATGTTAGCCTTTAACCCAATTGCATTGAATAGCTTAAATTAAGGTGCACATGCGCTAAATTATCCGCCTGTTTCTGCGTAACGCCAATTCAGCACTATATTGTCATGTAAAATAATCACTGGACTTTTTTATCGATTAAAATATTCCTTCTGACTGGAATATTGATATCGCCATGGGCAGATATCCCGAACTGCGTTGGTCTCCCGCCGCAATTTTTGGACAGGCAGTTTAACCGTTCATACCGCCTTTTCCATAGCATGGATGCTCTCCGGGTACACGGCTCAGACGCGAGGTTTTAGTATCGTATTAATATTATTGTAGCAATGAGGCCTGTGGAAAACCACATGAGTTGATAGCAGTATTTTAACAACCTTCCATTTCCCGATGCAATTTATTCTATATAGGACGAAGTTGTCTGACCGGGCATATGCAGTTTACTGCCGTTATTATTGAAGCCTGATATGCATAGTGGAATTCTCAAGGTTGCCCATTGCAAAGATATATATATTAGTAACTGAATTCGAATAGTGAATTGCACAGATATTATATCCAGCAGGACTCGAGTCAAAAATGATTTCAAATTCTATGTTAAGTCTTGCATTTTCATAGCCAATAGATTATAATCATCAAGCGCAATGAGGGCAGGAACAAAACACACAAAGTGATAAGCCCCTTACAGCAGCAAATATATGTGCCCGTAGCTCAGCCGGATAGAGTGTTTGACTACGAATCAAAAGGTCG
>JAEWTW010000043.1 GCA_023397655.1 Bacillota bacterium
AACCGCCATGGTTTAACCTCGTCCACATACACCACCGCGCCCCGCTCGCGCAGCCTTTCAGCCGTGCCGTCGGTGGAACCTGTATCCGTTACCACAACCATGTCGGCCTCACTCATCGAGTCCATCCACCGGTCCACAAACTTCTCTTCATTTTTGCAGATGGCGTATACGCAAACCTTATATTTACCCACAGTCATTCCCCCGCCTGTTTTTGTTTCATCATATGCCGTATCAGTTCCAGGTTGCTCTTCAGGCGCACGTTGCCCGGCTCCATATCGCAGGCCGTCTGCGCATAGCCGTACGACTTTTCATATAGCCCCAGCCGATAGCAGGCGATGGCCCCCAGGTCGTAGAAGCTGTATCCCCATGCGCCCGGGTCGTGCAGATAGCTGCCCGATTTCTGCGTGATGCCAAGGCCCTTTTCCACCATCAAATATGCCAGCGGCCAGTCACTTTCGGTATATGCCAGCGTCGCCAGCTGCAGATATGGCTCACGCACATGCGGACATTCGGCCACTGCTCTGAAAAGCCACTGTCGCGCCTGCCTGTTATCGCCCTTGCACTGAAAACTTTTCGCAATATACCGCATGGACGCGCACCTTTCCTCATCCCACCCCGCGGAGGGAAGCGACAGGTGCCTCTTTAGCTCTTCGATGCACTTGTCGTGCAGGCCGCGATACATGTACTCCCGCCCCAGCCAAAACGCTGTCCGGTCGTCGTCCGGGTTCTCCTGTGCGGACAGCTCCAGCAGCGGCAGATACTGTGAACGCGGCTTAGAATTGTCCGGGTAGTGGTTCAGCACCATGCCGGGTACCCATACCGTCTGATCCGGGTCGATTCCGCTGTATTCGAGCACCTCGTGTACCGGATGTACCCATCGGAAGCCATGCCGGCGGTGCACCTTCTCCATGGCAAACTGCTTGTTTGGCGTGCCGTCACTGTTGAAGCTCCATGTGAACAGATAACGCGCGCGCGTATGCTGGGGCTGCCACACCGCTTCCAGCTTCTCCCGCCAGCCCGGCTCGAATATCTCATCCAGATCGTTGGATACGCAGATGTCCACGTCGTTTGGTATATGGTCCATCGCTTTGTTGCGCGCCGTATCAAACCGCCAGGGGCTGGTGATATCCACATAAACCTCTGCTCCCCGCGCACGCAGCTTCTCAACAGTTCCGTCCGTTGAGCCTGTGTCGGACACCACCACGATATCCGCTTCACTCACCGCGTCCATCCACCGGTCTACAAACTTTTCTTCATTCTTACAGATTGCATAAACACATATTTTTATCTGGTTCAAGATAACAATCCTCTCATAAGCTTCTCTAATAATCATATGATGCAACCGAGCAAGCGGTGATACTTGATAACCACCGTCACAATGAGAGCCGGGCACCATGCCCGACTCTTTTAACCCACCATCGTATGCAACCGGGAATCTTTGGAGACCTATGCCTTTGAATTTGAAGCATGTGAACTAACAGAAGAGGCCACCCTGTCGGATGGCCCCGCTTTTCTTAATCGAAAATGATCATATTGAGGAATATATCGTTTCCGGCTGTAGATGTGACATTTGACACCGACGTATTCGCTGCCCGCAAACTATAGGTGATTGTCGCTGACGTTGGTGCTGTATCCACTCCCGTGTTCGCGACCGGGAAGCTCTGCGTCCCTGCTGCTGAACCCTGTCTGTTCAACGTCCGTGTATTGACCAAAGTAGCATCCCTGTACGTCCTAAATTCGGCAACCACGTTGTAGTTCGCGTCGTTAACCACTTCGAAGCCCAGAGCCCAGTCAATTTTAATATTTTGACCTGCCGTGACAGTCACCGGCTCCGATACCAGCGTTGTCTCTGTACCGCCAGTCGGAATGTCGATAGGCCCGGTAATCTGATTAAACGCCAGTGTACTGCCTGGTCCGGTGTCGCCCGTCGGTCCCGTGTCACCTGTCGGCCCGGTATCTCCCGTGGGTCCGGTATCGCCCGTCGGTCCCGTGTCACCCGTGGGTCCGGTGTCACCCGTCGGTCCGGTGTCACCCGTCGGTCCGGTGTCGCCCGTCGGTCCCGTGTCTCCGGTAGGTCCCGTATCTCCGGTAGGCCCGGTGTCACCTGTGGGCCCCGTATCACCGGTAGGCCCGGTATCACCCGTAGGCCCGGTGTCGCCGGTGGGCCCCGTGTCTCCGGTAGGTCCCGTATTGCCAGTCGGTCCGGTGTCTCCGGTAGGTCCGGTGTCGCCCGTCGGCCCGGTATCTCCCGTCGGTCCGGTGTTGCCAGTCGGGCCTGTATCGCCAGTGGGTCCCGTGTCGCCTGTCGGCCCGGTATCTCCCGTCGGCCCGGTGTCACCTGTTGGCCCCGTGTCTCCGGTCGGTCCCGTGTCGCCTGTCGGTCCGGTATCGCCCGTCGGTCCCGTGTCACCTGTTGGTCCCGTATCGCCCGTCGGCCCCGTATCACCAGTCGGTCCGGTATCACCAGTGGGTCCCGTGTCTCCTGTCGGTCCAGTGTCACCCGTGGGTCCCGTGTCGCCCGTCGGTCCCGTGTCTCCGGTGGGTCCCGTGTCACCTGTCGGTCCCGTGTCACCTGTCGGTCCCGTGTCACCTGTGGGCCCGGTGTCACCTGTCGGTCCGGTATCGCCCGTCGGTCCCGTGTCACCTGTTGGTCCCGTGTCTCCCGTAGGTCCCGTATCACCAGTCGATCCGGTATCACCAGTGGGTCCCGTATCTCCTGTTGCACCAGTGTCTCCGGTAGGTCCCGTATCACCAGTAGGTCCCGTGTCTCCGGTAGGCCCGGTATCTCCGGTAGGCCCGGTGTCACCTGTCGGCCCGGTATCTCCCGTGGGTCCGGTATCTCCCGTCGGTCCCGTGTCACCCGTCGGTCCCGTGTCACCTGTGGGTCCTGTGTCACCTGTCGGTCCCGTGTCACCTGTCGGCCCGGTATCTCCCGTGGGTCCCGTGTCTCCTGTAGACCCGGTGTCGCCCGTGGGTCCCGTGTCTCCTGTAGACCCGGTGTCGCCTGTAGGTCCCGTGTCACCAGTGGGTCCTGTGTCGCCCGTGGGTCCTGTGTCTCCTGTCGGTCCCGTGTCACCCGTGGGTCCCGTGTCTCCTGTAGGACCCGTGTCGCCCGTCGGTCCAGTGTCACCAGTGGGTCCGGTATCGCCTGTTGCACCAGTGTCTCCGGTAGGTCCCGTATCACCAGTAGGTCCCGTGTCTCCGGTAGGCCCGGTATCACCCGTGGGTCCAGTGTCGCCAGTCGGTCCCGTGTCTCCGGTCGGTCCCGTATCTCCCGTTGGCCCGGTGTCGCCGGTAGGTCCCGTATCTCCGGTAGGTCCCGTGTCGCCTGTCGGCCCAGTATTGCCTGTTGCGCCGGTATCTCCAGTCGGTCCTGTGTCGCCTGTAGGCCCGGTATCGCCAGTCGGTCCGGTATCACCAGTGGGTCCGGTATCGCCTGTTGCACCAGTGTCTCCGGTAGGTCCGGTATCACCCGTTGGCCCGGTATCGCCGGTAGGTCCCGTGTCACCTGTCGGTCCGGTATCGCCAGTCGGTCCGGTGTCTCCCGTAGGTCCGGTGTCGCCCGTCGGCCCGGTGTCGCCCGTCGGGCCTGTATCGCCAGTGGGTCCCGTGTCACCCGTGGGTCCGGTGTCTCCGGTTGGTCCCGTGTCGCCTGTGGGTCCGGTGGGTCCTGTCGTACCTGTTGCCACATCATCTTCAATAATAACGAGGGTAGCTTTGAGCGGTGTTAACGACGCATAATAGAATGTTTGTGCCGTCGCGTTTACGAGTGATGCCGTAACCGGTGCACTCACCACATCAACTATACCAGTTCCAACAACTTCTCCGGTATTGTTTGGCGAATTTCCTTCCAAACTATCACCTTGAGAGGTTGAAATAGCAAAAACCGCACCTGTCGTGGATTGAGACGATTGCGTCGCCACCCACCAATTTACCACGTACCGGCCCGCCTCATTGAAAGTGATAACTCCCGTTACATTGTTATAGCTGATATTCCCTGCCGAATATACAACCGTATCAAAGACAACGTTAGCGCCGGATGCAACTGTTCCACCGGCAGCTCGTTCAATCTGTAGCGCAATATTACTCACTTTTCTCTCCTCCATCGCCTAATTGACCGCTTCTTCAAACCAGACAACAAGCAGTGGGTCAGCATAGGCAGCTTGTGATAAGCTTTGTTTTACAGCGATTATTAAGGCTGTTAATATTAACGTATTTTTATCATTAGTATGTAAATATGTATGAGACGCTGATGGCATAGTGCAGTGAGCTATCCTCATTGGAATAACTCACTGCACTTTCTTTTTAAAATGATTTGCTTTTTCTTCGGCAACCACTGTGTTTTATTGAACTTCTTCAATAACGATATCGGCCTGCAGCGGTGTGTTGGCGAAGAAAACCACATCGCCTGTTTCATTGACCAGCGACAATACACCCGGAGTTGTGGTGACTGTTACCAAGGCATAACCAATCACCTGACCGGTGAGCAGCGGCGAAGTGCCTGAAACCGGTGCCCCCGCATCCAAAACGATGCCAAATGTGACCAGCGTCGCCGCACCTGCGCCATTGGTCGCCACCCACCAGGATATCTTGTAATTCCCAGCGGCTGAAATAGTAAACTCACCCGTCCCAGCGTTATAGCTGATATTGGGACTTTGGTCATTAACAACCGTATCAAAGAGCACATTATCTCCATCGGCAACCGCCCCAGCAGCTGAACCAGCCAGCTGAGTCTGAATACCTTGCAAAACAACCGCCGGTCCTGTCGGTCCGGTGTCGCCCGTTGGTCCGGTGTCTCCCGTCGGTCCTGTGTCTCCCGTCGGTCCTGTGTCTCCCGTCGGTCCTGTGTCTCCCGTCGGTCCTGTGTCTCCCGTCGGACCGGTATCACCCGTGGGTCCCGTGTCACCCGTAGGTCCCGTGTCACCCGTGGGTCCTGTATCTCCGGTCGGTCCGGTGTCTCCCGTCGGTCCTGTATCACCCGTCGGTCCTGTATCGCCCGTCGGTCCGGTGTCGCCCGTCGGTCCGGTGTCTCCCGTAGGTCCGGTATCACCTGTCGGTCCTGTATCACCGGTTGGTCCCGTGTCTCCGGTCGGTCCGGTGTCTCCCGTAGGTCCGGTATCACCTGTCGGTCCGGTATCACCGGTAGGTCCCGTGTCTCCGGTCGGTCCGGTGTCACCTGTCGGTCCTGTATCCCCCGTCGGTCCCGTATCCCCCGTCGGTCCCGTGTCGCCAGTGGGTCCCGTGTCGCCAGTGGGTCCCGTGTCTCCGGTAGGTCCCGTGTCGCCCGTCGGTCCCGTGTCGCCCGTCGATCCGGTATCGCCTGTCGGCCCTGTATCACCTGTCGGTCCCGTGTCACCCGTCAGCCCGGTATCGCCCGTCGGTCCGGTATCGCCAGTCGGTCCGGTATCACCCGTGGATCCCGTGTCTCCGGTGGGTCCCGTGTCCCCCGTAGGTCCTGTGTCTCCCGTCGGTCCTGTATCGCCGGTGGGTCCAGTGTCACCAGTGGGTCCGGTATCGCCAGTCGGTCCGGTGTCTCCCGTCGGTCCGGTGTCTCCGGTAGGTCCCGTGTCACCTGTCGGCCCCGTGTCTCCGGTGGGTCCTGTCACACCTAAATCATCTTCAACGATGACCAATGTTGCAGTCAAAGGTGTCACCGATGCATAATAAAAAAGCTGCGCTGTTGCGTTTATCAGCGATGCCGTTACAGGGGCAGCCGCCACATCCACAACACACGTTCCCACCACTTCACCGGTTTTTATTGGTGACGCGCCTTCCAGAAAATCCCCCTGCGAAGTGGATACTGCAAAGACTGCACCGGTTGCCGACTGCGAGGACTGCGACGCCACCCACCAGTTGAACACATACCTTCCTGCTTCATTAAACGTAATCACGCCTGTTGCGCTGTTGTAACTGATATTGCCGGAACTGTATACGATCGAATCAAATATAACATTCGCAGCTGACGCTACAGTTCCCGCTGTCGTTCGTTCGATTTGTAAAGCTATATTCACTTTATCCTCCCCTTTTAGACGGTCGGTCTGTTTTGCATTTACCTTGAAAATCAGTTCGACGATAAGGCGACAGACCGATACTTATCTTTTGAGTCGCCAACATATGCTGATAAACCCCTTTTCTATTTATCTGCGTGAGGCATTAACACCCAACATACTCTCAGTGATGGCTGTTTGTCTTAGCAGAAGCTAAGCAATATCTCAAATGCTATCAGCTGAGCTGGTTTCAATAAACCAATGTTGAGGCCCAGCTCCAGAAAATCCTGTCACTTCACTTTAGGCATGGGGGGTGCTGAGAATCCATATCACTTCAGCACCCCCATCCTGACTCAAGTTTTTTGTGTCGTTCGTTTGTATTGCTCCGCTAAATTAACTCCAGCTAGACGATAGACAGACCTGCGCTGGCATAACCGTCAACCGTATTAATCAAGCTAACACCAGCTGCTGTTATTGAATATACCAATAAATAGCGGCCTTCCGTTGTTACAGGAATACTCAGCCCCGTGGTGACTCCGTTTGAAGTCGTCCCTATCGCCAGCACTCCCGTAAGAGCAGGAGCCAACGTCGCAATCGCGCCGGGAATGGGTGTAAACGTATTATCCGGCGTCGTCGATTCATACAACTGTGCCGTGATCGTCACCGTTGTCCCCACCAACCCAAGGGCCACTGTTGTGCTGAAATACGCTGCAATTGAGGTAATGGTGCCATCCCTGGGCATTGAAAAGGCTTCGTTTATTGCTATGCCCGGGCCACCTGTCAAATCAATGGATGCACCTACTACCGTCAAACCCTGTGCCGAGGTGCCAAACCCCACAAAGCCTGGCAAACCCGCCAGCCCGCCTGCAATTGACGTCAACGAAACCGGTGTTCCCGATGCAAACGGAATAATCGCACCGGCACCTGCGGCACCTGTCGGTCCTGTGTCACCCGTCGGTCCGGTATCACCTGTCGGTCCGGTATCACCTGTCGGTCCCGTGTCACCCGTCGGTCCGGTGTCTCCCGTAGGTCCGGTATCGCCCGTCGGTCCGGTGTCTCCCGTCGGTCCGGTGTCTCCCGTCGGTCCGGTATCACCAGTCGGTCCCGTGTCGCCCGTCGGTCCCGTGTCACCAGTCGGTCCTGTGTCACCGGTAGGTCCCGTGTCGCCTGTCGGTCCGGTGTCTCCCGTAGGTCCGGTGTCTCCCGTAGGTCCGGTATCACCTGTGGGTCCCGTGTCGCCTGTCGGTCCGGTGTCACCAGTCGGTCCGGTGTCTCCCGTAGGTCCGGTATCACCTGTGGGTCCCGTGTCGCCCGTCGGTCCGGTATCACCCGTCGGTCCGGTATCACCTGTCGGCCCGGTATCACCCGTCGGTCCGGTATCACCTGTCGGCCCGGTGGGTCCTGTTACCCCAATATCGTCTTCGATAATAACCAGTGTTGCACGTACTGTTGGTAATGTCGCATAATAAAATGTCTGAGCAGTTGCATTAATCAGTGATGCCGTAACCGGAGCTTCGACGACATCTACTATACCCGTGCCTACCACCTCGGTGGTCTTAATTGGTGAAGAGCCTTCCAGCAAATCTCCCTGTGACGTTGATATAGCAAAAACTGCCCCTGTCTGGGACTGTGATGACTGAGTTGCGACCCACCAATTAAACACATACCTTCCGGCTTCATTAAACGTTATGACTCCAGTAGCACTGTTATAGCTGATATTTCCTGATGAATAAATGACCGTATCATAAACCACGTTGCTGCCTGCCGCAACAGTTCCGGCGGTTGTTCTTTCAATTTGTAAAGCAATATTCATAAACTCCCCCTCTATTCGTCGGACAAGGCGCCTTTATGGACAGCTCAAATCTCACAGCTTTCCGGCGCCAGCTGCCTCTAAGGCGATTACGCTTTCATCTTATACTATTGGTTTCGCCATTCGGCTAAGCTTGAATCAAATCATCTCCGGAGCGCCATTGCTGACGCCCCGGAGATATAGCAGCATATTGCTAGACTGAAATCTCAATAATCAGCATATTCGCCTGTACCGTAGTGTCGGGTATAAACACAGTATCTCCTGTTACATTGACCAATTCAACGGTTGCAGGAGTCGCGCCCACCACAATCAGAGCGCTTCCGTTTACCTGTCCTGTCAGCGCCGGGGTAGATCCGATCACTGCGGCACCGCCGTCCAAGCTGACTCCAAAATCAATTGTTGTCGCAGCCCCAGCGCCGTCTGTCGCTACCCACCACGTCACATAGTAATTGCCTGGCGCAGTAATCGTAAATTGGCCCGTTACCACGCTGTAGTTAATGTTCAGGCTCTGGTCCTCAAGGATTGTATCAAATATGACCGTAGCCGTATCCGCGACTGTCGTTGCTTCGCCAGTCTGAAGCTGTACCTGAACACCCCGCAATTGAACACCCGCGCCCGCCGGTCCTGTCGGTCCGGTGTCGCCTGTCGGTCCGGTATCACCCGTAGGTCCGGTATCACCCGTAGGTCCGGTATCACCCGTAGGTCCGGTATCACCCGCCGGTCCGGTATCACCCGCCGGTCCGGTATCACCCGTCGGCCCGGTATCGCCTGTCGGTCCCGTGTCGCCTGCGGGTCCCGTAGGTCCTGTCGGTCCGGTATCACCCGTCGGCCCCGTGTCGCCTGTCGGTCCCGTGTCGCCTGCGGGCCCGGTGGGTCCCGTCGGTCCCGTGGCTCCCGTATCGCCGGTGGGTCCTGTCGGCCCTCCCGGATCTCCCTGTGGGCCCGTCGGTCCTGTCGGTCCTGTCGGTCCCGTTGCGCCTGTCGCGCCCGTTGCACCTGTCGCGCCCGTTGCACCTGTCGCGCCTGTCGCGCCTGTTGCGCCCGTTGCGCCCGTTGCGCCCGTCGCGCCCGTCGCGCCCGTCGCGCCTGTTGCGCCCGTTGCGCCCGTCGCGCCTGTTGCGCCCGTTGCGCCTGTTGCGCCCGTCGGACCCGTCGGACCCGTCGGACCTGTCGGACCAGAGCAGCAAATATATTGAATACTCACTAAAGGATCGTGTTTTTTGCCGTCATCATTTGAGCTGGCAAATATCGCGATCCCATCTCCTCCGCGCACCTCCGTCAATCCAATACCCAGAAAAGAGCCGTGCATGCACAACACATCCCTCACCAGTCCGCTGATATCGATCTCAACAAAGTCATTCGACTGGCGATAATCCACTGTAAATACGGTGGATGTAGGAACCATTGGCGGCGCGGTATTCCACGTAACCGTGCCGGCATTGAAATTGGAGGTGATTCTATCGATCCTAATTGAAACATCACTTGCGCAGACCAGCTCATTCACATGAAGTCTTAAGCTGGCTTTGATAAACTCACATCCGCGCGGTAATTCAGGTATGTCGAACTTTAACAAGCTCCTGTATATATTTTTCCTGCGGTATTCCAGTCCCGCCACCAGAAACTCCTGCTTGGAAAAATTCGCATTCGCCTGACATCTTGATATATAAGTGTCACCCTTTGGTGCTAATATAATTGAAGGCATAGTATCAGAACCTCTTCCATTGAGTTATAGTATATAATATAAAAAAAACTGAATTCTGCTACTCAAAGATGGGTAAACAAGAGAGAAAACTATGCCAAGGGTGTTTTTCATGTTAAGCTCTAGTGAAATTCCAGCCCCGAGGAGCCAGAAAATAGAGCTGTTCCGTATGTAAACAGCTTGCTTGTCCTCTATGTTTTGAGTATATACGGATACTGGCGGTTATTGGGTTTATGTTTGACAGCCGGATAAAAAGGTCTATAATAACAAGGTGCTTTTCGCTAAGCCAACTCAAAAATGGAGCCTGCCCGCAACGGGGTAAAGGACCTGAAAGGAAACTCATAAATGCACGCAGACATCGTTCGCAGAAACGGAAAACTGGAGCTTAAAAACTTAAGCTGCGATTGTTCACTCAGCCACCAAATGCCCCAAATGGACATATACATAAAACCCGGCCTTATCAATGAATGCGGCGCGTGCCTGCGCAGCGTTGATATCGGCCGCAATATGCTGATCGTGGCGGACAGTATCACGCTGGCTGTGGCTGCTCAATCTATTATGAATAATCTCGAACGCGACGGATTTAACTGCCGGCTGTGTATACTGCCGGGCAGCGAGATAGAGCCAACGCCCGCAATGGCCGACTATATCACCTCACAGATCAATTCGGATACGGAATTCCTACTCGCTGTCGGCTCAGGCGTCATCACCGACCTAACGCGGCGCAGCGCTTTTATCAATAAGCTGCCGTTTGCAGTGTTCGGCACCGCGGCCTCAATGGACGGTTATACTTCCATTACCTCGGCTATGATGATCGATGGCATGAAAGTGACGGTTTACGGCAGTTCCGCACGGCTGCTGATGTTTGATTCCAATATACTGGCTGCCGCGCCCAAACTGATGCAGGCTGCAGGCCTCGGAGACATGATCGCCAAATACAACGTGCTGGTGGACTGGAAGCTGGGCAGCGTGGTCACCGGCGAAGTTTTTTGCCCCTTGTGCACACAAATGGTGGAGCGTGCGCTGGAACGCTGCCAGCTCGCCATGAACGACATACTTTCCAGCACACAGGCAGGCATGGAGACGCTCATTGAGGCGCTGATACTCGCAGGGCTCACCGTGCTCATCGTGGGCAATACGCGCACCGTCGCATCCGTTGAGCATAACATGTCGCACTTCTGGGAAATGCGTTCACTGGCATACGGCACACCGTCGCCCTCTCACGGTATCAGTGTCGGCATAGGTCTCATCTACTCTTTGCTCTTCCACTCCATGCTGCGCGAGGCGGACCTGTCCAAGATTGACAAGAACGCGGTCAAAGCCGCCCGTATGGCGCAGGAAGAAAAGCGCCAGTATCTCATAGAGAACTTCCCGCCGGGCGTGGGCGAAGAAGTCATGTCCGTCAACTCCGACTGGTATATCAGCTGGGAGGAGCAGGAGCGGCGCATTGATGCACTTACAGGCTGGCACGAATCCTATAAGGAATACAGCAAGATTCTTCCGGATTACCGCGATATTATCCGCTACTTTGAAAACTTTGGAGCGCCCACCAGCGCCACCAAAGCCGGTATCAGCCGGGATGACCTGAAAAAGACGCTGCTGGTCACGAAGGATTTCCGCAAGCGCTACAGCATATCGCAGGCGCTCTCCGAGCTGGGAATGATTGAAGCCTGTGCCGACAGAATACTCGAAATGGAGGACAGCCTGTAACACTGGGCCTCTCAAAAAAACCGTTCAGGAGCTCTCCTGAACGGTTTTTTATTGGTCAGATAAATGCACCTTATTACGCCGGATGGATCACAATGCGCTCGCCCGCGGCATCCACTTCCTCCAGCACCAGCAGCGTCCGATAGTTGTCCACCAGCTTGCGCTCGGGCTGTTTCGTGGCGATGGCCGTGCCACAGCCCACAACGGTGATGGAAAACTCCTTCATCATTTCGCACAAAGCGTGCACGGTGCCGCCACCCGCGATAAAATCGTCGATCAGCAGCGCCTTCTGTCCGGGGCTCACGGCGCGCTTGGACATCGACATCGTCATCATGCGCCGGGAGGAGCCTGTGAGGTAATTGATGGTCACCACGGAGCCCTCGGTGATCTTAAGATCCCGCCGGGCGATGACCAGCGGTTTGGACAGCGCGCGCGCCACGCTGAAAGCCAGCGGTATGCCTTTGGTCTCTACCGTGGCTATAAAATCCGGATTGGTGCGCACAAACATTCCGGCCAGTATATCCCCCATCGCCGTCACATACTGAGGATTAGAGAATATGTCCACCGTATAGATATAACCGCCGGGCAGTATGCGGGACGGGTCGGACAGCTGATCCGCTATTTCCTGCAGCGCCTCCGCTTTCTGTTCCGCCGAAGGCGCTGGTACAAACCGCACTCCGCCTCCTGCGCCCAGCGCCACCTCGATATCGCCCTGCCCATACTTTTTATACATGCTGCGCAATATGGCGATATCTTCGCTCATCGTCGATTTCGCTGCGCTGAACATGTCGCAGAACACCTTAAGAGAATAATACTTTCCGGGGCTGCGCTGCAACATGGCGGAAACCACGGCCAGACGCGTTTTTCTGTCGGCTTTTTCCATCCGGATGCACCTCGTAAAGAGTTTTTCATATGTTATTATAGTTTGTTGTTATCCTTTTTTAAATAGGGAGACACCTTTTTTATTGATATATGGCAGTTGTTTGGAGTATAATGCTATGGCACCCATGAGATTGTGCGGTGAGCAGGAGTGTAATTATGGTGAGTTTGCAGCAATTTCTCGGTCAGACAGTTCATTTTATCGGCATCGGCGGATGCAGCATGAGCGGCCTTGCCGTGATACTGAAGAACCTAGGATATAAGCCAAAAGGCTCGGATATAAACGAATCCCCGTTTACCAATAAACTGGCAGAAGAAGCTATACCGTTTACTATAGGGCATCACGCGCAGAACGTGGAAGATGCGTCTTTGGTGATCTATTCCGCCGCGATCAAACCGGGCAACCCCGAGTACGACCGCGCCAAAGAAATGGGATTGCCCATGCTGGAGCGTTCGGAACTGCTGGGACAGATCAGCCGCCAGTTCGAGACGGTGATCGGCATAGCGGGCTGCCACGGCAAAACAACAATCACGTCTATGTGCGCACTGATACTGCGCGAATGCGGCGTCAATTTGACGGTGCATGTGGGCGGCATGGTGGATTTCTTAGGCGGTGGTGTCGCCATCGGAGATTACCCGGCGTTTCTCACGGAAGCCTGCGAGTATGTGGAGAGCTTCCTGACATTGCGCCCCACCTGCGCTTTGGTCAACAACATCGACGACGACCATTTGGACTACTACAAGAGCATTGACGACATATACGCAGCCTTCGTGAAATTCACAGCGCTGCTGCCCGAGAATGGCACACTGTTTGCTTTCGCGCACGACCCGCTGGTGCAAAAGCTTGCCGCGCAGTCAGGCCGCCGTGTGGTGACATACGGCTTCGAAAACGCCGACTACATAGCCGCAAACGAGGAATACGACGCGATGGGCTGCCCTTCCTTTGACATAATAGCCACGGACGGGTCCGCACGGGTGTCCCTCGCCGTTGTGGGCCGTCATAATATGAGCAATGCGCTGGCCGCCATCACGGTGTGTCACGATACGTTCGGTGTAAATCTCACCGAAGCCGCCAAGGCGCTCGCGCACTATCATCTGGCGGGCCGCCGCTTTGAGCTGATGGGTGAAAAGAACGGCGTGAAGGTCATCCACGACTACGCTCACCATCCCTCCGAAATTGCCGCCTGTCTGGAAGCAGCGAAGCGCTATCCGCACAAAAAGCTGTGGGTGGTGTTCCAGTGCAACAGCTACACGCGCGCCAAAACATTGAAGGACAAATATGCGACCTGCTTTGGCAGCGCGGACATGGTGCTGGTGCCGGATATCTATCCGGGTCGGGATATCGACCGGGGAGAGATACACGCGCGTGATCTGGTCGCCGCCATAGCAGTGAATTCCCCCTGCGAATACATACCCACCTTCGAGGAGATCAGTTCCTATCTTGACGAGCATGCCGTTCCTGGTGACATCGTGGTCACTCTGGGCTCAGGCAGTGTGGGTAAAGAGACCAAAAAGCTGCTGTAAATCAACTTTGAAATGCGGCGGGAGCGATGCCTCCCGCTTTTTTATTTTGCCACTTTTGTGCTAAAAAACAGCACTTTACAGCATCAATGCTTGTTTACCGGAATAGTAATATTTGATACAATATAAGTACTATTATTGTACTATTCGCTTTTTTATTGCCAAGTCAAAACAAAATATTCCAACGATGGACGGGAGGTAATTACCATGGACATTCAGGCGGTATACGATGCCAGACTAAAAAGGGTGATGGACGCAACCAAACTCGTTGAACCGGACAGGGTGCCCCTTGTGCCGGTATTTCAGGCTTTCCCGATCTATTACGCGGGAACATGTACGGTACAGGACGCAATGGAGGACTTCAGCAAGGCAGCAGAGGCTTACGACATTTTCTATCGCGATTTCAAGCCTGACCTCGGTTGGGATCCGATACTGTTCTTCCCCACCAACTATATGGAATCCGCGGGTATCACCTGGTTCCGGTGGCCGGGCAAGCACATCGAGGACCCCAACATCATGTATCAATACATTGAAGGCGAATACATGAAGGGCGACGAGTACGAGGAAGCCATCGACGACATCACCAAGTTCATGATGAACAAGTGGATACCGCGTAGCTTTTCCAACCTGACTGGCCTTGCCAAGATTGATTTCCGCAACTCGATGTGGTTCGGCCACATGGGCGAGTTCGCGGCGTTCTCCGACCCCGAGGTGATCGCGTCGCTGGAGGCGCTGGTGACCACCGGCAAGCACCTGCTCGACTGGTTCATCAAGTTGGGCGGATACCGGCAGAAGATGAAGGAGCAGTTCGGAATGCCGCTCCTCTACTCGGGCTTCGCCTACGCCCCGTTCGATATGATCGGCGACAGCATGCGCGGCACGGAAAACATACTGATGGACATGTATGACCATCCGGACGAGCTGCTGCGCCTGATTGACGTGGTGACGAAATTCGCGATCAAAGATACCATTGCGGGCTGTTCCGGCCAGGCAACGCCTTTCGTTTGGTTCTGGCTGCATAAAGGCGTGGACGAGTTCATGTCGGATGAACAGTTCAAGAAGTTCTACTGGCCGTCGCTGCTCAAATACCTGACAGCGGTCGCCGACGCCGGACTGACACCGGTGGTTTACGTCGAGGGCCGGTACAACAACCGACTGGAGTATCTGAAGGAAGTACCCCCGGGCAAGTGCATATTCTCGTTCGAATACACCGACATGCAGAAGGCCAAGAAAGCGCTGGGCGGACACTCGTGCATCATGGGCAACGTGCCCGCGGTAACGCTTTCCTACGGTACGAAGCAGCAGGTGGTCGACTACTGCAAGATGCTGATTGACACCTGTGCGCCGGGCGGCGGCTTCATCATGGACAGCGGTACGATGATCGACGACGCCAAAATCGAGAACATTGAAGCCATGTTCGAGACCACCTTTACCTACGGCATTCGATAAACACGCACATTCCGAAAAAATCAACGGCCCTTTGTCATTCCGGCGAAGGGCCGTTTTATTTTTAATGGCTTGGGTCTTTTCCTGCGGCTACAAGATGTTTCCTACCCTATTATTCTTATAAAGTCCTTTTCATCGATTATTTGTATTTTACAACCTTTACTGACAAGTAGTTTTGCTTTTTTTGCTTTGCTGCTAACTTGTCCATAATTAAACTTTGAATAGTTGTGTATGCCCACAACTAAGAAATCCGTATCTATTGTTAAGGTATCAGAAATTGTTCCTCCAACATTAACTACTCTTTGCATTGCTTCTTTACGCGGCATGCTTAACAATGTTCCCGTAAAAACGACTTTTTTGCCATAGAAATCATTATCAATATTAAAGTCTTGGGTTTCAGGAGTAATCAACGAACAATCCACCCTGTGACTGCTTTTAATACTACATGGATTGTAACCATTAGCATATAGCTGGCCCAGCTTTAATCCAATCAATTCAGAAAGTGATCTGATATCATTTAGCCTGTTTTTATTTAGAATGGCTATTAATATATTTGCACATGCCAGAGCATCTTCCTCGGCATTATGATGTGTAAATTCAAAGCTTATAAACTCTGATATTGTATCCAGTTTGTAGTTTTCAAGACCAACCCAGGTTTTAAGCGCTGCTTTATATGTACAAAGATATTGAATCTGGGGATAATCTATTTGATATAAATCTAAAACATGTCTTAATGCTGACATATCAAAAGATGCGTTATGCGCAACGAGAATTTGGTCTTGGATTAATGGCAGCAATTCATTTTTATATATGACGTTAAACTCTTCTGAATCATTGACCATGCTTTTTGTAATACCATGGATCATCACATTAAACGAGTTAAAATAGCAGTAATCCTTATGTGGCTTTATAAGCCAGTATCTTTTATCTACAATTGAACCGTTATCAACAATGGCTAAGCCAATGGCACAAATACTACCAATAAAACTATTGGCTGTTTCAAAATCTAAAGCGGCAAATCTCATCGAGGCCTCCACTTTTGGCTATTCGAATCCAATCGTTAAGTTTCCAGCCCTTAAACCTTGACCATCTCTTCAAACTCGGCTTCGCTGATGACGGCGACGCCCAGCGTCTGCGCCTTGGTCAGCTTGCTGCCCGCACTCTCTCCCGCCAGCACATAATCCGTCGCCTTGCTGACGGAGGACGCCACCTCACCGCCGAGTGATTCAATGATGTCCGACGCTTCCTTGCGCGTGTATTTCTCGAGCGTACCCGTCAGCACCACCTTTTTGCCGGTAAATGGAGACTGCTTGGCCGCCTTGCGCTCAAACTGCGGATTGACGCCTGCCTCCTCCATACGCCGGATGATTCGGCGCAGGCGCTCGTCGATAAAGAAGTCCGCGATGTTTCGTGCGAGTGTAGGCCCCACGCCGTCTATCGTCAGCAGGTCTTCCTCCGTTGCCGCCGCCAGCACGTCCATACTCCCGTAGCGGTTCGCGAGGTCCTTGCCCGTCTTGGAGCCGATGCCCGGAATACCCAGCGCGTATATAAACGCAGCCAGCGGGCGGGTTTTACTGCGCTCAATTGCTGCCCGCAGGTTCTCCGCCTTCTTGTCGCCAAAGCCGGGCAGTTCTTTTAGCTGCTCATAGTCCAGATAATACAGGTCAGACACGTCGGTCAAGCCCATATGGTCATAAAGCGCCTCCGCAGTCCTGTCCGAAAAAGTCTCGATGTTCATCGCGTCCCGAGACGCGAAGTGCGCGATTGCGCGAGTCAGCTGCGGGCGGCACAACAGTATGTTCTCGCAGAACAGGTGCGCACCCTTCTCCGTCACAGGATGCCCGCACGCGGGGCACGTTTCCGGCGGCACGATATCCTGCGATTCAGGCAGGTATTCCGCGACGCCCAGTATCTCGGGGATCACGTCGCCAGAGCGGCGCAGAAACACGCGGCAGGGCACCTTCACGCCCTTGCGCTGTATGTCGCCGTAATTATTCAGCGTCGCGCGCGATACAGATACGCCCGCGATGTCCACCGGTTCCAGCACCGCGCCCGGTGTCAACTTGCCCGTACGCCCCACCTGCCAGATCACTTCCAGCAACGTCGTCGTCTTCTCGTCCGCGGCAAACTTGTAAGCCACTGCCCAGCGGGGAAACTTCTGCGTAAAACCCAGCCGTTCGCGTGCGGCATAGCTGTCGATCTTGATCACCGCGCCGTCGATCAGGAAATCAAGGCTGCTGCGTTTTTGCTCCGCCGCGGCGACAGCGCTCATCACGCCTGCGAGGCTGTGTTCCGTCCGCGAAAACTCGCTGACCGGAAAGTGGTTATCTCTCAGAAATTGCAGCATCTCATGGTGAGACGCGAACGGTTCGCCGGCCTTATACCCCACGCCGTAGCAGACGAGACTGAGGTTCCGCCTTGCGGTCTCCGCCGGGTCCAGATTGCGCAGCGCGCCCGCCGCGGCGTTGCGCGCATTCTTCAGCGGCTCATCTGCCGTCTCGTTATATTTCTTCAGCTGCGACAGGCGCATGATGCCCTCGCCCTGCACCTCCAGCAGCCCCTGATACGGTATGGAAAGCGGCACCGATTTGATCGTCATCACCTGCCGCGTGATCACCTCGCCCACGCTGCCATCGCCGCGTGTGGCCGCGGAGATGAGCAGCCCTCCTTCGTAGCGCAGGTTCACCGTCAGCCCATCGAACTTGTACTCCACCACATAGGTGTACGGCTCATCGGCTATTCTTTTCGCGCGCAGCTCCCACGCCTGCAGCTCCTCTTCGGTTCGCACCTTATCCAGGCTGTACAGCGAAGCCAAATGCCCCTGCTTCTCGAATCCGGGCAGCACATCGCCGCCCACCCGCCTTGTGGGCGAATCGGGCCGCACATAGCCCGTCCGTGCTTCCAGTGCCGTCAGCTCATCATAAAGCACGTCATATTCCGCGTCGCTGACGGTGGGGTTGTCCAGCGTGTAATAGCGGTAGGCGTGAGCGCTCAGCTCACCAACCAGCGCGTCGATCCTTTGCTTGTCGTCCATACACAAGTCCTTCTATTGAATCTCAAGCGGCGCGAACGCCACAAACATCTTCTTCTCTCCGGCGGTGTCGAAGCGCACCACCGCAATCTTTTCCTCGCCCGCGCCGTTGGTGGACACGATCTGGCCGCGGCCGAACTTGGGGTGCGACACTACCCGTCCGGTCACAAACTCGTCCGGAGAATGCTGCGCCTTCGATTTAGGCTCTGCAGCGGCTGGCATCTTCACGCGGCCCTGCGCGAACGAGTACGGACTGTGGCTGGCCGGCTCGTTCGAGAAGAACGCCGGCGCGTTGCGCTTCACGCCCGCCGGTTCCATGCAGCCGTCCGGCACCTCGCCGAGGAAGCGCGAACGCTTTGCCTCCATGCGCTCAAACCCGGCCCCAACGCGTACAAACCGCGTGGTGCTCCACGTGAGGTACAGCCGCTTCTTCGCACGCGTCATGCCCACGTAGCACAGCCGCCGCTCCTCCTCCACGTCGCCGTCCATCAGGCTGATTTGATGCGGTAGCAGCCCTTCCTGCAGCCCCACCATGAACACGATAGGGAATTCAAGGCCCTTGGCGCTGTGCAGCGTCATCATCATGATCTTGTCGTCCTCATCGCCCACGTTATCCACATCGGATATTAACGCATTGCGCTCAAGGAAGGATTCCAGTGAGGCCCCCTCTCCCGCTTCCCTCTCAAAGTCGGACACACTGCGCAGAAATTCCTCCACGTTCAGCACACGCATGCGCCCCTCTGCCGTGGTATCCGCCATCAGCGCGGCGCGGAGTCCGGACGCATCGATCACCTTCTCCACCGTTTGCAGCACGGTGCGCTGCGCCATTTGCCCGCGAATACCGTCCATCATCGCCACAAACGCACCCAGCGCATCCGCCGTTTTTTTGGGAAGCAGACCATCCGCCTCACGGCTCATGCGCATCAGCGAGCACTGGCTTTCCTGCGCCGCTTCGTTTAGTTTTCCCAGCGACGCCTCGCCGATACCTCGGCGCGGAACACTGACTGCGCGCATGAAACAAAGGTCCGCGCTCGGATTGCACAGCAGGTTCAGATACGCGAGAACATCCTTGATCTCCTTGCGGTCGTAGAAGCTCTGGCCGCCATATATCACGTACGGCACGCCGCGCTCCTTGAACTTGTTCTCCAGCACGCGTGATTGGCTGTTCACGCGGTACAGCACCGCGATGTCGGCAGCGGTATACTTGCCTTCGCGCAGCAGGCTGGCCACCTTCTCGGCCACGAACTGCGCCTCCTCCATATCGCTCTCCGCCTGAAATTCCAGCGGTTTCTGGCCTGTTGTCGTGGATGACCACAGCTCTTTGCCCATGCGTGCGCTGTTGTTGCGGATCACGCCGTTGGCCGCGTCCAATATGCCCTGGTGCGAGCGGTAGTTCTGCTCCAGCCGAACCACCTTCGCGCCCTTGAAGTCCTTCTCGAAGTCCAGTATGTTGGAGATATCCGCGCCGCGCCAGCCATATATCGACTGGTCGTCGTCACCCACCACGAATATATTGCCATGCCCGCCCGCCAGCAGCTTCACGATGCGGTACTGCACCGCGTTGGTGTCCTGATACTCGTCCACCATGATGTAGCGGAAGCGCCGCTGGTATTTCTCCAGCACGTCCGGATACTCTTCAAACAACAGCAGCGTCTTGATCAGCAGGTCGTCAAAATCCAGCGCGTTGCTGGCACGCAGCTTGTCCTCGTACCGCGCGTACACGCGGGCCGTCAGCTTCACCGTATCGCCGTTTGCGGAAGCCTGTTTGTATTGTTCCACGTACTGTGCCGGGTTTACGCCGTCGTTCTTCGCCCTGCTGACGGCGTTGCGCGCGCTGCGCGGGTCGATCA
This sequence comes from Bacillota bacterium, assembly GCA_023397655.1. Classification (GTDB taxonomy): domain Bacteria; phylum Bacillota; class Clostridia; order Christensenellales; family SZUA-584; genus SZUA-584. The sequence goes on from JAEWTW010000043.1 coordinate 19,931, forward strand.
CTTCCTTATCGATATCCAGCTCCTTCAGACACTCCTTGACCACGGTCAGCGCGTCCGTCGCGTCGTATATCGAAAAACCCCTCGAATAACCCAGCCGGTCGCCTTCCATGCGCATCAGCTTCGCGCACATTGCGTGGAAGGTGGAAACCCACATTTCGCCCGCGTCCGGCACCAGCGCCTCAATGCGCTGCTTCATTTCTGCCGCCGCTTTATTGGTAAACGTCAGCGCCAGTATCTGCCACGGCGCTGTCCCCTGTTCAATCAGATGTGCCGCCCGTGTGGTGAGCACGCGCGTTTTGCCGGAACCGGCTCCCGCCAGCACCAGCACAGCCCCCTCGGTCTGCAGCACCGCCTCCCGCTGCTTGTCATTCAGTCCGTTCAGATTCATCTGTCCTCCCTGATAGTCGTTTTAGTGCCATGCCGTATCCGCCCGTGCCGTACAGCAAGCAGCGGTTTACGCGGCTGATCGTCGCCGTGCTCGCGCCCGTCTGCGTGGAAATATCATGGCAGGTATGCTTGTCCTTCAGCAGCTGTGCCACCTTGAAGCGCTGGGCAATGGAGTTCAGCTCGGATATCGTGCACAGATCGTCAAAGAACATGTAGCATTCCTCCACCGATTCCAATGTCAGTATCGCCTCAAACAGCTTGTCCATATCATGGGATTTCAGCTTTGACTCGTACATGTTTGCCTCCTTCTTAGCCGTTCCTGCTTGGTGATAAGCCTTTGGCTTTTCACCAGTGTTCCGGCTTTGTTCGCTGCGCCTCGTTCTGGGCGCTGCGCGCCAGAAACTTCGCAAAGCCACAAAGTGTGGGCTGCGCGGGCAAAGCCCGACTTGCCCACATTAATAAATAAATAAGTTTAAACCACGCTGTTGCGCAGCGTCTCCAGACCTTCGATGCGTATCTCGATCACGCTGCCGCGGCGCATCGGCCCGATGCCCTCCGGCGTGCCCGTCGCGATGATGTCGCCGGGCAGCAGCGTCATGCACTCGCTGATGAAGCTCACCACTTCAGTGGGCCCAAACAGCATATCGGTCGTGTTCCCGTCCTGCTTGCCTTCTCCGTCCAGCACACTCTGCACACGCTTGTTCTCAGGGTCAAAATCCGTATCGATATACGGCCCGACCGGACAGAACGTATCAAAAGATTTCCCGCGCGTCCACTGCCCGTCCGCCTTCTGCAAGTCACGGGCTGTGACGTCGTTGAGAGCTGTATAGCCAAATATATACTTGTGGGCTTCCTCGGGCGTCACGTTTTTGCATGTCTTGCCGATCACCACCGCCAGCTCCGCTTCGTAGTCTACCTTTGCCGACGCCTCCGGCCACACAATCGCCTCTCCATGCGCGATCATTGCAGTCGACGGCTTCATAAATATGACCGGCCGCCCCAGCAAAGTCTCTTTCATCTCGGCGGCATGCTTGGCGTAGTTGAGCCCCACCGCCACAATCTTGCTGGGCTCGGACGGTGGCAGCAGCTTCACCTCACTCAGTCCGTATTCCTCTCCTGTATACTGCACGCCATCATACGGCGGGCTATTCAGTCGCCTGACGCAGCCGCCTTCCAGTACAGCGTAAAAAGCCTGTCCGTCCTTTTGCGCCCTTAAAATCCTCATAAAAATCTCCTCACCATGGCCCCGGAATTCGGGGTAAAAAAATATAAGAGTCCTGCTCTTATATTTTATCATATAACGGCGCTTTTTCAAAAGCTTATTCCATCTCTTTGTGCAATCTCGCGATGGACACCTCATAAGCCGTCCGCACAGCCACATCGCCATTTTCCAGCTGCTTTTCGTATTCGCGCGACTGCACACGCCCGCTCATCGATATTTTGTCGCCCACATCAAAGCCCGCCGCGTACCGCGCGTTGCGTCCCCACACGATGCAGGGAATGTAGTCGGATTTGTTATACGCGCGGTTCACTGCGATCAGCAGGTCGGTGATCTCACGTCCGAACGGCGTCACGCGGAACACAGGCGGCTTGCACACAAAGCCCTTGAGCTCGATCTCATTGGCCGCAGCCGGGCACTCCGCCATTTCCCGTGCGAATATGGTCAGATACAGCCGCGCCCGTCCGTCCACCAGCTTGTTATACGAACGCAGCTGTCCCTTCACGCTCACCAGAGCACCTTCGCACATCGGATGCTGCTCCAGCAGCCGTTCCGATACCGTCACAGGCAGCAGATCGGCCTTCTCGCTCAGGCGTGCGCACTCCAGACAAAATGTGTAGAACGCCTCTCCGTATATCTTATGCGACAGCGTAAGGCCGCTCAAACGTCCGGCCACGCTGACGCTGTTTGTCGTTTCCTGCATACGTCATCCCCAAATCGTTTGTCGTCAGTCCTCAAAGTAACGTTGCGTGCCCGTCGCATCCACAATAGCGTCTCCGTCCAGCAGCAGATCAGACACCGTCACGATCTTAAACCCCTGTTCGCGCAGCCCCAGTATCACAGCAGCGATCGCCTCTGATGTCGCGGGCATGTTGTTCTGGAACATAATGATATCGCCGCCTTTGACCGACCTTAGCACACCGTCCGCGATCTTGGCAGAGTCGTAGCCTTTCCAATCCTTGGCGTCCAGGCTCCATTTGACAGGGATATAACCTTCGCCCTCCAATGCCATGATCGACTCGGTGTTGAACGCACCGTAAGGCATGCGAATGATCTGCGTATCGAATCCGGTCTTGTCAAAAAGCATCGTTTTGGCTTCACCTGCGTCGGCCAGCACCTCTTCCGCGGTCATATCCGGATAACGTGAGTGGTTCATCGAATGGCTGGCGATCTCGTTTCCGCTTTTTGAGAGAGCGTCCAACGCTTCCGGATTGTCCTTCGCCCACAGCCCCATCACGAAGAACGTGGCCTTGGCGCTTTCATTGTCCAGCACCTTCAGAATGTCCTGAGTGTAATCCGCGTCGCCGAACGCCGTATCGATCGTCAGTGCCACCGCTTTCTCTTCCGTATTGACGCGGCAGATCGGCATGGGCTCCGACATCGATGTCGCTGGCGTTGCATCATTCAGCGCCACCTGTGTATACACAATAGCCCCGATAATGAGCAGTAAAAATATCCCCGCTCGAATCAGAGTTTTTTTCTTTACCACGAATATGCGCATAACAACACCGCCTTAAATAGTCGATTAGGATATAATAATAAGTATTGTATAAGCCGCGCAATTATGCGTAGGCAGCCAAATAAGGCGGCCCTTCCGCTTCAATGCAGCACCGTTTTTATTCCTTAGTGGATTTGCTGAAGCGCATAAAAAAGCCGCTGTGATTTCACTCACGAGCGGCTTCATTTGAACGGATTTGTCTATTTCAGTTCTTATTCCTTAGGGGCTTCGCTCTTGTCGCCTTTCTTTCTGTCCTCCGGCAGCAGACCCTTGCGCGTGAGGTTCACGCGGCCCTGCTTGTCGATCTCCGTCACGCGAACCAGTATCTCGTCGCCGATGTTGACAACGTCTTCCACGCGGTTCACATGTTCGTTGGACAGCTTGGAGATATGTACCAGACCGTCCTTGCCGGGAGCCAGCTCGACGAACGCGCCGAAGTTCATGATGCGCACCACTTTGCCGAGGTACACATTGCCCACTTCGATGTCCTTGACGATCGCGTCGATGGCGGCGCGCGCCTTGTCGGCGGCGGCCTCGTCTGCGGAGAGAATGAACACACGCCCGTCGTCCTCCAGGTCGATCTTCACGCCCGTGTCAGCAATGATCTTGTTGATAACCTTGCCGCCCGAACCGATGACCTCGCGGATCTTCTCGGGATCAATGGTGAACTGGTAAATGCGCGGTGCGTATTTGGACAGGTTGTCTCGCGCGGCCGGCAGCACCGCGTTCATTTTATCGAGAATGAACATACGGCCTTCATGTGCTTGCGCGAGCGCCCGTGTCAGTATCTGCTCGTCGATACCCTTGATCTTGATATCCATCTGTATGGCGGTGATGCCTTTGGACGTGCCGGCAACCTTAAAGTCCATGTCGCCGAAGAAGTCTTCCAGACCCTGGATGTCTGTCAGTATGGCGATATTGCCCGTGTTGTCGTCCTTGATGAGGCCCATCGCCACGCCGGCCACCGGCGCTTTCAGCGGCACGCCTGCGTCCATCAGGGACAGTGAGCTGGCGCAAACGCTGGCCTGGGAGGTCGATCCGTTGGAGCTGATGCACTCAGACACCGTACGGATGGCATAAGGGAATTCCTCTTCGCTGGGCAGCACCGGAATCAATGCCCGCTCTGCCAGAGCGCCATGGCCTGTTTCGCGGCGGCTCGTGCTGCGCATCATCTTCGCTTCGCCCGTGGAATACGGCGGCATGTTGTAGTGGTGCATGTAGCGCTTGCCTTCCACGTCCGAAATGCCGTCCAGACGCTGAGCTTCGCTGATGGAGCCAAGCGTCGTCAGCGTGAGCGCCTGTGTCTCGCCGCGGGTAAACATCGCGCTGCCGTGAGTGCGGGCAAAGAGGCCCACCTCCACGGATATCGGGCGGATCTCGGTCATCGCGCGTCCGTCGGGGCGAATGCCCTTGTTGATGATACGGTCGCGCACAAGTTCTTTTCTCAGCGCGTAAAGCACGTTCTGTATATCGCCGGCGTTGTCCGGATACTCTTCCGCAAAATGCGCCAGCACGTCGGCCGTCATCTCCTCTGTCCGCTCCTCGCGCACAGACCGCTCGGTGGTGTCGATGCTGTAAGCCACCTTTTCTGTTGCGTATTCACGCACCTTGGCTTCCAGTTCCTCATCCGCGTGATAGATTTCCACTTCCATCTTGGGCTTGCCCACTTCGGCCACAATACCCTCGATGACTGTAATGATCTTTTTGATTTCCTCATGGGCCAGCAGTATCGCGTCCAGCATCTCCTTTTCGGAGATCTCGTTCGCGCCCGCCTCCACCATCATCACGGCGTCCTTGGTGCCGGAGACGGTCAGGTCCAGCACGCTCTTGTCGCGCTGAGCCGAATCGGGGTTGATCACATATTCGCCGTCCACCATGCCGATCACCACTGAAGCAGTGGGGCCCGCAAAGGGGATATCGGAAATGGACAGCGCCACCGACGAGCCGATCATGCCGTACACGGCCGGGGGCACGTCCTGCTCCACCGACAACACGGTACCAACCACCTGCACGTCGTTGTAATAGCCCTTGGGAAACAGCGGCCGGATCGGTCTGTCGATCAGTCTTGATGTTAAAATCGCCTTCTCGGACGGGCGCCCCTCACGCTTGATGAAGCCGCCGGGTATCTTGCCCACCGAATACATCTTCTCTTCAAACTCCACGCTCAGCGGGAAAAAGTCAATGCCCGCCCGCGCCGTTTTGGACGCCGTCGCTGTCACCAGCACCGCCGTCTCACCGCACCGGATCAGACAGGTGCCGTTAGCCTGCTGGGCAAATTTGCCCGTCTCTATCGTCAGCGTTCTGCCGGCGACGTCCATGTTAAATACTCTGTGTTCCATTTTTAATTACTCCTTCTTTCCTTAACCGGACCCTGCGCACCTGCGCAGTGCCCCATGCTTACCGCATGCTGTTTTTTAAATGAACAAATAATAGAGCGGTCGCCCGCTCTATCAGTTGTTATTTTCTTAAGTTTAAGCCCTTGAGCACTTCCCTGTACCGTTCAATGTCTTTCTTCTTAAGATAATCCAGCAAGCCTCTCCTCTTACCGACCATTTTTAAGAGCCCGCGCCGCGAATGATGATCCTTGGCATGAATCTTCAGATGGTCGTTCAGGTGATTGATCCGTTCGGACAACAGCGCAATCTGTACTTCCGGCGACCCCGTGTCGCCCGTCGTCTGGGCAAATTTCGCTATAATGCCCGCCTTTTTTTCTTTATCCATTTTTAAAAGTTCCTCCCGCCTTTTCGGCAACCCCGCAAACGATGTAAAGCGTCGGGTGTTCGCAAAACATTGTAAGCGGTTAAAATCAGAAAACATAATATCATAAGCGGCCAAATTTGTAAACAATGGTTTAATCAAAATGACCGATCCAAAACTCTGCCTGATTTCTTGACTTATTCATTTGCTGTTGTCTTCCTTTTTATACTACGCATTTTACATGGCATTTTTCGTGCTGGCGCATTCCATTTATTGCATAATTTCTTGCATCAAATTTTTCAGGCTTCCCTGTGCAAATCATTTTCGTTTGTGCTATAATAGCTGTCTGGGATTATTCAAATCACAGGTTCTGCATATTGTTATTATTTAGTTTGAGGAGACTGTATGTCAAGCAAATTCAGTTTCAGAGGCGGTATTCATCCGCTTCAGCACATCCATCACGGCAAGCGTTTTACGGAAGGACGCCCCATCGAAAGGTGCAGCGTACCGGACGAGGTGGTCATACCGCTGGCGCAGCACATCGGTGCGCCTTCCACACCCATTGTCGCGGTGGGAGATATTGTTGATATGGGTCAGCGCATCGCCGATGAGCGCGGCTACGTAAGCGTACCGTGCTTTTCCAGCGTCTCCGGCAAAGTGAAGGCCATCGAGATGCGCCCGCATATTTCCGGTCAGAAGAGCATGGCCATCGTGATCGAGAATGACCGTGAGGACAGGCTTTATCCCGGCATCCAAAGTCCGGGACGGCTGGAGGATCTCTCGCCGCAGCAGATTATCGATGTCATCAAAAACGCGGGCCTCGTGGGCATGGGCGGCGCGGCGTTCCCAACGCACGTCAAGCTCTCACCACCGGCCGAGAAAAAGATAGACACCGTCATCGTCAACGGCGCGGAATGCGAGCCTTATCTCACAGCGGATCATCGCATCATGCTGGAATATCCGGACGAAGTGGTACGCGGCCTCAAAGCCGTTATCAAGGCGCTGGGAGTCGATAACTCGTGGATCGGCATCGAGAACAACAAGCCGGACGCCATCGCCGCGATGCAGAAGGCCGTGAAGGGAACGGATATCAGCGTCGCACCGCTCAAGGTGAAATACCCGCAGGGCGCGGAAAAGCAGCTGATCAACGCCATCACCGGGCGCGAGGTGCCCTCGGGCGGCCTGCCGATGGACGTAGGCGTGGTGGTGGTCAACGCGGGCACCGCTTATCAAATCTGCCAGGCTGTCGAGAAAGGCCTGCCGCTGTTTGAGCGCGTGGTAACCGTCACAGGCAGCGTGGGGCAACCGTCCAATCTGCTGGTGCGCATCGGCACGCCGGTGTCCTACGTGATCACGCATGCGGGCGGACTGGCCGGCAAGGTGGAGAAGGTGATCGCGGGCGGCCCCATGATGGGCATCGCGATGCACAACATCGACGCGCCGGTGATGAAGGGCACGTCGGGCATACTGGTGCTGGACGATAAGATGGCCCGCCCCGCGGACGAATCGCCCTGCATCCGCTGCTCCAGATGCGTCATGGTCTGCCCCATCGGTCTGCAGCCCTACCTGCTGGACGCCTATGCGGAAAGGGACCGCTTTGACGACGCTGAGAAGTCGGGCGTGATGGACTGCATCGAGTGCGGCTGCTGCGCGTATACCTGCCCGGCCAACCGGCACCTCGTGCAGGGCATGCGGCTCGCCAAATGCGAGATCATCAACAAACGCAAAGCATGCAGCAAATAGCTGCAGCGGTATTATAGTTTCTTAGTTTTATTGGAGGTATATATGGACAAATACGTTTTGTCTTCGTCGCCGCATGTGCGTTCCACGGAAACCACAGGCCGCATCATGCGCGACGTTCTCATCGCTCTGCTCCCGGCGACAGTGCTCGGGGTCGTTTTCTTCGGCCTCTCCGCGTTGTGGGTGGTGCTGGTGAGCACCGCGTCCGCTGTGGGAGCGGAAGCGTTACTGCAGCTGCTGATGAAAAAGAAGGTGACGATAAGCGATGGCAGCGCAGCGGTCACGGGTTTGCTGCTGGCGCTCAACCTGCCGCCGTCCGTGCCGCTCTACATACCGATCATCGGCTCTGTGTTCGCGATCGCCATCGTCAAGCAGTGCTTCGGCGGTCTGGGGCACAACTTCATTAACCCGGCGCTGGCCGCACGGGCGTTCCTGATGGCTTCGTGGCCCACCGCCATGACCTCATGGACGATGCCTGCGGATGCGGTATCCACCGCCACGCCGCTCTCCGCCCTCAAGGTGGCGGGCGCGGGCGTGCTCAGCCCCCAGCTCGACATGTTTCTGGGCAACATCGGCGGCTGCATCGGCGAAACCAGCGCCATCGCGCTCATCGTCGGCGGCCTGTATCTGGCAGCCCGGTTTGTAATCGACGTGCGCATCCCCTTTGTATACATCGCCACCGTGGCGCTGTTCACATGGGTGGCCGGGCCGGAAGGCCTGTTCACCGGCGACGCGCTCTATCACATACTGGCCGGCGGACTGATGATCGGCGCGTTCTTCATGGCGACAGACTACACCACCTCCCCGATGTCGGGAACGGGCAAGATCGTTTTCGCTCTGGGCTGCGGCGTGCTGACCAGTGTAATCCGCCTGTGGGGCGGTTACCCCGAAGGCGTGTCGTATTCAATACTGCTGATGAACCTTGTCGTGCCGCTGATTGACAGGGCTTTTACACCTAAGAGATTCGGAGGTGTGCGCGCATGAATAAAATAGTTGTCATCACACTCAAGCTGCTCCTGATTACGCTCATCGCCGGTGCTCTGCTGGGCGTCGTGAACAGCGTGACCAAGGGGCCCATCGCCGAACAGGCCCGCAAGGAAGCGGAGGAGGCGCGGCGCGCCGCCTTTGCCGATGCCGTGAGCTTTGAGGAAAGCACAGCGGCCATTCCGGAAGACTTCGGCATCATCAAGAGCGTATACACCGCGCTGGACGCAGACGGCAGCGAGATCGGCATCGTCGCTTCTGTCGTCACCAAGGGTTACAGTTCCGGGCTTAACCTGACGATCGGCATCGGCGCGGACGGCACAATTCATGGCGTCATCGTGGGCAGCCACGGCGAAACGCCGGGCCTCGGCGCTAAAGCCACTGAAGAGAAATTCCGCGGCCAGTATACCGGTAAGACGTACTCGGAACCGCTGACTGTCGTGAAAAACCCGCCGTCGGCTGACAACGAGGTGCAGGCGATCACCGGCGCGACCATCACGTCGCGCGGCGTCACCGATGCCGTCAATACTGTCGCCGCTTACTACACCGAAGTTATGGGAGGTGCTCAATGAGAACCAAACCTCTTGCACTTTTGAAAAACGGCATATTGGATGAGAACCCGACGCTGCGACTGGTGCTGGGCATGTGCCCCACGCTCGCCGTCACCACGGCAGCCTCCAACGGTATCGGCATGGGACTTGCAGCCACGTTCGTGCTCATCGGGTCCAACGTGGTGATATCGCTGCTGCGCAAGTTCATCCCTGATAAGGTGCGCATACCGGCATTCGTCGTCGTCATCGCGGCGTTCGTTACCATCGTACAGATGGCCATGAAAGCCTACGTACCGGCGCTGGACAAATCGCTCGGTCTGTTCATACCGCTGATCGTTGTGAACTGCATCATCCTCGCGCGTGCGGAAGCGTTCGCATCCAAGAACACTGTGGGCGCATCGTTCTTCGACGGCCTCGGCATGGGGCTCGGGTTTACCGCAGCGCTGCTCGTGATGGCGACCATCCGTGAGATACTCGGCAACGGCACGTTCTTCGGACTGTCGCTGTTCGGGCCGAATTTTCAGCCCATGCTGATCATGGTGGCCGCGCCGGGTGGTTTCATCACACTGGGGCTGCTGCTCGGTCTCCTAAACAAGTTGACGATGAAAAAGAAAGGAGCGCGGTAACACATGGAAGGCTTTACAGGCATACTGCTGATATTGCTCAGCTCAATACTGGTTAACAACTTCGTGCTGTCGCGGTTCCTTGGCATCTGCCCGTTCCTCGGCGTGTCCAAGAAGGTGGAGACTGCGCTTGGTATGGGCATGGCCGTCACGTTCGTGATGGCGCTTGCCTCCGTGATTTCCTACCTCGTGCACTATTTCATACTGGTGCCGCTTGAGATCGAATACATGCAGACCATCGCGTTCATACTGGTTATTGCGGCGCTGGTTCAGCTGGTGGAAATGACGCTGATGAAGCTGGTGCCGTCGCTGTATCAGGCGCTGGGCGTGTATCTGCCGCTGATCACCACCAACTGCGCGGTGCTCGGCGTGGCCATACTGAACATTACGGAAGAATACAACCTGCTGCAGACGCTGACGCACGGTATTGGCGCAGCAGTCGGATTTACGCTGGCCATCGTGCTGTTTGCGGGCATCCGCGAGCGGCTGGAGCTGGCCGACATCCCCGAACCCCTGAAGGGCTTCCCCATCGCGCTGATTGCCGCGGGGCTGATGTCCATCGCTTTCCTTGGGTTCTCGGGGCTGGTTTAACAGGGAGGTAAACTATGATCAACGACATCATATGGCCGGTCGCCGCTTTGGGCGGACTCGGCTTGTTACTGGGGCTGGGGCTGGCGATTGCATCCAAGCTGCTGGCGGTGAAAACCGACCCGCTGGTGGAGCAGGTGCGCGAGCTGCTGCCCGGGGCCAATTGTGGCGGCTGCGGTATTCCCGGCTGCGACGGCTTCGCGAAAGCAGTGGCCTCAGGTGAACTGAGTGCGGCGAAATGCGTCGCGATTTCATGCGATAATTTAAACGCCATATCGGCGCTGCTGGGCGTGGAAACCGAGCTGGCTGAGAAAAAGGTGGCACGCGTGCGCTGCCACGGCGATTCTGAGAACTGCGTATCCAAATACACCTATACGGGCATCCACGACTGCCGTGCGGCGGCGCTGCTGGCCGGCGGCCCGTCAGCCTGTGCTTTTGGCTGCGTGGGCCTTTTAACCTGCGGCAAGGTGTGCCCGTTCGGCGCGATCTACCTCAGCGACAAGGGCATCGCCGCGGTGGACGAAAGCCTATGTACCGGCTGCGGCCAGTGCGAAGCGGTGTGCCCCAAGCACGTGATCACCGTTATGCCCAAAAAGCACGACGTGTTCATCGCCTGCCGCACCACGGAAAAGGGCAAAGCGGTGGCGGCCAACTGCAAGGCGGGTTGCATCGCATGCACTCTCTGCGCAAAAAAGTGCCCCGAAGGCGCGATCACAATGATTGATAACCTGCCGCACATTGACTACGACAAGTGCACCGGCTGCGGCGTGTGCGTGGGCGTATGCCCCAAGGGCTCCATCGCGATCAACAAGGAGCAGAACAACAATGTCTGCGCCATCTAGTCCCGTATGCGGCGGACGCCGCGTGATACTCGCGTCCGGCTCGCCGCGCCGCCGGGAACTGCTGGCTTACATTGTTTCGGCGTTTGAGATCATTCCGAGCGGCATCGAGGAAATCGCGACTGGCACCCCGGCGCAGCAGGTAGAACAACTGGCGGCGGACAAGGCGGCGGACATCGCACAAAGATATCCGGATGCCGTCGTCATCGGCGCGGATACGCTGGTGGCGGTGGACGAACTGGTGCTGGGTAAGCCCACTGACGAGGCGGAAGCCGCAGCCATGCTGAAACAGCTGTCCGGGCGCACGCACACGGTTTACACCGGCGTCGCTGTGATCTGCGCAGGCAAAACGCATTCTTTGGTGGAAGCGACACAGGTCACGTTCTGCCGGATGACGGATGAAGAGATACGCGATTACATCGCCACAGGCGAACCAATGGACAAGGCGGGCGCGTACGGCATACAGGGCTATGGCGGAAAATACATCACCGGCATCGAAGGCTGTTTCTTTAATGTGATGGGTCTGCCGCTGAACCGGCTATATACCATACTCAAGAGCATCTGACTCAAGTCAATATCAAAAACGGCGAGGCATGTGTCCCGCCGTTTATTTATTTTGTATGTGGGGGCCTGTAATCCCAGAAATCAACCTTATCAAAAAACTCGTAAATGGCTTTCAAGTTAGTATTATATCTTTCACGATAGAATTTACTCATGGGTGTTTTGCATAGGTTGATTATATAATTCATTATCTCCTTTACTGACTGTTCAAGTTCGATATTTTGACTATTCGCGCTACCAAAGTTAAAATCTATAGTTTGGCAGCCATTCCAACGGATAAAGCCCAAATTTCTGAAACCAATATTGTTATCAATCGGAGCGGGGGCACCTCTGTCTGTAATAAGTCCTCCGATTGCAAATTGGAGTACTGATATTTTTACGTCCAATGCCTTTAGCAGAGCGTCCAACTCACACTGTTCGGTTTCAGTTAATTCATGCTGTATTATTTTAACTTCGGGCCACTTCTTTAATCTTTTATCGTTTAACTCCTCAGGCCTGTTCCATTGCGCATATCTGATTATCGGAGTCAGAAACTTCTTATCCCTATTAACAGTATTATCAGTATAAACCGAACATGAAACGGATACTTTGTTAATACCCATACTGTAATTCTTTATTGTTAAAACGGATTCAAGCCATCCAAAGTCGTCAATACTCGGCAGTGGAAAAATTGACCTGGGGCCGTCAAGCAATTCCCATGCAATCGTGTTCCGTATTCTTCTATTGTATCTTGTTTCTTTGCTCTCATGAATATTGTCGACTAATTCAAACTTGTCTATTTTCAGCCCCTCCTGTTCAGCGCCGACACCAGCAGCATGCCGGTGTAATGGACCGGATCCCTTGCGGTCGCGAAAGGCGGCGCATAGGCGAGGTCCAGATCCTCCAGCTCATCCGCCGTGGCTTTCTTCATAATCATCGCAGCGTATACGTCCAAACGCGTATCCACACCGCCGTAGCCGATCACCTGAGCGCCCAGCAGGCGGCGCGTCTTTTTGTCCGCCACCGCCTTGATGGTGAGCATCTGGCCGCCGAACACATCATATTTGTCTATGTTCTGGTGCTTCACCGTCACCACATCAAAGCCTTGCGCAAGCGCAGCTTTTTCCGTCAACCCGGTCAACCCTGCGGCCATGTCCAGCACCTTGAACACGCCGGTGCCGAGGCTTCCGCCGTATTCCATGCTGCCGCCCGTTACCGTGTCCCCCGCGATGCGTCCCATCTTGTTGGCCGTGGAGCCCAGCGGATACCACGCCGGTTCTCCCGTGACGGCGGAGAATGTCTCCGCGCAGTCGCCGCAGGCGTATATATCCTCGTCGCTGGTGCGCATGCGCTTATCCACACGCAGCGAACCCTTTGCGCCGGTCTCCAGCCCCGCATTGGCCGCCAGCTCCGTGTTGGGCCTCACGCCCGCTGCCACAATCACCAGCTCCGCGTCCAGTGTTTCGCCGCCGTTCAGCGTTACGCCTGCCTGTGATATGCGCTCCACGCGACGCGATGCGTGAAACTTCACACCCTTGGATTTAAGCTTCTCCTCCAGCACCGCCGCCATATCCGCGTCAAATGCAGGCGCAATCTGCGGCGCGATCTCCACTATATTTACATCGATGCCGGGCAGGTTCTCCAGCATCTCCATGCCGATGTTGCCCGACCCCACGATCACCGCGCTCTTCGGCTTGTACGTCTCAATAAACGTGCGTATCGCGACCGCGTCACGCACGCTGCGCAGCACAAACACATGGCTCTGCCCCACTCCGGGGATGTCCGGAACGAAAGGAACCGCACCCGTCGCGACCACCAGCCGGTCGTAGCCGTCCTCAAACACCTTGCCGGTTTCTAGGTTCTTCACCGTCAATGTTTTGGCGGCCCGGTCTATGTTCAGCACCTCATGGCGCGTCAGCACATCCACTCCGTATTTCTGGCGGAAATAGGCGCTATCACGCGGGGCCAGCCGCTCACGGCTCTGCACGAGGCCGCCGATGTAGTACGGCAGAGAGCAGCCGGAGTATGATATGTCCGCATCGCGCTCATACACGGTAATCTGCGCGTCCGGCATGTTCCTTCTGGCCTTGGCCGCGGCGGACGTCCCGGCCGCCACAGCGCCTATAATCAATATTTTCACGGTAATCCCTCCTTTGGTCACATGCCCATTATATCACAACCCGACGCTCGCTGCCGCAACAATCTCCGCCTGTGTCTGTCCGAAGCAGCGCCGGATTATACGACTTCCAGCGGTACGCAGATATCCACCGGCATGCGCCCGTCCTCACCGCAGCTGCCGCTGTACCGTTCGAACGCCACCGCATCAGCCGGACGGTAGCCGCTCTGCGGCAGCCATTCGCTGTACATATACGCCCACGCCTTGCTGTATTCATCCGTACCCAGCGCGAAGCGTCCCACGCCATATGTGCCGCCTTCCAGCACACCCTCGCACACCTCGCCGGACACCTCCACGTCCTCGCCGACGGGCACACAAACGTCCAGCCGCAGCTTCTGCTCATCCGTTATGTTCGGGTCATCGTGGTAGATCACATATGTCGTCCCCAGATCCACATCACGCGGTCCGGCCCACGCGCACAGCCTTCCGAACAATCCCTCAAACAGCTTTTCATCCCCCGCGTACGGGCCCACATAGCGGATATACGCGATGCGGGTTTTGTTCATCTTCTCAATCTTCACTTCCGGTTTCATGGCAAACCTCCTGTTTTTGGTGCCATTATACCCGTCAGCGAGTGCTTGAGCTTTCCCGCTGTTGCGCAGCAGTTGATACAGGCTGCTCTCCGTTTGACTTCTGTTGCTCTCCCGGAACTCGGAGGGTGCACACCCAAAGCGCTTTTTGAAAACGCGGCAGAAGACGGCGGAAGACGTGAAGCCATATTCATATGCCAGCTGCGTGATCTTCTGTGACGGATGCACACACAGCCTTGTGGCGGCCCTCTCCAGCCGCAGCCGCTGGATAAAAGCGAATAACGTTTCACCCGTCATCGCGGCGAAAATGCGGTGGAAGTGGTACTCTGAGAAACCGGCGATGGAAGCGAGCTCCGCCAGCGTCATCTCTTCAGCCAGATGTTTATCAATATAATCACATACTTTGTTGACCCTGACGATATACTCGTTGGCCTGCGTCTCATTCATAAACCGCTCCTCCCTGCCGCTATCATATCATGACATATACGGCGCAACAATATCGCCTGTCCCATGCATGTATAAAATTATGGCTATACAGGCAAAATGATAGCATAACATTTGGGAGGTTATTGAATGTTTTCATATTTGGCGCCGAGTCTGGGCATTGATCTCGGGACGGCGAACACGCTTGTGTACATGAAGGACAAGGGCATTATCGTGCGTGAGCCCTCCGTTGTCGCGATGAGAAACAACCGCAAGGAGATACTCGCGGTGGGCGAAGAAGCCCGCAAGATGATCGGTCGGACGCCGGGGGGCATCGTCGCGGTACGGCCGCTAAAAGACGGGGTCATCGCTGATTTTGCGACCACGGAGATCATGCTGAAATATTTTATACGCAAGGCAGTCCCTCAGGGGCTCATCCGGCGCAGCCCGCGGCTGGTGGTCTGCGTGCCGTGCGGCATCACCGAGGTGGAGAAGCGCGCTGTGGAGGAAGCAGCCCGATCCGCCGGTGCGCGCGAGGTGCTGCTGCTGGAGGAACCGATGGCAGCGGCTATCGGTGCAGGGCTGGACGTCAATCAGGCCAGAGGCTGCATGGTGGTGGACATCGGCGGCGGCACCACCGAAGTGGCTGTTATATCGCTGGGCGGCATCGTCGTTTCCCGCTCGCTGCGCATCGGCGGCAACCACATGGACGACGCCATACTGAAGCAGATTAAAAAAATACACGGCCTGATCATCGGCGAAAGCACCGCCGAGCAAATCAAAATCACCCTTGGGTATGTGATGGACCGCGCCAAGGAGCAAACGATGGAGGTGAGGGGGCGCGAAGTGACCTCCGGTCTGCCCCGTTCCATCACGGTGGACTCCCAGAGTATCAGTGAAGCGTTGTCAGAGCCTGCGCAGGCCATCGTGGATACCGTCAGAAGTGTGCTGGAGCAGACGCCTCCCGAACTGGCGGCGGATATCATCAACGAAGGCATCGTGATGACGGGCGGCGGCTCGCTGCTGCATGGGCTCAACCGCATGATCGCCAAAGCGACAGGCATGCCAGTAAGGCGCGCCAAGGATCCGATGGACGCCGTCGCCGTCGGCGCAGGGCTCGCAATCGAGACGATGGAGCCCGGTGCTCTGGAGCGCGAGCTGGGCATCGAACCCGGCTGACGGAAATTTTTGAACGTACAAAAAAATTGCGGCTGCATCCTGCAGACCGCTTTTTTCCTTTTGCACCGCGCTTTTTTACTGATTGATCTCTCACCGCTTCGATTGCAGCTCCCGTTTGGCATGTCCTTTTTTTATTGACCTCACCGGCAAAAAAATATATAATAATGAAGATTGTGAATATACTAAATCTGGTGGTTTTATCCTGAACCGCGGGATCAAAGATAATGAGTTATTTCATGATTGGATAATCATTTACTAAGGAGGATATATAATGGCACAAAAACAAACTATCGATGGGAATACCGCCGCGGCTCATGTAGCCTATGCGTTTTCGGACGTCGGCGCGATTTACCCCATCACCCCGTCTTCCACGATGGCGGAAATCTGTGACGAATGGGCCGCCCACGGAAGAATCAACATCTTCGGACAGAGGATGCGCGTTGCCGAAATGCAGTCGGAAGCGGGCGCAGCTGGTGCGGTGCACGGCTCTTTGGTCACCGGCGCGTTCACATCCACGTTTACGGCTTCACAGGGTCTGCTGCTGATGATCCCGAACATGTTTAAGATCGCGGGCGAACTGCTGCCCAGCGTGTTCCATGTTTCGGCCAGAGCGCTGGCAGCCCATGCGCTTTCCATATTCGGCGACCACAGCGATGTGATGTCCACCCGGCAGACAGGCTTTGCGATGCTGGCCTCGGGCAGCGTACAGGAAGTCATGGATATGGCCTCGGTGGCGCATCTGGCGACGCTGAAAGCCAAGGTCCCGTTCCTGCATTTCTTTGATGGCTTCCGCACCTCGCACGAAGTCCAGAAAATCGAAATGATCGATTACGATACGTTTGAAAAGCTGGTCGACAGAAAGGCCATCGCCGAGTTCCGGGCCCGTGCAATGAATCCGGAGCATCCGCACCTGCAGGGTACGGCGCAGAACCCGGACATCTACTTCCAGAACAGGGAAGCCGCCAACAAGTACTACAACGCCACGCCGGAAATCGTGGAAGCCGTGATGAACGAGCTGGCCGCGGAGACCGGACGCAAATACAAGCTGTTTGACTACGTGGGCGCTCCGGACGCCGAGAACATCATCATCATGATGGGCAGCGGTACGGAAGTCACCGAAGAAGCGATCAACTATCTGAATGCCAGAGGCGAGAAGCTGGGCATGATCAAGGTCCACCTGTATCGTCCGTTCAGCGCAAAGCACTTCCTCGCCGTTATGCCCAAGAGCGTCAAGAAGATCTGCGTGCTGGACAGAACCAAGGAGCCGGGCGCCGCAGGCGAGCCTCTCTATCAGGATGTTATCACCGTGCTGGCCGAAGCGGGCCGCGGCGACATCAAAGTCATCGGCGGACGCTACGGACTCTCCTCCAAGGAATACACCCCCTCAATGGCCAAAGCCGTATACGTAAACCTCGCGGGCGAGATGAAGAATCACTTCACCGTGGGTATCAACGACGACGTCACGCACCTGTCTCTCGACTACTCCAACAGGATTGACGCCGCTCCCGAGGGCACTTACCGCTGCAAGTTCTATGGCCTTGGCAGCGACGGCACCGTGGGCGCGAACAAGAACTCCATCAAGATCATCGGCGACCACACCGACATGTACGCTCAGGGTTACTTCAGCTACGACTCCAAGAAGTCGGGCGGCCTCACCGTGTCGCACCTGCGCTTCGGCAAGAGCCCGATCCAGTCCACATACCTCATCGACGTCGCGGACCTGATCGCCTGCCACAACCCGTCCTATGTGACGCGTTATGACATGCTCGCCGATGCCAAGGAAGGCGGTATCTTCCTGCTGAACTCCCAGTGGACGACGCTGGAAGCGATGGAGAAAGAACTGCCGGCATGCGTAAAAAATACGATTGCCAAGAAGAAGCTCAAATTCTATAACGTTGACGCGATCGACCTGGCTGAG
Organism: Bacillota bacterium; assembly: GCA_023397655.1. Classification (GTDB taxonomy): domain Bacteria; phylum Bacillota; class Clostridia; order Christensenellales; family SZUA-584; genus SZUA-584. The sequence continues at coordinate 37,823 of JAEWTW010000043.1, forward strand.
AAAGCCGGCATGGGCGGCCGTATCAACACCATCATGCAGGCGGCGTTCTTCAAGGTTGCGGGCATCATTCCCGAAGCTGAAGCCATCGACTACATGAAGCAGGCCGTTAAGAAGACCTATGGCAAGAAGGGTGACAAGATCGTTCAGATGAACAACACCGCCATTGATATGGGCGCTGAGGGCATCACGGAAATCAAGTACCCCGAATCCTGGGCCACCGCCACCGAAGGTGCGGCATACGCCATAGCTCCGGCGGAAGCAGGCGAATTCTTCGTGAAGACGCTGTATCCCATCATCGAGCAGAAGGGCGACGATCTTCCTGTGTCAGCGTTCGACCCGCGCGGCTTCTTCCCGACGGGCACCACGAAGTACGAGAAGCGCGGCATCGCGGTGAACGTCCCGCGCTGGATTCCCGACAACTGCATCATGTGCAACCAGTGCTCGTACGTCTGCCCGCACGCCGTCATCCGTCCGTTCCTCGCAAAGGAAGAAGATCTCAAGGATGCGCCGGAAACCTTCATCACCAGAGACGCCCGCGGCAAAGAGATCGCGGGGTACAAATACCGCATGCAGGTCTCTCCGCTGGACTGCACAGGCTGCGGAAACTGCGCGGACATCTGCCCGGCCAAGCAAAAAGCGCTCGTCATGACGCCGCTGGCCGAGGAAGTGGAAGTGCAGCAGCCCAACTGGGAATTCGCGGAGAAGCTGCCGCGTCCCGCAGTAGAAATCGGCAAGTCCAATGTCATCGGTTCGCAGTTTGCCCAGCCGCTGTTCGAGTTCTCGGGCGCGTGCGCAGGCTGCGGCGAGACGCCGTATATCAAGCTGGTTACCCAGCTGTTCGGTGATCGCATGATCATCGCCAACGCGACGGGTTGCTCCTCCATCTACGGCGGCAACACGCCCACCTGCCCGTACACCACGAACGAGCTGGGACGCGGTCCCGCTTGGGCCAACTCGCTGTTTGAAGACAACGCGGAGTTCGGCTACGGCATGAACTTAGGTATCGTGCAGCGCCGCGCCAGCCTGAAGGACACCGTCCGCGAAGCGCTGGAGATCGTCTCGGGTGACCTAAAAGATAAGCTGGCCGCGTGGCTGGAAACGGCTAATGACGGCGAGAAGTCCAAAGCCAGCGCCGCTGCACTGATGGCCGTGCTGCCTGCAGCTGCTGCCAGCGCCTCCGGCAAGGAGAAAGAGTTGCTGGATAAAGTTCTGGCCGACGAAGACCTGCTGATCAAGAAGTCCATCTGGATCATTGGCGGCGACGGTTGGGCCTATGATATCGGTTACGGCGGTCTTGACCACGTTATCGCCATGGGCGAAGATGTCAACATACTCGTTCTTGATACCGAAGTGTATTCCAACACCGGCGGTCAGGCGAGCAAGTCCACCCCCACCGGCTCTGTTGCCAAGTTCGCGGCAGCCGGCAAGCGCACCAAGAAAAAGGACATCGGCGCTATCGCGATGACCTACGGCTACGTTTACGTGACACAGGTGTGCATGGGCGCGAACCACAGCCAGCTGCTTAAAGCCATGCTGGAAGCCGAGAGCTATAACGGCCCGTCGCTGATTATCGCCTACGCGCCGTGCATCAACCACGGCATCAACATGGGCAAGACACAGGCTGAGATGAAGTTTGCGGTGGAGTCGGGCTACTGGCACCTGTACCGTTACAACCCGGAACTCAAAGCGGAAGGCAAGAACCCCTTCACGCTGGACAGCAAAGAGCCGGTCGGCAGCTATCAGGACTTCATCCGCAGCGAGATCCGTTACAAGTCGCTGCAGAAGCAGTTCCCGGAAGCCGCAGAGACGCTGTTTGCGGAAGCCGAGAAGGAAGCTAAGGAGCGTTACGCTTTCTACAAGCGTCTGGCCTCCGAAGGCTGACATCAATCGAACCAATCATAAATCAAGGGTCTCCCGTTTGGGAGACCCTTGTTCATTTCTTCATTATCTCGTATGGAATTTTTAGTACTTGAGCGGTGATGCGAAAGCAGCCTCTACGTCCTGCATCGTTTCAGCACGCACGAAATATCTCCGGATGGTTCCGTGCGTAGTGAAACAGATACTGCTGCGCAATACCCGCGTATTCGCCAAACTTGTCGTCCACAAACGTACGCATATCCTTGTCGTTTTTACCCTTGTAACCGTACATGCCGCACAACACGCGGCGCATCCAAACATCGGCAGGAAAGGACTGTGTGAAGCCCATGCTGTACAGCGCCACACAATCAGCGACCTTCTGACCCACGCCGGGCAGAAGGGTCAGCTCACGCCGAGCCTCCATAAACGGCAGCGCAGCCACGGCGGAGAGATCGATGCCATTCGCCACCATTCGGGCCGCTTCGATAATATAACGTGCGCGGTAACCCGCACCGCAGTTTTTGAGTTCCTCCTCCGTTAGTGACGCCAGCACCTGCGGCGTCGGAAAGTCTCTACCGCCATCCAGCAGAGCGCCATGCCTTCTGCAGATTTCGTTGACAATACCGCTGATACGCTTCACGTTGTTGTTGGCGGATATGATGAAGCTGATCAGCGTTTCAAACGGGGGTTGGTTCATCACACGCAATCCAGGCGCATAAGCCGCACCCTGCATGACATACTCATCATGCGCGTACAGCGCCTTGATGGCCCCGTAATCCCGCTCCAGATCAAAGTATCGGATGAACGCGTTGACTTCGTCCTCGCGTACACCCGTGAGTTTCAGCGTATCGTCCTTCTGTTCCGCGTATACGGCCCGCCCCAGCGCGACACCAGCAAAGCCGTCACCTTCTGGTCTCCAGCGGAACGCCTGTCCGCAGGTGATGCAGTCGGCCAGCGAGAAATCCGACAGGCTCCGAAGCTCTATGCCATCCTCTCTTTTGATAATCTTCATTGACAGTGCTCAGTCAACGATGGATTCCACCGTCATGTCCGGCTTGATCCATATCGTGTCATCCCATATCTCGTCTCCGCCCGACGCGTTCAGTACAAAGAAGCCGACATCTGCCAGCAGATCCTCACCTTCAATGTACAGCTCCGCGTAGCTGTAATCCGGCTCCGTCCCATTCTCCGCTGCATATGCCGAAACATCCAGCCAATTGTCCGCGCCGCCGTTCTTGTCCACCCAGCCGATATTCATCGAGTCAAAGCCGTCGGAGACAAACACCAGCCTGCTGCCATACAACAGCATCTGCGTAAGCCCCACATACTCCTGTGTGTGCAGAACCATCCGGCTGCCGCCGTTGCGATCCAGCCGCACGATGTTGAACAAGGGTTCCTCACTCATCTCTTCAGCCGGTAAGCCGGCCTCGGTCAGGTAAAGCGCATCTTCCTCCACAATGAGCAGCTCTATACCACAGGCCCAGCCCGCCTCGAACTGGTCCGTCGCATCGTATATCGCGTGCTGTCCCTCATCCGTCTTCATCACCAGCGAAGACCCGTCGATGAAATACTCGGCATCTGCAGGAACCGGCTCCGGCATCTGCGACGCACTCGAAGCAGATTCAGCGGTTTCCGGCACAGTCGTCTGTTCGGTCGGCTGCACGTCAGCCGCTTTATCAGTTTCCTGCGCACCAGCCGGTGCGGGAGGTTTTTCCGCTGTTCCGGCACATCCGTACAGCGCCAACGCCAGGACCATGCATATTATCACTGATATCAGCTTTTTCATAATCGCACCTCGAAAAATCTCAAAAATAAAACAGACCCTGCTGACGCAGAGCCTGCCATTGGCTGTTAACTTGGGTAAACGCTGACCTGTTTCTTGTCCCGGCCCTTGCGCTCAAACTTGACGTTGCCGTCAACGAGCGAAAACAGCGTGTCGTCGCTGCCGATATCGACGTTGTTGCCCGGATAGAATTTGGTGCCGCGCTGCCGCACAAGTATGTTGCCCGCGAGCACAAACTGACCATCGCTGCGCTTAATGCCCAGCCGCTTGCTTTCGCTGTCGCGACCGTTTCGGGAGCTACCCACACCCTTTTTATGTGCCATCCTTCATGCACCTCTCTTTCACTGTAGGATTCGTTTACTCTTCTGCCGCTTCTTTTTCCTTGGCCGTGCCGATGCTGGTGATCCGTATCTTTGTGAACGGCTGTCTGTGACCCTGCTTTTTGCGGAAATTTCTCTTCGGCTTGTATTTAAAAATCACGACTTTTTTCTCTTTGTCGTGCTCGACGATCTTCGCCCGCACCTTCGCGCCCTTCACGACGGGTGTGCCGATCTGGATGTCGTCGCCGTCTGCCACCACCAGAGCGTCAAAGCTGACCTGCTTGCCCGGCTCACCGTCCAGTTTTTCCACAAAAACGATGTCGCCCTTGGCCGCCTTATACTGCTTGCCGCCTGTCTCAAAAATTGCGTACACTGCTGCTACCTCCTCTTCCCAGTCTCGCCGTCGTGGTATCCGGGTTTTTCGCCGGAATTTCACAAACCAGTTTCGTGCGGCTCAATTCAAAATCATATCATATCATATAAACACTGTCAACAAAACACCCGTGCTTTTCCCAGCAGTTTTTCGCGTTCTTTTTGCGAAGTGATCTCAACCACGCGGTAATCTGAAAGATGCACCGACTCGGAAGACAATATGTAGAACTTATAGCCTTCCAGTTTGGGCAGCACCGGCGTCTCCGTTTCCTTGCTCTCGATGTATTTGGCCACCAGCGGGTTCACCTCGATCAGGTACTCCTTGATGTCCGAATTCGCGAGCTGCCGCAGCACCAGCCGCCGCAGATTCATAGCTGTTGTCTCCTCGCTGTCCACAAGGCCGCTGCCGCCGCAGTATGGGCAAGTGCGCTTGACGATGCTGGACAGCTTGCGCCGCACCTTCTTGCGCGTCATTTCCACCAGCCCAAGCCCGGTGATGCCGAGGACGTTGGTTTTGGTGCGGTCCTTGGCGAGCGCATCCTCCAGCGCTGCGACCACCTTGAACTTGTTCGCCTCCACCTCCATGTCAATGAAGTCGATGACGATGATACCGCTGATATCGCGCAGCCTGAGCTGCCGCGCAATCTCCTTCGCCGCCTCAATGTTAACCTCCAGTATCGTCTGCTGCAGGTTGTTGTCACCCACGTATTTGCCGGTGTTGACGTCGATCACGGTCAGCGCTTCCGTTTCATCGATGATAATGTAAGCGCCGTTCTTCATCCACACCTTTTTGTCCAGCGCCTTGTCGATGCGCGCCTGTATGCCATAGTCGTCAAATATGTTGGGCCCGCCCTGATACAGACGTACGCGGTCCTTGATGAACGGTGCGATGATGTTCGCTACCGCGATCACCTTATCAAAATACTCCTGGTCGTTGATGACGAACTCGGAGACATCCGCGGTGAACATGTCGCGCACGGTGCGAAACACCAACGATTCCTCGGCGTGCAGCATCCGCGGTGCGCGCAGCACCTCGCTGCGCTGCAGTATGCGCCGCCACAGCCGTTCCAGAAAGCGCACCTCGCCGTTGAAGTCCTCCGCCGACTTGCCTACGGCTGCCGTCCGCACGATCAGCCCCATGTCCGGCGGCTTGATCTGCTCCATGATCTCCTTTAAGCGGCTTCTTTCCTGCTCGTCCTCAATGCGGCGGGACACGCCCACGTGGTTCACAGTGGGCATCAGCACCAGCATACGCCCGGGCAGCGTCACGTGCGTCGTGATACGCGCGCCCTTCTGGCCGCCCGGCTGCTTCAGTACCTGAACGACGATCTCCTGGCCTTCCTTCACCATTTCTTCGATGCGCTTGGTGCGCAGGTTGATATCATCCGCCTGCTGCCCGAACTCGAAGTCCGAGGTGTCCGCCAGTATGTCGCCTGCATACAGGAAGGCATTTCGTTCAAGGCCAATGTCTACAAACGCGGCTTGCATGCCGGGCAGCACGTTGGCCACGCGGCCCTTGTAGATGTTGCCCACAAGCCGTTCCTTGCCGCGCCTTTCCACATGGATCTCCACCAGCTTGTCGTCCTCCAGCAGGGCGATACGGGCTTCGAGCGCGTTGATATCCGCAACGATCTTCTTAATCATCTAATACTCCAAACTTTCAATGGCAAATATTTTGCAACGGGGTTCCCTTGCAGGGATGTTTCAACGCTGAAACCCCCGTGTCATTCAAACAAACCGGCAATAGCTCAACAGGTCGACCGCTTCGCAACGGTCATACGTGAACAGCCCGGTACGCGCAATACGGTATTCGAACTCGCCCGCGCGCTGCTGCAGCACATCCATCACCAGCTCGGGCCGCAGAGAACCTTCGGGTGCAGCCGTCAGCCGCAGCACCAGATTTCCGTCCCGCCAGTCGATGTCCTCGATCATGCCGCGGATATCGATTGTCTTGGTGACACCCTTGGCTGTCTTTTCCGCCATCACCTGCGTCTCAGCCAGCACATCTTTAACCGCCTGCGCGATCGCGTCCAGGTCCCCGTCAACGTTTACGGTATATTCGGCTGTGCGCAGCGCCGCCATCAACTTGGGTGCACTATCCGCCAGCACCACCGCGCGCCGGGCTTCAAGGCCGGGCGGCAAAGCCTTTGCCATGCGCAGCAAAAACTCCTCCGCCGTCACATCCTTCGCCAGCGCCATCTCCACGCATTCGCACGCGCTCTCCATGCCCAGCGCCAGCGCCGACGCAAAGGATACCATGTAGTGCGGGTTAAAGCCTTCCGATAGCTTCACCGGCAAGCCGCTGCGCCGTATCGCGCGGGAAAACGCACGCTGAAGGTCGAGGTGGGATATATATCGGGCCGCGCCCGTCTTGGCAAACTCCAGACCTATCCTCATCCGCACAACCCCGCTTCCACGAGACCGCAGCCAGTGCAGCCCTTGCGGCAGTCGGGCGTGGTCGCCGCCTCTTCGCCGCGCCGGTTCTCGTCCCACAGATAGGCCTTGCTGACGCCCGTGTCGATCACATCCCAGGGAAATATCTCATCTAAGCTTCGCACTCTTGCGGCATAGAACTCAGGGTCGATGCCCGTCTGCGCGAAAGCTTGCTGCCACTTCTCATAATCAAACAACTCCATCCAGCTGTCAAACCGGCACCCGGCGTTATACGCCGCTTCCAGCACGGCGGACAGCCTCCGGTCACCGCGCGCGAACACCGCCTCCAGCATGCTCGTCCGCGCGTCGTGCCAGTTGAACTTCACGCCCTTGACAGGCCGCAGCGCATCCCGCAGCTTACGCTGCTTCTCCGCCAGCAGTTCCATGCTGTCCTGCGCCGCCCACTGGAATGGCGTATGCGGCTTGGGTACGAAGCATGCGACGCTCACCGTCAGCTTGAAGCCGCCGTTGCGCCGCTCCTTGGGCACCTGATAGTATATGTCTCTGAGCTTTGCAGCCACATCCGCAATGCCCAGCACGTCCTCCATCGTCTCGTAAGGCAGCCCCATCATGAAGTACAGCTTCACGCCGTTCTGCCCCGTTTCGAACGCCTCACGCGCCGCCGAAAATATATCCGTTTCCGAAATGTTCTTATTAATGACGTCGCGCAGACGCTGCGTACCTGCCTCGGGCGCAAACGTCAGCCCTGTGTTGCGCACTTCGCGCAGACGCACGGCATACTCGCCCTCATACGAGTCCAGCCGCAGCGACGGCACCGCCAGCGACACACCGCTGCCCGCAAAATTATCCGAGAGCGTACACACCAGCTTGCCCACCTCGGAATAGTCGCCGGTGGACAGCGAGCACATTGAGACCTCTTCGTGGCCCGTGTTCGCAATCGCCTCCTGTGCCTGCCGGATCAGCGTATCCGCGCTCCGTTCGCGTATCGGACGGCAGATAAAGCCCGCCTGACAGAAGCGGCAGCCGCGCGTGCAGCCGCGCATCACTTCCACCGTCACGCGGTCGTGCACCACGCCGAGATATGGTACGATGGGCGACGTTGGGTAAAACGCTGCGTCAAAGTCTGCCACAACGCGCTTTTTGACCGCAGCCGGCGCGCCGTCCTTGGGAGTGTACCTTGCCACAGTTCCGTCTGCATTGTATTCCACATCGTACAGCGACGGCACGTAGATGCCTTGGATGCCCGCCGCCGCATGTAGAAATGCCGCCCGTTCGAAACCCGCCAGCCGGTGCTGCTGGTACAGTGTAATCAGCTCGGGCAAAACCTCCTCACCTTCGCCGATCACGAACAAATCAAAATAGTTGGCCAGCGGCTCCGGATTATATGTGCATCCCCCGCCCGCAATCACCACCGGAGAATCGTTTCCCCGGTCTTTCGCCTGCAGTGGCAGACCGCCCAATTCCAGCATCATCAGCACATTGGTGTAGCTCATCTCATAGGACAGTGAAAAGCCCAGCATGTCGAATTCGCTCAGAGCCGTTTTGGTCTCCAGCGAAAACAGCGGCAACCCCGCGCTTTTGAGCTCCTGCTCCATGTCCGGCCACGGCGCAAAGCACCGCTCCGCGTATACGCCGTCCAGCGTGTTCGCGAGATGATACAGCAGGCTCGTCCCCAGATGCGACATGCCCACCTCGTATACGTCGGGAAAACAGAACGCGAACCGCATCGTGTCCTTGTCAATTTTCTTTTTTATCTCACCAAGCTCGCCGCCGGTATAGCGTGCGGGCTTGCCCACCTTCATCAGAATTCGGTCCAGTTTTTGTGTATCGATCATCCTCTACCCTGTCTCTTCAAATTTTACAATCACCGCTCATTATAGCATGTTTATGCAAATACCGGCAAATCAAAATATTAGTTAAAAACGACTTTAGCCGTGCTGTTTTCGGCCCGGTTTAACCTCCTGCCAGTAACCGTCCGGGTCCACGATAAAATAAACGCCCATCGCCTTGTTTTCGTAACAGATGATGCCCATCTCCTTGTGATGCGCATACGCCGCGTCAAAATCATCTGTCGCAAATCCGATATGGTTCTCATTGTCGCCCAGATTGTACGCGCCCTGTTTATCGCGCAGCCACGTCAGCTCCAGCCCGAAGCCCGTTTTACCGTCCTCCATGAACACGATGACATAGCTGCCGTCGGAAGCTGTCTTGCGGCGCACTTCGGCAAGGCCGAAGGCTTCGGTATAGAAAGCCGTGCTTTTTTCGATATCCGTCACATTGATGTTGGCATGTTCCAGCGTAAACATATTGTCACCTCATAATTATTCTATACCAGCTGCTCGCCTTTATGATGGACGGCCAGCACCTTTGTACTACTGTTCTGCATCTTTATATGGTAGCTTTCCGTGTCCTCAAAATCAACAAAATGAATCGGTATAAAAACCTGTGGTTTCATCACCTCGATGAACTGATCGGCTCCCTCATCATAATCGCGCCCCATCCGCTTGTCCACTGGAAAAAAAGCATAGTCGATATGCTGCACCTCGTGCCGCAGGAAACGCAGCTCCCGGTCATAGAACTTTTCCATCACACGCGTGTATTTTTCGTTTCCATCGTCCTTCCAGTGCCAGTTGTTAAGGTCGCCCGCATGGAAGTAGCTCATCCCCTCGCACTCCACGTAAAAGCTGCCGCCCATATCGGTGGAACCGAATTCGCGTACATGAATATAACCGTCGTCATACGTCTCGCCGCGGCTCAAAAATATGGCGCCATCCGGCGCGTCCCCGGCCGGCACCGTATCGTCCAGTATGTAAGTGACGGGCACGCCCGCCTTGGCCCATTCGAATATGCTGCGGTCGTAGTGGTCGTGATGGCTGTGCGAAACAAACACAAAAACGCGCTGTGCCGCGCGGATATCTTCCATCCCCACATACCCTTCCGTTATCCTTTTACCGGGCATGTCCAAATAATGATCAAATATCAGCAGCGACTGCTCCAGCGCGATGCACACGGCACTGTGATGCAAATAATTGATGCGCATGAAATCTGCCTTTTCTTCCTTATTTAAAAAGATTGTAACACAGACTTGGAGTGCGCACAACAAGGCTATATCTCGCTCTTCTGCCTATACAGGTTACCCAGCGTCACATGTGTGCCTTTTTGCACCATACCGCCCAGTATATCACGCTCGCTGAGCTCCCCCAGCACGCCCATATCCTTATCCAGCACGGTGACGATGTTGTATTTTCCCGCCTCGAATTCGCGCATGATGTCTCTCACCGGCTCCGTCTGCATCGCGGCGAATCGGTTGATGTGCATCGTCTTGCGTTTATCCAGCTGCTGCCGCTTGCCGGTAAAATCACGTATCAGCGTATAGGGTGCACTCTTGAGCTCCTTGACGGCGGCGAGGCACAGGAAAAAGCCCATGATAAAAAAGCTCGCGTTGAGCGCTTCATGAAACGCCGCCCACACGCCGATCCCCACAATTACTGCCGCGAAGAAAATGCCGCCCGCTGCCATCAGCTTGGTGGCGCGCTTATACCCCATGAACGACGCGAACACCGCGCGCATGATACGCCCGCCGTCCAGCGGCAGCGCCGGCAGCATGTTTACCGCCGCCAGCGCCAGGTTGGACGCGATGATCCGATCCTTCACAGCGATCTCAAACGCGTACTTATCTATAAAAAAAACGGCGCAGGCCACCGCCATATTTGCCAGAGGTCCCGCCGCCGCCACAATAATCTCTTTCACCCGCGACACAGCAAAGCACTCCAGCTTTGCCGCACAGCCGAAAGGGAACAGTTCCATCTCCGTCACCGTCATGCCCAGCGCCACCGACACCAACACGTGCGCCCATTCGTGCACGAGTACGGCAGGGATGTAATAAAGCAGCACGTCGCCCATGCCCAGCGCAAACAGCAGCACGACGGCGGGTATCATCAGCAGGTTGATCTTCAGTTTGCCGCCAAACAGGCGAACGGATTTCATAAGAGCTATTGCAGATCTCCTGTTATCTCCTGCTGTACATATGCCAGCGGGTCCACATACTCCTCACCATCAAGCATCTCCAGATATAGATAGCTCCCCGAAACCGCGCCCATTGGCTGACCGGGCACCACGATATCGTCCACCTGCACAGCAGGCTCTATGTTATGGTAAACAAGCGTCTCTCCGGTGTCCAGCACCAGCTCAACATAACCCATGCTGCCCACTTCGCCCACCGCGGTCACCGTTCCTTTGGCGATGCATGATACGTCGCCCTTTGCCTCGATGCGTACGCCCTTTGAACCGTCCTCACCAAATGCTGTCACCACCCTGCCATCCGCCGGATAAACTGCCAGTGCTCCCGGCTGCGCGCTGAAAACGGCCTCCGACTCATCCAGCGTCTGCACAAACTTAAGCCGCCCGATATCCTTATCGATGTCAAACTCATGGTTGACGACCTGGTCCATCGTATCCGTGATATTCTGTGCCCCCGGTGTATCGATGCTGCTGACCACCAGCAGCACAATGGCGAGCCCTGCGCATATGCCTGTCTTTATCAGCAGCTTTCTGTATGCCGGGTCCACATCGTTTTCAGACGCTGCGCGGCGCTGTTTTGCACGGGTGGAAACGCCGGCTCGCCGCATTACATCCGTTGCCCTGTCCCGCCATGATTCCTTTCTTTGTTCCGCGTACGTATATCCCCCCGAATATGTGGTGAACCCTTCCGTCTCCAGCTTTGGCAGGCTATCCTTATCCATTGACATCCGCCTCCATCTTATTTTGATTGTTTCGGTCCTATATTTATATGGCGAAAATGAGCGAATCATTCTATTGTCCACGCACCATGTCGCGCATTTGCGCATATCCTATATCTTTTTGTCTGATATCCGCGCAGCTGTGGGCTAAAGACATGGACCCCTCAATTCGTATGCCATGCGAATAATTACAGGCTTGCAAATCCGGCCATTAAGGCTATAATAATGTTAAAGATTTCAATTGTGTTACGGATGTTAACATTCACATCGGAAAGGATGCCATGAAAGCAGTGTTGATCCGCATATTGCGGCCCGTTGTGAAAGCCTTTTATAAGCTGAAGAAAAAAATCAGGCGGTTTGTGATCAGCTTCCACCGCGGAACGGCTTCATCGAATCGCACAGGGCAGCGGCCCGTCCATGCACCCCGCGTTAGTCGGGCCATTTCGGACAATAAACCGGCTGCTTCTCCGCGCTCGATCCCGTCGGCAGGCTTCGGCATCATGCGCTGGTGGAAGGGCTGGCGGAAAAGCTGGCCCATCGTTGCGGGCGCAGGCACAGCGGTCGTCATCGCCGTCGTTGTGCTTTTACTCGTGCTGCCACAGCCCGTTACCGGCGGCAGTCCCGGCGAAGCCTATGCGGCTTTGGCAGGCGCCGTCGTTACGCAAACGCCCATTGCTACCGTGACCACGCCCGCCGTGTCGGAGACGGACAAGCCCGTTTCCACGCCTGTCCCCACCGAAGACGCTTCATCCACGCCCGTTCCCACCACTGCGCCGGAAGAAGAAACCCCACTGCAGCCAGGCATACACGACCCGCGCGTGATCGAGCTGCAATCGCGGCTGATGGAACTGGGGTATATGGACAACGATGAGCCGACAGATTACTACGGCGGCGGCACCAAATTTGCGCTGGAACTGTTTCAAAGGAAGCACAGCCTCCAGATAGATGGCCTAATCGGCGTTAACACGCAGACGCTGCTCTATTCCGACGACGCCTTGCCATATACCGTCAAGCTGGGCGACAAGGGCAGCGATGTGAAGGAGATTCAGGAACGCTTAAAGGAACTCAAATATTTTTCGGGTTCCGCCACCGGTGAATTTGGTGACAAAACCGAAAGCGCTGTGAAGAGCTTCCAAACACGCAACGGCCTCTCCGCCGACGGCAATATCGGTGAACACACACGGGAGATACTGTTCTCGGAAGACGCAAAGGAAGCCAAAACCAGCAGTTCGGGCGGCAGCAGCGGCGGCAGTTCAGGCGGTAGCAGCGGCGGCAGCAAAACCGGACCCGTCGCCACAGAGGACCCGGACTCGGGCAAGGCGGACACGCTGATCGAGTTCGCCAAGACGCTGCTGGGCAAGGAATACACGCGCGGCGGCAAGGGACCTAACGAGTTCGACTGCTCCGGTTACGTCTACTATTGCCTCAACAAATCGGGCGTCAAGAGCATCAAATACATGACGTCCGGCACATGGGCTAAGAGCACGTATCCGCGCATAGACAAGATGGGCAACCTCAAGAAAGGGGATATCATCTGCTTTAAAGGTCATGTTGCCCTTTACATGGGAGACGGCAAGATGATCCACGCCTCGTCCAGCGCAGACAAGGTGGTCATCAACGACGGCAGCATATTCTCCTCGTCCTGGTGCAAGAGAAACTTCATCTGTGGCCGCCGGGTGCTCTGATAACGGATACAGCTACGCCCCGTTCAACTTGTTATGAACGGGGCGTTTTATTTAGGCTCTGACCTGTTTTTAAGGTTTTCTGTTACTGCTCAAGCTTGCTGCCGCACTTGGAGCAGAAAGCATCACCCTGCTTAAACGGGGTGCCGCACTGTGTGCAGCGGAAATCTCCCTGCGGCTGCACCGGCTGAGGCTGCGCGGCCTGCGGCGGTGTATAGTTCGGCTGTCCGTACATCGGAGCTGGTCCCGGTTGTCCGTACGGCGGAACCGGTCCCGGCTGCCCGTAAGGCGCGGCACCCGGATAGGCCGGCGGCGGCTGCGGCGGGTAGTAACCCTGCTGCACGTACTTGGGCGAACCCGGCTTCGGGTCCAGACACAGAATAACAATCAGGGCGATCAGGAAAAAGAAGAATCCCAGCGCCCAGAACCCTCCATAGCTATAACCCTTGTTTCTCGCAATGGTCGCGGGAATGAACGCCAAGCCTACCGCAGCGCCAATGGATAATACTACCATTATCCAAGCCGCGGCACCAATACCATAACCATAATAATCCATCTTATATAATTCCTCCTCTATTTTTTTATATTATAACATCCAATACAACCGCTATAAATAGCACACAGAAGAAGCTTAACTGCTATTTATAAGGTTACCGTTATCAAAATCTCGCTTAACCAAGTGGTTATTGCACCCTTCAGTATTTTCGAGTTGTCCCTTTTCAGCGCTACCGTCCTTACTGCTGCCCTCCAGATTGGTCGTTCGGCGGACCGTAGCTCTGTCCATACGGGGGAGCACCAGACCCTGGTGGCGGTTGTGGCGGGTAATACTGCTGGTTGGCTCCCGGCGGCGGCGGGTATTGGTACTGTTGATTGGCTCCCGGTGGCGGATATTGATACTGCTGATTAGCTCCCGACGGCGGCGGATAGTAATTCTGCTGATAGGCTGATTCATATTTATCTCTTAAGCAAAGCGCCACAATCAAAGCAATCAGAAACAAAAAGAATCCAAATACCCAGAATCCTCCATAACTGTAGCCTTTCCGTTTGGCGATCGAAGCCGGAATAAATGCCAACCCGACAGCAACCAACAGGCCTAATATTGTCCCCACTGGGTTTGCACTGTAATACATCCCAAATACCCTCCCTGTGTGTGTTTTGTATATTATAACACCATATTGCAGACAATGGTAATATCGTTTATTAAACTTTGAAAAAATGCCCGGTTCAATGACGCTGAACCGGGCATTAATATATTATCTTATATTCTTTCGGCAATCAGCCAAACCTTTTCACGTCCGCCTGCTTGACCGCTTCCACGACGCGCCCTACCGCCTCGTCCGCAGTCAGCTCCTCCGCCTTTTCAGCTTGGCGTTGCTTGTATTCCACCACGCCATCTGCCGCGCGCCGCCCCACGTTGATGCGGTGCGGTATGCCGATGAGGTCGGCATCCTTGAACTTCACGCCCGCACGCTCGTCGCGGTCGTCTATCAGCGTCTCAATTCCAGCTGCATTCAGCTTGGCGTAGATCTCTTCCGCCAGCGCCATCTGCGCCTCGTTTGCGGCAGATACCGGCACCACGATCGCGCTGTAAGGCGCCACGCTGTCCGGCCAGATGATGCCGTCAGCATCGTGGGACTGCTCGATGATCGCCTGCATCGTGCGGTTGAGGCCGATGCCGTAGCTGCCCATCACACAGGGCTTCTGCTGCGCGTTCTGGTCCAGATACATGCAGTCCATCGCGACGCTGTATTTGGTGCCGAGCTTGAATATGTGACCCACCTCGATAGCGTTTTCAATGGATACTGTCGCTCCGCACTCGGGGCACGGGTCCCCCGTCACCACCGTACGGATATCCGCCACGTCGCCCGCTGTGAAATCGCGCCCGTAGTTCACGTTTTTGTAATGATAATCCGACTCGTTTGCGCCGATCAGGAAGTTTTCCATGCCGAGAATCTCATAGTCAGCGACGATGCGGTCAGCCTTGAGACCCACCGGCCCGGCAAAGCCCACGCGCGCGTTCGTTGCAGCCATGACCTCCTCCGGTCCGGCCATTTCGAGGCTGGTGCACCGCAGGAAGTTTTTCAGCTTGGTCTCATTGAGCTCGCGGTCGCCGCGGACCATCGCGGCCACAATTCTCCCGTCCGCAACATAAAGCAGCGTCTTGGCAAACCGTTCCGGCCCGAAGCCGAAAAAGCCCACCAGTTCCTCGATCGTTCCGGCGTTCGGGGTATGCACCTTCTCTATCGCCTGCTGCGGCCCGGCGTACGGTTCCACTTTCGGTGTGGGTGCCAGCTCCGAGTTGGCGGAATAGCCACACTTGGCGCACAGGGCAATCTTGTCGTCGCCAATGGGAGACTTGACCATAAACTCCTGCGAGCCGGAGCCACCCATCGCGCCATTATCAGCGTGCACCACCACGTAACGAAGCCCGCACCGGTCGAACACCTTGCAATAGGCGTCATGCATCTTCTGATATGATTCGTCCAGCCCCGCATCGTCCACATCGAACGAGTAAGCGTCTTTCATCACGAACTCGCGGCTGCGGATCATTCCGAAGCGCGGCCGACGCTCGTCGCGGTACTTGTTCTGTATCTGATAAATCGTTTTGGGCATCGCCTTATACGACTGCATCTCCTGCTTCAAGAGATATGCGAATATCTCCTCGTGCGTCGGCCCCAGGCAAAAGTCGCGGCCGTTGCGGTCCTTAAACTTGATCATTTCGGTGCCATAGATATCCCACCGGCCCGACTGCTGGTAATACTCCGCCGGCAAAAACGCGGACATGATGAGCTCCTGCGCGCCCGCCGCGTCCATCTCCTCGCGGATGATGTTCTCTATCTTCTTGAAAACCCGGAACCCGAGCGGCATCAGCGCGTACACGCCCGCCGCCAGACGGCGTATCATACCCGCTTTTAAGAGCAATACATGGCTTTCCGCTTCGGCCTCCGAGGGCGCTTCTCTCTGCGTCGAGAAAAGCATTTGTGTCATTCTCATAAACAAAAAAGCTCCTTCAAACTCATATACCCGCAAAGTATATCATAATTGAAGAAGCTGTTCAATAAAGTTTAAACGGTTTTGGCCGCTTGCTATCTGCCCATCACGGGCAGTATAAACGTCTGCCCTCCCTCAGACAGTACGTGGATTTTCGTGTCGTACACCGTCTCCAGCGTTTCACGCGCCAGCACATCTTTGGGCTCCCCCTCCGCGTACAGTGCGCCATCCTTCATCAGCACGATCTGGTCGCAGTAGGACATCGCAAGGTTCATGTCGTGCAGCACGCACACCACGGAAATGCCGCGTTCCGCGGCCAGCCGCTTCACCGTGCTCATAATGTGCACCTGATGCCGGATATCGAGGCCCGTCACCGGCTCGTCCAACAGCATGATGTCCGCCTGCTGAGTGAGAGCGCGCGCCAGTATCATCATCTGCCACTCGCCGCCCGACAGCTCCGTCACCAGCCGGTCCTTCAGATGCGTAATACCCGCTTCCTCCAGCGCCTTTGCCGCCATCGCGTAGTCCTCTTTTGTCTCGCTGCGCCATCGGCGCATGTGCGGGTTGCGCCCGGTCAGCACGATATCGCCCACGGTAAACTCGTATTCCAGAGCCGAGTGCTGCTGCACCAGCGCCATACGCCGCGCCGTCTCGCGCGCGGACAGCTTCGTCACGTCCTGCCCGCCGATGTGCACGCTGCCTCCATCCGGCTTGATATAACCGGAGATGCATTTCAACAGCGTGGTCTTGCCCGAGCCGTTGGGGCCGATGATGCCGCAGAACCGTCCCGCGGGGATATCAAAGCTCACGTCCTGCAGCGCGTAACGCGGTGTCGCGTATGAATATGTCACGTTGCGGATGGATATCTCGCTCATTTTTGCACCCGCCTTCCCCGACGCAGTAAAAACAGAAAGAACGGTACGCCGATGATCGCGGTGATCACGCCGACGGGTATCTCCTGATTGGACAGCACTAATCGCGACAGCGTATCCGCTATCAACAGGAATATGCCGCCGCCGAAGAACGACACCGGCAGCAGCACGCGGTGATCCGGTCCCAGCATCAGCCGCAAAATGTGCGGAACAATGAGTCCCACGAAGCCGACGATACCGCAAACCGACACCGCCGCCGATGCGGCTACCGTGGTCAGTACGATCAGATTGCGCCGCACACGCCCTGCGTCCACGCCCAGGTGCCTTGCGGCTTCGTCGCCCTGCAGCATGATGTTGAGGTCCCGCGCGTGGAACATACACAGCACAGCAGCAATCAGCATCGCGGGCACGGCAATCGTCACCTTGTCCCAAGACGCGGACGAGAAGCTGCCCATCGTCCACATCACGATATGCTCCATCTTGTCGCGGAACAGTATCATGAAGCAGTACACCAACGCCGTGCTGAGTGTGCTTATCGCAATGCCGGAAAGCAACAGCGAAAATGTGGACACCTTGCCGTTCGTTGCCGCAAGACGGTAAACCGCCGTAACAGCCAGCAGCGCGCCCACAAAAGCGAACAGGCTCACCGCTCCGAACCCCAGAAACGCCAGCGACGCGGAGAACGCCAGCGCGACCGTGGCCCCGAAAGCCGCGCCCGCGCTGACGCCGATCACATACGAATCCGCCATCGGGTTTTTGAACATGCCCTGCAAACACGCGCCTGCTATAGCCAGCGCACCGCCCGATGCGAACGCCAATATCGCGCGCGGCAGCCGGATGCTGAAGAATATAATCTGCGTACTCTCCTTGGCCGTGCCGCCAATGAACTTAATCAATTCACCCAGGCTCACGCCTGAGCTGCCAAACAGGAATGCCGAAACCAAAGCGGCAATGCCCAAGGGCAGCAGCACGGCGATTGTAATATTAAGCTTGCGCGCGCGCGTTTTATCCATTACTTCTCCGCCAGATACTTCTCAATGTCAGCCTGAATTTCCTGAAGCGCATCGCCGACGCGCGGACCGGGCCGTTCACTGAGCTCCGGATTGATGAAATAGTAGTGCTTATTCTTGACCGCGGTCAGATCGGCATAACCCACCGCCGCCACAAGGTCTTCCTCCATCACCCAGTTCGATACGATGAGTATGTCCGGATCGTCCGTCACCAGCTGCTCCACCGGGTACTCCAGCCATTCCTTATCTGTGTTCGCCGTCACACAGACGCCGCCCGCCATCTCGATCATCGTATTGATGAAGCTGCCTTTGCCGGATGTCCAGTTGCCGTATTCGCCGATGCCCATCACGTAGTAAACGGACGGCTTTTCCGCCAGCGTGGCCGCCTTCTCCTTCACGGCTGCTTCCACCTGTGCGAGCTGCTCAATCAGCGTCGCCGCTTCAGCTTCCTTGCCCACTGTCTTGCCGATCAGCGTGATGCTGTTGGCGATATCGTCGTAATACGTGGCCTCGCTTGCCACCACGTTGATGCCTGCTTCCTTCAGCTTCGCGATGTCCTCATTCTGCAGCCCGTTGCCGGCAAACACCACCGTGGGCTCCAGTGAAATCACCTTCTCCGCGTCAAAGCCGTTGAAGTCGCCCACCACCTCGATGTTCGCCGTCTCAGGCGGATAGGTGGAGCTGATGTCGATGCCGACGATCTTGTCCCCCAGCCCCAGCGCGAACAGTATCTCCGTCGCGCTCGGTGCGGTGGAGATGATGCGCAAGTCCGCTGTATCCACAGCCTCCACCTCGCTGCCCATCGCGTCGGTGTCCTCCTCCATCAGGTCTTTGGGGACCGGCGTTGCGGCAGGTGCCTGCGTCGGCGTCTCCTCGCTCGCCTTGGGCGCGCAGCCAATCAGCATAGCAGCCGCCAGCATAACGGCCAGCGCAATCAAAAACAGTTTTTTCATTCTCTCGTCCTCCATGAGTTAATATGTCCCACGAAGGGAAAATAACAGTATAAATTCCATCAAAAAAGCCCTGAGGCTGTTGATGCTCAAGGCTATGCCGCTTGCTGCGGCCGTCTGCATCTTCCCTCCGAAGAATTCGCGACAATACATTCAGGCAGGTTTACCGGCTCGGCTTCATCCCTCCAAGACGCCTTCCCAAGTTTCCTCAGTGGCACTTTGTCTTATCGGTCTGCCATACGGTAGCGGGGGCTGCAACGGCATTTCACCGTTTTCCCTATTATCCTCATCGGCACCGGAATGTCGGCTTATTCACTTGAACAAAGAATAACATAGGCCTTTTGCACGGTCAACCGTTTACCGAAAATGAGCAAGATAGTCATATCTATAACCACATTTTCTTATCAACAGGAATCAAGTCATAAAAATCGGTATAGACAAATGAAAATAATTATTATGATAAATTTTCGTGTTGACAGGCATGGGTTTAGATATTAAAATGTTTAATGCCGCACAAAACTTGGGGGATTAGCTCAGTTGGCTAGAGTGCCTGACTGGCAGTCAGGAGGTCATGGGTTCGAATCCCATATTCTCCACCATCAAAAAAAGCCCTTGAAATAGGCATTTCAGGGGCTTTAACTTTATCCGGAGATCACTTTTTTTTCCGCTAAAAATGGCCGATTACTGCATTTTTACTGCATCAGGATTTTTTCCCGTCTCTTTTTCGTTCAAATGGCGGTTCAGAGAGGCTATTGCATCCTGTTCTTTTTGTTCTGACAGATGGGTGTATATCTTAAGCGTCACCTTGATATCAGCATGTCCAAGAAAGCGCTGCGCACTCTTTATATCTACCCCGGCATTATATAGGATTGTCGCATAAGTATGTCTGAACATATGCGGCGTAAGGTTGGCGATCACGCTAAGTTTTGGCCGTGTTCGTGATGCGTCCCGGCCTCCGGCCTGAATGTTCAGATAATGCATATAGCTTTGCCATGCCCTCTTGAACGCTATCTCTGACATAATCCCGCCATCGGCGGCGGGACATACCATCGCTGAGGCGGCGGCTTTCCTTGCTGCCTTTACAGCGTCCAAAATGCTATCGGGCAGGGGTATCGTGCGGATGCCTGAATCTGTTTTGGGGCTTTGGACTTTTGCTTGATTACCATCGAAAACCGCCGCCTTATTCACAGTGACGGTTTTATTTTTAAGGCTGATATCACTCCACGTTAATGCAACGAGCTCACCCCGCCGTAAACCGCAATAGAGCAGCAGCAGCACAGGCACACCCATTCTGTGGCCGGCGTAGGTACTGGTGACAAGCTGCGTCTCTTCGTCGGTGAGCGGCCGCCGCCGCGCCGGTGCTTTGGAGGGTACCTTTACGGCGGAAAACACATTTCGATATATTACATCATTGTCCATGGCCAGCTTAAGAATCTGGGCGGCGGTCAGCTTAATCTTTTTCAATGTGCTCTCTGCCTTGCCGCTTTCAGCAAGCCGGTTCACAATGGCCTGTATGTGATGAACTTTCAGATCCTTGAGCTTATATGTTGCCAGCTCCGGGAGCAGGTGCTTATCAAGTATCGTCTTATACATCTCTCGAGTTGTGACGCTGATACCAGGCTTGAAATCTCGCAGCCATACCGCCGCCAGCTCTCCAAACGTCATTTTCTCGTTGCTGGACAGCGTACCATGGCGGAGCTGCCGCTCATATTCAGAGGCCTTTGTTTCCAGCTCTTTGAGCGTCTTAGCGTATATGGTTTTACGCTGCGGCTTGCCATCCGGGCGGCGGCCAACGGTGATAGAGCGCTGGTAGAATCCATCCGGGCGCTTCCTAATCTTCGCTTCTCTGGGCATTTTAAATTTCCTCCTCCAATTCTTCTATTGGCAAACATGAATCATAACAGAATTGAGACACCTTTTCTGCGAAGTCCATTGCAAATTTACGTATTGATTCCACCATTATCCATTCTCTATATTGGATTTGTTCTTTTACTATGTCCATATAACTAACACCCATCGCCGTTTTTATATCTTCACGTTCATCTTCCAATAACTTCTTTATTTTTTCTTTATAACCATTCTTATATGATACATAACTCACAACGTTCCAAAAGAAATCGTAAGAGCGACTATCTGCAATCAGCTGATTCATTGCCATTAGTCTATACATATCAGGAGGAAAGCCTCTATTTGCTGAATCATTATAGCGCTTAAGTTCATTGATAGCTGCGTCTTCCAATCCAAGTTCCGCACCAATTTGAACATTTTTTCTTTCTCTTGTCGGTGATGCTCCAAGCAGATAGTCATAAGGCACATCGAAGAAATCAGCAATAAATTTAAACCGCATAATATCCGGTACCGTTTCCCCATTTGCATATGAGCTGATAGTCTGTCTGGTGACTTTCAGACCGCTATTCTTAAAAGCATCTGCTAAATCGGTCTGAGTCATGTTTTTTTCAGCTAAGAGCATCCTTAGGCGTGTTGGAAAGGGCTTTTCATACTCATTTGTTGTTAGTTTTTTCTTATCCATACTTTACCTCATGAGTGCATGTTAGTTTTCTCTGTATGTTTTTATTTGTGTTAATTCTCTCTTGACCATGTAATTTATTTTGACTTAAAATAAGTATAACTAAAATAATTACATCAGTCAATAACCTATTAAAAGGGGGTACACATGAACTCTAAAGAAATTAGGGCGGCGATCAAGGCGGCGGGACTGTTCCAGTATCAAGTAGCGCGTGAATGCGGGGTGAATGAGGTTACTTTCATCCGCTGGCTGCGCGATCCTCTGACACCAGACCGGGCGGCGGCTGTCCAGGCGGCTATCAAAAAGCTGGCGGCGGAACACAGGGAGTGTGTGTAATGGCTCAGGATAAGCGCTCAGTGGGCAAGAACACATATTCGGCGGCGGATGTATCGGAATATCTGGGCATATCGCGAGTGGGTAGTTACAACCTGATGCAGTCTAAAGGCTTCCCCGCGTTCCGAATCGGGCGGCGGATTCTTGTAACCAAAGAAGCCTTTGATAAGTGGCTCCAAGCGCAGCAGGGTAAAGGTGCATGATGGACAGACCCTCCAGACGATCAGCCGCCGCCAGCTGCACGAATGGCGCGGCGGGACATGCAGAGCCGCCGCTCTGCCGCTAGTGGAGGCAATCCGCACCGCCGCTCATGCAGTCATAGAACCGCCGCACCGCCGCCGCTATGTGCTCAGCGTGGCGCGTAGGGCTTCTATGAGCCGCCGCCAGATGGACGAATGGAGCGGCGGGACACATTCAACGGCGGGAATATAACTTAGGTGAAAGGCAGGAATGTATTATATGGCGTGGGTGTCTGTACACCAACAAGTCCGGGATCATAGGAAAACGCGGGCGCTTTTCAGGGAGCTTAATATTAGCCGGGCAGAGGCTATAGGGACGCTTGTACTGCTCTGGACATGGGCGCTGGATAATTGCGATGAAACCGGAAAATTGCTCAGCTGCACCATAGATGATATTGCGGCGGCTTCATACTGGAATGGAAACCCGTGCGATTTATATAATGCGCTCGTGAAAGTCCGCTGGATTGATGATGTCGGCGGAGATATTTTTGTGCATGATTGGAACGACTTCAATAAGCCTTTTCATGACTATATAGAACGAAAGGCAAAAGACAGGCTGCGGAAACAGCGCAAGAATTCCGCAGGAAATACCACGGAAATTCCGCAGGAAGCTCCGCAAGAATTCCATGTGTCACCATCACCATCACCATCACCATCACCTGCACATATACCATCACAGCAGGAAGAAAGAGAAGATACTACGCCTAGCGGCGGAGTGCCTATCGGCACTCATCAAGAGGCAGACCGGTACCAGCAGTTATATGATCACTACATGACGCTGGGCCTTATAAAACATAAAGCCCTCACAAAGGAAATGCGCAATGCGATAGATATAGCGGTGCGGCGGTGCGGGTATGATTGGGACATGCTCAAACAGCTTCTTGATCGTCATGCATACGTTGTGAATATAACGGCTCATGCCGATTATCCGGTTGAAGCGCGTGGCCTTGCCGTATTCTTCGGGCAGAAAGTGCGTGATGGTTCACTTCTTATATGCTCAGAGTATGCGGACGATGGGGCAAAATGGTTGAGGTATAAAGACGGTATTCTAAAAAAATCTTATAAAGAGTCGAAGAATGTAAACCCATTTTTCGAAATCGCAAAAAGGATGAGTGAATGAAATGAGTGAGAATAATATTGTGGTCATGCATAGCCAAGCCCAGCAGCGCAAAATTGAATTCATGAGTGAAAAGGATGTGGCTGTCACGGTTGGGACTGTTCGAGAATTCTTCCGTATTCAAAGTGACAACCCTCAGTATACAATTAAGCTATGGCATAGATATCTATGTGATGAGCCGCGCATACTTGTACAGCAAGCCTTTGACGAGTATATATCAAGCAATAAATTCAGTCCTTCCCCTGCTGAGATTTTGGAGCTTATTGAAAAGGCAAAATGGAAGCTATGGCAGGAATCACAATGCAATGAGCTTTTTGGAGAAAAGCCGCGGCGGCTGCCTGATGCATTCACCCCACGAAGTATAACCCGTATACCAAAACGATTCGAGACTATAAACATGGAGAGGGCTTTTAAAAGCATCACCGATGTGAAGATGATTGAAGAATAAAAAGCAGCCCCCGAAAGAGCCGCCGCGACAGGCATATTATAACTCATTTCGGGGGGTGCATCAATGACGAATGAAGAATTAGTTTTGAACATCCGCAGCGGCCAGCTGCACCTTATGAAAGACCTCTATAAGCAGAACAGAGGGATCATCTATCGAACCGCCCGGAAATACAGCAGCATGAAGCTGACAGCGGCGGCGGACATCGAGGATTTTATGCAGACCGGCTATATCGCATTGGCGGCGGCGGTGGAGGGCTACGAGCAAAGCAAAGGCGCGTTTGTCCTATATCTCTTGCCGTGGCTCAGGTCCAGTATGCGGCGGCTCATAGGGCTTGATGGGGCGCGTAAATCATACATCGGCGCAGCGTCACTGGATGAAGTTATACCGGGGTCGGAGGGTGAAACAACGCGAGGTGATTTGATCGTCGATGAAAGCGCAGAGGATCCGTGCGCGGCGGCGGCTCTGGAAGATATGCGGCTTGCTGTCCGGGCGGCGGTAGATCGGCTCCCGGACAAGCAGCGCAGCGTGATACATTTCCATTACTTCAACGGCTATAAATACAAAGAATACCCGCTGGGATATCATTATGCGGTCAGGGAGCAGCAGAAAGCCATGGAGAAGCTCAGGCGGGACAAAGAGCTGCAGCGGCTTGTGACTGCCAGCATGACGCCGATATATCGTCATGTATCGCTTGACGCATATCACACCTCATGGAATAGCGCGGTGGAGCTGGCTGTTATGCAAAGAGAAGTTATCTTTGAGAGGATCAGGAAGCTCATGCTGTCACATGGCTATGATGGGGATATACCCAGCGAGGTATCATAGCGCATAGCGGCGGCACGGCGGTGCATCCGGGACATAGTGAACTTTCTGAACTCCTTTATACATTCGGCACTTTTGGCACTCCTATAAGGAGAACCGCAGCCAATACAAGGTGGGCGGCGGCGGCGGGATGCATCCACCAATCTGCACTTTCTGCACTCCTATAAGGAGAACTGAGCTATATAACAATGATCGAAGGGCGGCGGCGGTGCGGTGGGCATTCCGATCTTTCCGAACTCCCTATAAGACAGCGGAATATCAGTAACCCTTCCCCCCATGTTCAGAGGTGAAAGAAGGGAAAGCCGAACGCAAGGGAAGGTTAGAATTCGTCCACACCCGAAAAAATCAAAATTCTCTGAAAATGCCGGGTTAACTGAAAAAGTCAGGACATAAAGCAAAAGATCATGCCATTTTGGGCTATATTTCGATATTTTAACCCGCCGTCAAAAAGAGCTCAGCAGGGTCCATATACTCATGAGCCGCCGCCCGGCTGCACGAATGGCGCGGCGGGACATGCACCGCCGCCGCACCGCCGCCAATGGAGGCAAGCAGAACCGCCGCCCGGCCGTACTCATACAGCACCGCCGCACCGCCGACAAAGCCGCTCAGCGGGGCGCGTATGGCTTCGCTGCACCGCCGCCAGCTGCAGACGGTCAGAGCCGCCGCGCATGGTCACAGAAACATAAGAGCGGCGGGACACTCTCCCACCGCAAATTATTAAACCATATGCACCGCCGCCAGTATAGCCCTGTTACGAATCATGAATATGTGCTTCCCGCTGGCAGGAAGGGCGATTTCCGCCGCGAAACCCGCGAGAGGCTACAACTGCACCGCCGCACCGCCGACAAAGCCGCTTAGCGGGGCGCGTAGGGCTTCACAGCACCGCCGCCAATAAACAAGCATATAACCCCGCCGCACCGCCGCCCACTCGAGGCGATCAGAGCCGCCGCTCAGGCCATGAGAAAACAAATAGCGGCGGGACTCTCCCACCGCATACTGTGAAACCCGCCGCACCGCCGCCGATATAGCCTTGATACGGTTTATAAACATATGCTTCCCGCTGGCAGGAAGGGCAATTTCCGCCGCTTAAGGCGCGGCAGGGTACATCTGCACCGCAGCGCCGCCGATAAAGGCGCTGAGCGGGGCGCGTAGGGCTTCATAGAACCGCCGCCCGTGGAAGCGATCAGAGCCGCCGCCAGCTGCACGAATGGAGCGGCGGGACTTCATATGCGCTCTTTGGTATCTCTTAGAACAAAGGCAGATTCAAAATCGCAGTCAAGCGCAACAGCTATCTTTTTCAGGTCAGTTTCTGTGAAGTTATCACGCTTCATTTTATTGCTAAGGTTTTGAGGGGTCCAGCCAATTTTACGCGCCAGCGCTGCTTCGGACATGTTACCTCTTTTCACAAGCAATATGCGTATTTTTTCGGTCATGCTCATATTCTATTCTCCTTTTCGCTTTGTTTGTATTGTAAATTTAATAGTGTATATTGTCAATATATTTAAGTATTTTATAAAATATTATTTTCAATAATCATCAAATAAGTGTTGACATCATACACGAATTAGTGTATAGTATAGACATAAGGTAAGGGAAAGGAGATCAGAACCATGAAGAACCAGAAGCGCACAGTATGCCAGATAGCGAACCGGATCAAGGGAATGAGCAGAAGTGAGGCCTTCAAAAGCGCGTGGGCTATCGTGAAGGGTCAGGCCATGGAGAAGGTCAGCGGCGTGAAGTATGGCCGCCGCCAAGAGGCCATCAGGCGGCTGGAGCGGTACGCGCCGAACAGCGTCAAGGTGCAGCTGGTTCGGGAATGGGACAACAGCATCGACACCAACGCGATAGCGGTATATGTGAGCGTGGCCGGGTCCAAGTCCTTCAAGATGGGATATCTCCCAGCGGCGGCGGCGGCCAGCATAGCACCGGCCATTGACAGCGGTGTGCGCGTCCGGGCGGCGGGGCTTAAGATCGTGGGCGGATTCATGGGATTCAGCTACGGGCTGCGGGTGGTGATGGCTGCATAAAAGGGCGGCGGCTGGACAGGGCCGGGCAGGGCGGCGGGGCTTCCACTGGCGGTGGCCATGCGCTCAGCCTTGCGACGGGACAGGGCGGCGGATTGGCGGCGGGACAAAGGATCCATGCGCGGCGGCGGTGCGGCGGCGGGATAGTATAGCAGATTAATGCGGGAGGGGTATTATGTTTCATATCGTTTTACCACGGAAAAAGGACGGGACAAGGAAAGTGCTGATGTTCATGGGCGCTTCACATATCCGCAAGGTGCAGTATAAAACCGTGACAGGTATCAATGTGACGGGTTACCTGATCGATTGTACCAGGCATGTTAAGTGGCAATTTAGGCGGCGGCATATCAGGATAATGGGTAAAAGAGCCGTGATAGATACCATCAGCGGCGGTGCGGCTTACTGGGCGTACAAAGAAGAAGCTGATTATTTCAGAATCATGGCCAGCGAAAACAGCAGGAAAGCTGATATACGAAAGTCCAAGGCCGCGATAAAGCATTGGCTCATATCTCAGAAATCAGCAGACAGGCCAGCAGCGGCGGGACTGCATCCGGGCGGCGGGTTTACCAATGGCGGCGGCCATGCATCCAGCGCGGCGGCGGGACAGGGCGGCGGCTCCGGCCAGCATGTATTGACAGACTCAGAGATCGAGGAAATCAAAGCGGCGGCGGTTAATGGTATGGTGCCCATATCGGAATACCTCAGGATCACCACGGATATACTTAACCGAAACAAGGCTGAATAAAGCGGCGGCTCTGAGCAAACACGGCGGCGGCTCTCTCGGGAGCTGCTTTTTATTTGCCTGATATTCGAGCGGCGGCGGTGCGGCGGTACGATGGCAGAAAACCAGCTGTAACATTAGCTCACAAAATATCAGAGATCGTGTGCGCATATAGGTTTAAATTGCTTCAATATGGATTAATAATATTGCAAATAAGAGAGGAGATATCCATATGAATGACGACTACAAAATTATACGGGAATATGAAATCCCTGCACCGCAGGATGACAACCGCAGATCAAAGGGACGTACAAAGCGAAGAATACACGTCGTAATAACGGACGTGCCCAAGGACCAAAGAGCTGTGACAGAAGCCATGGTGCGGGATATCACGAAGGGTGATGTCTTAGGGTATGTCGCCCGGTATATACATAAACAGGAGGACACGGAAACGTAATGAAAGCGTCGGCGCGGCGATATGTTTAATAATGCTGTCCGAAACAAGGTACACCAAACCATAATCACAAACGCATGGGAATATCCTTCTATCCCCCACCGTGATAATGTTTTGATGAAAGGATGTCGAACGCATGGAAAGGATTCGTGTAAAAAAAATTCCCACATCAGAGATTTACATAAGCCTGTACCCCCCTATGCGAAAAAAAAGCGGTTTATTTAGGGGTGCTCTGACCGTAAGGGGTTTAAGACAAAACGGAAATCCGCGCGCGTATGAGGGTGGGGGGGTGTCCAATCTCTGCAGCTTATGTTGTCTAGAACGGACATCCCCATAAGCACAATATTTTTTCCCAGATCAGCTTTTTTTAAAGCCGCGCCGATGAACACCACCGCATACCCATAGGGGGTATATAATCTTTATGGCTTTCATGGTCTAGAACGGGTGAGCCCTTTCCTCAAAAAAAATTCCCTTTATGAATAACAAGTCATCAAACATACGCCGCACCGCCGCCGATGGGCATGTGAACCGCCGCCAGCAGGGATTATTGGGAACGGCTGCACTGTTTGCGCAAGCACTGGATTTTGTCTCCCAAAACCCGCATGTAAGGGTGTACCCTTATACCCCGCCGCCCGGCTGAGCTGGACGCATAGCCGCCGACCGTCTGCGCGATTGGCGCGGCGGGACTGCACCGCCGCCGCACCGCCGCCAATGGAGGCGAATAGCACCGCCGCCGCGAGGCGCTCAGCTTGGCGCGTAGGGCTTCTATGAGCCGCCGCCGGCTGCACGAATGGCGCGGCGGGACATGCACCGCCACCTCAATAATCAAAATCGCAAGCGCTTGCGGAAATGAATAATGCACCGCCGCCAGATAGACGAATGGAGCGGCGGATAGTCACGCCGCCGCACCGCCGCCAGTGGAGGCGATCCGCACCGCCGCTCATGCAGTCATAGAACCGCCGCACCGCCGCCGCAAGGCACTCAGCGTGGCGCGTATGGCTTTTGGTGCATTGGCGGTTTGCCGAAATGGTCACATGCTCCCGCAAGCATGGCATATGTATATACACATGCCGATGAAGGGTTACACCCTTTGACCTGTTATTAATCAAATGGCGGCGGGACGTGCTACATAAAAATTACTGCATTTTTACTGCATCAGAAACAGTATAACAATTAAAACAATGTAAAATATGATACGTAATGGACGCAACGAAATGAACAAAAAAGGCTTTAAATAGGCACATTCCGCATAGGGCGGCGGCGGTGCATTTCAATAGAGTGCCTGACTGGCAGTCAGGAGGTCATGGGTTCGAATCCCATATTCTCCACCAAAGCCCGCGAACAATCAATGTTCACGGGCTTTTTATTTGCTCAGTCGGGTCTTTCATTAACATAATAACTGTACCCTGCATCCTGTCCTGTTATTTTTGATATGATGTGTCGCTTCGGTTTATTCCCCTCAGTTTTTTGTACAGATAGCCAATAATAAACCCAAGAAGTATAAACCTTGTTGCATTAAACACAACGCCGAGGAGGAAGAAATCAACCGGAGTATTTGGTGCATGTAATATCATGGGAACATCAACTAAGACTATGGCTATGACGAGAGCAATAGCGCTAAGTATCACGGATTTTCGAATTGGACCCTTTGCCGGTATCTTTTCAAAGAAACGAAGCAAGGAATAGCTGACGCAGCATCCGAAAATCATTCCCATTATCAAAGAACCAATCCAAACGGTTTCAATACTCCAATTCGAAAAGGCCGCTCTGTACTCCGCCGCAACAGGGAGCAGGGAAGTGACGATAGTCGTTACCCAAAATACGACTCCTCCCCCCACAGTGAGTTTAAGCAGCCGCTTTTTGTTGATCCTGGATTGTGTTTTCCGATCACCTTGTTCTATGGCTTGAGCTTTCATATTATCTCCTTCACTCAGTTCCTAAAATCCGGGATATTCAGTCCGGCCTCCCCGGCGACGGTTGGTTGTACCTTCACGCCCTTGATAATCAGCCATAAACTCAGTGAGAATTCCGCAATAAAGCCGATTGCCAATCCGGGGTAGGTAATAATATCATAGCCGGGCAGAAGGAAATACTGAAAAAACCATATCATGACACCGAAAAAGTCAGCAATAAGCAGTATTCCCAGCCATTTTGGAAGAAAGCCGGATTTGTAAACCAGATACCCCAGAGGAAGTAGCCATGTACCGTAAAAAATCTGGGCTATGGTGAATCCGCTTTTATAAATGTTAAGAAACAGCAGATTCAGGGCATCAAATTGATCCGGCTGAAAAGCCTTAATAAAATCTGTGTTGCCATAAGTCAGCATAGGGGTAAAAGAGTTCAGCAGACTGTTGCATTGCACGGCGACTCCAACCGCGTTCAGCAGCAGGAACAGCAGTGCAACGTTCTTGTTAACCGGCTTAAGCAGCACGTAAAGAGCCCATGCCGACAGGACGAATAAAACGGCGGATATCAGATCTACCAGAGAGCTGATACGAAACAGCAACTCTGAGTTTCCAAGAACATAGGCGGTTCTTGAGGCGTCCCCCCATGCAATCAAATTAGCGCGGACAATCCCGGCAAAGATGCATGTTATAACAAATGCGAGACAAAAGAACCCCGCCCGTTTTGAGTCTTTTTGTCTCGATGTTAAGATTGCGTTGGTCGTTTCCATAATATCTCCTCCAAACTTGACTTGATATTTTCGTTATACTATACTATACGGTGTAGTTTATTTTATGTCAATATTATTTTGCACTGACCAGTGTAGTTTTTTTATGAGGGGGTCGACATGGTGGAACCGGGAAAGGCCAGGAAAAAAAGGGACACCAGCCTGAAGCGCAAAGCGATACTGGAAGGTGCGGTTAAAGTGTTTACCAAAAACGGCTTTGAATCATCCAGCATGGATTATATTGCAGAAGTTGCGGGGGTATCAAAACGCACAATATACAACCACTTTCCGAGCAAGGAAATACTCTTTCAGGCAATCGTAGCGGATTTCCTGAAGCAACGTGACGAAATTAAGCCCATTAAATATACATCAGCTCTATCTCTTGAAGAGCAGCTGCGAGAATTCGCCAAAGCAGAACTTTTTTTAATCAATGACCCTGTCCGCAGAGGGTTATCAAAGCTATTCACTTCCGTTTTTCTGATGGATATCGATTTCGGCAAAAAGACCCGAAGTCAGTTTGAGCCTCATAAGGCTTTTATCACCTGGCTTAATGCCGCAAAAGAAGACCATAGGCTCAACTTTCAATCCCCGGAACTTGCCGCTCGGATTTTTTATGGAATGGTCGAAGGCTGTTTGACCTACTCAGCTTTGTTCACGGATGGTGCAAGCCTGCAAAATGCTGATTATCTATTGGACGAAATAATCTCGACTTTTCTAAGCCGATACGGTTCTTAGCGTTTATGTAAGCGAAGCAACCAAAAACCACGTCTTAACGGCGTGGTTTTTTGGTTGGGAGATATCGGAGTTTGTGGGGCAAACTGTTTACGGTAGTATATTTCCGGCGGCAAGGTATATTTCGTACCACTCCTCGCGGGTAATCATGATGTCCGCTGCCTTGGCGCAGTCCTTCATGCGCTGGACGTTCATCGTTCCCGTTACCGGCTGCATCTTGGCCGGATGACGCAGCAGCCACGCAATCGCCATGGTCGTGTTGCTTACATTATATTTGGCAGCTATTTCATTGATCTTGGCGTTCAGTTCCGGGAATTTGTCGTTATCCAGAAATACGCCGCTAAAGAAGCCGTACTGGAAGGGCGACCACGGCTGAATCGTGATGTCGTTCAAGCGGCAGAAATCCAGTATGCTGCCGTCCCGGTTCACCGCACGTTCGTCCAGCATGTTGACATGCAGCCCTTGTGAGATCATCGTGGCGTTGGTGATGCTGAGCTGCAGCTGATTGGCTACAAAAGGCTGCTTAACGGACTTCTGAAGCAGCTGTATCTGCATGGGGTTAAGGTTGGAGACACCGAAATGGCGCACTTTACCGGCGGCCTGCAAGATGTCGAAAGCATCGGCCACCTCTTCCGGCTCCACCAGTGCGTCGGCTCTGTGCAGCAGCAGCACATCCAGATAGTCAGTCTTAAGGCGCTGCAGGATGCCGTCCACCGACCCCAGTATGTGCTTTTTGGAGAAATCGTGCCCGATGTTCCTTCTGATGCCGCACTTGGACTGCAGTATTACCTTCTCGCGCGCAGAGGCACTCATGTGAATCGCATCAGCAAAGATCTCTTCACATTCCCCATCGCCGTAGACGTCCGCATGATCAAAGAAATTCGCACCTTCGTCCAGCGCCGCCTGTACAAAACGCTCCGCTTCGGCTTTTTCTAGCCTGTTCAGACGCATGCACCCAATGGCGATTACCGGAACATCCAGATCTGACTTTCCCAGTTTGATCGTTCTCATTACTCTTCCTCCATATACCTTTATTTGAACACACGCAAGATGCCGCTTATCTGCCGCAGGCCAAGTGGTGAAGGCAGGACAGGCGCACCGTTGCTCTTCCGCTATTTTGAATGATAAACCTTAGCGCTAACTCTAAGTCAATAGTCATTTCGCGGATTATGCAAAAGAGAATAAAAACAGACATTAATTACGGCGTTGATCCAGAAAAATGCGCACAAAAAGCCCGTTGCCCATTGTCACTTGCGGATGTCGTTGGATATCTGGTCTGCCAAGGCAACCGCTTCAGTGCGACACACCGGCCAATGAACAGACCCAAAAGCAAAACACGTCCGCAAAATAAAAAAAGTGGTTGAATAACGTTGTCCAATATATTATAATAGCTTCTGCACCGACTTGGAGGTATGGCTCAGCCGGTTAGAGCGCTCGCTTCACATGCGAGAAGTCGCTGGTTCGAATCCAGCTATCTCCACCATAAACCGCGAATCATCGGGATACGCGGTTTTTTGTTGCTCGTTTAATTTACAGCCTATTAATGCCCTGCAAAGATCATCTGTATGAGTTTGTTTGATATGTGTTAAAAATCATTTTTCGACAAATATATGCATAAGTTGACTTTATTTTTGCCATATAATATAATTGCTCATATATATTATTGTTAATATTGACTTTACACAGCCTGCGGGAATAATTCCTTTGCATTCATGCGGGCAGCGGGGATTTGGCAGCTCGGACCGGCAGAGTTCGGCTGGTTTTTTGGTGCCTGAAGCAGAAACAGGTTTTATGTGCTGTACGGGTTGTTCATATATAAATCAGAGAGGGCCTGATCATTGTTATTTTATGTAATTATACTGGGCTTTGGTGCGCTGGCTGGGGTTATTATTAATATACTGATCAATCATAAGGATGTCGTTTATACTGTTATTGGTTCAATCGTGATACTACTGACAGGCGGCTTTGCCTGTTTCGTTTTATACTATCCGTTTTATTTTGACAGCTTCCGGACAATGATAACAACATTGGTCATTGTCGCTGTCTTTTTTATCGTTATTTATATTTCCCTTCGTTTGCTGGTCAATGCGGTATCGCTGCGCAACGAGCCTCTGTCACAGCTTGATACCGGTGCAAGCGGTCATGCATCAAAGCCAGCTAACAGGGTTATCTCTCGTCCGGGTACAAACGGAAGAGTGGTAAAAACCAAAACGATCGGAACCGTGGAAGTCACCCGGCTTAATAAAACGACCCTGCAGAACGCCAAAAACACCGGCCAGACAGCCGCCATACAACCATCATCGGGCAATGTGAGTACGGTGCGTCCCGCTCAGGCCAATGCGGCGCGGCAGACCGAACCGGTTCATACATCTTTTAAAGCCGTCTTTGTACCCCAAGGGGCGTCTGGCATCCAACAGCCTGAAACAGCTGTGCCTTCTGCGGAAGACGCAGCCGTTTATTCTGCTCAGCAGTCCGAAGTCATCCTCGTCCCGGAGGATACAAGTGCTGAGAAGCTGCCGGTTCATCCGACTCAACCGGCTGACGTATTAGCCGATGAAGCCCCCGCTGAAACTGCGCAGGAACTGCTGGTTCCGATGTCCGAAACAGATATTGCGCCGGCGGATGCGGTACGCACCGAAACCACACAAGAACCGACGACTCAAATGCCCGAAACGGTCGATGCCGCACTGGCGGATGAAGAGTCCGCCGAAATAGCGCAGGAACCGTCGGCTCACATACTCGAATCGGATACTGAAGCCCAGACGGACGAAGAATCCGATGAAACCGCGCAGGAACCGGCTGCTATGCCGGACATGCATGCCGCTGCACAACCGGACGAGACAACCGCCGAAATTATGCAGGAATCAACGGCTCATATGCCCGATACGGATACTGCTGTTCAAACGGCCGATGCATCTGCTGAAATCGTACACATTCTGCCCGTTTTGCAGAGCGAAACCGTCCCGGCCTCCGAGCAAGCCCCTGTTGCAGATAAATATTCGATGCTGCTCGATAAGGCTGTTGAGCTGATTGAAGATGACAAGTACGCATACGCCATGCAGCTGCTCGCAGCATGCCTGAGCGGTTCCTCCAGCCCGGCCCAGCAAAAACAGGCCGATATATTGCTGCTGGAGTGCCTCACCCTTTCGGAACAATATGATCAGGCCCGGAAAAAATGGTTGGAAGTTTTGAATAAAATGTATATACTTGAACCGTCAGATAAGTTAAAATTAAAACATATACTGATGAAAATAGACAGCAGAAACAGACAGGTATCATGAACAGTAGTAGGGGTGGCAAATTAATTGATAAAAAGTTTGTGGGCAATATGCTGCTTGTCAGCGGCATTGTTGTTTCATTTATGCTTTTCTGCGGTTTTGTCGGTGTCACTGAGCTCCTTAACAATAATGTTTTTGCCAAGGGCGTATTCATAGATGGTATTAACGTATCCGGATTAAACCTGGACGAGGGCAGGGAGGCGGTGGAAGAAAACGCCGCTCAGCAGCTTTCTCAAATTCACGTGACGCTCAATTACAATGGAAACACCCGGCAATTGGATGCCGGTGAATTGGGTATTTCATTCAATACCGAAGAAATGGTCACACAGGCATATAACTATAACAAACTGCAAAGCGATACTGTTGAACAGCGCTTTGACAAAACCTCATATTTATCCGGCGGTGTCAATTTTGAGTCTGAACGGATCATAGACCAAGCCCGCCTGCGCGCTACCGTTGATAATTTCGCCAGCCAGTTCATAGCTCCCGCAGTTGATTCATCGGCTTCTTTCGATAAAGCCTCATCCGTATTTGCCTACACTGAGGAGCAGTCGGGAACCGAAGTGGATGCCGACCAGCTTTTCAACGATATATTGTCTGCTATCGGCCAGCAGGACAGCACTAGCCTACAGGTGGTGAGCAAAGAAGTGCCCCCCGTCGTGACTGCCGATGATCTGGAACGCAACACCGTACTGATATCCTCATTTGAAACCATCGCTGAATTTAACGCGAATCGGAATATGAATATTTCACTGATCGCCTCAGCCGTTGACGGCCTCGAAATCAAGCCGGGTGAAACACTGTCACTCAATGAAACGACCGGCCAAAGAACAGAGGAAAAAGGATACAAACCCGCTTCCGCCATTTCCGACGGTATACTGGTCGATCAGGTAGGCGGCGGC
Organism: Bacillota bacterium; assembly: GCA_023397655.1. Classification (GTDB taxonomy): domain Bacteria; phylum Bacillota; class Clostridia; order Christensenellales; family SZUA-584; genus SZUA-584. The sequence goes on from JAEWTW010000043.1 coordinate 73,061, forward strand.
ATTTGTCAGCTGGCGGGTACCCTTTACAACGCCGCACTGTTGACCGACCTTGAAATCGTTGAGCGGGTCAATCACACATGGCCTTCCGTTTATCTCCCCGTCGGTCAGGACTCAACGCTCAACTGGAACGATAAGGATCTGAAAATCAGGAACAACTCGGATCACAGCGTTTATATCAGTGCAAAGTTTAAGGACCAAAAACTGACCGTCAGTCTTTACGGACAGCCTTTGCCAGACGGCAAGTCCATTAAAGTCGAGAATAAAATCATTAAAGAGATTAAACCGGGCGCTACCGAAGTTCTTTATTCAAACAAGCTTCCCATCGGCACAACACAGACTGTGCGAAAGGCTCGTACAGGATATCAGGTGGAAGTTTATCGGGTTTATTACCAGGATGGGGTCGAGGTCGAAAGAGAACTGGTCTCGAAAGACAGTTATCCTGCACTCAATAAGATCGTATTAAAAGGAAGAGATGTTTCCCAAGATAAATAAGGAGGAGTTACAAATGAAAAGTTCATCTCAGGTGACCGGCCTGCCTCTCATGGGCATAAAAGAAGGCCTGGAGTTTGGGACCGTTCGGGATATCGTGGTAGACCCGCAGACGAAAAAGGTCAAATCACTTATCCTTCAGGGTTCGACAGGCGGATACGATTTTCGCGAGCTGAACGTAGCTGATGTCGTTGGCATAGGCAAGGACTATGTGATTACTCAGAGCATCGCAAACGCTGTTGCCACCGGCCTGTCCGAAGCAGGCATGGCATTGCTGGGCATGAGATGTATTGCGTCGTCAGGCAACGTGCTGGGAACAATTAAAGATTTTGTTTTCGACGAGAAAACAGGCGACATCACATCCGTTCAACTGGATAACGGCATGGATATTCCCGGGCCTAATATGCTCGCCCTGTCCAACAATCTGCTGTTTGTCAGTGCCGAAGATGAGGCGGCTGACGATAACGTTTCCACTTTGGAAAAGGAACAGCAGGACTATATGATTGGCCGGATTGTTAAGAATGATATTCTGAACCAAAGCGGACAAGTCATCATCCAGAAGGGAACGAAGGTTTCGGCAGAAGTGATCCGCCTCGCGGAAGAAGCCGGTGTCATGATCGACCTGACGCTTGAACTGTAACTGTTACTTCCTCATACATACAGCCTGAACAGATAGATGATGCGCAAAGCATGTTTATCTGTTTCAACTTGAGATGAATTTTTTAAAAGCGCTGATATTCTCAGAGCTTTTTTCTTTTTACAAGTCATATTCTGGTGAAATTATAAAAATTACGTTGCCTGAGTTGTAGTATCATTCAATCCTTTGTTTTTATTGATTTACATAACAGCAATATGTTTGGCTTGGATGAATGTCATTTTTGGTGTATATTGGCTATATCAAAGCATGATGATTATTTTCACAGGAGGACCTAGTTATGAAGTTTTGCATATTGTGCGGCAAAGAGCTGTCGAAAGACGCAGCTTTTTGTACCGGATGTGGTGCAGCTGCACCGCCCGTATCAGAAACGATGTCGTCCTGTGCATCCCCATCTTCACAGCCGCCCAAATATGCACCAGTCACGCACCCAAAAAGCGGCGTGACTTTTCGTAATGCCGTGCTGGGTTTTATAATCCCCGCCTTGCTGCTTATCATGGTTTTAATAACAGGCTCGGGAAGTCCTGTCTTTTATAAACTGTTAAACTTGAAGCAAGTGTTCGCCCAGTCCGTGTCCACGATAGCCATCGCACTTGCTGTTGTATTGCCTGCGCGCGCTAAGGGCCCTGACCTGTCGGCAGGCGCAATTTCAGGGCTTTCCGCCATTGTTGCCGCCCTGGTTGTTCAATCAGGCGGTACATGGTTGACGGGCTTATTGCTGTCAATAGCCGTTGCAGCGGCCATCGGTGCTGTGAACGGCATAATTAACGGACTGATACGTATCCCGTCCTCTGTCTTGACAGTCCTGATCTCAGTCATCGTCACAGGATTCATTTCCTATGTCATCAGGCAATTGACGTTTATCTTGACCAGAGGCGCTTCTATCCTGGCACACATCCCGGAAGTTTCGCTGACCGCAGCAGGAGTCCTCATACTGCTCATCGCATTTGCCGCTGTCTTTTTACTCAATTTTACGACACCACTTGGCTCCCCGTTGTTTAAAAGAAACCGCCCCATTTCTGTTTGTATCTTATCTTACATGATTAGCGCTGTCATTGCAGCGTTTGCAGGTTTCTATTTACTACTGCGCTATCGTGCCGTAACCCCCATGGTGAGCGCGGGTAATGAACCGCTGATACTATTCGTCTTCGCTTGCCTGCTGTCAAGCCGTGCACTGGATAACCGCATAGCACCCGCTTTATACGCGATGCTGCTCGCTATCATCTGGACATTCTTTAATAATCTGCTGACAGTCTATTCTGTCAATGCGTTTTATCAATATGTATTCTTTATTATTCTGGCCGCCAGTACACTTGCCGTTGCCTTCGTCAGCCGGTATGAAAAAAGAGTATCGGGCAGCCTGCCTTCCGCTTGAGCAGATTACCTGTTTAACGCAGGTCAAATTTCCCTGCCAGCTTTCTTATGCATTCTCCCAAAGGGGTCCGGAAACTTATCAATTGTCATTACATGAAGTGTAAAGTATAATTGTACCATATACAATGCTATGAGAAACAGGAGGAATCCCTGATATGACTTATTGCATTCAATGCGGAAAAGAATTAACCCAAGACGCCGCCTTTTGCACCGGGTGCGGTGCTGAAGCCCCGCAGTCTGCTTCATCAACACCGGCTGCTGAGAAGACTCCTCCGGTCCCCGCAAACAAAGGAGTCACGTTTCGAAACAGCGGTATCGGACTGCTGCTCACCGGCGTGCTTTTGATCGCGGTGCATATTCTCGCCTTTGCTTCCTCGCCTATGTTTCTCCATTTCTCGAACATTGCGAACCTGTTGAGGCAATTCGCCGTTGCATCAGCCATTGGCTTTGCTGTGGTGTTGTCCATGCGTGCCAAAGGGCCTGACCTCTCTGTCGGGTCGGTCATGGGCCTGTCGGCTGTCATCGTCTCGTCAATCGGTCTGTCTTCCGGCTCCGTATGGATCGGCCTGTTGGCTGCCCTGGCAGTCAGCATTGTTATAGGATCAATTAACGGCGTATTCTCGGTCTTTTTCCGCGTTCCTGCCGTCATCATCACCATTATTACGAGCGCGCTCGCCTACAGCATCAGTCTGCTGATCTCGCAAGGACAGTTTATTACAGGACCTTTTCCTTCCCTGAAGGATATTCCGGCTGCTTCATTCATACTAATATTGATGACGTTTAGCCTTGCGTTCCTGCTCATAATGCTGACGCCGCTTGGGCTGCCCCAGCATAAAAGAGAAAAAAATCTCCGTCCGGTATCCTTTGTGTTCGCTTATGTGGCCAGCGCTGTCATCGCCGTATCAGCGGGCTTTTTTCTGGTGCTTCGCCTGGGCGGCGCGAAATCGGGGCTCGGTGCCGGTTACGAAGTCAATGTTTTGTTCATATTTGCCGTCGTTTATTCGATCCGTGTGCTGGACAACAGAATCGCTCCAGTGCTTTTTTCAATCATACCTGCATGGATTCTTTGTGTCCTCAACAACGCACTTGCGCTCATGGGTTCGCAATTTTATATTCAGAACCTTATCAGCGGCTCACTAGCACTGATATTCGGGATACTGGCATATGTTTGCCGTGCGGAAAAACGAAAAGCCATGCTGAGTCTGATGCCCGATTAAGTCTCAGACCAAATGCGCATAGCTTAGGGCATCTGATACCATGCACACGGATGAGCCCGATTTATCGATTATCCTACGGCAACTCACCGCCCGCTTTCCGTCAGAAGGCGGAACATGCTCAGCGACTGCTGTATCAAATTATGGCAGGTAATCTGTACGCACCGGTGAGAAAACTTCCACCGCCACCGAGTTCTCCAGTGTTTTTGCACCGTGGGTCACACCACCCGGTATCAACCAGGAGTCCCCTGGGCTGATGTCATACACGTTATCGCCGATGGTCAGCACCATATGCCCGGACACCAGATAGCCCGTCTGTTCCTCCGGATGGCTGTGCATTGGCAGGCTCACGCCTTTTTCCATCACAAACTCGGTCATCAAAGTCTTTTCCCCGTAGCTTAACGTCTTGCGTTTTATGCCCGCCGCCGCTTCAATATATCCGCTGTCCGATGACTGGCTGTAATACTCCATGCTTTTGTCTCCTTTAGGGTCGTCTTGCCCTATTGTCGCATACCGGCGGCGTACTAAGCCCAAGCGCAGGCCGCCATTACTCTGCTATCCTTGTATGCTTCCAAAACTCAGCGCCGACAGAGAAAAAGCGGCTGCGCATTGTGTATGCAGCCGCTTGTATGTCCTTTTGTCAGCCGATGGCCGGAATCGTGGACAGCCCCTGCTCCAACATCTCGTCGGTATACTCAAAGTCCTGCAGCTTGCCAGCCAGAAACTCCTCATATGCCGCCAGATCAAAATCGCCGTGGCCGGACAGGTTGAAGAATATCGTCTTTGCCTCGCCCGTCTCCTTGCATTCCAGTGCCTTCTGGATCACGTATGCCACCGCATGCGAGGATTCCGGTGCAGGCAGTATGATCTCATTACGGGCAAACAACACCGCTGCTTTAAACACGTCCGTCTGTTTCACTGCCGCAGCACCCACGTATCCGTCGTGATACAGCTGAGAAAGCAGCGCCGAATCGCCATGGTATCTGAGCCCGCCCGCGTGAATACCTGCAGGAATGAAGTCGTGTCCCAGCGTATACATCATCGTGATGGGTGCCATCTTGGCCGTATCGCCAAAGTCGTATGCGAACTTGCCCTTGGTCAGCTTGGGGCACGCCGAGGGCTCTACAGCAACGAATTCCGTCTTCGCGCCGTTCACGAGCTTATCGCGCAGGAACGGGAACGCACAGCCCGAGAAGTTGGACCCTCCGCCGTTGCAGCCGATTACGATATCCGGATATTCGTCAATCTTCTCGAACTGCTTCTTGGCCTCAAGGCCGATCACTGTCTGGTGCAGGATCACGTGATTGAGCACACTGCCCAGCGCATAGTGCGTGTCCTCACGCATCGCGGCGTCTTCCACAGCTTCGGAGATCGCAATGCCAAGGCTGCCCAAAGAATCCGGATCTTTTTCAAGTATTCCCCGTCCCGCATTGGTCAGCGGCGACGGGCTGGCAATCACATTCGCGCCATAGGTCTGCATCAGCGTCTTGCGGTACGGCTTCTGATCGTACGACACGCGCACCATGTAGACAGTGCATTCCAGCCCGAACATCTGTGTGGCAATGGACAGTGCGCTGCCCCATTGGCCCGCGCCCGTCTCGGTGGACAGGCGTTTGATGCCTTCGATTTTGTTGTAAAACGCCTGCGGTACAGCGCTGTTCAGCTTGTGACTGCCCGACGGGTTGTTGCCTTCATATTTGTAATAGATCTTCGCAGGCGTACCCAGCGCCTTTTCCAGCCTGTACGCACGGATCAGCGGCGACGGACGGAAAGCGGCATAGACCTCCCTCACCTCTTTGGGTATATCAATATACCGCTCAGTAGAAACTTCCTGCTCAATCAGCGCTTTGGCAAACAGCGGCGCTAAGTCGCTCGGCTGCACAGGCTGCATCGTCATCGGGTTCAAATAAGGCTGCGGAAGGGTCGGCATATCTGCGGCAATATTATAATACTGCCTGGGTAATTCGTCCTCGGTTAAATAGACTCTGTTGGGAATCGTCTTCATGGTCTCTTCTCCTCTATTCTCGTTATTTTTGTTCCACAAAGAATAACATCTCGTCTTTTCTCATCTCATCTCGCCGGGCCTGTGCCCAAAAAGAAATGTATTCCTGTTGAACTTATGCACAAGTATACGATATGGACAACTTTGATGTCAATACACAAATTGCTAAAATATTTCCATATATACTCTTTGTTGACCTTATCTTTTTAAACAACAAGTCAATATCGCCGCATATTATGCCCCGGCTTCGCAAACGCTATTAAAAAAGGAGGTATTACATGATCAGTTTAAACCAGAAAGAAACTTCGCTGCTGCAGGATCAGAAGAAGCATGAAGAGCTGTGCATCAAGAAATACAGCAGCTACGCCAATCAGGCTTCCGACGCCCAGCTTAAACAGCTGCTGACGACTCAAGGTCAGCAGGAGCAGCAGCATCTGAATTCAATCAATCAGATGCTTGCGGGACAACTGCCGCCTACAGGCGGACAGCAGCAGGGCGCGCAGCCAAACGCGCAGCAGCAAGGGCAGCAGCAGGGAACTCAGGCGCAGCAGAGTTTTCCGCCGATACAGCCGGGCAACCCATCAACTCAGTCCGACGCGGTGATGTGCGAAGACCTGCTCTCCACCGAAAAGTACGTGTCGGCCACTTACAACACGGCGATATTTGAATTCAGAGATCCCGGCGTCCGTCAGGTGCTCAATCATATCCAGAAAGAAGAGCAACAGCACGGAGAAGGCTTGTATGCCTATATGGCCAGCCACGGCATGTATCAGGCATAACCGCAGATGAAAAAGCGCGTTTCATAACGCGCTTTTTCATCCGTTATTCTTCGTCATCATAATTGTCCGTCTCTGTTTCCTCATATTCAATCCCCATTGCGCCCGTGTTACACTCGTCCTTTTCCAGCTTCAGTTTTATGGTATTGGAATCATTGGAATCATTGTCCTCCTCCATATCCTGCGCCTGGCGTTCTTTCTCCATTCTGGACAACGCAAAAGCTATGCAGAACACGCGCAAACTGATACCGAATGATACGCTGATATTCGGTTCACCTCCCAAAGGCTCGTTCTGCAGACCAATATATGCTGTGATGGTCTCATTGCTTTGGCGCTCTTCGTCGTTCAACAACGTTCACCTTATCCACCATTGTCCCTAATAAATATGAAATCAGGACGGTTAATAGACGTTAAGAGCATCAAAGGCTTTGTTTCATGAAGTATGAGTGAGCCATTGGCTTTGTGCCAGCCGCCACCGCTTGTACAGCAGCCGTGCCACCAGCGCAGGCGGGGCGACCGATCCCAATATACTGAGCACCCTGTTCACCACGCCGGGGATATACACGCGCTTGCCCGCCATGACGCGGGTGATTGTGCGCTCCGCCACCTGCCCCAGCCCATTGGTTGTCAGACTCCCCCATATGCCCTGTGCCGCAATGCCATGCAGCGCCTCCGGCGTCGTCGCCAGCCCTCCGGGGCACAGAGCCATTACGCGTACGTTCTCATATTTAAGCTCCTGCCCCAGCGCTATGGAGAAATCCAGCAAAAATCGTTTGGATGCCGCGTACGTGGCCTTAAGCGGTATCGGGTAAAGCGAAGCCAGGCTGGACACATTGACGATGCAGAACTTCTCCGCTTTTCTGCGGACAGACAGCGCCGCGTGTGTCACCCGCAGCGTCGCCTCAATGTTCAGCCTTACGATATCGGCGATGCGTTCTCCCGGCAGCGTCATAAAGCCGCCCTCATTGTCGATACCCGCGATGTTGAGCAGCATGTTAGGGCGTTTCTCCATCGCGGCAATGCGTTCAAACATGGCTGCGGTCTGCGCTGCATCGGTGATGTCACACACGTGTGTGTGCACCTTGGCTCCATACTGCCGCTCCAGCCCCTGCCGAATGCTGCCGAGACCCTGCTCGGAAATATCCGTTAGGAACAGCTCATAGCCCCTGCGGGCGCATTCGGATGCCATCGCACGCCCCAGTCCACCGCACGCGCCCGTAATCAATACCATCATATTCATAGTTCCCCTCCTGCAAACCGAATGCCGCAGAGCTGCTCGGACAGCTCAAACAGCCTTTTCGCGTCCGCCGCGTCGTCCGCCTGCTTGCTGTACTTAGCGGGTTGACAGTCATGATAATACAGCCCCTGTGGCGCGGACTGACGGCTGCACAGATACGCATAAGTCTGTGCGGGCACCTCCGGCTCTACGCCGCCTTTTCGCCGCAGGTTCCAGAACGCGCCCACGATACCGCCCGTATCCTTGCCGCCGATATCGGTATTCACCAGACCTGGGTCAATCACGTACGCCTGCACCGTGCTTTGCCGCCGGTTCAGTTCTGCCGCAAGCAGCATATTGCACAGCTTCGACTGCTTATAGGCCATCAGGCAGCTGTAGTGCCTTTTATACATCACGTCGTCCCAGTGCATGCGCATCTTCTTGTGCGAGTTGCTGCCCGTCATCATCACGCGCCCGCCCGCCGCTTTCAGATATGGCCACAGCCGGTGTGTCAGCAGGAACCCCGCCAGATGGTTAAGCGCAAACTGCATCTCATAGCCGTCCGGCGTGGTGGTATACCAGTTTCGCACACCACCCGCGTTGTTGATCAGCGCCCAAAGCCCACTGCTATCCAGCATTCTGATGATTGCATCCGCCACCGCATGTACGTCGCTCTGTTTGGACAGATCGCCGCAGACGTAGTCTATCTGCGCATCCGGCATCGCTTGCAGCAACGCCGCCTTTGCCTTATCGCATTTCTCAGGCGAACGCCCCACACCGATCACGCGCATCCCCTGCGCCGCAATGGCCCGGGCTGCTTCAAAGCCGATCCCAGCCGTCGCGCCTGTTATCACAACCGTCTTCATGGCAGCTCTCCTCCCATCGCATCCAGCGCAGCCTGCGGTGCGTACACCGTTACCTTCATCTCATATGGCTGCGGAAATAGCCCTAAAAAATCCACAGGAAAACCCTTTTCCTCGATCTGCAGCGTACCGTCTGCCATGCTGACGGTCAGTACATCATCCATGTTGATCTCGCCCGTCCGCCATGCCTTGACGTAGGCTTCCACATGACATTCGTCTGACGGCATTAGCTCAATCTGAGACTGCTGTATATCCATCACAATTGCATTGGGTATTTCGCCAAACTCATAGTCTTTGGCCGTCTCCCGTGAATACAGCACGCCAGATCCCACGATCACTCCCAGCATCGCGGTCAGCCCCGCAGCGCCCACGATCAGCAGTATGATCAGAACCTTAGTCGATTTCTTCATACCATCGCCTTCTTTCCCGCGTTTTGCATCATGCGCTTCACCAGCAGCGGCAGCGCGCCGAACAGCCTCCTCCAAATCCACGCCAGCCCTTTGCAGCACAGCAGACCGCCCGATATCAGCATCATTGCCGCGAAAAACGCTGTCACCGCCCACATCGGGTAACCATTGATAATCTCCATGGCCAATACCGCAAGCGACCCGGCGCCCGCCAGCACCACGCTCGCCGCTCCGGCATACAACGACACCATCACTGAGAGGCTGGCGAAGTACAGCATCGCCGCCAATATGCCGCCGCCCACCTTGAAGCTTAAGAAAGCGCCCAGCATCCGCAGCGATGTCATTATCCCGCGGGATTCGTGCGCACGGCCCGCCGCGCCCATCGCGGAGAACATCTTGGCCAGCTGCTCCGGTTCACCCAGCGCCTTGGCGATCTGTTCCTCACTCTTGCCTGCCGCCTTGCCAATCTCAAAATGCTCGCGGTAATCCGCCAATATGTCCTGCTTTTCTTCGGCGCTCATGTGCTTGAGGCTCTTTTCAAGCCGCGTTAAAAATTCATTCATTGTCGTCCTCCATAAACAGCGCCACGTTATGCGCAAAATTCTCCCACTCGTGCCGCAGCTTCAGCCCTGCCTCGCGCCCTTTATCCGTCAGCCGATAGTATTTGCGCGGAGGCCCGCCGGATTCGTCCGACAGGTACGTCTCGCACATCCCGTCGTTTTTCAGCTTGCGTAGCAGCGGGTAGAGGGTTCCTTCGGCAATCTCAATGCGCGAGGATATCTTCTCCGCCAGCTCGTATCCGTAAGCGTCCCGCCGGGCTAAGTAACTCAGCACGCACAGCTCCAGCACGCCTTTTTTAAACTGAGCGTTCATGTCCGTCCTTTCTGGTCAATGTTTACTACTGTATTTTATTCAGTAGATAGACTATAGCATGAACTACTGAATAATGCAATATAGTTTTTCTCGTTCTCACATTTTTTTTAATATTGAATAGGCTAAATTATGCTTCGTGTTTAGAGGTGGTGAAAATATATGTTTGCAAACAACGATTGCCTGCCGCTGCTGCTTTACCTGTGCTGCAGCCGCAATGGCTGCAACCCCTGCGGCTGCTTTGACAACTGCGGCTGGGGCGGAAACTGCGGCTGGGGTGGCAACTGTGGCTGGGGCAGCGGATGCGGCCCGATTGGCGGATGCGGCTGGGGCGGCGGATGCGGCCCGTTCGGCGGCGGAGGCTGGGGCGGCGGATGCGGCCCGGGGCGTTGCCGTGGATGCGGCTGCGAACTCGGCGGGTGCGGCAGCCGCGGCTGGAGCAGCTGGTTCAGACGCTGCTGATGCTCTTTCCATATCAATACAAAAACAAGGGGTATCTCTCGATATCCCTTTACTTAATTCCGACAGCAAATGCCCTTACAGACTATGTTGAATGTATTAGCACCACTCATCTCAGAAGCGGCATCGATCCGGTCAGCTTGTTCACCTTCTTACGGTCCCCGTGTATGGCAACGCCCAGATAATTATACTCCTGACCGCACAAAGCAGATGCTTTTTCGGTGTATTCGCTGTACACATGGCAGCTCTGCGCCACATCGGAGAAATCCGCCACCAGCAGATCTTTGAACTCCGGAGCATATAGGCGTGCTCTAAGCCCTTTGATGCTCTCCCTGTCTCCTCGCAGTATGGTTACGGGTATTCTGGTAATACCCAGATGAAGCTGTCCTGAGCCGTCCATCACATCCGGACCGACCAGGCCGGAGACCTGCTTGCCCAAAGTGACTCCCAGCACAGCGGAGGTGTTGGCCGCAACGCCGACAGGCAGCTCCGCGTCTATCACCATCACGCACTTTAAATGGTCCATGGCTTATACCTCCCTGCGCCTCAGCAATAATGATCTTTGTTCCGATATGAACAGCCCCGCCAGCGTGAGCGCGGTACCTGCCACTGCCATGACAGTAATGTTTTCATTCAGTATGATCGCGGAGGTAACCACCGTAATCACGGGTACCATGTAGATGTACACGCTGGTCTTCACCGCACCCAGCGTATTGACCGCAGAACTCCACGCGACGAAGCAGAGCGCTGAAGCCCCCAGCCCCAAAAACAGTATGTTCAGTATCACCGCCGGTTCTGCGAAAACCTCAAAGGTCAGATCGACGCCGAATATGAACAGCGCGGGTATCATGAATATCAGCCCGTACAGGAACACCCATCGCGTGGACTGGATGGCGTTGTACCGGAACCCGCTTATCTTACGCAGCAGCACCGAATAGATGGCCCAGGCTGCTGCCGCCAATACGGCCAACACGTCTCCGGCCGGGTTCAGCTGCAGCTGTGTACCGTTGAATCCGATCAGGCTGATTCCCGCAATGGCCACCGCGAAGCCGACGAAGAACCGGAGCCGCAGCTTCTCCCCATCCAGCAGCAGGTGTGCAAATATGGCGGTGAAAAACGGCGCAGCTGCAATGATAACCCCCACATTGGATGCAAAGGTGTACGTCAGTGCGATGTTTTCCAGAAGATAATACAGCGTGATGCCGCACAGGCCTGCCGCCGCAAAATACAGCTCATGCTTTTTATCCTTCACCCTCAGCCTGTGCGGATACATTACCAGCAACATCAAAAAGCCTATTGAAAACCGCAAAAACAGTATCTCAACGGGTGAGATGTATCGCAGCAGCACCTTGGTCGATATGAAGGTCGTCCCCCAAACAACGATAGCGGCAGCAGCAAACAGATGTCCAGTCAGTTCTTTTTTCCTGTCCATATAAAAACCTTTCGTCAGAAGCAGCAGCTTACCGTTGCGTGTCCCTGAAAATATTCATGTATTGTTTTGGGGTCAGCCCGATGAATTTCTTAAAGAAATTGCTGAAGTGGCTCTGATCATTAAACCCCGTCTGCAGCGCCGCTTCCAGCGGCAACGCGCCTTGCTCCAGCAGCTTTTTGGCCTTGTCGATGCGTATCGTCTCCAGATAGCTGTACGGCGAAATGCCTTTCTGCTTGGTGAACGAACGCAGCAGATAGTATTTGCTCAAACCCGTCAGGCCGCACAGGTCGTCAAGACGGATACTGTCCATAAAGTGCTGTTCCAGATAGTCACAGACCGCCTTGATTTCTGCGCTCTGCTCGGCACTTCCCGCCGCAATTTCGCCATCCGTGTAATCTTCCACCAGCTGCTCCAGCAGAAAAAAGAACAGCTCCTCTTTTCGAAAGTCCGTTTCTTCCTGCATAATCATCTGGTGCAGCTCGCGGAGCAGCGGGACCAGTTCACTGCGGCACACGACCTGCGGCGAAAAATTCGGCAGATACTCCTTGCCCGTGATTTCGTATACCGCCTTACCCATTACTTCCGGCTTGATGTTGAGGCTGCGGTAATCCATAGGCAGGCTTCCGATCTGCTCGCAGGAGTGGTTGTCTCGCGCGTTCATCAGCAGCAGGTCGCCCGGCTCCAGCATATATTCCCGGTTACGGCACGTGAGGCACCGCTGTCCATTCTCTATAAAACTGATAACGTAGCAGTCATGAAAATGCAGCGGAAATGTCTGCATGATCCCCTGAAAGTGGTAAGCTTCCAGCTTAAGCTCCGCGTCGTATACGACTGTCCTCGTTTCTCTGACCATGGTTCCTGCTCCTCTTATTTGTAAACAGTGTACCACACCATCAGGCGGCGTTCTTGTATGATGTTGCTCTTTTTAACGAAATAAAAAAGAAGATGGGAAGATCTTCTTTTTGTGAGTTTTGTATTTTCAGCCGCCGTTTTGCCCATTCTTCTGCTTGGGTTCCTTGATGCGCACATACTTGTGCGAGTTGTTGGGGCTGCTGGTCTTGCGCGTTTGTATCTCAAACTGCTTGAGCGACGACACAAACGGCGTCAGCTTGGAGTAGCCGTAGTTGCGGGTGTCGAAATCCGGGTAGCGCTTGTTGAGCAGCTTACCCACCTGCCCGAGGTAGGCCCATCCATCCTCGTCGGAGCTCTCGGTAATGATCCCTTTGAGCGCCTCAATGATTTGCTCGCGGTTCGCCATACCCTCCTTCGCGGGCTGCGCCGGCTTTGCGCTGCCGTTGGCGGGTGACTCTTCCTTTTCCTGCGGCGCGGGCGTGGACAACACTTCAAGATACTTGAAGATCTCGCACGCCGCAATGAACGGCGTCGGTGTCTTCTTCTCCCCCATGCCGACCACATACATGCCGGACTCGCGCAGCCGCGCTACCAGCCGCGTAAAATCGCTGTCGCTGGACACGATGCAAAAGCCCTCCACGTTGCCGGAATACAGTATGTCCATCGCGTCGATAATCAGCGCGGCGTCCGTCGCGTTCTTGCCGGTGGTATAGCTGTACTGCTGTATCGGTATGATCGAGTTGCTGAGCAGCACGCTCTTCCATGATGCCAGCTGCGGCTTGGTCCAGTCTCCGTATATTCGTTTATAGGTGGGCGTGCCATGGTTGGATATCTCGTCGAGTATTGGCTTTACATATTTGTCCGATACGTTATCCGCGTCAATCAGCACCGCAATCCTTTTGTCTTCCATTCCAATCTCCTGTCTTCTATTACACTATTACGATTGCCACAATTATTATCTATTATACTCCCTGTATAGGCCGTGGGCAAGTACAGCGCCCGAGCTATACCCTTCTGCGGCTGACCAACCCCCTCACCACCACTGCGCCCACTCCGCCGCATTGCTTTTTGTACGGCCTGCCCGCCAGCAGCAGCTGTTCCACGCGCAGGTTGCGCAGCTCGCTCACCGGCACCGCGCAGGGGCTCTGGGACAGCACCACCATGTCCGCAATCTTTCCGGTCTCAAGGCTGCTCCGTTCATTCTCGTCGAACGTCGCCCAGTACCCATTGTACGTGGCCATGCGTAGCGCGTCGTGCACCGACACCGACTGCTCCGGCACCGGATGGTGGCACGCACTGTATATCCACTTGATGGGATTGGGCCGCGTGCAGGGCGCGTCGGAGCCCATCGACTTCCGTATGCCCATCCGCAGCATGCTGCACAGCAGGAGCAGCCGCTCCAGCCTCTTCCCTAAAATGCTGACGATATGCCATGGCGGGTCCAGCGGCCAGTCAGTGAACACCGGCTGCACGGGCAGCTGGATACCATAGTTCGCCCATAAACGCAGACCTCCTCAGCGGGCAAAAACGCGTGGATGATGCCGTGCCGGCGGTTTTTTCTCAGGAAATCCTCCAGCGCCGCTTATAACGCCCGCGCTGCCTGATCATAATATCTCAATCGCTCATTGACATAAAAAAAGAGCTCCAAGGCATCGGAGCTCTGACGTCATGAAATATGATGGAGGAAACCACACCCCCAAAAAGTCGTCGTCTTTTCGGGGATCCGTACATCCATGCGACCGGCTCACCCGAAGGAGCTTCGCCTGTCCCATGTGAAAACAATGTTTATCAATCCTGCCTGCATTCCGGTACGGATTACAGCTCTGTCGTCTCCCAGCCGAATACGCGGGCCAGCTGTCTAAGCTGCGGCGCAACGTCTCCCGACACGATCAACGAGTGATGCGAGCACAGCGCGTCCATCACCTTATGGCCGTCGGCATAGCGGATTAACGCACCGTTCCGGCAGTCGGAGCCCGGATACTGCACGTAGTCCTCGATCTCGGCCTTGATGATGCTGAGCTTCTTAAAGCCGGGGTATATCTTCGCCAGCGTCACCGGCCCCTTGGGCAGCTGCGCATCCACCATGATGGCGTCGTCGTTCACGATGCCCAGCACCTTGGGCCGCAGCGTCCACTTGTCGCAGAACGGACGAGACGTCAGACCGAAATAGCCGCAGTGCACGCCCAGCGCGTGGTTATCCGGATCTTCGATGTCCGGGAACTTATCAATCTTTTCATGCGCCAGCGCCGCCATGCCCACGAGGAACGGATACAGGTTGGTCATCATCACCGGCTTTTCCATCGACCGGTAGAGTATGTAGGTGGACAGCAGTGTCAGCGTATCGCCCTCACAGGCGTATATGATGTTATCTCGCTCAAACAGCATATTCCACGCGAGGCACGGTGTGGTATCACAGTAGAAGGACTCGTTGAGGCAGTTGGAACCCACGCCCGCAACGTCGCCGATCTCACCGATCACGCGCTTCACCGCAACGTATATTTTGACTGCTTTTAAGAAACAGCTTTCGGAAACGCCTTCCTGCTCGATGTTCCAGTCGGCGCTCACCTGCCGCGCTTCATCGTCTGAGATGTTGCGCGCGTCTTCGCACAGTTCCTTCCAGCTGCGGTATATCAGCTCACAGCCAAACGTCTCTTCCATGGTGTCCGTGCTCTGCTTCTCCCACCAGTAAAAGCGCTTGAATATATTCGCCTGCATGCCTTCGCCGGGGCTGTCCTGAAACATCAGGAACTTTGCGCCTTGCTTGAGGCTGCGCTTCACACCCAGCGCCCGCAGCACCGTTTTGGCCATCTCAATGCTGTACGGCGAGAACACGGTCAGGCCAAGATCGCGCAGATAAGTGACGATCTCCCAGTCCCACATTTCCACCGTACCGAAACGAGACGTCAGCACCACCATGGGCAGCTCAATTGATTTGAGCTGATCGTCGTGCCGGAAAGCCGCAAATATCATCTGCGGAAACACGATGGCGTCCGCTTCTTTGGGTACGGGTATGCCCACCGGCTGTTCCGGCAGGAACTCCGCCACGTCACCATAGAACTCGCGCAACCGGGCCATCTGCTCGCCGTATTCACCTGTTTCACGTTCGTTTCTCTCTGTAAAGTATAACGGCAACAATCTGACTTTCATAAGTTAGCCTCCTTCATACTCTATATATACGGCAGGGTTCAATCGGCTATCCCGTTATTTCACGGGCAGCAGATTCATTTCACCCCGGTACGTATGATACATGTCGTTCCATTTCCCTGCCTTATCGGGCAGAAATTCCTGCACGTCCACGCTGTTTACCACCGCGCTTCTCGCTTCATCCAGCGAGGCAAACTCCCCAAGGGCGATATACTGCACCATCGCGTTGCCCAATGCCGTCGCTTCGGCAGGCCCAGCGTATACCGGCTTGCCGGTGATATTCGCTGTAAACTGGTTCAGCAGCGCGTTGGATGAGCCGCCGCCCACGATATGAATCACCGGAAGCTCATAGCCGCAGGCATACTCGATGCACTCCAGCACATAGCGGTATTTGCAAGCAAGGCTTAAGAGCACGCAGCGCACCACGGTGCCCATCTCCCTCGGCGCCTGCTTGCCGCGCATTTCAAAGTACGACGCGATCAGCTCCGGCATGGGTCCCGGCTGATAGAACAGCTCGTCGTCTGGATCGAACAGCCCTGATTCCCAGTTGGAAGCCGCGGCCAGCTCCACCAGTTCGGCGAAATCTCTGCCGCAGCCGCGTTGCTGCCAGTAACGGCGGCACTCCTGCAGTATCCAGAGGCCCATCACGTTTTTCAGCAGCCGAATACGGCCGCCCACACCGCCTTCGTTCGCGAGGCCGTGGCGGCAGCTTCTGTCATTGATCAGCGGGCCAGCCGTCTCGGTGCCCACGATGGACCATGTGCCGCTACTGATATAGGCAAACCTCGGAGCCAGTGTCGGTACAGCCGCCACCGCCGAAGCGGTGTCATGCTCGCCGACTGTGGTCAGCGCCAGCCCGTCCACTGCCAGATCGTCGCAGATTCGGCGGGACAGCGTCCCCACCTTCACGCCGGGCTGTACGATATCCGTCAGCAGTCTGGACGGAAAGCCGATGCTGTCCAGCAGCGCGGTGTCCCAGCCGCCCTTCGTCGGATCGTACCCTTGAGAAACACTGGCCAAGGTATACTCGGTCAGCTTCTCGCCGCTCAGAAAATAGATCAGCGCGTCGGGGATGAACAGCGCTTTGTCCGCCGCCGCCAGCATCTCCGGCCTGTCCTTGGCCAGCGACAGCCACTGGTAAAGTGAATTCATGCGGTTGAACTGCAGCCCCGTCCGGCGATACAGCTCATCGCGAGATACATAGCCATCCATCACCTCCACCAGACCCACAGTGCGTGCGTCGCGGTAGGTGTGCGGCGGCTCAATCATCGCTCCCGTTTTATCCAGCAGCAAAAAGTCGTTGCTGAACGCGTCAATGCCGACGGACTCATATCCCTTGCCCGCCGCGGCGATGCCGGAAATAACCCCCTCGTAAAGCGCGAATATGTCCCAGTATAAACTGGGCCCTATGGAAATCGGCTTATTGGTAAATCTGTGCAGCACATCCAGCGCCAGCTTTCCGCCCTCCAGGGAGGCGCCGAAAACGCGCGCGCTGGACCCGCCGATATCACAGACGATGACGCTTCTTCTTTTCATAAAAACATCAGATCAGTTTTCCCAGCAGATTGCAGACCGCGTCGCCCTCAACGCGCTCCACGACGGAAAACGCCTGTTCTATGTGTTTGCCCACAGCCACGGTGCCGTGATACGGCAGCAGACCGCACAGTCCCGTTATCTTCAGCTGTTCACGCTTGGGCAGAAAATATTCGTACGCGTTTTCGGCCAGCTCCATGCTGTACGCCTTGGCCTGATGGATCAGCCCGGTCTCGCCCATCTTCAGCGTGGCTTCCGTCACCTGCGGTATCGGCTTGCACGCAGCCACGTACACCATCGTGTAGAACGGATGAGCATGGATAACGCCGCCCACCTCGGGTATGTTCTTCAAAATCAGGGCGTGCATCCGTCCCTCGCGGGAGAATTTACCCGTTCCTTCGAGTATGTTGCAGTCGTAATCGATCAGAAGCGGCTCTTCAATGCCGATGCGGCAGTGCTTATGCTCACTCATCATAGACGGCGACACCAGCACGCGGTTGTCGTCCACGCGCATCGCGCAGTTGCCGCCCGCGGCGTTGGTCAGACGCCGTTCCCAAAGGTCGCTTACGATTTGCAGGATTTTCCTGCGTTCTTCCATGTATTGCATTTATCTCTCCAGTTTCGTTATTTCTATTTTGTCCTTCAGCGACAGCGCCGTCTCCTTATCGAAGCCCACCGACAACGGGCTCATCGCCGCCGCACCGCCGCACGCGGCCGCCAGCGCCAACGCCGGCAAGGCCGGGTAATCCTGCTTGATCGCGTACACAAGGCCGCTCAAGTAAGCATCGCCGCACCCCACCGTATTTTGCGCCTCCACCTTTGCGATGCCCGCGCGGTAGTACTCATCGCCAAATTTGATGATGCTGCCGCGGCTTCCCATCGACACCGCAATGATTTCAATTTCATACTCATCCAAGCTGGCTATCGCAGCCAGTATTTGATCATCGTTTTCCGTCGGCATGCCGGTCAGTTCGGCCAGCTCCTCCGCGTTGGGTTTGATCAGATACGGCTTTCTCTTCACGCCGGAAGCCAGTGACGCACCCGCGCTGTCCAGCACGACGCGCACGCCCTTCCCGCTGGCAACATCCAGCATCTTGTCCTGCAGCGAAAAGCCCTCGCCATAAGCAAAATTGGACGCATCTCCCGAAATAATCACATAATCCGCACTGTCCGTCAGCATGTCGTAACGCGCTGCGAACGCATCCATGACACCATCCGGTATCTCCGGGCCCTTTTCGCAAATCAGCGTGCTTGATTTTCCATCCAGCAGCACGTAATTCGTTCGTGAATCACCCTGCTCCGAAAAAACAAAATCGCATTGCACACCAAGGATTTGCAGGCTCTCTATGATCTGCCGTCCGGTAGGCCCCATCGCAATGCCTGTCGCGATGCTGGGTTCGTCAAGGCAGGCGAGGTTGGCAGACACATGCGTGCCTTTGCCGCCCACGCAGTTCTCCCTGCGGTATATTCTGTTTGTTACATTAAACGTAAACCCGTCAACAAACATCAGCCTGTCCATTGCCGGATTCAAAGTGACCGTGAGTATCATCTGTTACCTCATGTTGAGATGTTAGAGAAACGCTTAAGGGGCATGCCCCTTAAGAATCCCACCTTGAAATGCTTCGCATTTCCAACTTACTGTCATTCAGGCACAGAATTCCTCCTATGCTCGAAATGACATAAGGAGACCGCCCCTTGCCGGGGCAGCCTCCCGTCGTTTATCAGTTTAGAAGTAGACGCGCTCCGTCAGCTCGGGGCAGACAAACACCTTCACGAGGCTGTTCTGCTCTCTGATCTCCTTGAGCGCCGTCTCCAGTTCGGCCAGCGGCACCGCCATCGAGAACATCGGCTTGGGATCGATGATGCCGTACTTGAGCAGCGTGATCGCCTCGCCCCAGTTGTTGCCGATACCGGCGCAGGAGCCGCTCACCTTCTTCTCGCCCAGCACGAATTCATACGGCTCCAGCGCGGCCTTCTGGCCCTGCGCCGCGATACCGAACGCCTCCACCTTACCGCCGCGGCGCAGCATCTGGAATGCCTGCTCGTATGTCGCCGTGGAACCTACCGCTTCAATCACGTAGTCCACACCAACGCCGCCCGTCAGACGCTTCACTTCCGCCACCACATCCGGCGTTTCCTTAATGTTGATGGTGATATCCGCGCCCATCTTCTTGGCCGTCGCCAGCCGCGCCGGATCGTCGCCGATCACGATAACGGGAGCGCAGGCACGCGCTTTCGCCACCGCGCCGTGCAGTATGCCGAGGCCGCAGCCGATAACCGCCACGGAGGAGCCCAATTTGGCATCCATGCGCTGCGCGGCGTGAATCACCGCGGTCAGCGGTTCTACAAAAGCGGCGGTATAATCGTCCATCTCATCGGGCAGCTTATAGCAGTTCTTCCACGGAGCTTTCACGTATTCGGCAAAGCCACCGTCCGTGTGGATTCCGAGCTGTGTAAACGTCTCGCACAGCAGGCCGTCGCCCCGGCGGCAGAAATAGCAGGTGCCGCAGGTCAGGCAGATGTCGGCGGCCACACGGTCGCCCACCTTGAGGCCCTTGGCGTTCTTGCCGACTTTGTCGACCACGCCCCAGAACTCGTGTCCGGTGATCATCGGCAGCTTGTCAGCCGCGTATTTGCCGGTATAGATGCTCCAGTCGGAACCGCAGATGCCGCAGACCTTGATCTTAATGAGGACTTCGTCGTCATTGATCTCGGGGATCGGGACTTCTGTATATTCCATCTGATAAGGCGCTTTTACAACCTGGGCTTTCATCATTTCAGCCATAATAGTCCTCCTCTTATTGATTTGTTATTATCAGTCTCTCGGATTGTTGAATATCTTATCGCGGCGGCCTTCATAAGGCGCTTTGATGATCAGCGGCTTAAGATACGGCGCCACCTTCTCCACGCCGTCGCCCACGCTCATCGTCACGTCTTCATGCTCGTAGCTCAGCACATAGTCGTAGCCCACCATCGACAGCTCGGTGATGACCTTCTTCCACGGCACGCTGCCCCAGCCGGGGATGCGGAACCGGAACGCGCGGTCGATGCGCTGCCAGTCGCCCTGCATCAGTATGCCGCCGCGCTGTATGTTGTGCTCCACGATTTCGCCGTCCTTGGCATGTACATGGAAAATGCGGCTGCCCAGCTCGTCGATGAAGTTTTCGACCTTGAGCCCGAGGTAGATGAGGTTCGCGGGGTCGAGATTGAAGCCGAAGTTGGGATGTCCGTCCAGCAGCTCAATCGCGCGCTTCGCCGTATGGATATCATAGATCATGTTGTTGGGATGCGGCTCCACGGCGAACTTGACGCCATATTCTTTGAAGCGGTCCATGATGGGTGCAAACACTTCGGCGAATTCCTTCTCCATCTTATCCCAGCCGTCCGCGCTCGGGAACGGGAAGTAACGACCCCAGTTGGTGACGCCTGTGAAACCGTTGACCACGGGCACTTCCAGCGCGTTCGCGGCCTGCGCCGTTTTCAGCAGGTTCTCGATACCGTATTTCACCTTGTCTTCCTTGGTGCCGGGGCACAGCTTGTCGGTGTCCTCGGTGTGCGGCCCTAAAATCAGCAGCGAATCCGCATGGTTGGACAGGCCTGAAATCTCAACGCCGTAGCCTGCCAGCATCTTCTTGAGCTCAGCCGCCTTGCCGGGCTTTAGCATCTCGTCACAGCTAAACTGTTCACAGCCGCTGTACGCCGGAATCTCCATCATCTCATAGCCATACTCGACCATGATCTTCGCTACTTCCTCCAGCGACAGATGCGCATAGTTTGCCGCAAAAAAACCTAATTTCATATAATGCTTCCTCCTCTTATTTCCTTAATAAAATCAAGTATGCATCGTGCGCAGAGGCCCGAACTCTTTTCTGGTCTTCACAAGCACATCGGTGTAGTGCTTGTTGTATGTGCAGCAGCCGATCTCCCGCTGGCGGATGAGCAGCTCCAGACAGTTATCACAGATGGTGCACCATTTGATTTCCTTCTCGCGACCTTCACGCAGCTTGAGCGGGAGAAGCGGATCGGCGTAGGACTGACGTCCTAAGGCGATCATGTCGACTTTGCCTTCTTCGATAAACTTGGAACCGTAGAAGAACATGGAATTCTTTTCGGGTTCGGCTGCAAGACAGCCGTTTTTGCCGTTCCGGAACACCGAGTAGTTGGAACCGATGATCGCCGCGGTTTTGGCCGCTTTCTTGAACTCCTTGGCCCATGTGGGGTGCAGGTACGCGAAGTAAGGTGCGTGTTTGTCAGCCTGAGTGATGTTGACCGTGATGGAAGGGCTGCCGCCGGACTGCACAAAGTACTGCGCGCCGCGCTCCTCAAGGCCGCGAACCAGATCAAGAGGCTCTGTGAGGTCGATGATGGGCGAATCCGGACCTTCCGTGCCGAAACCGCCGGGGAAGCCTTCCCACGCGGAGATCTTGGAACCAATCAAAAAGTTCTTATCGTTGATTTCTTTGCTGATGCGCTCATACAGGTCGAAAGCAAAGCGGCGTCTGTTTTCCCACGAACCGCCGTATTTCCACTGGCGATCGTTATAGGGGCGCAGTATCTGAGAACCGAGGTAGCCGTGGCACAGCTTCAGATCAATGCCGTCCGCACCGGCATCATACGCGATGCGCGCTGCCATCACAAACCGATCCATGATGTCGTCGACTTCTTCTTCGGTCAGCACATCGCCGCCAAAGCCGGGCAGCGGCTTCACCGTCACACGGCGCGAAAACTCAGGATTGCTGAGCTCGCCTGAATGCGTCAGCTGAAATACAAACAGAGTGTCCGGGTTGATCTTCTTCAAGTCTCCCACGAATTTCGCAAGGGGCTTGGCGTTCTTGGGCATAATGGCCAGCTGGTTCAGGCGGCTCCGGCTTTCGTCCGTCACCGTGATGGCTTCCAGCGTCACCATGCCCGATTCACCCTTGAACAGATTGGAATAGCGTTCAATGGTCAGCTCGGTCGGATTACCGTCATCATCCGCATCGGTGCATTCCATGGCCTGAATGAAGAATCTGTTCTTGCATTCCCTGTTTCCGATTTTGATCGGGCTGAGCAAAACATCCTTGTAACGATCCATAAACATTCCTTCTTTCATTAATAGTTTCTTTTGTTTGAGAAATAACCGCCGCCTATGCAATACTTGCGCATTTATTCGGGCTTATTGTGCAGATACACGCTATAGAATTGCATTGTGTAAAAAAAGGCATGAAGCCGCTTTCCCTTCATGCCAGTATCATAATTCATTTTTTTGAACGTGTCAATATTAATTGTCAGGTCATTTTATTGCATCGCTTAATTTCCTTGCGGCTGCCTTGAGAGCTTCCTTTGGCGTCACCCTTTTTTCAAGCGCAGCGTGCACCGCATCGGCGATGATTTGCTCAAAAACGGCTTCAGAAACGCTTTCTCCCTTGGAATTTCGGGGAATGGCGCGGCGTTTGGTACAGGCAAACGCATCGGGAACCGTGCGGTACCACGGGTATAAGTTGTGCAGTTCACTGCTTTCAAACACAGACCGATACGGCACGATACGACCCAGCATCGCATTGGGGATCATCAATGATTCTGATGCGGTCCATTTCAAAAATTCAAAGGCATCGCTCTTTTTATCCGAATAAGGGCTGACACCGATCGACCATCCGCCCAGTACGCTGGTGCGTCCCGGCAGCAGTGTGCAGCCAACTTCACCCACCACATTGGATATGCTGCGGTCTTCCAGCGGGGTCGCATGGTCCGAATACATCGCCATCATCGCCGCATCCCCACGTGAAAAAATTTCCACCTGCTCGTCCCACCAGTGCGCGGGAGACTCAGGATGGGCATAATTGAAGCATTCGATATACTCCGTCAGCGCCTTCAGGCAGGCATCGCTGTCGATCACAGCTTTGCCGTTTTCGAACACGCTGCCGCCTTCTGCCCACAGACGCGGTAAAAACTCGCAGACAGCACCGGACGCGTTCATCGCTCCCAGCGTGGTACCATACAGCGTCTCGGAATCCAAGTTATACTTCCGTGTAAAAAATTTGGCCACGCATTTGTATTCTTCCCATGTTGTGGGCACTTTCAGCTCTCTTTTGTTGCGTTCATAGAAAAGCCGTTTGTTTTTGATCTGGTCAAAAAGGTCCTTGCGATAGAAGAAAAGCTGCACGGTATGGCTGAAAGGCAGGGCAAAAAGCCGGTCTCCAAAAAAACAGTGCTCGCGCAGCACATCATCGGAGAACATGCTCGCCAGCGCCTGCTGATCCGGATAGAATTCCGTCAAGTCCTGAACGTATCCGCCCAAAATCAGTTCCTTCATCCAGGGAAGGTCCATTGAAAACGCGTCGCATTCTCCCGACTGAACACCATTCATCAGCTCTTTGAGCAGTTGATTGTAAGGCACCTGCCTGATTTCGACATCAATTCCTGAACTGCGCTTGAAATCAGCCGCCAGCGATTTGATGGTATGACTTGAAGGCGAGTCCTGAGTTAATATCTTTATTTTGCGGAAAGCTCCGATATCGTGGCAGCGCGCTGCTGCCAGACCGCGCCGCTTGGTACAGGGCACCGATATACTCCGCCCACCCCGCGCGTCATTGCTGCATACAATTTCGTCCAACATGCTGAACGCTTCCATAGCCATCTGCGTATAAGGCAGCGGCAATATCGGATCCTTATCGCTCTTGACCTTGGTCCATTCCTCGGCGTCCAGCGTGATGACCCGGGGTTTTGCGCCCCGCGGTTTGGCTCCGATATTCAGTGCGCAAACCACTCCTTCGCTGAGCACCCTGTCCGTGGTGTAAATTAATTGAGGCGCGTTTTCCAGCTCCATCAGACGAATAGCCGCACGCATTGCGCTTTCCTTGTTGCTGTTTACCGTCTCCACATACCGAGCATCAACATTCTTTCTGGCTCTTTGCATGGCATTATAATACGCGTCCACGCATTCCAGTTCATAGGAATATTCTTGGGGCCCAGCCACAATCGCGATCCTCTGGCAACCCGACTCAATTTGCTCCAGTATATTGGCCATTACTGCGGTGCGCACATCCATATCCACATTATTCATGCGGTATCCGGTCACCTTGCGGTGAATGAACACGATAGGCAGCCCGCCATCGATCAGCTTGTTGAAGAATTCGGTATTACCGGGCTGGCACGTCAGCAGTATCACACCATCCGTGCCCATCATCTGTGCGCGTTCCAATATATCGCATTCCCGGCCGGGCACATCAGAGCAGACACGCAGATAGGCTTCATACCCTTTTCCGGCGGCATATCTGTCTATTTCCTCATATATTCTGGCGTATGCTTCATTTTCGATGTCCGGCAGCACCACCTCGATACGGCCTGTGCGGTTGGTTTTTAAGTTTCTGGCCAGTACATTGGGCTTATAGCCCAGTTCGGCAACCGCCTGCTCCACCCGCCTGATTTTATCGCTGCTGACCGACTTTGACCCGTTCAATACGTTGGATACCGTACCATGGGACACCCCTGCCAACCGTGCAACATCTTTCATTGTTGCCATTCCATCAACCCCATTCACAACTGAATTTACGCATTATAGTGATATACATCTGTTTCCTGTCCTTTACACAATCATATCATGCCAATACCGTTTTACAAGATATAAAATTTATATATAACATCAAATAATGACACGCCCTGACTTTTGGAACCGTTCAAAATATCAATCTGCAGAAAATATCGCTTTAATCGAATTAGTTAATATTCACAACAATTATAGATGCAAATATATCGAGACAGGGTTGTTTTTGGGCAAAATCCCATAAACGAGGGCTTTTTATTGGCCGCTGTTATTGCGTAAATCGCGTTCATTATCGCAGTTCTGGGGCAAATCAAAAAAAACTATTGCATTTGTCATAAACTCAATATAAAATATCTATTGGAACGTGTCATATTTTTCGTGTGAGGATTTGAATAAATGACAGCAAAAGATGCAGCCAGGTTAATTGATATTAGCGCTGTAAGAACCCATCATTCCCTTTCCGACATAACCGAAATGGTGGACATCGCCCGCCGTTATCGTTTCATTAACGTGCATACACTGCCCGGTTGGACTAAAACCGTAAGCGATATGCTGAAAAACGATCCGGATATACGCGTCGGCGCACCCGTGGGTTTCCCCGGCGGCGGACATAAAACGCAGATCAAAATGCTGGAAGCCGAGCAGCTGATCGCAGACGGTGTCGAAGAAATGGACATCGTGATGAATGTTGGTAGGTTCAAAAACCGCGAATTCGGCTATGTCAGCGACGAGCTCAAAAAGATTATCCGGCTGGCTCCGGAAAGCATACTGATCAAGGTGATCATTGAGCTCAACTGCCTTGAGGACAGTGAACTTGAAGATGTTTGCAGCATCGTGGCAGACAGCGGCGCCCATTTCTTGAAGACGGGCACCGGCTGGGTTCCCGGTGATGCCAACATTCCCCGCATCGCGCGTATTAAAGAACTGACCCGCGGCAAGGTGCAGGTGAAAGCCGCAGGCGGTGTGCGTACCCGCGAAGAATTCGATGCCCTGCTGGCTCTCGGTGTCGAGCGCTTCGGCATCAACATCGCATCCGCATTAACCATCGTGGAAAGCTACAACCAGGAGTAATTGCTTTATGCACAACAAGGATACGATCATCGCTTATGATTTGGGAACAGGCGGCATCAAAGCGTCTTTGTTTGACCTTGAAGGCCGTTCCCTTTGCGATACTTTCAGCCAGTACGACGTGGTGTACACGGGGAGCGACTTTCACGAGCAGTCTCCCGACGTGTGGTATGAGGGTATCTGCAGCACCACGCAGCTGCTGCTCAAAAAGAGCGGTGCTGATCCCAAAAACGTTGTAGCGCTGTCCATTTCCGGCCACTCATTGGGCGTGGTGCCGGTAGACGAAAACGGCAAACTGCTGCGCAGCATGACGCCCATCTGGAGCGATACCCGTTCCAAGCAGCAAACAAAAGCTTTTTTCGCCAAGGTTCCGTACACCGAATGGTATGAAAAAACTGGCAATGGTTTTCCGGCAGAGTGTTATTCTGTGTTTAAAATGATGTGGTACCGGGACAACGAGCCCGAGCTGTATGCGAACACGTATAAGATTCTGGGTTCCAAGGACTACTGCAACCTGCGCCTGACCGGCGTGATGTGTACTGACCATTCATATGCATCGGGCAGCGGCGTTTACGACCTGCTGAAAAATAGCTACGACGAGGATTACATACTGGCTTCCGGCCTCCGCCGGGACCTGTTTCCGCAAATCGTTCGCTCTCATGACGTGCTCGGCAGCCTGACGTCTCAAGCAGCGGCTGAGCTCGGTCTCTCCCCCGATGTCAAAGTGGTTGCGGGCGGTGTGGACAATTCGTGTATGGCACTGGGCGCGCGCGGTATTGAAAATGGACGCGCTTACATCTCGCTCGGTTCCTCGTCCTGGATCGCGGTAGTCAGCGACAAACCGCTGGTGGACGCAGAGAAAAAGCCGTTCATATTTGCTCACGTGATCGATGGTATGTACGCATCGGCTACCAGCATATTCGCGGCAGGTTCCAGCTTCCGCTGGGTGCGTGACGTGCTGTGTCCCGATCTCATTGAAAAAGAGAAAGCTGGCTTGATCCCCGACGCCTATGTTGCAATGAACGAGCTGGCCGCACAGTCCCCCATCGGCGCCAACAACCTGCAGTTCAACCCAAGCCTGGCCGGCGGCGCCATGATCGAGCAAAGCCCCAACATCGTAGGCGGATTCATCGGGCTCCAGCTGTCGCACAACCGCAGCGATATGGTGCGGGCAGCGCTGGAGGGCATTACATACAACCTTTGGTATGCGATGACCGTGCTGGAAAGCTGCGGCGTGTCCGTCCCCGAACTGCTGATGGTGGGCGGCGGCGCAAAAAGCCCTTACTGGCGCCAGATGTTCGCCGACATATTTGACAGAAACATTGTCAAGACTAATGTGGATCAAAATGCCGCATCATTGGGTGCCGCGGCGCTCGCGGCGTTTGGACTTGGCCTTTGGGCAGATTACTCAGCCGTCGACAAAGCACATCAGCTCCAGAGTATTGAAAAGCCCGACGAAAGCAACGCAAGCCTTTACCGTCAGCATTACGATATGTCCCGCTACATCGCGGGATGGCTGGCGCAGACGGGCGACAAACTGGCATCAGGCAGGTAACTTAGAATGAAATTACAGGCGTTTGACCATATCGCCGTTCACACGGTGGATATAAATGAATCCGTTAAGTTCTATACCGAAGTGTTGGGGTTGCCGGAATTAAAGCGCGTCCCCAACGGTGATAATGTGCTGGTCTACATGAAGGTCAATGACTACAGCGCAGTCGAGCTGTTCGATCATGAAAGGACGATTCGTTACCACGAAAACCCGGAAGATTCCTCAGGCGTTGCACACTTTTGTCTGAGCGTTTCGGGCATCGAGGAATGGAATGATCATTTGAAAAAGCATCAGGTGGAATTCACAGTACCGTTGTGTTCGCTGGAACACCTCGGCAAGAAGGTTCTCCTTTTTAAGGACCCTAATGGTGTCGTCATAGAACTGTGCGAAGACCTGTAGCACAAACAAATTGTAATGGGAGGAACTAAAAAGAGAGACAATGGCTAATTTATTGGAGATGAAAAATATCTCAAAAAGCTTTTACGGTGTTAAAGTGCTGTCGCAGGTTGGCTTCAGTCTGGACCGTGGCGAAGTTGTTGCTCTTTGCGGTGAAAACGGTGCGGGAAAATCGACACTCATGAAGATCCTCGCCGCAATTTACAAAGCCGACGAGGGCGATATCATACTGGATGGTGAACATCTGCCGGCTCATTTGCAGACATTGGATATGCAGAAAAGAGGCGTTTCCATGATTCATCAGGAGCTTAATCTGATGGATCACCTCACCGTTGCTCAGAATATATTCCTTACGCGCGAACCGCTGGGCAAAAATGGGCTGATCAACTTCCGGAAGATGAACGCGGAAGCCAAACAGCTGTTGATTTCGCTGGGCCAGGATCAAATCAGCCCAACGGATATGGTCAGCACGCTCAAAACAGCCCAGAAGCAAATGGTGGAGATCGCCAAGGCGATTTCGTTCAACGTTAAAGTGCTGATCATGGACGAACCGACCGCGATGCTGACTCAAAGAGAAACGGACATATTGTTTGACCTGATCCGCAAGCTGGCAAAGGAAGGCATCGGAATCATCTATATTTCGCACCGCCTTAAGGAGATCAAAGAGGTCTGTGACCGTGTCACCATACTGCGCGACGGCATGTTTATCGTGACCAAGCCCGTATCCGAGGTCTCTGAACAGCAGATTGCCAATTACATGGTGGGTCGCGAGGTCAGCGTATCAAAGGCCACTGATTACTGCGGCGATTGCAGCGATACCATTCTGGAAGTCAAAAACGTTTCCGACTCACTGCTTAAGGATGTCAGCTTTAAAGTGGCCCGCGGAGAGATCGTCGGTTTCTCCGGTCTCGTCGGTTCCGGCAGGTCTGAGCTGATGGAATTCATCTTCGGCATTCGCAAGCCAAGAAGCGGCGAGATCTATTTGAACGGAAAACGTGTTGTCAATAAAGCTCCTGTCAAGGCCATCAAAAGAAGTATCGGCTTTGTGACTGAAGACCGGCAGAAATCCGGCGTGGTAATCAAGAGAGACATACGTGAAAACATCAATTTGATCGACCAGGTGAAAAACAAAGGCTTTTTCAACATCGCGAAAAAGCAAAAAGCCAATACAGCCGCTATGATCAAGCGGCTCAACATACGCTGCGCTGGACAGACGCAGCTGGTGAGCAACCTGTCGGGCGGCAATCAGCAAAAGATCGTGCTGGCCAAATGGCTGCTGGTCGATTCGGATATACTGATTCTCGACGAGCCAACGCGGGGTATCGACGTGGGCGCACGTGAGGAGATATATGCCATCATCCATGAGCTATCCGAAAGCGGAAAAACGATTATCGTCGTTTCATCGGATCTGACGGAAGTGCTCAATATCTGCCAGCGTGTTATCGTCATGCACGAAGGCGCAATCAAAGGCGAACTCACTCACGACGACAGAACAGAAGAGAAAATAATGTCGTATGCTACAAATGCGTGTTAATTGATTGGGAGGATATTTTATGAGCACTAATAGAAGTTTTTTTGACAGCTTTAAGCGGATCTGGTCCAAGTACAGCATCTTGTTTGTATTCGTCATACTGTTCCTGATCTGCACGCTGCTCACCAACGGTAAGTTTGCGGAATGGAAAAATGTTACTTCCATATTGAGGATCGCCTCTACAGTCGGCGTTATCGCACTGGGCATGACATTTGTCATCATCTCGGGCGGCATCGACTTATCCAGCGGACCGGTGATGGCTACCGCGGGCGTTATCCTAGTTAAATTGCAGGGCGGTGGAACAAATCTGTTTTTGGCGATTCTGGCGTGTATCGCCGTCGCGGCAGCGTTTGGCTTCATCAACGGCATCATTACCACCAAGGTCAAGGTGCCGCCGTTCATCGTGACGCTTGCTGTCGGCATCATCGCACGCTCGATAACGATGTACCTGACCAAAGGCGCAACCATCACAGGCAATAACCAGGATACGTTCTTTAAGTCCATCGGCAACGGCAGTTTGGTCATCACTGAGAAGTTCGTCATTCCCACACCTTTCATCATCATGCTGGTCGTGGCCGCAATACTAACGATACTGCTCGTAAAGACCAAATTCGGAACGTTCGTATCAGCCGTTGGCTGCAACGATCTTGCTGCCAAATACTCCGGCATCAAAGTGGACAGAATTAAGGTTTGGACATACATCATCGCCGGCATTTGCGTTGGCATCGCCGCTACGATTGAGATATCCAGAATGGTCTCCGTGTCAGGTACGAAAACCGGTGATGGCTACGAATTTGACGCCATTACCGCGGTGCTGGTGGGCGGTACATCCCTCGCGGGCGGACGCGGCACCATCTACGGCACTGTCATCGGCGCCATCATACTGTATTTCGTGAACAACATGATGATACAGCTCGACGTATCCACCTATCTGACAGGCGCGATCAAGGGTATCGTCATCATGATCGCCGTGCTGCTTCAGGCACGTGATAAGAATTGAGTTTCATAAACAAAAAAGATATGTTTATGAAGTAACCCATATACAATACAAGGAGGATGAAAAATGAAGAAAGTTCTAATTAGCGCTCTCGCACTTCTTCTGTGCTTCGCTCTGGTCGCTTGCGGCGCACCGAAGACTGAAGAACCCGCGGCTACTGAAGCGCCCGCTGAACAGCCTGCGGTTACCGAAGCGCCCGCTGAGCAGCCTGCTGAACAGCCCGCTGAAATGAAAAAGGTTGCTATCTCGCTGCCCCCTGCGGACAACGCATGGCAGGCCGCTCTGCTTGCTTCCGTTCAGGAAGCCATCGCGGGCGACACCGAGATCGAGTGGACTGTGAAGAACGCTGTTGACACAGCTGACCAGCAGAACATGCTTGCGACGTTCAAAGATGGCGGCTATGATGTGATTGCCTGCCTGCCTGGCGACGGCACGGCGCTGACGACGATCATGGAAGAAATCTTTGACGCCGGCATCCCGACGATCATCATCGACAGAAACATTGCGTCCGACAAGTACACCTCTTTCGTTGCGGAAGACAACTACTCCTGCGGCGTGATGGCGGCTGAGTACATCGGCAAGTTCTTTGAAGGCCAGGAAGACATCAAACTCGTCAACCTGAGAAGCTACACCGGTATCCCGATCGACCTGTCCAGATATCAGGGCTTTGCGGACACCATCAAGAACTATCCCAACATCGAGATCATTGGCGAAGCTGATGGCGAATTCAACAGCACCGCGGGCTTCAACGCTATGTCCGACCTGTTGGCAGCTAACGACAAAATCGACGTAGTGTTCACGCATGACGACGAAGCCACGACGGGCGCCATGACTGCCATCGAGCAGCAGGGCCGTACCGACATCAAACTGATCACGGGCATGGGCGGCACAGTGACTGCTTTGAATGAAATCAAAGCTGACAACACCATCCACAAAGCCACCTCTTCCTACTTCCCGAGAATCGGTGCACATGCCGTTGAGCTCATCAGAGAGTTCCTTGCAACCGGCAACATCGATAAGGACAACGTGGCAGATTCCACGCTGATCACAAAAGACAATGTTGATCAGTTCATGGATTGGGCATATCAATAAGCCTAAGCTAAAAGTGAAAGGCCTTCGGCATAGCCGAAGGCCTTTTTTTGTTTGTTCCTCAATAATTATAGTCTATCCAGTAGCCAGCGCCAATTGAGCTTGGCTGACATACTGAGGGGTGCATACTTTAGAATACAAAAAGAACAGGTCACATCAGTGCACCTGTCCTTTTAAAATAGCTGGTTATTTTATTTCGTCGATCGTCACGCGGCGTTGTTCCTTGCTTGAAAGAATCGCCGCCTGCACAAACCGGATGATGTTGGCTCCATCCTCGAAGTCAGGCTTCAGCGGCAATCCCTTACCGGCTATCGCCTGCAGGAAATCATAGAAGCCGTTGACGAACGTATGCTCATAACCGATGATGTGACCACCTGGCCACCAGGCCGATACGTATGGATGCACGCCCTCAGTGCACAGAATGCGGCGGAACCCCTGCTCAGCCTGCGGCTGTGTATAGTCGAGGAACCACAGCTCGTTCATGTTCTCAAAGTTGAACTTCAGCGCACCTTTGGAGCCATAAACCTCGAAGTCGTTATGGTTCTTGCGGCCCGAGGCAAAGCGTGAGCTCTGGATGCTGCCCAACGCACCGTTTTCAAACTCAACGATCGCAAAGGACGCGTCGTCCACATCCACTGGCGCTTTTTTAGTGGCTTCCGTCTTAGAGCCCGCCGAGAAAGTGGCAGCGCCTGCACCCGGCAGCGGACGTTCAGTCACAAATGTCTTGTTGACCGCAGTCACTGCGCTGGCTTCACCGATAATGAACCGCGCCAGATCATAGGCATGGCTGGACAGGTCGTACAACGGACCGCCGCCCGCGTATTTGCTTTGCAAATGCCAGGTCAGCGGGAAATCGGGATCGATGATCCAATCCTGCAGATAGTTTCCGATCCAATGGAATATCGTGCCCAGACGGCCTTCCTCTACCAGCTGCTTCGCGTAGGCGACAGCCGGTACACGGCGGTAATTGTGATTGAGATAAGTCACCACGCCCGCCTTTTTTGCAGCTGCGTCCATCGCGATGCAATCCTGATACGTCAGCGCGCACGGCTTTTCGCAGACGATGTGCTTGCCTGCCTCAGCGGCTGCCACTGCCATCTCCATGTGCTCAAACGTGGGAGCGCCGATATCGACGATATCGATATCTGGGCGTTTCACTGTTGCCCGCCAGTCGTAACTGACCTCCTCATAGCCCCATCTCTGGGCAAACGCTTCGAGCGGCGTGCTCTTGCCGACGATGACCTTCAAATTGACATCGTAGTCGGTATCGAAGAATTTATTGACCTTCAGCCATGCATTGCTGTGGGCTTTTCCCATGAAGCCCCCGCCGATCATGGCGACATTGAGCGTTTTCTTAGCCATAACAGACCTCCCGGATTATTTAAACGCAGCGCCGATCTTCTTCAAGTTCTTGACGCTGATCGCAATCGCTTCTTCTTCCATGCCCAGCCACTCCGGCGCGGGCGCGTCGATCTCCACCGCCAAAAAGCCGGTGTATCCCGCTTTGCTCAGCAGCTCGGCCAGCTTGTAGTTATCGATCAGGCCAAAGCCCACCGGCACGCCGCAGAAGAAATACCAGTCTGTCGGCCTTGCGGTCGGGTGCATTTTGAGGTCTTTAATGTGCGTGGAGAACACGTAAGGAGCCAGCTTTTCCATGCCCGCGATCGGATCATCCAACAGTCGCAGGAAGTTGCCGGTATCAAAGTTAATGCCGAAATTCTTGGACCCCACCGCTTCGATCATTTCCAGCATCTCGTCCGCTGTGTAGTCGATATGGTTCTCGGTGGCCAGACGCACACCGTTATCCTCGGCGATCTTGACAGCTTCCTTATACATCGGTACGAGCCGAGCGATATGGTCGCGGTGGTTTTCATGCCGCCAGTCGAACGCGGAACCGGTGATGCGCATCACGTCGGTGCCCAGCAGCCGGGTCTTATATATCAGGCTCTTCATCTCCTCAAACGCCGCCGGATTGAGGCCGCGCTCCAGACCATTGGGATGGCCCCATGCAAACACTGTGTCGAATCCGTAAGCCTTGATCTTAGCGCCGAGATCCTTTAAATAAGCATCATCCAGGCTGGGCAGAAAGCACGTCTCCAGCGATACGCCGTCGACATCCAGACGCTTCGCCAGATCGAGAAAATCATCCACTGTTTTCAGCTGCTCCGGCTTCTCCTGAAAGTCGTAGACTTCGCCAAACATTCTGTGATAACAATAACTGTCGATACCGATCTTCATACAAACTCCTCCGTTCATTTTGTTTTAGTATGTCCTTGTTCCATCGGTTCCAAGTAGCCGTTTTCCGATCGTGCCAGATGGGGCCGCTTTTCATGACATGTAAATGACATGGGTTGTTAAAGTGCTTGATAAAAAAACTTTTTAACGTATCAATAAATTGAATATATCAAAATTAAGGGAATACGTCAATATGAAAATGAATAACAATTTTCGATAACAAACGATATTCAAACAGACGAGTTCGATAACACTCGACAATGATTGCCAGCAGTAGCTCCTCTGTTCAGCATGCAACTCATCGTCATATTTTACCGTTCAAACTGATGCAAAAAAGGCTGCGGCAGGAGTCTATCCAATCACGCAGCCGTCAAGCTTCATTGACTATCTTTGTATACGCCCCGTGCCATCACCAGTGACCAGTCTCTCGACTTCCTTCACACTCACGCGGTTAAAGTCTCCCGGTATCGCATGCTTGAGGCAGCTGGCGCCCACTGCGAACTCCAGCGCTTTCACCTCATCCTGATATGCCATGAGGCCATATATCAGCCCGGCGGCAAACGCGTCACCACCGCCCACGCGGTCCACGATGTCCGTGATGCTGTATGTTCGGCTGACCGCGAAGCCGTTCCGCCCGTTCAGGCAGGCGGTCCACTCGTTGTGGTCCGCACACCGGCTCTCACGCAGCGTTACAGCCACTGCCGACACACCCGGAAACCTGCGCTTTATCTCATCCGTCAGTACGCGATAAGCGTCCCTGTCAAGCGAGCCGCACGTCACATCAGCCTTGGCCTCGATGCCCAGCGCCTTCTGGCAGTCCTCCTCGTTGGCGATCACGACGTCCGTATACCGGACCAGCTCCGTCATCACCTCTTGCGCCGTCTTGCCGTATTTCCACAGCTTGGCGCGGTAGTTGAGGTCGCACGACACCATCAGTCCGAGCAGCTTTGCGGCCTTCGCCGCCTCCAGTGCGGTTTCCGCCGCTGAAGCGCTCAGTGCGGGCGTAATGCCCGTCACATGGAACCATGACGCGCCTTCAAACACGCGCGCCCATTCGATGCTGCCCGGCTGCACCTGTGATATGGAAGAGAACTCACGGTCGTACACCACGCTGGACGGCCTTTGATTGGCGCCCGCCTCCAGATAGTAGATACCCAACCGCCCGCCGCCAAACGCGATGTGCGACACGTCCACGCCGAACCCGCGCAGCTCTCGCACACACGCCTTCGCGATATCGTTATCCGGCAGCGCCGTCACAAATGCGGCATCCAGCCCGAAGTTCGCGAGCGATACCGCCACATTGGCTTCGCCGCCGCCAAAAGTCGCCTCGAATGCGGGAGATTGGAAGAACCGCTCGTGCCCCGGCGCTTTCAGCCGCAGCATGATCTCCCCGAACGTCACCACTCTTGCCATGTCAGGCTCCCTTGAACATATCGATGATGTTGTTTGAGTCCAGCACCGCGCCGTACTTCATATTGATATTCTTCAGCGCTGCGTCGTGCAGCTCCTTGTCGAACGACGACACCGCGTCACCTGCCACGATGACGTTGATGCGGTTGTGGAACGCCTCGTGTACCGTATCCTCAATGCATATCTGTGTCACCGTCCCCGTCACAATGATGGTGTCCCGATCGATGCTGTACAGCACGTCCAGCAAATTTGTGTTGCGGAACGACGAGTAGCCGTACTTCTCGACGATGTAATCGCCCTCCACAGGATAGAGCTCAGCGATCACATCGGTGCAGTCCAGCTCCTTGTCCACGTCGGGGTAATACCGCTTAAAGCCGCGTACGCAGGCGTTCACCGCCT
This sequence comes from Bacillota bacterium, assembly GCA_023397655.1. Lineage (GTDB taxonomy): Bacteria > Bacillota > Clostridia > Christensenellales > SZUA-584 > SZUA-584. Next base: position 108,546 of record JAEWTW010000043.1, read on the forward strand.
CGATCTGCGGGCTCCAGTTCCACAGCAGCGTCCGCTTCGGTCCCGCCATGAACTTGGTGTATATCACCGGCATATCGTTCTCGCGCGCAAACGCGATCAGTTTCTGGTTGGCTTCAATGGTGCCGCGCGTGTCGGGGACCTCCATGCCAGCCCCCACCCGCACGAAATCGTTCTGCAGGTCCACGATCAGCAATGCCGTTTTGTCGATGCTGTAATTCATACCCGTTCCTCCTTAAGCGTTATTCTTAATGTGCTGCTGGTACAGCTTAGCATACGTTTTGTCCCGCACCACGCAGCCGGACGGCAGCATGCTGCGCATCAGCTCCACGCATTTGGTACACGTGATGCAGGTTTTATTGGACGCGATCCCCTGCGCGCCCAGTATGTCGTTGGCGAAATTCGGGTTGGCGAACGCCTGCCGCCCAAACCCGATGAAATCGGCGTGTCCATGCTCCAGCGCATACGCCCCCGCCTGCACGGCGAAGCTTTTGAGCCAGCTGTAGCCCGCGCCGATGAACGCCATCTCGGGCACCATTGCCTTCGCTTCCGCCGTCAGCGTCAGCAGCCGCTCCACGCCCTTCACCGGCGGCTCGGGCGGTGCATACGGCCCGTTGTCGAACGGCCTGTTCACGTGCGGTATCAGATACGGATTGCCCACCGTTACGGCGCAGATACGTACACCAAGACCGTACAGCTCACGCAGCAGTTGTGCGGGTTCCGTCAGATCCGGTTGCCCATCCGCTCCCACGCCGAAGCCATATTGCGGCTCCATCGCATCACACAGGCTGAGGCGGTTGGTCAGCGTGATGCGCGAATCCACCGCCTGCCGTACCTTTTCCGCCGCGTTTTTGATGAACCTTGTGCGCCCCGCGTAATCTCCGCCGTATTTGCCCTCACGGGTGTGTGCCCCCAGCAGCTCGCCCAGCAAATAGCCATGGCTCGCCTTTATGTCCACGCCATCGAAACCGGCGGCTTGCGCCAGCCGCGCCGTTTCCGCAAACTTATCCTCCAGCGCCTCCAGCGCCTCGTCGGTCACCGGCTTATAGTCCGGCGAAATGTTAAACTTTTTGTCCAGCACCGGGTTGTGCGCCGCCATCACGGGCGCGGGTATGCCGCCGGGCTTGCTGTACCGCCCCGAGTGCGTCAGCTGCATGATCATCATCGGCGCATGCCCGTTGTGCCGCACCGCTTCCTCCCGGACCTCGTCCGTCAGCTTTTTGAACGCGTCCACGTTCCCTTTATGCAAATGAAGCTGATGCATGGACGCGCGGCCTTCCGCCGCTGCCGATATCGCTTCAAACCAGATGATACCCGCGCCGCCTTTGCCGAAGTTCAGATACCGCCGCTGCGTCAGCTCGCCCGGCGAACCGTCCTCCTGCGCATCCGCCCCTTCCATCGGCAGCACGGCCAGCGAGTTGCTCACCGTAAAGCCGTTGATCACATGGTTCTTCCTATATACATTCGCGTTTTCAGAGAATCCAATACGGACGTTCTCATCATGACAATACTGCGTCATCTCTTCCAATGTCTTAAACTTGTTTTTCATTGCATCCTCACTCGCTGTCATTTAGTATATGTTTCCGTTTTCGCGGTAGCCCCGCCATACGTTCTCGAAGAAATCGTCGGTCTGCGGCAGTGGACGTACCGGACGCCACTCGAACGAGCACTTGCCGTCCTTGTACGCTGTCTCCTGTACAAGTTTGCCTAACTCACCGTCGTCCGCCGTAAATCGGAACATCTCGTCCAGCGCCGGATGCGGCTTCTCACCCGCCGCGTCATAATAAAGAGCTGAACCACGGCTCTTGCCGCCCTTATCGGCGTAATCCACCATCGCGCACAGATAAACATACTGGCCGATCAGCGCATCGCGGCACTTATAGAACTGTGCCAGCGTGCTCGGCGAACATCCGGCACTATGTTCAAGCCGCTCCAGCCGCGCCTTCGTTTTAACTGCCAGCGCCTTGATGGCGGCAGAATCCCGCATCGCCGCACCCACGCGGCTCATGTCACAATGCGCCTCACTGAACACCTGCGCCGTGTTGTCTTCCCGCGAGAGCGCACCGTTGCCCATGGATATCACGCGTTCCGCCTGCTTTGCCGCCGCCTGCGCGAAGCTTTCGGGGCAATCCGGACTACCGCTGCGATGGGCTGTGATATACCTCGCCGCCCGCATGGAGCCCACCTGTCCGGCGTTGAGCGCGCTGCCGCCCGGCCTGTATACGCCGTGGCTCGCCGCCGCTTCACCTGCCGCGAACAGCCCTTTCACGTCCGTATGCCACCAGCAGTCTACCGCCAGCCCGCCATTGTTGTGCTGCGCGCACAGCGCGATCTCCAGCGGCTCCCGCTTCAGATCAACGCCGCGGCTCAGATAGAACTTATAAGCTGGCGCGTTCATGTGCATCAGGCGGTCGATGGGTCCTCCGAACAGCGCGCCCGCCCTCTCCAGATAACTCTTGGCTTCATCACCCAGCGCGTCAAAATCCAGCTCACCGCCGCCCGCGTTCTCCGTAAAATCCAGAAACACGCGCCGCCCCTTGACGCAGCGCTCCACATACACGAGTATGTCGATCAGCGACGAGCCGCCCGCTGCCTTCCGTATATCGAACGGCCACTGATAGCCCTTCAAAAATACACTGTCCAGCATCGCGCTCCGGCTGTCGAAGTATTCATCCAGAAACTCGCGCTCGTCGTCCCCGTTGCTGTCGGCGGAGATAAACCGCGGCAGTGCCTGCATATACGTCCCGGATACATTCCACCGGGGCGACACCGACGCCAGCCCGTACTGCCATTCTGTCAAATTGCGTCCGTGCGCGCCTGCCTCCAGCGCGATACCCGTTGCGCCGTGCTGGCACGCAGGATACACGGTGTCGGCATACAGTCCGGCCGGTCCGCCAGTCGCCCAAACGATGTTCACGCAGTTGTACGCGGTGTAGCTCACCTCGCCCTGCGCCAATCGCTTGAGATTCAGGCAAAGCAGGCCTGTCGCCTTGCCGTCCCGGGTCAGTATCGACACCGCCTGCATACCGGAGTACACAGTGATATTCTTCGCCATGACGGACCGTTCCAGCGCCTCCACCATCAGCTTGGACGTCAATGGTCCGGCGGATGTGGCCCGCCGCCGCGGATCATGATCCGTCTTGTAGCCGATGTATTCACCGTACCGGTCCACCGGAAAGGGCACACCCAGCTCGCATAGACGCAAAAAGCACGCTGCCGAGTTTGCCGCCTCCGCCAGCGCGATATCGCCGTCCACGCACTGGCCGTTTGCCAGCGTCTGCGCCATCTCGCGCACCGAATCGCTCTCGCCGCCCGACAGCGACAGCTTGTAATATGTCTGCTTGTCCGAGCCGGTGTTGCGGGACGTGCTGGCGGCGAAGTCCTCGCAGACGATGATCACGTCTTTGACTCCATACGCGTGCAGCCTGTCCGCGGCGTTCAGCGCGGCGGCTCCCGCTCCTACCACCACAGTGTTAACGGATATGATTTCAATGTCGCGTCCGCCCGCATGCATGATATCCATCTTTGCTCCTTGGCTATAACCTTCTGATATGGAAACCGCCGTCCACGTTCAGCACCTCGCCTGTGGAATATGGCAGGCCGCCGCTGCACAGCAGTGCGACGGCCTTTGCCACATCCTCCGGTTGCCCCCATCTCCCAATAGGGCACAAGCCCTGCGCGAACAGCGCGTCGTATTTTTCTTTGACCACGGACGTCATATCGGTGGCGATAATGCCCGGCCTGACCTCGTAAACGTATATAGCCTCACGGGCCAGCCGGTCGGCATATAGCTGCGTCAGCATGGACACGCCCGCCTTGGATACGCAGTATTCGCCGCGGCTGGTGGACGACACCTCCGCGGATATGGAGCCGATGTTGACGATCGTTCCCCTTCTGCCGTCCTCCGGCTGCTGCGATATCATCTGCTTCGCAACCAGCTGCGTAAAAAACATGTTGGCTTTGAGGTTGATCGCGATCACCCGGTCGAAGCTTTCCTCCGTCATCTCCAGCAGATCGGTGCGGCTGAGCGGCCCCACGCCCGCGTTGTTGACCAGCACATCCACGCGTCCGAAGGCTTCCAGCGCCGCGTCCAGACAGCGCTGCCTGTCCCGCGCGTCGGCCACGTCGCCCTGCACGCTAACCACCCGGCCCCGTGTCTTCAGCGCGTCCAGATTGTGCTGAATCGTTTCGTTGATATGCGCGTGCATCACCGCCACGCTGTATCCCTCGTCCAGCAGCTTTTGTGCAATGGCATATCCGATACCCCGGCTGCCGCCCGTCACAATGGCCGTCTGTCCCATTCCAAACTCCTTACCCGACAATAAGTTTTATCTCCACTATAAGTTTAATTCTATTCAATTGTATATTATTGCCGGGATATAAGCTATAATGGAGTTGCTCAGAAATTAGCGTTATTTGCTTATGCGCAGGTGAATCGATGAATATAGAAAATACAATGACCCGTGAAATAGACGTGTATTATCGCGAAACGCCAGATTTCACCGCTGCGGGTACGCATTTTCATAATGTGCACCAAATTATATTTGTGACTGATGGCAATGTCCGCATCAATATCGGCGGTAAAAACTACACCGTCTCGAAAAACACTATCGTATTCATCAGCAATCTGGAAAAGCATTCGGTTCACATCGTACAAGCGCCATACAAGCGTTACGTGGTGTCGTTGTCGCAGAGCTTTGGCCAGCTGATGCCGCAGGACTCCCCGCTGCTGTCCATACTGATGCAGCGCCCCGAGAGCTTCTCGCACATGATTGTGCTGAACGACGAAACCGCGGCCAGCTTCACTCAGGTGCTGGATGCGATGGTGCGCGAAGCCGCGCAGCAGAAGGCGTTCTGGACGCTGCGCCTGTCGTCGCTGATGGCTGAGTTGCTGGTTCGCCTCTACCGGTATTCCAGCGCCGCCTTTCCGGTGAACGCAATGGATGATACCGCGCGCATCGTGACCGAAACGCAGAAATACATCATCGAACACGCCCGAGACGACATATCGCTGGAGCAGCTCGCGGCCCGGCACTTCATCAGCAAGTACCATCTGTCCCGCATATTCAGCCGCATCACAGGCTACACGTTCCGCGATTATCTGATACTGCACCGGCTGTCCATTGCGAAAGATCTGCTCGTTCACACAGGCAAGTCCGTCTCGGAGATATGCCAGCTGTCCGGCTACAGCAACGTCAACCACTTCATACGCATATTCAAGGCGCACGAGGGCATATCTCCGCATCAGTACCGCAAGGCTCAGCGCAGCCGTTGAAGATCAAGCTTGTAAGACCTTGGAGGCTCCGCCTCCAAGCCACCGCTCAAGGGATTCATCCCTTGAGAATCCCATCTGGGAAATGTCACTGGGCATTTCCCAGTTCTCTGCTGCTTTCTTCAAGAAAACCAGCGGGTGTAAGGGTAGGTTCCCGTAGCACGGGTTCTATGACATCTCAAACAGGCTGTTCCTGTCCTGTTTTACACCTCATATGATATGTTATAATGAAAGCACCAGAAAAAAGGCGGTGAACCGATGAACGACATACTGAACGGCTTGAACGAGGCGCAGCGCCAGGCGGTCACAGCCACCGAGGGCTTCATTCGCGTGATCGCGGGAGCGGGCTCCGGCAAGACGCGTGCGCTGTCTCACCGCTTCGCCTGGCTCGTGGAGGAGATGGGCATACTGCCGTCCAGCATACTCTGCGTGACGTTCACCAACAAATCCGCCAACGAGATGAAGCGCCGTATCCGCCGCCTCACAGGTGACAACGACACCGGCTATATCAGCACGTTCCACAGCTTTTGCGTCACCGTTCTGCAGGAAGACAGCCACGCCGTGCAGTACCCCAAGAGCTTTCTGGTGCTGGACAACGCCGACATCGACGCGATGCTGCGCATCATCTATGAGGAGCGCGGCCTCACGCTGCGCCATATGACTTTCTCCCATGCGCGGGACCTGATTGAGATGCGCAAGCTCGACCGCGACCCAAACTACTACGAGCACATGATTGCGATGACGCTGGACGCGCTGCATCAAAAGTATCTGTATTCCACCGCCACCGACGACATCATATTCTGGGGCTACCTCTACCAGCAGAAGAAATGCTTTGGGCTGGACTACAACGACCTGATCAAATACACGCTGCACATATTCACGGAGAACGACGATATTCGCCTCAAGTGGCAGCAGCGGCTGGAATACATCATGATCGATGAATATCAGGACATCGACGAGTTGCAGTACCGCCTGATGAAGGTGCTGTGCGACCACCATAAAAATTTGTTCATCGTGGGCGATCCGGACCAGACGATATACACATGGCGCGGCGCGAGCGTCAAGTACATACTCGACTTCGACAAGGAGTTCCCGAATGTGCGCACCATCATGATGATGGACAACTACCGCTCCACGCCGCAGATCGTGGCCGCTGCCAACTCTCTGATCGGCAACAACAAGGCGCGCATCAAGAAGGACCTTGTCGCTCTGCGCCCTGAGGGTCCGATTGTCACATACTACCATGCTAAAACGGCGGAGGCGGAAGCCCAGTGGGTGGCGGCGCAGATCAAGCAGTTGGCCGATAGCGGTGTCCCGCTCAGCGACGTGACGATACTGTACCGCGCGCATTTCGTGTCACGCACACTGGAGGAGGTGTTCCTCAAGGAGCAGTTGCCCTACACCATATACAGCGGCGTGCAGTTCTTCGGGCGCATGGAGATCAAGGACGCGCTGTCCTACCTTCGGCTGATCGCCTATAAGGACGACCTGTCGTTCATACGCGTCGCCAACACACCGAAGCGCAACCTTGGCGAGCGGCGCATGGCCTTCCTGCAGACATATGCCGCCGCTCACCAGTGCACACTGTACGCGGCGCTGGAAAAGACCATCGATGACGACATATTCAAAAACACCAAAGCCAAACGGCTGCTGACTCTGGTCGAACGTTTCTTGGCGGATTATCAGCACATGCCCGTCTCCGAGCTGCTGAGCGCGGTGCTGGACCAAAGCGGTTACGAAGCGATGCTGCGCACCGAGGGCAGCCAGGAGCGGTTGGACAACCTTGCGGAGCTCAAGCAGTCGGTGCACGAATACGAGGTGTCCTGCGGTGAGGAGACGACGTTGGAGGGCTATCTGTCCAGCATCGCGATGATGAACAGCGCCGACGCTGGTTCCGGCAAGAACGCTGTGAAAATGATGACGGTGCACACTGCCAAGGGGTTGGAATTTCCGCACGTGTTCATTTGCGGGCTGTCTGAGGGCATATTCCCGTCCAAGAAAACCGCGACGGCAGAAGGGATGGAGGAGGAGCGGCGGCTGGCTTTCGTGGCGTTCACACGCGCCGAGGACGCGCTGTATCTCACCGAGGCGGAGGGGCGCAACCTGGACGGCTCGTACCGCTACCCATCCCGCTTCATATTCAACGTGGACAAGGCGCTGCTGCATTACACCGTGGAACTGCCCGACAGCCTCGTCGCCGAATCGGGCTGGCATATCGGCAGCAGCGAACGCGCGATGGAAGTCGCCGCAACACAAAAGCCCCTCTCCGTGGGCGACCGGGTGGTGCACAGCGTGATGGGGCCTGGTGAGATCGTGGGTATCGATTACGTAAAATCGGCATATCAGATACAGTTTGACGAACTGGGTACGGTACGCGCCATCAGCTTCAAAGCGCGGCTTATCCCCGAAAGCGAATAACGTTTACGGATTGGCAGCACTTTTTCTTTTCAGCACCTTCAGGCACGCGTCCACCACGGCGCCGTCGTACTTGGTATGTTTATTGCGTGTAATTTCATCAAGAATGGCCTCACACTTCAGTGCGGGCCTGTACGGCCGATGCGAGCTCATGGCAGCCACCACATCCGCCACGGCCAGTATGCGGCTTTCCAGTATGATGTCCGGCTCTTTTATCCCATCCGGGTATCCTGAGCCATCCAGTCGCTCATGGTGCTGATAGATCATTTTCGGCACCTCAGGCGGAAAATCGATCTCCTTAGCCACCTCATAGCCCAACTGCGGATGTGACTGAATTATTTTCATTTCAATCTCTGACAGCACAGACGGCTTATTCAGTATGTCAGGTGCAATATATATCTTGCCGATATCGTGAAGCAGCGCACCTGTCGCAATATTTTTTACGCTGTTATCCGGCAGCCCCATTTCAACGGCAATCGCACAGGCCAGCTGTTCCACCTTTTTCTGATGCCCCGCGGTATATGCATCCCTCAGTTCACTCACTTTGGATATCGCGCTGATGGCCTGATCAAAGAGCTGCGACAGTTTTTGCTCATATATAACCCGGTCCGTCTCATCTTTCATGATGGTAAACCGAATATTGATCCCGTACATATCCAGCAATACAGAAGATATCCGTCCAAACTTCTTTTCACCGCATTTTGACTTGATTATAACGGGGTGGTCGTTCAGGGTGCCGCAGCGTCTCAATAAATCAAGCGCCTTCTCCCTTTCATCCCTGTCCTCATAAAGTGCCAGCTCCATGGATGTTTTCCCGACCACTTCGTCCCGGGTGTATCCCAAGAGGTTTAAAAAGGCATTGTTTACGTCCAAATAACGGCCGGTGGCATCGTCCGCAAAAGACATCGACTGTGTTGAATTCATATACGCAAAAAACGAGACACTGTCCAACAATATCGTTTCGACACCCGCCCGCTCCGACATATCATTTTCCTCTTTTCCGCACAGCCGTAAAGCATCACCGTCCGTCTATTCTATTTAACTATCGTCAGAATCGGGGTGCAACTTAACCATATTAAACCATATTTTGAGGTATGAATGACATGTAATAAGGTTCAGCCATACCAATTGATCCAATTGACATGGTTAATCCAGCCAAAAAGGCTGTCCATATAAGGCATTTTCACGCCTTTATAAACAGCCCTCAATTTAAAATATGTTTTCTGTAAAGAGCAGGGATCTATTCAATAAAACTCCTGTATATGTTCATGTTCTGAATATTGACTTCATACGTGCCGGTGTCTACATAACGCTTAACCGGTTTGTGATGCATGCTCTTGTCCAGGAAATCCACCGACATACTCCCCCATGAATAGGCGCGCTGGCCAATGGCATAATGGATCAATCCTTCATCCATCGCTTTTTGAATGTCCTTCGTAAAGTCGATCGTTACAACCTGTATATCGGGGCGGTGTTTTCTCATATAGTTGGCAAATATCAGACCCCATTCACAGTTGGTCAGGAACATGAAGCGCGCACCAGGCACCTTCTTGAGCGTTTCGCTGATGATCGCATCAGCTTCCTCTTCAGAAGTGTTGCTCCTGACCGGCATTTCATGTACGTTTATAGCTGAATTATGCTTGATCTCTTCGGCAAACCCCTTCTTGCGGTCTTCAATCGCCGTGATCTGCATGTCCGTCCAGGTGTTAACGATTACATCGCCCTGATTGCCCATCACGCCCATCACCACGCGAGCCGCCGCCGCCCCTGCCGCTTTTCCGTTGGTCTCAATATAAGCGATATGATCGATATTGCTCAGCTTGGAATCGATAAACACGATCTTCACGCCCGTGCTGCCCAGCTGTTTGAGCTTGCGGAATATGAGATCATCGTCAATGGGGCTGATCACGAGACCGTCATATCCGTCTTCGATAACCTTGTCTATGAACCCGGCCATTTCCTTGACCCCTTCAATACCCCGGGATTTCGGTGCAAAGAAAGCAATGTCGTAATCGTAGGTTTCAGCTGCTTTGAGAGCCTCCCTTTTGGGCGGATGAAAAAAGTCGATATCCATGTTGAATATGACGGCAATCTTTCGTCTGGGCGCCATCCGGTGGTTCAAAAGTATGCCATTCTTTTGATGCTCCAGAGAAACCACCGCGGCAGACAGATCATCGTCCAGCTTGCTCAACTGCATGATGGAGTTGTTCTGATTGAACATCAGGCTGGAAATGGAATGCGACGTAGCGGATATTTCCCTGATCGAAGAGAATATGCTGGAGATGGAACCGGCCAGCGTGTGCTCGTCTTCCTTGATTTCCTCGATAGCCGTACTGAACCGTTTTTGCTCGTCAATATAAGTAGTGATAAAGCTGCCGTTTTTCCTGATAGCACCGCTCACCTCATTGACTGATTCTCTCTGATCCTCGAATATGCCCTGAGATTTTTGCGCCACCTTTTGCAGCATAGTGATTTCTTGTGTAACGCCTTCAATTGTTTCGCTGATATTCGCGCTGGCTTCCTTGCTTTCTTTGGACAGCCGCTGAATTTCGCCAGCCACCACAGAGAATCCCCTGCCGGCAGCGCCGGCGTGCACGGCCTCTACCTTGGCGTTTAGCCCCAGCAGATTGGTTTCGCTCGAAATACGGTTGATCAGCTTGGTGATCTCTCCGATCCTCTGCGTCTTGGTGATGATTCTGTCGATCACTTCGAAGATTTCCGCAACAGCTTCGTCGTTTTTCTGCTGATTGGATACCAACTGATCAACAGACTCGTATACACCTTTGTTGTTTTGTTCCATACTGTAAGCCAGCGAAATGATATTGCGGGATTTGTTATATATCTCGTTGATCTTGTTGGTAAAGTCATCTACGAGCTTCACGCTGTTCTGTATATCGGCAGTTTGATGCTCGGCTCCCTTCCTGAGAAAAGCCGCCACCTGCCCCACCTGATCGGTTTCGGCCTTAAAATCCTGCACGACATTATCAAGCTGCTTTGAAATTCGGGACAGGCTCTCAAAGTACGTGAAAAAGCCCGAAAAATGGTCCTGCAGCTGCTTGTAGATTTGAGTGTAGAGCGGTTCCTCTGACGCCATGTCACTGATGTCTGCCTGGAGATCCCAGTCCGCTATTCTGCCCAGTATATCTTCTGTTAAGTTTAGCATTGTTTTTACTCCTTTGACCGAGAGGTATTGCGAATAATATATAGGAAGAATTGATTATGTTTTGCAAGTGGAATATGAAAGCTTTGCATCACTTCATAGATAACCATATTTTTGTCTTCTAAACTTAAATTTCACTTCCTTTGAATTAATTTGATTAATCCTCGTAATTCTCCGCCAAATAAAAAACCACGTTCATTCACGTGGTTTCTATTCGTTTGAAGTTACTAGACCATCTCCTGCATATATCTGGTGATCAGTGCCGGATCATTCCGGCGTCCCGCCAGCACCTGTTCGTCTTTCAGCGCGTTATGTCTTTCATGGAAGGTGGGCTGCGGCCGTTCATACAGCACGCCGATCGGTATGCGGTCGCCAAACTCCATCGCCCGCTCCATCGCCGCCAGACGGTTGGATGCATCGTGGCTTTGATCCAGCTCGTACACGCGCTGTCTATACCACGTAAACGTGTTCAGCTTGTTGAAGCTGACGCAAGGCTGCAATATATCCACCATCGCGTAGCCTTTGAACAGTATGGCCCGCTTCATCGTCTCCTTCAGATGCTGCGGATTGCCGCTGAAGCTGCGCGCCACAAAGCCCGCCCCCCCGGCGATGGCCATCAGCACCGGGTTGAACGGTATGTTCTGGCTGCCCTCCACCTGCACATCGGTGATTGCGCCTTCGTTCGAGGTGGGCGAAGCCTGCCCCTTCGTCAGGCCATACACCTGATTGTCATGGATGAAATGCGCCATATCCACGTTGCGGCGTATATTGTGGATAAAATGGTTGCCACCTTCGCCATAGCTGTCGCCATCACCGCTGCTCACGATGACGGTCAGATTTGGGTTCACGATCTTGGCCGCCGCCGCGGGCGGAACCGCGCGTCCGTGCAGCCCGCAAAAGCTGTTCGCGCTGATGTACTGCGGTATCTTAGCAGCCTGCCCGATACCGGCCACCACCAGCACTTCATGCGGGTCCCTGCCCAGTTCCTCCAATGCGCCCTTCAGTGACTTCAATATATCGAAATTACCGCAGCCCGGGCACCAGGCTGTCTCATATGTGCTGTACAGTTCGCCCATCAAAACCCCTCCTTTGCCACACGCTCCGAAATCTCCTCACCGCTCATCTGCCTGCCGTCATATCGCAAAACACTGACGTCCATTTTAACGCCTGTGACCTCACGAATCACCGAAGCCAGCTGGCCGGTATAGTTCTGCTCGACGTTGATGACGGCTTTGGCGGTTGCAGCACCCTGCATCAGCCGCTTTTCCGGCAGCGGCCAGATATCGCCGAACACCAGCGCACCGTAGCGCTTTTCGTTTTTCGCGTTCAGCAAGCTCACTGCCTCCTCCAGCGCGCCGTACATGGAGCCCCAGCCCACCAGCAGCACTTCCGGCTTATCGTCTCCCAGCGCTTCCGGCTCCTGCAGCTCTTGCTTTAACAGCTCCAGCTTGCCCATGCGCTTGCTCATCATGCGGTTGCGCGTCTCGCCATCCTCCACTATGCGCCCGTATTCGTCGTGCTCGTCGGTATCAGCGGAGACAAAACCGTGTTGCGTACCGGGGAACAGGCGCGGTGAAATGCCGCTCTCCGTATAGCGGTAACGCGTATATTCTCCGTCAGTTGATGTGTTCTCCGGTTCGTATATTTCTATGCCGCTGAGGTCAGGCACGGGGATGGTGGCCGTCGAATCAGCCAGATACTGATCGCTCAGCAGTATGACCGGTATCTGATATTTCTCCGCCATGTTAAAAGCGCGTATGGTCTGATAAAACGCGTCCGCATGGTGGCGAATCGCGATGACCATGCGGGGAAATTCACCCTGCGACGCCGATATAACAAACTTCAGGTCGGCCTGTTCCGTGCGTGTGGGGAATCCCGTCACCGGACCGGGGCGCTGCACATTCGCCGCTACCAGTGGAATCTCAGCCATGCCGGACAGCCCCAGCGCTTCCACCATCAGGCTGAAGCCGCCGCCCGACGTACCCGTCATCGCTCTCGCTCCCGCGTACGACGCGCCGATCGCCATATTGATGGCCGCGATTTCGTCTTCGGCCTGTTCCACCACAATACCCGTTTCCATCGATTTCAACGCGAGGTATTCCATGATGGAGGTGGATGGCGACATCGGGTATGCGGAATAAAACTGCAGCCCCGCTGCCAGTGCGCCCAGCGAAACAGCCCTGTTGCCGGATACGATCATATGCCCGGCGAAATTTCCGCCCACCTGCTCGAATTTGTGCGGCGCTTCGTTGTAACCAGCCTGTATCGCCTTCACGTTGATGCCGACCAGCTCAGGCTTCAGCGCTTTTTGATAGATGCGCTGTGCCGCCGCCTCATCAACAGGCATACTGAAGAGCTTCAAAACGGCACCGACCGCCACACTGCCCGCCACGCGTACGTTGCCAATGTTCTGCGCGATAGCGGTCATATCCAGCTGAACCGCGCGGGGATCGTCCGTTTTAATGGTACTGTCACACAGAATAAAACCGTCCGGCTGCAGATTTGCCTGATGTATGGCAACCGTCTCCTCATTCAGCGCGATAATGCCGTCCAGCCGCTCGCTGTGCGTTTTTGGCGCGTGATCTCCGAACCGGATGCGCGAGAAGTTATGCCCGCCCCGAATGCGCGACATCAAATCGCGCATCACAAAAACGCCGCATCCCGATTGCTTGAGAAACTGCTCCAGTATGGCGGTCGTGGTATCCACGCCCTGTCCGGCTGCGCCGCCGATCAACAGATTGTACATAGCAAGCCTCCCTTCATTTTGTTGTATTCTGGAATGTATAAATACTATATCAAAATTAATGCCATCTTGGTATATTTTAAATAAAAGTTTACTTTCCTTAATCATTGAAGTGAGTAGACAAAGTGTCACCGGGAGCTTCAGTCGGGTATGAAACGGCACATAAATAAAAAGCAACACAGTCAATTAAGCTGTGTTGCAGTGGTGCGAGGAAGGGGACTTGAACCCCTACGGTAAATACCACACGCCCCTCAAACGTGCGCGTCTGCCGGTTCCGCCACCCTCGCATTTTCAATTGTCACAGATTCTAATTTTAGCATGAAACAACAAAATGTCAACACCCAAACCATTAAAATGCGAAGCTTTTGGCGGGCGCATCCGTTTACAAAGACCAATTGATACATTATAATTAAATTAAACATATTTCGGAAGGATTCCTCCAAATGCGTACGATTCAGAGCGAAACAATTAAACAGGCCATCAGCCGTCTTTTTTTATCTGCCTGCAAAATGCCGGGCCGTGACGCGCTGGATGCCATCGAAGTTGCCTTCAGCAGCGAAAATTGCCCGCCCGCCAAAGAGGCTTTGCGGCAGCTCGTGGAAAACGCGCAGATCGCGCAGCAGACTGGCATGCCCTATTGTCAGGACACTGGCATGGCGGTGGTGTTCGTCGACCTTGGTCAGGATGTACATGTCGAGGGATCGCTGCCGGATGCCGTCAATGAAGGTGTGCGCGAAGCTTACGAGCTGGGATACTTCCGCAAATCCGTGCTGGACCCGCTCACCCGCAAAAACACCGGCGACAATACGCCCGCCGTTATCCACTACAACGTCGTACCGGGAGACAAGCTTCATATCGCCGTCGCGCCCAAGGGCTTCGGCAGCGAGAACATGAGCCGCATTGCCATGCTCAAACCGTCCGACGGTATTGACGGCATCCGCACGTTTATACTGGACAGCGTCAAAAGCGCCGGCGGAAGCCCGTGCCCGCCCGTCGTACTGGGCGTGGGCATCGGCGGCACGTTCGAGCTGTGCGCGCTGATGGCAAAGAAACAGCTGCTGCGCCCCATCGGCAGCGTCAATGCCGACGAAACGCTGGCCAGTCTGGAGCACGAACTTAAGAATGAAATCAATGTACTGGGCATCGGTGCATTGGGCTTTGGCGGACAGAACTACTGCCTTTCTGTGCATATCGACAAATACCCCACGCATATCGCCGGGCTGCCGGTAGCTGTCAACTTCCAGTGCCATGCGGCGCGGCATGCGCACGCCACGCTGTAAAGGAGAGCGCCATGACCGAAATTACGGTTCCATTAACTCAAAGCGCTATAGACGCGCTTCAGGCCGGTCAGAGCGTGCTGTTGTCGGGCGCTGCCTATACCGCCCGCGACGCCGCACACGCGCGCCTATACGGCATGATACAGGCCGGAGAAGCACTTCCCTTCGAGTTGTCCGGAAGCGGCATTTATTATGCGGGCCCGTGCCCTGATATGCCGGGTCGCATGATCAACTCGTGCGGGCCCACCACTTCGTCACGCATGAACGCCTACGCACCGCTGCTCTACGATCTCGGCGTTAAGTTCGTCATCGGCAAAGGGCCGGTGTCGCCGGACGTGCGCAGCGCTGTCGTTCGAAACGGCGCGGTCTATTTCGCCGCCGTGGGCGGAGCGGGCGCGCTTATCGCGTCACGCATCAACGAGGCCACTGATATCGCGTTTGAGGACCTCGGCGCCGAGGCCATCCGCCGGCTCGTGTTCGACCGCGTTCCGCTCATCGTTGCCATCGACCGTTACGGCAACAGCGTATACGATAAACGCTGCTAAAAACCATACTTAAGGATATTGCATGAACGTGCGACATAAGCTGATCATCCCCGCCGCAGACCTGACGATTGCCCTTTGCGGCGTTTATCTGGGCACATACCAAATCTCACTGCTTCAAATCACACAGTATTTCAAACTGGATACCGTGATGATGGGGGTACTGGTGGCCATACAATACATCGGGCTTTGCCTGCCGCCCCTGTTCCTGGGCACGCTGTCCGAAAAGATTGGCAAGAAGAATGTTGTCCTCATTTCCCTGCCCTTGATGATCATCGGCGTGCTGCTCATCAGTCTCACCACCAGCCTGTGGTTTTTCATCGCGGGCATACTGCTCTGCGGCGCAGGCTACAGCGTCGCGGAAGCCACGCTCACCGCCACACTGGGCGTTGAGTTCAAAAAGAAATCCGCGTTTCATCTGGGGATGTCGCAGGCATTTTTCAGCATCGGCGCAGTGCTGGCGCCTTTTTGGTGCGAGGCCCTGTTTCAATCCGGATACACATATCACCATGCGTTCGGCATCGTCGGAATCTCGCTCGTCGTCGCCTACGTCCTCCTGCTGTTCACCCGTCACGAAAACGACGTTCGAGGTGCAGTGCAATCCGGCTTCGCTTCCATCCGCCGATATATAACTCAGAAGTCATTTCTGCTTGCTGCCGTCGCCATATTTATGTGTGTCGGCATTGAGGAAATAGTCGCCTTCTATGCGGACAGCTACATGGAGCTGACACTGGGCATGCCGGAGTTCAGCGCTCTTGCGCTCAGTCTGTTCTGGTTGGGCATGATACCGCCGCGTCTGCTGCTGGGCGCTATCAAGCTGCCCCACAGAAGCACGTTCACCATTTGCGGATTGGGCATCGCTCTATGCGCGCTGGGCATCATTCTTATTCCCAATCTGATTATTCGCCTTGCGCTGTTCGCTTTGCTCGGCCTGTTTAACGGGCCCACATGGCCCATCATCATGGACATCTCTGCTAAGAAATATCCGGAGAACGCGGGAGCCGTGTCAAATATGATGATGTCACTCAGTTGCCTTGGCGGCGCGGTGATGCCGCTGATTGCCGGCGGGCTGGTCATCGGCATCAATTTTGTCCCCGTGCTTTATGCCACTGCATTTTGCGGCGTCGTGATGGCCATCGCTTTTGCCGCATCCGACAAAAAATTCAAAACGAATAAAAACACTTGAAATAGCCACCGTGATGCTTTATAATAGCGTACGCAGCGTTTTTTGCCGCTATAGCTCAGTAGGTAGAGCACATCCATGGTAAGGACAATAATCTCTGCCAATTGAGGTCAGACAGTATCAGGGAGTACAGAAAAGCCCGTTAATACGCGGTTTTTCTAAAACAAGAGTTCAGGCAAGGTTAACCAGTATCATCTGGTTCCATCCCCGTGGGGGTCAAAATGGGGGTCAAAAATTTGGCCCATGAAAATTGAATATGCTGATGTAGCTCAGGAGGTAGAGCACATCCTTGGTAAGGATGAGGTCTCGGGTTCGAGTCCCGACATCAGCTCCAGCGAAAAAGCCCGTAAACACTGCGTTTGCGGGCTTTTGCTATGTCCGCAAAATCTCTGAAAACAGCAAAAATGGCAGTTTGACCCCCATAAAAATCCCGTTTTGACCCCCACAAAAATATGTGGAAGCCCTTTCCCGGGTAAAAAATCCAAAAATACTTGAGGACGACGTTACCCCTTCCGACAACGATTGGGAAAGAGCGACTTTTGAAAGCAGCGCAATTAGTAAGCGGTAGCTTTACCTATCGGTTTTACGCTTCTGCCGAGTGTTGAGGTTATGCTTGACCATCAAGCGCAGCTTGTTTTGGAATTGCGCGAAAAAGCAGGCGACAAATGGAACAACAACACCCTTGTTTTCCCTACGGACGAGGGTAATACTCACGATTTAACCGGCTTGCGCCCGTCTATGGGACGAGTATTGAAACGAGCGGGATACCGTATATAACGATTCATGCTCTGCGTCATACTATGCCACGACCGCCCTCAATGCAGGTGTGGCCGCGCAAAATGTGGCACGGCTGTTAGTGCATAAAGACGATGCGACTACCCTTAAATTCTATGCCCACTATATCAACACCGAAACTATGATACAGCTTGAAAACTCGAACAGTAGCACTACGCATTTATTATATAATAAAAGCACCAAAATCAAGGAGGTGTTAGCTTGATGATGGCGGCGCGTAATTTACGAATGCTTATGCCATGCTTGGTAGATGTCATTCCTGCGCTGGAAGGCTTCCTGCCCGCCCTCCATGATGTCAACGATGAGGGTATGGGACTCGGCGTTGTCGATGTTACCGACGGTCGGGGTGATGGCTTGTTCGGTAAATGCCGTGGCGACCACACGCTCCGCGTCACCAAGCACGGGGATGTTGGGATTATGGGTGGCAAAGATGAACTGGACGCTCGGCTTCTTTGCTTTCACAGTTTTGATGAATTCACGGTAGACCACCTGATTGTCCAAGTCGTCTTCCGGCTGGTCAATGATGATGATGTCGCTGTCGTCTTGGGTAAGGATGGTCAGCACCAACGCGGATGCCCGCTGCCCAAGGGAATGCTCGCGAAGCGGTTTGCCGTGGTATAGAATATTGATGCAGTCTCCGCTCCAGCAACGGACATACTGCGTGTAATCTCCCAGAACTTTTTCTGTGAACTTGGCGTACTCCGTATCTACAAGGATTTTCTTTAGCTCCTTGCCACTGTCAACGAGAATGTCCATCAGGACGGCAACGCCGTCCGGCATGGCGGCACATATCTGTTCTGTCTTGGTGTCTGCGCTACGGATGGCTGTCCCTTGGAAAGTTCTCTTAACCAACTGGAACAGGGCTTCGGTATTGCCTTTGAAGGCGATGCTGATTGCCAAAGCGTCTTGCCTTCCGTTCAGCCTGTTGATTTCAGCTTCATAGGCGCGGAAAACCGTCATCAGGGCATCGTTGCGTTGGCGGGAGAGACCGAGGATTCGGGTTTTAATTGCATCCATCGAAGTCGCTTCGCGCTTGAACCGTTCGATCTCCGTCACATGTTTGGCTCTGTCCTGCGTGTATTTCAAGAAGCCTTTGAGGTCAAGGGTGTCATCGTTGATTTCGCGCTGAATTTGGGCAAACTCATCCTTCAACCCTTCGATAAGCTGTTTCAGTTCCGTTTGCAGTCCAACGAGCGCGTCTTTTTCAACACCCAACTCTGAGGAAAGGTCGGAAATCTTCTGGAGTATTGCGGCAATGCGCCCGACGACGGCTTGCGCCCGCGTGAACAATTTCGGGTTGTTTTTCGAGACATATGCGTCGAGTGAGGCACCATCGAGAGAAGCCGCTTGGATGAAGGTGCCAAGCCTTGTGTGAATGGCTTCGATGGTGCTGATCACGCCTTCGAGTTTGGTTTTGTCCGTGCCGAAGTCCGTCTGTTTCTCCAGCTTCTGCGTGATGCCCTTGTCCACGAAAATCCTGAGCTTATGATCAAGGTCGGCAATTTGCCCTTCAAGCTCCTTGATTTTTTCAGGAATCTGTGTTACATCCAGTAGGCTCTTAATGGCTTCCGTAAGCTGGGATTCCGCTTGCCCCAAGTCTGCGGCGGGGATTCTGTCGCCGAGCAGCTTGTCCAGTAGTTTCTTTTCGTAGTTTTCCTCCGTGTCGGAACGTGCCAAGTCCTTCTGCCCGAAGTAGAGAGCATTCCTGATGAGTGAGCCGACCGAGGCAGTGACATCACTGCCAGACGCAACATCGGTGATGTAGGCGCGGTCGCCATTTATTTTTGAAATGTCGTATTTGCGACCGTGCTGGTCAACGACACGCACAGTGGCTTCGCCACCCGAACCCAAAACGAATGCCACGAGTTTATTTTTGTACTGCTGATCTGCCGAAGCATCTATGCCCAGCACCCAGCGCAAAACTTCAAGAATGGAGGATTTTCCGCTTCCCCGGATTCCAATCAGCGTATTCAGTTGTGGCGACAGATTCAGCGCAACACCGTTGAGTTTCCCGCCTGTGAAGCTGATGGATTCAACATAGCTATGGCGCAGGTTCTTGTAGTTTTCGAAAACCCGGTTCTCGTGATCTACAAGGGCATACTTCAATGCATCAAAGGAAAACTCACCAAGTTTGATATATGTCTGGCAACAATCCTTGCCAATCTCATCGAGCCGTTTGGGGTCGGAGCCTTCGACAAGGGCTATATCATAACCGAGCCACTGCTGGAGCTTCGGGATGTTGTCGTGTGTACGGAGTTTTTGAACGCCAAGAACGCGCCGCCTAAAAAACTCATTTCGGGCAAGGGATTCAATCAAGCCTCCGTCGCATTCATAAATCAGACCGTTACTCTGCTCAACATGGGCGAAAATGACGAAGTAGTCTTTGCCGAGCCGTTCCAATTCTTCAAGGGTCTGCGGGACATCATATCGGCATCTGGTGTTGGCATTTTCATGATTCGGGATACCCTGAAAGGCAGCGGTAATAAAACTGCTGATTGCGTCATCGCCGTTATTAATCCACTCGTCAGGGTTAAAGACAATCAGGGTGTGGAGTCCGTTGCTACCTTCTTTGATGGAAAGCTCCACGCCGGGCAGGAGGAATATGTCGTTCTGCTTTGCCTTCTTGCGAAGGGCTTTGTATTCGCCGAGATCGAACTTGTTGTGATTCGTGATCACACCGACGCTGATGCCCTTTTGCTTTAGCGCGTCAACATAGTCGCCGACGAAGCTGTTTTCTTCGCCAGCGTACTCAAATTCCTTATCGCGCCGCGTATGGAGATGGAAATCAACACATAGAATCTCGGAGCCGTAGTCAAACTTCGCCATACCTCATCCCCCTGTTCCCTCAAGACCGCCCTAACCGCCGCCTCTTGAGCTTCCTCCATATCAAGCGGAATCTGTGGCACCAATCAGCATCAATACCAAGTGTATCGACAAGCAATTCTTTGTCAACTATGTCCAGTGCCTGTTCAATGTCCGCATCCTCTCGAACGATAGCATCGACGCGGCGTAGCAAGCCCTCACGCTTGGCTGGGTCAATGCCGGATATTTTTGGCAGCAGGATATTACCCATCTCGCCCGGTAAAATCTCCAGTACCCCGCCGCCATAACTGCGTCCGCATATCTCCGCAAAGGCGAAGGAAATGCTGTTGTAATAAGAAAGTAGCACGTTCAACGGGTCAACATCTACGTAAAACTTCATGCGGTGCATGGTGTCCGTAGATACAGCTTCGCATTGGTTTAGCACGAATTTTGGGTAGATATTGTTGCGGCGCAAGAAAAAGGCATCCGGCACCCACACAGAAGGCACAATGTACCAGCGGTCACGGATAGTGCATTTGTAGCCGCTGTGCTGGTCGGATTCCTCACCCAAGCGGATGTATTCCTTGTGTTTGACAGGATACTCCTCGTAGGGGGTGTCAGGGAAGCTGACTAACATCGCCTTTTTGCCAGCGTTAACGTTGGACTGCCAGTCGGCTTCTGTGAAGTATATCCCATGGGCATGGGAACTTCGACCGATCAGTGGCAAAGTCACAGATTCCAGTTCATACTCTGTTTCCGTATCTTCCGTGATGGAGAAATAATCGTTGTTCCCGGTGGTGATGCCAACATTGATAATGCCGTACTCTTTGAACGGAGCAAAGCGGGCATCGGCACGGAGGTTTTGGATAAGTTCAGCTTCGGTTGAGGACACAAAATATTTAGTCCATTTTTCCTTAACGTGCTGAACTTTTTGGAAGCCGTTTTTTCTTAAATCCAAGGTTTTGAAGTCCTCAAGGGTATCCATCTCGATGATACGGATGCCCTTCTCCGCGCCGCCCTTTTCACCAACGAGGACACAAACCTCCTGCTCAATCTCAGGGAAGATGAGCTTTTCAAAGGTGATAAGCGTGATCCTTGAAAGCTGGTTTGTCAGGAACAAGCGCAGATCTTCGGCATAAGCAACCTGCAATATCTCCGCCGGAACGACAAAGGCTATTTTGCCGTTATCAGAAAGCATCTGGACACAGGCGACGAGGAAGCAGACCCATGCGTTAATGAGCTTGTTCGACTTCATGCCGTGGGATGTCAGAATCTGCGACTGAATCTCCCGCTGGGCTTCGGTCAGGTATTGATAGCGGATATACGGCGGGTTGCCGAGAATCAAGTCATACCGTTCTTTCTGGTAGCACCGCTCATAAAACTCAAGAAAATCCTCAACCAAAACATTTATATTTTCGGCGTTGGGATAGCGTGTTTGCACTTTTTGCGCTTCAGCTGCCTCTATTTCGACAGCAGTTAGCGTATCAATTCGGTCGAGCATACCGCAGGACTGGAGGCTGTCAATGAAAACGCCGTCTCCGCAGCTTGGCTCTAAAACGCTTCGGGGGTTATCGTCCGCGAAAAGACCAACCATGGCGTTGGCGAGTACCAACGGCGTATAATATGCACCTCGGAGCTTTTGCTCGGTGCTGTCCTTTTTTAGACGCATCTCATAACCCCCTTTCTGTCAAAACTCCAAACGATAGATACGGGAAATCAATCCCTCGATCCGTTCGATCAGAGTCTTCTTCTGGCGCAGCAGAACGCTTTCCACACGTTTAGGTGGAGCGGACACCAGCCTGTCATTTATGCCATATACTTCACGGGTCAAACTAACAACTTCGTCGTGGATGGCTCTTTGCGCGGGAACAGAAAAGTCCAGTTCCACAAAGGGCAGCGATGAGAGAATGAACGTCCCCCTTGCGACGAAACCGCCCTCAAAGTAACTGCCGGACATACGGATATACTGCTCGGTGTATGGGTTGGACAGCCATGCCTGTATGTATTCCAAGGCATAGGGGCTTCCCGACTTATGGCTGACCGCGCAATACCCAGCCGTGCCGCCGGAGGCAATCAGCATATCATTGCCATCATAAGCATACATCGGTTCTTGACTCAGGACGCCGACGATCAGTTTCGGCGTGTTGATGAACGCCGTCAGAGCTTGTGTTCTGCCGTATTGATACCACGTTTCTGCAGTGGCGTTCAGCACGTCCCGAACGCCGGACGGCGATACCAATTTGGGAACCAGTCTGTCATAGTAATGGCTAAGGTAAGCATACGCGCCAGGGTAACGGGTTTCCATTTCCTCTTTCGGTATCAGCTTGCCATCAGTGTCATAGGGGAATATAATCCGTTTGTCCGTGCCCAGCAAGCTGTAGGAATTTGAACCCTTCTCAGCCTTGAGGGTGGGCTTGAAATATGGCTTAAGTATCGCTTTTTCAATGGCGAAGTCCTGCCCGTCACGTTCTATGGTGACGGTCGTTCCGCTCGCGTGCTTGACCTCACCCGCTGAGAACCAATATACGGGAACAGGGCGTTCCGCGCTGGTTTGGATGCCATTGAAAATCTCAGCATGGGTTTCCAGCGGAACCGTTCTGCCTTCCAGCCTTTGCAGTAATGCCATGAAATCCATGTCTGTAGTCAGTTTCCATGGCGAATCGTCCAGTGAGGACGCTTTCACGACGATGGATTCCACATCTTCCCTTGCCCACAGGGTCGGGGCAGACGTAACATTGGAATAGATAAAATCCTCGTTCTGCTGTTTTTGCAGGAGTAGGATTGAACTGTATATGGTCTTATCCTCGAACAACTGCGCGTCACCGAAGTCGTCCAACTGCACCAGCATCGCGTGTCGGGAAATCAACTGCCGCAACTTTTGCCCGGCGTCGACCTTAAAGAACTTGTTCGGAACAATGTAGCATACCAAACCGCCGTCCCGAACCTGATGGATGGCTCGTTCGACGAAGATGAAGTATTTGTCAAACTGCTTATATGCGGAACTATACTTGTTCTTGTAGACATCAAACTCAACCGCCGGAAGCAGTGCGTGAATATCTTCTGTGCTGACGTAAGGCGGGTTGCCGATGATGGCGTCAAACGGTCTGTCCAGCCGTATTTCCGACCAGTTAAACGGAACCACGGCAAGCAACTCGTGGGGAGAGAGTCTCCTGCCGTCAAGCTCGCGGTCGCCGATCAGGGCGTTGCCGTGGAAGATGTTCGTGCTGAGTTCAGGTAGAATCGGAGTGGATTCGGCAACAGACGGCGTGGTTTCATTTTCTATGAGCTTGACCAGTAATGAAAACTTGGCGACTTCCACCGCGTGGATGTCAATATCTATGCCGTAGATACAAGAGCAGAGAAGCTGTTTCTTTTCTTCCAGAGGCAACTTGAAGAAGCCATTCCCGATATCGATAAGGTGGGAAGGATCGTTTTGCGCGTACCATTCAACGCAGTAGTTCTGCAAATAGTCAAACGCTGCCTCCAGAAACACGCCAGAGCCACAGGCGATGTCTGCAATCCGCAAATCAAATAATTCCTGCGGAGTCTTGCCTTCGCAAAGCCGTGCCATGGTTTGCTCGACAATGTACTTTACGATTTCCGTTGGCGTTGTGACGATGGAACGGTCGGCATAGTCTTTTTTCTTGGCAAGACCAATAGACCCGCCCGACAACACCGCCAACTGCTCCGTGAGGAACATTTCGTAGATTTTTCCGAGAAGGTTGGATTCGATGATGCTGAACAGATAAGGGCTTTGCGGATAATACAAACCCTGCACAATTTCGGTGATGACCGCGCTGCTCAAGTCAAACACAATATTGTTGCCAGAGAACAGCCCGGAGTCATAACGGCGGTCGGCGACACGAAGCATCTCTTCCAAGCGAGTGTTCAGTTGCGCCGGATCGCTGATTGTTTCCTGCAGGTTATGATACAGCGGCAGGTTCTTGTCCTCACAGATGCGAAGGAAAACAATCTGGTTGATGAAGTCCTGCACGACATCGTTTAGGACATCCAGCGACCTATATTTGGGGTCTTTGTGGTATAGTTCATTGCTCAGCGAAACGCGCCAGCGGTTGATCTGCTCCAAGAATAGCGTGTCGACCTGCTGCTTTTGTGAGCTTCCTGCAAGAAGATGCTCATCGAAATAGGCGTCGAACGCGCCGGAATAGATGACATCCCTTGATATCAAGGAGCGAATTTCATCAAACTTGCTGGCGTAGTCCGTAAAGTGATAGAAGCGGTACCGTGCAACGGGGCAAGCCTCACCTTCCCTTGTGACGACGGTGCTGTCGTAGATGATAAGGTATTCAAAGTTGGTCAGAACGGTAACCTTGTGGTTGGCGTTCCAGCCATACTTCCGGGCTTGCATGGCGGGTTCCGGGTGACGGAAGATATCGACAGCGGGTTTCTTAGCCTCAACAAACAGCTTTGCAACGCCGCGCAGGGTAAGCGAATAATCGGGGCGGTCAGTTTCCGTAGAATAGTTCTCGGCAATGACCTCTCGGTATTGGGGAGGCAGCCCTTTCGCGTTGGAGACATCCCATCCCAACAACTGCAAAAGAGGGTCGATATACTCAATCCGGCAAGAATGCTCATTATAGGCGTTTCTCTGGTCTTTGTAGTAAGCCAGATTCGCCGCAAACTTGTCGGTCAGGGTTTTAAGTTCATTATGTATATCCACGGAAACCCTGCCTTTCTATCTTCGGTGGCTATCCATTAAACACGTTCTATGGCTGTGATGATGTCTTTCGACAGGTTTTTGCTTTTGCAGTAATCCAAAATACGTAGTTTCGCCAGACGGCTCGGAACAGAGCGGTTGTTTTCCCAACGGTTCAGCGTTGTGAAGCTCACGCTCAATTCGTGTGCAAACTGTTCTTGCGAAATATTCAGTTCTTTTCTAACTTCCTTGAGTATTTCATCGAGCTTCATAGGCACCTTCACCTCATAGCATATATTATAGCATACGCTATAAAGTTTCTCAAGAACAGAATCCATTCATATCCAACAATATCTTTGGACAAGATAATATCCCCCTCATACCTAATACAATAATATGTGGTAAGTACGGTTTGGTGGACACTTGGAATGGCCGGTACAATCATTACAAGGGGTCATTACATTTTCCGCTCTATACGATAGGAAATATTTCATCCTGTTATCCAAGTTCATCCCCGTTGTGGGCAAAATGGGGGTCAAAACCGTTTTTTCGCTTACGAAGTGCCCGAAAACCCAGTAAAATAGCGGGTTTGCGGAAGGTAGGGCACCACCTTGGTAAGGAAGAGGTCTCGGGTTCGAGTCCCGACATCAGCTCCAGTGAAAAAGCCCGTAAACACTGAGTTTGCGGGCTTTTGCTATGCCCGGAAAAATCTCTGGAAACAATAAAAATGGCCGTTTGACCCCCATAAAAGCCCCGTTTTGACCCCCATAAAAAGAGTTGTAAAGAGTCCATTTACCAAGACATCGATTTTTCTTGAGCGCCATGCATAAATCGGTATATTTGCTTGTGCCATTTCACAATTTACTCTGTTTCCAATGAATTACCCTTTACCAGGTAGGTAAAAAGGTTGCAGGAAGAAAAGTTCCTTATGTTTTTACTGTTGACAATCCATTAAATAGTGAAACAGGCCATTTGGTTTATTGCGCATTAACATGAAGATAATTGTCTAATATAGGTTGTTTACGGGATAAGTATATTGCATAATAGGATTTAAAGCGAATTTCTCTTTGTTTAAATTAATCCTATTTCACGTGATAAAATGCCCGTTTCCAAAGTTAAACTTAAACCGGTATCTGTAATATGATTAAAACGTCTTAAGTGTTACTTTCTACACTTCTACCTAAAAATCTTAAGTAAAAGATGACGTCATCTTTTACCAATTTAATTAATTCTTTTTCGGAGAAAATATAGCTAATAGGAGGTAAGTTTTATGTATGAACAAGAAAGAATATTAGCAGAACAATCCATTAAAGACTGGACTTCGAATGAAGTTTTCACGTTTGGGTGGTTTCTCATGTTAGCAATAATAATTGTTACCTATGCTGTATGGCTCAAGTTGGTGGACAGAAAAAGAGGCACTGTAATATTATTGATTGGCTCTCTGGAGGCTGTCGCTAAACTATTAATTGTTGCGATATTACTTGATAACATATTAGGGCTATATGATTATAAAATCAGATTACTACCGGTACCAGCCAATGTCTTTGCCACTAGCGTTACGTTATCTCCGATTCTTGTAATGCTAGTTACGCAATATAAGTCTTCATGGAAAGGCTATTTGCTATGGACTGCCATTGGTAATGCTTTTTTAAATTTTGTTATATTCCCTATATATACAGCTATCGGGATCCTTGAATTCCATAAAGGCTGGAATGTTTTTTATCATTTCTTCGTGCTATATGCGATAGCTATATGCGTAAGAATTATCTTCCTTTGGATAACTGGGACACAAGAAAAGCTTGAAATAAAAGCCGGATAACGATGGGGAGGGTAATCCACTCCCCTCAACTCCTTATTCAATGAATGCATGATGACCAAGGAAGCAACTAGGAAAGGGAAATGACCAAGATATAATACTATGATAATATTACTTGCAATTGGATATATTGCAGCCTGTTTTAAATGGGGCGCCTGGAGACGGTGGCGTGATTTCTACGGTACTGTTCTCTACGTAATAATCGGTGATCTGGCATATCAGTTTGTTTTTTGTGATTACAGGCTTTGGACATATACCGGAATGCTTGGCCACACCTATACTGCGCTTATAATATCGTTCATAATTTTTCCGCCCGCTATTATTTTATATCTTACGCATTTTCCTTCAGGGTTCTTTAAGCAGAGTCTATATGTGATTATTTGGGCTATTGTAAATACCTTTATTGAAATAATAGCATATTTGATAAGCGGATTGCGCTATGAAAACAACTGGTGCATTTTTTGGTCTTTCCTGTTATTCCTCATTGCTTTTATTTTGATACGTGCTCATTTTGAGAAACCCCTTCTGGTGTGGCCTATATCACTAGGCTGTGGGGTTGCATGTGCTTTAATATTTGGACTTCCGCCTCTTGTATAATGGAAATTGCAAGATACGTTAAATGTTCATTTTGTAAACAATATCTTGACACTTTCAAAGTGAAACTCGAACTCCGTCTGTGATTTGATAGCTACTTTTTCAACCATGTCCTTAAATAAGTCAGTATCTATTACAAAGGACGTTATCTTTTTTCTTATTACTTGTTCATTCAACTCCGTTATCTTAAACTTCCGTTTTAAAATTCAATAATTTCTTGATAAGTAATCGTTGGAGAACCTTTGCATATTTGTCTACCTTACCTAACTTCTCATGGAAGGCCCGTAAACACTACGTTTGTGGGCTTTTGCTATGCCCAATAAATCTCTGGTGACAAAAATGGCCGTTTGACCCCCATAAAAAAAGCGAAAGGAGTTCAATTGGACTATGACAATCTATGAATATTTGGAAGCCCTTTTACGGGTAAAAAATTCAAAAATACTTGAGCATGACATTACCCCTGCTGACAACGATTGGGAAAGCGCGGCTTTTGAAGTAGCGCAATTAGTAAGTGGCAGCTTTACCTACCGGCTTTACGAAACTTTATGGCTAAGCGGCTTCCCAATGGAGGCGGTCACTTCCCATCTTGAAGCCATGTACGATAAATCGGATTTTCATGGGTTCCTCTATTTGCTTGTTCTGCTTGCAGATTCCATTAATTTCACATTCCCTCCGCAGTTCTATGAGATGAGTATGCAGGATAAGATGGTTCCCCCGTTGTCTGCCGCCATTATTGAGGATTGGTTGGCATACGATAATGAGTATGAAGAAATAGAAGAAGATCAAACCGAATAACCGCAAACATAGAGGCCGCTTGTTCATTTTGAGCAAGTGGCCTCTTTTTATACACTTGCAAATCACATTTTTCCGTTACACAATGAAAGCAAAGATATGCTTTGACAGGAGGGATACGCCATGAAGAATAAAAAAACAAGAATCTATCTGAGCGAAGCTGAATGGCAGATCGTTTTACATAGCTTGAATGACTTTCGCAATAAGCTGATTCGGGAAAAAGGCTACTGCCCGGATGTAGTAAACGAGGTTCTGGCTAAGGTAATGAACGCCCGTAAAAAAAGAATTAAAGTCGCATAAGCCCTTCACACATAGGCCGTCTGTTCTCTTTTGAGGATAGGCGGCTTTTATATTTTCCTCCGTTACATAGCCGTCCGCTTCACCGTGGGCGGCTAAATTTATAAAAAGGAGGAAACCCGCAATGTCGGAAACCAAGGTGATCGCCATTGCCAACCAAAAGGGCGGCGTCGGGAAAACCACCACGGCGGCGAATCTCGGCATCGGCCTTGCCATGCTGGGAAAAAAGGTGCTGCTGGTGGACGCGGACCCCCAAGCCGATCTGACCACCTCTCTCGGCTGGCCGGATCAGGACAATCTGCCCACAACGCTTGCAGATCTCATGGAAAAGGTCATGAGTGACGAACCCATCGCCTTAAAGGAAGGTGTGCTGCATCACAACGAGGGCATTGACCTCATCCCTTCGGGCATCGAGCTGTCGGCCATGGAAATGACGCTGGTCAATGCCATGAGCCGGGAATTTACGCTGCGCACCTACCTTGAGGGCATCAAGCGCGATTACGAGTATGTCCTCATTGACTGTATGCCGTCGCTTGGGATGATAACCATCAATGCGTTGGCGGCGGCGGACAGCGTTATCATTCCTGTTCAGGCCCACTACCTTCCCGCCAAGGGCATGACGCAGCTCATGCGTACCATTGGCAAAGTACGAAAGCAAATCAATCCTCATCTGAAGGTGGAGGGCATTTTACTCACGCTGGCGGACATGCGTACCAACCTTGCCCGTACCACGGCGGACACGCTCAGGCAGGGATACGGCGGCGTGCTGAGGATTTTCAAAACGGAAATCCCCATCGGCGTTAAGGCCGCTGAAACCACCGCCGCAGGCAAGAGTATTTTTGCCTATGATAAAAACGGCAAGGTGGCCCAAGCGTATGCTGCGTTTGCAAAGGAGGTGGATTCAGGTGGCGAAAGAACTAAAGCTAAACCTGCCCTCAGTAGATGACCTGTTTTCCACGCAGGAGGAACGCGACGACGCGCAGCGCGAGAAGGTCATGCAGATACCGCTTGCCGAAATCAGCGGCTTTCCCAACCATCCCTTTAAGGTGCGGATGGACGAGGCCATGCAGGAAATGGCGCAGAGCGTCAAGGAATACGGCGTGCTGGTTCCCGCCCTGGTGCGCCCCAAGAAGGGCGGCGGGTATGAAATGGTGGCCGGGCACCGGCGCAAGGCGGCAAGCGAGCTTGCGGGTGTTGAAACCATCCCCTGTATCGTCCGCAGCCTGACCGACGATGAAGCCACCATCATCATGGTGGACAGTAATTTGCAGCGTGAACGCATCCTGCCCTCTGAAAAGGCTTTCGCGTATAAGATGAAGCTGGAGGCCATGAGACGACAGGGACAAAGGAGTGATTTAACTTCCACGCCATTGGCGGGGAAGTTAAAAGGCAAGGAATCAGCGGAAATTATTGGCGATGCGGCTGGTGAAAGCAAAGACCAAGTACGCAGATATATCCGACTGACTGAGCTGGAAACGCCCATGCTGGACATGGTTGATGAGGGAAAAATCGCTTTCCGGCCCGCTGTGGAGCTATCCTACCTGCCGAAAGAGCAGCAACAATCCTTACTGACCACCATGGAGAGCGAGGACTGCACCCCGTCGCTGGCCCAGGCCATCAAGATGAAGCAGTTTTCGCAGGAGGGCCGATTGAACGAGGACGTGATCCTCTCCATCTTATCCGAGGAAAAGCCTAACCAGAAAGAACAATTCAAAATGCCCAGGGAGCGTATCAGCAAGTATTTTCCACCGGGGACGCCCGCTCAGAAGATTGAGGATACCATCATCAAGGCGTTGGAGCTGTACCGCAAGCGGCAGCGGGACATGGAACGGTAACGCACTCACAAGGGGGCAGTCTGCCTGTTTGCCGGTCGGAGTGCGGCTGCCGGTTCCCCCTCCCTGCATCCCACCCCCTCAAAACCTGCCGTACCAGCCGAAAAAGAAAATATCGGCACGCAATCAATAGAACTTAGGAGGTTATTCAGAACATGAAGCTGTTAAGAAACAAATTCGTCATCGGAACCTTATGCATTGTGCTGGCGCTGCTGTTCGCTTTTGTCGCGCTGCCCGCGCTGACGGGAAGCGGAGATGAGACAGCGAGCGTCCTGCGCATGACCCAAACTGTGAGCGAAGGGACGCAGCTCACCACCGATATGGTGGAGACAGTGGGTGTACCAAAAAATCTTGTGGAGAACGGCATGAGCGAACAATCGGCGGCTGTCGGCAAATACGCTGCGGCTGACCTGTACGCCGGGGATTATCTTACGACCGAAAAGCTGACCGCCACGCTTGCGGAACAAAATCTTTTTTCGGCAGGTACGGATAAAGGCAAAATGGTGATATCCGTCACCCTGCCGTCTCTGGCCTCCGGCGTGTCCGGACGGCTGCTGCCCGGTGATATTGTGAGCGTTATCGCCATTCCGCAGGGCACCGTCAATCAAACGCTGGGCGTGGAACCGGGCGAAGCAACGGAAACAACCACCTCCGGCGCGTATATCGACCCGGTGCTTGCCCACATTGAGGTGTGCATGGTCACGACGAGCACCGGCGCGGACGCCAGCGTGGAAGCACAGCCGGATGAAGATACAAAAAATACGCTGCCCGTCACCGTCTCCTTCTACGCTACCGAGGAACAGGCGCTGAAGCTGGCCGAACTGGAGCAGGCAGGCGCTATTCATCTCGCGTTCGTTGCCCGTGGAAACGCGGTTTCGGATTATGTGCCCGATAGCGTACTGGTGGGAACGGAGGTGGACTGACATGGTTTTCGCCATATGGGGACGCGACGGTACGGGCAAAAGCACGCTGGCTGGTGCGCTGGGACGGATGTTTTCAAAGAATGGCGTGACGGCTATCATCGACACCGACCTGACACAGCCGACACTGCCCACAAGGATAAACGGAAAAAAACTCGACGCGGAAGCATCGCTCGGCAAAGCCATATCGGGCATGGGCGCGGATGACGCCGCTAAATACCTGCATCAGCATCCCAAAACGAAACGGCTCTTTTACGCGGGACTGACCGCTCAGGACGAATACCTGTCCTACGAGCTGGGGCTGGACGCGACCGACACGGCGAAGGACTTCTTGCAGCGCTGCACGGTGCTGGCGGATACGGTCATCCTTGACCTGTCAGGGCAGCGCGCCGACCCCTTCGTTCCTGCCGTACTGTCCGGTGCGGACAAGATCATTGTCCCCATCACGCCGAACATTCAGGGAGTGTGCTGGTTCAACGCCGTCAAACCCTTTCTTGAGGCCATGAATGCGGCAGGCCGCGTGCTGCCCATTGCGGCAATGGCGGACAGACAGCACGATCTGTCCGTTGTGGAGAAAGCGGCGGATATGCGGTTCATCGCAGTGCTGCCGTATGTACGAGAATTCCGGCAGGATGATGCGGATGTCGGCACGACGCCGGCATCAACGCGTTACGCCAAACAGGTACAAAAAATATTCGGGATGCTGCGGGAGGTGAAAGCATGAGCCGTACACTTCGGGAACTGGCCTATGAAAAACAGCAGACCGTCACTCAGGAAAAAGACGCATACGAAGCCGTACTGGAGCGGGTGCGCACTGATATTTCAAGGGATCACGCGGAAACGCTTGCCCGGAGCGTTGCCGAAAAATCCGCGTCGGAGGCCGTCAAACGGCTGATTGGCGAATACGTGACCGCGCATCAGCTTCGCGTGGGCGGGATGTCCGCGCAGGTGCTGGCCGACAGGCTGTACGGCGACATGGCGGGTTTCGGCTTTCTGGATAAATACATTGCCGATCCCGATATCGAGGAAATCAACGGCAATAGCTGGCGGGACATTGAGATCGTCACGCGCTCCGGCTGGCATAAAGCCCCGGAGCGTTTTCTTTCGCCGCAGCACGCCGAGGACACCCTGCGCAAGATGGTTCGCTTGGGCGGCTTGGTGCTGGACGGTACGAGCCCCATTGTGGACAGCTATATCACGCAGGGCATCCGCATATCGGCTATGATCCCGCCTATCACCGACCGGCGCAGCGGCGCGGTGTTCTCCATCCGCCGCCAGCGCATGGCGAAGGTCGCAAAACAGCAGCTTGTCGAATGGCGGACAGCCACGCCGGAAATGCTGGACTTTTTGGTTCTGTGCATAAATCACGGCGTTTCCGTGGGATTCGCGGGTAAAACCGGCTCAGGAAAGACAACGGATATCGCCTTTCTGTTGAATGCGGCGAACAAAAACAGCCGTATCTACACGATTGAGGAAACGCGGGAGCTTGATCTTTTCAGCACGGACGATCAGGGTAACGCGCAGAACCGTGTCATCCATACCTGCATCCGGCCCAGTGATATGGAGAGCGCCGACGTAGACATGAACGACCTTTTAAGAAAGGCTATGCGCTTTAGCCCGGACATCATCGCCGTGGCCGAGATGCGCGGCGCGGAAGCCATGACCGCACAGGAGGCGGCCCGCACCGGGCACGTTGTAGTGACCAGCTTGCACGCCAATTCCGCAAGAAAAGCGTATGGGCGAATCCTCTCCATGTGCCAGATGTCGGGCACCAATATCTCCACGAACATCCTCATAGGCTTCGTAGCCGAAGCGTTTCCCATTATGGTGTTTAAGCGCCAGTTCCCGGACGGTACACGCCGTATCATGGAGATCGTGGAAGCCACGGGCGTTCGGGACGGCGTGGTGCAGGCGCGCACGCTGTTCCGGTTCGAGGATGGACAATTCGTTCAGATGGATGGCATATCCGATAGTTTGGCTATGACCCTGTTGGAAAACGGCGCGCCTGCCGCTTCCGTGGGCCGGGTTAAGGTGGTGATATCATGATCCAGATATTGTGTGCCTTGCTGCTCATAGTGGGGCTTTTTTTGTTGCTGGGCGTCCACCCTTCGGATATGGCGCGACCGTTCGCAAAACCGTTCCAGCGACATCGGGAACGAACGAATAAGATACGGCGCATTACCGGAAAACCGAAGGGAAAGCTGGCCGCGACGGTGGACGACGCCAAGGAAATGCTTACAGCGGCAGGCATGAACGAGCATATTGACGCGTACAAATGGGCGGCTGTCATACTGGCAATCGTCGGTCTGCTGATCGGCCTCGCGCTGGATAACGTTCTCGCCGGGTTGGTGCTGGCGGCTGGCCTGGGTTTCTCGCCGCTTATCGTCATCCGTGTCCGCACCGGGGACTATATCCGCAGTTTAAACGAGAAGCTGGAGAGTGCGATGGGAACCGTCACCAACTCGTATGTGGCGGGCGGCGACCTGATTGGCGCGGTGGAAAATAACCTGCACCTGCTGTCCGCTCCGCTTGACGGCGTGTTCCGGCAGTTTTATACCGAAACGCAGCTTATTGACTCGGACATTGTAAAAGCCCTGCGTCGGATGCGGGAGCGCATCGACAACCGCTATTGGCGGGATTGGTGCGACGTGCTGATTCAGTGCCAACGCGACCGGCAGTTACGGTTCGCGCTGCCGGGCATTGTAAGCCGCCTTGGTGAAATGCGCCGGGCGCAGATGGAAGCCGACACGGCTATTCAGAAACAGCTTGGCGATTATATCATCACGGTCATGCTGGTGCTGGGAGCCATTCCCATGATGGGAGCCATGATGCCTGACTGGTATACCATGCTCACCACCACACCCGCAGGGAAAATCACGCTGGCTGTAGTGCTGGCCGCCGTATCGGCGACTGCTGTATGGGTGGCGCGGCTGTACCGTCCGGTGGAAGGCGGTGAATCAAAATGACGCTGCTTTATCTCATTCCCGGCCTGTTACTGGCCTTCGGATTATACCGCGTCGCACAGGCGGCGCTTTGTCTCCCTTCGGGGAAAAGCGCGGAAGCGGTACGCGGCATTCAGGGCAAACGGGACATGCCCGAACGCTTGCAGGCCGCGCTGCTGCCGCTGGTCTGGCTGATCTCCAAGCTCTTTCCCATGAGCGAATACCGGCAGAAACGGTTGGCAGCGGACTTCGCGCGGCTCCATATGAGCGAGACGCCGCAGGAATATGTGGGAGCGGCTATGACCCAATCCCTGCTGATGGCCCTGATCGGCCTGTTGTTTGTTCCCCTTGGCGTTCCATGGCTGGCCCTGTTGACCGCCGTCGCCGCCGTTCTTGCCTATTTCCAGCGGATGCAAACTGTCCGCAAGCGTGTGGAAGCGCAAAACCGCGAGATCGAAGCGGAGCTGCCAAGGATGGTTGAAACCATGAATTACACCTTGCAGGACAACCGTGATATGCTGGCGTTTTTTGAAAAGTACCGCCGCGTGGCAGGCAAGGCGCTGGGCGTGGAGCTTGACCGGCTCATCACCGACATGCAGATCGGCAACCACGAGGCGGCGCTGCGAAATATGGACGCGCGGCTCAATCTGCCATCGTTTTCGGCGCTTTGCGCGGTGTTGTGCGGCGTGTATAAGGGCGTCGATCAGCACACCAGCATGCTCGTTCTGGAGCAGGACATGCGCACGAAGGAGCGCGAAACGCTGCGCCGGTTGATGGAAAAGCGCCCCGGACGCATCAAGGTCGCCTCGTTCATCCTGACGATACTCATGATCCTCATGTTCATGGTGCCGCTGGTGCTGATGATCATTAACAATCTGCAAGCCGTGGGCTTTTAGCCCATCCGTCCGTTTGTTCCGGCAGCCGAAGGGAGGGCTGTTTTATTGCTCCCGAACACAGACGGATTTTATATACACCCATCCCTATCCTCAATATTAATTATGAAAAGGAGAAATCATCATGCTGAAAGTCAAAAACACCATCCGCCGCTTTGTTTCCGAGAAAAAAGCCGAGGGCTTTTTGGATGTAGCCTTCAAGATTTTGATCGTCGTGGTCATCGGCGCGGCGGTCCTGCTAATCCTCAACGCTGCGGTGCCGAACCTGTTCTCCGGGCTGATCGAAAAGATCAGCAGCGAGTTGACCGGCATCAGCGTACTGCCGTAAGCCACCAACAAACAGATGGAGGAGGGGCTGCCGCGCGGCAGTCCCTTTCCCATCGGAAAGGAACCGGTATGAAACGTAAATTTATTCGCGATCAGACTGCCGAGGGATACATCGACGTGGCAATTGCCATGCTCATCCTGTTTACGCTCATGGCCTCTCTTATGGCGCTGTTTCCGATATTTACCGCACAGCAAAGCCTTAACCAGACCGTCAAATACATGGCACGCACCGTAGAGCTGTACGGCAAAGCGGACGATGAGACGCTGCAATCCGTCACGGAAAACGGGGCTTTCATCGTGCCCGACACCATTAAAGTGGAGACACAGTGGTATGATGCGGCAGAAAAAACCATCCAGCTTAAAACGCAGTTTACCGTCACTATCACGAAAACGGTGCCCATTGTCATCCTGCGTCCCGCACTGGGTGAACCGCTAACCATCCATGTGCAAATTACCGCCTCCGCGCGCGGCATATCGGAGGTGTATTTCAAGAAATGAGACGCTTTATTCAAGACACGCGCGGCAGCGCGATACTGTGGACGCTGTTCCTCATTCTCATTCTCTTTATGCTGTCCTTTGTCGTATACACGGGCACCACAGTGTACGCCAAGTACCAGACCTGCGAAACCGAACTGGAGCGCGCGGCCCTTGTGACGGTGGACGCGGGGCTGCTCAACGTCAATGTGCGCGACTTGCAACTGGATATTCCGGCAGATGTCGCCCAATCGCTGCTGGAGAACAACCTGACGGACGCTGGATGGGCGCATGAGGACGGACGCTGGGTGAAATATGACGGCGACAAGCTGATTTACGCGCTTGAGGACGCGCAGCTTTCGGTGCGGGAGAAAACCCTGCGGCTTGACGCGATGTTTGTCATGCCAGCGCCGTGGGCGATGAGCGGCGTTACGGAAATCCGCATCCCCATGACGGTGCTCTCGTCAGTGCTGTATATCGAATAGAAGGGAGGCCCTTATGAAGCGGAAAAAGAAAATATTCATATCGGTGACGGCGGGCGTCGTTCTGCTGGTCACGCTGATTCTTGTTGCCAGCTCTGCGCTGGCCGCCGTCAACGTCGGAACAAGAAATACGACTAATATGTTTGATTATAACGGCGGATCGGGCTGGAATGACCTGAAAACCCCGGAGCATTATATTGTCGGCACATCGCCCGAGCAGGTGGCCTACTGCCTGCAACACAAAAACGACAGCCCGTCAAACTCATCCTACAACGATTCGGACATCCTGGGCACATACTCCGCGCGTGTACAGACCGGCCTGCGTATCATCTTTGAAAACGGTTATCCGTATGGAACGGGCGGATTGACAGCAGCGGAAGCGCGATACGCCACGGCCAATGCGGTACGTTTCTGGCTCTCCGAAAACGGAGATTCGGCGCAGTACAACTTCACCAATCTTGGCGCGTATTCCGATTCGCAACTGCGCAGCTACGCGGCCGGCGGACAGATCGGCAGCAAAATCCGCGCGAATTCCGGGTATACCGATGTACTGCAATTCGCGATAGAGCTGCTAATAGCGGCGCGCTCCCAAAGCCTGATGACGCACAGTATTTCCCTGTCCGCGCCGCCTATGTCGATCAGCGGCAGTTATTTCGTTGGAACCGCCAGAGTTTACACAACGAATATGAACGGCGGATACGTTCTGGATACCTCCGGGCTTCCTTACGGCTCCAGCGTGTCCGGCTACACCGGGCAATCCGGCGATACGCTGACCATATGGATTCCCGTGAGCGAAGCAAATGCCAACCGGAGCTTTTCCATATCCGCGACAGGCCGGGATAACCGGACGCGCAGCAACATGTTTGCCTACGCGCCTACAAAAAGCAGTTTGCAGCGCGTAATCATTGCTAAAAACGCCATATACAATGATGCGCAGACCGTGTGGGCTACTGTAAATACGCCGCAGCTCTATGCCGATTTGACGGTGACGGCGCTCAGCTCCGACGCTTCAGCCTATGAGGCAGGCAGCCCGATTACCATAACGGCAACGGTGAATAATCAGGGGCTGCGCAGTGCGGGCGGCTTTTATGTGTCCCTCACGTCCGCCGACCTGTCCACGCAGACAAAGTACGTTTCTTCGCTGGCTGCCGGAAGCGCCACCAGCGTTACCTTTTCCTATACGGCGGGACAATACGCCGCTGACAAGACAATCATGGTCACAGCGACGGCGGATTCCACAGGCGCTGTCGCAGAGAGCAACGAAGGCAACAATACAAGAAGCGCCTCGTTCAATGTTTTGAAGATGAGCCAACCCGACCTGATCGTATCCGCGCTTTCCAGTGACAAAGGTGAGTACACGCCGGGCGAAACGATCACGATATCGGCCACAGTGCGCAATCAGGGAGAAAGCGCGGCGAGCGGATTTTACGTGGCTCTGTCCTCATCCGATTTAGCCACACAGACAAAATATGTTTCCTCGCTGGCCGCAGGCGGTATGACGACCGTGACCTTTGCCTATACCGCTCCAACCTTCATATCCACAAAAACCATGACCGTAACGGCAACGGCGGATTCCACCGGCATTGTCGCGGAGAGTAATGAGAGCAACAACACAATAAGTACAACATTCAGTGTGCTGTCTTTGCCCGATTTGACCATAACTTCCCTGACCGGCGATAAATCATTATATGAAGCGGGCGAAACAGTCACGGTATCGGCCACGGTGAAAAATATTGGGCCAACGTCCGCAGGAGCCACGACTGTGCGGCTGACCGTTCCGAATATAGGGACATTTTCAACCAGCCTTTCCGCACTCAGCGCGGGCGCAAGCCGGATGGTAACATTCACGTTTACAGCGCCCACAGCGTTAAGTCCGCAGTCCATCACGGTCACGGCGTATGCCGATCCAGACAACAAGGTTGCGGAAAGCAACGAGAGTAACAACAGCCGCACAACCGTGATTTCCGTGAAAGCCCTGCGGCCCGATATCGAGGTGATCGGTTCCTCCGTTACAGATTGGTACGCGGGCATGGATGTGACCGTTTCGGCCACGGTACGCAACAACACGGCGCAGCCGGTGCCCTCCGTCGCCATCCGATTGACAATTGGCAGCGTGTCCTCCACGGAAAGCATCCCAATTCCCGGCAACGGCAGCAACATCGCCGTGTTTCGAATTACCGTACCGACAGCTGGAAACTACACTGTGAAGATCACCGCAGATCCGGATGGCAGCCTGGGCGAAACGGATGAGAGCAACAACGTCCTGACAAAAGATATTCAAGTCGTTAATGTCCCTGTTTCCACTGTGGCTAATCCCGATGATACGGCGATGGAGCAGCAGTATATAGCGTATGGGCTGAGCAATCTGTCGGTTCCCGCGTCCTCCGCCTACCACACATGGCAGGAGGTTAGGTTGGAAAGCGGCAGCTATGTCACAAAGACCTTCTATGCCCGCCTGACCACCACGTTCCAGATATTGCCGGACAGCCGCATCGCGTATGCGGATAAGCCCCGGCAGATGGAATCCGGCTTCGGGTTCAGCGTTTCCTGTACAACAACATTGACAACCAACTACGACCATCCTGAAAAGCTGGTCGGTGTGCAATTGGTGTGGGTGCGATACCCTGAATCGGCATACAGCCAGCTATCCGCATGGCAGACCGTGCGCGACAGTCTGGAGTTCAAGACAGGCGAAGCCGGAGAAATGACGGTGACATGGCAGCTTGCCGTCAATCCGTATTCAGTTACGGGGAGCCGCTTACACTACACGCCGCTCTGGTTCCCTGACGGTGAATATGTCGCGTGGGCGCAGGCGTTTTATGCATGGAGTCCAGTTGGGCAGTTATTTGAACACAAGACCAATACGTTAACCATTGAGGGCGATATGTACGACCGGATTACCACGATCAAGAGGTAATGAACATGGATATTGCCTTACGCATCCTGACGGATGCTTTTTTTATTGCCCTGCTCATCTGGTGCGCATACACGGACATCCGCGCGCGCACCGTGCCCAACACAGCCGTCGTCTTGCTGTTGTGCCTGGGGCTGGTGCATACGGTGCTGATCGGGCTATCCGGCAGCGCATGGTGGCCCTACCCGGCAGGGCTGGCGCTGGCTGTCCCGTTTTTCATTGTGTGGCTAAAAGGCGGCATGGGTGCTGGCGATGTGAAGCTCATCATGGGCATCGGACTGTATCTTGGGCTGGCGGGCACCCTGCTATCCTTCGCCCTTATGCTGCCAATTCTCATCACCTGCATGATCCATTCCCTGCGAAAGCATGGAACACTCAGGCACGCCATTCCATTTGCGCCCGTGCTGGCTTTTGGCGCGGGGATCGCCGTGATAGCCGGATATCTGTATCCTTTCATATTTCTCTGAAAAAAAGGAGGTTACGTCGATGGAACTCAAAGCGATTTTGGGAATTGCCCTGGTGGCGTTTATCGTGGGCGCGGCCATATGGCTGCGTTTGCGCAAGAGAAACAAATAGCCCGGCGATTCTCACAGGGCGGCCTATATGAAGCTGCCCTTTCTACATATTGAAACCAAAAGGAGGATTGAGCCATGACCTATCACTTGCTCAACCCAAGCCTTGCGCAGCGTTACGGCGTACATGCGGCGTTAGTGGCGAAATATATTTGGGATGAGATTTGTGCAAACGAGTGCGCCGGGAGATGTTCATTCGCGGGCAGGACATGGATGCGGTCGAGCCAGATGATGTTTACCGCCGTCATGCCGTATCTGACAAAGAACATGGTACGCCGGGCGCTGGAGCGGCTGATGAAGCAAGGCGTCATTGTACGCGGCGAATTTGGAGAAAGCCCCTTCGACCGCACCTCATGGTACGCCTTTACGCAGTTTGGCGCGCTGATGATACGGGAAAGCGAGGATGAAAATGATGAATGATGAAAAGCGGATGGCAGGCGCATATGAAATCCTGTATGCAATACACATCGGCGATAAGGAAATCGTGTTTGGCGAAAACCCGGATATGGGCGCGCCCGCCCGGTACTTTGCGGGCTGGTGCGATAAGGGCGACTTTTATGAACGATACATCGGGGATGAAACCGGTGACTATCTAGAGGCCATGAAAAAATTCGTATCCGACCTTTCCGAACAGATTGAAAAGGTAGAAAAGGAACGCGCCGCTGTGACCGTACCCATGGCTCCCATTACCGCCGAGCAATGCTACCCCAACGACCTGAGCCAGAGCATTGAGGGTAAGGTTGTGGCGGTACGCGCCGGAATGCTGAGAAGCGAGTACCAGACGGCGGACCGCCAGCTTGTGCTGGTGACAGGCGGTTTTGGGTCACACGCGAACTCGCGCGGCAGCGCGGTATTCTGCACCAATCTTTATTCCGGCAAGCATACCCGATGGGAACGGCGTGACATCCAGGGCGAGGTAAAGCCGGAGCATATCCCCGAGTGGGCAAAGGAACGCCTTGCCGCATTGCAGGCCGCAAAGCAAGCGCCTGAGAAAAGCAATGATAAGGAGAGATGAGCCATGACAAAAGAGATTATTTTTAGCCACACATATAGGCGTGAGCTGTTTCGGATACCCGACGATAGCTGCATCCACGTTACTTCCTTTGATGGACAACGAACCACCTATCCGTGCAAATATGTAAGCGCCGCCGAAACGAATATCGGCGGCTGTATTTATGAAGCGGACGTTTTTGCCCAGGAGCAGGCGGACAAGGGCGCGGTGTTCGCGCCAAGCGATAAGCGCCCGGAGGATATCGGCATGTACGAAATCCACCAGATACGCAGTACGCGCCAAACGGACTACGCGTTCCGCTCCTTTGAGGAAGCGCAGAACGCCTTTCAGCCTTTGGATTACACGCGTGCATACGCCGGGATGCTTGGGCCGGGCCAATCCCTGGAGCACCTGTTTGCGTTGCACAACGCTGACGAACGCCCTTTCGGGTGCAAGATGCGGTCCATGTCGGTGAGCGATGTGGTGGTCATCTTAAAGGATGGAGCCGCCATCGCCCATTATGTGGACTCCTTCGGTTTTACACCCGTACCGCGTTTTCTGGAGCCGGACACGCTTCCCGTTTCACAGCGGAACTCCATATCCGGCTATACCATCACGGTCAGTATCCCAATGGGCAGCAAGGCGTTTTTGCTGGCGGAGAACCCGCGCGCCGTCCAGCCTTTCGTTACCTGGCAGAGCAGCCGGGACAACAAGAGCTGCGAATGGGGCCACTATTATGACCGCCGCGCGGACGCCGTGCGGGACCTGTACCGGCGCGTGAATCAGGAACGGGATTTTCAGCGCGATTTCCCGCCGAAAAAGAGAGATATGGAGAGGTGAACGATATGGAACTGAACATCCGGGCCATGACGCCCGAGGAAATCAAGTACAGTTATAGCCAGAGCCAGCAGCTCAGGATGCAGTGCGGTAGCATCGGACACCTGCGCGGGGATTTCGGCTCCAAGGGCTACGAGTTTCATACAACCTGGGACGAGCATAATCCCCGGCTGAAAACGGATGCGTTCAAGGCAGAGTTTGATGATGTAATAAACGCCCTGCGCTCAGATGAATACGGACTTTTGAAGGACCGTTATGCCATGGGCGAGTTCAAACAGCGGTATCCCGAGAGCGCTTTTACCGGCAATTACACCACTGAATACGGGTTTCGGGCGGATACCCAGGAGCACGCCTACCTGCTGCGCTGCAATCCGGTTCGGGGCGACTATAATTTCTACTGCTTCTGCTATCAGGCAAAATGGCTGGACAGGAACATCGAGAAGGCCCGGCAGGGCATCCGCTTTATCGACCCGCACTACAAGGAGCTATTTCGCGTCCCGGACGGCGGCAAGATCGTGGTAACAGCCGCCTGGGGTGAGAAGATGGAGCGCTCCTGCCGGTATATCGACGACACGCATGTGGAGGTAGGAAAAGAGCTGTACCACATCTGCCAGTTTGCCGAAATCATGGAGAAAAACGGCGCGACCTATGAGCCGCTTGAGAAAAACCAGCCGAAAAACAAGGATTACGAACGATAGGAGGCGCTGCGCATGGAAGCAAAGCACATGATATGGAGCGATATCGCTCTCAATTATGAGGATTGGCGCGGCGATCTGGAAGCAGAGTACCCGGACATGAGCGAGGACGAGCGCATGACCCTCATGCACGAAATGAATGCTGACTTTCTGGATGATGAGCGGCTGAACCTCAATATCCAGATGCCCCGTGAAATCATTATCATTGGCGATTTAGGGCTATGGAACGGGCGGTTTTCAGGCTACAAGGTTGTAGAAAGCGGCAACGTAAAGGATTGTCTGTTTTCCGACTGCGATTATAACGAGTGGTATGTGGATGCAAAGGGCGACATGCGCTGCACCGCGATTCACCATGACGGCACAAACCATTACCTCTACCGGGCAGTCAGGGAAACCGTCACCGATGACCAGCTTGATCGGTTAAAAACCCTTATTTACCATGGTAAAGCCACACGCTGGGATATTGAACGCATCACAGAGCGCCTTGGAGATAAAATCGGAGAAGTATACGGCTGGACCTTTCACCAGGTTCAACACAAAACAGCATATGAACGATAGGAGGTGCCGCAGATGGCGCGAAAATATGAGCTGATTACCGAGCTGTACAATCAGACGCTGGGGGAAATCACGTCCTCGCAGGGGGCGTGGCGGGCCTTCTTGCGCAGCGCCTGCTGTAACTATAAATGCCGATTTGACGAGCAGGTGTTGATTTACGCGCAGCGCCCGGACGCCAAGGCTGTGCTGGAGCTGGATGATTGGAACAAAAAGCTCGGACGTTGGGTCAACCGTGGCGCAACCGGCATCGCCGTGTTCGATGACATTCATACGGGCTGCTCCCGGCTCAAGCACTATTTCGATATTTCCGATACCCACGACGGCCGCTTCTCCCGCCCGGTGCCTATATGGGAGATGCAGGAACGGTATGAGAATGAGGTTATTGAAGCGCTGGAAGGCTCATTCGGTGAGGTCCAAACCAACGACACTTTAGACAGTACGATCTTAGAAATTGTGTCCAATGTGGTGGAGGACAACTATCAGGACTACTTTCGGGAGCTGATGTACTGCCGCGAGAACAGCTTGCTGGAGGAATTGGACGAATATAATGTGGAGGTGTATTTCAGGCAGGCGCTGGAAGCCTCCGTGTCATATATGCTGCTGGAGCGGTGTCTGGGCGGCGCGGCCGACCAATACGCCGAGCTTGTGGATTTTTCGCCTATACTGAACTTCGACACCCGTGAAACTGTGAACGCCCTGGGCATCGCCACCAGCGATATGGCGGAAATGGTGCTTAAGGAAATTGCCCTGACCGTCCGCAACATCCAGAAGCGGAAACGCCAGCAAAATCGCACAGTTGATAAAACGCAAGAGGCCGGTTATCCTGTAAATGAACAGGAAACCAATGAGCCGGAAAGGAGTTTTGCATATGAATCTGACATACCGCAAAGAGGGCGACTACAATCTGCCCAACCTGCTGCCCCCGCAGGAGACGGAGGTGCACCTTGGGAAATACGCGTTGCTGCGCAGGAGGTTCCTCAAGGAGAACCGCCGCGTGAC
Organism: Bacillota bacterium; assembly: GCA_023397655.1. GTDB lineage: Bacteria > Bacillota > Clostridia > Christensenellales > SZUA-584 > SZUA-584. Next base: position 152,321 of record JAEWTW010000043.1, read on the forward strand.
CTACACGAACCTTCTGACATCGGGCAAGCTGAACAGCCACCTGATGGAGATCGAGCGGACGGCGCTTATGAGGCTGGAGCAGATGGTGCCGCAGATGGCGAAGGCCGAGGGCGTGACGGAGGAGCTGAAAGCCACCGATCAGATGAAATGGGTGGGCCTGATGAACAACATCCGGCACTCGGCGGAGGAAGCGATACTGAGCGAACTGATCTACAGCTAAATACCGAAAACCCCGAAGAAGCGGACAGCGACGAGCTGCCCGCTTTTTTAGATGATACGCTTATTATGGGCGTCATCGCCAATAAAGACGATGAACTCAAATACAAAAAACAGCAGATTGAGCTGTTCTTCTCCATTCATCCCGACGAGGGCGAACGCGCGGAATATATCAAATCCGCCTACCCCGACCGCTATACGGAAATCCTGGTGGGCGCGAAGCGCGTCGGCTTCAAGCCCCAGGAGGACGGTTTGCTCATGTGGGAGGGCACATACCTTTCCCGCAGCAGCGAGGCCGTCTTTTCGTGGCAGACCGTCGCCGCATGGACGGCGCAGCTCATAGACAAAAAGGAACACCATATCAACAGGGACATCAAGGCGCTCAAAACGCAGGCAAGCCAGCAAATGTCCCTTTTTGATTTACCCCCCGTGGAGAGCGACACGCCATATGAGCAGGTATCTCTTGCGGGAGCGTTCGCCATCCCGCAGAGCGTTATTGACGAAGCCCTGTGCCTGGGCGGGAACGAGCCGTATTGTCTGGAGCGCATCTGCGCATGGTTCTCGAAGGATTACCCGCTGGAGCAAAACGCGTCGTTTCTGTGCGAGGAATACGGCACCTCCGGCAAGGGCTTTTTCTCCGGCGTCAGCCCGTATGCCCTCTGGTTCGATGGGGCCGGTATCCGTATCGGTATGGGCTGGACGGCGCAAAGCGCCACCACCCTTATTCCCTGGGAGGATGCGGCAAAGCGAATCCGCGAGCTATTGGACACGGGGCGCTATGTCCCTCAGAGCGTGCTGAATAACGCGCCGGAGAACGAGCGCAAGGAGCTTGCCGAGCATTTATGGTATACGGTACAGGATTTTTCGCAGGAGGCCCGCGACGAAAGCCTGATTCCTACGATCCTTGAAATATATAACGGGCGCGGCGGTTTCCCAGACAACACCGCGCAAATCCGCGAGCTGTTAAAGGACAGCGAAACGGTATCCGCGCTCATCACTGAGGTGGAAGCCTTTGCCGTGCGCTATGCTGAGAATCCCGACCTGATGCGCTTCCGGTTCCGCCGCCATGACGAAATCCTCACAGGTTTACGCGGACTTTTGCGCCCGCATATCGAGTTTTCTGCCAGCCCGGATTTCTACCTTGTACCCAAGCAGTTTATTACCAACGATGAAATCGACCGGCTCCTTACCGGCGGCAGCAACATCCAGCACAGCAAGTTTCGCATCTACTCGTACTTTTTAGAAGGACACACTCCTAAAGAACGGGCCGACTTCCTCAAGCATGAGTACGGCACGGGCGGCGGCGGGCGGTTGGGTTTCAATGAAAACCACGATTCCAAGGGCATCACCTACAAGCGGGAAAACGCCGAATTTGTTCCCTACGATACCATCCTTCTTAAATGGCCACAGGTGGAAAAGCGCGTCGGCGAGCTGATCCGGCAGGGCAAATATATGTCGGAAAAAGAACTGGCGTATATCCCCATGTATGAAAAGCATGAGCTGGCGCGGGAGATTCAGGGCTTTTTCAGTGGACTACCCCAGGAAACTCCACGCCCCTTCCCGTATGGCTTTGACTTCTACGAAGCGGTGAAGCTGATCGAGCCGCAGCTTGACGATCCGGTGCGGGTGGAAGAAATCTATCAAATGATGCTGCCGGTATGGGAAAGCACAGCTCGGGACGACCGGCACTATGACTTTCAAAAACGGGCCTTTGAGCATATGACAGCGTACCGCAACGGTACGTTTTCTTTATTTGGCGAGAAAAAAGGGCCGGAAGCTATCCCTACGCGAGCAGAAGAAGCGCCTGCGTCCATTCCGGCGCAGGGTGTGGAAGTACCTGCCGAAAGAGAAATGCCGGATTACGGCAATCTGGCCGAGCGGCTGATTCAGTTTTATCAGGAATTCGACCCATATGATTACCGCGACAACATGGAGCTGGGCGAAACCGACGAGGACGCCATCGCCATGCTGGAGGCGCAGCTTCAGGAGGAAGGCGCGCGTGCTGGGATACTGGAAACCTTGCAAGGCTTTTTGGATGGAACAGACCCGGAAGAAGAAATTGCCGTTGACCTTGAGCTGTTCATAGAGGAACTAGAAACCCTGCCTCCTGCCGCTGACGAAGAGACGCCCGCACAGCGATTCCCGGAGAATCTTGTCGGGCAGGCCGTCATGCTGGATGGGCGGGAATTTGTGGTGGACCGCGTGGATGCGTCTATTCACACGGCATTCCTTCGTGGCACTGTTTTTCAAAACGGCGTGGAAACTCCCGTTGTCCGGCATGAAACCACTTTTTCAATACAGGAACTCCTTGAAGAACAGCGCCTGCGGGACCGTGTTTCCGATACCCTCAGCGAAGCCGGCTTTACGGTAACGGACGAGCTGGTCAGCGACGGTCTGAAAGAATACCGGGCGGACGGCGGCAGCGGAGGCCATGAAGACGCGGCACGGTTTATCCGGGAAAAGTATCTCACCGACGAACCCATATGGGAAAAGGTTGAAGGCGGCGAAGTCGCCCATGTGCGGATCGATCTAATGCCCGAACCGCAGAAAGTACCCGCCGAAAAAGAAAATGGGCTGGCTCCGCCCAAGCCCAAGCGGGAGCGCGTGCTGTTCAGCACCCTTCACCCCGAGATTCCCGCCGAGCAGCGGCATAATTTCCGCATCACCGACCCGCAGCTTGGTGTGGGCACCCCGAGCGAGAAGTTTGCCGCCAATGCCGCGGCGATCCGCACCTTAAAACGTATAGAGGATGAGGACAGGCTGGCAACCCCGGAGGAACAGGAAACCCTGTCCCGGTATGTTGGCTGGGGCGGTCTGGCGGATTGCTTTGATGATCGCCACGGCAGGTATCTGGAACTGAAAAGCCTCTTGGACGAGGACGAATATGCCGCCGCCAGAGCCAGCAGCCTGACGGCTTTTTACACCTCTCCTGTGATTGTGGAGGCTATGTACAAGGCTCTTTCTCAGATGGGCTTTCAGTCCGGCAACATTCTGGAACCCGCCTGCGGCGTGGGTAATTTCATCGGCATGATCCCGGACAGCATGGCGGACAGCAAAGCCTACGGCGTGGAGATTGACAGCATTTCGGGCCGTATCGCCCGGCAGCTTTACCAGAACAGCAGCATTGCCGTGGACGGCTTCGAAAAGGTGGAAATGCCCGACAGCTTCTTCGATGTGGCTATCGGCAACGTGCCCTTTGGGGATTTCAAGGTGCTGGACAGGCGGTACGACAAGCACAAATGGCTGATCCACGACTATTTCTTTGGCAAGGCGTTGGATAAGGTCAGGCCGGGCGGTATCGTGGCCTTCGTTTCCTCCAAGGGTACCATGGACAAGGAAAACTCCGCCGTGCGCAAATACCTGGCGCAGCGGGCCGACCTCATCGGGGCCATACGCCTGCCTGATAACGCCTTCAAACGCAACGCGGGCACTGATGTCACAAGCGATATTATCTTCCTGCAAAAGCGTGACCGCATGACGGATATCGAGCCGGATTGGGTACACCTGGACACCGACGAAAACGGCATCCGTATGAACAGCTATTTTGCAGCGCATCCCGATATGATCTTGGGCGAAATGGTCATGGAATCCACGGCCTTCGGCATGGACAGCGCATGTAAGCCATATGAAGGGGCTGACCTTTCCGAGCAGCTATCCGAAGCGGTTTCCAACCTCCATGCGGAGATTACCGATTACGAGGTGGACGAGCTGGAGGGCGATGAGGATTTATCCATTCCCGCCGATCCGGCTGTGCGCAATTTCTCCTACATCATCGTGGACGGCAAAATCTACTTCCGTGAAAACTCAAGGATGTACCCGATAGAGCTGTCTGTCACTGCTGAAAACCGCATTCGCGGGATGATTATGCTCCGTGACTGTACCCGGCAGCTCATGGCCTACCAGACCGAGGACTACCCCGAGGATATGATCCGGCAGGAGCAGGCGCGACTGGGACGGCTTTATGACGATTACACCCGGAAGTACGGACTTTTGTGCAGCCGGGGCAACAGCCTGGCCTTTGGCGAGGATTCCAGCTACTGCCTGCTTTGTTCTTTAGAGGTGCTGGACGAGGAAGGCAATTTTCTGCGCAAGGCCGACATGTTCACCAAACGTACCATCCGGCCCCATGTGCCGGTTACGTCGGTGGACACGGCCAGCGAAGCATTGGCCGTGTCCATTTCCGAAAAGGCGCGGGTCGATATGGAATATATGGCGCAGCTCTCGGGAAAAAGCGAGGCCGAGCTGGAAACGGAGCTGACTGGCGTTATCTTCCGGGACATCAACTGCGCCACCGACCCCGACCTGATACCCAAAGCGTTTGTGGACTTGGAGAAGTTCCCCTTTGTTACGGCGGACGAATACCTGTCCGGCAACGTGCGAAAAAAGCTGCAAATGCTCAGGGCGCTGGAAACAGTGTTGCCAGCCGAAGAAAAAAACAGGCTCCAAACCAGTATTACCGCCATGGAAGCGGTGCAGCCGGATGACCTTACCGCCGCCGAGATAGGCGTGCGCATAGGGGCCACCTGGATACCGCCCGAGATCTACAAGCAGTTCATGTTTGAGCTGTTCAGTACAGGCGGAAGCGCGCGGCACAGGATGAACGTGCTGTATTCCAAGTACACCGGCGAATGGAATATCACCGAAAAAACCTCGGATTACGGCAACATCAAGGCGGTGACCACCTACGGCACCAAGCGGATCAGCGCCTATCATATTCTGGAGCAGACGCTGAACCTTAAGGATGTGCGTATCTTTGATACCATCATCGAAGACGGCAACGAAAAGCGCGTCCTCAATAAACGGGAGACGGCCATCGCCCAGGACCGGCAGGAGCTGATTAAGTCCAAGTTTTCCGAATGGCTCTGGAAGGACA
>JAEWTW010000050.1 GCA_023397655.1 Bacillota bacterium
CCCGTTGTCCTGCTGTAATGCGGCGTTTCTCCGTGTGACCTGCTGCCAGCGTAGTTGTTGACCGCGGTGGTCACGAGGTCGAAAAGCAGCATTGCGGCAAAGAATAGCGCCGTCGCGCCCCACCGGATCGCATAGCTTTTCGCCCAAAGGTACGCAATCGTCATCAGGAACGCAAACACGCTCGTTATTTTAGTCTGTATCTCCACATAGCTGAGAAACCGTTTCATTCTGGCCCCCTTCAGATATCGTCGCCATTATTATAATGGCTTGGACGCGGCACGGCAATGGGGATTGGACAACTGGATGATCTCCTGCTAGGCGGCTCGGCGGGGGATAAGTGCCAAAGACCATGGGGCGCTGTCCTGTACCCCACTTGAAGTATAATCTCCAGAGATGGGAAAGAGCTCTGATCACTTACACCCGCAAATGAATCTCCCTTGGAACCCGCTTAAGGGCTCTGCCATCAAGAATACCGCTGGAGGCAATGTCTCCAGGCCTTTAAACCAATGTCAATCCGAGATTGCGAGGAATCCCCAACTATTGTGCAATATAGCAGGGGATTCCTCGTCGCTGACGCACCTCGGAATGACAGACGGACCCATGACTGCGACCATGGGTTTTTTGTACTATTATGTAGGAATATGGTGATAGGGTGTGATATAATTACGCTGATTAAACTATATAGAACGTGTTGTGAGGAATATGCTTGGAGACATATTGGTCAAAGTTGCATGGTTTATAGGGCTAGTTTTGTTTATGGATGCAATGATAATAATTAGGGCAATTATTTATAAGGATTCAAGGAGAGTCGTTTTCTGGATTGTTGTCGTATTGGATTCATTTGCTCTTATCATCTTTATTTTATATATGGTTGGATTTGATACTTCCGAATTCTTTAATGTAGTGGACAGCAATAAAACTCTAATAGTTATCCTTCTTTTTATTATCGTGCTGGCAGTAATTCTGCTTGTAGGTAATAAAGAGAAAGATGAATAAACATAAGTTAGATACGGTCTTAAGTTATATATTTGTCGAATACTTACAAGAAATCAAATGTCTTTATAAATGGGTATAGAAAATGCAGTATTTTCCTTGGGATTCTTAAGGGGCGAGCCCCTTAAGCGGTGGTATAGGGAAGCGCCTCCACGGTCTTAAAAGTACCATCATAACACCACACCCCATAAACAAAGGAGCGCAAGCCTTTCGGGCGCCCCTTTTGGATGTTTTGTTCCGGAATCCATATCCTCCAGTATGATAAGAGGGAAAACTTAAGCTCCGTAATACGCCTTTTTGTATATCTCCATCAACTCGGTGACCAGCGGATAGCGCGGGTTGGCCGTGGTGCACTGGTCCTCAAAGGCGCACTCAGCAAGGCTGGGCAGCTTGGCGAGGAACTCGTCTTCGGGAACGCCGCACTCCGCGATGGTCTTGGGCATGCCGAGGTCGGCCATCAGCTTACGTACCTCGTTTATCAGTGCCTGCACCTGCTCCTCCTTCGTGGCACCGCCGAATCCGAGATACCGCGCGATCTGCGCATAGCGCTCATCCGCCACGAACTTGCCATACTTGGGGAAGATGGCAAACTTGGTCGGTTCCTGCGCGTTGTAGCCAATCACGTGCGGCAGTATCACGGCGTTGGCGCGCCCGTGCGGTATGTGGTATTCGCCGCCGAGCTTGTGAGCCAGTGAGTGGTTGATGCCGAGGAACGCGTTGGTGAACGCCATGCCCGCGATGCACGACGCGTTGTGCATCTTCTCGCGCGCCAACTCGTCGGCTGGGTCGTTGTAGGAACGGCGCAGGTACTTGAACACCAGCTCAATCGCCTTGATCGCAAGGCCGTTGGTGTAGTCGGACGCCAGCACCGAGACGTACGCCTCGATCGCGTGAGTCAGCACGTCGAGCCCTGTGTCCGCCACGATGGACTTGGGCATCGTCGCGGTGAACTGTGGGTCGATGATCGCCACATCTGGCGTCAGCTCGTAGTCGGCCAGCGGGTACTTCACGTTGTTGTGCTTGTCGGTGATGACCGAGAAGCTCGTCACCTCAGAGCCGGTACCGGACGTGGTGGGTATCGCCACCAGCTGCGCCTTCTTGCCGAGGTTCGGGTAGGAGAACGCGCGCTTGCGGATGTCCATGAACTTGAGTCGCAGTCCCTCAAAGTCGGTGTCCGGGTGCTCGTAGAACAGCCACATGCCCTTCGCCGCGTCAATGGCGGAGCCGCCGCCGACAGCGATGATCACGTCAGGCTGGAAGCGGTTCATTTCGGCCACACCGCGCATGATGGTGTCCACGGACGGGTCCGGCTCCACGTCAGCGAATATCTCGCTGTGGCAATACTGCTCCCGCTTACGCAGGTAGTAGAGCGCTTTATCCACGTAGCCCAGCTTCACCATCACCGGGTCTGTCACGATGAACGCGCGGCTGATATTCGGCATGGACTCGAGGTACTGTATCGAACCCCGCTCGAAGTAGATCTTCGGCGGTATCTTGAACCACTGCATATTCACCCTCCGCTGCGCGATGCGCTTCTTGTTGATCAGGTTGACGGACGAGATGTTGCTCGTCGTGGAGTTGCGGCCAAAGCTGCCGCAGCCCAGCGTGAGGGAGGGGGTGTTGGTGTTGTAGATGTCGCCGATAGCGCCCTGGGATGATGGCGTGTTCACGATCACGCGGCCCACCTTCATCGCCTGTCCGTAAGCCACGCACAATTCTTCGTCGTTGCTGTGGATAACGGCGCTGTGACCTAGGCCGCCCAGTTCCAGCATCTTGTTGGCGTATTCGAAGCCCTGCTTCTCATCCTTCGCTACGAAGTACGCCAGCACGGGGGAGAGTTTCTCCAGTGACAACGGGTATTCTACGCCCGGTGCGGGCAGCTTCACCAGCAGTATCTTGGTGTTTTCGGGAACACTGATGCCCGCTCGTTCTGCGATCCAGTGAGCCGTTTTGCCGACGACCTCCGGATTTACCGCCTTCTTAGCCGTGTTGATGACGTAGTTCGCCAGCTTGTCGGCGTCCTCGCCGGAGAGGAACACGCAGCCGTGTTTGCTCATCACGCGCTCGAACGCGGGGGCGATGTCCTTATGCACAATGGCGGCCTGCTCGGACGCGCAGATCATGCCGTTGTCGAAGGTCTTGGATATGATGAGGTCGGTGCAGGCCCGCTCGATGTCCACATCCTTGTGGATGTAGCACGGCACGTTGCCGGGACCCACACCCAATGCTGGTTTGCCCGCGCTGTACGCGCTTTTCACCATGCCGGAGCCGCCCGTCGCGAGTATCAGCGATACGTTCGGGTGATTCATCAGCGCATTGGTGGCCTCAACTGACGGCGCCTCGATCCACTGTATCAGGTTCTTCGGTCCGCCGTGCTTTATTGCTGCGTCTCTCAGCACCTTGGCGGATTCCGCAGAGCAGCCTTGAGCCGCCGGATGGAACGCGAATATGATGGGGTTGCGCGTCTTGGCAGCAATCAATGCCTTGAACATGGTGGTGGAAGTCGGGTTGGTGACGGGCGTCACACCCGCGATGATGCCCACCGGTTCAGCGACTTCCACGTAGCCCTCCAGCTCACTCTCGTCCACCACGCCAACCGTCTTCTGGTCCTTGATGCTGTGCCAGATGTATTCCGTCGCGAAGATGTTCTTGATCACCTTGTCCTCAAAAACACCGCGGCCCGTTTCTTCCACCGCCAGCTTCGCCAGCCGCATGTGGTTGTCCAGTCCCGCCAGCGTCATCGCGTGCACCATGGCATCCACCTGCGCCTGATCCATCTCCATGTACTCTTTGAGCGCCTCGCCCGCGTTCTTGACCAAACGGTCGATCATCACAGGTACATCAACAGCTTCAGCCGGTTTTTCCGCCATGTTGCCCGGGATACCCGCCTTTTTCACTTTATCAGCCATTTCCTTTCTCCAATCTTAAAATTTATATATACCCCGCTGGGTTTATTCTCTCCATCAGGTTTCAGATTCACACACTAGGGTTTCAACTGCATATTGTGAATCATTTCACAATATGATCATACAACTTTGTGAAATAGTTGTCAATCCCTTCTGAGAAAGATTGTGATATATTTCACTAAATATTTTTTCCCAAAGACAGCAAGTTCAGCGCTCCGGCGGATTCAATAAATCATGGACCAATACATACCACCAGATGAGAATTGGATTGTGCCGGAAGGTTTTTCAATATATATTGAATGTATATATATACGCCGACAGGATGGCATCATGAAGATCTTAAAAAAAAGAGACAACACACAAGCGCATAAGCTGAGCTTTCTCCGGTATATCGGCCCCGGTCTGCTGGTAACAGTGGGTTTTATTGACCCCGGCAACTGGGCGTCCAACGTGGCGGCGGGCTCCGAATATGGCTATGCGCTGCTATGGATGGTCGCGCTGTCCACCATTATGCTCATCATGCTGCAGCACAACGCCGCGCATTTGGGTATTGCCACGGGCAAGTGCCTGTCGGAAGCGGCCACAGAAAACATGCGGCCCTGGGTGAAGAACAGCGTGCTGGGCACCGCGATGATCGCGGCCATATCCACGGCGCTGGCTGAGCTGCTGGGCGGCGCGATTGCGCTGGATATGCTGTTTGGAATACCGATAAAATTTGGAGTGCTGATGGTGCTGGCGGTGGTGTTGCTGCTTCAATTCACCAACTCTTACCGCAAGATAGAAAAGATCATCATGGGCTTCGTGTCGCTGATCGGGCTGTCGTTTCTGTACGAGATATGTATCGTGCCCATCGACTGGGGGAGCGCCGCGGTGGGCTGGGTCGCTCCGTCGTTCCCAACCGGCTCCATGCCCATCATCATGAGCGTGCTGGGCGCAGTGGTAATGCCGCACAACCTGTTTCTGCACAGCGAGATCATACAGAGCCGCCAATGGAACCTGCAGGATGAAAGCGTGATCAAAAAGCAGCTCAAATACGAGTTCGGAGATACGCTGTTTTCCATGATCATCGGCTGGGCCATCAACAGCGCGATGATACTGCTGGCTGCGGCAGCATTCTTCCACAACAACATCGTTGTGAACGAGCTCGGGCAGGCGGAACAGATGCTGCGGCCGCTGCTGGGCAACGCGGCGTCTGTCGTGTTTGCCATCGCGCTGCTGTTTGCCGGATTATCTTCCAGCATCACGGCGGGCATGGCGGGCGGCACGATATTCGCGGGTGTGTTCGCAAAGCCATACGACATATCTGACAAGCATACGAGGCTGGGTGTGCTGATTACAATGGCAGGCGCGGCGGCGGCGATCATGTTCATCACATCGCCGTTCGACGGACTGATCTATTCTCAGATGCTGCTCAGCATACAGCTGCCCATTACGATATTCACGCAGATATACCTGACGTCGTCCAGAAAGGTGATGGGGCAGTACGCCAACTCAAAACTGGATAAGTCGCTGCTGTGGGTGATCGGTATCATTGTGACAGGGCTTAACATCGCGCTGCTGGTAACGACGCTGTTTCAAGGATAAGATCAATTGGCCGCGGGCTGTAACTGCAGTCACTTATTTACGGTTCCGCTGCCCGAATACGAACATTCAGGAACAGGTTATATGATTTTTAACTGGCGGGAACTGATATACAGACTGCCGCATCATGTAATCTAAACATCACACGGGTAGCCATAATGTAGAATATAGGGTATACTGTAGTCTGTTATTGGGTTGGGCTGCCTTCGCGGCTCGCAAAGGATTATAAAGAGGAGATATAAGAAAAACATGATCAGCGCACAGGGAGTATCCCTGCAATACGGCGGAACCACGCTGTTTAAGGACGTAGACGTACAATTTTCCGCGGGCAACTGCTATGGTGTAATCGGGGCAAACGGCACCGGGAAATCTACATTTTTGAAAATATTGTCCGGAGAGATAGAACCGAGCACCGGCATGATATCCGTGACGCCGGGTGAACGCCTCGCAGTGCTGAAGCAGGATCACTTCGCCTATAACGATTATACGGCGCTTCAGACGGTCATCATGGGTCACGCACGGTTGTATGAGGTGATGCAGGAGAAGGAAGAACTCTACGCCAAGGAGGACTTCAGCGACGAGGACGGCATACATCTGGGCGAGCTGGAAGGTGAGTTTGCCGAGATGGACGGCTGGAACGCGGAATACAACGCGGAGACGCTGCTCAACGGCCTCGGCATCACGTCGGAGTACCACAACCAGCAGATGGCGGAGCTGGACGGGCCGCGCAAGGTGAAGGTGCTGTTGGCACAGGCGCTGTTCGCGAAGCCGGACATACTGTTGCTGGATGAACCGACCAACAATCTCGATTTACATGCCGTCCGTTGGCTGGAAAACTTCCTGCTGGACTTTCCCAACACCGTGATTGTGGTGTCGCACGACCGCCACTTTTTGAACAAGGTGTGCACGCACATCGCGGACATCGACTACGGCAAGATCAAGATGTACGTGGGCAACTACGACTTCTGGTATATGTATACGCAGCTGGCCGCGCGGCAGGCCAAGGACGAGCGTAAGCGCGCCGAACAAAAAGCCAAGGAGCTGGAGGAGTTTATCCGCCGGTTCAGCGCCAACGCGTCCAAGTCCAAGCAGGCCACATCCCGCAAGAAGATGCTGGACAACCTCGATATGGGCAACTTTGCGCCATCGTCACGGCGTTACCCGTTTGTCAACTTCAAGCAGGAGCGCGAGGTGGGCAACGAGGCACTGACCGTCACAGGTCTGGGCAAGACGATTGGCGGGCGCAAGGTGCTGGACAACGTGTCTTTCATCGTGCAACCGGGCGACAAGATAGGCTTTGCGGGCAAGGATGAGCTGGCGCGCACCACGCTGTTCCAGATACTGATGGGCGAGGTGGAGCCGGACGAAGGAACTGTCAAGTGGGGGGTCACCACCTCACAGGCGTATCTGCCGGCGGACAACTCGAAGTATTTCAACGGCATCGAGCTGTCCATCATCGACTGGCTGCGGCAGTTCTCGGAGGACAAATACGAGACCACCATCCGCGGCTGGTTGGGCCGCATGCTGTTCTCGGGTGAGGACGCGGCCAAACCGGTGAACGTGCTGTCGGGCGGCGAGCGCGTGCGCTGCATGCTGGCGAAGATGATGCTGTCGGGCGCAAACGTGCTCATCATGGACGAGCCGACGAACCACCTTGACCTCGAAGCCATTACGGCGCTGAATGACGGAATGGTGGATTTCAAGGGCACGATGCTGTTTGCCTCGCACGACCATCAGGTGATGCAGACGGTGGCGAACCGGGTTATCGAGATACTGCCTGGTCTGTTGATCGACAGGCGCTGCACGTTCGACGAATATCTGGACAGCGAGGAGATCGACAAGTTGCGGGAAAGCAGCATCGGCAGCAACGACGTGGGGTAAACGCCCAATGAATATGTGATACAAGGGCCTGCTGATAAGCGGGCCTTTTTGTGTGACGGGTGGGCGTTCCCACATCAACCCTGTCATTCCGAGCTTGCGATACCCCATGCGGGGCACAGGTGAATTCCCCACAAAAGAGCATATCACATGGGATACATCGCTGCGCTCTGCATGACAGCATAGCCTGAAACGTATTGCATTATGCCATAAATAAAACGCCCTGCCGCGGTATCTTATCCGCAGCAGGACGCTGTCAGCACTCTCCCCGAAGAGCGGTGGTTTTATTTCCAGGAAGAGAGCGGGTTTTAGGGTAAGACTGTTTTAATTCGGGATGAACGTCTCGCCGCTGGCGGAATTGACGTATTCATGGTCAGCCTTCCAACCTGATAGCGCCGCGCGGAAGCATTCCTCATCCGCGTAGAAGAACACCTGCTGCAGCTTGCCATCCTCGAACATGAACTCGTAAACGGAACCGTCGGTCATCCAGGCGTCTTCTGTGCAGAAGTGGCTGTCGTAGACGGCATTGTTGCTGGCGTTCTTAAAGCCGCTTCCGTACAGGTCTTTCATGATGTTACCGACGTATGTCTCGTACTCCTTGCCACCCATGGACTCATACTTCACCTTTGTGAGGTCATAAGTTGGATTCCACAGGTTATCGCAGGTGAGGGAGATGATCCGTTTGCTTGCGGACGCCACATCCATGGTCATCTTTTTTCCATCAATATGCCAATAGTTTTCCCGCTTGCCCGAGTTATCAATATAGAACGTCATTTTGGGATTGCCGTATTCACCGTCGGTGTTGGCAAGGGTCATGAAAGCCATGTAGAATTTCAGCGCGTTCTCCTGAGTCATGTCGCCCGCACCCGGCTGACCCTTCTTAAAGTCCTGCTCCGAGGACAGGGGCTGGCCCATCTGCACATCTGCATCAAAGTAGACACATTCGTACATCGCGGCTTCGGATGGATGTACACCTATGGCATACAGTGTGCCATTCATGAGTGATATCTGCACCAGCTTACCATTCTTCAATTTTAATGCGTAATTTTTGGTCCAGACGCCATGCCGACCCCCGCTGCCGCCTGAAGCGTTAATATTCGATATGGTGGAGTCGAAAGTGGCGGCGATGTTGTCGACAATCTTGCGGTCGCCGTCGGTAACCGTCTTGAAATTCTCTTCCGTAAGATAGCCGTCATCATCTGTTTGAGCTTCTTCCGGTATGAAATAATAGTCGATCTCGATGAGATCCAGTGTGTCGGCAGCCAAGGTGCAGACGATGGCATCATCCTTTGTGGACATCCGGATGATATCGCCGCGGTTCCCGCTGGTGTCCGTGAAGTACTGGTAACTGACATTGTCTTCTGTCATGTCATAAACAAAGAAAGCTTTAGCGTAAACGGCGGCGGTGGACAGAACCTCAGCAGGGTAGCTTTTTGGCTCAACGGATTGCCAGGTGTCGGCTTCATTGGGCACCGCATTGTCCAGACTGGGGATGATATAATTCCGCCGTCTTTCCTTCATTTCAACCAAAAAACTCAAATCTTCCGCACTCAGCGTGGTATTGACCGCAGTGGCCTGCGGTGCTGCTGTTGCTTCTGCGGTTGGTGCGGCGGCCGCCTCTGTGGGAGCGGGCGATTCAGCCGCTTCCGCCTCGGCAGTTACAATCTGCTCGGCAGCCATGGCGGTGTGTGCCTGACTGACAAGTACGACAGCCAGACAAGCTCCGCAAACAATCACGATCGCCATAGCCAGAAACAGCACCTTGTTTTTCTTCATTATGTTTTTCATATGTATCACCTCTTTTCGCCAGAAGCATACAGCGGTTCATGTAACGAAGTCCTCACCAAGACGTTACCGGGTTGTAAAACTGATCACGGCTTGCGTTCCATTGTCCGTTTCGGATGTGAAATGGAGTGTGGCCCGGTGCAGCTTAGCAATCTCATGGCACAACGGGATGCCGAGGCCGCTGCGTTTCTGCGGGCTTTCGGTGCGGGCTGGATGGTTGACGTATTCCAGCTGTTCCGTGCTCATGCCCCTGCCGTGGTCGCGGACGATGATCTGCCTGTCCAGCGA
>JAEWTW010000010.1 GCA_023397655.1 Bacillota bacterium
GGTGGCGATAGCTAAGGGGATCCACCTGTTCTCATCTCGAACACAGAAGTTAAGCCCTTATACGCCGATAGTACTTGGCTCGCAAGGCCCGGGAGGGTAGGAAGCTGCCGGATTCAATTTTCCAATATATACACATTGTCGGGGAGCCCGTGCGCAAAGTAGCGTCGCGGGCTTCTTGATTTTTTATTGATTATAATCGAAAACTAAATATAATGATCATATGGGCAATAATGTTATTGAAAAGTCAGAACTAGAATTGACGAGAAGTTTACATGAGGCAAAAAAGTATATTGATAATATGCTATTGATGGTGAAATCTATTAGTGATGAAATAAATCGATATAGGTTATCAGAAGGTTTCTATAAAAAGTTTAAAGAAGAATATATACCGATCTTTAACTACCTAGTATTAAAATATGGTTATGATGTCAATTTAAAATTTACATACGTAGGAGTAGGGAATCAAGGTTATGACGCAGAAGTTTTAATAAATGGAAATCCACTAAGAATAGAAATTACTTACTTAACCCTTGGAAAAGAATCAAAAAAAAGAAGTAAAGAATTGATTAATGAAGGGTATTCTATTCGAATCGGGGACCCTAGAATACAGTTAAGTGATTACTATGATCTTATAAATGAAACCGCAACAAAGAAGTCTTTAAAACATTATGGTGATACCTTATTGATTTTATACTTACCTTGTGAAAATGTGTATGTGGGGGATTATATATTACCTAAAGAATCTTTTGAAAAAATGGTTAGTGATTTGAAGGGGAAACAATATAATACTAAGAGAGTAGATTTATTTATACCTGAAAAATCAGTAATTAATAATCTTGGTGAAAGAAAAATACCGCCTGAGATTCATAGAATAAAATGAATGATTTTTTGACTCCCAAGGCCGGGAGGATAGGAAGCTGCCGGATTCAATTTTCCAATATATACACATTGTCGGGGAGCCCGTGCGCAAAGTAGCGTCGCGGGCTTCTTGATTTCTATGGGTTTCATGAAACGGCAATAGGATGGACTTTATCCTTTAATTCTGACTGTATTTAGCATCAACGAGTTTAATCATCAGCGAAGTAATGGCCTGCCTCTCAGTTTCGTCAGACAGATCCCAGAAGTCTTTCAGCAGCTTGTTTTCCGGAGCATCCGGTTCAACCCACGTGGCCAGATAATCACCGATCAGTTTGGCACCTTTTTGAATAAGGTCTTCCGACAGCTTAAGATTGCGGCCTAACTCAAGCCGTTTGTGCAGCACCTCTGTCCATTGATCGAAGCTTTTAATATCCATTCTGTTCACCTCAATTATTATTTTAATTAATTTCAGATATTTTATTCTGAAGACAAATGAGCAGTGATAAACCGTGTTCAAACATATCATGAATCATGTCGGTAATGTATATGACTGTATCCATAGAACAAAAATGTGATAAAATGGATGATGGGCGTCGAGGATTGGGCATCCTGAGTTGTATTCTATATGAAAGCTTTCAATAACAGGAGATAATGGGTGACTGACAGGCAGATTGCAGCAACATTCGAGGAGCACGCCGATACTGTATACCGCGTGTGCTTTACATACTTCAAAGGAAACGTGATGGACGCGGAGGACGCCGTGCAGACGGTGTTTTTGAATCTGATCAGAAGCGGAAAGACTTTTGAGAGCGCCGGGCATCAAAAGGCATGGTTGATCGTCACCGCTGCCAACGTATGCAAAAACATGCTGAAAAGCAAACGCCGGACAACTGCGGAGGTCCATCAGCCGCAGAGCGAGACGGCTGTCGATGAGACGTTTGGAATGGTGCTGGAACTGCCGGAGATGTATAAGCTGACGATATATCTGTTCTACTACGAGGGATACTCAGCGAAGGAGATCGGCGGTATGCTGGGAAAGCGGCAGTCGACGGTGTGGAAGTATCTCAAAACGGGGCGGGACTTGCTGAGGGAGCGGATCACGGAGGAAATGCGATGAAGCAAATGATCAAATCATATTATGACGCGGTGCGGATCACGCCGGAAAGAAAGCGGGAGCTGTTAGCGGGGATCGTGACCGCTAAGGCAAAGAACGATGTGCGGGGGGCACGTAGGCCGGGGCGGCTGTTAATTGCGGTGACTGTGATGGTGATCGTTGCGCTGGCTATCGGGCTGCCGTTGGCGCTGTTGCATAACGGTGGTGAGAGCGTGGAGAGCAGGGTGGCGATGTCACCCAGTGCCCCGCCGGAGGCAACACAAGCTGTAGCTTTGGCAGAGGATACCAGGAACTATGCCACCGCCATCGTGATGAGCCTGAACCCGGACGTTGAGATACGGCTGGATGCGGATGGCGTTGTGACCGAGGTGGTGGGCTTGAATGAAGACGGTGTGGCGTTGATTGACGGCATTGACTTTGCCGGAATGTCGCTGGAAAACGCGACGATCATGGTGGTCAACCAGCTGATTCTACAAGAATATATCACAGCCGCCGAGATACAGGAGGAGATCAACATATCTCTGGCGAGCGATACTGTGACGCTGGATACGCTGTCTGTGATGACCGGCATCATTAAAGCTGCGGCAGCAGAGCAGAACATCGCGGTGGATGTGATAGAGGACACGGAAGCGAACACGCTGCAGATCGTGCTGGAAGGAGAGGGCGGCCCGGACGTTTGGCCGGAGCTGCCGCCGACAGACGACGGTGATCAAACCCCGCCGGAGGAAGGCACTGCGCCGGATGAGCCGCCCGCGACACCAACGCCTGCTGCGGAGGCTGAAATCGGGCTGGAAGTGGAGTTTCTGATGGCAAAAGGCGGCCACACCGCGTTTGTCGATAACATGTTGGTATATACACAGGACGGCGGAACAGCCGCTATCATGCTGGATGCTGCAAGCATGCGGTTGAACCGGGTGGCACTGCTGGGGCTCGTTGAGCTGCTGGACAAGGGTTACATCAATGATGAGGATGGCAAGGCAGCCCGGCTGTTCTTCACGGGCGACTGCAACGACGAGGATATGAAGGGTGTGGCGGCGCTGACGTCGATGCTGCTGGCGGAATACGATGAACAGCTCACGGCGGTGGTGGATCTGGAAGCGAGGGAGATTCGGCTGCTTCCAGACGAAACGGTGACCCATGAGGCGCAGCCGTCCAAGTATGCGATGCGCGATGTGCTCAACCACATGGTCAACAAGGACGAAGAGGATCTGTCGCCGCGGCAGATCGCGATTCTCAAAGCGGCGATTACTTTCAGGGAATATCAGCGGCTGCTGGAGAAAAGGTATTTCGTGGTGGTGCCTGACCTTGTGGGCATGCCCGAGGAGCAGGCGGTTGAGCTGCTGCAGCAGATGGGGTTCCCTCCGTCGGTGGTGAGAGAGAAGGTGCCGGGCTACGACCCAAAGAAGGAGAACGGGGGGCTTGCGCGCTCGGATGAGGTTGAGTGGCAAGCTCCGGCTGAGGGAGAGGCCTATGTTGAACCGCCGATGGTATGGGATTTTCCGGTCGTCGATTTTGGCTGCGTGTTCTATCAGGACAGTCTGGCGGGCTTCACATATCAGCACGGACTGCCGATGCAGATCAACGTGATTGTACACATGGACGACGAGCGGCCGGAGGTGGCAGACTACCGTGAGGACAGCGGCATCGTGATCCGCGAGATGGATACGCCGTTTGATGTGTCGGGCTACCCGGATAAGTTTTTGCTGAGCGAGGCGGAGGGCTTCGACGCGATGATCGGTGATATGAACGACAGGCCGACCGCGGAAAACGCAGCGGATTATACGGTGACAATCAACAGGGATACGGGATGGCCCAACACGGCGATCATCACGATTGAGCACCGGGACGGGTATCCGCGTTCGCAGTTCTTTGTGCAGGACGGGCGCATCGTTGAGCATGAATTCTTATGGCGTCGGAACGCATCCGTGGGGGAGGACAGAGGATAAAAAAAACAATATATTCCGGACTGCATAACCTGCTTTTTGATCAGGCCCCGGCGGACTGCGTATGTCCGCACGGGGCTTTACAATTGCAAAAGAGAAATGCAAAAAGCAGATAGTTTGTACTGATAACCAAATTGAAATGTGTACCGGTTTAATATATACTTATCACGGCAGATAAGTACGTTTGGAAGGATCTTAAAGCAACGGATGATAACATCTATAACGAAAAAAGCCAAAGGATATCTGAGTCATCGAATTTCGATGGTTGTCGCTTCGCTTCTGGGGGCGTGGATTATCAGCTTTCCCTATGAAGGACAGGTGCTGTACACGCTCGCAAAAAGCTATGGTGTGGAAAGTGTCGGCATTCTGGATATCTCATTAGTGATGCTGGTTGTCGGGCTTGTGGCAGGCGGCATATTCATAAGATCCATACAAACAGCGAAAATGGTGCTGACCATTTCGATACCACTATGCATGCTTCTGACGGGGACTTTTTTGTTTCAAACATACGAGGTCTGGGCGGTGATGCTGGGAGCTTGTGCGGCGATGGGGGGAATGTGCATAACGGCGTGCGGGCATTTTCTGCAAAGGGAAGTTGAACCCGAAAGCAGGTTTCGCACAGCAGCAGAGATGCTCATCTGCATTTTTATTTTCAGGATGGTGATCAGCAATGTATCGCAGTATATTTCGATACAGGTCGGGATCGTATTTATAATAGTGATTCTTGGAGCAGCAGGGTATCTTGTTATCCGTAAGCTTAACGCTGTGGATAAAAAGAGCTATCCCAGAGTAGTTGATAAAAAAATGGCGTTGAGGGCGCTTTTGGTATTATTCATATTTATTGCGATTGTCGCGATTGACTACGGCATTATGACTCAGATAATCAACCCCAAGTATAACTCATACGAATGGCTTAGCAGCTGGTATTGGCTTGTTCCGTATGTTGCAGCCGCTTTTTTTATGAGTCGGGTCAAAAAAGAGGACACTCGGACCAGTCTGTTGTATGTGGCTGTGGGTTTGATCGGATTTGGCTTTGTGTTGTTCTTTATAATGGATTACTCCATCAGCAGCTATTTGATTGTCAATACGGTGATGATGAGCGCCTGGGCCATATTTGATGTGTTTTGGTGGAGCAAGCTGGCAGAGATGTTTGAAATGGCGAAGAACCCGGCCGTACCGTTCAGCGTGGGGTTCAGCGCGCTCATGTTCGGCGTATTGTCCGGCAAACTCATCGCTGAAAACAGCGTGGCTATTCCGTACTTCAGCTTGTATATGATACCGATGGCGGTGATATGCAGCACGCTGGTCATTTTGCCGGTGCTGCACAGATACCTGTCGTCCATGATCAGGAAAAATGCCGAGCTGCAATTGGATATGCCGAACAACACCGAATTGCTGACGGACCGTGAAAGGCAGATTGTGGCGCTGGTGCTCAAAGGGCGTACGTATAAATTGATAGCCGCTGAGCTTCACCTGAGTGAAAATACGGTCAAAACACATATCAAGAATGTTTATTCAAAACTGGGCGTGAAGAGCAAGGCGGAGCTGTACAATTACATAATGAATTAAAAAACGATAGAAAATCACCCGTTTTGGGTGAGGTATTTTTGGGAGATATGTATTAGAATGATACAAATTCGAAGATATACAGTCATACATCTCCCTTGGCGCTGCAAACGCGCCTTATTTTTTTTGGCTTCACATGAATTGTCCAAAAAGTTATCGCGCATTAAAAAGCAGAGAGTGAACCAACACATCATGAGTTTTGCCCGCGGAGTGAGAGGGCAGAGTCATTTATACTCGTTTGCCGTGATTTCCATGATATAATGGCATGTGCTGAATTTTAATGCAGTACTGG
Organism: Bacillota bacterium; assembly: GCA_023397655.1. Lineage (GTDB taxonomy): Bacteria > Bacillota > Clostridia > Christensenellales > SZUA-584 > SZUA-584. The sequence continues at coordinate 5,774 of JAEWTW010000010.1, forward strand.
GAATGCGGCCACGAAAATGAAATGAGATGCGTATATGGACATGCTTTCAATCAGCCACTGCCACTTGTGCCCGCGGATGTGCGGTACGGACAGGCGGACAGAGATCGGATATTGCGGGTGTGGCAGCAGCGTTAAAGTAGCGCGGGCGGCGCTGCACCTGTGGGAGGAGCCGTGCATCAGCGGCAGCCGGGGCAGCGGAACGGTGTTTTTCAGCGGCTGCCCGCTCGGATGTGTGTACTGTCAAAACCACGAGATCAGTCGGGGCGGCAAGGGGAAGGAGATATCCACGGAGCGGCTGGCGGAGATATTTATTGAGCTTCAGGCTCAAGGGGCGAATAACATCAATCTGGTGACGGCGACGCCGTATGTGCCTTATGTGATACAGGCACTGCGGGCGGCAAGGCCGGCGCTGCATATCCCGGTGGTGTACAACTGCGGCGGGTATGAGCGGGTGGAAACGATACGTGCGCTGGCGGGGTATGCGGATGTATATCTGCCCGATATCAAGTATAAAAGTGCGACGCTGGCGGAACGGTATTCGAACGCGCCGGATTATTTTGATGCGGCTTCGGCGGCGGTTGCTGAAATGATCGCGCAGACGGGCGGCCCTGAGTTTGACGACGAAGGACTGATGCGGCGGGGCGTGATTATACGGCATCTCGTGTTGCCGGGTGCGAAGAACGATTCCATTGAGATACTGCGGTGGATGAACGACCATATGCCCAAGGGAAAGTATAAGCTCAGCCTGATGAGCCAGTATACGCCGCCGCCGGATTTGGCGGAATACCCAGAAATCAACCGGGGGGTGACTTCGCTGGAATATGATGCGGTGGTGCGCGAGGCGGTGCGGCTGGGACTGACGGACGGATACATGCAGCAACGCAGCAGCGCGAGTGCGGCGTTTATACCGCCGTTCGACGGGACGGGCGTATAAGCGGGATTTGATATCGTGGCGGAGGCGCGTGCGCAAGGGGGATATATGAAACGAACATGGCTTTTGCTCATCGTGGTGATGGCGCTGCTGACGGCGGCGGCTCCGCCTGCTTACGGCTGTACCATATTCAGCGCCGCGGACGGCGACTCCGTGCTGTTCGGCAACAACGAAGATTGGTTTGAGAAGGACACCTATATATGGTTTGTGCCGCAGACGACGGTCAGCTTTGGCCGTGTTTGTGTGGGTTTTGAGAATGCGCATCCGCAGGGCGGCATGAATGAGAAAGGGATGGCGATCGATTGGGTGGCCTGGAAGGACGCGTTGCCGGAAAATCTTGCACCGGCTTCACCGGAGAAAAAGACGGCGGCAGGTGACATCAACGATTTATTACTGGCCACATGCGCCTCGGTGGACGACGTGATCGCGTTCTATCAGGAGTACAATGATCCGAATCTGGGATATGCGACGCTGCTGGCGGCGGACAGCCGGGGCAAGGTGGTGACGATTACCTGGGACAACGCGACAAAAAAGCCCATGGCGGACGTGACTGCGGGAGCGTACAGATGCGCGGGTTACGGTTCGGTGAGCGTGAACGCGATGTTTGACCGGGGGCAGCCGGTGACGGAGGAAGGCTTCCGCAGCCTGCTGGAAGCGGCGGAGCAGGACGGGCTGACGCTGTATTCCAACGTTTTTAATCTGAAAACGGGGGATATCACGCTGTATCACGCGCAGAATTTTGACGAGGCTGTACACTTTAACCTGCACGATGAGCTGCAACAGGGTGCGCATCTTCTGCACATCCCCACATTATTTGAGGCGGAGATGCAGGCAGGCGAAGATGTGTTCAGTCCCGAAACGCTGCTGCCTTTGTATCTGCGTATCGTCATCTGGGCGCTGGCGGCGCTGCTGGCGCTGTATGCTGCATTTTGCGCGGTGTCACTGATCAGATGCGTGAACCCGTTTGTGCACAAGTCAGCGCTGCGGTATATAGGCATTGCGGCGGCGGCGGCAGCGCTTGTATTGCTGGTGATGCTCTATTTCCGTTGGTACTTTGCTGTGAACTACGGGTTTGGGCTGCTGGGTTTCGTACCGGCTGTACTGTCCTTGGCTTTCTTGGCATTGGCGGCGGGGCATATGGTGCTGTCGGTACTGGCTGTAGTGAGAAAGAGCCTGAGCAGGGTTGCAGCCGTTGTTCACATCGCAGCGGCGGCGTTGATGATTTTGGTTGCGGCGGAGTTTGTGATATCCGGCTTTGTTCGGATTTGAAAATATACACATGAAAATAAACAGCTTTCATTTTGCAGCGCATTCATAAACAGAGCGTGTACAGGGCAACATAAAAAACGGAGGTGAGCAAAATGAAGGTGAAGGATATCATGTCGACAGACGTGGTTTGTTTGAGTCTCGACGATTCTGTGGAGCATGCGGCGCAGCTGATGGAGCAGAATGGGATTGGTTCGATACCCGTGTGCGAGGGTTCCACGGTGGTGGGCATCGTGACAGACCGGGATATTACGTTGCGGTCGGTAGCGTCGGGCAGCGGGATGAATCAGACGGTGGGGCAGGTGATGACGCCCAATCCCGTGGTGGCGCAGCCGGAGACCGACATCCACGAGGCGGCGCGTCTGATGAGCGACAACCAGATACGCCGTATACCCATCGTGCAGCAGGGCAGCCTGGTGGGTATCGTGTCGCTGGGAGATATTTCAACAGACCCGAAGCTGCAGGACAATGCGGAACAGGCGCTCAAGAACATATCGCAGCCGGGCGGCACCCACATGACCTGATCTGTCCGTAATAGCGCAGAGCTGATTTAAAGGCCGCATCGATAATGAAGCGGCCTTTTGCTTTTCGTTAAGGATTAGAGTCTGATTAGACAGGGACAGATAATTAACTGAAGGTTTTCTCAACGCAACTGATAGACCGCATAACCTGTCTATGTATTCAGCCGCTTTTCCAATAAATAATCGTCCATAACAAAGCCGGCGCCGATGGGGGTGACGCATTCGCCGGTGCTGGCAAAGCCCATGTGCGCATAAGCGGTTAGCGAGCCTGAGTTGCGTTTATTGCAGGTGAGGCAGAGGAGGGATGCGCCATACTGGCGCGCGCGCTCCTCGGCGTGAGTAACCAACGTGCGCGCAATGCCTCGGCCGCGGCAGCTTTCCAGCACGTAGAGCTTGCTTAAGAAATAAGCATCGCTGTCGGCGCGGGTGGCGCAGTAACCGCAGGCAATGCCGTCCGCCAAGGCAAGCTCGTAGGTATAGCCGTTTTGCAGGTCGCGGCGTATTGCGTTTTCGGACTGGAATTTGTCCAGCATGTAACTGACCTGCTCCGCGCCGATGATGGGCACGTAATGAGGCGTCCATGTATCCCGGGCCAGTTTGGCCAGCAGAGCGGCGTCAGCATCGGATGCGAGCCGGTATGTGATTTCCGCCGGTTCAGGGCTGTTCATGCACCGCGAGTATCTCGCCAAAGTAGAGCGTATGCATGTTGCCTGTGTCGCCGCCGCTGTAATACCGCGTGCGTACCGCGTCGTCCAGCGCGTCGTCCGCGAAATCCGTTTTGTAGATCACGCGGCATTCGATGACCGTGCCGGGGGCTTTGATACGCGGCACCTGCACGGAGGCAGAGGGGACGAGCTCAAGCCCGCAAGCGGCGGCTTTGTCCGTATCGCGGCCCGATGTGGTGCCGCAGATGCCGATCGCCTGTTTCATATCGCCCGAGGGGACAAACACCGTGAATTCGCCATGCGCTTCCAACAGTCCGTGGGTATGGCGGCTTTTACGCACCGGCGCGACAAACAAATTTTTATACCACATCACCGAAGTCATCGCCCAGCCGATCGTCATCACGTTGGGTTTATCCGTGCCGCTGACGAGCAGAGCGCCTTTTTCACCGATAGCGGGCAGCAGCGCCGCCGCTTTGTACAGATCATCGTGTTTTCCCATTGCAATTCTCCTGATAATGAATTATTTAAGCGCAGTCGCCCGGACTTCGCCCGGCTTCCGCGTGTCGATCAGTATTTGCGCATCCTTTAAATCCGCATCGCTGTGCACCTGTAAGTGAACCCAGCCGCCTTGCTTGCCGCAGGGGTAGCGGTGCTTCCACAGCTGCTGCGTGGCGGGCTGCAGGGAGGGCAGCGCTGCTGTCAGCGCAGGCACGCGGGCGTCGCCGATTTGCAGCGTGACGGTGAAGGCGTCCCGCTCGAAGAAGACATAGCACAGATGCGCTTGCTTGTGGCTGTATTTATAACCCCAGCCGTAGGATGCGCCGAACGGAAACCGGAGCGCGCGGTTAATGTCGTAGCGGCTGCGCAGCCAGCACTCAAGCTGGTCCAGCCGCACAGATGCAGCGGGACCCAGCAGCTGCCGGATGTCCAAAAGGGACGGTTCAGCGGCTTTATTGGTCAGCCGGGTGCTCATCGCTTAGCTCCTTTACCATGCAGACGCAGGCACTGTTGCCCGCGTAAGGGCCGTAGTTTTCGATGCTGGCGTAGCCGAGACTGCGGTACAATGCGATGGCGGCCGACATGTCTGCGCCTGTTTCCAGTGCCATGCGCGAAAAGCCCTGCTCACGTGCGGCGGCCTCCAGCTCACGCACGATGCGCTGTGCCAGCCCCAAGCGCCGAAAATGCGGTTTGACAAACATGCGCTTGAGTTCGGCGGTATCCGGGCTGAGCGGCTTGATGCCGCCGCAGGCGGCGGGGACGCCGTCCGCATACGCCACTGCGGCAAGGGTAAGAACGTCCGTCGCATTGTGCGGTTTATAGTCGAGGTAGACGTCGCCGAAGATCGAAAAGAACTCGTCGTCCAGCAGGCTTACCAGCGCCGTGAAGTCGCCATGATCCGGCGTTACGCGTAAAATGGCTGCCGTCATTTGAGCGGCATCACGATCTGCGTAAGGAGCTGCTCTTCCGGTGTGCCCGGGCCATTGTAATAGTACTCATAAGCGGCTCCGGCAGGAGAGTAGCCGTGAGAGGTTATCCACGCGGCCATTTCGTCGTAGACCGGCCGCATGGCGCTGTATGGCCCGAGGTACATGCAGAAGACGCGAAGGCCTGACGGCACAGGCGCGTACCGGATGTCGCCGCTGCCCGTGAGCGGACCGTCTACCGGAAAGCCCAGTTCCACGTCCAGATCCGCCATGTCCATGTTGTGGTAGGCGACGAAGGGCACGTTAGCCAGATGCGCGCCCAAAGCGCCAAGATGCGCCGCCAGCTGTCCGAAACCCTGGCCGATGACCATCGGCAGCTTATCCACCGATGTGCGTGTGCGGATGGTCAGCGCCGGTTGTTCAGCGGTATTGAGCAATTCGATATTGGAGATTCTGGGCACTTTTCAGTATCCTCCGTATCCGTTATTAATTTCCATTATATCACAGACTGAGAATAATATCCATGCTATGAATCGTTGCGTTTACCGGTGACCGTTTCGATGCTGATGCGAACCACGGCGGTGTGCGGCAGGTTGCCGCAGCTGTCGGCGCTGACGGACGGCGTGAGCGCGCGGCACAGCCCTTCCAGGCGCAGCATCTTTTCTCCGTCGGTACTGACGAAGGAAACGAGGCCGGTGGCGATGGCGCTCTCATACAGCGTCGTCAAATTGGGGGCGTCGATCTCAGAACGGGTGACCACGGTGAAGCTGACGCAGCTGTGGAAGCTGATGCTGTCCAGCTTGAGGCCGCGGGTGGCGCAGTGGAAGAATATTGCGTCTTCCTCTTCGTCGTAGTAGTAGTTCAGCGGAACGCCGTAGGGTGTGCCGTCCGGCGCTATGGTGCTCATCACGCCGTACTGGCCTTTTTTCAGTATTTCTCGGGCTTCATTATCAGGCAGCAGCCTCTCTCTTCTCATGCTTGTTTCCTCCCTTGGATGCTTTGGCGTTATTATACCACATTAAGGGTGACAGCGATGTCATGCGACAAAAAAGGCAGCAAAGGACGCCGATGCTAACTTTTTTGAACTATGTTGCATATGCAACGTAAAATGGCCTGCGGCTGGAATATAATGAGCATGAAAAAGGGAAAGAAAACTCAGGAACGGGGGAGAATGACAATATGAAAGGTATTGATTTGAATAAACCGGTACAGAAGCTGTGCGCCGAGCACCCCGAGCTGATCGATATCATGAGGGAGCTGGGGTTTACGGATATCATCAAGCCGGGGATGCTGGCGACAGCGGGACGGTTTATGACGATACCCAAAGGCGCGGCGATGAAAAAGATAGATATGGAAACCGTCCGGCAGGTGCTGGAAGGGCGCGGATATGAAATCACAAACGGGGAGGGAGAAAGATGAGTCAGGAGATCAACAACAGGGAATACAGGAAGCAGGTTATCAAGGAGCTGATCAGGCAGCTACACGCAGGCAAGAGTGTGGACGAGGTGAAGGCACAGTTCGCGGACGCGTTCGACGGCGTGTCGGCGTCCGAGATATCCGAGGCGGAGCAGGCGCTGATTTCCGAAGGCCTGCCGGTGAATGAGGTGCAGCGGCTGTGCGACGTGCATGCGGCGGTACTGGGGACATCGGTGGAGGAGATCCACGTGCCGGCATCCGACATACCGGGGCATCCGGTACACACGATCAAGGCGGAGAACCGGGCGCTGGAGGCGCTGATGAATGAGCGCATACGGCCCGGGATAGCGAAGCTGCGCGCGGGGGAAGCCGGAGCCGCGAAGCAGCTGGCGGCAGATATCGATACGCTGCGGCAGATTGACAAGCACTATGTGAAAAAGGAGATGCTGCTGTTTCCGTACATGGAGAAGTACGGCATCACCGCGCCGCCCAAGGTGATGTGGGGCGTGGATGACGAGATACGTACTCTTATCAAGGAAGCGGCGCAGCTGATGGTATCGGGGGACGGCGCGGCGGCGGACAAAACTGAGGAGGCTGCTAATAAGGCGGCGGAGATGATATTTAAGGAAGAAAACATCATGCTGCCCATGGTGCTGGAGGTGCTGACCACCGAAGAGTGGAAGCACATTGCGGAGCAAAGCGGAGAAATCGGCTACTGCCTGATTCCGGAGCCGCCCGTCTGGCAGCCTGCTGAAGCAAAGGTGCAAGCGCCTGCCGCGGCTCACGACGGAGACCTCGCGCTGCCCACGGGGTTTCTGTCAATGCAGGAGATGACGGCGCTGCTGGATACACTGCCCATCGACATCACGTTTGTGGGCAAGGACGACACCGTCCGGTATTTCTCGCAAGGAGCGGAGCGGGTGTTCCCCCGCACCAAGGCGATCATCGGGCGCAAGGTGACGGACTGCCATCCGCCGGCGAGTGTGCACATCGTGGAGGACATTGTGGCTGATCTCAAGAGCGGCAAGAAGGATCACGAGGATTTCTGGATCCACATGGGCGGCAAATATGTGTATATCCGCTACTACGCGGTGCACGACGCAGCGGGAGAATATTTGGGCGTGCTGGAAGTGACGCAGGACATAGCGCCCGTTCAGCAGATCACCGGCGAGAAACGTCTGGTGACGGATTAAAAAAGGAGGTCAAAGGGCAATGAGCAACATACTGAAAAATATCGAGATGGAAAAGGCGCTGGACATGGCGGCGCTGGTAACTTACCAGCCGGGGCAGATCGTGAGCCGTACTCTGGTGCAGAACAAGGCGGTGAGCATGACGCTGTTCGCTTTCGACGGCGGCGAGGAGATCAGCTCGCACGAGTCCAAAGGCGACGCGCTGGTATACGTGCTGGATGGAAAGGCACAGCTTACCATCGGCGGACAGGTGCACATCGCAGAGGCGGGGCAGACGGTGGTGATGCCCGCAAACGTGGCGCATGCGGTGGCCGCGCCGGAGCAGTTTAAGATGCTGCTGGTGGTGGTGTTTCCTGCGGAGTGAGCGATTAAATGAGGTTTTGATTACGGAGATGCTGCCTCCGCAATATGGCCCATACTTGGCCGGAACCCAAGCGCGCAGGACGAGCCTCATAATAATTCAATAAAAAATGCCTCTCACAGAGGCATTTTTTGAATTTAAGGTGTTTCGGCTTACTTGCGGCTTATGATGCTTTTGAATCTGCTACAGTATACTTTCCGCTATTTTGACGACTTCCGACAGCTCAACCGAGCCGTCGATCAGATAGGCATATTCATCCGTCTTAAAAAACAGCGAAACCCATCCGTCCCTGATGGAATAGAGGCATTCCTGTCCGTTAATATCGATCGTGCTGGTTTCAGCGTCCTCTGTATTAAAGCCTATGTGGCTGCCCATACCGTATCTGCTGATGGTAATGGAACCTCCATCAGCATCGGAATAGAAATACTTAATTGTATTCACCAGCTCATCGGTGGCGGTGAGTTCGTATCCGGCGGGTATGTAGATGGACTGGGTGAAATATTCCTGCGCGGCGGCAGGCGGAGCATCTTCGCCGACGGATATATCCGTAAATTCATCGCTGCTTTGTATAAACAGATTGAATACAGGTACGCGAAAAGCCTCAACGCTTAAAATGGTGATCGTGCTGACGGCTAATATGATGAGCAATATGACAGCGACTTTGGTGAGCGTTTTAAGCGCTCTGTGCGCCTGCTCCCTTCGGTTCTCTTTTTTTATCAGGCGCATGATGCGCTGCTCGCAGCTTTCAGAGAGGGTTTCGCTGTGATCCAGATCTTTATCGGCTTGCTCCTCCAGATATTCGTAAGCGCCTTTTCTGAACAGCGCAAGAAAGATATCCTCATTCAGCTGGTCGATAACTCTTCCGTTATTTGTTTCACCCGATTTAATCATTCAGCCTACCTGCCTTCTCTATCTTGTCCAGAATCAATCGCCTGCCACGAAAGCACAGGGACCTGACCGTTCCGGCAGATTTGATGTCCAGCAGTTCTGCCGTTTCCTTGTCGCTGAAACCATAGTAATAACGGAGGATCATGGGTGTCGAATAGGAGATCCCGATTTCAGACAGGCTCTCCTTAATGCTGGCGACCAGCTCATTCTGTATGGTGATATCTTCTATTGATATATCCTCAGCATCCGGCGCAACGGTGAAATCGTCGATAGCGAAGGTTTTATGCTTGCTTTCCCGGGCGATTAGATTGCATGCGATGCTTTTTACGATGAGGACGACGTAGCTTCGCAGCGCTTCCGGTTTCACTTTTTTGATCAGGTCAATTTTTTTAATAATTCGTTCAAACGCTTCCTGGACAACGTCTTCGGCGAGATGATTTTCACATACAATGGACTTGGCCGCCTGGAACATCAGATTTCGATAATTTTCATAGATAAATAGGATAACAGGCCTGCTTTCCTTTTTATCCTTTTGGTCGGTCAAAGAATCTCTCATATAATATAAATACCTTATTAATAATGACGTCCATTACAATATAACATAATTATGAATATTATCAGCCGGATATTTTTTGAAAAAAGTTGAAACGTTTCTGCAGATTTTACTGTCTATATTAATAGCTTGAATAATAGTTACCTGTTATTCAATAATTGTGCTTGATAATCCCTTGCAGGGTATGCAATAGAGATACTGCATGCCCTGCCATCTCCCAACTCAACATTTGACATCATCTGTATCCAAATAATTTGGTATACTCCCGCGTGCAGTATGGCGGGGGTTTTTTTCTGCTACCCCAATGCGCATGACCGGGAACGTTATTGATGGCGGCTCAGCTGTTTTTCAGCAGAATACGCATCTGTGTACCAGCGCCCTTGCGGCTTTGTGCCACGATGGTGCCGCCGTGGGATTCCACAATACTTTTGGCAATGGCTAGTCCAAGCCCTGTTCCGCCCGTGTTTTTGGTACGCGAATCGTCCGCGCGGAAGAAGCGGTCAAAGATGAAAGGCAATTTGTCCGCATCGATTCCGGAGCCGGAATCTGACACGGAGAGCAGCACACCGTCTTGCCCGGCTTCGGCGGACAGCGTGACAGCGGCGGGCGGCGGGCTGTATTTGACGCTGTTGTCCAGCAGTATGCGCAGCACCTGCTGCAGTGCAGCCCTGTCCGCAACGATGGTGTCGGCGTTGCAGCGGATATCCACGCGCGCCTCCGGGTGGAGCAGCAGCAGTTCATCCGCCGCTTCCTGCAGAAAGGCGCGGGCCGGGATTCTCTCCTTGTGCAGACGGGCTCCGGCATCGTCGTCGTTACGGGCAAGTATCAGCAACCGGTCAATCAGCTGCGTCATGCCGCGGATTTCGGCCTGCATGGTTTTGAGCGACTGCTCTGCTATGGCAGGGTCGTCTTTGCCCCAGCGCAGCAGCATGGAGGTGTGGCCCTGAATCACGGCGAGGGGCGTACGCAGTTCGTGGGAGGCATCCGAGACAAAGCGCTTTTGACGCGTGAAAGACTGTTCCAGGCGTTCTATCATGCGGTTGAAAGACAATGCCAGCTCCTCCAGTTCGTCTGAAGAGCGGTTCTCGGGCAGACGCTCGCTTAAGCTGCTGGCGCTGATGGCCTGTATGCGCGAGGATATACGGCTGATGGGGCGGAGCACCCGGCGGCTGACGAGGCGTCCGGCGGCGAAGCTCAGCACAAGGCCGACGGCCAGCGTGACGGCCACCAGCTGCGGCATTCTTTCCACAACCTCCATCTCTTCGGTAACATCCTTGAACGTGTGGACATACAGCGGCATGCCCGCCGCAGTGACCCAGCGAGAAGAGGATATGGTGAACTCGTAGTCCTCCTTGAGCTCGCCCAGCGGGTCTTCCCCGTTGAAACGGATCGCGGCGGACATATCGTCCAGTGACTCGAGCGGCGGCATGCTCTTGACCGTGGTGTACAAGCGTTCTTTGTCTGGGCTGTATATGGCGAACTGTACCGCTTTTTTGAGATGGATGGTATCAAAAATGTTCGCGGAGAGTGTTTCCGCCTGGGACAGCCGCGCTTCAATGGTATCCAGCGATTCGCTGAGATGCTGCTTGCGCGTGTGCGTGATGTCGCTGAACAGCGCCACAACAAAGCTGCTGGTGAACACGGCCAGCAGAACGAACAGCATGACCGTGTTGGACAGCGTCATGCGCCAAACGAGGGGCATTCTCTTTCTGGCTTTGGCCGGATCTTTCATAGCGAATCATCCTTTAGCATGTAGCCTACGCCTCGTACGGTGGTGATGTAATTTGTGGAAAATGGCTCGTCCAGCTTATTGCGCAGGTATCGGATGTAGACATCCACCACCTTGGTGTCGCCGTAGAAATCGTAGCCCCAGACGCTGTTCAAAATCTGCTCACGCGTGAGCGCGTGGTTGACGTTCTGCATCAGATACGTCAGCAGGTCGAATTCGCGCGCTGTCAGCTCAACGGCAGTTCCGCCCGCTGTAACGTGCCGGGCGGTCACATTCAGCGAGATGTCGCGGAAGGAGAGCACGTCACCCTGAATGCGCTTTTGCTTGCGGAGCGCACAGCGCACGCGAGCCAGCAGCTCCTCAATCTCAAACGGCTTGGCGAGGTAGTCGTCCGCGCCGCCGTCCAGACCGATGACCTTGTCGGTGGTGTCGCCGCGCGCTGACAGTATGATGACGGGGACATCGGATACGGAGCGGATGCGCCGCAGCACCGACAGGCCGCTCATGCCGGGGAGCATAATGTCCAGCAGCACCAAATCCGCTCCCGTCTGCTCAAACAGCTCAAGGCCCGTTTTGCCGTCCGTCGCAGAGGACACTGAAAAGCCCTCGTGCCGCAGCTCCGGCTCGAGAAAGGATATGATACTGGGTTCGTCTTCAATGATGAGAATGTTCTGCACTTTTGTTTACCGCCATGTGACGCCGTATTTCTATATTGAATACTAAAGTATTTGACGTGCAAAGTACAGTGCGGCAAAGGTAAGAATTTGGTTAGAAAAAAATAAGGGGCGGATTTTCTAACCAAATTATAATCCCGCGCTTTCATGATTCTCACCTGAATGAGAGATACTTAACATTGTAAACGGGTGGTGAGTCTGATAAAAAAGGCGGATAATGATGGACTTCTATGACAGAACAGACGCACAGGCCGGACAGGCGGCAGCTGTGAGAAGACTGCCCCCGGGCTATGGACGCAGGCCGGACAACAGATCAAACAAAAGAGCACCATTGGTGAAGGTGATTATCGCAGACGTACTGATCGCGGCGCTGCTGCTGAACATTTTTGCGCTTTACTATTTTCTGCTGCCGCGGGAGATTGAGAATGGAACAAAGGTGCTGACCGAGCTGCAGAGCAGCGGACAGGCAGCGGATACGGGCGCCGGCATGTTCGGCGGAGCGGGTACACTGGCGGATGCACAGGCGTCACAGAGCTGGAGGGAAAAGTTTGCGGGCAGATTCACGGACGGAACCGTGGAACAGACGGCCAGTACCTACAAAAGCGCCAACATCAGTGTGGACATTGAAAAGGTGCAGCAGGACGGCGTGACGTACTACGTGGCGGATATCTATCTTGCGGAACCGAAGTATTTCAAAACGGCGTTTGCACAAGGGCGGTTCGGCAGCGGCATTCACGATGATACTGACACGATCGCGCAGGAGAACGGCGCGGTGATCGCCATCAATGGGGATTACAGCGGCAACAACGCCGGGCCGGTGGTGCGCAACGGCGTGCTGTACCGCGACGAGGTGTTCAAGGACGCGCTGGTGATGTATGCCGACGGCAGCATGAAGACTTTTTCGGCCGGAGAACTGGATCTGAGCAATATGACGGAGCAAAACGTATGGCAGGTATGGACGTTCGGGCCGATGCTGCTGGATAATGGCCAGCCGATGGAGACATTCAACAGTACATTGAACCCCAAAAACCCGCGCACGGCCATCGGGTATTATGAACCGGGGCACTACTGCTTTGTGGTGGCGGACGGGCGGCAGCCGGGATATTCGGATGGACTCACGCTGAAGGAGATGTCGCAGCTGTTCTATGAGCTGGGCTGCAGCGCAGCGTTTAACCTGGACGGGGGCCAGTCGTCTGAGATGGCTTTTATGGGTGAATTCGTCAACCAGCCGTATAATGGCGGACGGGGCACCAGCGATATTGTGTATATTGCCGACAATTGACAGCAATCTTCCCCGAGAACCGTATTTGGCGCAAACTTATTGTTGTATTAAGGTTAAACTATTATAATAGGGCTTTACAAGTCAGAGGAAATTAAGCATTATATAAGGACGAGCGTTTTTTTGTATGCCGGTGAGAAAAGGCACAAAAACCAATCACTTTGACGGGACGGCTGCTATTAATGAAAGTTAAAAATTACTTTGATACAGACGATGACAGGCCAGGCAGAAGGCCTTTGGCCGGGACAAGCAAAAAGTCAGGTGCGAAAAAAAGCGCTGATAAGGGGATGGCGGCCAGGGATGCCAGATTAAGCGTTCAGACTGAGAGCATTAAAATAAGCGTTCCCGCGCGGCCTGATACTGCAAAGGCTGCGGCAAGCAAGAGCGCGCAGAAGACGGCTGATCAGCCGAAGAAGACGGTACCCGAAAAACAGGATACGATAAAAGCCGCGGCTGCGGGCGTGCGGATCAGCGCCGTGCCGATCGGGCGGGAGAATACAGCGCCGCGCAGCGAGGCTGCCAGGCAGCCGGAGGCGCAGTCCAACGTGGTGAGCATGGAGGACAGGCTGTCCCGGAAGCGGGCGGAAAGCGCAAAAGCGGCAGAAGAGACACAGAGTGAGACCGCAACGGCGGCGGCGGATATGCCGGAAGACGCTGCGCCTGAACAGGCGGCGGTAACGGCTGCGGAAGTGGACAGCGTTTCCGATGCGAAACCGGCACGGACGGCTGCGGGATTAAGCGCGGCAACGTCTCTGGGGGCGGCAGCACCGGCGGAGAGCCTTGAAACGGCGGCAACCGTATGGCGGTCTCCCGCGGGGCTCAGCGCGGCGGCCTTTACGCCCGGATTTACGGCGCCGGAAGCGGCACGGCCGGCTGTGAGGTCTGAAGCCGGCGGAGAGAATACAGGTTGTACAGCCGGTCCGGATGCCAAAGATGATGGCGGCGAGGACGACTGGGATATGGCTGTAGGAGCCAAAGGCAAACGCAAAAAGGCTGATAAGGAAAAGGGAAACAGGAACGGCGGCGGAACCGGCGGGGATAACGGCGGCAGAAGGAAGCTGCCCGTCGTGTGGGTGGTCGTGATCGATGTTGTGATCGCGGCGCTGCTGCTGCTGGCGTTTTCGCTTTATTATATCATCATACCGCGGGACTTGAGCGGCGACGAGAAGGAGCTGCCGCGCCCGACGCAGACCGCTGTGGCCACACCCGCACCGACGGAAAGCCTGGCGGCGGAGCCGGTGGTCACCGAGGAGCCGGAGCCCACGCCAATACCCGACGGCACCGCATGGGGCATGAAGTTCCCCGACAAGTTCACGGACGGCGAGGTGCTGCAGGACGAAACCTCATACAAGAGCGGCAACATCAGCGTCACTGTGGAGAAAAAGGTGCTGAACGAAGTCAACTATTATGTGGCGGATATATACATCAAGGACTACCAGTATTTCCGCACCGCGTTCGGCAACGAGAACACGTTCGGGTACATCGACAGAACGGGTGAAATACTGGAATATGTAGGCGGCGTTATCGGCGTTAACGGGGACTTCTGTAAGGAAAACAAGGGCGTGGTGGTGCGCAACGGCTTGATGCAGCGCGATAAGATGCATGATTCGGACCTGCTGGTATTAAACTATGACGGAACGATGCAGACGTATTCGCCGGAAGAATTCGATTTGGAAAAGATTAAGGCGGAGGGCGTATGGCAGGTGTGGACTTTCGGGCCCATGCTGCTGCAGGACGGCCAGCCGATGACAGAATTCAACACCACCAGCCGCATCGCGGCGGGAAACCCGCGCACGGCGGTGGGATATTATGAGCCGGGGCACTACTGCTTTGTGGTGTCGGACGGGCGTTCGCCTCAGCCCACCAACGGGTTTACGATGGCCGAGCTGTCCCAGCTGCTTTACGACATGGGCTGCAAGGTGGCTTATAATTTGGACGGCGGCAAATCCTCCGAGATGGTGTTTTTGGGGAAGACGCAGAACGAGCCTTATGAAGGCGGACGCAGAACCAGCGACATACTCTATATCGCGGACGACAAAGGAGGCTACTGATGTTAAGGAAGCTGATACCGCACATCTGTATTATCATTTCACTGATGATGCTCACGTTCTTTGTGGTGGATATATATAACCCCGGCATGAACTTTTTAGGCAACGACATATTCAAGGTGCTGCTGGTGGTGTTCTGTGTGGCGTCCATCGTATCCGCCGCGTTTTTGATCCGTTATAACAGGCGGGCGTAATCACAGGTAACGCATATGTGAGGCCGGGGCTAAAATGGGCGCCGGTCTTTTTATATGATGATTCGGCAAAAGCACGGAATACTAAAATGTATCACATCGGCGGCAAAAGAAGGATGATATGAAGAAGATACTGCTGATCGGAACAGGAGGGACGATAGCGTCCAGACAGACCAAGGGGGGACTCGCGCCGCAGATAACCGCGGCACAGATTCTGGACTTTGTGCCCGAGATAAACGATATCTGCCGGACGGAGGCGCTGCAGCTGTTCAATCTGGACAGCACGCACATTCACCATGCGCATTGGTGCGAGCTGGCGGCCTGCATACAGCAGCACTATGACGCGTATGATGGCTTTGTGATTACGCACGGGACGGATACGATGGCTTACACGGCAGCGGCGCTGTCGTATCTCGTTCAGGACAGCCCCAAACCGGTGGTGCTGACGGGCGCACAGAAGCCCATCGGCATGCGTGAAACGGACGCGGCCACCAACCTTAGCGACGCTTTTCTGTATGCGGCGGGCAGTGAAGCATGCGGCGTGCATCTGGTGTTTGACGGACGGGTGATATTGGGCACAAGGGCACGGAAAACGCGGTCGAAAAGCTATAACTCGTTTTCCAGCATCGATTACCCGGAGGTGGCGCGCATCCGGGACAAGCGCATCATCTATTTCGTCAGCGAGAAGACGCCGGGGATGTCGCCGAAGTTTTCCCGGCGGATGGACCCGGGCGTGTTTGTGCTGAAGCTGATTCCCGGCATGCGGGCGGACATCATTTCATCCTTGAAGCGGGATTACCGTGCGCTGGTGATCGAATCCTTCGGCGTGGGCGGCATACCCGGCGGCGACGGCGACGGGTTTATGGAAGCGATGGAGGACTGGGCCGCATCCGGGAGGGTGCTCGTGATGTCTACACAGGTGCCGCATGAGGGGGTGGATCTTGGGTTATATGAGGTGGGTGTCGGCCTGAAGCAGAAGCTGGACATGCTGGAGGCGCGGGACATGACGCTGGAAGCGGCGGTGACGAAATTGATGTGGATATTGGGGCAGACTCAAACCAAGGAGGAAATCAAGCGGCTGTTTTACACGCCGGTGCAGAAGGACATACTGCTGCTGCCCGATCCCAAAGAAGGCGAAAAATGAAAAGGCCGGACTCGTGTCCGGCATGAGCAGTGCAGTGCGTTTTTACAAGTATGCGCTGGGCTTTGTGATATCGATGCCGCGCGCGCCAAAGTCCCTTACCATCATTCTGTTGATCATTCTGGACATTATCCCGTACGTGAAGGGCGGCCATTTGAGTTGTGCGCGTTCGTAAACCGCGGGCGGTGAGGCTTCGCCTTTTTCCATGTGGCTTAAAAATACGCCAAGCTGACGAATGACGGCCCGGGCGTTGAACAGTTTGGTCAGCGGCTTGCCGTTCAGCATCGCGCCCATGCCCATCACAAAACCGCCATTATACTGAAGGCCGCACTGTGACGCAAAAATTTGCAGCATGGACAGGCCGGACGCATGGGTGTGCGCGGTGGGCATACCGCCCTGTATGATGCCGTAAACAGCCTGCCCGTGCAGCAGATCCGGCCTTGCGGCCAGCTCCTCAAGCAGCCACGTGGTATCGGCGGGATAGGTGTTGATATAACATGGGCCGCAGAATACCAGTGTATCCGCCCCCGCCACGGCGCTGAAAAGCGCATCGGGGCTTTTCAGGCTGGGATACAGGTGCGACAACGTGACGGTGTGCCCGCGGGATTCGAGGTGGTCTTTACAGGCGTTCAGCAGCGTCATGCTGGTACCCTCTTTACGGGGGCTTAAGTTGATAAGGGCAAAATGTTTCATGTGCGAAGGGCCTCCGTGAGTATATCGTTTTTCATTTCCGGCAGCAACCCCGTGCCGGTGACGTATGCCCGGCCAGCGCCCTGTGTGATGATGAGCAGCTCGCGGAACAGCTGTTTGAACGCAGCGCTCTCAGCGGCATCATCCCGCTCACTGACGCCCACGGTGACGCATCTGAACGTGCGGCCCGGCATGCCGCCTTTGGCGAGCTCGCCATTGACAACGAAGTAACGCCGGTCCATAAACAGCCCGAACTTATCGAGCACGCGCTTGAGCTTGAACGAATAGCCGCCAAACACGACGGGTGTGACAAGGATGAGCACATCGGAGCGGACCACCTTGGGGTATATCCAGTCGCCGTCGTCCCGCACGACGCAACGGCCGTAGGTTTTGTCCGAACAGCCGCCGCAGTTGACGCAGGGCTTTATGTTGACGTCTTCGAGCGGCACATAGTCTGCCTCGGCTCCCTTTGAGACAAGCGCATGATACAGCTCGTTCCCGATTTGAGTTTTGGCCTCGTCTGCAAGTATCGTGATCATAATCCCTCCTGCTGCGCTACTCGGTGCAGGCGGCCTTGAGCGCTTTGCTGACCGCGCTTTTGATGGCCTCGCTGGACAGTGTCGCGCCGCTGACGATGTCCACATCGTAGGTGTTGGCCGCTGTCATGTCCTGCGTGATGGCCTCGGCCGGAGCGCCTTTTCCGCTGTTGTGCTCGAGAATATCGATACGGCTGATGACGTGGCTTTCCAAGGTGACCGCAACTTTGACGCTGATAACGCCGGCGTTCACGGCGGCTTCATATGTACCGTCCGCCGCGCGGGACATGTCGATATCCTCAAAGACCAGCGATGCGCGCGCCTGCTGAGCGGAATGAGATATCACCGCAAACCCGACAGCTCCGATGATGACGATGACCCCAACCACGATGCCAATGATAATGAGTACTTTTTTCATGGCTCATCCCGCCTTTCCAGTTAGCCGGACAGCGAACTGCACCGCGTTGTCCAGGTCGGCTTTACTTGGATGACCCGCGTGCACGAACAGTATGCTGCCATAGCAGAGGAACTCGTCGATGACCGGGATCCCGTTTTTCTCAAGCTGGCTGCGGACGCTTTTCTGCCCTTGTTTGCCGGATGCGCAGGATGTGATGAGCGCCGCTTTTTCAACCTGCTGTGAGGTGAGGCCTGACACGTATTCCAGCATTTCAGGCATACTTTCACCGCCGTATATGCCGCCGACGATGAAGAGCAGACCGGTTTCGCTGAGGGCTGGGCTCTCTGCTGCGTTCTGTGCCGATACGCCCAGCGCGGCGGCCACGGCGTTCGCAATTTTCTGCGAATGCTTCGTTTTGGTGGCGTAGATGACACTGATTTTTTTCATATATTTAAAACTCCTTTAATAATAATCTCAGACTGAACCTGAAACATTTCGTCCGCCTGCTGGGGGGTGATGCCTTCCATGCGGGAGATCATCAGATTGAACCCTAAAAAGGAACTCCAGATGCTAAAAGCGGTGTGCCGTGGATTCATCTTCTTGATGCGCCCGGCCAGCATCTCCTTTTCCAGATTCCCGGCGATATGCGAGATCCACGGAGAGGGGCTGGGCTTATACCGGCTGTATTTGTGCAGCACGATCAGGTTGTATTTTTCCGGCTCCTCAAGCGCGAGTTGTGTGGCGCGGCGAAACACCGTCAGCATATTGGTGATCACATCCGCCGAATCATCCACCAGCTGAGAGATGACGGCGTAGTACTTTTCGGTTTCCGAGGCTTCTATGGCGTCGATGATCTCCTGCTTGTCTTTGAAGTGGTGATAAACGACGCCGGTGGAGTATTTCATTCTGCCGATGATTTTACGGATGGAGATGGCCTCGAAGCCTTCTTCCAAACCGATCTGCAGAGCGGTATCGAGTATCGCCTGGCGGACGATGTCACTGCGCATTTTCTGATCTTCTCTAGCCAAGGAAACTGCCTCCGATTGCTGTCATAATATTGTTCCGTAAAATAACAATGTTTAAAAAAATAACAGTGTTATTATAACGCGGTATTGTAAAAAGGTCAAGAGGGCGGAATAATAACGGCGTTAAAAACGAGGGGTATGAATTGAGCATCAGGTTTTGAACTGAGCCGTTATAAAAATAATAGCGTTTCTATCATGGAAACAACGTTGGTCATTGAGGAAAAACTGAAAGGCTTGTGGATAACCGATGAAGAGGAAAGAAAGCAGGTCATCTCCGATATCGCCAGAGGCCTGCGGGCCAATGTGATACAGCTCAAGAACGGCGATTATATTATTGTCACGGACTGATCGATTGCATATAATGATGCCTGCCCTTGAATACCACCATGCAGAACCGGAAACTGGTTCTTCGATTACCTTGCATTTTAGCCCGAAACCTGTTTCATAAGATCCTCGCTCCATGACCTCGGCGGGCGGTCCCTGAGCAATCAGGCAA
Source organism: Bacillota bacterium (assembly GCA_023397655.1). Taxonomy (GTDB): domain Bacteria; phylum Bacillota; class Clostridia; order Christensenellales; family SZUA-584; genus SZUA-584. The sequence continues at coordinate 25,195 of JAEWTW010000010.1, forward strand.
ATATCAACCCTTTCATGATAAATAATAGGGTTTATACTATTTTATTATATAAAACCCTTATGATAACATATATTGAGTTCGGCCGCCTTTTTTGTGATATAATATCCCATACCATATTGTAATCAAATCAGCAATAAAGGAGAATCAAATGGTTTTACGAGATGTTGACTTTGCAACCTATACGAAGACGACGCCCACAAAAGAAGGCTTTTTCGGCAATTACGGCGGAGCGTTTATTCCGCCTCAGCTCGTTGCTGAATTTGAAAGAATATCATCCGCATACCAGACGATATGCAAAAGCTCGAAATTTATCAGCGAACTCAGGAGAATCAGAAAAGAATTTCAGGGAAGGCCCACGCCCACGTATCATTGCGAACGGCTGTCTAACTCCATTGGCAGATGCCAGATATATTTGAAGCGGGAAGATCTAAACCATACCGGAGCGCACAAGCTTAACCATTGCATGGGCGAAGGGCTGTTAGCCAAATATTTAAACAAGAAAAAGATCATCGCGGAAACAGGCGCGGGTCAGCATGGCGTCGCTTTGGCGACCGCCGCCGCTTTTTTCGGGCTTGAGTGTGATATCTATATGGGAGAAGTGGACATCGCCAAACAGGCACCGAATGTTGCCCGGATGAAGCTTCTGGGCGCCAGAGTTGTGCCTGTTTCTCACGGGCTCAAAACGCTCAAGGAAGCTGTGGATGCGGCTTTTGAAGCCTACATGAGTGAGTATGAAGAGGCTATCTATTGCATCGGATCAGTCGTGGGCCCGCATCCTTTCCCGCTCATGGTGAGAGATTTTCAGACCATAGTGGGTGTGGAGGCCAGAGAGCAGTTTTTGAGCATGACAGGCAATCTTCCAGACGCGGTTGTGGCTTGCGTGGGCGGTGGCTCAAACGCCGCGGGAATCATGACTCCGTTCCTGAATGATCCGGTCGATCTTTATGGGGTGGAACCCATGGGCATGGGAACAAAAATCGGTGAACATGCCGCGAGCTTAACTTACGGCACCGAAGGCGTTATGCACGGGTTCAATTCGATCATGCTGCAGAACGATAAGGGAGAGCCGGATCCGGTATATTCTGTTGCCAGCGGTCTCGATTACCCTTCAGTGGGGCCGGAACACGCGTATCTTCGGGATCTGGGAAGAGTCATTTATAAGTCCGCATCGGATGATGAGGCTATCGACGCTTTCTTTTTACTGTCCAGGCTGGAAGGCATTATTCCGGCACTGGAAAGCGCTCACGCGGTTGCTTATGCCATTAAGCTGGCAAAAGAAATGGACACAGGCTCCATACTCGTAAACTGCTCCGGCAGAGGCGATAAGGATCTGGATTTCGTTCTGGAGAAATATGGTGACCGGCTGAGTAATGAAACAACGTCATTTTGAACAACGTTTTCTGATGGAGGTGCCGCAATGACGGACAAGATCAAGCTGACCAAGCTGGCCAAGTGCGCCGGATGCGGGGCCAAGGTGGGCGCGGGCGTGCTGGCACAGCTGCTGGAGGATATAAAGGTACATTCAGACCCGAACCTGCTGGTGGGGTTTGACCGCAGCGACGACGCGTCGGTGTATAAGATCAGCGATGAGCTGGCGCTGGTGCAGACGGTGGATTTCTTCCCGCCGATCGCGGACGACCCGTATACATTCGGTGCCATCGCGGCAACCAACGCGCTGTCTGACGTGTACGCGATGGGGGGTGAGCCGAAGCTCGCGCTCAACATCATGGCAGTGCCTGAGGACATGCCCAAGGAATCGGTTCATGAGATACTACGGGGCGGCTATGATAAGGTGTATGAGGCGGGCGCACTGATTACCGGCGGGCACAGCATCTACGACGAGGAGCCCAAGTACGGGTTGGCGGTGACCGGATTTGTGCATCCGGATAAGATATTGACCAATTCGGGCGCGAAGCCGGGCGACGTGCTGCTGTTTACCAAGCCGCTGGGCATCGGCGTTTTAACGTCCGCGATGAAGGCCGGACTGGTCAGCGAGGAGACGGAAACACTGGCGTACCGGCTGATGACGACGCTGAACAAATGTGCAAGGGACGCGATGGTGAAATACGATGTACACGCGTGCACCGATGTGACGGGCTTTGGCATGATGGGGCATCTGCTGGAGATGGCGCAGGGCAGCGACGTGGAGATACATGTGCACGTGGACGGTATTGACATGATACCCGATGCGGTGGAGTTTGCGCGAATGGGCGTGCTGCCTGCGGGCATGTACCGCAACCGCAGCTTCGCGGAGGACTACGTGGATGTCGGCAGCACACCGCTGGAGAAGGCAGACCTGCTGTTTGACCCGCAGACGGCGGGCGGTCTGGTGATTTGCGTCGCGGCGGCGGATGCGGATGCGTTGCTTGAGGAGCTGAAAGGTTGCGTGCCCTCTGCGCAGCGCATCGGGACTGTCGCCCCTTACGGAGGCAGAAAACGTATCATTCTGGAGTAACGTATGAACTATAATCTCAAACAGCTGGAGGCGTTTGCCGCGGTGGTGGAATGCGGAAGCTTCACCGGGGCGGCGGACAGGCTGTATCTGGCGCAGTCTACCGTGAGCGGGCATGTAGCCGCATTGGAGAAGGATATCGGCGTGCCGCTGATCGTGCGGTCGGGCAAACGAAAGATCGTATTGACAGAGGAAGGGCGGCGCGTTTTCGCTCATGCCAAGGCCATACTGCAAAGCTGCGAACAGCTCTCGCGGGAGCTGGAGGAGCGCACGTCGGTGGAGCTGGCGCTGGCCGCTTCCACGATACCAATGAGCTATCTGCTGCCCGGGCTGATTGCCGGATTCGCGCAGCAGATGCCGCAGTGCCGGTTTACGCTGCGCGGCGGGGACAGCACGTGTGTGCATGAGCAGGTGATGGACGGCGATGCGCAGATCGGCTTCGTGGGGGCGGTGATGAACCGGAAGGAGCTGGTGTACGACCTGCTGTGCGAGGACAGGCTGGTGCTGCTGACACCGGACAGCGATAAATACCGCGGGTTGCTTAGCGCCAAAGCTTCGGGAAATACGCTGCTTTCAGACCCGCTGATATTTCGGGAAGGCGGTTCCGGTACGCAGCTGGCTGTGGACAAGTTCCTGTGCGAGAACCGCATTCGCACGGAGGAAATTCACGTCGTCGCGCGGATGGACAACAACGATACGATACTGCGCGCGGTGGCACAGGGGCTGGGCGTGGCCATCGTGTCTGAACTGGCGGCTGCTATGGCGCAGGACGTGCTGGTATTCCCGCTGGAGGGAAAGAGCACGGTGCGCTGTCTGTATATGATTCACTCCAAGGACCGCAGGCTGACCAATACGGCGCAGGCTTTTCGGGACTATATTCTGGGCAGCGGCAAATAAGCGGAAAAAACTATGAATAAAGCGGGTTTACTATCGCCGGTTCCGATGGAATGTATTGTTTCATCAGATATTTGAATTGGCGTTTTTTAGTATGGGTTTTTATAATCATATTAAGAGGTTACAGATGATGTATATCGGTATTGACATCGGCTCGACATGCGCCAAAACGGCAGTGATGGACGACAGCGCGCAACTGCTGCTGCGGTTCGTGCTGCCCACCGGATGGAGCAGCGTCGGTACGGCAGAGGAGATTCGCCAAAGGTTGCTGGAAAACGGAATAGATGCGGCGGAGTCTCCTTGTGTGGCGACGGGTTACGGGCGTGCGGCGGTGCCCTATGCGGACAAGGCGGTGACAGAGATTACCTGCCATGCCAAGGGAGCCTGCGCCATCTTCTCGCGCCGTGACATGACGGTCATCGACATCGGCGGTCAGGATACCAAGATCATCAGCATTGAGGGCGGCATGGTGAAGGATTTCATCATGAACGATAAATGCTCAGCGGGTACGGGGCGTTTTCTGGAAGTGATGGCAAACACGCTGGCCGTTTCGCCGGAAGAGCTGTGCGCGCTGGCGGCGAAGGGCGGCAATACGTCCATCAGTTCCATGTGTACGGTGTTTGCGGAATCCGAGGTGATCAGCCTCATCGGGCGGGGCGAGAAGAAGGAGAACATCGCCTTTGCGGTGGTGGATTCCATTGTGCAGAAGGTGGCATCACAGGCCAAAAGGCTGATCGGTAATGCAGGTGATGTTTGCTTGACGGGCGGTTTGTGCGACAGCGCTTACATCATCGGCGCGCTGTCCTCGGCGCTAAAAACGCAGGTGCTGTCCCACGAACACGGAAGATACGCGGGGGCTATCGGTGCGGCTCTGCATGCGATGAAGGGCGTTAAGGCTGGGGGATAAAGTAGGCTTTTAGTCGGGATAATTGACAGGGATAAGGGGAAGAGTATTTCCCCGGAAATGTAATCCAATGTTTTATAGATACGGTGAGGAGGAAGCGGCAATGGCAAAGGTGATCGTTAACGCAGTGGGTGAGCAGTGCCCCATACCCGTGGTGAAGGCCACGAAGGCGCTGGGTGAGATGAAGGAAGCCGGTACTTTAGAGGTGCATGTCGATAACGAAATCGCCGTGCAGAACGTGACAAGGCTGGCGTCGGGCAAGGGCTTCAAGGCAAGCAGCGAAAAACGGAGCGACAAGCTCTTTGTGATTACGATGGAGGTGGCCGGTTTGCCTGAAGCGGGTGCGCCGGAACCGGAAGTGGCATGTATTCCCGATGTCCGGGGCAACACCGTGGTCGCCATCGACACCGCCGCTATGGGGCGGGGGGACGACGAGCTGGGCAAGACGCTGATGAAGGGATTCATCTATGCACTGTCTCAACTGGAGGAGCTGCCAAAGACCATTATCTTCTATAACGGCGGCGCAAGCATCCCCATAGAAGGGTCGGTGAGTGTGGAGGATCTGAAAAGCATGGAGGCACAGGGTGTTGAGATTATGACGTGCGGCACCTGTTTGAACTTCTTCGGGCTGACGGACAAACTTGCGGTGGGGCAGATTGCCAACATGTATTCCATCGTGGAGACACTGAGCGCGGCAGCCAAGGTCATCAAGCCGTGATCTATCTTGACAACGCGGCGACCACGCTGCGCAAACCGCCTGAGGTGATTGAGGCCGTGGTGCAGGCGATGAACGTGATGGGCAATGCCTCGCGCGGGACGCATGCCAGCAGCCTGGATGCTTCGCGCACTGTCTATGAGGCGAGGGTTAAGCTGGCGCAGCTGCTGGGGTGCAAGCGTGCCGACCATGTGGTGTTTACATGCAACGCCACGGAGGCGCTGAACATTGCCATCAGCGGCACGGTGAAGCCGGGAAGCCATGTGATTACGACAGACTTTGAACATAACTCGGTGCTGCGGCCGTTGTATCGCTTGGAGGCGGAGCGGCAGGTGGAGCTGAGCTTTGTGGGGGCGGACCGCTGCGGCAATATTGATTATTCGGATTTTGAAAAGCTGATACGCCCAAACACACAGGCGATCGTGTGCACGCATGCGTCCAACCTGACCGGTAATATGGTGGATGTGGCGCGCGTGGGACGGATTGCGAAAGAGCACAACTTTTTATTCATTGTGGATGCTTCGCAGACGGCGGGCGCATTCCCCATCGATATGGAAGCGATGGGCATCGACATTTTGTGCTTCACCGGGCACAAGGCGCTGATGGGGCCGCAGGGCACGGGCGGCCTGTGCCTGCGCGAGGGCGTCGCCATTAAGCCGTGGAAGGTGGGTGGCACCGGCGTGCAGACATACAGCCTAGCACAGCCGGAACAGTTGCCCGCGCTGCTGGAGGCGGGCACGCTGAACGGGCACGGCATCGCGGGACTTGCCGCTGCGGTGGACTATATCAATTCCGTGGGCATCGAAGCCATACGGGACAAAGAGCAATTTCTGACGCGCCGCTTTGTTGACGGCGTTTCGCATATTGAGGGTGTAACGGTATACGGCGATTTTACAGCGGTGCATCATGCGCCGGTGGTCGCACTCAACATACGGGATTACGATTCCGGCGCGGTGGCCGACGAGCTGTCTGAAGCATATGACATCGCGACACGGCCCGGCGCCCATTGCGCGCCCCGGATGCACCGGGCGCTGGGCACGACGGAGCAGGGGGCTGTGCGTTTCAGCTTCGGGTGGTTTACGGAGGCGGAAGATGTGGACGCGGCGGTACGCGCTGTGAAGGAACTGGCGGAATGAGAACAAAGCAGCTCCGTTTGATCGTGACTTTTCATACGACGACAGCGGCAATGGCGATGGAGAAGATATGCGCGGAAAAAGGCGTTCCCGGCCGGCTGATCCCGGTGCCGCGGGATATCACTGCGGGCTGCGGCATGTCGTGGAGCGCCCCTGTGCAGGCGCGGACTGAAATAGAGAAGACGGTACTGGATGCTGGTATCGAAACGGACGGCTGGTATGAGCTGATGGTTTGAAGCACGACAGTGTAACATATATGTGAGGAGGATGTATAATGTCAGATTATGTACAGATGTGGAAGGACCTTGGCATGGATTTGGAGACGCACGATATGCTGTGCCAGGTGCTGCCGACTGCGGTAGGGGATGTATTCATGTCGCAGGAGAACCGGCCGACGGGCATGGATTTCTGGGATCTGGTGATCTCGGAGGTGCACGGCATACGCCCCGCGGAGCTGGTGGAAGCGCAAAAGCAGGGACGCAAGGTATTCGGCACGTTCTGCGTGTATGTGCCGGACGAAGTGGTGATTGCGGCGAACGGCATCGTGACCGGCCTGTGCGGCGGCTCGCAGTTCTGGGTGCCCGCGGGCGAGGCGGTGCTGCCCAAGAGCACCTGCTCGCTGATCAAGGCGTCGGTGGGGGCGCGGTTGGGCAAGACCTGCCCGTTCTTCCGCATTGCGGACATGTATGTGGGTGAAACCACGTGCGACGGCAAGAAGAAGGCATACGAGATACTGGGTGAGGACGTGCCGATGCACATTATGGATGTTCCGCAGATGAAGAGGGACAAGGACATCCTCAAGTGGAAGGAAGAAATTGCGGACTTCGCGAAGGTGGTGCAGGAGTTCACCGGCAACGAGATTACTGCCGAGAAGCTGGGCAACGCCATTAAGATCATCAACGAAAAGCGCAAGGCGATTCAGCGGGTGTATGACGCGCGCAAATCCGAATGTTTGCCGATATCCGGCCGGGACGCGCTGCTGATGATACAGATCGCGTTCTTTGATGATCCGGAACGCTGCGCCCAGATGTGCAACCGTTTGGCCGACGAGCTGGAGCAGCGCATCAAGGACGGCGTGTGCGTGGTACCTGCGGGAACGAAGCGGATACTCGTCACCGGGACGCCGCTGGCGGTGCCCAACTGGAAGCTGCACAACATCATCGAGACCAGCGGCGGTGCTGTCGTCTGCGAGGAGATGTGCACCGGTACCCGCTATTTTGAAAACCTGGTGGACGAGACGAAGACCACGCTGGATGAGCAGTTCATGGCGCTGTCTGAGCGGTACATGAAGACCAACTGCGCCTGCTTTACACCCAACACTGGCCGCATCGACGACCTGCTGCGTATGGTGAAAGAATATAAGGTGGACGGCGTGATCGACTGCAGCTTAAAATTCTGCTGCCTGTATGACACCGAGAAGTATTCGGTATCGAGAGCGCTCAAGGACGCGGGCGTTCCGGTGCTGAGCCTCGAGACAGACTACAATGACACCGACGCCGAGCAGCTGCGCACGCGTATCGGCGCGTTCATTGAAATGCTCAATGACTGAGCCGGACGTCAAATACTACATACTCTTTGAGAACTACACTCACGGCATGGCGCTGCATGAGCTGATGCTGGCGGACGGGATACCCCATCGCATTGCGCCCGCGCCCCGGTCCATTCAGGGAGAGCTGTCTTGCGGGATGTCGCTGTTGGTGAGCCCTGAGCATATTGAGGCGGCGAGAGCGTGCATTGAGCGGTATCAAGCGACGCACCATGGCATTGTGCCGCTGGCCGGGCAGCTCAAATCCCGCCGGGATCGGTATTGCTGAGACTGGGCTGAAATGAATAAGTAAACACAAATCCCCGACAGTGCCGAGAAGCGCTGTCGGGGATTTGTTTATATTTTACCGGTACAGCGGATTGACGCCAAAAAGAGTCCCACTTTTTATGGCTTTACGTTAACGGCTAAGAGGTGAATCGGACCATGCGTCTGAGACAGCTTTTTTTATTTTTTAAACTTTTGCCTTAGAAAAAGAGGAAAAAACAAATTAAAGTTGAATATATGCGGTAATACGAAAATAAAAAGCTTTCGAATGTTTGTACTATCGATTATGCAAATTTTCGTTTCCCGCAATCCAACCTTGGGGACAGGGGGTGTAGCCGCTTAACTAAACGCTTTGCCAGCCAATCTCACGCCAATTAATAAAACAGGAGGTTAACCATATGGCGGATAAGTATTCGGTGCATCCCTATATTCCGAACTCCGAGCCGCGCGTCAAGCAGGAGATGCTTGATTATCTCGGCATGACCAGCTCGGAGGACATCTACAAGGAAATACCCGACGCGCTGCGCTATAAGGGCCAGCTGGATATTCCGGCGCCCATCATGTCGGAATACCGGCTGCAGCGGCACGTGGAGGGACTTTTAAAGAAGAACAATAACGGCAAAGATTATCTGTGCTTTTTGGGCGGCGGCACCTGGCAGCACCATGTGCCCGCGGTTTGCGATACCATCATCTCGCGCGACGAGTTTTTGACGGCTTACGTGGGAGAGGCCTATTCGGATCACGGCAAGTTTCAGGCGCTGTTTGAATCCAGCTCCATGCTGGGCGAGCTGACCGGTTTTGAGGCCTGCAACACGCCCACCTACGACTGGGCCAACGCCATCGCCATTGCCTGCCGCATGGCCAGCCGTACGAGCGGCAAGAAGGAAATACTGCTGGCTTCGAACATCAGCCCCGGCCGCAAATCCGTTGTGAAGAACTATCTCAAGCCGGACATCTCCATCGTAGAGATCGGCTTTGACGCGAAAACGGGTCTGCTGGACATAGTTGATTTAAAGTCTAAGCTGTCGAACAAGACCGCGGCTGTTTATTTCGAAAATCCGTCCTACCTCGGCAGTATTGAGACGGGCGCTGCGGACATCTGCAAAGCGGCCAAAGCGGCGGGCGCACTGATCATTGTCGGCGTTGATCCCACATCGTTGGGCGTGCTGGAAGGCCCCGGCAACTACGGCGCGGACTACGCGGTGGGCGACCTGCAGCCTCTGGGCATGCACATGAGCTTTGGCGGCGGACTTGGCGGCTTCATCTGCACGCATGATTCCAAGGAGTTCCTTGGCGAATATCCGTCGCTGCTGTTCGGTATCTGTGATACCAGCGTGGAGGGCGAGCGGGGTTTCGGCGAAGTATTCTATGAGCGCACATCGTATGCCAGCCGCGAGAAGGGCAAGGACTTTATCGGCACCTGCGCGGCGCTGCACGGCATTGTGGCGGGCGTCTACATGGCGCTGATGGGGCCGCAGGGCTTTGCAGAGCTGGGCGAGGGCATCCTCCAGCGCGTGGCGTATGCCAAGGCAGAGCTGTCCAAGATACCCGGCGTGAAGATGGGCTTTGACAACTTAAGCTACTGCGATTTCCTCGTGAATTTTGACGGCACGGGCAAGACGGTGGCGGACATCAACAAGGCGCTGCTGGGTTATTGCATTCATGGCGGCCGCGATGTGTCGAAGGATTTCGGCGTGGGGCAGAGCGCGCTTTACAGCGTGACCGAGGTGCACGAGAAGGAAGACATCGACGCCCTCGTCAGCGCGCTAAAAGCGATCTGCGCGCAGTCTTAAGGAAGGAAGGTGAATATTAATGGCGAAAATGAAAGTCAGAAAGAACTTCCATCAGGCGAGCTGGGATGAGCCGATCATATTCGAAATGTCCACACCCGGCGTGCGCGGCATTATACCGCCGGACGCAGGCGATGAGATAACGGCGGCGGTGGGCGACGTGGCCTCCAAACTGCCCGCGGGCATCAGGAGAGCGGCGGCTCCGGCGCTGCCTGAGGTGTCGCAGAAGCACGTGCTGTCCCACTGGGTACATCTGTCGCAGGAGACGATGGGCTCCAACATCTCCAACGACATCAGCGAAGGCACCTGCACGATGAAATACAACCCGCGCATCAATGAAGCGCTGAGCGGAAACCCGGGCTTTGCCGAGCTGCATCCGGATCAGGATATCAGCACGGTGCAGGGCATACTGGAGATATACTACAAGTTCCAGAACGTCTGCAAGGAAGTGTCCGGTATGGACAGCGTGACGCTGCAGCCGGGCGGCGGCAATCATGCTGTATATACGGCGGCGTCCGTGATACGCGCTTACCATGAATCCAAAGGCGAGGCGGATCAGCGCGATGAGGTTATCACAACGATATTCTCGCATCCTTGCGACGCGGCCACACCGGCCACCGCGGGTTATAAAATCATCACGATTTATCCAGACGAGCGGGGCATTCCCGATCTTGAAGCGATTCGTGCCGCGGCTTCAGAGCGGACAGCCGCGATATTCATGACCAACCCGGAGGACATCGGCATCTACAACCCGCACGCGGCGGAGATCACCGAGATACTGCACAGCGTGGGGGCGCTCTGTTTCTACGATCAGGCCAACGCCAATGCGTTTCTGGGCGTGGCGCGTGCGAGGGAAGCGGGCTTTGATATGTGCCACTTCAATGTGCACAAGACGTTCGGCACGCCGCACGGCTGCTCCGGCCCCGCGACGGGCGCTTTCTGCTGCACAGACAAACTCAGCAAGTTTATGCCGGTACCGGTGGTGGACTATGACGGCGAGAAGTATTTCCTTGACTACGACAGGCCGTCCAGCATCGGCAAGGTGCGCGATTACATGGGCTCCGCAGGCGTGGTGCTGCGCGCATACGCGTGGACGATGATGATGGGTCCGAAGTGGCTGCGTGAGTGCGCCGACGTATCCGTCATCAACAACAACTACATGCAGAAGATCATGGAAAGCATCCCCGGCGTGTCCAGCGCTTATCAGGGCAATGGTATCGTCCGTCAGGAACAGGTGCGCTACAGCTTCGAGAAGCTGAAGGAAGACGTGGATATCGGCAGCGACGAAATGAACCGCCGCATGCTGGACTACGGCATTCCGTGGTTCTGGTCCAGCCATCATCCGTGGGTGATTGCAGAACCGATGACGCTGGAACCCTGCGAAACCTACACCAAGGAAGACATTGAGGAATACTGCGAGGTCGTCCGTCTGGTGGCCGAGGAAGCCTACAAGGATCCGGACATGGTGAAAAACGCGCCGTATAACTCCGTTATCCACAAGCGCGTGCGCGAAGAAGAACTGGACGATCCGTCCAAGTGGGCGCTCACCTGGAAGGCCTATCTGCGCAAGCACGGCAAATAGACGAATAATGATTTGGCGGCCACTGCCTTTGCACTGTGCTTTGGAAGGCAGTGGCCTTTTTTATCCACAACTGCGTGAAGGAGATGCAAATGAAGTTAGGGCTCATTGTGAACCCTGTGGCAGGTATTGGCGGCAAAGTCGGCCTCAAGGGCAGCGACGGCGAAGAGACGCTGCGCCGGGCGCTTTGTTTGGGAGCGAAGCCGGAGTGCAACGACAAAACAACGGTGGCGCTGCGGCAGCTGCTGCCTGTAAAAGACAAGCTTGAATTGTATGCGTTCGCGGGCGAAATGGGTGCCGATGCGGCATCCGCCTGCGGACTGAGCGTAACCGTTCTGGGGGACATAAATGCCGGACATACAAAACCGGAGGATACCGTGCGCGCGGCACAGGCCATGAAGGACGCGGGCGTGGATATGATATTGTTTGCGGGCGGCGACGGCACGGCCCGCAACGTGCTGGATGCCGCGGGCACATCGGTGCCTGTGCTGGGCATACCCGCGGGCTGCAAGATACATTCCGCGGTGTACGCGCTAAACCCGCGTCGCGCAGGTGAACTGGCTGCACGTATGTGTGAAGACCGGGTGACCCGCTTCCGCGAGGCGGAAGTGATGGACATCGACGAGGAACTGTTCCGGCAGAACCGCGTACAGGCGCGGCTCTATGGCTATCTCAAGGTGCCGGAGGAACGCAGCTTCGTGCAGAACATGAAGAGCGGCCGCGGCAAAAGCGAAGCAGCGGCGATGGATCAGATGGCGGGTTACGTCGCCGACACAATGCAAAAGGATATGCTGTACATCGTGGGACCCGGCTCCACCACCCGTGCCGTAATGGAGAAGCTGGGGCTGGAAAATACGCTGCTGGGCGTGGATCTCGTGTACGGTGGCAAGGTCATCATGAACGACGCTGCGGAGAAGGACATCATGTCCGCATTGGACGTGTACGGCAAGGCGAAGATCATCGTGACGGTGATTGGCGGGCAGGGCTACGTGTTTGGGCGCGGCAACCAGCAGCTGAGCGCGCGCGTCATTAACCGCGTGGGCAAGGAGAATATCACCATTATCGCGGCGAAGGAGAAGATGCTCTCACTGATTGGACAGAGCCTGTATGTGGACACCGGCGACGAGGAAACGAACACGTACCTGTGCGGCTATTATAAGGTTGTTGTGGGGTACGAGGATCATGCGATGTTCAAGGTGACCTGCTGATGCGGAAAGCTACCTGCATGCAGTTAGCCGGTTCCCTCCCCCAGTCACCTGACGGTGACAGCCCCCTCGTCTGAGGAGGCCATTATAGGAGAATAGATACAGAATTTTTTATAGGGATGGAGAATATTACGGAAAATGCCGTTGAGGCATTTTCCTAGCGGGATTCCAAAGGGATGAATCCCTTTGGCGGAGGTTTGGAGGCAGAGCCTCCAAGGCTTTATCTTATACTCGATAGTAACATGTAAACAGGAGGCGAAACGCATGGCAAAGGTTATCGCGTACGACTTGGGCACGGGCGGCATCAAAGCGTCGCTATACGACGAAACAGGGGAATCGCTGGCTAATTCGTTCATGCAGTACGATACATACTTTCCGGAAGACAGCTGGCACGAGCAGCGCCCGATGGACTGGTGGGACGCGGTGTGTAAAAGCACGCGCGTGCTGCTGGACAAGACTGGCGTGAGTGCGGAGGAGATCGTGAGCCTAGCGCTGTCCGGGCACAGCCTCGTGGCCGCGCCGATCGATAAGGACGGCAAGCTGCTGCTGGACAGAGTACCGATCTGGAGTGACACGCGCGCGACGGACATGGTGGACGAATTCTTTGCGGAACTGCCATATGAGCGCTGGTACATGACCACCGGCAACGGCGACCCGCCGGAATGCTACTCGGTGCTGAAGATGATGTGGATGAAGAAGCACCAGCCGGAGGTGTTTGAAAAGACGCGTATCGTGCTGGGTTCCAAAGACTTCGTCAACTACATGTTTACCGGTGAGATGTGCACCGACCCGTCCTACGCGTCGGGCAGCGGCGTGTTCGATTTGAAAGCATGGGACTATTCGGATGAATTCATCGCGGCATCGGGGATGCCGAAATCACTGTTTCCCCCGATACAGCCATCACACGACATCGTGGGGCGCGTGACGGAACGGGCGGCGACAGCTTCCGGGCTGAAGGCGGGTACGCTGGTGGCGTGCGGCGGCGTGGACAACTCCTGCATGGCGCTGGGCGCGCGCGGCATCGGGCAGGGCAAGGTGTATACGTCGCTTGGCTCATCCAGCTGGATCGCTGTGACAGCACAGGAACCGATACTGGACCCTGTTACGCGGCCCTTCGTGTTTGCTCACATTGAGGAGGGTTTCTACACTTCCGCTACGTCGATATTCTCTGCGGGCAACTCGTTCCGATGGGTACGCGACCAGCTGTGTTCGGAGGTGCTGGGCGACGACGACCCGTACCGCCGCATGAACGAGTGGGCAGCTTCGGTGCCAGTGGGCAGCAACGGTTTGCTGTTTAACCCGTCGCTGGCAGGCGGCAGCGCGCAGGAGAAAAGCCCCAATATCCGCGGTTCGTATATGGGCTTGTCGCTGGGCTCCACGCGGGCGGACATGGTACGCGCTGCGATGGAGGGTATCGCACTCAGTCTGAAGGTCTGTCTGGATGACCTGAATCAGTACGTGCCGTGCGACGGCGATATGCTGCTCTGCGGCGGCGGCAGCAAAAGCCCGCTGTGGCGGCAGATATTCGCCGACGTGTACAACGTGGATATACTTAAAACCAATATCGACCAGGACGCGGCATCGCTGGGAGCGGCAGCTATCGCGGCGCGGGGCTGCGGCTTGTGGGAGGACTACAGCCGTATCGAATCACTGCATAAGATGGAAAGTCTGGAACGGCCAAACCCGAAGAACGCGGCCAAATACCAGGCGCTGTATGGCGTGTTTAAAAAATGGGCGGATGTGCTGGCGGATTTCGGCGACGACATGCAGGAGCTGCACGGAAAAGGCGTGTGGTGACGTTTATCAGGAGGGGTGAGGGCTGCTGGTGACATTGACATAGGAATAAAGCAGCGCCTTGGTGATGTTCGAACGGTCACACTCGAACACCTGACGACCCTTGTTGAGCACGATGGTGTGGTCGCACATGCCCACGAGCTCCGAGAAGTCCGACGTAACCAGAATGATGGCGCAGCCCTTCTTCACCAGCTCGTTCATGATGTTGTATATCTCCACCTTGCCGGCGGTGTCCACGCCCTTGGTGGGCTCGTCGAATATGAATATGCGGGCGTTGGAATAGATGCAGCGGGCAACCACCGTCTTCTGCTTGTTGCCGCCCGACAGATACTGTACGGGCTGATCATGCGTCGCGCCGCGTATGCCCAGACGATCCATCAGGTCCCGCGTGTGGATCTGCTCCTCGTGCTCGGATATCAGGTGCCTGTGCAGCACCTTTTTCAGATTGGATATCGTGATGTTGCCGGATACGCTCATGCGGCTGTAAAGCCCGAATTCGTCCCGGTTATCGGGTATGATGCCAAACGTTTTGCGCGTGCGCGTGGGAACCACGTCGTCCAGCACCTGTATCTCGCCGCTTTGCAACCGCTGCTGGCCGATGATGGACAGCGTGAGGCTGGTGCGGCCGGAGCCCAGCAGCCCGGCGATACCCAGTATTTCACCCTCGTGCAGATCGAAGCTGATGTCACGCAGGAAATGCGTGGACAGGTTGCGGACGCGCATCACCCGGCGGCCCTGCTTCACCGGCAGCTTGGGATACTGCTCCTGCAGCGGACGCCCCAGCATCAGCGTGACCAGATCGTCCTTGGGCATCTCACTGGCGTTGAAAGTGCCGATGGTCTCGCCGTCGCGCATCACCGTCACCTTATCGCAAATGGGGATGATGTCGGACAGCTGGTGCGAGATGTAGATGACGCAGCAGCCCTCCGCTTTCAGATGGTTCAGCACGTTGAATATCTTCCAGCATTCGATGGAATTCAAACCGGCGGTCACCTCGTCGACGATGAGCACCTTGGGCTGCGCGACGATGGTGTGCAGAAACTGGATGATCTGCCGTTCGGCCAGAGAGAGCGTGGATACGCGCCGCATCGGGTCGATGGAGATGTCCAGCATCTCCAGCAGGCGGCGGGCTTCGCCGAGCATGTTCTTTCGGCTGGGCAGGAAAAAGCGTTTTCTGCCGTAAAGCTCCGGCTCCTTGCCGACGAGTATGTTTTCAAACACGCGCAGGTGAGGAAAAAGCTGAACATCCTGATTGGCGATGCCGATGCCCATCCGGCCCGCTTCAATGAAATCGTAAGGCTTCAGCAGGCGTCCGTCCATGATTATCTCGCCGCTGTCCATCGGAAGAATGCCCGCAAGAATTTTGACCAGCGTGGATTTACCCGCGCCGTTGCTGCCCACAATGGCGTGAATTTCGCCCTTGTGGAAACAGACGCTGGCGTCTTTGAGCACATTCACGTTGAAATAGCTCTTGCAGATGCGGTTCATTTGTATGACGCAAGATTCCACGGGGCACTCCTGAATTAAAAATTTATGAATCCAGTTCGTACGAGGTAAATATGCGTACGCCGTGTTCAAAAAACCAGGCCTTATACTCCTTGGGTATTTTCTCGTTGGAGATCACCGTTTTGACCATGTCCAGACCGCCGACGCGCAGGAACGACAGGTTTCCGAATTTGGTGTGATCGACCACAAAAATCGGCTCCTTCGTGCGCTTTAGCACCTCGCGGTAGATCTCCATTTCAACAGAGCTGGACAGCGTATACCCGCCCGAAAAATCCACGCCGGCCACGCTGAAAAAAGCTTTGCTGAAGTACATGTTCTCAATGCTTCTGACAAACAGATCTCCGGTCATGCAGGACAGTGAATGGGCGACCGAACCGCCGGTGGAGATCACGTTGATGTATGGGTTGGACGAGAGTATGTTGATCACATACAGGTTGTTGGTCAATATATTGACGTTCTTGCGGGTGAGCAGCTCTTTGGCGATATAATAGCAGGTGACGCCGGAACCCAGAAACACCCACTCGTTTTCCTCGATCAGGCTGGATGCGATCTTGCCGATGTATTCTTTGTCCTTATCGTAGCTGATGTTGCGTCCCGACAGCGCGTCGTTGACTGCGTGCTGGCTGGTGTATTCTTCATTGAGCACCGCCCCGCCGTGCGTACGGACAATGAAGCCCTCTTCCTCGAGGATTTCAAGATCGCTTCGAATGGTGACTTCGGTCACATCGAGCAGCGTGCTGAGCGTGGTGACGTTCACCTGCTTGCGCTCGAATATGATCTCTTTTATCCTTTTTAGGCGCTCTGCTTTAAACATATACGCTTTAGATTCCTTGCCTTTTTGTGGGTTCATTTTATCATAGAAAACAAAGTATTGGCAAACACTTTGTGTTTGACGCATGGTTTGAAAGGTAAAAACAAGGCATAAATTTGCGTATATTTGTGAAAATACGCTTAAAACAAAAAAATAAATAAATAAATTCTTGCGAAACAAAGGATTTTTGTCTTGTGTGTCTAATAATATCTGTGTGTAAGATCCCAAATTATAAGGAGGGGAAAAATGAAGACCAGAAAAATCATGGTAGTATTGCTGGCACTGCTGATGGTGGCTGCGATGATGTCCGGCTGTGCGAAGCCGGCTGACAAACCGGCTGACGAGTCAGTCACTCCGGCAAAGACGGATGCGGCGGCGGCACCGGCGGCGGACGACGGTGCGAAGTATCGCATCGGATTCGCTAACGCGTCCATCTCCAACAGCTGGCGCGTGTACATGCGCGACCTGCTGCTGGCTGCCTGCGAAGAGAACAACGTGGAGCTGATTGAGACGGACGCGAACGACGACGCAAACAAGCAGATCAGCGATATCGAGTCTCTGCTGCAAAAGGACCTCGACGCAATACTGATCACACCCTGCATGGAAGACTCGGTGAATCCGGGCATCGAAGCGGCGTTTGACAGCGGCATTCCCGTCATTATATTTGACAGGCATTGCAGCACGGACAAGTATACCCACTTCGTGTCGTATCCGGATAAGGATTGCGCCATCGTGAGCGCCGATTACATGGTGGCAGCGCTGAAAGAGAAATACGGCGAAGCCAAAGGCAACATCATCATGCTGGACACCGGCGCCGGTTCGGGTACGCAGAACAAGCTGGAAGAGGGCTGGAACGAAGTGCTGGGCCAGTATCCGGACATCAAGATCATCGCCCGCCAGTTCTGTGACTGGGAACGCGGCAAGGCCAAGTCGTTCATGGAAGACTGCCTGCAGCGCTTTAAGGAAGGCGAGATCGACGGCTTCATTTCGGGCGACGGCAGCCAGAGCCTTGGCGCGATGGACGCTATCGTGGAAGCGGGCCGCGACAAAGAAGGCATCGTATTCACCAACACCGACGGCAGCAATGGCGTATGCCGCCTCGTGAAGGAAGGCGTATGCGCAGGCCTCGCGCAGTTCCCGTGCCGCTGCAGCGTGGATGCGCTGAATATCGCCCTTGACGTGCTGGGCGGCAGCCCGCCGGCGGACAAGGACATCTTCCTGCCCATCGTTAAAGTGGATGCTTCCAATGTCGATGAATATTACCGCCCGGATGCGGATGACAGCGACTGGACAATGTAAGAAAATATTGATACGATAGGCTTGGCGGCGTATATCTGATACGTTCCAATACGCCGCCAAGCAATCATTTCCCCTTTTGCGCCCGTGCGCATTCTATGCACATTTATTTTCAGGAGGCTTGATTTATATGAAGGTAGGGTTTTGTGTCGTCAACTACTCTGAACTGCCGCTTGAGGACGTCGTGAGGCTCGCAGCGGACAACGGCTACGATGCGGTGGAGATCCCTGCTTACACCGGCAACGGCCAGGTGGAAGCCGAAGATGTCATTAAAGGAAACAACGCTTCAACTATTAGAAAGATGGTGGAAGGCTATGGCCTGACCATTTCCGCCATCAGCAACCACGCGGACTCCCTGTTGGTGATGGGGCCGCATGGCGTGGACACCGACAGCATCTGTCCGGGAACACCGGAAGATAAGATAAAATTCGGCACCGAGAGCCTGATCAAATCCGCCCAGATGGCGAACGCTTTGGGCGTGGATGTGGTGGTAGGTTTCTCAGGCATCGAGAACTACGGACACATCAACGACTGGCCGTATCCGGGCGGCTGGGCGGATGAGGAGAAGCGCTTCGCGGAGCGTTATCTGCCAATACTCGACAAGTACAAGGAGTACGGCGTGCGCCTTGCGTTTGAGCCGCACCCGAACAACTTCATCTACGATACGCATTCGTCACTTCGCGCCATCGAGCTGGTGGATAACCACCCGTGCATCGGCATCAACTTCGACCCGGCGAACATACTGTTTGACGGGCTGAACCTCGAGACGTACATCAACACGTTGGGCAGCCGCATATTTACGGTGCACGCCAAGGACTGCCAGATCGTGCAGCACAACCTCTTGAAGGGCGGGCTCAACATGCAGGGCGAATGGGGCCGGCTGGACCGCTCGTTCCGTTTCCGCATCCCCGGCTGGGGCAGCATCGACTGGAAGAGCATCATCACCGAGCTGTATCTCGTGGGCTACGACGGCGCGCTCAACTACGAGCATGAGGATGTGACGATGAGTCGAGCTGACGGCGTGAAGAAGACCATTGCGTACCTGAAACCGCTGCTGATCGAAGCGCCATACGAAGGCCGTAACGACAAGCTGTTCCAGCGCTAAAGACAACGCGAATCAACCATAAAATTTCTGACGGAGGAGTTTATCTATGAGAATGATGAAAGCGCAGGTTCTGGAAGAACCGTGCAAGATGGTGCTGAAGGACGTTCCCGTTCCCGAATACAGCGACGACGAAGTGCTGATCAAGGTCAAATACTGCGGCATATGCGGCTCGGACTGGGGCTCGTATACCGGCAAATACGCGGACGAGGTGAAGTGCCTGCCGCTGACCACCGGCCATGAATTCTTCGGCTATGTGGAGGAAGTGGGCAAGAACGTGACGGCCATCAAGCCGGGCGACCGCGTCGCTGTGGACATCTGCCTGCCCTGCGGTACATGCTACCACTGCCGCCGCGGCGAACAGCTGCTGTGCAGCACGTTCAAACAGATCGGTATCCATGTGCCCGGTGCGTTTGCAGAATATGTGAAGGCACCGTGGCAGAACTGCTACATCGTACCGGATTCGGTGACGGATTATCAGGCGGCGTTTATCGAACCGCTGACCGCCACGCTGGGCGCTTCCAAGAAGATGGACCTCAAGATTGCATCCACTCTCGTCGTCATCGGGTGCGGCCTCGGCATCATCCACGCCAAGCTGGGCAAGATACGCGGTGCGGCGCCCGTCATCGTGATCGGCGACAACGCAGAGCGGCTGGAGATGGCGAAGAAGATGGGGGCGGCGGATATCACCATCGATATCACCAAAACGCCGGATGCAGTGGCAGAGGTCATGAAGCTGACGGATGGTGTGGGTGCGGACTATGTGCTGGAAGCCGTCGGTTCGTCCAAGACGTATGAGCAGGCGTTCAAGATGGTGCGGCGCGGCGGCAAGGTGCAGGCGTTCGGCATCTGCGCTGACGACGACTACGCCAAATTGGCACCTGTCCAGTTTGTGCTGGAGGAGAAGAAGGTGACCGGCAGCTGCGCGGGCATCGGCAACGACTGGGGCGACGCGATCCGGCTGCTGCAGTACAATATGATCGATCCGACGCCGATGATCTCGATGATCGTGCCGCTGGCTGAGGTGGAAATCGCGCTGAAGGAGCTGCGGAGCAATCCGAAGCTGGTGAAGGTGCTGGTGGGCCCCGAACTGAAGGAGCGGCAGGTCCTCATCTGAGACGGGCGACGTCGTTCATTTTACGAGCAATGTAAGGGGGAAACTCACTTGAACCAGAAAGTAAAAAGACTTTTCTCATCGCCGGTGGCGGGCGTCTACGCGGGGCTAATCGTACTCTTTATCGTGGCTACCATTGCTGCGCCAGATCTGTTCCTGACGTTGAAGAATCTAACAAATGTACTCCGTCAAGTGTCCATCGTCGGTGTGGTGAGCATCGGCATGACCATTGTGCTGCTGATTGGCGGAATTGACCTCTCCGTCACCAGTGTGATGGCGATATCCGCCTGTCTGATGGCGGATTTCTCGCAGCGCATCACCAAGGCGGGTAATCCGGAGCTGTCGTTTCTGATCGTGCTGATGATATTCGGCATCGCACTGGCGGTGGGCTGGCTGAACGGCATCATGATCGTGTTCCGCGGCGTGGAGCCGTTCATCATCACGCTGGGCATGAACCAGCTGCTCTACGGACTGAACCTGATCTACACACACGGCGCGCCGGTGGGCGAGATCACGGGGGGATGGAAGGCTTTTGGCAGCGAGTCGCTGGCTGGCCTGCTGCCTTGGCCGGTGGTGCTGTTTGCCGCACTCATCGTGGCGGCGATCATCCTGCTGCGTAAGACGGTGTTCGGGCGCTATATCTATGCTATCGGCAGCAACGCGGAGGCTGCAAGGCTCTCGGGCATCAAGGTCAACCGGCACAAGATCGTGGCTTATATGCTGTGTTCGCTGACGGCGGCTGTCGCCGGCATCATGCTGGCGGCGCGCGTCCGTGTGGGCGAGCCCAACGGCAGCGCGGGATTCGATCTGGACGCCATCGCGGCGGTGGTCATCGGCGGCACGTCGATGGCGGGCGGATTCGGTTCGCTCGTGGGTACGCTGGCGGGTGTGCTGATCATGGGCATCATGAACAACATGCTCAACCTGGTGGGCGCCGACCCGTTCCTTCAGATCGCCATTAAGGGACTTATCGTGATATTTGCGGTATTGGTTCAGCGCACAAAAAAGAAATGACGCATATTTAACAGCATTAAAGAAAGGGTATCGCAATGGAGCAATATGCGCTGGAAATGCTGAATATTAGCAAGCGCTTTCCGGGTGTGCAGGCTTTGAGCAAGGTCAGCCTGAGCGCACGCAAGGGTGAAGTACACGCTCTGGTCGGCGAAAACGGCGCCGGAAAATCGACGCTGATGAAGGTGCTGGCGGGCGTTTACCGGCCGGATGAGGGCGAGGTTAGACTCGGCGGGGAAAAGACGACGCTGAACAACCCGCAGGATGCGCTGGAAAAGGGCATCGCGGTGATCTATCAGGAGCTGAACCTGGTGCCGCGGCTCACGGCCATTGAAAACGTGATGCTGGGGCACGAGCTGAATAAGCGCGGCTGGCTGGACAAGAAGGGCGAGGAAGCGGAGGCGCGCAAGTGGCTGGATTATGTGAGCCGCGGCAACCTGCCCGATTACAGGCAACCGGTATGGACGTACAGCATCGCGCAGCAGCAGATGGTGGAGATCGCCAAGGCGCTGTCGCTGCAGGCCAAGATCATCGTGATGGATGAGCCGACGGCATCGCTGACGGACAACGAGATGGAGATACTGTTTGAGATTATCCGCAAGCTGAAAGAGGGCGGCGTGACGGTGATATACATTTCGCACCGGCTGGATGAGATATTCGCGATATGCGACCACGTCACGGTGCTGCGGGACGGCGCGTTCGTGGACAGCCAATCCGTCTGCGAAGTGGATAAGGCGTGGCTGATACAGCGCATGATCGGCCGCGAGATGAGCAACAGCTTTCCGCCGCACGTCTGTTACGCACAGAATGAATTGACGCTGCAGGTGAAAAAACTTTGCGGAGAGGGCTTCTCGGATGTAAGTTTCGACTTGAAAAAGGGAGAGATACTCGGCTTCTTTGGGCTGGTGGGTTCCGGGCGCACCGAGGTGATGCGCGCCCTGTTCGGGGCGGATATCGCGGCATCCGGTGAAATCACGATGAACGGCAGGAAGGTGACGCACAGGCATCCGTGCAGCGCCGTAAATGCCGGGATCGGCTTTGCGACGGAGGACCGCAAGCAGCAGGGGCTGTTTCTGAATCTGGACGTGGAGAACAACGTCAGCATCGTGAGCATCAAGAAACTGGCTTCGCGCGGATTCGTGAAGCGGCGCAGGGTGTCCGAGCTGGTGCAACGGTATATCCGCGAGCTGCAGATTGCCGTGGCCAGCGAAAAGATGCAGTGCAAAAACCTGTCGGGCGGCAACCAGCAGAAGGTGGTGCTTGCTAAGTGGCTGGGCAAGGGCTGCTCGGTGCTGATACTTGACGAACCCACAAGGGGTATTGACGTAGGGGCTAAGTACGAAATATATACGCTGATGAACAAGCTGGCGCAGGAAGGCGTCTCCATCATCATGGTGTCGTCCGAGCTGCCCGAGGTGCTGGCAATGTCCAGCCGCATCCTCGTGATGCACGAGGGGCGCATCGCGGGTGAGATCGACCACTGCGACGCCAATGAAACGGTGGTCATGATGCACGCGACGAACACCGTGCCTGAGCTGAAGCAGGCGGCCTGCCGCTAGAAGGCTACTATTAATGAAGAGGGGAATAACGTATGAGCTATAAGGACACCCTGTTACAGCCGATCAAAATCGGCAATCTGATGAGCCAGAACCGCATACTGATGCAGTCGATGGAGTGCTCCGACGCGGACGCGGAGGGCAACCCCAGCGATATCACCTTCAAGCGGTATGAGGATATATTCAAAGGCGAAGGCGGCGTGGTAGACCTCGAAGCCATCACGGTGTCAGGTGAATGCCGTGCGCGCCTCAACGAGCTGGAGGTGCTGCCGCGCAACGAAAAGCCGCTGGCGAACTTTGTGAAGGGCCTGAAAGAAGCCAACAAGAACACGCTGCTGCTGTTTCAGCTGACACATCCGGGCGAACTGGCCAGCGATGTCTATTCGCACCGCGTGACCGTGAAGCCGCTGTACGGCGTGGGGGGTACGCTGCTGAACGAAGACGATGTCGATAAGATCATCGACCAGTTTGTGCTGTCGGCCAAGATCGCGCACGACGTGGGTGCGGACGGCATCGACATGAAGCTGTGCCACGGATATTTGGGCTCGCAGATTCTCCGGCCCTTTAACGACCGCAAATGGAAATACGGCGGTTCGTGGGAGAACAGAAGCCGTTTTGCCTATGACCTGTATGAGCGGATACAGAAGGCCGTCAACGATAAGAACTTCCTGATCGGCTCCAAGCTGTCGGCGTGGGAAGGCTTCCCGGGCGGCTGCGGCTCCGCCGGGCCGGACTCGCCGCTGATGGACCTGACGGAGTCATTGGATCTGGCGAAGGGTCTGGAGGAGCGCGGTGCGCAATATATCATCGCGTCCGCCGGGGCGACGTTCTTCACCGAAGGGCTGACAAACGCCGGGAAGAACCACTCGTTCTTCGCGTATCTGCACATGTATTTCGCCAACGAATACAAGAAGATACTGAAGCCCGAGACGGTGGTCATCGGCTCCGGTTTCTCGGTGTTCCGCAACGGCAAGAATAACGGCATGCAGGCGATTGACCCCAGTGACGGCAACATGTTGAAACTGGGCGCGCGCTGCATTGAGGATGGCATGATGGACATGATCGGGCTTGGACGGCAGACGTTCGCCGATCCGCATGTGGCTCGCAAGCTGCGCGAGGGTAAGGAGAACGAGATCAAATACTGCACGATCTGTGACCACTGTCTGGAGCTGCTGTTTGAGGAACAGCCCATTGGCTGCTGCACGTATGACAAGAAGTACGCGCAGGTGTACGCGAAAATGCGGGCAAAGAACAAGGCACAACAGTAATTAAATTCACTCATGGAGGATTTTATATCATGGTTAAGTTATCGCAACGAGATGTGGCACAGCTGATCGACATCAGCGCGCTCAAGATCGACACGTCCTTTCAGGAAGTGCAGAAGCTGATCGCGGCCTGCAAGAAGTATGAGATCGGCTGCGCGTTCGTGTGGCCGTGCTTCTCTGAGTATCTCGGCAAAGAGGTGAAGGGCACCAGCACCGCTTTCGGCACGTCGCTGTCCTTCCCGTCCGGCCAGGAACCCACGCTGATCAAGGTGAAGCAGGCGGAATATTTCGTGTCGCTGGGCGCGGACGAGATCGACATGGTGATGAACGTGGGCTACCTGAAGTCCGGCATGTACAAGGAAGCGCTGGAAGACTTAAAAGCCGTACGGGCGGCGTGCGAAGGGACTTCGCTGAAGGTCATCATCGAGGCCATGCTGCTGAATGACGATCAGATCAAGGACGCGTGCAAGATCGTGATGGACAGCGGCGCGGACTATGTGAAATCCGGCACCGGTTTCTCGGCAGCCCCCACCACGCTGCATCATGTGGCTGTAATGAAGGAAACAGTGCAGGACAACATCAAAATCAAGGTGGCGGGCGGCGTACGCGATTTGGCGACGCTGATAACAATGCATGCGATGGGCGCACACCGTTTTGGCATCGGCATGGCGGCCACCATTGCGATCATCGAAGAAGCCGGTAAATACCCGGGCGGCGTTGAGCTTAAGATCATGAAGACGGAAGACGACAGCACCCCCTGCGGCTATTGATTCTGACTACCCAACAAAACATCCATATAACAATGAAACTGACACCGTTTGTAATGGCGGTGTCAGTTTCATAATGGTTGTTGTTCGCGAATATAAAAGGCAACGCCGCCTTGGAGATAAATGAAAGGATCCGCATGGATACATATGTTTACCGTTACAACGACGCGTTGTATATCAATCTGACTAACCAGTGCACCAACAACTGCACTTTCTGTATCAGGAACAGCCACGATGGTGTGGGCGGGTACGACTTGCGGCTTCACAGCGAACCGGAAGCGTTTGAAATCATACAGGAGCTTGAGAAAGCCGGCGTTATCAAAAAAGCTGTATTCTGCGGTTTGGGCGAACCGACGATGCGGCTGGACGTGCTGCTGCGGGTAGCCGCTTATCTGAAAGCGAAGGGCGTGCACGTACGTCTTAACACCAACGGGCAAGGCAGCGTTTACGCGGGCACGGATATCGCGCCGCTGCTGCGCGGTTTTGTGGACACCGTATCCGTCAGCCTGAATGCGTCCAACGCGGCGGATTACCAGCGTGACTGCCAGAGCGATTACGGTGAAGAAGCCTTTGTGCATGTGTTGACCTTTGCGAAAAGCTGCCTGGCGCAAGGGATTAAGACGGTTCTGACCGTGGTCGATTTGATCGGCGAAGAGGAAATCGAAAAATGCCGGCGCATTGCCAAAGAGGCGGGAGCGGCGTTCCGCGTCCGACAATTGATTTGAAACCAGTGACCGGTTAGCCTGTGTAGGGCGGATCATCAATAACCGGAACCGCAGCAATATTTCAGATGGAAGCAAATCCGAATCCTGATGACAGGGGATTCGGATTTGTTTGTTGTGGGAAATTTTGAGGTATGATTTTAATGAAACATCAGTCTAATTGTGCCATAGTCACTGATTTTTGCTGTTGGTACCGGTATAATTTTTATAGTTTGTAGAGTAAATACGATAAAAGTTTATGAAACAGGAGCGGAGGTTTTTAATGGATAATAATCAAATGATGATTGTAGTGGCAGCGTTGGTCGGACTCTTTTTAATATTCAGGGTGATCAAGTCGATAACAAGGATCAGCCCCAAGAAGGCTTTGGAGCTTCAGGAAAGCGGCGCTTCCATCGTCGATGTCAGGCAGCCCTCCGAATATCATTCCGGCCATATTAAAGGCGCAGTGAATATACCGCTTGACAGCATATCGAAGATAACCGGGAAAATTAAAAAAGATGCCGACGTCGTCGTGTATTGCCTGAGCGGAGCGAGAAGCGGCTCCGCGGCCAGACAGCTTAAATCCATGGGCTATACAAAGGTGCACGATCTGGGCAGCATGGGGCGCTGGCCATACAGCAAGGCCTAAACAATAACATATCGCTACTGAAAAACCGGCAGTCAGTTGGAACAAACTGCCGGTTTTTTTATGCTTTAGGAACGATGAACACATGACGATAAAAACTAAAGAGAGATGTCTGACAGCGCCTAAATCAAGACACTCAAAGCATGCTGACGGGAGAGTAGATGAAGATGGATTGCAGCATATGTGAACCCGTTCTTAATCAGATTATAAGCACGTTGCCGTTCATTCAAGACTTGTTTACTTCAGGAGGCATAAGCCTGACTGATGGGGAGAAGTTCCTTTATTATAAGCCCGGCAGAAAAATTGACTTGCAAATAAGACCGGGCACAGTTTTAAAGCCCGGCGGGATCATTTCGGCGGTTCTTGAGGAAGGCTGTAAGAAAACCGCAGTGCTGGATAAATCCTTTTATGGCATGAGCCTGATTGTGACGGCTGTGCCTGTATACAGTGAAAACCGCAGGATGGTTGGCGTTATCAGCCTGTATGAGACAATAGAAAAGCAGGAAATGTTCAGAGAAATGGCTTTGGAGCTGGCTGAAAATGTGGCTGTTCTGGCAAGCACCACCGAAGAAATCTATTCGGAAACGGAAGAGGTAAAATCGTACAGCGGCAAGATGGCAGCATCTGCGGACAACTTGAGGGATGAAATCCGCAACATGAATCAAGTGCTGGGCTTTATTAAATCCATCGAACGCCAAACGAATTTGTTGGGAGTTAACGCGGCCATCACAGCGGCACGGGCCGGAGCCGCTGGCAAGGAATTTTCCGTGGTGGCAAAGGAGATTCGCAGATTATCATCGGATACATCCCAGTCGATTCAGGCAGCAGAACAAACGCTGCAGACGGTATCCGATGACAGCAACAAAACGATAGATCAGATTGAAGGCATCAACGCGATCATAAGCAGCATCGCTGCCGCTTTGAGTCAGTTTTCGGAAGCGGTACAAAAAACGAACAAATTGTGTGATAAATTAAGCGACTACGCCAATAACATGGATACCGTGTAATTACATAAGCCGCTGTTTATGGCAAGATGAAAGTATTCGAAAAGCTCAAACGCCTTGCAGGCAGATGAGCTTTTTTGATTCTGTTTGATGGCAATGCGTACGGGCCCGGGTGGCGCGCATGCAGAGCATAATACGTGCTGGAAAAGCGGGTGAAGCTGCTGAGCAGACTGTAAGCTTTATTACCGGTGGGATATCGGCTATAATACCGGTATCCCTGAAAGTTGAGGTGGAAATGAGCGGCAAGCTATATCTGGCATACGGCAGCAACATGGACACAGCGCACATGCGGCGGATGTGCCCTTCGGCGTGTCTGCTGGGTGCAATGTGGCTGGACGGTTTCCGGCTGGCATTTCGCAGCACGGACGGCATTACGGACGTGACGCTTGAGCCGTGCGAAACGGGGCGCGTACCCGCGGTGCTGTGGGAGATAACCACCGCCAACGAAGCCGCGCTGGATGAATACGAGGAATATCCCCGGCTGTACTTCAAGCAGACTGTGAGCGTATGCATTAACGGACAGCCTGCGGACGCCATGGTCTATCTGCTGAACGGGGGAGAACCGACCGCAACGCAGCCGGACTACATGGCGCTGATCAGGCAGGGGTACGCGGAAGCAGGTTTTGACCCGGCTCTGCTGGAGGCGGCTTTGGATCAATCCTGACAACCGACTGATAAAACGCCGTTTTCCTGTTGCGCTTTATGCAGGTTATTCAGCTTCTAATTGGCCAGACTGTCATAAATCCTGGACAAATTATCAGCCGCCCGTTCCAGATATGTCATGTTATCTTCGGCGCTTTCCATTGTGTAAATTGTCTCGACATTTGCACCGACTTCATTGGCCAGCGTTTCGGAAACATCCGGGCTGGCCATTTCCTCGGCAAAAATGGTTGACACGCTGTTTTCCTTGCAATATTCCACGAGCGTAACCAATTGCTGTGCGCTGGGTTCCCCCTCCGCGAAGGTATCTTCCACACTGTTTTGTTCCAATCCAAAATCCCGGCAAAGATATCCGAAAGCGGCGTGTCCCGTCACAAAGCTCTTGTTCTCAACATTCCGGAATTTTTCTGCATATTCGTTGTACAGGTTCTCGAGCCGGGAAACGTAGTCGTCGCAGTTCGCTTCATAATAATCTCTGTTATCCGGATCAGCCTGAATGAGCGCGTCTTTGATGTTGTTGACTTCGATCTCGGCGCCTTTCAGACTCAGCCACAAATGGGGGTCGTACTGCCCATGCTCTTCAATATCTCCGGGCTCAGTATTCTCAATTGTATCCGCGCCCTTGGATGCTTCCACGGCAATCAGGCCGGTGTTGTTGGCGGCGCTGGCCGCTTCCTCTGCCCAAGGCTCCATGCCCAGCCCGTTATAGACGAAAACCTGCGCTGTGCCCAGACCGACAAGATCCTGCGCTTTGGGCTCAAAATCATGAGGTTCCGTTCCGTTTGGAATGATGGTCGAAATTTCAACCTTGTCGCCGCCGACGGCTTCAACAAACTCCTTGATGGCGTTGAAGGATACGGAAACCTGGATTTTTTCACCGGATTTGCCTGTCCGGTCAGCAGAGCTGTTGCACGCGGAAAAGCTCAGCACGGCAATCAGGCACAGTGTGGCAAGGGTCCATCTTCTTAACATTTTATCAACCTCCGAAAAGTGCTTGCAAATGCTTATCATTCGCATTTATAATGGGATGATAAACCAAAGAGGTTATAACTGTCAAGTGCGAATGATAGGCATTCGCAATAAAAATATGTTGTTTGAAATGAAAGGGCAGTCAATGATCAGGGCAGAAAACTTATTTTTTTCGTATACAGGGTCAACGCCTTATGTGCTGGACGGAATAGATTTGGAAGTCAACGAGGGCGATTATATATCGGTTGTGGGCGAAAACGGCAGCGGGAAGAGCACGCTGATTCGGCTGATGCTGAGACTGATTAAACCCACACAAGGAAGCATTATATCCCACACAAAAAGAATCGGGTATGTGCCACAGAAAAACGATTTTTCGAATTCCAACTTCCCTATTACGGTATACGAGATGCTGAACTCCTATCGAAGGATACTGAAGATCAAGGACAAAAGCGTGATCACAGAAAATCTTGAGCGTGTAGGCATGTCCGGGTTTGCGGGCGCGCTGGTGGGGACGCTCTCGGGAGGACAGGGCCAGAAAATATTGATAGCGAGAGCGTTGATGGGGCGTCCGGATCTGCTGATTTTGGACGAGCCGTCCTCCGGAGTGGACATCGACAGTCAAAAAGAAATTTACTCCTTTTTAAAGAAAATAAATCAGGATAACGGCATCACCATCGTATCTGTTGAACACAATCTGGACGCTGCCATTTCAAACTCAACGCTGATCTACCATCTGACAAGCGGTCGGGGACACCTTTGCACGCCCCGGCAATATGCGGATGAATTTTTGGAGAATAAGGGAAAGGAGGGGCGATAACATGTTGAATTACGGCTTTATGCAAAATGCGATTTTCGTTTCCATATTTATTTCGATCCTATGCCCCTGTATCGGCATATTCCTGGTACTGCGCCGATACTCCATGATAGGTGATACGCTATCTCATGCTTCGTTGGCGGGGGTGACCCTCGGTTTGGTTTCAAACCAGAATCCTATACTCGGCGCGTTCATTTTTACGTCTGTCTGCGGCGCGCTGATCGAGTTCTTGCGCAGCTATTTCAAAAAGTATACGGACCTGATACTCACCATTGTTCTCTCTTTGAGCGTGGGCACTGCCATAACCCTCATCAGCTCCGGAAAGCTGCATACAAATGCCGATTCGTTTCTATTCGGGAGCATACTGACCGTATCGCCGTTTGATATGATCATGGTGCTGATACTCAGCGCCGTTTCCGTGTTAACCCTGATACTTCTGTATCATCAGATGATCTATATCGCCTATGACGAGGAGGCTGCTAAAATTGCGGGCGTCCGGGTAAGGCTGATCAACTATGTTTTTTCCATACTCGTTGCTTCCGCTATTGCCGTATCCATCAGAATCGTGGGGGTGCTGGTACTAAGCTCGATGATCGCTCTGCCTGTGGCCACTGCGCTGCAGCTTAAAAAGGGGTTTAAGCTCACGCTGGTTTTCTCCATCATTTTCAGCGTTCTGGACATTATGATCGGATTGTTTGCTTCGTTTTATGTCAACGTGGCTCCGGGCGGTTTTACCGCGCTTGTCTCGGTGGCCGTACTTATTATGGTGATGGTGGCCAAAAAACTGCAGGCAAGCATGCGCGCTGCCAACAACAGACGCAGCCGTTATGCCGGCAATTCTGATTGACTTGACTTCCCGGGAGGGGAACTTCTATAATAATTGCGAATGGTATGCATTTGCTTATTGTGAGGAAACAAAACAACAAATCACTGAAGCGCCGCAGCGGACGCAAAATGATATGATGATTTTGAAATGGGGTGTATGCATTGGCCGATATTCATAACTGGCCTGAGGGTGTGAAAAGAACCAGACAACGTGAATGTGTGCTTTCGGTGCTTGAAAAGTCTGAGGAACCATTGAGCGCTATGGACATATGCGCTCAAATAGAAAAGGGCGGGGGCGCCGCATGGCTGTCCACCGTCTATCGGGCGCTTGAGCTTTTTGTTGACAAGGGCATGGTGATAAAAACCAGCGTGCTGAACAATGAGATGGCGGTATATGAGCTTAACCGCTCGAATCACAAACACTATGCCGTCTGTATGACCTGCCATAAGATGATACCGATGGAAAAGTGCCCGATAGAGACGTTTATACCCAATCTGGATGAGAAAGATTTTCAGGTAGTGGGGCATAATCTTGAGGTCTTTGGCTATTGCAAGGATTGTAATCCCAACGAATAGCTGCCGGTTCTGAGTCACGCAATATCAAATCCACGAAGGCTTGAAGCGGGGCTCCGTATCGTTTCAGGCCGCAAGTCTCCGCTGGAACAATTTGCTCGCGTTATCTCCGCGATAAAACTTTGAGCCTGCCATTATTGCCGTATACTTTCATATGCAGCTTCTGCCAAAAACGGTTGTCCTGTTTCGGGAACTTCATCTTTTCATGCTTTGCCTCGCTGACTGGCAGCACAAATTCAACGCTGCCAAAATCCCGGCTTGCTGAACAGCGCAATACGCAGTCTCCACCCCCATCGTGTTTATCCTTTGAGAAAAATTCGCGTATCACTTTGAAGAGTGGATTTATTATTTCAGTTGTAAGCATACAGGCAGCCGCGCTTACGATTCGTTTACAACCCCATGAACACTTGTTTACCTGATTTGTGGTAAAATGACAATAAATTTGCCGGAGGTGACAGCCATGGCGAGGAACCGAATACTGAGCGTTGAAGACGACGAGTCCATATCCCGGGTGATACAGAAGAACCTGACTGCAGCCGGTTATGCGGTGTCAGCCTTTGAAGACGGCGCTGATGCGGCGCGCACATTGGAGCACGACCACGACTTTGATATCGCGCTGCTGGATATCATGCTGCCGGGGATGGACGGCTTTGCGCTGATGGAGCATCTGAAGCGCCATGACATTCCGGTGATCTATCTCACCGCGAAAGCGGATATAGAATCCAAGGTGCAGGGCCTTCGGGACGGTGCGGAGGATTACATCGTTAAGCCTTTTGAGATACTTGAGCTGCTGGTGCGCATCGAAAAGGTGCTGGAGCGTACCGGCAGAATGAATCAGGCTTTCTCCGTAGCCGGCCTCGATATCAATCTGCTGGAGCGGGCGGTGCGCCGGGAGGGCAGAGAGATATTGCTCAAGCCCATGGAATTTGACCTTCTGGTGATGCTGGCTAAGAACAAGAACATTGCGCTGTCGCGCGAACGGCTGCTGCATGGCGTTTGGGGCGTTGACTTCGTGGGGGAGACGCGCACCGTGGATGTTCACATCGGTCAGCTGCGCAAAAAGCTAGATTTGTCGGATCACATCAGGACGGTATCCAAAATGGGCTACCGGCTGGAGGACTGACATGAAGCTTTGGCTGAAAATATCGCTGATTGCGCTTATTATGGTGGCGCTGGCAACCGGTGTGTGCAGCTTGATTATGCTGCTGCGTGCCGGACAGGCGAGCCTTGAAACGGCGGTGGACAGTGCGCTGACCGACCAGCAATTGCGTTCCGCGTCGTGGAGTGCCGCGATGGAAAACGAACTGGACGCTGACTACAGCGTGACCGCACAGCGCAGCCTCGCGCGCTACCTCATCGACAGGTATCAGTTCACCAACGAGAATACGATACTCGTTTCAAACGGAGATTTCATCTACAATGCGACCAATATAACACCGCAGCAGTATCTGCCGCTGAACGGCGAAGGCCAGCAGTATATCATACAGGATATCGGCGGCAGTTCCATGCTGATTTCAGGAAGCCAGATGATGATCGGCGAGACGCCTTATCAGTTCTATGTGATCAGCGACATCAGCGCCGTATATGCGGACGCCGAAGCGCTGGCCTATCAGTTCGCGTTCATCAATCTGGCTGTGATCGCTGCGGCCGGGGCGGTGATCGTGGTGCTTGTGCGGCTTGTGCTGCGGCCGGTGTCGGCGCTGAAAAAGGGAGCGGCATCCATTGCGGCAGGTGTATACGACGGGCGTGTCCCGGTGGGCGAACCGGACGAGGTGGGGGAGCTCGCCGCGCATTTTAATCAGATGGCGGAGGCAGTGGAATGCCGTGTGCAGGCGCTGCGGGAGGAGGCCGACCGGCGTACGCTTTTTATGTCGGCCCTGACGCATGAGCTCAAAACGCCTATGACTGCAATTTCAGGCAACGCGCAGACGCTGCTGCGTACCAGAATGTCTGAAGAGGAGCATGAGGACGCGCTGATTCGCATCGACGCAGAGTGTATGCGGCTGGAAAGGCTGTCACAGAAGATGATGCAGCTCATCGTGCTGCACCAAAATGACAGCATCAGGATGGAACCGCACAGCGTGGCGGCGCTGCTGGACGAGGTGCGGCAGTCGTGCGCTGAGCAGCTCCGTCAAAGGGGCCTTTGCCTGACGGTTGCCTGCGAGATGGATATGCTGGTGATGGATGCCGATTTGCTGATGAGTCTGATTATGAACCTGATCGACAATGCGGGCAAGGCGACGGAGCCGGGCGGTGTGATTGAGCTGTCGGCTAAGTGCAACACCATCTGCGTCAGGGATTATGGCCGGGGCATACCCGGGGAGGAACTGGACAAAATTACACAACCGTTTTACATGGTGGATAAGTCGCGCAGCCGTAAGGCAGGCGGCATTGGCCTCGGGCTGGCACTGGCAGCAGAGATTGCGCGGCTGCACGGAGCGCGGCTGGAGTTTGAGAGCAAGCCGGGGAAGGGAACGGCCGCAAAGGTGGTGTTTGAGCGATGCTGAAGAGTAAATGGAACCTGCTGTATCTGGTGCTGGCGCTGCTGCTGGCTTTCACGCTGCTGGCGGTACCCAAGATCATGACAGGCGCAATGAACAAAACCAAAGGACAGATTGTCACCGTGAAGACACGGGAATACAGGTAATAATTACGATCCGTTTACAGGCTGATGAATACTTGTTGTGCAGCTTTGGGTTAAACTGGAAGCATCAGGCAAGGGAGGACGTCAAATGAGAAGTGCGCTTGTTTTGCTTTTGCTTCTGGCGGCGGTTGTTCTTGCGGGCTGTCAGCAGACGCCGGAGCAACCGGTGGTGGTGCAAAAGGACATGGAGCAGATGATCGAGAAGGGCATGACGCAAAGCGAAGCGCCCGGCACGGTGTCACCGGAGGCTGTGCTGGATTATGCCGCGCTTTGTGCGCACTACGGTGTGCCGGAGCGGTTTGAGAAAAGCATCCATGAAGGCAGCCTTACGATAAACGGTGATGTTCCGATTGAGCTTCCGGATGCGCTGAGCCTGCCTATGGTGCGCGTGGAAGCTGCCAAGTTTTCGCAGAACCGGGTTTATGCTCTTTGGGATACGCTTTGCGGCGGCAGGCACATGGTACTAATGCCGAACGTACTGGATAAGAAATATTTCGAACAGAAGATTATTAGTGTTCAGGCGGATATCGCAACACAGACTGACCCGGATACCATTGATACCCTGAATGACTTTATAGAAATTTTGAGAAAAGACTATGAAGCAGCGCCCGACAGCATTGATTTTGTTCCCTCGGACGGAACATTGCAGACAATGGATGTGGAGTTCGACAACACTGATGCCGCAAGCGGCAGTAAAACCTGTCTGGACGCGACGGATGACCCGTACAACATGGATTACAGCGCTGTGATATTCAGCGTCAATAACGATACGGACTACACAAACACCAGCACCTATGCATTTGAAGATGAGGACGGAAATTTACAAGTGGTCGCCCCAAAAAGCGGGTCCAGACTCTCGTTCCAGAGAGAAGGAATAAAGCTTAATTTCGGACAACAAGGGGCGGGATATGTTTTCGCGGATGTAACGGAGCAGTCGCTCACGGGGGAAGAGGCCGTTCAGGATTGCCTGCTGACCACTTCGCCCAGGCAGGCACGCGAAATCGTGGAAAAGCTGATGGCGGATGCCGGGCTTACTGACATGGTAATTGACACGGCAGCACTTTATTCCAGCAGGGTCAATCCGGAATCTGGAATACCTGTGGACCCTCGTGCACCAGCCAACAACGAACCCGAAACGCAGGCATATGTATTCAGGCTTCTGCGACAGATAAACGGTGTGAAGGTGGAAAGCCTGGACGACTACAGTGAAACGAGTATTGACGAAACGGCCTACGGAAAAGAGTGGTGGTATGAATCCCTGACTGTTGCGGTGGACGATAAGGGCATTGCCAATCTTTTCTGGACAGGCCCGCTTAATACAATCGAAATACTGACTGAGGATACGGAAATACTCCCGTGGAGCGATATCGAAAACGTGTTTGATGTGATGATGCCTGTTCAATTCGCAAACTTATCTCAACTGGATGCCGGCGGCGTACGCATTGATGTGACTCGCGTTTCGTTATCGCTTCAGCGCATTATGGAGAGAGACTCCTTCACAACGGGGCTGGCCGTTCCCGTCTGGAACTTTTTCGGTGCACTGACGTATACCAAAAAGGTAACTGAACAGGGTGAAGAAATTACGTCTGTGCAGGACATGGGTGACAGGCCGCTGCTTTCCGTCAATGCCATTGACGGCAGCGTGATCGATATCGACAAAGGGTATTAAGGTAACTTGCATGAAGAAAAGGATAAGAGACTTACTGTTGGTTGTAACTGCCGCGTTAGTACTTGCGGGCTGTCAGCAGACGCCGGAGGAGCCGGTGGTCATCAACAAGAATACGGAGCAGCTGATTGACACAGCTTTAAAAAATGAGGGAAAGCGCACTCTGACGCAAATGCTTAACGCGCCGGACAAGCTGATACTGTCTGTCTCGGATGCGAGCGGATCGGTGAGCGTTAACGCTGATGCTGACATTTTGGTGCCGGACGCAGAAGGGGTAACCACAACGCGGATAAGGAAGCGCAGCTTTACGCAAACGGAGGCGGACGGTATATTGAGTTTTTTCGCAGGGGATCGCAATTTCAACAACCGTTACGAAGCCGAATACGACGAGATGACGGAACAGCTGCTGCATTTTAAGGCGATGCTGGCACAGGAGTCCGATCCGGAAAAGCGTGTGCAGTTGGAGCAGAGCATAACAAAATTTGAGTCCGCAGGCATCACCGTGCCGGATGAGCCGGAGGCTGTGCTGCCCGCATCCAGGACCTTTGAGCCTCGCGAGGAAGGCGGGGAACGTATAGTGGGGTATTTCAGCGACGGCGAAGACAAGTGCTTTCTCAGCATCATCAACAACATTGCTGAAAACGAGAATACCGTGCTGTATACCCGGGAGCAGAACGGGTATGCAGTGTCCGAAGGCACATACTGGTACGCTCAGCAGTTTGACAGCGTGGACAAGATCGGCCTCGATCCGGAAACGGTGGGCGCGACACCTCTTTCACTGTCGTCGGAGGAGGCCAAAGCAACGGCGGCGGACGCGCTTTCGGCGTTAGGAATCAGCGATATGACGCTGGCTGTGTGCGAGGAGGTGTGGGGCGGCACAACGCTCAAAGGTGGCGTGGAAGTGATGCAGGGGCGGCATGCCTATATGCTGAAATACGTGCGCGTTGTGGGCGGCATTCCGGTCACTTACACGGAGGCCAGCCCGGACGGTGATTATGTGGATAACGAGAACACACCGAACGAAAAGGTGATTGCAGGCTGGCCGTATGAGGAAATCCATTTTGTTATCGATGATACGGGCATTGCTGAGTTCGTCTGGCAGTCGCCTTACGAGCTTGTGGAGACGGTAACGACGCATTCGGCGGTAAAGCCTTTTGATCAAATCAGCGATGTTTTCTCCAAGATGCTTTTGATCACCCATGCCTGGCCGGGACAGAATACCGCACTGACATTTAATATTTCACGCGCGCAGCTGGGGCTAATGCGCATCATGGAAAAGGATAAGCCGGATACAGCGCTGCTGATACCCGTTTGGGACTTTTTCGGGGATGCTGTGCACCGCATTTCGGCGGACGGCGGTGAGCAGCCGTACACCTACCGCGACGCATACACCAGCTGGCTCACCATCAACGCCATAGACGGCAGCGTCATTGACCGGGGTCTCGGGTACTGAGGGAGGAACATGATGAAACGCGCTCGCTTTATGGCTGTCATTCTGGCGGCCATGGTGCTGGCAGGCTGCCAGCAGACACCGGATCAGAATATCGTCTCCCGGAAAGATCTGCAGCAGATGCTTGACATGGCCGCGTCGCCCACAGAAACCCATGGAAGCTTGGCGGACAAGATGGGCGTACCGGAACGGTATGAAGCCTGCTTTCAAGATGCCGCCGGTAACGTTAAAGTGACCGTAGATGCACAAATCATATTGCCGGACACCGATGCGGTGCCCATTGTACGTGTGAAACCAAAGGCGTTTAGGCAAGAGGTTGCGGACAAATTGATCCGCGAGCTGTTTGATGAAGGCACTTTATATACACCGGATTCTCTGGTACAGCTGGCAAAAACGGATATCGTACAGCTGCTGACGCAGTTAAAGCAAAGAAAGTCTGAGCTTGAGGCGCAAGGGATGAAACCGTCGACTCAGGATAAGAAAACAGCAAAGAGCGGGCAAAGCGGCGCGGTCGCCGAAGAGGGGACAGCGAATGCATTGGACGTTGTGATCGCGTCAATCGAATATTATGAGGATTTGCTTGTCAGCGTGCCTGACGAAAAGGAGCCTGCAGAGGCCGTTACGGCCTTAAACCCTGACGCGGGAGCTTATTTTGTGCAGGCTGGGCAAATCAAGCCGGGTGGCGGCATATCCACACTGACGATCATTGGCGACAATGGTACCACGCATCGGGTAACGTATGTCAACCGGGGCGATAACGATACGTCCAGCGGTCAGTATCAGATAGAAAGCGAGTACTATCAGAACGAGGATAAAGATGGATGCGCAAAGGCCGATGCCCTCTCGTACCCGCAAATAACGGAGCAGCAGGCGCGCGAAACAGCGGATCAATTCTTGGCAAGCATCGGGATCAACGATCTTCATTGTACAACAATAGAAAGAGTAATCGGAGGCTCCGGTACTTATCTGGGCGGGGATATTCGGATCGGCAATATTATCAAGGCGTATCGGCTGCAGTATATTCGCACGGTGAATGGTGTGCCGCTTACTTATACCAACGTGCGTGGCGCGTGGAACGATACCGACAGCAGCGCGATATGGGCCTGGGATTATGAACGTATGACCTTTATTATCAACGATGATGGGATTGTGGAATTAGAATGGAACGCGCCTTACGAAATTATGGACACGGTGGTTCAGTCAGCGGCGCTGCTGCCGTTTTCAAAGATACGCGAAGTGTGCGAAATGATGATAGTGGTCAACAATGCCTATAAAACAAATGTATCAACCGAACTGAAAATCACGCGGCTTCAATTGGGGCTTGCGCGTATCACGGAGCAGGATGATATGAATACCGGCCTTTTGATTCCGGTGTGGGACGTATTCGGTACGGCGACTTACCATTTTGAGAACGGCGGTATTGAGGTTTATACAATGGACGATCCCGGCGAAAGTTTTCTGACCATCAACGCGATTGACGGCAGCGTCATCGACAGGCAGCTGGGCTATTGAAGGAGGCGGGCATGAAAAGAATTTTGGCCGGACTGATGACTGCCGTAATACTGGCCGCACTGGCAGGCTGCCAGCAGACACCAATTGATCCGGTGGTGGTGCAAAAGGACATGGAGCAGATGATTGAAAAGGCACAGGAGACGCCGGAAGCCTCGGAGACGCAGCAGCAAACGCTCGCGCAGCGGCTGGATGCGCCGGAGATGTATGCAGCTGATTTCGAAGCCTATGACGGCGACCTGACTGTCAGCGTCAATGCTGATGTCATCATTCCGGATGCTGCAGGAATATCGGTGACGCGGGTTGGCAGGCATTATTTTACGCAGGAAGAAGCGGACCGGATGCTGGACGTGTTCCTGCAGGGCGCCACGCTGTATGACATTGATCCGTCGCTGACCAAGGCGCAAATACAGGAAAAGCTGGTCATGTATTACGCGATGCGGGACGGCTCTATCCCGCTGGACATTGACGGGGAGAATCCGGACGATCCGGAGAAGTTGAGTCAGATCATTGCCGATTACGAAGCTCGGCTGGCTGACGCTCCCGATACAAAGGAGGCGGTGCACGCCGATACACAATTCCATACCCCGGAGATGCTGGTGAACCCGGAAGCCAAAGTGATTGAAGGAGTGGCGTCAGTGGGCGGCAAAGCGGCATATTTTCATATCAACAACGGTTTATTCAGCGAAAATGACGTTGAGGCTGTCTTTGTCAATGCCAAACCGCAGATAACAAACGGCTTTGAAACTTGCCCTTACAGCGTTTTAAACGATGAAATATTGTCCCGGGTGCAGGCACCGGATACATTTACGATGACAGAATCTCAAGCGCAGGAGGCTGCGGAAGCTGTACTGGCCGGATTGGGCATCACGGGCATGGCGTGCGTGGATATACAGTATGCCGTCATGACAGAGGGGTTTGCGGGTGATGTCATACTTGAGCCGGGCGCGGAGTTGTCTTCAAAGCAGTTGGAAAACGGAAGGTGGGCATACAGTTTGCAATTTCAGCGGGCTGTAAACGGAATTCCAATAACGCTGACGGAACACCATGGCAGCGGATTGACCGATGAGAACGATACGTCCGAGCCGTGGCCTTACGAGAGACTTAATATGATCGTGGATGAAACAGGCGTTGTGTTTTTTGATTATCTTTCGCCGTATGTTATCAATGATACTGTATCCGAAAGCTCGGCATTACTGACGTTTCCGGAAGTGGTATCCGTATTTGAGAAGATGCTTCCCATTGTATACGGTTATGTAACTGACATCAATGTGGACTATGCGATTCGGTTGAAAATCAAGGAGGCGCGGCTTGGACTGATGCGCATTACGGAGGAGAACAGCCGAAATACCGGCCTGTTGATTCCTGTATGGGATTTCTTCGGAGATATGACGATTATACCGGACGGCGGGGAGCCCTATGAAGGGGCAAACGGCAGCCTGCTGACCATCAACGCAATAGACGGCAGCATCATCGACAGAGACCTGGGATACTGAGCAAGAAAGGGACATGATGAAACGCGTATATATATTTATCTCCGTCGTATTGGCGGTTGCGATGCTGGCAGGCTGCCAGCGGACACCCAAAAACCCGGTGGTGATTCAGAAAGACATGCAGCAGATGATCGAAAAGGCACAGCAGACGCTCGCGCCGGAGGTGGAGAAGCTGCCGCTTACAGCGCGTTACGCCGTTAAGGAACACCTTGAAAAAACGGTAACGGAGATGGACGGTAAGCTCGTGATAAACGTGGATGCGGATGTAGGCGTACCGGCGACGGACAGGCTCTCCATCACACGCGTCACGCCGGCGAATCACCCGCAGGAAACGGTGTCTGCGCTGTTTCGCGCACTCTGCGGAGATACGAAGATGTATAAAAGCAGGGAGACGAAGGACGAAAGCAGGTACACCAAGGCGGAGATAGACGAAATCATCATCGCGCTTGACAAGGATATAAGTGAGCTTCAGGACTCGGGCGGGAATGAATATGACATAAAATCGCTTCAGGATACCGTCGATTACTACGAGGGTGTCTATACAGACGCGCCGGACTCAATACAAGACACACCCGCAAACGGCACACTCGAAGAGCAGGAAGTATACTACGGCGATACATTCGCGGGCACAAATACGTCGACGTTCGCCGTGGAGTATCCGGGGAAATACTATAACGGTGGTCAAGGCAAAGCTTTTCGCGTTTACAATAATTCTGATCAAAAGGATAAGGTGGAATACGAAGGCCTCAAAGGGGACACGCAAAGCATATATCCAGTATATCATGCAAGCCTCGAATACTATGACGACCGCTATTTCGATCAGGTGGGGAATTGGGAGCGATCCAACTGGAAGCGTGTTTTCTCAAGTAATGATCTTGAGCGGGACAAGCTGGAACAAGTGGGTATATCGCCAACGCAAGCCGCTGACATCGCAGAAAAGCTGTTTGCGGACGTGCAGATACCGTTCTCCGTCACGGGGATATTTTTTGTGGATCTGCCCGAACCGTGCTATATGCTTGACTGTTCCCGCCAGGTAAACGGTGCGAATCTCACGACGGCGGGTGAGGGCGTGGGCGGCGACGGCCTGAGCCCATTTTGGGGCTACGAAAGGATGAGCTTGTTCGTATCGCGGGAAGGGATCATCTATCTTTACTGGTATTCCCCATACGATGTCAGGGAGACGGCGGTGGACAACGCCACGCTTAAGCCGTTTGAGGATATCGAGAACATTTTTTATACTATGATGAAAACGATATACGGACCCGCCGCCAAGGACGAGAACGGCACGACGATAAGCGTGTCTTACGTCAGCCTGCAGCTGCAGAGGGTCAAAACCAAAGAGGACAATTCTGAAGGCCTGCTGACACCCGTATGGTGCTTTTACGGTACAAGAACAGTGGATGAGAAGATTGGTAATGACGGGATGATGAGCGACTGGGCAGCGATGGGATATTCTCCTCTGCTGATAGTGAATGCGGTGGACGGCAGCATAATCGATCTTGAGAAAGGATACTAGACATAGAAATATCTGCGTGAGTGAGCGTTCGCAAGGAGGTGTATTGGCGTATGAAAAAAGTGCTCGCATATCTTTTGATTATTGTATCTGCGGCGGCAATGCTTGCGGGCTGCCAGGCCACGCCGGAGGAGCCGGTGGTCGCGCAGAAGGACATGGAGCAGATGATTGAGAAGGCGGTTGGTAAAGGAGCAGAGAATTTTTCTGTCGAATCCGTGAAAACCGGCGAGCGCTATCAAACTACGCTGGTAAGCTCGAAGGGCGATGTGGAGGTGAAGGTGGACGCGCAGGTCGTGTTCCCAGCACAGGAGAGCCTGCCCATTTGCTGTTTAAAGCGTGGTACATTTCCGCAGGAGAAGATCGATGTCATGGTGACGGAATTGCTTCGGGGCAATGTATTGCATGAAAGGCTGGAGGCATTGACGAAGGACGATACCTTGCGGTATCTGCGGGCGCTGTATGAGATGAGGGGCAGCAGGGAAATTCACTTCGATGGCGACTATAATGATCCGGAAGCTGAGTTGGAAAGACGTATTATGCAGTGGGAAGAGATGCTTGCCGACGCGCCGGATACCCATATGGGCAAGGTGATGAGCACGGCACTTCAAAAAATAGATGGAGAGGGCATCGACCTGGGCAGAGGATTTAAGGGCTGCGCGCAAATTGACGGAAAAAATGCCAACATCTTTGTCCGGGTCAACAAAAGCAACGCCTCAATTGCGTTTGGGTTATCGGATAGGTCAGCAGAACCCCCGTGGTTTTCGTCGCCCGAGGAAGGCGAAGACGATGCGCACCCGCAACTGGCATGTGGTCTTGCAGCGCAGGATGCACAACAGGTGGCAGAGTCCTTTTTGAGCCGTATCGGCGTGGCGGATATGATGTGCGTGGAGAGCAGTATGGGCTTTGCGTCGGACAGCTTTGAAAACCGGGACGAGCCATATTCGCGATGTTGGAGCCTCAAGTACAGGCGTTCGGTGAACCAGGTGCCCATCATGATTGATGTGGGGGGCGGCAGCGATGACGAATACGCCCAGCCGTGGATATCCGAACGGATGAGCTTTCTGGTGGACGATTCAGGAATCATCGCCTTTCAGTGGGAATCGCCATACACGACGCCTGAGGTCATCTCGCAGGACAGTCAAGTTATGCCGCTGGAAGAGATCAAAGAAGTGTTTGAGAAGATGATACTTATCGTTAACGACTGGGTCAATGCGGACGGAGGAACGGACAACCACCTGACGATAGATATCGACCACATGGAACTCGGATTGGTGCGTATCGTGCGGCAGGACAGTGACGGCGAAGGGGTGCTCGTTCCGGCATGGATATTCTATGGGACGAAAACATACCGGGGCAGCGCCGGAGGCATACTGCCTGCCTATGAACCTCAGCTTTTGCTTAATGCTATTGATGGAACGGTGATCGATATGTCCCTTGGCTATTGAGAGGAGGATATACATGAGAAACATATGGCTGAAGCTATCGTCTGTCATGCTGTCCGCTATCCTGCTCGCAGGCTGCCAGGCCACGCCGGAGGAGCCGGTGGTCGCGCAGAAGGACATGGAGCAGATGATTGAGAAAGGCATGGCGCAAACCAAGCCGGCTGCATCTGCAACTGAGGAAACGGATTTGGACTATGCCGCGCTGTGCGCGCATTACGGCGTGCCGGAGTGCTTTTCAAAGGATTTCACCGATCAGGGCGTGACGGTACACGCGGACATTGCCTTTGAGTTGCCGGATACTTATGAGATGCCAATGGCGCGCGTGGAAGCGGCGAAGTTCTCTCAGGAGCAGGTGACGGTGTTGTTTCGGGCGCTTTGCGGCGGCACACCCATGTATATCATTCCCGAGTCATTGGATAAAGAGCATTATCGGGATGCGATATTGGAATTTCAGGCACAGCTCGCGAAGGCGACTAATGAAGACGCTGTCCGCAATCTGAATTCGATGATCGACGATTTAACAAAGCTGTATGAGGCAGCGCCGGAAAGCATGGATGTGACTTTGACCGAGGGTGCGCTGATGACACAGCATGTGAAACATGAGAAAACAAACGCAGCCAGCGGTGAACAGACGTATGTCAATGCAACCTCCGACCCGTATCAGCTGCAGGTGATGTATAGCGTGAATACGCTGTCCACCGCGATGCGGTTCAGCGTCTATAACGATGTCGATTATGTGAACACAGGCGGCTACTCCTATGTGGACGAGCAGGGCAACACGCAGAACATCGTTCCAAACAGCGGTTCCAGCATAACGTTTCAGCGTGCGGAGAACCTTTGCCGCTATGGACTGGACGGACAAATGCTGGCGGATGTGACCGCACTGTCGCTGTCAGGCGGCGCGGCGGACGGAAGTCTGCTGACCACCACACCGCAGCAGGCGCGGGAGACGGTGGAACAGCTGATGGAAAAGACCGGCATGGGCGATATG
This sequence comes from Bacillota bacterium, assembly GCA_023397655.1. GTDB lineage: Bacteria > Bacillota > Clostridia > Christensenellales > SZUA-584 > SZUA-584. The sequence goes on from JAEWTW010000010.1 coordinate 68,799, forward strand.
GTCATTGACCGCGTGGCTCTGTATACCAGCAAGGAGAAGCCGTGGAGCGGTGTGGACATGGACAACAAATTGGAGATGATGCAGCAGATGGGCATTGTGCATCAGGAGGATCAGCCGGAAACGCATGCTTACGTTTTCCGGCTGCTGCGGCAGGTGAACGGAGTGAAGGCGGAAAGCGATCATGACAGCAGCATGACGCGCATCGAAGATGCGTCATTCGGCAAGGAATGGATGTATGAGAGGCTGACCATAGCAGTGGACGACGAAGGTATCGCCAATCTGTATTGGACGGGGCCGCTGACCGTTACCGAGATATTGACGGAGGACACGGCGATAAAACCGTGGAGCGAGATCGAGGGCGTATTTGATACAATGATCGTCATCCAGAACGTGCCATATACTCAGGACTCCAACGACCTCAAGATTGAGGTGTCGCGCGTATCGCTGACGCTGCAGCGCATTATGGAGCGGGATTCCTTCACGACTGGGCTGCTGGTCCCTGTCTGGAATTTCTATGGTACGCGGTCGTGGACGGAAGAAGACGGAGATGTGGTGACATCGGATGAGAGATACTTCCCCCTGCTTTCCATCAACGCCATTGACGGCAGCGTAATTGATGTGCTGCAGGGCTACTAATATACAGCAGGATAACGCACCGGCGCCGGGCAGAACCCGGCGTCTTTTTTATTGGGTCTGATAACATTTTGATAACCAATACACTGACAAATATGTGGTAGAATACTCACAAACGTACAGAGGAGACAAAGATATGCCCAACCGAATACTGATCGTGGAGGACGATAAAGGCATTTCGGACGGTATCGCGGTCAATTTGCACTATGCAGGCTACGAATATGCGGTGTTCGGTGACGGACAAAGAGCGGCTGAATATCTGGAACAGGATCACTCGTTTGATCTTGCGCTGCTGGACATCATGCTGCCGGGGCTGGACGGCTTCGCGCTGTTCGAGCATATGGAGCGCTATAACATCCCCGTCATCTATATCACCGCCAAAACGGACTCCGTTTCCGAGATAAAGGGGTTGCGCGGCGGCGCGGAGGACTATATCGTCAAGCCTTTTGAGATGGTGACGCTGCTGGTGCGTATCGAGAAGGTGCTGGAACGCACAGGACGGCTGAACCGTGTGCTGCGTTTCCGAGACATAACGGTGGATACCGAAAACCGGGCGGTAATGCGCTGCGGCACGGAGATTGCCCTTAAGCCGCTGGAATTTGACGTGCTGGTGATGCTGGTTAAATACAAGAACCGCACGATACCGCGCGAGCGGCTGCTGAACGAGATATGGGGCGTGGATTTCTTTGGCGGGCCGCGCACGGTGGATGTGCATATTGCCAACATCCGGCGGAAGCTGGGGCTGGGCGACGAGATCAAAACGATATCGAAAACGGGCTACCGTCTGGAGGACTAGCATGAAGCTGTGGATCAAGACGGCGGCAGTGTGCGCGGCAGTGCTGCTGGTTGTGGTGGCGGTGTGCAGCGCGCTGCTGCTGGCTCAGGCGAAAGACAATTTGCTGGAACTGACGGCCGCCCAGGTGCGCGACAAGCAGAAGTCGCTGCAGACTTCGTTCGCGTCGATGATGGAATATTATATGCCCGATAACGCAAGCGCAGCCGTACAGCGTTCCATGGCTGTATACTGCTTTTCTAAGTTCGCCGACATGACGGGTGTGCTTTTACGTGACGGGGAAACGCTGGTTTCCCAGTCAGCGGTGCAGCCTGAAGTGCTGCTGCCGCTGGATGAACAGGATACGGTTAACGAGCAGCGGGAATATGCGGGACTCTGGGAGGGACGGCAGATGATGATTGCGGGAGGCAGGGTATCTGTACGGTCCGCGTACGGCATCTATGTCGTTCAGGATGTTACCGCCGTCTACGGCCAGATAGAGGATATGACATGGCGCTTCGTGATGGTCAGCGCCGCGGGCGTTGTCGTCGGCACGCTGTTGATCGTGCTGCTGGCGCGTCGTGCATTGCGGCCTTTGGGGTGGCTGGGGCAAACGGCGCGAGAGATTGCCGGAGGCCACTACGATAAGCGCGCCGAAGCAAACGCGCGGGACGAGGTGGGGCGGCTGGCAGCGGATTTCAACCGTATGGCGGACGCGGTGCAGGCACATATCGCGCAGCTGGAGGAGACGGCAAAGCGGCAGCAGATGTTTATCGGCGGCGTCACGCACGAATACAAAACGCCGCTCACTGTGATGCTGCTGCATACGGATACGCTGCTGAACACCAGGCTGAGCGATGATGAGCGCGAGCGTTCGCTGCGTCACATCCATAGCCAGTGCGCCTGGCTGGAACAGCTGACGCAAAAGCTGCTTAAGCTGCTGACGCTGCAGCAGGACATCGCGCTGCGAGAGCAGCCGGTGAAGCCGCTGCTGGATGCGGCAGCCCAAAGCATGGCGGACCTGCTGGCGCAGCGCAGAACGCCGCTGACAGTGGTGTGCGATGCTGTCACTCTGCCAATGGACTTTGACCTGATGCTGTCGCTGCTGACTAACCTGGTGGATAATGCGTCCAAGGCATCGCAGCCGGGGCAGCGCATCTGGCTCAGCGCCAAGACGAATGCGATTGAGGTGAGCGACGAAGGGCATGGCATACCTCCGGAAGAGCTGGAGCGCGTCACCGAACTTTTCTATATGGTGGACCGCTCGCGCAGCAAAAGATACAGCGGCACAGGGCTGGGGCTTGCGCTGGCCCGAAGCATTGCGGAGGCGCACGGCGCACGGCTGGATATCAGCAGCGCACCGGGGCAGGGAACGCGGACGCGGGTCATCTTCCCGCGATAACCATGTGTTAATGTTTTGATAACCACTTGTTTCCATTGGTGTGGCAGCATGGTCTTATTAATCAAAGAGGAGCAGCACATATGAAACGGATAACAGCGCTCATGCTGACACTCATTACGGCTGTGGTGCTGGCGGGATGCAAGACCACGCCAGAGGAGCCCGTCGTTATCGGCAAGAACGTGGATATACTGATTGACAAGGCGACGGAGACGGATGGCAGCACGGCCACGCCTGCACCGACGGGGCCGGATAACCGCGCCATACTGGCGGAGAAGCTGGGCGTGCCGGAGCGGTTCGTTGCGCAGAACAGCTTCTCGGAGGGGCTGCTGACGTATGCGGCGGATACTGAAATCGAGCTGCCGAACGCCGCGGCGCTGCCGGTAATGCGCGTGGAACCCGCGGACTTCACGCAGGAGCTGGTGGACAAAATGTATGATTACCTGATCGGCGATACGCCAATGTATCAGCAGCAGCTGCGCATGACCAAAGAGCGGATTGAGGAAGAGCTGGTGAGCTGGAGAAAGATACTTGAGGACCCGGACAGTGAGGATGAGAGCAAGGCGCAGGCAGAGGAACAGATCGCCAAGCTGGAGAAGGGATACGGCTCCGCACCCGACAACGCGGCTTTGATACCGGCGGATGCTGCCATCGGCACACAGCAGGAGATCGACTTCCAGACAGGAAAAGTAAGAGCCGAATATATCGGCGTTGATATTGCTGAGGTTCCCGGCCTCGGCGTACAGGATGGCAAGACATTTTACATTCGCAACAACAGCGAAAACGGCGAAATCATCAAGGAGGAAAACGTGGGAGGCTTCACGGTAACGGACACCGCCTCAAAAGGCGCGCGATTTTACTATTCAGACAGCAGCGCAGAGTGGGGCCAAGACTGCCAGGTTATTGCGGAAACGGTCACTCCGGACAGCCTGACGGACAGGCCGGAACGAATCAGCGGGTTTTCGTATCTGGATGCGGTCGGCATGGCGCAGGATTTTCTCAATGCTGCGGGTATAGAGGATATGGAGGCAGCCAGCATCATGCTAATTCTGGTGCTGCCCGGTTCATACAATGATCAGTTTTACAGTGCGCGCGGTGACCGGAAAGATCAGGAGACGGCTATGGCAGAGGCGGAGGCCGGCGCATTCGACGGCGAGGCGCAGGACGTGCGCTTCGAGCTAAAATATACAAGGACGGTGGGCGGTGTTCCGGTGATGAGCGAGGGCATTTCCAGCTACATCGACGATGCATGGGGCCAGCAGTGGTACTATGAAGAGTTTGCCATTGAGGTAAGCCCGCACGGCATCATCAGCGTAAGGTGGACATCCCCGCACAAAGTTATCGAGACGGTGACCGAAGATGCCAATATGCTGCCGTTTGGTGACATCGACGAGATATTTGACCAAATGTTCCGCGTCAAGTATGATGCGCAGGGCATGAAAAATGAGGTGCAGATTACGCGTGTAACGCTGACGCTGCGGCGCATCATGGAGCAAAACAATATCGGCTTTGGGCTGTTTGTGCCGGTATGGAATTTCTACGGTACCCAGGCCGTGTCTTATCCGGACTATCCGGAGGAGCCGCCGAGGATGATGGGGACCACCGGCCCGCTGCTCACCATCAACGGCATCGACGGTACGGTCATTGATCTGGATAAGGGGTATTGACAATCGTATTGGAGCAAGCGCGTCTCAATGAGGCGCCTTTTTTTACCCCTGATGTTGACATATAGAGATAACATATCTACAATAGTAGACGTATAGTAAAAGGCCTGCGACAACGTGGAGGAGGAGCCAAAGGATGAAGGAGACGCTGAGCAAGCAGGAATGGATTATGATGGAGGCGCTGTGGCAGCGCAGCCCGATGTTCCTGTCCGAGATCATGGATGCCATGGCGACGGCGGTGGACTGGAACCGCAGCAGCTATCTCACCTATTTGAAACGAATGGGGGACAAGGGGTTGATTGGGTACGACACCGTACGCGGCAGCCGCAGCTATTATGCGCTCGTCAGGCGCGAGGATTGCATCAACAACGAGAGTAATTATTTGCTTTCCAAGCTGACGGAGGACAGCACGCGCCTGCTGTTGGCCAGCATGATACGAAAGAGCGGATTGTCTGAGAAGGACCGGTCGGAGTTGCAGGCGCTGATAAAAACGCTGGGTACGGAAAAGGAGCCGTGACGATGAGTATGTTGACAATGCTGCTGGAGATCACGATCTATTCCGCCGTTATCACCGTGGCGACCATGCTTTTCAAAAAACTGATGAAGAACAGTATGTCGCCGCCAATACACTACGTGGTTTGGACGATTCTGATATTGCGCCTGTGTCTGCCCATGACACTTGTAAGTCCGGTGCATTTGTTTGTGGTGCCGCAGCCGGCGGATTCGGTGCTGCCGCCTGCGGCAGGGCCAGCTGAACCACTGGCCGCAGCTGTAAACGAGCAGCCTTCGGGCCAAGCGGCAACATACGAGCCTCCTGTAACGGTTGAACAACATGCAGATTCAGCTTTACAGCCGATAACGATATCGCAGAACAGCGATGTCCTCACTTGGCAGCAAGTGCTGGTCATCGTTTGGTTGGCTGGCATGGGAATGTGTTTGGCTTATCTTACTGTGTTGTACATGTCGCTAAAGAGGAAGTTGCGCGCCGCATTGCCGCCGTCACCAAGACTGTTGGCGCTGCTTGAAGAAGTGAAGACGGAAATGGGTATCCGCTCAAAGATTCGTCTGTTGTGTCTGTGCGAATATGGCACGCCGGCGATGCTGTTTCCGCGAACGCTGCTGATGCCGGCCGATGCGATGGTGGCGATGGACGCAGAGCAGACCAAATACGCGCTGCGTCATGAGCTGACGCACTGGCGGCGCGGTGATCATATCGTAATGCTGGTGCTTTCGGTTCTGAACGCAGTGTATTGGTTTAACCCAGTCGTATGGCTGGCCTTCCGTCAGGTGCGCAATGATATGGAGACAGCATGCGACAGTGTGGTGGTGCGTCGACTGGATGCGGAGGCGAAGAGTCGATACGCAACGCTGATCGTGCGGTTGTTTGCGCAGCCCGCTCACCGCCAGTTGATGTTGGGAATGGCGCATACAGATGCAAGGAAGACAGCGGAACAGCGTGTACGCGGCATATTCATGCGACACAAGACCAAGCAGAGTACGATGTTGGCTGTTGTGTTGCTGGCAGCAGTACTGCTCGTCGCATGTTTCACAACGGCTTGCCAGCCCACACCGGAAGCTCCGGTGGTGGTCGGGCGGCAGGAGGATGTGCTGGCAGCGGTCGAGCCCGTCGCTTCAGATGAGTTTGAGCCGTTAGAAGTGCCTGATCATATAAATAAGACGCAAAATGATTTACCGTACGTGAAAATCAGCTACGACGCAGACGTTGTGGTGCCCGAAACGAAAACGTATCCGGTGACGGAAGTAGACAAGCGTGTGTTAACGGAGAACGATATTCTCTCGTATATTGATCTGTTTGCGGGCAGTGATTATGAAATGTATTTCGGCTGGACGCTGACCAAGGATGACTATCTGGCGCTGTTGACCAAAGTTGAACCATATAAAGGTACAGAGCGTGTGACGAAACAAATAGTGGAGCAACTGCAGGAGATGTATGAGAAAGCGACGAACGATGTTGTTAACCAACGCATCAGCAGCCTGTCGGAAATACCGGTTGAATATGCTGAGTATTCGCTGTCTGTCCACATCAAAACAGCGGACGGAACGATTTCGCAGGTTTCTTCACAGCGGGACGGCAATACTCTCTGGTATATCCGTAACTATATGGTAGAGGCTCATCCTGCGAGTTCGCTGATGGATGACCAATACACCAAGAACATGGACGGACCGATCGAGAACTTCCATTGGAGACAGCCGGGCAAGCCGGACATATCGCAGGAGGACGCGTATGCCGTGGCGCAGCATTTTCGTGACGCAATGGGCATTGATCTGGAACTGTATTCCGCCGAACCCTGCAGTTTCATCACCAATTACGTAGACAAAACCACCGGATGGCAGTTTACGTTTACACGGATGATCGCGGGAATCCGCATGATAGATACTATTGGGTCTTTGGGGTGGAGAAAGGAGACGGCTCCCAGCTATGGTTCACCCTGGGGGGTGGAGAAGCTGGTGGTTTCTGTCGATAAAAACGGGCTGTTCAGTCTGTACTGGACGGGCGCTTCCGCCATTCGCCGCACGGTGACGGAGTCGGCACAGCTGATGGATTTCAACACTATCAACCAGCGCATTACCGATCAACTGGGATTTAATTACGCATATCCGGCGGAAGAGAACGGGAATTATGAGATTGAGATCTCGAGGATTGAGCTGGGTATCAGCATGATATCAATGGAGAACCGCACGGATGTCGGTGAATATCTGCCTACCTGGTACGTGGATTACCGGTATAAGCCAGAGAATGAGGGCGAGGACGCATGGGTTGTGCAACAGATTATGTTCAGTGCCATAGACGGCAGCTATATTGAGCCGCGGATAACCGTTAATCAGTTGATGGGCAATTTTGAACAAACAGGGGCAGAGACCAGTGGTACGGGTGTGCAGTAGCATCAGGTAAACAGGTATTGACAGTTGCCGCGATTATGACTATAATTGCAATCATATGAAAAGGTTTATAGTCATAAGATTGGAGGCGGTATCATGAAGGAGACGCTGACAGGTCCTGAATGGGCTGTGATGCAGGCGCTGTGGGATGCGCCATCGCCCAAAACGCTGTCTGAGGTGATCGGCGCGATGGGCGGTGCGATGGATTGGAGTTACCGCACGTACGCGTCGTATCTCAACAAACTCTGCGAAAAAGGGCTGGCAGGTTTTGAAATCAGGGGCCGCGACCGGTTTTACTATCCGCTGGTAGAAAAGGCGCAGTGCATACGCGCCGAAGGGCGAAGCCTCTTAAAGAAGGTGAGCGAAAAGAGCGTCAAGGAGCTGCTGGTCTGCATGATCGAGGAGAGCGGCCTTAAGCCGCAGGATCACGACGACCTCAAGAAGCTGCTGGACGAGCTGGCGAAGGGAAGTGATGCCGAATGACCGCGGTGCTAATGACGCTGCTTGAGATCACTGTGTATTCCGTGGCACTTTTCGCTGCGATATGGCTGTTTCGGCTGACGCTGAAGAAGCAGCTGTCCCCGGCGATGCTTTACACTGCGTGGTTCCTGCTGATCGCGCGCCTGCTGATGCCTGTGACGGTGGCAAGCGGGTTCGCGCTGTTCGTCATACCCGCCGCGAACGAAGCTCCGGCAGCGATGACATCAACGGGTCAGGCGGAGGACGCGGACATTGCTGAATTGCTGGCCGGGCTTGATAACACCGTTGGGACGGGAACAGCGGCTTTGCCGGAGAAGAATATGGCGCAGCCCGCATTAAATGAAGCGCAGCCGCCGGAGCAGGCAGCGGAAACCGAGCCTTGGGCGGAACAGCTTCAAATAACATGGGATAAAGCGGCCTTTGCAGTGTGGCTCGCCGGTATTGCGGTGATGCTGACTCAGGCGGCTTTTTCATATGCGCGCTTGAGGAAACGGCTGCAGATTGCAGCGCCCGCAGCGCCTGAGTGGCAGCATGCTGCGGATGGGATATCGGTGCAGCTGGGCCTGCGGCGTATGCCGCGCGTTGTCATACTGGCCGGATTTCCGTCACCGGCGCTGACGGTGGGCATAAGGCCGATGATTGTGCTGCCTGCGGAGCTGCTGGAGGGGGATGAGGATACGATCCGTTATGCGCTGCTGCACGAGCTGACACACATCCGGCGGCGTGACCATCTGATTACGCTGCTGCTGCACTTGCTGCGCGCCGTGTACTGGTTTAATCCGGTGGTGTGGCTGACCGCGCGGCAGATGCGGCTCGACATGGAAACGGCGTGTGATAACCGGCTGGCCGGGCGTTTGAGCGCGGCGGACAGGAAGAGGTACGCGGGCACCATACTGGAGATGTATGCACGGGAGCAGGTGCGCTATGCACTGGGAATGGCGCTGGGGCAGACTAAAAAGACGGCGGAGAAGCGGCTGCGCGGTGTATATATGCGCGGCAGGTCCAGCCTGAGAGGCCGGACGACGGCTGTGCTGCTGGCAGCGCTGCTGCTGATAGCATGCTTTACGACAGCCTGTCAGCCCACGCCAGCGGAACCAGTGGTGGTGAACCAGAACAAGGATTTGGTGCAGGAGGTGCAGGAGAACAGCAAAGAGACGGAAGAGAAGGCCGCGCCGCAAAACTATCTGGAGAAGCTGGAGATGCCGGAGCACTACACGTACAGCAGCGTCAACGAAGCGGCCTCGCTCACCATCAACGTGGATGCGGATGTGATAAAGCCGGACGCGGCCCAAATGCCGCTGGCGCGCATGAAACCGGTGAACTTCACGCAGGAGCAGGTTACCGGCATGTTCAACTATCTCTTTCCTGACGAAAAGCCATATGTCCCGCGGTCGCAAATGACCAAAGCTGAGATCGAAGAACAGATACTGTACTATCAGCGCATGATCAACGGCGGGGAAATTGACGGGGACCCGATACGGCAGGACACCATTGATGAATTCAACGCGCAGATCAAGGGACTGGAGAAGCAATATGAAACGGCTCCGGACAAGGTGCCTGAGCCAGTTATTTGCGACGGGACGATGCAGTATGAGGAACATGATATATATAACGTTCACCGCGAAGAGGAAAATATCGTCAGGGATTATGGCGGCATCAGCAAGAATTACAAGCTGGAGGCGACTCTGGGTGAGACGTTCTTGCATATCAACGTGTCGGCGAACGAGGATGCACCCGGCAGCTCTTTGTGGTATGTCAAAAGACCGGTGGCATTCTCGACAGACAAGATGACGCGCATTAAGCCGGGCGACGCGCTGCCTGAGGCGGCTCAGGATAAGCTTACGCTGCCGCTGGAGGACGCCACGGCGCTGGCGGACGGCTTCTTTGAAGCGGCGGGCCTGGACGATGTGAAGCTGTTTGCGTCGTATGTGGTGGACAACCACGGCACGGGGCATGTCGACGACAATTGGGACCCCGCGTCCGAATACGCGTACCAGATGTTCTATACGCATACGGTGAACGGTGTGCCCGTCTCCTGCCATGAGTCGCATAGCGGGGGCGGCGGCGAACCATACACGGAGCCGTGGTTCTACGAATCCATCAGCGTGCTGGTCGCCAATGACGGCATCATCGAGATCAGATGGGCTGAGCCCGGCGAAGTGACGGAGGTCGTGGAGCCCGATGTGGAGCTCATTGGTTTTGAAACAGCGATGGATAAGTTTGAAAGTGCGGTGGGGTATACCTACGGGCAGTATCTGGACTGGGGCGACAATGTGGAGACGACGGTGGAAGTCACCATAGACAACATACAGCTCAACGTGATACGGCTGCGGGAGAAGGACAAGCCGGACGAGAAGGCCGGGCTTTATGTGCCTGCCTACGTGTTCTATGGTTATGTAAAACAGACGCAAGCGTATAAAGATGATGATTATACCTATGAAGGGTACATGACGTCATCCGGTTCGGGCAACGATTTCTATCCTGGCCCGTTCATGGTGATTGCGATTAATGCCATAGACGGGTCGATCATCAACACGATGTCGGACGTGACTTGAGGCATTCAGCGGAAAGGCGAGGTTCGGAGCTTGCGCAGAAACTGAATATGGATTGTATTAACTAATTTGACATGAAATCATTGACATTGCGTCATATATCTCATATAATTAAGATATTATATCTTATGAATATGAGATATTTATTTTTGGGACAGGCGGTGACGCATATGGAGAAGAAGCTGCTGGACGCGGAATGGACGATACTGCGCGCACTGTGGGGTCAAAAACCCCGCACGATGGGCGAGATCATCTCCGCCGTACAGGAAGAGCAGCCGGAAATCGGCTGGCAGTACAAGACGTACCATTCTTATCTGCGTATCATGCTGGAAAAAGGGCTGATTGGCTGTGAAGAAAAAAACAGGCGCGACAAGCTGTATTACCCGCTTGTTTCGCGTGAGGAAGCGCTTAGGACGGAGGGCGAAACGCTGCTGTCGCGCATCAGCGCCGGTTCAATGGGGGCGCTGGTGGCGGCAATGGCAGACAGCGGCCAGCTCTCCAACGAAGACAGGCAGCAGCTGCTGGCGCTGGCCGAGAGGCTGGAGAAGGAAGGCGGTGAGCGGCGGTGACACACGACATCGTGGTTTCCCTGCTGGCCAACGCGGCTGTTTTTACGGTTCTGTTCGGGCTCATGCTGGCGATGCGCAGGCTGCTGGCCAAGCGAATATCGGCAGCGCTCCAGTACGTTCTGTGGGCGGCAGTCATCATAAAGCTGATGATACCGTTTGGGTTCGAGAGCGAACTGAGCCCGCTTAATATGCTGATTGAAACACCGGCGGCTCAGACTGAAGCCACGGCGGAAATACCATCAAATTCTGCGGAAGACAGCATAGTGCTGACGGATGTTGCACCGAGTTCCGGCGAAAGTGAAGTTATCCCGAATGATGCCGGTGCTGCGAAAACGCTGGCTTCAAATACGATGCAGCTGCCGGTAATTCCTGCAACCGCACCGCTGGCCTGGCAAGATTGGGTTCTGATGGTTTGGGCGGCCGGTGTATTGGCTGTTGGAACGGGGCAGGTACTGATGTCGGTGCACCTCAGACGGCAGGCCATGCGTGCAAGATGCCTGGTGCCCGAGCGTATACAGCGTATGCTTGAGCAGAGCTGCCGTGAGGTGACTGTTAAGCGAAAGGTGCGCGTGGTTGTGCAATCGTCGCTGAGCGTGCCGCTGGTGATCGGGGCGCTGCGGCCGCTGCTGGTGCTGCCGGAGGATATCGAACGGCAGAGCAGCGCACATGTCCGCCACGTTCTGCTGCATGAACTGACACACATCCATCGAGGCGACCTGCTGGTGATTGCGCTGCTCAACGTACTGCGGACCGTATACTGGTTCAATCCGTTCACATGGCTGTGCTTTAAGCTGGTGCGCGCGGATATGGAGACGGCATGTGACGCGCGTGTGATCAGCCGTATCGGGGTGCAGGCGCGGACTGACTATATCAGCACGGTGCTGCGGTTCACGGAGCATGGCAAGGCGCGGCGGCTGACCGCGGCAATGGGCATGGCGGATGGGCGCATGACGATGGAGAAGCGCATTCGCGGCATGTTCCGGCGAACGCGCACCGGTTTGAGCACGCGCGCGGCGGCGCTGATGTTGGTGCTGCTGATGCTGGCGGCAGGCGGGATGACCGCGTGTCAGCCTACGCCGGATATGCCTCCGGTGGTCAACAAAGGAGATAACCGCCTGGAGGAAAAGATTGCGGCAACTCCGCAGCCCGCGGCGCCCAAAGAAAGTCCGGCACGATACGGGGCGCCGGAATCCGTACAGGAGGCGTTTACAGCAGGAAATGCGGATATACGGATAAACGTGGATGCGCTGGTAACCGTTCCTGATGTCGAGAAAATTCCTGTAATAGAGATCGTCCCGACTGCCTTTACGCAGGAGGAGGTCGATAACCTGGTCACGTACTTTACGGGCGGAAAGCCGTTGTATGAATCGGATGTGTGCTTGACCAAGTCACAGTATGAGGAGCTGATCATCCAGGCGCGTTCTGAGCTGGCTTTGGCGGACGATCCAAGCAATGATATGCCGCCCAGAGAGGAAATAGAAGCTTACATCAAAAGACTGGAGAGAGAGCTGCAAAAGGCCCCCGAAACGGTGGAGCGTGACCGGGTGGACGGCAAGCTGGCCATACAGGACGGTATGGATTACGAAACGATGGAAGCGGCTGTTTATATGGGAAAAGAGGAGCCGGCTAAAGTGTACGCTCAAAACCGGAGTCGGTCTGTGTCTGCGGGCACATTCAGCTTTGAGAACGGCGCGCTGTTTGCGGGACCGGCTGAAAATGAGCAGGCGCAGGGGCAGCAGCTTACACCGCAGCAGGCTGCCGAACGCGTGAACGCGATACTCCGCGATCTTGGAATCGAGAACAGGGAGGCGGTTTCCATAAAGACAGGCTCCGCAATGGTCGGCAACGATCAACCGTTTGTTGAGGACTGGCAGGGTTATGCGATAACCTGCCGGTATGTGGTGAACGGTATTCCCGTGCTGGATGTGCCTGTTATGGCAACCGGCGACGAGGTGGACGAAAACGGCATGCTGCTTTATAAACCCACTTGGGAGGGCGAGCGGATTGCTGTCAGCATCGACGACAACGGCGTGACATCGTTCCGCTGGCTGAGCCGCGGCGAGCTGGGTTCGGTGCTCAACGAAAACGTGGAATGCCTGCCGTTTGAGGAGGTGTGGAGCTGCTTCAAGCAGCAGATAAGTTTCAGGTATGCAGATCACCAAGCTTTGGACTCGGATGGCAGCACGATGCCGTTTATTGTGGAGGTGGAGAGGATCGAGCTGGGATATGTGGTGACGCCGCGCAAAGACATGCCGGACAGCTATATGCTGGTGCCCGCCTGGACCTTCTTCGGAACGGAATACCTGGAACATAAGGATGGCACGAGACAGATGATTGATGTGGTCCGGCCCATATGTGCGATCAATGGGATTGACGGGTCGGTATTGATGTAACACAAATGGATTGAATACCACCTATTGACAAATTGCGATCTGTCGTATATGCTAAAGACAAACAGTCGTATGCACTAACGACAGATGCGGAGGAATATGCCGTGGATAAGAGGCTTGCGGATTCAGAATGGGTGATATTAAAAGCGATGTGGGGCAGGCCCCCGCAGCCGATGAAGCAGATCGTGGAAAACGTGCGCGCGGAACAGCCGGATGTGAACTGGAGCTACAAAACCTATCATACCTATCTGCGCAACATGGCGGCCAAGGGGCTGATCACCGCTGAGGAGCGGAACCTGAAGGACAAGCTCTATGCAGCGGCGGTGTCGCGTGAGGATGCAATGCGCGCGGAAAGCAGCGAGCTGCTGGCGCGACGGGGGTATTTCGGCTCCGTGGGGCGGCTGGTTGCGATGATGGCGGAGGACGGACAGCTCTCCGGCCGGGATGTGGAGGAGCTTAAAGCGCTGGCGGCCCGTTTGGAAGGAGAGGACGGTGAGCGGCGGTGACACAGAATTTTCTGACGGCGCTGCTCGTCAATACCGCGGTGTTTTCGGTGCTGTTTGGACTGATGCTGGCAGCGAGCAAGCTGCTGTCAAAAAGGATATCGGCTGTGCTGCAGTATATGCTCTGGGCGGTGGTGGTGATCAAACTCATCATTCCATTCGGGTTCGAGAGCAGCCTCAGCCCGTTTGCGCTGCTGACAACCGATGTGCCCGCGTCGGCAGTACAGCCGCAGACGGCGGACGGATATACAGACCGGTTTGATACTGGCGGCCAGCCTTCGGCCTATGCAGCGGAGATGACAGGAACGGAGCCGCAGCTGCAGGACAATTCGGCAACGCCGGAGGTGCTGGACACGGAGCCAGCTGTTTCGGCCAACAGCCCCGCTGCGGCCCAACTTGGATGGGCGGACTGGGGGCTGATTGTATGGGCGGCGGGTGCGCTGACCACGGCAGCTGTCACCGGGCTGCATGCCCTCCGGCTGCGGCAGCGCATACGCTGCTCCAGCACAGTGCCGCCGGAAAGCGTGATGCGTATCTGCGAACAGTGCAGACGGGAGCAGGGCCTGCGCCGCAAGGTGCGCGTCTGCGTTCAGCCGGTTCTGCGCGCGCCGGCTGTTATGGGCGTATTGCGTCCGCTGCTGGCGCTGCCCGAGGATATGCATTTGAGGCCGGAGGATGAGGTGAGGCATGTCTTTCTGCATGAGCTGACACATCTGAAACGCGGCGACCTTGCGGTCATACTGCTGCTGAATGTGCTGACCGCGGTTTACTGGTTTAACCCGTTTGTATGGCTGTGTTTCTCTTTCATACGAAAGGATATGGAGTCGGCCTGCGACCAGCGGGTGCTGGAAAAGCTGGGAGCTCAGGCCCGGCAGGATTATATATGCACGGTGCTGCGGTTTGCAAAGGGTGAAAGCGAGCGGCGGCTGACCGCGGCGATGGGTATGGCGGACGGGCGGCTGACAATGGAGCAGCGCATCCGCGGCATGTTCCGGCAAACGCGGACGGGTGTGAAGGGCCGGACGCTGGCACTGGGGCTGGCGCTGCTGATGCTGGCGGCGGGCGTGCTGACCGCGTGCCAGCCGACGCCGGAGGCGCCGCCGGTGATGAACAAGCGTACCGACATTGTCGATACAGTACAGGAAGCTGCTGCCGTACCGGAAATCAGCGCTGCGCCGATGGAGGACAGGAAAACCATTGCCGAACGGATTGGCGAAACGGGCGGCCGCATGACGATGGAGCTGATGCCAAGCGACAGCGTGACCATCAAGGTGGACGCGGACATCGTGACGCCGGAGTATGAGAGCATACCCATGGTACGCGTAAAACCGGAGAATTTCTCCGCGGAACAATTTGGTGCGTTTATTGATTACCTGACGGATGGGCTTCCCGTCTACTATCAGCCGAATGATCACAGCACCAGCCGCTTCACAAAGGAAGAACTCGTCACGATAGCGACCCAGATCAAGAAGTATCTGACCGACGACGATCTTCCGCGCAGCACCAAGAACGCGTGGGAATACTGGCTTGATGAATTCTATCAGTCTGAATATGACTCAGCGCTCAGCCAGGCGGATGACAAACCGTATGATGGTAAACTGGTCTCCGCGGAGAACAATGGAACTTTCAGTTTCATCACCAGCCTGAAGTGCTACATGGGCAAGACGCGGGCGGCGTGGCTAAGCTTATGGCAGACAATGGAAGGAAACGATACGGAGCTGCAATTTGACAACAGCGATTACGGCTCCGGATACAACACGTTTGAGCCTTATACGGGCGTGCAGGCAGCCCGTGCGGGTATGACCTATGAGGAAGCGCGGACAATGGCGGAGAACCTGGTGCGCAGAATGGACGGCGAAGACACGAATCTTGTGGTCTTTGAATCCAGCATCGGCTATCAGCTGGAAACCATTGCGAACTATACGAAAGAGACCTCGCCGCAGGCATACGTGTTCAAATTCGGGAGGAGCTACAACGGCGCAGTGGCGAAGAATGTAAACGGATTGTGGGGCGGAGAGGACAACATCGATTACAGCAAGAGGGTTGCGCCCGAAAACCTGATGGTGATCATCGACAGCGGCGGCTTCAGGGACGTTTATTGGAGCTCATATACGAAATATGTTGAGAAAGTGTCGGACGATGTACCGCTGAAAGATTTTGACTCGATCAGAGAGGTATTTGAAAACTACTGCCGCTACAAGTTCGCATGGACATACCGCAACGACGCGTTGGCAGGGGATGCCACACCCGCCGTTACACTGAATGTCAAAAGGATCGAAATGAACCTGATGGTGATCCCCGAAAAGGATAATCTGGACAGCTATGTAACAGTGCCGGTTTGGGACTTCATTGCAGACATGACGATTAATGGGGATACCATGACGCAGGAGGGTTTTGCGGATCCGGGACAAACAAATATCGGCATCATGACGATCAACGCGATTGACGGCACGGTCATCAATCGGGAGCAGGGGTATTGAGTTCAGGCTGCAGGAAGATAAACAAAGTTTGTATGGATGACATTGACACGTGATGGAAAAGCATGTAAGATATACTACGAATATATTACAAATATTACGGAGATATTTACATGATTATTAAGGCGCGCAAGTCATCTCTGTCAATAATGTTGGTTATCCTGCTGCTGTCCGCATGCCAGTCCGGCAGCGTCATTCCGCGCCGCGTATTTAATTAGGACGAGGACAGGAACAAAATGGTTGACATGGATAAACTGCTGGTTTATAGTAGTAGACATAAGCGCGGCGGGCATAGTCGAGCAGCTGCGAAAAACCGGCAGGAGGTTCCGATATGAAGGATGCCCTGACAAAACAGGAATGGATCATCATGGAGACGCTGTGGAAGCACAGCCCGCTGTTCCTGTCGCAGATCATGGAGGAGATGGCGCGGTCGGTCAACTGGCAGAAGAGCACATTTTCCACCTATATGCGCAAGCTGTGCGACAGCGGCTACGTCGCCTACAGGACGATAAGCGGCAACCGCGCCTATTATCCGGCGGTGGAGCGCTCGGAGTGCATTGAGAGCGAAAGCCGGTACATGATATCCAAGCTCACAGACGCGGGAGCGAAAATGTTTCTGACATGCATGATCAAGGAAAGCGGCTTGTCCGACAGCGACAGGGCTGACTTGCAAAAGCTGATTGGCGAGCTGAGCGCGAAGGCGGACGGCGGAAAGGAGAAGTAGCATGAATGTGATCAACACATTGCTGGAGATCTCCATATACGCCGCCGTTATTTATTTGGCGCTCTTACTGCTGAAAAGGGTTCTGAAGAACAGAATGTCGCCCGCGCTGCACTATGCGGTGTGGGGGCTGCTCATCGTGCGGCTTATCATGCCGTTCACGGTTGACAGCAGCATCCGGCTGTTTGTGATACCCGATACAACGCCGCAGACAGAGGCGCTGCAGAGCGAAGTGCAGCCTATCACAGCGGGGGCGGAAGACCAGATCGGAGGAACAGACGGTTTAGCGCAGACGGCAAATGAAAACCATGCAACCACGGCAACAGAAACACCGCCTGCACAGCCCGCACAGGCAGCGGCTGTTCCGGCTCCGGCAGCGAATAAGGCCGCGATTATCTCGGCGGGCGACATACTGCCGGCGGCATGGCTGACCGGAACGGCGGCGGCGCTCGTATATATCATGGTGACGTATGTGCTGTTCAGACGGCGTATCCGGCGCGGTACGGTTCAGCCGCCGCAGCGGCTGGTGCAGATATTTGAGCGGTGCCGGATGGAGATGGGTATCCGGCAAAGAGTCTGTCTCAAGTGCGTATACGGCCTCGGGACTCCGGCGCTGTTTGTACCGGCGACGGTGCTGATACCGATGGAACTGGCGGATTCGCTGGATGACAGCCGCCTCATGCTGGCGCTGCGTCACGAGCTGATGCACTACAAGCGGCGGGATCACATACTGAGCATGCTGATGCTGGCGCTTCAGGCGATATACTGGTTCAACCCGTTCGTGTGGCTGGCCTTCCGGCAGATGCGCACGGACATGGAGGTGGCCTGTGACAGCGCGGTCACCAAAGCGCTGGACGGAAATGCAAAAAGCGAATACGCTTCGCTCATCGTCTCAATGTTCTCCGCCGGAGTGTCGGGGCATCTGGTGCTGGGCATGGCGCAGGGCGATTCCAAGAAGGTGGCCGAGAAGCGGATTCGTGGGATTTTCGCGAAGAGCCGGAGTAAAAGAAGCGCCGTGCTGGCGGCGGTGATGCTGGCGGTGATGCTGGCGGTCACCTGCTTCACCACGGCCTGCCAGCCCACACCCGCTGTGCCGGTGGTAGCAGCGAAAAATGCCGGAGTAATGGAGAGTGCGCTTGCAGCGACACCAGCTGCAGAACCGACACCATATGAGGCTCCGGCGCGCCTGACGCTTGATGTTGACGTGCCTGTCGATAACTACAGCATTGTTGTCGATGCGGACGTGGTGGTTCCGGATCAGACGGCGTATCCGGTATACGACGTGGCGCTGGCTCGTTTCACACAGGAACAGGCTGATGCGGTACGTCTCGCGCTGCTGGAGGGTGCGACACTGTATAAACCGGGGAACGTGCGCAGCCGCGCCGAGGTACAGCGCAGTATCGACTATTATGAGAGGGAATTGGAAGGATCGAAGGATTATCCGCAGCTGGTTGAGGATTATCAAAAGATATTGAAGAATCTGTACGCCGAGTACGAGAAGGCGCCGGAGGAGCTGACGCTGGAGGAGGCGGACACAGCGCTGACGTTTCAGGAAGAGATGGCAGAGGCGTGGCAATATGGTTATACGGAGGTGCCGGTCGAAGACGGCGGCATTCGTATGGAATGGACTGACGAAGGACGCGAGAAAGCCATCGCGGCGGGAGTTTCATCCGTATCCGGCGTGTGCTGGATGGGCAGCGGCCGCAAAATGCAGTTTTCTGTCCGCAATGAGGAAAACAGCTCCAGCGTATACTTTGGTATGGATGACAACAATCTCGTGCAGTCGAAATGCGAGACGTGCACGCTGGACCAGGCGATCGAAAAGGGAAACGCTGTACTGGCAGCGGTGGGGCTGGACTTTTCTCTCGTGAGCACCGAGGTTTTGACGACCATAAGCGACGGCGAAGGTAACATGGTGCCGGAACATACAAGATTTTATTCACTGACCTACAAGCGCAACATTCCCGGCGTGCCATTGGACAACATTCAGAGTGTGGTCTCGCAAAATATGGAGGCCTTGACAGGCGAGGCGGCTTACCGTGGCATGGTGCCGTATCAGGAGACGATTGCGATGAGTATTGACGACTATGGTCTGGTCAGCTTTAACTGGTCGCAGCCGCTGGAGATCACGGCGACGCAGAGTGAAAACGTGCCGCTCATCCCGTTTGATACCATCAGCGGGCGCATCGCCTCGCAGATCAAGATTCAGACGATGTGGGATGAAGAAGCGGACAGCTATGAGGCGGAGCGCATCGCCTCGCGGCGGCTGGAAATAAACAAGATCGTGCTGTCGTATCTCGTGGTGGCCAAGGCGGACGACTTTTCCAGCTATTATCTGATTCCCGTATGGAATGTCTGCGGCGACCTCTATTACCGTTATAAGGATGAATATGCAGAAACCAGCGGATTTGTGCTGGATGAGAATAATGAGCGCAAGGCGACGCTGCAGCATGTGTTCGATACGTCGGACCACTCGCTGCTGACCATCAGCGCCATCGATGGGACTGTGATTCCGCGTGGGATGCATACCTGAATTTACAAATCGATTACATCCCGATGAACACTTGATGCCCGGGAGGATGATAGGATAATGGCAGCAGGCAGACTGCTCCGGTTATCAAAAATTGGATTTGAAAACAATAGGTTAACATTATGACAATGCTTTTTGTGCGGACCAGGGCTTATCATGATATACAGGCGCTGCCGCGCGAGAGCTTACGCTTCAAACGGATGGTGGTGGAATCATTCTTGTTTGGGGGTACTAATGAATTATCCGGGGACGAATGAACCAAGACGCCGATATCGGCTCAATGGCAAGAAGCTGGCTGCGACGTTTGTGATGCTGGCCTTTATCGTGGCAGTGGCCGTCGTGGCAGTAATGGCGCTGAAACACGCATCGGATGTGGAGCTCGCGTCAGCGGGCGGCGATATTGTGGCAACACAGGGCAACACACTTTCAGTGGTGACGATAACAGCGGCGCCTGAAAAGCCGACGGCGACAAACGCGGCGGCCGTGCAGACGCCGGGAGCAGTGGGGACGGGCGTGCTGTCGGGCCGCGTCATCGTGGTGGACGCCGGGCACGGCGGGTTTGATCCGGGCGCGGTGGGCGTTACGGGCGTACACGAGTGTGACATCAATCTTGCCGTAGCACGGTTTCTCAAGACAGAACTGGAGTCATGCAGCGCACAGGTGATCATGACGCGGGAAGAGGATGTGGGGCTGGGAACAACGCAGAATGAAAGCCTTCAGGAACGCCGGCGAATTATTGAGCAGAGCGGCTCGGATATCGTCATCAGCGTTCACATGAACAACTATAAGCAAGACCCGTCCGTGAACGGTCCGCTGGTGTTGTTTATGTCCGGGTCTGAGAAGGGCAAGTCGCTCGCGGAATCCGTACAGGACAGACTGAACGATGAATTGGATGCGGACGGTACGTCACGAGGTGAAACAAAGCTTTATATACTCAAGAGCGGCAACCAGCCCTGTGTGCTGGTGGAGTGCGGGTATCTGAGCAACGAGGAAGAGGAGCGCAAGCTGCAGCAGCCGGATTATCAGAAAAAGATTGCCAAAGCCATATGTGACGGCGCGTCAGCATTTTTATCAGGAGAATGACGGGAACAGGCATGAGAACACACGCCATATCATCAGATATTAAGCGGGCGCTGACCGGGCGTGGGTTCCTTGTCGGCGTGGTTGGCATGGTGATGGTCATCGGCCTGTCGCAGATGGAGAGCATCATACAGGCAGCGCGCAGCACAACGCCGCTGCAGAACGGTTATCACGCGCAGCTGATACTGACGGCGCTGTCCGCAGACTGGGTGACGCTGGCGATACCGATACTGTGCAGCCTGCCGTTTACTGCCGCGTTTGTGGACGACGTGAAGAGTGGCTACATCAAGCCGTATCTGCACCGCGCTGGAATGAAACGGTATATCCGCGGCAAGCTGACGGCGTGCGGTCTGTCGGGCGGGCTGGTGCTGCTGTTTGGTATCCTCATCGCCTATGGGCTTGCGGCACTGATTTTTTCGCCTGCGGAGCTGGCACTGGCAAAGGAGGAAACCGCGCAGCCTTATCTTGCAAAGGTGTTGCTGGCTTCCTTTACGCTGTTTCTTTCGGGCGCGCTGTGGTCGCTCGTCGGGTTTACGTTCGCGGCCCTCACCATGAGCAAATATATGGCGTATGCCTCGCCGTTCATCATCTACTATGTACTTATCATATTGCATGAGCGCTACTTCGAGAAGCTGTATGTGTTGTACCCCAAGGAGTGGCTGTTTCCATCAGATTTTTGGGTAATGGGCAGTTTTGGCGTGATGCTGCTGCTCGCGGAGCTGATCGGCATCGTGGCGCTGGCTTTTGCCGTCGCGGCCAAAAGGAGGCTTGCCCATGTCTAAATTACGGCAGACAGGATCGGTGGCGGCCTATAATTTCAGGCAGTGGCGGGGAAGCCCGCGTGTGATCATCACGTTTGCGCTGGCATTTATATTGTGTTTTTTGCTGTCCGACAAGGCCGTGCGCTTTGCAAAGGAATATCAGACAACGATGCAGATTGTGGAGGCGTTCGTGTGGACGTTCGGCGACGCCAACTCCATACTGCTGTCGTCGCTGCTGCTGGTGCTGCTGTTCGCGGACATGCCTTTCCTATCACCCGGTACACCGTATTACCTGCTGCGCATCGACCGCAAGACATGGCTGGGGGGGCAGGCGCTGTACATTGCGGCGGCAACCTTCATCTACATGGCGTTTATACTCGCGGCAACGGCCCTCATCTGCATGGGGCAATCGTTCATCGGCAACATGTGGAGCGAGACAGCGGCGATACTCGGTTATTCGGGCGCGGGCAAGGCGGTGGCGCTGCCGGCGCTGGTGAAAACGCTGGAGATGAGCACACCGTACGAGTGCATGGCGACGATATTCCTGCTCATGCTGCTGTACGCGCTGCTGATGGCGTTCCTGATGCTGACGTTCAACATCCGCAAAGGACAGCTCGCAGGCGTGGTCAGTGTGTTCGCGTTCAGCCTGTACGGCTTCCTCTTGAACCCGGAGCTGTTTAAGACGATATTTCAGCTGCCGGATGAGCTGATGTATAAGGCCAATGTGGCGGTGGGGTGGCTCTCGCCGCTCAACCATGCCACATATCATATGCACAACTTTGGTTACGACCTGCTGCCGCGCCTATGGCAGACGTATGCGATATTCGGCGTGCTGATACTGCTGTGCTTCTTTTGGGCACTGCGTTCGGTGAAAAAGTATAACTTCAGCTTTGGCGGAACGGAGGGCGGATTATGAGCGCGGCCATCAGCGTACAGAATGTGAGCAAGCGGTTCGGCGAGGAAACGGTGCTGACGGACGTGAGCCACGAGTTTGAGGAAGGCAAAATTCACGGCATCGTGGGCAACAACGGCAGCGGCAAGACGGTGCTGATGAAGTGCATCTGCGGCTTTCTGGTGCCCACAAAAGGAAAGATATTTGTGAACGGCAAACAGGTGGGCAAGGACTGCGATTTTCCGCAGGACATCGGCATCATCATCGAGACGCCGGGCTTTCTGCCGGGGCTGACGGGCGTGAAGAACCTGCAGGTGCTGGCGTCGCTCAAGCGCCGCATCGGCGACAAGGTGATACGGGATACCATCCGGCGCGTGGGGCTGGACCCCGGCATGAAAAAGCCGGTGGGTAAGTATTCGCTGGGCATGCGGCAGCGTCTGGGCATTGCGCAGGCCATCATGGAAAACCCGTCGCTGCTGATACTGGACGAACCGCTGAACGGTCTGGACAAGCTGGGCGTAAAGGATATGCGTGAGCTCATCAAGGGGCTGCGCGAGCAGGGCAAGTCCATTCTCCTCGCCAGCCACAATCAGGGCGACATCGACGAACTGTGCGACACCGTCTGCGAGATGGACGCCGGTGTACTGACGGTGGTGAGATAATGAAAGATATTATCAGGTTAAGCAACGTGGCAAGGATAGAAGAAGGAAACCGGCGTGTGCTGAACGGCGTGAACCTCACTGTGGTGGAAGGTGAACGCGTCACAGTATGCGGCCCGCCCGGCAGCGGCAAGGACGCGCTGACACGCCTCATCGCCGGTATGGATAGGCCGAGCACAGGCGAGGTGTGTATATTGGACAAAGCTGTGCATGACATGGATGATAAGACGGCGGCGCGCTTCCGCAGTAAGTATATCGGCGTGGTGCAGCGGGATAACGGCTTCATCAGCCGCATGACGGTGCTGGAGAATGCGGCGCTGCCGCTTGTGATACAGGGGGTACCGCGGGCAAAGAGAATGCGTATGGCGATGGAGCAGCTGAAGAACTTAGGGGTGCAGCACATCGCGCATGCGAGGCCATCCCAGCTGACCGCGTATGAGGCTCGGATGGCTGCCGTGGCGCGGGCGCTGGCCGCTCAGCCAAAGCTGCTGCTGCTGTACGAACCGGCAGCTGGTCTGTCCGAGGGCGACGCCGACCGGGCCGCGGGCATGCTGCACGCCGTGTGCCGATATGGGGATTTTACCGTCGTGTGCCTTACGGCGGACGAGACGTCCGCGCTTTGCCCCGACAGGCTTATCCGCATCACCCGGGGAACCATACAGGAGGACAACACATGAAGAAAGCATATATGCTGCTGGCGTTGCTGCTGGCTGTGGCTCCAATAAATGCTCTGGCAGAGGGAGAAACACCCGCAGCCACGCCGTTGGAAACGGGCGTCGCGGAGACAGTGGTATTTTCCATTGATAATACCAACGTCTATGACGGCATGAGCAAGCCCTATAAGGACGGATATACGCCTGCGGTCAAGGACGGCACGGCCACCATTGTGCTGCCGCTGTTGGCCAGCGGTACGATCAAGGATGATTCCATTACGGCCACGCCGGGGTTGGGGGAACCCTCTTCTTCACCCTTTAAATACAGCAACTATCAGAAGACGGTGCTTCGGGCAGATAATACGGTAGCGGGGGGGCGCACGGTTTCTGGTTATCTGGTGCGGTTTGATCTGCCGCTGGCTTCGGGCCGTTTCAACGGCGTGTATCCTATGACCGTGGATGTTGCGGCGCAAACCACGGACGGCACTCCGGTGCAGCAGACGTTTACGGCTTATGTCACCGTGACTGACGGTAAGGACCCGAATGCGGCACAGCCCACGCCCAAACCCGAAACGCCGTCCTCGCAGCCCAAGATCATTGTCAGCGGCTTCAGTGTAAACCCGGCATCCGTGACGGCAGGGGAAGGCTTTACCGCGACGATTACGCTGGAGAACACCAGCGAGAAGAAGACTGTGCAGAACATGGCAGTGACCGTGACTTGCGACTGCCCGAACTTTTCGTTTTTGGGTGACAGCAATACGATATACGTAGGCAAGCTGGCCAAGGGCGACACGACTCAGCTTACCCTGAGGTACAATACCGATCTCAAAACGCCGGCCGGACGTTACAGCATCAGCCTGGCGATGGAGTACGACAACAGTGACGCGATGACGCTGTCCTCAACGGGAACTGTGCCGGTGATGGTGGTCCAGCCGCTGCGTGTGGAGCTGGAAGCACCCACGATACCCGAACAGGCCAACGCGGGCGATACGATGCCGCTCTCCTTTCAGGTGATGAATATGGGGCGCGGCCCGGTGTATAACGTGCGCGTGACGCTGGAAGCTGCGGGACTCATACCTTCCGGTTCGGCGTTCATCGGCAACATGGAGGCGGGAACCGCGGCAACAGCGGATATGAACGTGTTCGTGGGTACCAAAAGCATGACGGAGGGTTATGAAGGCGACGACAAATACGGCTACACGTCCGGAAAAATCACGCTGGTCTACGAGGACGAGGATGGTCAGGCGTATACGGCGGAGACGGAATTCTCCACCACCATTGAGCCGCCGGTGATCACTGCATCATCCGATACTGTGGAGGAAGAGCCGGAGACGGCAAGTCAGTGGTGGATATCGCTGCTGATCGGCGGCGTGGTGATTGCTGCTTTGGCTGTGGCACTGGTGCTGCGTGCACGGAAGGGCAGGCGGAATGAGGATTTCTGACCGGCTGGTGCTGGCTGCGAAGGGGCTGCAGGGCCGCTGGGCATTACTGCCCGCCGCCGGTATGGCGATTGCGGCCTTTTGCCTGTGCTTCGCGGGCGCGGTGCTGGTGTCGGTACAGCTGGAAAAGGCGGAGCCTTATGAGCTGAGCGTTACGGCGGAGGCGCTGGACGACAGTGATACCCAAGCGATGGGCGCGCTGGAGGACGTGATGGCGGCGACGGCGCTGCTTGATGTACCGGCAGTGGTGACAGCAAACGAATATGCCGCACCGTTCACGCTGACGGGGATTGAGGCGTCCTATTTCAGAGAAGAATTTGCGCTGGGAACAAAGTTTCCAGACAGCGGCGTAATGCCGTACATCGTGCTGAACAAGGCTGCGCTGAAAACGTTTGAGAAGGACATGGGCGCTGATGTGCTGTACGGCGGGGATAGGGAAGGCGAAGCGTCAGACGGCATTCCCGAAGTGGACTGGCTGAACGCAAACGTCACCGTGCAGATGGGCGAAGGCAAGCCTGTGGTAGCACGCATCTGCGGCGTACTGGACGGTGATGCAGACGAGCAGGAGAGCGCCGCGTATATCAGCCTATCGGCGGCAAAGGCGCTGCTGCAGGGTCAAGGCCAGATTCCGGTATATACGGCTGTGCAGGTACGCATCACCAACATAGGCGCTGCTGAGGCAGTATCGCGGGAGATATCCAGGCTGGGCTATGCCGTATCAAACAGCAACGCGGAGCTGCAGGCCAAGTGGGACGGCGAGATGAAGGAGATGGCATATCTCATCGTGGTCGGTGCATTCGGCCTGCTATGCAGCGCAGTGCTGCTGGCGGCGTGGCGGCGCATTTCAACGCTGCAGGATGCGGGCGCGTACGCCGCGCTTGTGTGGATGGGTTTGCGCCGTGGGGATATCCGCACATTGTTCACGCTGCAGTCGCTGATGATTTCCGTAACCGGCGCGGCAATTGGGATACTGGTAAGCCTGATGCTGCCGTCGTTTTTGTCAGCGGGGGAAACCGTCGAGACGATCTTTCTGCTGACCGTGCCGGTTGGCGTGGTATTGGTAAGCGCCGGCATTTGTGTGTTGTTTGGTGCAGCAATGGGACTGATTCAACAAGTGAAAAAGCAATCCTAAGCTTCGGATTGAGCATAAAAAATATCTATGCTATTTTAATTCGGTATAAACGAGAATCCGAACCCCTTACCATTTGGTTTGAGGTTCG
Source organism: Bacillota bacterium (assembly GCA_023397655.1). Classification (GTDB taxonomy): domain Bacteria; phylum Bacillota; class Clostridia; order Christensenellales; family SZUA-584; genus SZUA-584. The sequence continues at coordinate 95,094 of JAEWTW010000010.1, forward strand.
GATTTGTTATATCCGGCGGAGAGAGAAGCCGCCGAATTCCAGCACTTGAATGTAGACAGGCATGGAGAAGAGGTAGTTTAGTCTAAAATTTTTGAAAATTGATCACTTCAAGTCTTGGTTTTTAACTTAGGCATCACCGCAGAAATTAACTATTTCACGCTACGGACATTAACGAATTCCGCAAAAGAATACGGTTAGTGGAAACTTAGCCATTACAGGAATCCATAAGGTGACAGACAAGGTCTATCAGGCTGATAGAGACTCGCCAGCGTGAATCATATCATTTTTGCGTTCTGTTCTTGTTGAATTCTTTAGCCATGATTATAAGTTGGGGATCCAAAAGGCTTTCAGGATCTGATTCAACTTATTAGCGAAAATGTATTTAAATAAGTTTCACATTTATTTTATCATTATATCTTAAAAAATTCAAAAAATTAGTAAAGACCAATTCATTGTTTAAAGGCTATTATTAGATATAAACCTTATTCATTCATCATTATATAAAAATCAATGGAGGTAATAGATATGCAAACCCCAAAGCTTTTTACATTACTGCCGCAGGAATATATTGCGACGCCTGACGGAATGGCTATTAGCAAAGACGGCGATCTTATTCTGGCATGTCCCAACTTTGCAGATCTGTCCTATCCGGGCTGTCTGGTCAGGATAGACAAGAGTAAGAACATATCAAAGTGGTTGGATGTGCCGGTGGAAGAGGAGTCGGGATCCTCTCGTCCTATGGGCATCGAATTTGGCCCCGATGGTGACGTTTACGTTTGCGACAACGTCAGCTGGACGGATAGACCGGAGCTGCAGTACAAAGGCAGGATACTCAGGATTCGTATGGACGGCGATAAGCTGGTTAAGTTTACTGTGGTGGCCAGAGGTGTTGAGCATCCGAATGGTATCCGTATCAAAGGCGATTATTTGTATTTTACCAACAGCATGATGACTAAAGTGAAGCATGAGTCCGGGCTTATGGTTAGCTCTGTATACCGCTTTCGCCTTGATGATGAGAACGTACTGGTTAACAATACGCTTGAGGATGAAAGCCTGATTGCCACTTTTGTGACGCGAAATCCTATCTGTCAATACGGTGCGGATGGGATAGAGTTTGACAACGACGGCAACCTTTACGTGGGCAATTTCGGTGATGGAGAGATCAACAAGATCACCTTCAACAGCGAGGGAAACGTAGCTTCAAATGAAGTGTGGGCGAAAGATGAAAACAACATGAAAACAACGGACGGTATGATCTCCGACAAGAAGAGTGCCTTTTATATGGCGGACTTCGGCGCTAACGCCATCGTCAAAATAGACTGGGCGGATGCGAAAGTCACGCGTGTTGCACAAAGCCCGGATTGTGACGGTTTTGACGGCGGTTTAGACCAGCCCGGTGAGCCCGTCATCTGGCAAGGGAAAATAATTGTCTCCTGCTTCGATACGGTCGTCGATCATCCGTATTTCAACAATTCCGCCCATGAAATTCCTTGCACCATGTCAGAGCTTGAGCTGGAATAGCGTATGATGGTCAGAGTCTTCTCAACTTATTTTTTTAAACCCGCTGTGCCCTCTGCGGGTCTTTTTTTAGTGAAAAATTTATGCAAATGCATGCTCATTCGTTTTTCTTAAAAAACCATAAACCAGATTATTGTAAGCATAAGACAGCAAGCTCACAGAAGCTGATACCATTGGGATGATCACAGGTGGATTTTTATTCAAGCTTCAAGATTTATTTCAAAATATCTTAAACAAGTTAAACTAAACGTAAAGACGATTTACCGCCTGCGGACTATAGTTTAGGCATATTCAGCAACAAACACGCAAATACCCTTAACTAAATTGCATATTCGGTTTACTTGGTCACCAAGTAAATAAATAAAATGGAGGAATAAAATGAGAAAGAATCTATTTGTTATGGTGATTTGCTTCGTAATGGTGCTGTCGCTGGCGCTGACCGGCTGCGCAGCACAGCCCGTTGCGGAAGCTCCAGCAGCTGCGGAAGAGAAACCGGCCACGGAAGCTGCGGAAGCTCCTGCTGCGGCAGAAGCTCCTGCTGCGGCGGAAGAGGTTGCCAGAGTACCGGAATCGGCTGCCGGCGAGTATTACATGATTTCGTTCTTTGCGGGTGCCGACTATTTCAAGGGCTGCTTCGCAGGCTTTGAAGCGGCTGCGAAGGAAGCGGGCGTCACGGCCACTTACATGGGCTCCCAAGGAACAGATGTCAACGCTGAAGTCACGGTGCTTGAGCAGGTTATCGCAAAGAATCCCAAGGGTATCGCGGTGTCCTGCGTAAACGCGGACGCGCTGAAGGATTCCATCAACAAGGCGATCGACCAGGGTATTCCGGTTGTGACGTATGATGCGGACTCCAAGGATTCCAAACGCTATTCGTTCCTCGGCACAGGCAACTACTATGCCGGTACGGTGGCAGCCCGTGCGCTGGGCGAGCAGATCGGCGGCAAGGGTGAGGTTGGCGTACTACAAGTGCCCGGCCTTTCGAACCTGCAGGAGCGTGTTGACGGTTTCACCGATACGCTGGCTGAAGTCTATCCCGAAGTGCAGATTGTGCAGATCGTTAATGGCAATCTGGATCAAACCGAAGGCGCAAAGGTGACTGCTGGTATGCTTCAGGCGCATCCGAACATCGCGGGTATCTTCGCTTCAGACTCGTCCGCGGGCGTGGGAGCTGCCACTGCTGTAAAGGAAGCCGGCAAAGCTGGCCAGATCAAGATCATCGCGTTTGATACGGATACCGGAACACTGGATCTGATCAAAGAAGGCGTACTGAGCGGCTCCATTGCGCAGGGCACCTACAACATGGGATGGTGGAGCTTCCAGATGCTGTTCAATGTCAACGGCGGCTGCGGAAACTTCAACCCGGTCGAGGGCTGGAAAGAGTTCGGCATTAATCCGCTTCCGCCTTCTGTGGATACCGGTGTTACGGTTGTGACGGCTGAGAATGTAGACTCTTTCTACATGCCGGCTGAATAACAGCTCAAGAAACCACAGCATTATATCTTGCTCTAGCCCCGCGCATGCAAACGCGCGGGGTTAAGGGCAGGATGGGTTATAATCCAAACAGGAGGGGGAATATTCTTGAGTTGTGAATTAGTACTGCGCGTTGAAGGCATCGTTAAACAATTTCCGGGTACGCTGGCTTTGAACAATGTGCATTTGCAGGTTCAAAAAGGGCAGTGTCTCGCACTGGTGGGCGAAAATGGCGCTGGAAAATCAACGCTGATGAACATCATATCCGGCGTCCATAAGCCCGATGCCGGGAAAATAGTATTCTTGGGCAAAGAAGTCAGCTTTAACAATCCGACTGAGGCGCAAAAGGCCGGGATTGGGTTTGTGCATCAGGAGCTGTGCGTTTGTCCCCACATGAGTGTCAGTGAAAATATTTTCATGGGCAGAATACCCCAGAACAAGTTTGGGACTATCGATAAAAAGAAGCTTTACACGGAGACGAAAAAATTGTTGAGACTGTTCGGCGTCAGCTTTTCGCCCAACGCACTGGTTGGAGATCTGAGTACGGCGCATCAGCAGATTGTTGAGATCGCAAAAGCGCTGTCGCTTGATTGCCAGCTTATCATATTCGACGAGCCAACATCATCGTTAACGGAGGGCGAAACAGAAACGTTGTTTGGCATTATTGACGACATAAAGAAAAGGGGTATCAGTGTCCTTTATATCAGCCACCGCCTGCCGGAGATTTTCCGCTTGTGCGAGATTTGCACGGTGCTCAAGGATGGAAATTATGTGGATACGGTGGAAACGAAGAATGTTTCGAGTGAACACATTATCCGACTGATGGTTGGCCGCAATATAGAAAATCTGTATCCGCAAAAAAGTGAAACGGTGGGAGAGACGGTATTCGAGGTTAAAAATTTCAACAGAACCGGCTTATTCAGCAATATCAGTTTTCAGGTTAAAAGAGGAGAGATACTAGGTTTTTACGGCCTGGTGGGTGCCGGAAGGACGGAGCTTTGGCGCGCCATACTTGGTGTCGACCCGCGGGATAGCGGAGAAATATATTATCAGGGCAAGAAGATCAACATTGCAAACTACAGAGAAGCCATTGATGCAGGGTTTGCCTACTTGACAGAGGACCGCAAGCTGCAGGGACTGTTCCTTGAACTTCCTATCTACCAGAATATATCGGCTGCGAAGCTGGAAAATGTGCAAAAAGGCGCGGTAATTGACCGGAAAAAGGAAGCCTCGCTGTGCCATAAGTACGTTGCGGATCTAAACATAAAAATTGCATCGCAGCTGAACAAGGTAGCAAGCCTTTCGGGCGGCAATCAGCAAAAGGTTATGGTTGGCAAGTGGCTTTCCACAAATCCGAAGCTGCTGGTGATGGATGAGCCCACAAGAGGCATCGACGTGGGAGCAAAGTCCGAAATACATAATATGTTAAGAGAACTATCAAACAGCGGTATTCAGGTTGTAATCATTTCGTCGGAGCTGCCAGAAATCATTGGCATGTCCGACAGAGTCATCGTGATGCATGAAGGTATAATCACCGGCGAACTGACGTGCGGTGATCTGTGTGAAGAGACCATCATCACATATGCGTCCAATGAACACGTAAGCACATGCAATAATAATAAGAACGGGTGAGCAAAATGAATAAAATATTGAATGAATCCAACGACAGGCAAAGCATTTTCAAAAGACTCATCGGGTATCGCGGAACAACAGTTTTTCTTGTGATTATTGTGATCGCTGTGATACTGGCCTCTGTTTCTCCCTACTTTTTCACAGGACCTAATCTGTCCACGACGGCGCTGGGATTATCGTCCGACGGTATCATGGCTATCGGCATGTGCCTGGTGCTGCTGACGGGCGGTATTGACCTGTCGGTCGGTTCGGTGATGGCAGCGTCGATGGTTATTTCGGGAACACTGTTTTTGAACTTCGGCATCAGTATCTGGATTTCCTCGCTGATCGCGCTGGTATACGCCGGTGTCTGCGGTCTTATCAACGGGCTTTTTATCGGCAAAGTTGGACTCAACGCCATGATAACAACGTTGGGTATGATGAATATGTCGAGGGGTGTGGCATACGTCTTATCCAAAGGGTCGCCCGTGTCGCTGCCTGATCCGGGTGAAGCCTTTACTTTCCTTGGCGCGGGTAACGTTTTCGGCATTCCGATGTTTGCCATTATACTTGCTGTTCTAGCAGCGATTGCAGCGCTGTTGCTCAACAATTTCGGTTTTATGAGAAAGATCTACTATACGGGTTCCAACCAGAAAGCAGCGCTTTTAAGCGGTATTAATACCTCCAACGTGAAGCTGGGCGTTCATATTGCGTCGTCACTGCTGGCTGGATTGGCCGGTATCATTTCTTTGTCGCGGTTCAAAGTGGCGACGCCAAACGCGGGTATATCGAGCGAGCTGCGCGTAATTTCCGCCTGTATCATCGGCGGAACAAGCCTAGTGGGTGGCGAGGGATCCATACTCGGCGCGGTGCTGGGCATTGTGATGCTGAACATCATTAACAACGGACTGGTGCTGCTGAGTGTTTCTGTATATTGGCAGGATCTGATAGCCGGCGCCATACTGTTATTGGCAGTGACGATTGACTTCTTGAGCCAGCAGCGCAAGCAAAAGGCACGCGTCCAGCTTGGCAAAGCCTAAATATAAAACCGGAGGAAAAACATGAAAAATTTTAGTTATTACAACCCCACCCGCGTCCATTTTGGAATCGGAGAGTTTAACAATCTGGGAAGATATGCAGCGCAACTGGGCAAAAAGGCACTGCTGGTCAAAATGGACGGGCCGCTTGAAAAGCTGGGCGTGTACGCAAAAGCCAAAAAGCTGATGGAAGAGGCGGGAATGACCGTGTGTGAGCTGACCGGCGTTACGGCGAATCCGAAGCTGACGAAGATAGAGGAAGGCGTCAGGATCTGCAAGACCGAAGGTATCGACGTTGTGATTCCTGTGGGCGGTGGCAGCTGCATCGATTCTGCAAAGGCTATTGCTTACGGTGCGCTGGATGACGGCGATTTGTGGGACTTCTTTGAGCTGAAGCGGGTCGCTGCGGCGTCATTGCCCATCGGTGCGGTGTCTACCATAGCGGCAACGGGCTCGGAAATGAATGTGAACTGCGTTGTTACAAATGACCGTGATGTAGACCCAGCGAATTGGCGAAAATGGTCGACGCATTTCGAGCATAGCTTTCCCAAATTCGCGATCATCGACCCGGAGTTGCAGAAAACACTTCCCAGATACGTGACGGCTTGTGGTATGGTTGACATCATATCGCATGTCATGGAACCGTACTTCGACGAAGAACCCAACACGCCGATACAGGATGCCATCGGCGAGGGCATTATCAGGACGGTTATCAGCTCTGAGGGTGTGCTGGATGATTCTGAGAACCTTGAGCATCGGGCGAACCTCAGCTGGGCCGCTACCCTAGCGATAAATGGCTGGGCTGACGTAGGCAGAGCCGGTAAGCCGTGGGACGCGCATACCATAGAGCACGATATCGGCGCGATTACCGACTGTGCACACGGCGCCGGCCTGGCTGTGGCACATATAGCCTGGCTGCGGCACCTCAACAGGAAGGATCCAGAAAAATTCGTCAAGTTTGCTAAGAATGTGTTCGGTTTTCAACAGGACGATTTGTCGGACCACGAGTTTGGCGTGATGGGCATCGATTGGTTAAAAACACACTTCAACAAATGGGGTATGCCCGTTACGCTTAAGGACCTTGGTCTGGACAAATCCGTCCTGCCGCTGATTGCAAAGAAAATAACACAGAACCCGGAAGGCACCATTTTAAACGAGGCTGAGGTGCTGGCCGTACTGACAGACTGCTACGACGCATAAGGAGGAACGGATGGAGATGGAAATATATCCTCTGGGCGTGCGCCGGGACGGCTCATATTATACGCGCATTGAATGGTGCAGTCATACGGTTACGGATCCGCTAATATGGGTGAACAACCTGATTGACGACGACACGGAGCGGGATGGTGGAACCTGGGGCGCGAACACCATGGGGCCCGCCAACGTTATTTTGAGCTTTTTTGGCGAGGAGCAGCTGATTTCAAAAGTGCGTATATTCCACAACGTGGGTGTGCCGCACAGCATACTTGAGGAGCTGGCGAGCATCGTCAATATCTATGTCAGCTCAAGCGATGCGGTGAGGCAGATGCGAAGCGCGGACTGTACCGTGGATGAAAGCGACTGGCAGCAGGTGCTGTCGTGCCAAATGGAGATGCGTGAAGGCTGGTCAGAATTTGCGCTGTCCCAAAGCGTAAAAGCAAAATATGTACGGATGGAGCTGGTGAGGAATTTCGGAACGCCGGCGGACTGTCCGTGGACAGAAACGAGTGAACTAAAAATCTACTAGTACCGCATTGAGGGCGTGCATCTGTCAGGGTCAATTGAAGCCGGGCACGGACAGCCGTTCCTGCCCAGCATGCACGCCTATTCAGTTTGTTGAGGAGGTAAAATAATGGTTAAAAAGAGAATACCCAAAATCGGTTTTTTAGGTATCATGCACGGTCTTTATGATCAGGATCAGCCAGAGTTGCCCAGAGAGCAGGAGGTTTGGGCCGGGCGGGTTGCGGAAAAGCTTAAGGACGTTGCGGAGATCGACTTTCCCGGTGCGGCTAAGGATCGCGGATTGATCGAGAAGTACGTCAAGCATTTCAACAGAAGCGAATACGACGGCATCATGGTGGTCAATCTGCTGTACGGCCCCGGTATGCGCGTGCTGCAGGCTTTTCAGAACAACAACCTGCCGGTGCTGGTTGCCAATATTCAGCCGGAGCCTTCCGTGACGCCGGATTGGAACTGGAAGAAGTGCACCACCAACCAAGGCATACACGGCATACAGGACACCAGCAACATACTGATGCGCATCGGCGTGAAGCCCGAAATCATCACAGAGGACTGGGAGACAGAAGCATTCAAAAGCTTTTTCGCTGACTGGGCTGCAGCGGCCATGACGGCGGCTTCCATGAAGCGGATGCGTGTATCATTGATCGAGAAGATGCAGGGTATGGGCGACATCATGGGCGACGAGGTCGCGTTTATGCGTACGTTTGGCATCGAGGTCAACTATGATGGCGTTGGCGAAGTGGTTAAGTGCATGGCACAGGTGACGGAGCAGGAAATCGATGCATACGTGGCCATTGACCGCAGCAATTTTGAGATTTCGCCTGATCTGCCTGCGGAGAGCCACCGTTACGCGGCCAAGCTGCAGCTCGCGTACGAAAAGTTTTGTGATAAGTACAACTACGACGGATTTTCCGCAAACTTCAACGTGTACAAGGAAGACGGCCGCATCACCCAGCTGCCTATACTGGGCGCCAGCAACATGCTGGCCAAGGGCTACGGCTATTCAGCGGAGGGCGATGTGCACATTTTGGCTTGTACGCTGCTGGGACATCTGATCGCTGAGAACCCGCACTTTACCGAGATGTACTCGCTGGACTTCAAGCGTGATGCCACGATGCTGAGCCACATGGGTGAAGGTAACTGGAAGGTGGCGAGAAAGGACCGTCCAATCAGGCTAATAGACCGTCCGCTCGACATTGGAGACCGGGACAACCCGCCTACACCTGTATTCAGCGGTGAGCCGGGCGTGGCCACGATCATATCGCTTGTCGCCATCGAAGGCAGCCGATACCGACTGATCGTTTCACCGGGCGAGATACTCGATGACAGTGAGATCGGCGGCATGCTGATGAACTATACGTTCTTCCGGCCGTATACGGGTATCCGCGCTGCCATGAATGACTGGCTTCGCTATGGAGGCACACACCATCAGGTCATGTTCCTGGGCGACCAATGCAGAAGGCTTGAGATACTCTGCGGCATTCTCGGTATCGAATACAAACAGGTATAAGCTCTCACTTAAAAGCGGCAGACGCAGAAAGTTTGATAAAGTTTTCTGCGTCTGCCGCTCAACTGTTTTTCAGCTGCCGGAATTTGATTTACTTAACATTGTATGTATTGTATAATGCATAGCATAACCTTCTTTGAAATACCTACCCGAATGCAAGCGACATTTAATAATAAAACTCTGATATCAGAGGCTGTCTATGCGTATGGTCAGAAAACTTGTCCGTGTTTACAATAATGCAAGCATGAGGGTAAAACTGCTTGTAAGCTTTTTTAGTATTGGACTTGTCATCATACTCATGACGGCGCTTGTGGCTAATCTCGTATTTGCCAATGCGTTTGAAAAATCCGCCATAGAGACGACAATACAGGCTATTGACCAAGCCAATGTCACCGTGGACAACAATGTTCACAGTGCTGAGAACATTATTCAGATACTGTCGAAAAACCGGCAGGTTTTAAACCTGCTGATGAATGCGGACAATACGAACATCGAGGACGTGACGGCTCGCATTTCGATCGGAAGCTATTTGGCAACCATCGTCGATTCGTTTCCGTATTTCAAGGGAATCGCACTGGTCGGGCGCAATGACACAATATTCAGCAACGAGATGCAGCGCAATATACTGGCGGACCTGACACAGGAAGAGTGGTACCAGCAGTGCGTCAACAACCCAAACCGGCTGTTCATCACCCCGAAGCCAAAAAACAGGGGCTTTTCGTATTACAACCCGGCCAGCGCGGACGAAATTATCATGCTGGGCATGGGTGTTGTCAACACGTCAACAAACGACGTGCTGGGCGTCATCATCATTGACCTTGATACCCGTCTGCTGCTGGACACGCTGGACAACATGCGCGTCGGCAAGGATGGCTTCATCATGATCGTGGATAACGATGGGGAGAGCATCTATGCGCCCAGAAACAAGCTGGCTTACCGAGTCCGACAGGAGTGGTTTTTGGGTGAAGGAACGCAGATCATCAATAAAACGATAAATGGCGAAGGGCATCAGCTGATCTATTCGATGTCGGAATACACTGGCTGGAAAACGGTCGGCGTGTTTTCGATGAACAAAACGCTGGAGCAGGTGGTCAATTTCCAGTACATACTGCTTTTTGTAATGCTATGCGTCGTCGTGTTTGTGAGCCTGTTCAGTGTGCTGTTCTCGTCACGTATCACCAAACCAATCACGAAGCTCAAAGGCCTCATCGACCAGGCAGAGAACGGTGACCTTACAGTTCATTTTGACTCGAAGTATAAGGACGAGGTGGGGCAGTTGGGCAGCAGCTTTAATGCGATGATTGAGAAGATACGCCACCTCATTAAAACAATCTATTTCCAGCAGAAACAGAAACGCGAAGACGATGTGGCGTTTTTGCAGGCTCAGATCAAGCCGCACTTTTTGTACAACACGTTTGACACGATACACTGGATGGCAAAAAAGTATGATGCGAAAGACATTATACAGATCATCACCGCCCTCACCAAGCTGTATCGTATCGGACTCAGCAAGGGCTCGGATATCATTACGCTGGCGGAGGAGATTGAGCACGTAAAAAACTATCTGATTATTCAGGGAACGCGCTATTCGGACATTCTTGAGTATGAGATCAGCTGTTCCGTAAACGCAGACCATCTGTATGTGCAGAAGCTTATGCTTCAGCCGCTGGTGGAGAACGCTATTTATCACGGCGTTCGGCAACGGCCGGAGCCCGGCAAAGTCAGCGTCTGCGTCGGCGAAAGCGAGGGAGTGCTCTGGCTTGAGGTAACTGATAACGGGCCGGGCATAGAAGCGGAGAAGTTGAAAACGCTAAACGAACAGATACAGTCAGACGAAAACCCTTTTATCGGATACGGGCTTTACAACGTGAACAGGCGTATCGTGCTGCGGTATGGCGCGCAGTACAGGCTGGTTGTCAGCAGCGTACCGGGACAGGGGACGACGGTGACAATCAGGTATCCGATGATCTATGAGAGGAGCCTTGAAAGCGATGTATAAGGTGCTGATTGCAGACGATGAGAGCATTATCCGGAACGCGCTGGCAAACTCGGTCAACTGGGCGGATTTCGGTATGGAGATTGTGGGACTCGGCAAGAATGGCCGGGAAGCGCTTTCGCTTGTGGAAACTCTGCGCCCGGATATATGCCTGCTGGACATACAGATGCCGCTGCTCAACGGTCTTGAGCTCATCAGGGAGATCAACGCGATCGACAAGGGTGTCGTAAAGGTCATCATCAGCGGACATGATGAATTTGAGTACGCGCGCAAAGCGGTGGATCTGGGCGTTTACAGCTATATACTTAAGCCCATCGACGAGGATGAATTCGCCGGACTGTTGCGCGAGATCAGGCAGAAGCTGGATGCGGAAAGGCGCGCGGCGCTGGTGAACAGGCGGAAGGATGGGCTGTTACAATCCGGCAGAAAGTTGCTGCGCGACGGCCTTTTAAGCGAATGGATAAGCGGCGGCATAGAGCCGGGCGAAAAGAGTCCGGCAATAGAGGACTGCTTTGAAGAACTCGGGTTTCAGTTTGCTGAAATCACGGGTATGTTATGGGTCAGTATCTCTTTTCCTATGGGCATTATCGAGAACGAGAGCGTCAAGAAACAGCAGATGCTACAGTGCCGCAGCCGATTGGAGAAGCACTTTGCCAGTGATACGTCGTTTTGTTATATCCAGCTGTTTTCGGATAGTTTTCTGCTGCTGTACGGTGCCGGGAACACCGGCAGGTGGGACAGCATTCAGCAGGAGCTGACGCCCTTGATTTGTAAGGACAACAGCTGGGCTACTACGATACGCAAGAAGCTGGTAAAAGGCGGTTACGAAAACCTGAGGGAAGCGTTTGTTGAGCTCAATCAGGGGCTGAACAGCGATGTCCGGTATATGCCCATGGTCAAGCGCGTCAAAAAATATGTGGATGAAAACTATCAGGATATGGATCTTAGGTTATCGACATTCTCTGAGCATAACAATGTGAGCCTAAGCTACATAAGCAAACTGTTCAAGCACGAGACAGGGGTATCCTTTTCGACATATCTGATCCGGCACCGCATCAAACACTCGCTTGAATTTCTGGCTGATACGGACTATAAGGTGTATGAGATCGCGGAACTGGTTGGTTACAGCAGCCAGCACTATTATTGTGAGGCGTTTAAAAAGGAAATGGGTATGGCTCCCACTGAGTACAGACGTAAAAAACGGTGATGGGTGATCCGATGGAAATCAGACAGCAAATCAAATGGAATATTTTATTAAGAATAACGCGGACTTGGGTGAATGTGCTTGCCGCTGTCTGCGTGTTTTTGATGCTGGCGCTGTTGACCGGTTGTGCACTGTCCAAGGAGGATGACGGGATAAAGTACCTGATTGGCGTCTCACAGCCCAACATGACGGATAATTTCGAGCTGGAGCTTTACAATGACATCAACGAGCAGTGCCGACAGTATGACGGTGTTCGGTTTGTGAGCTACGACGCCGGTGACAGCGAGGATAAACAGAAGGAGGATATCAAGAACTTGCTGGAACTGGGCGTGGACGCGCTGATTGTTGTGAGCTTTGAACCGGAGAACATAGCTGAGACAATTGAAGGTGTATATGAACAGGACGTTCCCGTCATACTCATCGGATATGCGCCGGACAACCAGGCTTATACAACCCGGATATTTACCGACAACAGCAAGATAGGCCTGATGGCGGGCGAATACGTAAAGAAACTGTCCAACGGACGTAATTGCACGGTGCTGGAAATACAGGGGGAGCCGCATTCCAGAACCAGCGTGGACAGAAAAAACGGATTCATAGAAGGCATCAAACCGTACAAAAATATCATCAAGGAGTATGTGATGACCGGATACTGGTCGCAGGAAAAGACGCGGGCTCGCATGAATGAGAGCGGCTTCTTCCAGAAACAGCCGCCCATCAACGTGATATTCGCGCACAACGATATGATGGCTCTGGGTGCTGCGGTCAACCTGAAGCAGACAAGAAAAAGCGCTTATATCATCAGTGTTGGTGGCTACTCCGTAAAAAACAGCGATCTTCGGGCGATCAAAGACGGATTGATCAATGCGACATTCTCCTATCCGACAGGGGGAGATATTGCAGTTAATATCATTATTAATATCATGCTGGGCAACGAAGTCCCCAAGGAGATCGAAGTGCCTACCCAACTCATCAATGAGAAGAACATTGATATTTTCTTGAAAGACGGAGATGAGTCATGAGATATATGTCTTTCACGCTTGCGGTACTTTATGTATTGATGGTTGTCGTAATGGGCGGAGGCTGCCAGACAGGAGACGACGATACTGTTGCGGATCCGATGCCTGCTCCGGAACAGACCACCCAAAAGCCGATGGAGGCTGCCATCAAAAAGAGTGATTCGTTTCGTGTGGGGCTGTCGCTGCAGGATGATTCGCCGTTTGTGATGCGGGTGGGGAACAGGCTGAAGCAGCTGATCAAAAACGGTGACAGTGAGATAGAACTCGTGATATATAACGGTATGGCGAACGCAAACGCGCAGATTGCCCATGTCGAATCCTTTATATCAAGTGGCTTTGATGTAATCATACTTAACCCAATATCCTATGAAGATTGCGCGCTGGCCGTCACCATCGCCCGAAACGCCGGCATTCCGCTCATCACCACGATTGCCCAGACGTATAATCCGACCGGGTATATCAGCTATGTCGGCTCTGACCACTATGAATCGGGCGTGATTGAGGCCAATATGGTTGCGGACTATATTCGCGGCTCCGGAAAAGTGGTTATACTGGAGGGCGTTATGGGTATCAGTGCTCAGGAAGGTCGTTACGAGGGCTATATCGACGTGTTCAAGTCTTATCCTAATATCGAGATCGTCGCGATCCAGACGGCTGCGTGGCAACGAGATGAGGCCTACGCGATAGTCGAAAATTGGATTAGAAATGGAAAAGATTTTTCTGTGGTGCTTTCAGAAAATGACAACATGGCAATGGGAGCGATAGAAGCCATCGAGGACCTGGGTAAGCAGGATGAGATTGCGGTATTTGGCATTGATGGTGATATTGATGCTCTGCGGGCTGTGAGAGACGGGCGCATGAAAGGCACGGTTTACCACAACGCGCTAAAGATTGCGCAAACGTTATATGATTGTATACTCACGCTGAAGACGTTTGAGACGGTTGACCCCTCTTATATGATACCGTTTGATCGTGTTACACAGGACAATGTGGATGAGTACATTTCGGAAGTTGAAGGGGCTGCGGATTAGTATTTTGTGGAAAATAAAAGTGTTGGATTGAACTTGGAACCGGAGGAAGAAGAACCACAGTTCGACTTAACGCAAATCACAGCTTTGATAATTGCATTAAATATATTAATCTCAAAAAAGCTTAAAATATATATAAAGATAATAAAGACGTTTTTCAGATAAATTCCTACAATAAAAAATAATAGAATTGTTTTTATTTAAACTTTTGATGCCGTCAAAGTTAAAGGACAGGTAGTGTGTTTATTATTGCAGGCAACATATGTCTGTCTTTGCCCGCTAATCAAAAGGCATTATTTATAAGAGAAAAATCAGGTTATCGTTAGCGGCGGAGTTATGAAGCGTTTTATAAAGACAATTGATCAGGGCACGACGGGAACAATGCCATAATCGTCAAAAAAATCTGCAGACAAAAATAAAAGAGAAAGGTGATGGGCCAGTCAAGGTCCGAAGGTTAAAACGATGGCATACATAACAAAAACGACAAGAGGTTTTTGCAGCCCGGAGAGATACATTCAAGGTCCTGGAGAGTTCAATAATATTGTCAAATTTGCGGCGAAATTCGGAAAGAAGATGTTCGCGATTATCGACCAGTTCTTCTTTGAATCGCTGACGGCAAAGCTTAACGAACTGTGTGAGGGAACTGATCTGTCCGTGGAGACAATCATATACAATACTGAAGTGACTGCCGAGCTTGTGGAGCAGACAATCAAGCTGGCCAACGACGCGGATGCGGACGTGATTATCGGCATCGGCGGCGGCAAAACGCTGGATCTGGCAAAAGCGGCGTCGATCAGGCAGGGGAAGCCGATCATCATCGTGCCCACGACGGCCTCGACAGACGCGCCCACTAGTTCATTGTCCGTCATCTATAACGACAGCGGCGAGCACGTCTGCGAGTATTTTTACGATCACAGCCCGGACCTGCTGGTCGTCGATACCGAAATCATTGCAAATGCGCCGATCCGGTTCCTCGTATCCGGCATGGGCGATGCGCTGGCAACGTGGATTGAAGCGAGAGCCAACAATATTGAAGACATCGCAAACTGGGTCAACGCCAATGACGGCGGATACAGAAAGACGCTGGCCGGTTCCGCACTGGCCAAGCTTTGTTATGAAACGCTGATGGCAAAAGGTGAGCTGGCGAAAATCGCGGCGGAGCAAAAGGTGATCACCGAAGCGCTGGAAGACGTCATTGAAGCCAATATACTGCTGAGCGGGCTGGGTTTTGAGAACAACGGCGTGGCCGGAGCACATGCGGTGGGAGACGGCATCACGGCCCTGCCGGAGGGCGGCAAAAGCCTCCACGGCGAAAAAGTCGGGTTCGGCATTATTGCGGAGCTGGTTGCCGAGAACGCGCCGATGGAGGAAATTGAGGAGATCATTGACTTCAATTTGAGAGTGGGCCTTCCGGTCTGTCTGGAGGACCTTGGCATATCAAACTCCGATGAGAACATCAGCGTGATTGCCAAAGCGTCATTGCACTCGAATTGGGTGCGCGAGCCGTTCCATGTCGATTTTCCCGTGGCTTTTGCCGCAATCCGGACCGCCGATACACTCGGAAGGAAGTATAAGGCGCAGAGAAACGATTGATCGACGTGATCTGCAGGAACGACAAGGGTTAAATATAAAGGAGGAGTATATCATGGCTAATAAAGAAGCCGGAATTGTCGGGCTCGCTCATATAGGTGTTTTTGTAAGCGATATTAAAAATATACCGACATTTTTGGATTAAGATTGATTCATGAAAATTCCATTGATACAGATTATGGCACTATCCGGGTCGCTTTCGTCGGTTTGAACGGGCTGACAATAGAATTGCGTCAAGTTGCCTGCGGATGGAAAAAGAGCGGATGGGCCTGTCGACCATATCGCCTTTTTGAAGAGGTCGTTGAAAGACTCAAGGACAAAGGGATTGAGTTTAATGAGGACATCTATGTCGCAAAGCATTTGGGATGGCCGGCGCCAAATGGATTTTATTCCGCGGTCCGGACAACGATGACCTTGAGTTATCGGAAGTTTTATGAATAATACTGCTTTTATTTCTTCTTTCGTGCTTTTATGCTGAACCCCGTTTTTACAATGAGAGCGGGGCTATTTTTTGGCAGGGTTATTCAGTATTATTTTTCAAGATTTGCAACAATCTGCATTAATGATGGAACATACAAACTATAAAACCAAAATTGATAAAAAGTAAGATAAATAACATAAAAAAATCACAAAAATTAATAAAGACGGGTTAAATTAAGTTATAATATAATACACAGATAATACTGAAGTTTATAAAGCATAATGGGTAATAATTTTATCTCTTGTTTAATTTAATTAAGGACGAAAATGGAAGATATTGAAACTCGTTCTATTGCTGTGCGGTAAGACAAGCAAGCCGGAGATATATTAGTATTATTATACTGTATTTTTGATTTCTCTATTTATGCTATGATGTACGATAACCCCATCTTGTCAAAATTGAAGGTGTAAGCATTTTATGGGCAGAAAAACAAAGAAGATTTCTGAATTTTTCAGCTTAAATAGCATCAGAGGAAAAATACTTCTGCCTTTTTTAGCACTTGTCATTGTATGTTTCTTAGCGATTTACCTGATTGTTGATTTTATATTTACACAGACGATGGTTTCGGTTGGCAATGATGCCACCGTACAGGCTATCAACCAGGTGAATATTAATGCTGAGAATCAGCTGAAAAACACCGAGAATATTATTAATCTGATTTGTGAGAATTCGCAGGTGACGGATTTCTTCCGGTCAGAGCCTGACCGCTCGATAGACGACAGAAATATCAGGAAAGCGAACATCAGAAGTTTTCTGGCAAATATCATACAGACGAACAGCAGTATTTATGGAATATCGCTTATCAACAAATACGATGATCTGTTGAGCAACGAAATGTACCGTGTGATGGATGATATGCTCATTGATGAAGATTGGTATAAAAATGCCGTTGAGCAGCCGGATCAGGTGTTGATAATCGGGCATCCGACCAACCGGAATCTATCATATTATAAGAACATCAGCGCCGACGTTATTATTTCAGAAATGAAAGCCGTTCTGGATTATTCGACGGGAGAGGTGCTGGGGGTCGTCCTGATCGATCTGAAGCAGCAGGTTTTTGAGGAGATGCAAAAAAGCGTTAAGCTCGGGCAGGCCGGCTTCACTTTTATTATGGATGAAAACGGAGATGTCATCTATTCGCCGGTGAATTACATCGTACCGAGGATTCGTTCGGAATGGTTTTCAAACAGTTCATCTCCCATCCTCAATAAATATATATCGGGTCAGCTTTACCAGTTTATCTACTCCACATCACAATATACGAAATGGAAAACCGTCGGTGTTTTTTCGCTCAACGAACAGCTGCAGCAGGTCGTTAACGTCAGGTATTATATCATTATTGTTGTCACGGTTATGAGCATTCTCGTCATCATTGTGTCCGTACTGCTATCGTCGTCCGTGGTGAGACCGATTCGAAAACTCAGGTATTTGATGAAGGATGCGGAAAACGGGAACCTTTCAGTGAAGTTCGAGTCAAAATCGGTTGATGAAGTGGCTCAGCTCGGCAACAGCTTTAACGCCATGCTTATAAAGATCAACGACTTGATTCGCATGGTGTACAGAGAACAGCAGCATAAAAGGCAGGCTGAGCTGATAACGCTGCAGGCGCAGATCAAGCCGCATTTCTTATACAATACATTTGACACCATTAACTGGATGGCGCTGAAATATGAAGCGGATGACATCGTCCAGCTGGTTAATTCGCTGACCAGCTTGTTCCGCATCGGGCTGAGCAAAGGCGATGAGATCATACACGTTTGGGAAGAGATTGAACACTTGCGCAGCTATTTGATCATTCAGAAAATTCGATATGCCGACCTGCTGGATTACGAAATTATTGTGCCCGATGAAATAAGGATGCTGTACGTACAAAAACTGATACTGCAGCCCATTGTGGAAAATGCGATCTATCATGGGATTAAAAATAAAAAGAACGGGGGCAAGATTACAATAACCGGGGCCATTGACTCGAACAGCCTCTGCTTTTTCATAAAAGATGACGGTAAAGGAATGACAAAAGAAAAAACTGAGGAACTGAACAAGGCAATTAAAAGGGACAACAGCAAAAAGCTTGGATATGGTCTTATTAATGTTAACGAACGGATCAAGCTGTCGTATGGGAATGGATACGGGGTATCAATTGAGAGCACAGAGAACATCGGCACGGTCGTTACCATCAAGCATCCGATAATTGTTGAGTTGAAGGAGGAGAATGATGTATAAAGTCATTATCGCTGACGATGAACCCAACATCAGAAATGGCTTGGCGCAGGCAATAAAGTGGGAAAGCCTTGGGATGGCAGTCGTGGGTGTTGCGCGCGACGGGGAAGACACCATAGCTTTGATCGAAGAAAAAACGCCGGATATTTGTTTGCTGGATATCCGCATGCCATTTCACGATGGCCTGGAAATTGCTGCGAAAGTCAAGGAATCCAAACCCGATACGATTATCATATTTATATCCGGACACGATGAATTTGAGTATGCGCAAAGTGCTTTAAAGCTAAAGGCTTACGATTATATATTGAAGCCCGTAAATTTGGGTCTGATAGAGCAAGTCCTGAAAAAAGCAAAGAAGGAACTTGAAGAAAAAAAGGAAAAGGAAAAGAAATATGCAATAGCCAACATCATGCTGCAAAAGAATCTCCCGGTTATCCGCCATGAATTCATACTGGAATGGCTCAGGGGAGAGTTGTCGGAGGATGAGATCCAAGAGGGGCTTTCGTTCTATCAAATAGAATTGGGCCAAATGTCAGGGGTGTTGGTGGTTAAAACCAATCTGAGCATAATATATGACCAAAAGAACTCTGAGAAAGAGAAACAACTGCTGCTGTTTGCGGTTCAGCATGTTGTTGAGGACTGTATAGAATGCTGCAGGCCAAACCTCACCGTGCGGGACAACAACGATTATATTGTATCTGTTTTATCCGTTAAGAATTTTACGATGTGGGAGAATCTTAAGAACTGTATTGAGGGAAGGGTAAAAAAGGAGCTCAGTTGCGATGTTATCGCATACCAAACGCTGATCGATAAAAACCGCTGTCCATCGGAGCTTTCAGAAGTCTATTTGGAACTGCTGCTCAAAATGCGCGGTGAGTCCGAATATCTCCCGATTGTCAAAAAACTCAAAGAGTATGCGGACAGCAAATATAAGGATCCCCAGCTGCGGCTGCAGGATTATGCGGACCAGCAGCAGATCAGCCTGAGCCATTTAAGCAAGCTGTTTAAGCAGGAGACGGGGATCTCATTTGTCGATTATCTCACGAAAGTGAGGCTGCAGCATGCAATCGTGTTGATGCAGGACCCTGTCATGAAAATATACGAGATTGCGGATATGGCGGGTTACAGCAGCCAGCACTATTTCTGCGTCGCATTTAAAAAGGTTTTCGGTATGTCACCCACAGAGTACAGGAAGTCAAGCATATGAAAAAGTCTGTATTCAAAGTATGTGCGGTGTTGGAATTGCTGTTGCTGGCTGCGGTCTTTTGTGTTGGTTTGTCCGGATGCAAATCGTCGGTCAAAGACGACGGAATCAAATATATTATCGGGATTTCGCAGGCTAACCTGCTGGAGCCGGAACGGATCGCCATGAATGATGAGATCAGAACCGAGCTGCTGAAATATCCCGATGCCAAGGCGGTGTTTTACGATGCGGCCGACAGCAGCGAAAAGCAAGTTGAGGATATAGAGAATATGATGAAGCAAAAAATAAACCTGCTCATCATATCGCCAATCAAGGACAGCGAGCTTGAGACAAGCATCAAGGAGGTATATGACAGCGGCGTGCCTGTTATCATTATCGGGTATCCGTTGGAAAATGAATCGTATACGATGCGGATTTATTCTGACAACAAAAAAATCGGCAATATAGCCGGCGATTATGTTGAGGAGCTGCTTGGCCCAAACGGAGGAACCGTTCTGGAGATTCAGGGGGAGCCGGCTGCGCAGGAAACAAAAGAACGCCGGGCAGGTTTTAGGGAGGCCACTGGCAGCAATCCCGGTATTCACGTCGAATATGTCGTCGTGGGTTACTGGCTGAGGGACAAAACAATTATAAACTTAAGAACCAGCGGCGTGTTTGACATGGAGCCTAAGATCGATATTATCTATGCCCACAACGATGCGATGGCTATCGGTGCCAGAAGGCTCACTGTCGCAAAAAAGACAACCCCGGTAATCATAGGCATTGGAGGCCTGCAAGGGAAAAACGGCGGTCTGCTGGCAGTGAAAAACGGAATAATCGATGTGACTTTCCTTAACCCGACAGGCGGCGTTCAGGCGGTGCGATACGCCATTGATATTTTGAAAGGGAAGGATACCCCCAAATATGTTGAGCTTAAAACACAGATAGTCACGAAAGATAATGTTGAACAATTTATAAAGGATAATGAGCAGACGCAATGAAAAACATCATTAGAATTATAATCATCGTTATTATGGGGTTTCTGATTACCGGATGCAGTGCGGAATTCTACAATTACGGAGCGTTGCAGGAGACGCAAAGCATTCAGGAGGCGATGCCCACTTCAGCTGCGGAAACGGCACCGGTCCAAAGCAGCCAGGCAACAAACAAAATCACCATAGGCATATCGATGCAGGGCCTGGAAGCGCCGTATGTGGCCAGGGTAAAGGACTATATTGAGCTGACTTTAAAAGAGATCGGGCCGGAGGTGGAAGCCGTCATTCTGGATGGCCAGGAAAACGCGGAAAAACAGGTCAGCCATGTCGAAAATTTCACTTCCCGCAAGATGGATGCCATCATTTTAAACCCCATATCATTTGATGGCTGCGTGCCTGCGGTCGACACGGCCGTTAAGGCCGAGATCCCGATTATCACGCTCATCACGCTGGTCAGCAATCAGGAGATGTGTGATTCGTTTGTGGGATCCGATCACTATGAATCAGGCGTGATCGAAGCGGAAATGATGGCGAAAAAACTGAACGGAAAGGGAAGCATAGTCATACTGGAAGGCGTCATGGGGATCGACTCTCAGATAAAAAGGATGGAAGGATACAAATATGTTTTATCAAAGTATCCTGAGATAAAGATTGTCGCGCAGCAGACAGCGTCGTGGAGACGGTCTGAGGCTTATGCCATTGTTCAAAACTGGATTGATAACGACAAAGGTTTCGACGCTGTCCTTTCCGAAAACGACAATATGGCCATGGGTGCGGTCATGGCCATTGAAGAGGCGGGTAAAACAGGAGAGATTATGGTCTTTGGTATTGACGGAGACAGGGACGCGCTTCAGGCGGTTGCAGACGGCAGGCTCGAAGGAACCGTATTCCAGGACGCGGAAGCACAGGCCAGGCAAGCCGTCTATTGTGCGATCAACCTGGCCAGGCGGAAGCCCATCTACAAGGAATATGTGATACCCTTTCAGGCTGTTACAAAAGAAAACGTGGGGGATTACTTATAAAACCATAAGCCATATAAGCCTTGCCCGAGAAGCTTTGCTGTGAACAACAGCAAGGCTTTTTTAATTTCTTTTGAAAACGATAGACTGTATGACGCCTCTATAAAAAGTTTAGAAAAATACTAAAAAAACTCACAAATCATAACAAAGACTGCACGGGCCGCTTTTTATATACTGAACCTACCGAGAGACCAAAAAGCAGAGGGGATTTGTATGGATTACATATTGGAAATGAAAGACATCAGCAAAAATTTCCCCGGCGTCAAGGCATTGGACAATGTCCAGTTCAATTTAAAAGCCGGGGAAGTCCATGTGCTGATGGGTGAAAACGGAGCCGGAAAATCCACACTTATGAAGATATTAGGCGGGCTATATCATCCTGACAGCGGTGAAATTTGGATTAACGGCAAGAATACGCGGATTCATTCCCCATACGAAGCCCTTGAGCATGGCATTGCGATGATTTATCAGGAATTGAATTCCATTCCGGATATGACGATTGCAGAGAATATATTCATTGGGCGCGAACCGTCGCTTTTTAAACTGGGACTCCTGAACAAAAAGAAGATGAACGAGGATACCGTTAAATTGTTCCCCTATCTGGGTCTGCATTTTAACCCCAAAAAAAGAATGGGGGACTTAAGTGTTGCCGAACGCCAGATGATCGAAATTACAAAGGCCATTTCGTTCAAATCTAACATTGTGATTATGGACGAACCGACCTCCGCTATCACCGATAAAGAAGTCGACAAGCTTTTTGAGGTCATACAAAAGCTCAAATCCGACGGCGTTGGGATCATATACATTTCACATAAAATGGAAGAGATATTCAGAATCGCAGACCGGGTCACCGTATTGCGCGACGGGTTGTATGTGGACACTAAGCCGGCTTCTGAGTTGAATACGAGCAAGCTGATAACCATGATGGTGGGCCGGGAGATAAAAGACCAGTTTCCAAAGCTGCCGGCCGAAATCGGCGACGTTGTTTTGTCGGTCAGGAACCTGACCAAGAAGGGTGAGTTTGACAACATCAGCTTTGATTTACGCGCAGGAGAGATTCTTGGCTTTGCGGGACTCATGGGCGCGGGACGAACGGAGCTGGTTGAAACCATATTTGGCATCCGCAAACCCGACAGCGGCGAGATATTTATCAATGATGAGAAAGTCAACATCAAAAGGCCCAAGGATGCGATAAAGAACAAAATAGCGATCATTTCGGAAGACAGAAAAGGCTGCGGTCTTAACTTAAAAGGCACGGTAAAAAACAATATATCGATTGTTACGTTGAAGAACTATTGCAAGGCCGGCGTACTCCACAAAAAAAGCGAGAAAGATGCCGTGGACAGTTCAATCCGCCAGCTGTCGATAAAGACGCCTAGCCGCGAGCAGATAGTGGATTACTTGAGCGGCGGCAACCAGCAGAAGGTTGTTGTGGCGAAATGGATTCTGGCCGATGCGAAAATATTCATTTTGGATGAACCTACCCGAGGAATTGATGTGGGTGCAAAGTCAGAAATACACACGCTTTTGAGCACACTCGCGCAAAACGGCAAGGCGGTCATCATGGTTTCCTCTGAACTTCCCGAGATTTTGGGCATGTGTGACAGGGTTATCGTGATGCATGAGGGGAAGGCCACCGGCGAGCTGAGCCGCGACGAGATGGATCAGGAAAAAATCATGAAATATGCAACGGGACATAAGGAGGTCATCTAAATGAAAACACAAGCCAATAATCAGCGCGTTGCGCTCAATTTATCCGGCATTATCAGAACCGTTTTTTCCAAATACGCCATCTATTTCGCTTTTGTTGTGCTGTGTATAATCCTGGCGTTTATTTCCCCCAATTTCTTCACGATTTCAAACGCAACGAACGTATTAAAACAGGCCACGATTTTGGGCATCATTGCGATGGGCATGACGGTGGTGCTCATATCCGGCGGTATTGATCTGTCCTCCGGGTCGGTCATTGCACTGACCGGCGTGATCAGCGCGATATTTGCGGCGCCGGGCGGCATCAGTCAGGCTTTCAGCGGGTTTTTCCATGACCAGGCCGGCACTGAAGAATTGCTGGAATCGTCATCGTCGCTCCCGTTGATTGTCCCGATTCTGGCCGCGCTTTTGGTGGGGCTGCTGACAGGCGTGTTCAACGGGGTGATTACCGCAAAGGGGAAAGTGCCTCCGTTCATTGTGACACTGGGCATGATGACGATTGCGCGGGGGGCGGCGCTTTTGGCGGCTGACGGCGGCACGGTTCCGTATGTGACGGACGAATATAAAGTCATCGGCGGTGGCTCGTTTCTGGGAGTGCCCATTCTTATCTACATATTTGTACTTATTTTCTTCATAACAGCATTCCTGCTTTACAAGACCCGCTTCGGTAGGCATGTATACGCAATCGGCGGCAACGAAACGGCGGCGCATGTATCCGGCGTACACATCGATAAGGTCAAAATACTGGTCTATATGCTGGCCGGCACATTGTCAGGGCTTTCGGGGCTGCTGCTTGCGTCCCGTATTGCATGCGGATCACCCGTTTCGGGCCAGGGCTATGAGCTGGACGCAATCGCCGCCTGTGTCATCGGCGGCACCAGCCTGAGCGGCGGAGTCGGGAAGCTGCTGGGCACGGTGATCGGTGTGTTGTTTATCGGCGTCATGAGCAACGGCCTTGATATGATGAATGTCAGTTCATATTACCAGCAGATTACCAAAGGCGTCATTATCATACTGGCAGTGCTTTATGATGCGCGCAGCAAGAATAAAAGGAACGGCTAGGCACGAAAAGACATCCGCTAACACAAAGAAGGAGGGTTTGCACTTGAAAAAAGGGAGAATTCTGCACAAAGACCTTAACGAACTCATTGACAGCGCAGCGCACGGCGACCTCATCATCGTCAGCGACGCCGGGCTGGCCATCCCAAAGGGGACCCAAAGGATCGAGCTGGCGATCGAGCGTGATTTCCCCGACATTGTCACGATTCTGAAGCTGCTCAATGAGGAACTCATTGTTGAGAAGGTCGGCATCACTGAGGAATGCAGGGAGAATAATGCGCCGCATTACAACGACGTCGTCAATGTATACAAAGATATGCCCGTCATGATGGAGACGATAACTCATTCTGAGCTTATTACGGACCTAGTTTACAGAGCCAAGGCTGTTATAAGGACTGGCTCCTTTACCCCCTATGGCAATGTCGTGATCTATCCGGGCATCGATGCGCCGAAGTGGTTTGAACGTGACGGTGTAAAGGTTCCGCCGTTTTACCAAAACCGTGTGAAAAAGTAACGAAAGAGTATCGTCAATACTGATAAGGAGAGAGGGTATGAAGAACTTTGCATTTTACAACCCGACACGAGTGTTTTTCGGCGCGGGTGAGATGAACAGACTGGGAAAAGAGGCGGCTAAATACGGCAAGAAAGCGCTGTTGGTTAAGACGGAAGGACCTTTGGAGAAGATGGGTGTTTATGCCCGCGCAATAAAACTGATGGAAGATGAGGGCATGACCGTTGTTCCGCTGAACGGTGTTACATCCAATCCCAAGCTGAGTAAAATCGAAGAAGGTATCAAAATCTGCAAAGAGGAAGGCGTTGATATCGTCATCGCGGTGGGCGGCGGCAGCGGAATTGACAGCGCAAAGGCAATCGCTTACGGCGCGCTGGACGATGGGGACCTGTGGGATTTCTTTACCCTGAAACGCGTTGCAACAAAAAGCCTGCCCATCGGCGCCGTATCAACGATAGCCGCGACCGGCTCGGAAATGAACGTGAACTGCGTGGTGACGAACGACCGCGATCCGGACATGAAGAACTGGCGCAAATGGTCCACCCATTTTGAACATTCGTTCCCTCAATTCGCCATACTGGACCCGCAGCTCCATGTGTCGGTGCCCAAATATCTGACCGCGGCTGGCATGGCGGATACTATTTCTCACGTTCTGGAGGGTTATTTCGACGGAGAGGAAGACACTCCGTTGCAGGACAGGCTGGGCGAGGGCGTGATACAAACGGTTATTGAGAACGACGGCGTATTGGACGACCCCGCCAACATATCGTATCGCGCAAACTTAAGCTGGGCTGCAACCTTGGCGCTGAACGGCCTGCACGATGCCGGACGCGGCGCAAAGGCATATGACGCGCACACCATCGAGCATGAACTCGGCGCGAAAACGGACTGCACGCACGGCGCCGGGCTTGCCGTATGCCACACGGCCTGGCTGTATCATTTGAATTCGCTTAACCCGAAAAAATTCGTGCAATTCGCCGAGCGCGTTTTCGGAATCAAAAAAGAAGCCGGCATGACGGATGAAGAAGTCGGCAAGCTGGGCATTGACGCTTTAAAAGCCAGATTTAAAAGCTGGGGGATGCCTTTGACGCTCAAGGAATTGGGCGTTAAGAGAGAAGACATTCCAAAGCTTGCTCTGGATATGACCCAGAACCCGGAAGGAGTTCTGCTGAAGCAGGACATATTGATCGATGTTCTTGAGAGCTGCTACGAGTAGACAGAAATGTTTGAAAGCCTTTGGCTGGACAACACTCTAACCGGTGGGGCGTTTAAGGCAGGCTTCAAAAATAAGAAGGAGGATAAATAATACAATGAGGAAAACCACAATACTCACGTTTGTGCTGGTGATAGCGATGGTTGTTGCCATGTTTGCCGGCTGTACGGCAGCCCCGGCTGAAAAGCCTGCGGCGGCCAGTGAAAGTACGGTTGCAGCCCCGGTGTCAGAGGAACCGGCTGCAAACGATGCCGAGTCCAGCGAGCCTGCGAAAAAGATCAAGATCGGCGTCTCCATGCAGGGTCTGGATGCTCCATATGTCGTATCCGTTAAAAAGCATGTGGAAGCTGCCGTTGCAGCTGCCGGCCCCAATGTGGAAGCCATCATTCTGGATGGCCAGGCGAATGCAGAAAAACAGGTCAGCCAGGTTGAGAACTTCATAGCGCAGAAGGTTGACGCCATCATCCTGAACCCCATTGCTTATGACGGATGCGCGCCTGCTGTGGAAGCGGCCAACAAAGCCGGCATACCGATACTCACACTCATCACGCGCGTGCAGAACCAGGAACTGACAGCGACGCATTCCGGCTCCGACCACAAAGAATCGGGCATTATTGAAGCGGAAGCGGTGGCTGAATTCCTGGGCGGCAAAGGCAACATCGTTGTCATAGAAGGCGTAATGGGCATAGATGCACAGATTCAGAGAATGGAAGGCTATAACGAAGTGCTCGCCAAATACCCGGAGATCAAGATTGTTGCTCAGAACACGGCTGCATGGCAGAGAGATCAAGCACTCGATCTGGTTGAGAACTGGCTGCAGTCCGGCAAGCAGTTTGATGTGGTGCTGGCGCAGAACGACAACATGGCTATGGGCGCATTGAAGGCGATTGAAGACAGCGGCCTTGCCGATAAAATCAAAGTATTTGGTATTGACGGCGACAACGATGCGCTCCAGGCCGTAAAAGATGGCAGGCTGTATGCAACGGTATTCCAAGATGCCAAGGGGCAGGCTGAAACTGCTGTTACAGCTGCGATCACGCTGGCTAACGGCGGAACGGTTGATAAAGAATACATCATCCCGTTCCAGTTAGTGAATATGGACAATGTGGACAGCTTCTTGAAATAGTGCTGAGATTGGTTAACTGTCAACGTATATAAAGAATGGCCGGCATGCTTTTTATCGCTGGCCATTCTTTACTATAGGCGAAGACTCTTCTGTAAGCCCACAATCAGATAGAAGTGATGGGGCTGGGTGACCGTATTGTCATCGTGAAGGACAAATGCGCGCAGCAAATCGGTACACCGCAGATGTTGTGTTGTTTTAGATACGTTGCTGGAAAAGAATACTGAAGGCCTTTCCCATCATAGGTTATTTGCCGGCATATCTGGTGGTAATTCAAGACATATATTTCGTTAAGCCCAACTGCCTGTTTAGCTCTTTTTCCGGATAATTACAGCCACTTTTCTGGTGAGACTGTCCATCATAGTTAGCTTAGTGGATATGTTATGACGATATTGGCTCAAAATAACGAACACAAAAAGTGCCATACGGTGAATGTGGCATTTGCCTATTAGTCGTACATATTGTTAGGACAGTCGGCCAAGCTAAATGCCCCAATTCGTAAGTGTGTCAGACATGTCGTACAGCGAAAAAGAATAGCCCTAACAGTCAAATGACGATGTATTTTCATCAAGCGGCATCGTCATTCTCTCTGAAACGAACTTTGACAGAAACAACGATAGCTCTGTATCATATGCGTACATATGTTGCCTGTGTGGGCGTATACAAACTGAATAGAGGTAAGTAAAGTACGTTAACTTGCGTGCCCGGGAGGGACAGCAACGCAAGCGGTTGCGCTATGAAATACCTTTCAGGTATGAGCGATACGAGTCGGCTTGGAAATGTTGACGGAAATCAACATATTGCCATGATCACGCGCAAGGGAAAAACTAAACGATACTTCCAATATCCTTGAATATTTCGACCATATCACGAAAAGCCAGAAAGAAAAAGACCAAACTGTGCTATAGCTTGGTCTCGACACAACAACTGTCGCAAGAACCATAAAATAGCCGTAAAATGGAACCATAAACCTGCCAAATGGCCTAATTCTAACGAATTTTCGTGCATCTGAAATGCTGATATGGAACCATATCTTTGCCCTGAAAACATTATGGAAGCATAAGTATGCCGTGAGTAGTTGAGAGCCAAACCTTATCTCTTAATGTATAATAAAATGGATTTTTTATGGCATTACTAATGAGATTCATGCTAGTAAAATAGCCTAACCTTTAGATCAAAATACTCTAAGTTCGCATTTCCTTAACTTAGATTAAGTCCTTCCCTGTGTAACCTAACTCCTGCATAGTAATTTTCCAAATATTACAATAACGTTGGGATGTAATACCATCTTTTTTGAGCTCACAGGATACCCTGTAAGCATTAGGAAATATTCCTCTTTCGCCTAAAGAAATCGTCATTTCTCGAATTCTAGTTTCCCTTTCTTTAGCCATTTCTTCTTTTTGTTTTATATTTTTCTTTACAAGCAAATCATACTCTTTTGGAAAATGTCTTTTTATCGTATTACGCTCTACTCCAAATTTCTTTATTATTTTATAAATGGATACCAATTCAGTTGATTCTAAAGCTTCTTTTAAAGCTTGCTGCAATTGATTAAAATTTACCTTAGGTTTTCTTAGGTCAGGAACTTCATTGCTGCTATATAAATTAATACTATCTCTATTAATTTCTTCAAAAAAGAGTTGGCTAATAGACAGTCCAAGTTTGTAACTTAATAATAGAACCGAGGATAATGTTGGCTTTTTGCTTTTTAAGGCCCAGTCTACAATTGAGCTTTGGGATACTGCAATTTCTTTTCCTAGTTTTTTTTGAGTTGTTCCAGTAGTTTTTAGTATCTCAAGAATGTTTTTTCTCAAACAAGATTCAGACAACAGATTTATCTTAGGTATGTTCGACAAAATGCTACCGATGTTATTAAAGGTCCAAATATCCCAATTATTTA
The DNA here is from genome assembly GCA_023397655.1 of Bacillota bacterium. Classification (GTDB taxonomy): domain Bacteria; phylum Bacillota; class Clostridia; order Christensenellales; family SZUA-584; genus SZUA-584. The sequence continues at coordinate 124,210 of JAEWTW010000010.1, forward strand.
ATTCGTTATATGAATTACCATCATCGATCCTCAACCAATACTTGCAGTGAGAACAATAACCGACTCTTCCTAATGGTTCATAGGGTTTGAATTGCTTATTGCATTGAGGGCACAAATGATGTAGTTTAATACCATGTTTACCACAGGTTACCACATCTCTAAAAGACCAAATCACTTGTTCATAAACAGGTTCATTATTTTTCCTGCTTTCCTCAAAACAAAGCGGACACCAAGCAGCATGATTGCGTAAAAGATACCTTTGGTTAATATACCCGCTTAAGTTTGTTAATGAAATATTATGAATATTGTGATTGTTTGTTTTTATTTCAAGTACTCGTATAAGATCTTTTACTACATCTGATGATATAGAAAGTAGAAGCTTATTGCGATATGATAAAACAGCATTAAGTTGATAATCCCTTGTCTCGGGAAAAATCTCATTCTTTAATAGTACTCCTGGGAAAACAGAATGGGCTTCTGCCAACCTTTTTACGTAACTTGGCAGACTCTCAACATATGGAGTCCCTACCCCTATGGGTTCAATATTAAACAACTGGCTTACTTCCATTATGCTTATTTACCTCCGTTGTTGCTTATATTTTTAAGTCCGTCATTGGCCTCATCTCTCTTCGGATTTCTTTTAAAAGGTTTTCTGTTTTTCGCGGGGGTACATTTGCCCGGGAGATTGATTGCGTTTTCGTCTTTAGCGATTTGCGATGTATTGGAATCCCCATCAGACAAAAACTTTGACATCCGGATTTCGCCGTCTTCAATTCCATCCAGCACAATGTTTCGTAAATATCCGGAAATCCTTGTCGCATCTAAATGCTTCCTTGTTAAAAATTTGGCTTGTTGTTCAAGGGCATATGAAAAAGCGTCCATCAACCAAACTTTCAACGCGCCGATGCGCCCCAATGAATACTCAAATAAGTATTCAAGGTTTTCAGAAATAATATTGGGATCAATTTCTTTTAAAGGCATATGCAGTATTAAGTCTTTTGTCGCCGTTCCGAAATGTTTCAATCCTTCTTTATCCTTATAATAACGGGGGAAATTAACTATCTTGGTTCTACGTATGCTTTGATCGATGAATTCAGACTCTAACTCCAAATATTTAAGAAGTTCATATGTGCCTACCAAAACAATTGGTATCTTGCAACTTGCAAGAGATTTTAAAACGTTAACTGACCAATTTGCTTTTTTTGCTGTTGCAACCATTAGCATATGGTGCGCTTCGTTAATGATCATCACTTTTACATGTCGATATATAAGAGTATTTATAAGAACTTTCTCATAATCAGCTTTTTTGGTATCGGCCTTGATTACTCTATTACCTTTTCTATCACGACCCTCCACCTCCACAGGCAAGTATTTATAATCCATCATAGGCTCATTCATTTCTTCAAGGGCAGTTTTCCACAAACTCGGAAAATCGAAGCTTCCCTCCACAGGAGCAATGGCCTCAACTTCCACATACGGTATATATCCTGTGGTTTTATTGGAAATGTCCTCTTCCGTCTTGATTATTTTTTGTTTAATAGCTTTGATGAGTTCTTGTTTTCCCACTCCGGAAGGCCCACAGATGAGAATAATTCTCTCATCAACAAGCGAACGAATATACAACATGGTTTCATCTATCGCGTCATCAAGATTTTTGTGATGGACAGTACAATCTCTAAAGTATTTCTTTTTTTTCTCGTCGCAAGAGTCCAACAATTCTATAGGAAAAGCCGGCATAAATAACTCCTTTTAAGGATCTAAATCTTCTTCACTGATTACGAAAGATTCCATTATTTCCTTAAGTTCTTCCGAATAGTATGGGTTGTCCTCAATATCGCTATACGTTCTACATGGGTAACCCTGTTGTGAATCGCCCGCGTTAATGCTATAGCCTCCATTTATTACCTTAAACTCAGTGGCGGTATCTTCGTCGCGGCTGCGCTGTATTAACATTTTTTCGGTTTGTTCTGCGCAATCCAGAAGATTAGCAAGCTTTCGGGCGGTTATATTTTTATTCTGTGCGTATAATTGCTTCTGTTTCAGGAGTTCTTCAGAGGCAATTTTAAGCTCCATTTCACTCCTGCCGATAAAAGTGTTAAGTGTGGAAATACATTTGACCCAACGATTTCCGACATAGCAATACACAATGCCCATATTCCAAGGGTCATATTTGATGGCAACACGTGTACCGACAAGGGACCTAAGCTCAGGGCTGTAATAGTTGATATAGTTTGCCTTTACAACGCCATTTAAGCTAACCTGCACAGTGCTGTTATTTCGATTTATCCCAGGCAGAGTTATTATCATGAAAGTTTCATTATACGGGATAAAACGAGCAGGTCTATTGCCAGAATATCTCATCGAGCGTTCAAACGCCTCTCGCGGACTCGCACCCAGCTCAGAATGTTCCATCGTATCATAGACTTCATAAAAGTACTCGGTTAATAGATTGTATATTTCCGGAAGAGTCCAAACGGCCCAATTCTCGGGATTGACGTATTTGGTGACCTGACGAACGTTCTTCATAATTTTTGTGTTGCCCCGCAAATTATGGATAAGCTGCGTCATTGTTGTGCCCAAATAGCGCTCAATTATAGATCCAAACCTACCCTTATGCGCAGGTCTAAATTTATGTGTGATTCCAAAATGCGCAAGCAGCGAATCAAAATAAACGCTGTCGAAGTCGTGGCCGTTATCGGTTGTTATTATCTGTGGCAACCTGTTGAACCTCCGGACGCACTCTCTTATAACCATCATATCAACTACAATAGATGGGGCTTGATATGAGAGATAAAAAGCTAATACTCTCCGGTTGCATGAATCAAACATTACTGTCACCCAAACTTTCCCGTGTTTTTTAAGTGTTTTTGAGTGTACAGTTTGTAAGTCCAATACTGTATGGTCAATATGTGCAAGTTCAAAAGCCCTATCCCCGTGCCTTGACGTAGCCATGTCTGGACTAATATAGAAAGACTCTTCTTTGTATGCAATCCTGCTACCTTGAGTTTTCAGGAGCCTATCATACTTGGGCAAATCATTAATCATTCTATAAAAAGTCTTGTCACTAGGGGGAATCAAACTCTTTTTCTCACATAGCGTGACGAATCTATTGTACAAAGCTTTTTTGCTTGGGTTGATCGGTGATTCGTTGTTTTTCATAAAAGTATGAAATTCTGCAGTCACGTTCTCAGAAAGGCGCGGGGTTCTATTACCCCTGTTTTTGACATGAGGAATTAAACCAATATAACCCCAACCGTAAGCTTGTTCTGCGTGTTTGAAGTTTTTTACCCAATCTCGAATAGTCCTCGTTTTTTGTAGTGGTTCACCTTCCAAAAACGGTAGAATGGTCTTATACCTGCGATTTGCTTCTGCGAGGTCCTGTTTGCTCGCCTGACGCATTATACTATCCGCTTTTTCTTTGAGAGTGTTGTCGATAAATTGATTATCCGGGCTTATTATATGGCCTTCTGACACTAGTGCCTTAAATTGGTTCCAATCAATCTCGGTAACTTTACCGTCTAAGGAGAGTGAAATATATTTTTCGCCATCATTTATAATGGTCCATCTATTTCCGTTCCAGAGTACTTCTTTGCCCGGAGTAGTATCTATCATGCAATTTTCGAATTTTACGCTCGCCCTGACAGTCTGATTAGCCAGAGAAATCTCTTGGTTTAAATATACATGGCACGTGTCAGGCTGGCATAAAAGTTCCTGCTGTATATTAATATAAATCTCTTCTCTAACGAGGAGATTATAAATAAGGTCAGCCTCCACTTTAATCATTTTTATCAGATTAATAAGAAGTATTCCTGGGTTCTCATGGACGAATGCTATTACTTCGTCCTTCGCTTCGGCCGAAACATCTATTTTAGTATTTAAGTAATAGTCTTCTAAAAAAACAATATTTTTTTCAAAAATTCTATTAATTTCGTCTGATGAACGAAGCCAATAACAAAGTCCATACTCTTTGGCGTACACTTCACCGGGAGGACAATGCCATATTCCATTAATTTTTACGTATCTATTGGGCGATTGTGCAGATAGCTCGACCAGCCTCGCTTCATCTTTCCATTCCTCCCATCCGGCGGCATCCTCTTTGATCACAAAAAAGTCCGGAGTATGATAGAGCCCAACCACCTTGTCCGTTTTTCCTGTCTTATATACGAGTTTAATCTGACACGGCTGGTCATAATATTCCAGTATGGAATCGTCGTGTTCTTTCAAATAAATACAAGACAATTCAACCGTATGGCTTTCGAATTGAATTGTCTTTCCCATCTTTCGGCTTGGGTATCTTCCTATTACATTTTTAGAGCCACCTCCGACTGCTCGGAAAGGTTCATTGCTCCTTATTTTTTTAATAAGCTCAATAGCTGATTCCGAGAGCTTATGTTTCTCGACCCAATATATAAATTCAGCATTACTAGACATACCTATATTCTCCCGAAACGATCCACATTTAAGTTATATGGGGTTGATATACCTCATATTATCTGCAATTTTTATATTTTCCTTTCTTGTCTCGAGATATTTAGTCTTCGTAAAGGAAAACATTATTATACTATATAATGTATACTGTAACATAAATACATACCAAATGCGCGATTTCGACAAAAATAGTTGTCATTAGTCATTCTATGTATATAAATAACCAGTGTGAATTGAGTAAAAATGGAGTCCATTTTGTTTCAGAGGCGACCGCTCTATCCGCCTGGGCTATGGAAACATATTATTCGATTTTTGCCCCATGTCGCATCGGGTTAGGAGGCGACCGCTCTATCCGCCTGAGCTACGGGAACATATTATTCGATTTTTGCCTCATATCGCATCGGGTTAGGAGGCGGTAGGCCTATGGTTCGAAACACGCAAGGTAGCAAGCCGGATGTGCCTATTTAAAGGGGTTTTGAGCGATTCTACTATGTCTATTTAGTCTATAAATCCCCTCAAAATCTATGTTATACTACAGAAAATGTAGTATAAATGTAGTAAAACAAAATCGACTGTTCAATCATTCTGTATTTTTTGAAGGTTTCATCATTTGAATCCTTCTTTTTACTAAAAAGCGCTTAACTTGCATCACAACGATAGAAGCCACAATTATCCTGGTCTATTTATAAGTTAAAGCATAAAACAATTTAATAGCAGGAATATTCCGGCGTAATCTGCCGTAAAAACTGTCTTGTTCTTTCTCCCTTCGGGTTTTTGAAAAATTCAAGTGGCTGACCACACTCCACGATTCTTCCCTGATCCATAAATACAACCTCTGTTGCTACATCACGTGCAAAGCTCATCTCATGGGTCACGACAACCATTGTAATGCCCTCGAGTGCCAGATTACGCATAACCCTTAATACCTCCTGTACCAGTTCGGGATCCAGGGCACTGGTTGGTTCATCAAATAGAATGACCTTTGGATTCATTGCAAGTGATCGGGCAATAGCGACGCGCTGTTGCTGTCCGCCCGAAAGCTGGGAAGGAAAATAGTCCGCTTTATCAAAAAGCCCAACCTTATCAAGATAGCACTGTGCAATATCAACAGCCGCCATCTTTTCCATATGGCGAACGACAATTAGCCCTTCAATGACATTTTGTAATGCCGTTCTATGCATAAAAAGGTTATAACCTTGAAATACCATGGCCGTGTTTTTTCGAATCTCCAATATATCCTTTTTATGTGCATGTCTAAGGTCAATTTGGAGATCGCCAAGCTTTAGAGTACCGGATTGGGGTCTCTCCAGCAGGTTTATGCAACGCAAAAGAGTCGATTTTCCCGAACCGCTGGGCCCAATGATAACCACCACACTGCCTGCCGGAACGTCAAGATCAATTCCACGAAGCACTTCGTTTGTTCCAAATGCCTTTTTGAGATTCTTTATTTCAACCATGCTGGACATCCCTTTCATGCTTGCGCAGACGTCTCTCACTCATTCGCAGCAATTGCTCGAATACGATGCATATTATCCAATACATGAGTGCCGCAACGATATAGGCCTCAAAAAAGTTGGATGTTCTGGCCGCACTGATTTTCGCCTGTCCGATTATTTCAGGTACCGAAGCCGCGAAGGCAAGCGACGTATCCTTCAGCAATGCAATGAACGTATTACCCATATTCGGTAAGGCCACTACAGCAGCCTGAGGAATGATAATCCTGCGAAGAATCTGAGCAGTTGTCATTCCGATGGATTCTGCCGCTTCGATCTGTCCTTTACCCACAGACAGCATAGCCGCCCGGATTGTTTCGGAAAGATAAGCACCAACGTTCAGCGAAAATGACACATACATGAATACGATGGCCGGTATCTGGGATATATCTATCTGCCAACCGTAAATCTCGCTCAGATACCGGATCACAAGCGGGATGCCGTAATAGGCCAGGAAAATCTGTACCAAAAGCGGGGTTCCCCGCATAAACGAAACATATACCCCTACTACCCGGCGAAGCACCGGGACCTTGAAGATTTTTATCAAAGCGATTGCGAATCCAATCAATATTCCGAATAAAAAAGCGATGCAGGCTATAGAGAGGGAAATGGGTATCCCCGTCGCCACACGCGGTATAGAACCCAGCATATAATCAAAATCGAGTAACCCTTTTCCCTGCATTCTCTATATCTCCGATACCTGTTTTTACTTGCTGTAATCTGCTCCAAACCAGTCGATAGAGAGCTGGGAAAGCGTCCCGTCATCCTTAAGTTTGTAAAGTGCATCGTCTATCTTTTCTTTTAATACTTTACCTGGGCCATCATTTTTAAAGATAAAGTGTGTCGGTTCTTCAGCTATCCGCTCTCCAACAGGCTGCACTTCAAGATCCTGAGCTTTGGCCTTTTCAACGGCCATAATGGGGTCGTTCAGAGTGGCATCAATGCGGCCATTGGCGATATCCTGTAAAATGGTTGTGATATCTTCTTCATAGTAGACAATATCCAGGATATTGCCGTTTGCGTTGTTCCAGTCTTCCAGTACACGTGTAAAGGAATCGCCCACTGTAGTACCAATTTTCTTGCCTTCCAAATCTTCCAGGGAGTTGATGTCCGTACGCCCCTCTTTGACTATCAACTGGCTGACGCAAAGTGCATATGTGTTCTCTGTCAGGAGATACTTGGCTTCTCTGTCCGGATTGCTGGTGATCTGATTGGCCAGTAACTGGTATTTATCCGCATCCAGCCCTGGAAACAGCGTGTCCCACGGACCGGTCTGAAAATCAAATTTCAATGATGGTTCAACAGTTTCAATGAGGCGCAGAACCTCAATGTCATACCCCGTCAGATTACCTGCCTCGTCAACATACGTAAATGGTTCGTAAGTTCCCATGGTACCCACTCTAACTGTTATGACTTCTTCAGACTCAGTTTGAGTCGGCACATCGGAATCGGTCGGCACAGACGTATCCGCAGATTTTTCAGGAGAGGCCGTTACCTCTGCCGAAGGCTGGGCCGCCGGTGCTGCGCAGCCTGCCAGAACAAGTGCAAACACCAATACAAACAATACAGCTTTTAAAGACTTCTTCATTTTATACTCCTTTAAATATAATATTTTTAACGTGTAAGTAATCCCGCATCCAGTACATATTGACTTCCCGTAACATACCTCGAGCGGGGGCTGGCAAGAAACAATACGGCTTCCGCCACATCTTCCGGTTCCACCCACGGAACCGGAAGCAAGTTGCCTGCCGATCGCTCGGCAATCTCCTGAGGCGTAGCGCCCTCCAGGAAGGCCAGCCCATCATTCATCGGTGTATTGACGCCCGTTGGATGTATGCTGTTTACGCGGATATTGTGAGGTGCCAACTCAATGGCCCAGGATTTCGTAAGGCCGGTCAGGCCCCATTTTGACGCAGCGTAATGTGACAATCTGTTCATGCCGCGTAATCCTGCAATGGATGAATTGTTGATTATCACGCCGCTTTTCTGTTTTATCATATACGGTATAACGTACTTTGCCGTCAGCCAAGCACCTTTAAGATTGATGTCTATCATTGCATCCCATTCGGCCTCAGGCAGTTCGTGCGCCATACCGTACGCACAAATACCGGCGTTATTAAAAAGCACATCGATCGTTCCAAATGCGTCAACGCCATGTATCACCGCCCTTTCTATATCCTCGGCACGGCGTACGTCACCGCCGTAAACAACGGCTTTAGAACCTAATGCCTCTACTTCTTCTTTTAGAATGGTCAGTTCTTTGGATGTGCTATTATTATAAGCAGGATAGCTTATGGGTTTTTCCAAATCAAAGCCTATAATATTGGCTCCCTCTTTCGCAAACGCCAAGGCCACAGCCTTGCCCTGCCCCTTTCCCGCTCCGGTAATGAATACTGTTTTCCCTTGAAATTCGTTCATATAATTACCTCTTTGTATAATTAGTTAAATACTCATCTAGCTCTACTTTTAAAACGTTATTGATTAGGTTGGTGGCAATCATAAGACCTGCAAATGCAGTCAGTGCCACAATTTGGCTATCATCAAAGTAACTTCTTAGTTTTTCAAACAATACATCGTCTACACCATTAGGGTTTTTCACACACAAGCGTCCAAATTCGATTAAGGCTTGTTCCTTATGGGAGAGGTATGGATTATCTGGATTGTCCCCGCTGTCAATAAGAATTTTGCGGAAGAAAGAGGAACAAATGAGGCAATCATTTTCTTCTGATATTGCATAAGAAAGTAGATTAAACTCCCTTTCTCCGACAAACGTAAGAAGCTCTGTGCGCAAATCGTACCACTCCATGAGGGCATAAAAAGAGGGCAGCGAGTGCAATAACGTTCGCTTCATATTGGTTATGCGACCATGTTTTCCAATCTGATCTTCAAATTCTTCTTTTACAGATAAGCTTGCGTTGTCGTAATCTATGGGTCTTATCCTACTCATTATTCTAAATCTCTTTCGTTTGATTATTGCATATAAAATTTATATGATTTGTATGATATAGAGTATATTTGAGATATGTAAGACTGTCAAGAATAAATATATAGGTTAAAATTAACAATTTAAAACAGGATAGAACCTATACATTTCTTTATAGACTTGTATTGTTCATCTTGCCGATTTTAATAGAGCAATATTACATCTCCATAATTTCCACAAATGCACCTGTTAACATAGATAATATTTAAAACAAGGAGGAAACCACAAATGTCAATTTGGAAGCGAATTAAAAAAGCTTTTCAGAATTATCTTTCTCGACTCGAAAAGGCAAACAAGGAGGTATTGGGAAGCGGTACACCTGACTGTTGCAAGCTGAACAGCCGGAACAAATAATAAGCTTAAATGCTTGAACTAGAAATAATTATGAACAATTTATGCACTCCACAATTTCCACAAAACTTCTTGTTATTCTGTGTTCAAGCTAAATAGGAGGTTCATTATGGAGACTGGCAATACAAAGACCAAGAAACTGCATGTGGATGGAATGACATGCATCAGTTGTCAGAATAAAATTGAGAAAAAATTGCGCAATACCATTGGCATTCAAAGCGCAGATGTGAGCTATGGTAACGGTACGGCAACCGTGGCTTATAATCCGGATGCTATTTCACTCAAAAATATCGTCATGATAATTCAAAAGCTGGGGTACCAGGTAAACAACTCCCGTCAGACACCAAAAGTAGGCCGTGCGGTTGGTTTCCTCATTATTATTGCAGCTTTATATGTCATACTTGAGCAGTTCGGTATTTTGAACCTTCTGGTACCAACTCAATTGGCGCAGACCAATATGGGTTATGGAATGCTATTTGTAATTGGTCTCGTGACATCCGTTCACTGTGTAGCGATGTGCGGTGGCATCAATTTGTCGCAATGTATTCCAAGAAGCGAAAACCGCCAAGTAATTGCCCCGACTGCTTGCAACAATCGTATTGCGGTTCGTAGTCACGGCAGACGGGCATCGGATCGAGACAGCCGCACGGCAGCCCTCCGCCCGGCATTTCTTTATAATCTGGGAAGGGTCATTTCGTATACGGTTGTGGGATTTATCGTCGGTGCGTTGGGTTTGGTGATCAATTTTTCAAACACAGCGCAGGGTGTTCTGAAGCTCGTTGCAGGCGTGTTTATGGTAATTATGGGTGTGAACATGCTCGGGATCTTCCCGTGGCTGCGTAAATTGACCCCCAGAATGCCGAAAATCTTTGCCAGTAAAATTAACAATGGAAAGTCAAAGAGTAAAAGTCCTTTGATTGTGGGCTTGCTGAATGGGCTGATGCCATGCGGGCCTCTGCAGGCCATGCAGATTTATGCTCTTTCAACCGGTAGCCCGTTTGCCGGTGCCTTATCCATGCTTCTGTTCAGCTTGGGTACCGTGCCGCTGATGTTTGGTCTAGGTGCACTCAGCTCAATATTGAGCAAAAAGTTCACGCAAAAGGTCATGATGGCAGGTGCGGTTTTGGTTGCGGTTCTTGGCCTCTCCATGCTCTCGCAGGGTTGGGGCCTAGCAGGTATTTCATTGCCGTCCATCGTCCCGCAAAGCGCTAGTGCCGCCGTACTGCCGCTGGATTCAACTATTGAGGGCGGAGTGCAGATTGTCAAATCTGAGCTATCGTCCGGCAAGTATCCAGCTATTACTGTTCAGGCCGGTGTGCCCGTCAAATGGACGATCGACGCGCCAGACGGCAGTATCAATGGCTGCAACAACAGGATATTTATACCTGAATATGATATCGAATATGAGTTTAAAACAGGCGAGAATGTGATTGAGTTTACCCCAACAAAAACAGGTACATTCTCATACAGCTGCTGGATGGGCATGATACGCAGCTCCATCACTGTTACGGAAATAGGGGCAGCATCTTCAGGTACGGATGTGCCATCCGCAAACGACTATAGTGACACTGATAGCGGTATTAACTCAGAAGTACCCGGTCCGGTACCGGCGGGGTATCAAATCCCTGCCAATGACATCGCTATTGCGAAGGAAACCACATATGAGGGTTACCCGGTTCAGGAAGTTACGATAGAGTTGACTGAGGATGGTTTCAGCCCCGCTGTTGTGGTCGTAAAGTCAGGCTTAGATGTTGAATGGAATATAAAGAATCTGGTTGCGGATGCGGAAGGCGTACAGCTGTTGGTTCCCAATTATGCCGCTCAACTCTCGCTTGCCGATGGTGACAACCAGCTGTTTTTCACACCCGATGACAGCTTCGATTTCTCTACCGGAGATAACACGTTTTACGGATATGTCAAAGTGGTGGACGATATTGTTGAAACGGATATTGAGGCCATAAAAGAAGAAGTGAGTCAATTTGAAACGTTGATATGGCCGCCCGAGACCTTCCAGACAAATGGTGCGGCACCCAGTGGCGCAGCAGGCCAGGCGATTGAGGCCACAGTACAAGATGGAGTACAGTATGTGACATCTTCCGTGAGCAGCGGAGGATTTGAACCAATTAGTGTTCAACAGGGGATTCCTGTCAAATGGACGTTAAACGCACCGAGCGGTGCTCTGAACGGCTGCAACAACGCCATCGTCGTTCCGGAATATGATCTGCAGGTTGATCTGAAAACCGGAGACAACGTGATTGAATTCACCCCTGACCGTTCCGGCACCTTTGCGTTCAGCTGCTGGATGGGAATGGTGAGATCCACTATTACAGTGGTAGGCGAAGATGGTACGGTAGCACCAACGGAGGATGACGGCTCGGATGATTTGCCCTCATGCTGCGGTTAAAAGCGAGAAAAGGAGATAAGTTTAATGCAGTTCTTATTGAGTCATTGGCATTGCATCCTGCCTGTTTTAGCCATAATTGCTGCTATGTTTTTCATAAGAGGGGACAAGCCCAAAAGGAAAACGCAAAATCATGGCGCTGGCGCTGGCAACAATGAACAGGATTATTGATAAACAAGTTGAGGAGGAAAATTAGCGTTGAAAAGAATTAGAAAAACCCACACATATGTCATATTAAGCATTGTTTTGATGCTGGCACTTACGGCATTTTTGTCAGGGTGCGCCGAACCGGAGAGCATACCTGAAAGCACAAGCAGCAGCGACTCCGGGCGAAGTTTACAAGCAACTGAGTCCAATTCGTCATCGCAGACGGGATCCACAGACACGGATGTTCAGGGTGATGATCTTATAATACCGACAAGCGGAATTTCGGAGAAGGCAACATTTTATCCCGTGGAAGTCGAAGGGACGAAGCTGGAAGTACTTGCAGTTAAAGCTCCTGATGGCAGCATCCGTACCGCCTTCAATACCTGTCAGGTCTGCTATGCATCCGGCAGAGGATATTATGTGCAGGACGGGGATGTGCTGGTGTGCCAAAACTGCGGAAACCGTTTCAGTATGGACGAAGTTGAGGTAACGAGAGGCGGCTGCAATCCCGTTCCGATATCGGCAGAATATAAATCTGAGACAGATGAAGCCATCACTATATCTTATGATTTTCTTGATGAGGCCAGAGTCATTTTCTCAAACTGGCGCACGGATTATTAGGTCTGTCCATCAGCTAAAAGAATGGCAGGATAAACGTAAAAACCCAAGTAGAGTTGAATCTCCGTATAAATGCTGCAGCATCTATCCTGCAGCATTTATCTTAGTGGTATTACTATAAATGGAAAGTTGTCGCGATTGCATAGGGTATGTGAAACAAGAATTTAATTTTCAGAATTGGGAGAGGTTATGAAAATACGTATATTATTATTAATGAGCATCATTGTTGTTTTATTGGCCGCATGTACTGCACCGGAACAAGTTGAAACAACGCAACCTATAGCAGAAGAAACTATTGAGCCAACCATTGTCCCAAATGATGGCGCTCAAACCGAAAAAAATGATGAACTGATTTTACAAATCGTTGACCAAGCTATAAATGGAAAATTATCAAATGATACAATAATTGAGCTTGAGAACATGGGTATAGATAGTGAGACAATTGCAGCATTTAAGGAAAAGGTTACATCGATTGAAGATAAAGTTCTGTTTAACGATGGCGTTTATACAGGAACGGGTGATGCTCACAATGGAGACATTGTTGTTGAGGTGACAATTTATGAAGGGGAAATCATATATATAGAAGCAATTAAACACTCAGAAACCGCACCAAAGCTGGAAGAGGTTTTCAAATCTATACCGCTTGAAGTTTTAAGAGAACAGTCGGCTCAAGACATTGATGCAGTCAGCGGAGCCACAGAAGCGTCAAATGGGTATATAGAAGCTGTCGAAGAGGCACTGTCTAAGGCACAGCGATGAAAGATAAAAACAGATTCACAAGAGGATATATGTTATGATGACTGCGTTATTGTCATTAACCTGAGCTAAAGTGTATCAAAAATCACTAGTTCGAATCATGGTCGGGCACGCCATATTACTGAATTCTTCAATCGACAATAAGTGAGTAACATGCCTATTAAGGTAATTTGGCAACGGTGCCCAGGGATTGTAAGGTTTTTCTGTGCCATATGGCGCTCGAAATAGCCCTTATTGCCGCTCTATATCAAGTATCTGCAGGAGATGCACCTTCCTCCCGACAACAATGCAGGGCGATATTGGCAAAATACGGATGTCTGTGTTAATTATGAGGGGTCGTCATGGAGCAGCAGACCTCGACCCCGTTTCTTTTCATGTAATCGGCACCCCAGTCATACATAGTGGATAGGATTGGCTTGAGACTAAAGCCCAGATTGGTCAGGGAGTACTCCACCTTAGGCGGGACGACCGGGTAGACCTTGCGAGTCAGCAGATTGTCGCTCTCTAATTCCCGAAGCTGCTGTGTGAGCATCTTGGGGGTGGCTTGCAGTATGAGCTTCTGCAGCTCACCATGGCGAAGCGGACCACTGACAAGGTGCCAAAGAATAAGAGATTTATATTTACCGCCAATCAGCCGTAAAGTAGCGTCAACCGGGCAGTTCAGCCCACTGTAATTGCATTTCATTTCCTTATTTCCTCCATAGTATCATATTTGATAGTACTGCACATTATAGTGCGTACTTGTTATATGCTCTGTAATGGTTATAATGATAGCACACGGACAGAATTCCGTCAAGGAAACTAGTAAATCATATAAAAGAGGTGTTTTAAGAATGGATAGTCAGGTATTGAAAATCAGGGGTATGACCTGTGCAGCCTGCGCCCAGCGGATTGAAAAAGCGGTCCGGAAGCTGTCGGGCATTGAGCAGGCTAACGTGAACCTTGCCAGCGAAAAGCTGTTTGTAGAATATGATACGGCCAGCCTTTCGCTGACCACAATCAAAGAGGCCGTCGCTAAGCTGGGCTATGAGGCACTGGAAAATACGAGTAGCAGCAACGTCACGATCCCGATTGGCGGAATGACCTGTGCGGCCTGCGCGCAGAGGGTTGATAAAGCCATACGAAAGTTGTCCGGTGTGGTCAGCGTATCCGTCAACTTTGCCACCGAAAAGGCGACCATCAGCTTTGATCCGCAGCAGGTAAGGGTATCCGCCCTTAGGGAGGTCATTGAAAAGACCGGCTACAAGGCGCTGGCAGTATCTAAGACCGAAACTGCCGACGAGGACAGAGTACGTAAACAAAAAGAGATACGCTCGATGTGGATCAAATTCATTGTCGCAGCTGTGTTCACGTTGCCTCTCTTCTACATCGCGATGGTGCCGATGATTAAATTTGTGCAGCTCCCTTTCCCCAAAGCACTAGACCCGATGAACTTTTCGCTTATTTACGGGCTGATTGAGCTGCTGCTGGTGCTGCCGGTCATCGGCGTAGGTTATAAATTCTATACCGTGGGATTCAAAGCGCTGATCCGGCGAAGCCCTAATATGGATTCGCTTATCGCCATAGGTACCGCAGCGGCGATGATTTACAGTATCTACAATCTGTTTCAGATCGCCGGAGGCAATTTCAAAGCAGTGGAGTCCTTGTACTTTGAAACAGCGGGCGTCATCATCACGCTGATTATGCTGGGCAAAACCCTCGAGGCCGTTTCCAAGGGGCGTACTAGCGAAGCAATCAAAAAGCTGATGGGGCTCGCGCCAAAAACAGCCATCATCATACAGGATGGGTTGGAAAAAGAGATCCCCATCGACGAGGTGGAGATAGGCGACATCATAATCGTCAAACCCGGCGCTAAGATACCTGTGGACGGCACCGTGCTGGAAGGGCATACCGCGATCGACGAGTCGATGCTGACCGGCGAAAGCATGCCGGTGGACAAAAAGGCCGGCGACATGGTATACGCCGCTTCGCTGAACACCAACGGGACCATTCAGTTCAAGGCCGAGAAGATCGGCTCCGACACGGCTCTGGCACAGATCATTAAGCTGGTGGAGGATGCCCAAGGCTCCAAAGCCCCGATAGCGAAGATGGCCGATATCGTGTCCGGCTACTTCGTGCCCATCGTCTGCATCATCGCGTTGGTCGCGGGAGTCGCGTGGTTCTTCGGCAGCCGGGACGTGGAGTTCGCGCTGACGATATTCATCTCGATACTCGTTATCGCCTGCCCTTGCGCGCTCGGCCTCGCGACGCCGACAGCCATCATGGTGGGCACCGGCAAGGGTGCGGAAAACGGCATACTGATCAAGGGCGGTGAGGCGCTGGAGACCGCGCATAAGATCAATACCATCGTGTTTGACAAGACCGGCACCATCACTGAAGGCAAACCGACGGTGACGGACGTGCTGACATCCGGGGGCACCGATGCGGATACCCTGCTGCAGATCACGGCGTCGGCGGAAAAGGGCTCCGAGCATCCGCTCGGCCAGGCTATTGTGCAGAACGCTCAGGACAAAGGGCTGGAGTTTTTGAAGGTAGACAGCTTTGAGGCCATCACCGGACGGGGCATCGAAAGCGCGATAAACGGCCAGGCTATACTTGCCGGAAACCGCAAGCTGATGGAGGAAAGGAACATTTCGCTAACTGGATGGGAGGAAGCGTCGGACCGGCTGGCGGAGGAAGGCAAGACGCCGATGTATGTCGCGATAGATGGCGCTCTGGCGGGCATTATCGCGGTAGCGGACGTGGTGAAGCAGAGCAGCCGAGCGGCCATAGAAAGCCTGCACAGCATGGGCATTGAGGTGGCGATGATCACCGGCGACAACAAGAAGACCGCCGCCGCCATCGCCCGCGAGGTGGGCATCGACCGGGTGCTGGCCGAGGTGCTACCGCAAGACAAATCCAACGAGGTCAAAAAGCTGCAAAGCGAAGGCTGCAAGGTCGCCATGGTGGGCGACGGCATCAACGACGCGCCTGCGCTGGCTCAGGCCGACATCGGCATCGCAATCGGCTCCGGCACCGATGTGGCGATGGAGTCGGCGGATATCGTGCTAATGAGGTCGGACCTGATGGATGTGCCAACGGCCGTCAACCTCAGCAAGAGGACCATTCGAAACATCAAGCAGAACCTGTTCTGGGCATTCGGGTATAACGTCATCGGTATTCCCATCGCGGCCGGTGTGCTGTATCTGTTCGGCGGCCCGCTGCTCAATCCGATCCTCGCAGCGGCGGCCATGAGTTTGAGTTCAGTATCAGTGTTGTCAAATGCGCTGAGATTAAAAAGATTTAAGGCATCACGCTAAGAAAGGAAGGTAAAATAATGAGAAAAATTTCAAAACGGATTGTATTTGTATTGGCAGGAGCCGTGGCAGCGGTATCTCTTACCGCCTGTGCGCAGCTGGACGTGGTCGGGAAGGAGTCCATCAATTCATTCAACGCAGTATTGGGTGCATCGGGTGATAACGTGAAAGCCGATGAACTGAATGTCGGATGGGCGTTGACCGCGCCGGATGACTCGGCGCGCTTCATTTGGAGCGAGGATTACAGCATAGCACCTCTGCACGATGTTATGCTCGAGTTTGATGCGCAGCCGTTCCTTGACGCAGGGCTGGACCCCAGTAAACTGCCCGACAATTACGCCTTCTATGAAGGTGAAACGATGGGCGAAATGGGAAGTAAAATGCTGATGGTTGGAAAAAAACTGGGCAAAGATAAGCTCAAGTACAACGGCGATCCCACGCCGCTGGCTGCCTACGAGCAGATTGTAGGCAAGTACCGCGATTCCATCAACTACCACACAACCTTGGATCACTATGGCGTGAAATTGGGCGACGGTAATATGTTCGAGTGGGCGAAGGACATGAAAACCAACGGCTACGATAATAGCGTTCAGGACAAAGATATCGTGTTTGTGCTGAATCCAGAACCGCTCATCGCGGCGGGTGTGGATCCTGAAAAGGTTGAGGGCTGGGCATATGCGCAGGTTCCCATAGAGGAAAATGGGAAAACAACGCAGGTGTGGAAGTTGCTGAAGCCGTTTGATTTACAATAATATAATAAAGGAGATTACCCTATGGATAAAACAATTTTATATGTCGATGGCATGTCCTGTGACCATTGCGTTAGAGCGGTTACAAATGCAGTAGGAGCATTGCCGGGTGTGGCCGGCGTATCGGTGGACTTAAAAAACAAAACCGTAACAGTTGAGTACGATCCCGTCATGGTGACACTTGATAAAATAAGGTTTGAGATTGAAGATCAAGGTTACGATATAGTTGGATAGGTTTTGGGAACCGGGAATCGAATCCTGACGATTTCCGGTTCTACTTACTTATATCTCAGAAGGGTATTATCATGATGGAAAAGAGTATATTAGTTGTAGATAGTGACCCGCATACATTAAAGGCAATAACCTCTCAATTTTCAAATAAAGGATTTAGAGTTTTTGCAGCTGATGACGGGTCAAAAGCTTTGAAAATATTGAATATAGAAAAAATTTCATTAATTATCTTAGAGCCTTTGATAATGGGTTCATCGGGTGAGGATATCTGTAAATCAATTCGAACAAAGTCTAATATACCGATTATAATGCTCTCTGCAAAAACAAAAGAAAGCGATTTGCTCGAAGGGCTACGGATTGGAGCAGATGATTATATAACTAAACCTTTCAGCATTAGAGTACTTTATGCCAAGGTACTAGCTGTACTTCGCAGAGCAGGAAATACGTCCAGTTACTTTAATGCAATAAAATCTTTCAACGATGGAGCTTTAGTCATCGATTTTGACCAAAAAACGATTCATAGAAATCTGACTTCTGTAAGTTTGACCATTGGTGAATTCAAATTATTGACCTCACTTGTTAAATATCCAGGGAAAGTCTTTTCTCGAAAAGAACTAATATATACTGCATTTGGAGGCAAAATACGGGGTAGCGACAGATCTATTGATACTTATATAAAAAACATCCGAAATAAGATCGAGGACGACCCTAAAGAACCTCATTATATACTAACTCAATATGGATATGGTTATAAATTTGGCGGCAGGTGCTCACAAGAAAAAAATTAATGATGTTACGCATTGATAATTAAAATTTTTGCCCCCCAGGCGGCATGCCTATAGTTCAAATGTATCTTGGGCAAGATTAAAAGACCATGTTAGAGATAATTACGACTTCATCTGTGCTAAACTCATCTAAATGCGCTCGTTTACACATTTATATTCCAAAGTGTAGTAAAAATGTAGTAATAACCTCGATACGAAGAGAGACCTTCTATATTTGATCTTTTGCCAAACCGGTAAAAAGGCTAAACCAGTTTTATTATATAATATTTAGGCGTTAGCTTGCATAAGAATGTGAGCACATTATTTGGATAATGTGCAGGACTCGAGACCGTACCGAATTTCGCGTATGCCTCCGACAGAGTGTAAGATAGAAGCTCTGGAACGTAGGTAAATCCAAATTGTCTTACGCTTAAAAGCTAACGAATGCTCATATAACTTAGCGGAAGGAGACGTCTAATCGAATCTCTATCTGAATGACACTCAAGTATTGATTCCATAGCTTCCATTTGAGATTCGGTGAATTGGGCCTGATATATTTCATTTTCATACTGGTAAATTTCAATAAATTCAAAAACAGAATTAATGAGATCATCTACGGCTTCGTCAATGTTCGGGCCTTCACCATACAAAGGTAAATTTATTAGGCTTATTGTAACTGTCCCAAAACCAATATTATATGTAATTTCAATCCGTAGCTTGTTCATCTTTATTAATACTTCATCTCTCGTCATTTACATATTTTTTCTTTCCGTCTGGGTATAGTAAATAGACTTCCTTTCTTTCTCCGTCATATTCAACAACAGGATTACCTTTATTGAGCTTATTCCTGATTTCATCCTTAACGGCTTTCTGGAAAATGTCTGTTATATCTTCAATAGTGTAATTCAAAACAAACGGTCGACTTTTTATACTTATATCGAACGGTATTGCAGACTCACTAACTGCTTTGCGAAGAAAGAGATTTATTGCAGTGGTCATGTTCATTCCCAGTTGCAAAAACAAGCTATCGGCAGACTCTTTTAACTCTTTATCAACTCGCACTGAAACCTTTACTTCATCCACTTTTTTCATAGCGTAACCTCTGAAAAGTTAATTCCTTTTAGTATTATACTCTATTTTTCTATGGCTGAACATTATTAGGCGATTATATCTTCTTTTGCGCAGAAATAATACAAAATCAATGTTACTTTTCTTCAACTATCGGTTTTAGAACACAGCTGCAAAGATGGACGTTATATGGATAATGTTCAATTGGTATTTCTACTTTTTATTAGGGCAAAGCTGCCTCAGCTCTGCCACTTGAACCTACGATGATAAGATTATGCTAACCTTTTATAGACCGATATTGCTTGTTAACAAACCTAGGAACATTTGAAATCAAATCAAAAACTGGATACGGGTCTTCAATAAAATTTCTTAATGTATAGTTACCTGAAGAATCAAAAGATTTTAATGGGGTTTCCAAAGAACCCTGACTTAGATGTACTAATTTATTTCTGATTGTCTTTATAACATCATCAAAGTCAACTGGTAGAATATCTGGGGTAAGAAATTTCTCTTTGTTCCTAGCAATATTTAAAGCTTCCCCAAGGCCATTTACTCTTTTTTGGGCTACATGCTCAATCTGATCGCTTGATAGGTGATCGACTATGCAATTGCAATCTTTTAATACAAGCTCATAATTATTATCTAAATTCTGAACACGCTTTATCTTAATTGGAAAGGGACTTCTTCCACCAGTAGAATTTAAAAATTCACTTGTAGACTTTGGCATAGTCTGGGGAAAGCTTAATGTATATTTACCTCCATCTGCCTCCACATAACCCTTTTCATATTTATAAAGATCATTGGGATTAACTCTTGGATTAAAGCTATATCCTTTTGATTCCAAGACGTCTCTGAGTGTTGCCTCCATTATTATTGACATCAATGTTGCTGAAACAGAAAACATCTTTTGTTGATATGCAATAATTGCGCTATGCATATATTCTACAATATAATCAGGAACCACTTCTTCAAAGTTTTCATTATATAAATCGGCGAAAATTTTATACGATAGGGAATCAACATTGACAATCCATTGGGCCGTAAGTATTCGTTCATCTGAATAAGTAATATTCACTGTTGGATTAACAGTTTTAAAAGAAATTTTCTTAATCAGATCAGCTGTAATTATACCGGGAATACCTCCTTTATAATTTATTTGCCGTATGATCTCATTCATTAATCTCAAGGCCGTTTCAGTACCTTTTAAAACATTTGCAAACTTTATCTGTTGCCGGATTTCTTCATGTTTTTGTGAATATTCTGATTCATTAGTTGGTACTGAAAAATTCTTATCTGTTGCATCACATACAACTTTCATTGCATCGAAGATTAAGTAATCATTTCCGATTAACATATTATAAACATTAGTATAAGTTTCTAAAATGCTCTCCGTTGGTATTGGAAAAAGTAAGTTCATAATTCTGTCTCCCCAATACTTAAATTATCTACAGAGTCCTGCCAAGATTTCTCAAGCAAAAGCAATTCTTTTTTTGTGGTCCTAATATGTTGTTGAATATATTCAATTCTTTTTACTATTTGATTTTGAATAGTTAACTCAGGTAATGGAATAGGAGTACTTTTAATTTTTGAGATATTCAGGGATGGAATTACAGTACCAGATATCGAATCTTTATAATAATCTTGAACATATCTACTATTAAGGGCAATAGCTAAAAATTTTGGATTTACTTTTTTAGAATCAGGTTTAATTAATACTACATGCTGACTGATATAACGTCCTTCCTCATCATCAAAAATAGAAGCAGAACCTAAGTGTGTGCCAATACTGTTAATAACAATATCACCATAATTCGCCACAACTGGTTTCTCACCAATATTAGTTTTTATAGATGCATCAAATTTCAAATGATCAATCTCTAATGGCCTAATAGCAGCGGGTCCTAAAATGAAAATGTCCCCATCATTTGATAACTTTATTTTTTTACCTCGAATAATGGATTTACACAAGGTATGCAAAGTTACAGTGGGATACTGCGATTCTATAACTGGTTTTACTGAAAGGTTATTTATTTCACTAATATTGTCATTGAGCTCTGTTAACGATAAAACTTTGCAGTTCGGCAAATCATTCAATAAATTACCTGTATTTAAATATTCATTATATAAAGAAAGGATATCCTTAATGCTTTGAATGTCAGTACAGTTAAAAGTGTTTTTAAATGTTAACGTACTTGAGATAGTCCCCCAAAAAATATCTTGATTTAAATTCTGGGACTTATCAACTACTAAAATGCTTGTCTTTAAATTTGAATATGGGGCAAATGTACCAATTGGTAGACTAATTATAGCACGAATACTATACTTTTTTTGTAAATACTCACGAAAATATTTTCTGGCAGTATTAATTAAGAAGCTTTCTGGTACGATTGTTACAATCCTACCATTTGATTTAATAACTTCAGTAGATAAAAATAATAGATAATCTTCCAAAAGAGAAAATTTAAATGGGGAGTAATAATCCGCTCTTCTTTTAGTTATTTTACTACCAAACGGAAAAGCTGAAATTATATAGTCAGGATCCCCCATTTCCAAATGATTAATTTGTTCAAGCGTAATGTGGGAATGATACTTAATATTGTCAGGGTTCCCGTTTAATATGATTTGTTGCAACTTTGCATAAAGTGCGCCTTCTATACTTTTACATATAGCATAGGTATTATTTGAAACGCCAGATAGAGTTATTGCGGATGAAATCTCACCAAAATTATCAGATATGTCAAAATAGAAACTATTATTTTTGGGGTGGGCTAATCGTATTAAAAAATCTGCTAACCATCTAGGAATCTTAAATTTTATAGCCATATCTTTTTGGAAAAATGTTTGATCTAATGCTAACAACATCTCTTGTGGCGTATAGGTCATTAAATCACATTGATTCAAAATATCAAAACATCTATTCATTGTATCAGATGAAAGATGTTTAAGAGTATCCGATATATCTATTTGCAAACTCTGTATTAGCTGATCATTTAAAAATCTTGTATCGATATTGGGTACATTCAGCTCAGATTTATTAGATAATAATTTGGCAAGTAAGATCACAACAAAATTTATAGACGCATTAAATAGACCGCCGCCATCCTGCTTCAAGGATTGCATGATATAACCGAATATTTCAATTAAAGGAACTCTTGTATCGGTAGACTGTTTATCCAAGTCACTATATTGTATCGGGTCTATTGGTTGAGGTCGTCCTGAAATATCTGTCGAAAACCAAATGAAGTCTTTACCATTTGCAAGAACATAATACTTTGATTGAACCAAATTTGCATAGGTTTGGATTTGTCTAACAATTGGATTAAATCTTAAATTAGCAAATGTCTTAGCATCGAGCTCGAAAACTGGTTTATATTCAACAATTATCTTGACATAGTTATTAATAATTATAGCCATATCAAGAACAATCCCGTGTAATGCCACATCATGATTCGAAGATATCTTTAAACCTATCATAAGGCACTCTGCAGGATAACCTAATTTGATAAAATAATTCCTTACATCTTCTATGACATCCTTTTCTGGAACAGAATTCATATTCAACCTCCTGGGATCATTTTGGTTACTCTCAAGAATAAAGCTCGATTCTCATAGCAAAGCTAATAGTACATTTTAATGTAGTTATATGCCTTATCAAACAACTCCTGATCCTGAATCTTATATTTAACATATAAAATTTTGCGTAATTCTTTGCGCACCAATCGTTCGCCGGCAGTTGTAAACTGCCAATCAGGGAAGCGTACGAGGCGTACAATTTCATCTATGTCATTTACAATGCGTTCAACAATTATAGGTGTATTTTCATTTCTCGATTCAGCAAATAATTCAGTAAGCGCGGCTTTACCTTTATCGATTTCTTCTTTTGTATCTGCTTTTTGTTCTGCCTCAACAGTGTCTTTTGCCAATTCCAATAATGCCTTTAGGTAAGAAATACTGTTCATGAGACCTTGTTCGTGCTGTTCTTTTATACGTTCAAGACGCTCACCAAGGGCTTCAAAAGTTGGGTTCCCTTTATGCTTTCGAAAACGTGCTATTAGTTTGATCTCGATTTCCTTGCCCTTTTTCTTTGCGTCAAGCGTCTTAATCAAACCCTCAAGAATGTCTGCGTCCAAAACCAATGTTTCAAGATCGTCATCTATAGCATCAAGGGTAATGTTTTCGTGGACAAGTTCTATCGTTTTTGCACCCAAGGCATGCCATAATAGCTTCCCTCTGCCGCTTGGCGGTTTTATGGACTCATACACTTGCGACAGCCACTTGTAATCTTTAGCGAATTTACTCAATCGAGGATCGGGAGAAATAGCTTCCCATGCCTTTGTGAGAACAGAAAAATCCGCAGCGAATTTATCCCGCTGCTCATTATTCGGCAAGCACTCCTGAGCTGCTATTAATCCTTCATATCCATCCACCGATCTGTCTACACCGGGGAAATAATCAAGGCGAGTCTTGACTAACCTAGGAATTTCACTTATCACCGCTTCAATATTGGTTATTACACCCTGCACTGATTTTTCATCATAATTGAGTGCAGCTGCCACATCATCAAAGATTCCGAGATAATCAACTATTAAACCGTGAGTTTTTCCGGGATAGACACGATTGGTTCTGCAAATTGCCTGTAACAGACTATGATCTCGCATAGGCTTGTCTAAATACATTGCCTGCAAAATCGGTGCATCAAAGCCGGTGAGCAATTTTGATGTGACAATAATAAACTTGAGCGGATCAGTAGAGTCACGGAACCTGTCCAGAAGCTTTTCTTCTTCAT
This sequence comes from Bacillota bacterium, assembly GCA_023397655.1. Lineage (GTDB taxonomy): Bacteria > Bacillota > Clostridia > Christensenellales > SZUA-584 > SZUA-584. The sequence continues at coordinate 148,281 of JAEWTW010000010.1, forward strand.
CCTTTCTTAACTTCCACTTTGCATAAGTGTCTGCTTTACCACCTGATGTATGCATGACAATTGCACTTGCATCAGGCCCAACTATGCGGTCAAGTTCTTCTTTGTATAATACACAGCATTCCCGATCATAGGTGACAATCTGCGCCTTAAAGCCGTTTGGCTCAACCTTTTCCTTGAAGTGGTCGCAGATATGCTGACAAACCGCCTGCACCCGTGCGGGTGACTTTATAAGAATAGAGAGCGTAGCTGCTTTTTTTGCAACATCATCCTTATCTTCTTCATCAAGCTGATCAGTCATATTTTCAAAAGCCTCATTGATTGCGGCTTTATCAATATGAAGCTTAACGTCTACCGCTTCAAAGTGAAGCGGTAGTGTTGCATTATCACGAATGGAATCTTCAAAAGAATAGCGGCTTAGATATCCGTGTTCATCGCACTCCGCGCCAAAGGCCCAATAAGTATTTCTGTCCGCCTTGTTAATCGGCGTACCTGTAAGCCCAAACAAAAATGCATTGGGTAGTGCTGCGCGCATTTTTTGTCCAAGATCGCCTTGCTGTGTCCGATGCGCTTCATCTACCATTAAAATAATATTGGAACGCTCGTTAAGGAGGCCTTCGGATTCAGCAAACTTGTGTATGGTAGTAATGATAATTTTTCTAGTGTCATCTTTGAGCAGCTTCATTAGCTCCTGCCGTGAATTCGCTCCAATCATATTTGGAATATCGGAGGCATTGAATGTCGCCGTTATCTGCGTATCAAGGTCAATTCGATCAACTACAATCATGACGGTAGGATTTTTAAGCGATTCCATGAGACGCATTTTCTGTGCCGCAAACACCATAAGAAGCGATTTTCCAGAGCCTTGGAAATGCCAGATAAGCCCCTTTTTCGTTTTTCCCTCCACTACACGGTGAATAATAAGATTAGCCGCCTCATATTGCTGATACCGACATATGATTTTAATACGGCGATGCTTTTTATCCGTTGCGAAAACCGTGAAGTTTTTCATGATATCCAATACGATTCCGGGCTGTAGCATAGCTTCCACAGAACGTGCAACATCAGTAAGTTGCCCTTCCTTTTTGTTTTGAGGTGAATGCCATGGCCCCCACATATCAATGGGCATACATACTGAGCCGTACCGAAAACATTTTCCTTCTGTAGCAAAGCTGAATACGTTGGAAACAAACATCTGCGGAACAGCTTTTTCATAGACGTTGTTTATATCATCCGCGCCATCTACCCAAGAAACGGCAGGGCGAACAGGAGATTTGGCCTCCCCGATTACCACGGGGAACCCGTTAATAAGCAGAACCACATCGAACCTTTTTCCACCTTCGACTTTAGGATAAATCCACTGGTTTGTTATAACAAAATCGTTGTTCTCTATATGGTCATAGTCGAAAAGTCGGATAGGAACGTGCTCTCCGTTTTCACCGAAAGGCATGCTGTGTTCTCCGCGGAACCATTGCATCATACGTTCATTTGCGTGAACGAGCCCTTCGCCAGCAACGGATAATATAATACTGCGGAGATGATATATTACATCATCCGCCCGGTCAGGACTTTCTGCGATTTCTGGATTAAGTTTGATAAGTGCAGCCTGAACCATGGATTCTACCATTACATCGCTGTTTTGTCTTTTCAATTCGTCACTGGTGATATAGCGCCACACTGGAGCCAGCGTTTCAACCACAAGCTTTTCAACAGCATTACACTCATCAAACATCAGCAATACCTCCTACAAATCTATTGCATAAATTGGTTATCAATTTTTGCGTATGCGTTATTTGCTTCTCGGTATCAGCGATTGCTTTTACAATTGTATCAATTTTAGAAACAATCTTTCGCTGTGATGCAATCGGAATTTTCGGAATTTGCAATGCACCCAAAACCTCCGTCGCTAATCTTTTTGTACCATGCGAACTCTCTTCTGCTGTGGATAATATATGGGGTGATTTATATTTTAGCCAATAGTATATATATCGTACATCAAAATCGTCTCCGACAAGTATCGCTTTAATATCTTGGTTAATTGCAACCGGAATATCTGTAATTGCAACTGGGAAGGTATGGGCTAAGATCATTCCACGCACCACAAATATAATTGTATTAGCCGGAAGCAGTTTAGCACCTGAAACACCATCTGCAACAGCTCTATCAGTAATTTTCTCAATGCTATCACTAATATGATCTGTTTTCATGTCCTTTGGGCTAACCCATGGTATATTTCCGTTCCAGTATTCTGCCACCTTACGTGATGGAGTACCACCACTTTTCCACTCGCCGACATTTAAAAATGATTCAAGCGTATTGTTTGCTATAACGCGAAAAACTTCGGTAATTGAAACATTTAAACAATCACGCTCATCTTTTAGTAAATTACGATGAGCTTCAAGAGAGTTTTCTGCGGCCCAAAGCAGCTCTGCAATTCTTCTTTGTTCATCGAGGGGCGGAAGTTTTAACGTATATTTTTCAAAGTCTGTCCAGTTAAGGTAGAAATTTGTTGAACCCCGTTTATTTTGCATGGCAAAATTCCAAAAACCGCTGGAACGCACCACAAATGGTAAGAATTCTTGTAGCAGTTTATCAGTATCCGCTCGTAAAACATAGGTGACGTTAGAGCATATCCCTTCGAAACCAGCTACCGCCATTTTCCTGAGGTGAGGATTTCTTGATACAAGTAAAACATCGCCTGGCTTAAAACGCATAATGAATGCAGGGCCTATTGTACTGTCTGCAATTTCACCTCTACCATTAGCCTGTAGGTCATCAGTGCTAAAATGCTCCCCACCGAGATAGTACTTTAAACCACAATTGAATGCATCTACCTGATCCTTAATTTGATGCACTACGTCACCAAGGTAAACGTTAGCCCAGTTTGACTTATCCATGTTCATCGCTGCACCATCTCTTTTCCGAAGCTACCGCCGGGGTAGAGGCCATTCTGTTTCATCCACTTAAGGCCATCACGCCATTTCTCCACCGGTATTTTCAGCTTACTTTCATTCCAATTGACAAGCACTTCATTAACAATTTGCTCATCGCGGGGCTTAATTCCTTCAGCTAAAAAATCCACCCAAGCAGAATAAAGCGTAGCAATAATTTCGCACTGCTGCGTTTTCCAGCTTTTCATGCAGTTAAGAAGTGTTTGAATCTGCTGTAGTTGCCGATTAAAGTATCGTATATACGCTTCGCGGTGCTCACCGCATTTTTCCATCGGCAAATATTTTGTAGCACGGTTATCAACTTTTTTTACGGCAAACCACTTATGGCGAAGCAGATTATCACGAATAGAACGCATTCCTTTTGGATCATACGGGCCTGCCGCCTGCCTAATATAATGCTGTTCAATCATATCTTCCAACCCAAAATGCGCATCACAAAGATAGATAAGCTTCTCCAATTTAACTGAACCAAAGCGGGCTTCTTGATAATTTTGATAGACAATCTCAGCCGCCAAAAGAGAGCGAAGATAGGCAGGAGGTGGGCATTGGTTTTTTAGTAACTCATCTTGCTTTTCCATACTTTCAACAATGCTGTCATCATCTGAATCTGGCTCATTTTCGGGACCGTTGGGCGGAGTATTGAAAAACATCTCAAGCAAAACGTCTAAGCTCCTCTTAAGCGCAATGCTGCTTTGCTGCCACGCATCTATGCTTTCTTCCAATGCAAGTTCAGCAGTAGCGGTGTCGATGGATTCTCCAGTATTAATATAAAGCGGAATGGAAAGCGAGCTATCGTTGCGTTGTATTTCTTCCTTTGTCGCAACATAAGAAAAACCGTCAATCATTTCGAATGAATGATAGGCTGCGGCAATTTTCTGTATATGTTCTATGTCTAAAAAGCTTTGTGCACGCTCTCGAGTTACTTCATGCACAGCGTTAATAAACAGCACCTTGTTTTTTCTGTTGGCCGACTTATTCATTCTACAAATCATAATACAGGCTTCCATTGGGCTGTTATAAAAAAGATTCTTGCCAAGCCCCAGAACACATTCAACCACGTCCAGCTCAACAAGCTTTTTCCGCATCTCAGCTTCTTCATTACGGAACAAAACCCCATGTGGAAACAGGATTGAACATCGCCCTGTTTTCTTGTTAAGGCTCATAATAATATGCTGTAAAAAAGCATAATCAGCACGTCCCTGGGGAGGTGTTCCTAAAAAATTCCGGCCGTATGGGTCGGCGGAAAACGCATCACGATTCCATTGCTTAATTGAGTACGGTGGGTTTGCTAGAACCATATCAAAGTGCATCAGTTTTCCGGATTCATCTCGAAAAGCGGGCGTTGTCAGTGTATCGCCTTGAAAGATCTTAAAATCTTCAACACCATGCAGAAACACATTCATACGCCCGATAGCAGAAGTCAAATGATTAAGTTCCTGCCCGAACAATTTGACATTGCGCCATTCCTTGCCATTGTCTTTCAGGTGAGCGATTGCGGAAATAAGCATCCCGGCAGAGCCGCAAGTCGGGTCATATATTGACTCCCCCGGCTGTGGGTCAAGCATCTCTGTCATGAGATGAACCACGGTACGGTTTGTGTAGAATTCCTGTGCCGTATGGCCAGAATCGTCAGCAAATTTTTTGATGAGGTATTCATAGCCAATGCCAAGTTCATCTTCAGGGCAGTTAGCAATAGATAACGTTTTTGAGCTAAAATGCTCAATTAGCTCTTTCAAAAGCTCATCTGGCAAACGATTTTTATTTGTCCAAGGTGCATCCCCGAATACGCCGTGCAGTTTTTCCAGGTTGGCCTTTTCAATTGCGCGAAACGCAAGCTGTAATGCTTTGCCGATATTATTAGTTTTTTCACGGGTAACTGCCCAATGCGCATCTTTAGGAACCTGAAAACGATGGTTGTCCTCATTTTGCGCATATTCTTGGTTACCTGCGGATTCTTCCAAAGCCTCTGTATATTCCTCGTCATAAACGTCGCAAATTCTTTTGTAGAAAAGCAGTGGGAATATGTATTGCTTGTAGTCCCCTGCATCAATATTTCCTCTCAGAAGGGTGGCTGAACCCCAAAGGTAGGATTCTAGCTCCTGCTGTGGTATGCGGTCAGCCATTGAGCAACCCCTCCTTAATCATGAGATTTTTCAGTTCACTTTCCGCAGAATATGCAACCTCCATACTCTCTTTTAAGTTGTTGAGCGCTTCAGGCAATGTGATTTCGGTTTCTTCATAGACCGGTTCCACGTAACGGGAAATATTCAGGTTACAGTCAGTGGACAGTATTTCTTCCATAGGGACTAAACGAGTTAGTCCATCAACATCTTTACAATCTGTGACCAAATCATAAATACGGTCAACATGCTCATCCAACAGTTCGTTCTGCGCACGCCCTTTTTTATAAATCGAGGAAGCGTCAACAAACAATACCTTGTTCCTTTTATTCAGCGGCTTATATGAACGCAGAATCATGATGCAGGCAGAAAGGCCTGCTCCGTAAAATAAGTTCGGTCCCAACCCAATGATTGTGTCAAGAATATCAAGATTAAGAAGTTGCCTTCGTATTTTCTCTTCTTTCGCTGCACGAAACAATACTCCTTGTGGAAGCACAACCGCAATACGTCCCGTTCTTGGCTTCATGGATTTTATCATGTGTTCTATCCACGCAAAATCACCTGAAGAGGAAGGTGGAACTCCTAAAAAATTACGCCCATATTGGTCATTTTCCCAAATATCATCGCCCCAGTTTTCTAAAGAAAACGGAGGATTTGAAATCACACAATCGAATGTTCTTAGCTTGTCCTTTGTTATAAATGCAGGTTTGCGTAATGTGTCTCCACGAAAAATGCTGAAGTCTTCCGCTCCATGCAAATATAAGTTCATACGTGCGATAGCGGAGGTTGTCAGATTTTTTTCTTGTCCAAAAATTCTTCTCAGACAAGCAAAGTCGTCGTTAATATGATTACGAGCTTCAATTAACATACCGCCGGTTCCACAGGCAGGATCGTACACCGTCTCGCCGGGCGTGGGGTCTATGATACGGACCAGCAGTTTCACAATTGGACGAGGCGTATAAAACTCACCAGCTTTTTTATTTGTTATATCAGCAAATTTCTTAATGAGGTATTCGTAAGCATGTCCAAGTACATCATTCGTGCAATGTGCGTCATCAAGATTCAGAGCTGAAAAGTGTTCCAATAAATCTTTTAATCTCTCATCTGATAAACGGTCTTTATTAGACCATTTTGCATCGTCAAAATCGTTGAATATGGTGAATAGATTGCGAGGATTTGCTTTTTCAATCTGCCTAAAAGCATTTTGTATTGCAAAGCCAATGTTTTCGGTTTTAGACCTAACATCGTCCCAATGACTTCCTTCAGGAATTTGAAATCTGTGATTCTCAGGGAAAAGCGCATATTGCAAATCTCCATCAGAATCCATTAAAGCTTCATTTAGCTCCCTAGAATATTCATCACACAAGCGCTTATAAAATAGTAATGGAAAGATATATGTTTTATATTCCTCTGGATAGATTGGGCCCCTAAGTATATTACACCCTTGATAGATATAATTAAATAACTTTTGGGTATCATCATTGCTGACAAAACTGATTTGCTTACTCATTATGCTCCTCTTTTAGGTGGTTTTTTAAAACAATGGGATGTTCACCGACAGGGGCGCAATACTTAATTATATCGCTTATTTCACAATTGAGTACGCAACAAATTCGAGCAAGCACACCGAGGTCTGGTCGCTGTACTTGGTTTTTACAGTATGAAATAAGCTGAGATCTCTGCAGATTAGCTGCTGAAGCTATTTTGTTCTTACTAATGTTATGTATTTTTAGATATTCATCAAGAACAATGTCAAAATGGCCCCAATCTATTTTGCTCATGTTCTTATCACATCCTAAAAATTGTTTTTCTTATTATATATCTATGGAATAAATAATAACAGGCTCTAGACATATACAGGGGGGAGCCTGTGTAACCATATTGAATTGTGAAAATATTTCAAATTTTTATGTCTTATTCGTATTGACCTGCACATTATAGACATAATGCAAAGTTCGACATAATGGTAAAAAATCCTCTCGTATCAAGGAAATGTGCGAGTAGCAAAGATATGTTTATTAGCGGCTATATGGAAAAAAGCTAGTGGGATGAATGGTCTGAAGTTTGCAGGGAATAATTAGTCAAAATCTTAAAGGGTGATTCGGATAAAATTATTCAACCTCGAACCTATCGGAATAGGCACAGAAATGGTTGAGAGCCTGACAAGCTATTTAGCGAGATTGGCGGAAGAGCATTTTGTTACCGTTGGAACGCTCATTAGTCAGGTGATAGCAAAAGAATTGGGAAAGAACTACATCATAGAATGCTCCAAAAAATGCGGGAGCAGATTATATGAAAATGCATCTACTTTAAATGGGTTGGGGGTACTGACTGAAGAATTTATTCGAGTGATATCGAATCTAACGGGACGTGACGTTTCATTTCTTACGCTGCAATCTTGGAGAAATATTTGCCCTGATAGAAATATTCTCCGCTCAGCGAAAGCGTGGTGTCCGAATTGTCTTGAGGACTGGAAAAGCAAACAACTTCCGATCTATGAACCTCTTATTTGGTGTTTTAAGGATATCAGGTTATGCAAAACTCATAATACGTTACTAATTACTCGTTGCCCTTCGTGTGATTTGGAAATTTCGCTCTTAAACAGGATGTCAAGGAGTGGATACTGTTCCCATTGTAATCGTTGGCTCGGCGCTGCGGATAATCCTAAAATGGAAAGTGACGATAGACCTTGGGACCACTTCGTTATATCAAACATTAAAGGCCTGCTAATCAATCAACCATATCCTAATATTACAGCAAACAACATTAATGACTTTATTGATGCATTGATCAAGGAAACAGGTGGTATAATCGGTTTTTCTAAGTATTTTGGCATAGCTAAATCTATGGTTAGTGAATGGCATAGAGGATTGCATAGGCCTTCCTTCGGTATGTTATTAAAGATATGTTACGCTGCTAACATTCATATATTACCTGCGTTATCTAAAGAGCAATCTATTAATTTAATAAACAAGCCGGCATATATATCACCAAAAAAGAAAGCCGTTAGAAGAAAAATCGATTGGGGAAAAGTTGAGGAGATACTTATTCACAAATTAAACAATGCTGACTCTCCATCCGTCAAGGCTATAGCTCAGGAAATAAACATTGATAGAAGATTGTTGTATTCTCATTTTCCGGGTTTATGCAAAGAGCTAGCATCGAATTATTCTTCGCGAATTCAGATGATGAAAGACAAACGTATTCAAGAAGGATTCGCAGAAGTTAGCAAGGCCGTTATAAACGTCAGGAATGTCGGTGCCACGCTAAACCGGGGAAACATTGAAAAACTATTGCCTCCTACGGTCAGCTTGAGGGAGAAACCATTTTCCGATTTATGGAAGTCCTTAAGATGAATTCATCCAAAGAAAAAAGGGCCAATTTTAAAGCCCCCTGCGATGGAACTATAAGTCTTCCTTGCGAAAATGGAACCATAACATTGCCAAGTGGCAAAGTTATGGTTCTTGCGTCAACAACACATTTTAAGTGCTGAGAAAATATGGCGGAGAGAGTGGGATTCGAACCCACGGTTGCTTGCGCAACACCGGTTTTCAAGACCGGCACTTTAAACCAGGCTCAGACATCTCTCCAGAGCAAAGACAGTATAGCAAACGTACGGGCAGAGCGTCAAGCTTCTGTCAAAGATGCATTTGAATTAAAGATATAATATAGTTCAAAAAATAAAAAAATATTACAATACCCGATTATTTGCTGTTCATTATAATAACGGTGACACAATAGTCAAACGCTTTTACGAATGCAGTTTTGGTGGTACAATATAAATTGAAGTAAAAGTGATATGGCGGTGAATGATGAGCAGGCTGGACACGGCGCAGAACCTTGTGCATACATTTGGAAATGCCGTGGGCATACACTGCTTTGCTGTGGATATGCTGAGCGGGAAGGGTGGCCACGCCTGCCTGTTCTGCAAATCCTGTTATCAGAAGCAGCTTGATGAAAACGGCCGTGCTGCCTGTGAGACGCTGATGGATTATGCCATCTATCAGTCGGAACGCTGGGGCGGTAAATATGAGTTTCTTTGTCCTGCCGGGGCGGCGTTCATTGCGGCGCCCGGTCTGCGCCACGGATTGCTTGAATATGGATTGATAGCCGGGCCGTTTCTGATGGTGGATGTACACGATTTTCTGGAGGAAGGTTTCCCGGGATTGTTCGGTGGCAGTATACGCGATATCGCCGCCGCAGCCAAAACTTTGCCCTACATCGAGCCGCGCCGTGTGTCGTCGCTGGCGGATATGCTCTTTATGATCACGGCATACGCCGAACAGCGGGACAGTGAAGACCTTCAGCTGCTGGAGGAGACCAGCGCGCGGTATAACGAAATATTTTCTACGATACAGGATATAAAGGTGGGAACACGGTCGCCGGAGTATCCGCTGGAAACGGAAAAGCGGCTGCAGCGGTATATTGCTTCGGGTGACAAGGCGGGGGCGCAGCGGGCGCTGAACGAGATACTGGGCGCGATATTCTTCGCGGCCGGGGCGGATTTTACGGCCATCAAGATGCGCGTGACAGAGCTGCTGGTATTGCTCTCGCGGGCTGCGATTGATGGGGGGGCCGAAGCGGGGCGCATTTTTGGACTCTCGCGAAATTTCCTGAACGAAATCGCCGGATTTTCCACGCTGGACGACCTGAGCATCTGGCTTTCCGGCATATTGTCCAGCTTCACCGGAATGGTTTTCGCCGTGCCGGAAACGAAGCACACCGATACGATACAGAAGGTTATGGAATACGTAAGCGCGAACTATATGAAGCGCATCACCCTGAACGACATATCCGACCACGTTTCGTTCAGCGTTTCATACCTCAGCCGTATATTTAAGGAAGAGAAGGGCTTAAGCCTGTCGTCATATATTAACGAGGTGCGCATCCGCAACGCCAAATCCATGCTGCTGACGAGCGATATACCGCTGTCGTCGCTGGCATACTGCTGTGGATTCGACGACCAGAGCTACTTTTCAAAAGTTTTTAAAAAATTGACCGGCACGACGCCGGGCAAATACCGCGAAAAGCGGGGGATCATCAATAAAAAAACGGAGGAAGGGCAATGAGCATATTCGAAGAAATGAGTTCTTTTCTGCAGCAGGGAAGAGCGCCCAAGGTGAAAGAGCTGGTGGCGCAGGCACTGGCGGACGGGGAAGATGCCAAAAAGATATTGGAAGAAGGCCTGCTGTCGGGCATGGGCATCATCGGAGCGAAGTTCAAAAACAACGAAGTCTATGTGCCTGAGGTGCTGATTGCCGCACGCGCAATGAACGCTGGTATGGAGATCTTAAAGCCGGCTCTGGCAAGCAGCGACGTGAAGGCTGTAGGCAAGGCGGTTCTGGGCACAGTGAAGGGCGACCTGCACGACATCGGCAAAAACCTCGTTAAGATCATGCTGGAAGGCAAGGGCATCGAAGTGATCGACCTTGGGACCGACGTGGCGCCCGAAACGTTCATTCAGGCAGCGATTGACAACGACGCGAAGGTCGTGGCTTGCTCCGCGCTGCTGACGACGACGATGGGCGTGATGAAGGACGTTGTGGATAAAGCCAAGGAGATGGGCGTACGCGACAAGATATCCATCATGGTGGGCGGCGCTCCTGTGACCGAAAACTACAAGGATTCCATTGGCGCGGATTACTATACGCCGGATGCGGCTTCCGCTTCTGATGTGGCTTATCAGGTGTTGAGCGCATAAGCGACTGGGAAGATATATTTGGGGAGATGTTGACGGCCGGGGTTGTATGATCCCGGCCGTTGTTGTATTTTGAGCCATGGTGTGTATGGTTGACAGGGGTGTTTGCGTGTGCGATGATATTCTTATCAAAACAATGGAGAAGCATCTATGGCATGGAGAGAAATACGCAAGATAGGTGACGAGGCGCTTCGCAAGACCTGTAAGCCAGTCACAGAAGTTAACGACAGGGTGCGCATGCTGCTGCAGGATATAGAGGACACGTTAAGACAGGACGACAACGGGGCTGGACTGGCCGCACCGCAGATAGGCATACTGCGCCGGCTGATCGTGGTGAACGGGCCGGACGGATATCTGAAGCTGGTGAATCCGAAAATCGTGGAAACTGAGGGTGAACACGAGGTGGAGGAAGGATGTCTTTCCGTACCCGGCAAGTGGGGCAAGCTGATGCGTCCGGTGAAGGTGAAGGTAACGGCGCAAAACGAGAACGGCGAAGAGGTGACGATTGAAGCCGAAAATGATTACGCCAAGCTGTTCTGCCACGAAATAGACCATCTGGACGGCATATTGTTTATCGACAAGGTGACAGAGTTTTTGGATGACGACGAATATGACGATGAGGACCTTGACGACGAAGACTATTATGATGACGACGAGGAAGAGGAATAAGCGGTGCTGGAGTTTAAGTTTGATACGCAGCTGCTCATTGAGGGCAAGGGTTTAGACGAGGACGAGATAGGCAAGCACATTGCCACGCACATCGAGGGCGACAGTCTGATTGCGGTGGGCGGCGATACGCTCATCAAGATACACTACCATACCAATACGCCGTGGAAGGTGCTGGAGTATTGCGCAGGGCTGGGCGACATATATGACGTGGTGGTGGAGAACATGGAGCGGCAGGAGCAGGGACTGCAGGGCTGAGCGCTGCCGGTGGGATTATGGAATAGGAAGCGGTGCGGGCGTGTTGTGCGGCACCGCTTTTATATTGGACCAATGGACCTAATCGGTTACGGAGCTTCTTTACTGGGAAATGCTTCGGTTAGGCATTGAATGAACCGGCGAGATGCTTTTGAGATGGGCCGCTGATCTTTTGTTATGATGCCAATTTCACGCGGCGGAGGCTGTGGCAATATGGGTATTTCATATAAAAGAGAATTCTCCAATTCATCTAAAACAAACTCTTTGATCACAAAGGCTGAGCCTATACCGATTTTTGCGAAATCGATCAAAAACTCCATGCTCCCGACTTCAATTTCCGGTTTTATCGTGATGCCGTTTTGATATAAAAAATCATCAATGAAAATCCGCGATTGATTTTGCTTCTCCATTAACATCAGCGGCAAGTCTGTAATCTTCTGAATGGGGAGGGGGTCTGGCAGACCGGGTTTATTGGAAATGAAAATATCCTGAACAGTCATCAGCCTGACATAATGAAACTCAAGTTCGTGATAGGGGCTGCTGACAATGCCAAAATCAATTGTGCCGTCCTCCAGTAAAGCACAGGTATCCGGCGTTGGCTGATTCAATATTTTGATGGAAATGTGGGGATAGGCTTGATGAAAACGCTCCAAATGCGGCAAAAGGAAATACTTGCACAATGTGTTGCTGATTCCGATTCGGACGCTTCCGTTTTCCAGATCGTTTAATCTTTTTATGACCTGCTCGCCGCCGTTAAGATAATAAAAGGCCTTTTGAATGTATTCGTAAAGAATTTCGCCTTCGCTTGTCAGGCTGACACCCTTTTGGCTTCGTGTAAAAAGCGTACAGTTAGAAATGGATTCCAGCTTTTTTATAGACTTGCTGACTGCCGGCTGACTGAGATACAGTGCATTTGCTGCATGCGTAATGTTTTTATATTGGGCGACGTAATAAAAGATTTTATAAAGCTCAAGATGCAACATATCATAACTCCAAGGAATGTTTAGCATAATATATATGAATTATTATTATCGCTAATCCCAATATATAATAAAACATAAGAGATATACAAGTATGAAAAGCTCAGTTATCACTGAGGAAAGGGGTTAGCCATGAATGTCGTTGAGAAAATATTAGCGGCACATTCTGACAAAGATACTGTTGAGCCAGGCGAAATCGTCGATGTAAGCTTGGACTATATCATGGCCAATGATGCGACAACGGCTCTTGCCATCGATATTTTTGAAAAAGAGATTGGCGCGGACTGCGTATTTGACCCGTCCAAGGTTGTGATTGTGATGGATCATTATACACCCAGCTCATCGGAGAGCGCGGCGGACAACCACAATAAAATGAGAGATTTCTGCGCGAGACAGCAGATTAAGCATGTGTATGATGGAGCGGGAGTATGCCATCAACTGATGCTGGAAAACCATGTGGTGCCGGGGCAGCTCATTATCGGAGCGGATTCGCACACCTGTACCTATGGCGCACTGGGCGCGTTGTCCACCGGCATGGGCTCTACTGATATTGCCATCGCATGGAGCAGCGGTAAGATATGGATGAAGGTACCGAAGACGATTAAAATAATCGCTGAAGGAAAATGGAACTATGGCGTCTGCGCAAAAGACCTGATACTGAAAGTGATCGGAGATTTGAAAGCGAATGGCGCGGCATACAAAGCATTGGTGTTTGAAGGCGAAGCGATTCAAGCATTGGGTGTTTCTGAGCGCGCCACCCTGTGCAACATGGCCATTGAAGCCGGGGCAAAATTCGCTTACATTCAACCGAACAATCAGGTGCTGCAATATATACGGGAGAAGGGCCGGACAGAGTTTGACGTGTTTGCTGATGACCCGGATGCGGAATATGAAAAAACATGGTGCTATGATGTAAGCCGTGTGATTCCGCAGATTGCCGCTCCGTATAGTGTGGACAACGTATTTGACATCACCGAATTTGAGGGGATGAAGCTGAATGCGCTGTTTCTCGGGGCTTGTACCAACGGCCGGTATGAGGACATTGAAACAGCGGCTGAGATTTTAAGAGGTAAGAAAATAAGCAGCTCTGTCAGGCTGCTGGTGACACCCGCATCCAGGCAAATATATATTAAGGCTTTAGAAAACGGCTTGCTGAAGGACCTGATGGAAAGCGGTGCGATGATCAGCAACCCCGGATGTTCCGCCTGCTTTGGCGGAACGGTCGGGCTGCTGGGAAACGGTGAGAAAATGTTATCAACGGCCAACCGAAATTTCAAGGGTCGGGTGGGCAGCCCTTTCGGAGAGGTCTATTTGGCCAGTCCGGCTGTTGTCGCCGCTTCCGCATTGACGGGGGTTATCACAAGACCGAGCCAAAAGGAGTTGGAAATATGATAAAGAGTAAAGCCATACGCTGCGGAGATAATGTGGATACGGATCAGATCATTCCCGCAAGGCATTTGTGCCGTTTGGAGATCAGGGATATGGCGGCGTACGCCTTTGAGTATGACGTCAATTTTCAGGAGAACTTTGAAGAAGGAGATATTATCGTCGCCGGCAGCAATTTTGGACGCGGCTCATCGAGGGAGCAGGCGCCTGCCGTCTTGAAACAAAGAGGCGTTACGGCTGTTATCGCCAAAGATTTCGCCAGAATATTCTTCAGGAACTGTATCAACAACGGCATTCCCGTGATTGAATGTGAGGATGCGGACAAAATCGGGAATCTGGATGAAATTGAAGTGAACACCGATATGGGTATCATCAAAAACCTGTCAAGAGATGAGATTTATAATTGCAAGCCCTTTCCGGAATATATCAGGGAAGTGTTGGCTGCCGGAGGCATTGTTCCGCATATCAAGCACAGCGGGGGGGACGCACCATGAGTGACTGGAAACCGGAACTGTATTTAAAATTCGAAAAGCAGCGCACACAGCCTGCTTTTGATCTGGTTTCGCGGATTGGTAACGGGACGCCGAGGCGCATCATTGACATTGGCTGCGGCCCGGGCAACAGTACCGCTGCGCTGAGGAGTCGTTGGCCGGATGCGGATATCACTGGGCTGGACAGCTCTCCCGCTATGATTGAACAGGCTGAAAAGACTGACAGCAGCATCGCCTGGATTTGTGCGGATGCGTCGGGTGATCTGAGCGGCTTGGGTCGGTTCGACATTGTATTTTCCAATGCCGCTATCCAGTGGATGCTCAGCCATGATAAAGTGCTGCCTCAGCTGTTCTCGCTGCTAAATGACGGCGGCGTGCTGGCTGTGCAGATCCCAAGCACATCGCACATGCCCATCCATATTGCGCTGCAGACTCTGGTGAATGGCCAAAAATGGGGTGTGCAGCTGGGGCACGTGCCGACGCATTCCACCTTCGACGCGCCGTATTATTACAATATATTAAGCGGGCTGACGACAGATATCGATCTCTGGGAGACGCACTATTATCATGTGATGGAGAACCACCAATCGCTCGTCCAGTGGTACAGCAGCACGGGGCTGAAACCTTATCTTGATGCGCTTGATAATGGGACGGACAGAGCCGCTTTGCTCGCTGAGTTTGAAGACGCGATCGTGAAGGTTTATCCGGCGCAGCGCAACGGATATGTGTTGTTCCCCTTCGTCCGGATCTTCTTCGTTGCGCGAAAGCCCTGACCGTTTGAATGAGATGGTCTATTCCACGCCGAACATCTGCCGGGCGAGTTCTTTGCCGGCGGCTGTCTTGAAATACCGGCTGTAAAAGTTCACAAAGGCTTCGTGCGTGAAGTCACCCTCGTCGCGATTGACGAGAAAGTCCGCCTCGATGATGATCTGGTAGTCGAGTCCGTCCACATCCGTATAGGTGTGGTGATGGGCGACGATGTATAGCACGCGCTCCATGACAGCAGGGCTGGCGCCGCACCGCTCCAGTATCGGGCGGGCGATGGCGGGACCTTCTTTCTCCTGCAGCTTGCCGCCGCAAGAGCCGAAGGCTTCCTCGCAGTGACGAATGGCGATGTCGTGCAGCACCGCGGCCAGCTCGACGGTTATCAGCGCATCATCGGAGAGCTGTTCGCTGTCAGCAATACAGCGGGCAAAGCCCAGTACCTTGAGCGCGTGATTGATGCGGCGCGTATCGCTGCCGTTGATGCGGATCAACTCCATAATGGCCTGTCCGGTCATTTTTACTTTCCTTTCCACACATGGCGTTGCTATTATGTCAGTGCAAGTATATAATGGGTTTACAGGGATTTAACAAATATCTCTAACCGAAATTATACTTTTATTATTGGAGCCTGTCATCATGAATATCTTTTATCCGCTTAAGAAGGCGCTTATTTTGCGTAACCTCGAAAAGCGCAGGCGTCTCAATCCATTCAATACCGAAAAGGCCGAGCTTTATACCATGTCTGACGACGCAGACGATAACCAGAACAACAGCTACTATTTTTCCTGTCACAGCGCGGATGGAACGAGCCTGCTGATTCGCCATGCCCAAAGGGGCGTGAAACACATCGAGGTGTGGTTTGCGTACCGCAATGCGAGCGGACGCGCGGTGATCAGCGGCAAACAGCTCTACCCCGCGGGCTCAGCGCCGACCGCTGTGAGATGCATTGAGCCGGGTAAAAAGTGGGCGTTCTCGTACGACGGGGAGGCGCAGGAACTGCATGGCGGACAGCCTGTCCATGTAAAGCTGGATGCGGTTTTTAATGCGACGGGCGGCATATTCGAGTTTGGCCACGATGTGGACGCGGGCGTGATGGCGGAAGCGATTGCGAGGGAGAAGTGGACCCGCGCTTATTTCGAGGAGCTGCAGGCCAACGATCAGGTACACTACGAGCAGCCGGGCCGGGCGACGGGAACGCTGTTGCTGGATGGTGAGGAGATTACGCTGGATTTGCCCGCGATGCGCGATCATTCCTTCGGTAAGCGCGACTGGGGCTACATGAACAAGCACTTCTGGCTGATGGCGCTGATGGAGGATGGGCGGCAGCTGAACGCCAACATGGTGAGCTATCCCGTACTGAAGCTGATGACCGGCTATTTCGAGGACGGCGGCAAGGTGACGGGCGTGGCTGCCGCAAGCATACGGGAGGACGTAGTAAAGCCGCACGAGGTGCCGGAGGCGTTTACGATTGACGTAAATCTTGTGGACGGGCGCGCATTGCGCGTCAAATGCCGCTGCGAGGAGGTGTTTCCGTTCCCGTTTGCGGAAGGGGCATACACCATATACGAGGGCGTGGGCGCGTTTGAGCTGGAAGGCGTAAAGGGGCGCGGCATAATCGAGTTTGGCTGGAACGGCGACGTTTCCCGCTGTGTGTGACGGGAGGCGGAGCATGATATATAGGATTACGGAAATACCCGAGGCAGAACTATCGAGCGTCGGCGGCAAGGCGCGCGGGCTGTACCAACTGGCAGCGTGCGGGCTAAACGTGCCGGACGGCTTTATTGTGACGGATGCGGGCGCGGACACGGCGGCGAACGACGCAGCTGAGTACTATAAGAAGATGGGGCTGGGTAAGGTGGCGGTGCGGTCGTCCGCGACGGCGGAGGACGGAACGGACTTTTCCAGCGCGGGACAGTACAGCACCTACCTGAATGTGGAGGGCGTTGAGGCGGTGCGGCAGGCGGTGCGTAATTGTGCGGCCTCGCTGCACAGTGTGACCGCGGTCAAGTATGCGCAGACGTTTGGCGGTGCAAGGAGCATGCGCATGTGCACAGTTGTGCAGGCAATGGCGGATGCGGATGTGTCCGGTGTGTGTTTCACGCAGCATCCGGACGGACGCGGCGGACTGCTGATTGACGCGGTGGAAGGGCTGGGCGAGGCGTTGGTGTCCGGACATGCCAAGGCGGCATCTGTGCGTGTGGACGGAGAGACGATGACATCTCAAGACAACAGCTTCCTGACGGCGGAGCAGGTGAAGAATATCGCGGCGGGAGCGCTGAAAGCAAAGGCGCACTTGGGCTGCGAGCTGGATATCGAATGGGCGGCGAAGGGCGATATGGTATTCTGGCTGCAGGCGCGGCCCATCACGGTAACGGATGAGCCGGATGCGTTTGAGCTGGACAATGTGGGCGTGAAGGATGACGATGTGGTGACGACGTGCAACGTGGGCGAGATGCTCCCGAACGCGGTGACGCCGCTTTCCATATCCACCAGCGTGTACGGCATTGACTACGGCATGCGCAAGATGATATCGCACGTGGGCGGGGCAAAGAGCATCGATGACATACCGCCCGGCAGCTGCGTGACCAACTTCGGCAACCACTTGTTTATCAACATATCGTCACTGTACGCGATCTCCGACCATGTGGTGGGCGCGACACGGGAGGGTGTGGAGCTGAGCCTTTGCGGGCGGCTGCTGGAGGATGTCCCCAAGCCTCCTGTGCCCAAGGTGTCGAAGCTGTCCAAGATGAACGGTGCCCGCAAGTATTTTACGATGATACTGCGCACCGGCCGGGCGTGCAAAAAGCTTAAACAGCTGGCGGACAGCGCGGATATACCCGTCCGTGAAACGCCAAGTGAGCAGCTAAAGGAGATTACGGAGCGGCTGTGGATGAACAACGAAGCGTTCTGGCTGCATTACATCACGTCGGGGCACTCGGGCTCAATGAGCAGCGCGCTGTTTTTGATACTGATGGCGGACGGCATGGACGCGGACACCGCCAAGGCGAAGATCGCGGGCGTGCTGGAGGATATCGACGGCATCGAGAGCGTGGACATACTGCGCTCGCTGCGGCGGACGGCAAGGGCATTGATCGCCGAGAAGCCGGATATCGCCGCCCTCAGCGCGAAGGAGCTGGCGGAATATATCAAGACATGCGGGCCGGAAAGCCGTGCGGCGCTTGACGACTTCCTGAAGCGGCACGGTCACCGCGCGATACGCGAGGCGGAACTGCGCAGCCCCTCATGGCATGCGGATGAGGAGAGCCTGTGCAACTACTTAAAGACGGTGATATCCACCGGCGCGGAGGAGCCGCCCAAGACCAAGGCGGTAGAACAAAACATCGACGCGCTGCTATCGGATAAAAAGGGTCTCCTGGGTTGGATGACGCACAGCATCATCGGGCAGGCGCGCAAGGGCGTGGTGAACCGCGAATACACCAAGTCCCAGAGCATCCGTATTGTCGATAAGTTTAAGACGGCATACCGGCATCTGGCGGCGCTGATGGTACGGGACGGCCTCCTGCCCGACGCGGATCTGGTGTTTTTCCTGACGCACGATGAGCTGGTGCGGCTGGTAGACGGCGGTGAGGCAGGGCTGGTGAAGCGGGCGATGGCGCGGCGGCGGCTGCTTGAACAGCAGAAGACCTTCCGGTTTGACGAGGTATGCGTGGGGCGGCCTCGGCCCAAGCTGGCTGTAATCAGGCCGGCGGAGGGCACGGCGGTACTGACGGGGACATCGATCAGCCGCGGGACGGCGATAGGACGGGCGCGTGTGGTGCGCAGCGTGGACGATGCCAACTGCCTCATGCCGGGCGAGATCATGGTCGCGGCGTTTACCGATATCGGCTGGTCACCTTATTACTGCATGTTGGGCGCGCTGGTGACCGAGGTGGGTTCGGCGCTGTCGCACGGAGCCGTGGTAGCACGGGAGTACGCATTGCCGCTGGTTTCCGGCGTGGCATACGCGACTGAGGTGATACGCACCGGCGACATGGTGAGCGTGGACGGCGCGGCGGGGACGGTGGCCATCATCGGCTAACGCGGCACAAAAGAAAAAGGAGGGCGCAATCGCGCTGCCTCCGGCAAGGGGTATTGTAAGCAGGGGGTTATCTGCTGCAATACGGGCGGAGAGGTTCCGCCGATGTTTTGAAGTATAGCGCGCGGCCTGTCCCGAAAATAGGACAGAGCTGCGCGCTTTTTGGTTTTTTCGAACAATTATTTGGGTATCATTATGTTTGCGCTTGAGAGACTTTTGCTGCATACGGATTACCCAAGAAGCGACGCACTTGAAAGGTGTTTGCATGGATGATATAATGACAGCTTGAGTGAACAAAGGAGTTTGTAATGGATTTTTTACCCGACTTTTTGGCAAAACCCAGCGTTTGGCTGTATCTGTTTGTTTTTTTCGGCAAGATTATTGAGGTGTCAGTCTCCACCGTGCGTATCGTGCTGATCAACCGCGGCGAGCGCGTGAAAGGCTCCATCACCGGATTCTTTGAGGTGTCGCTGTGGCTGGTGGTAACGGGTACCGTGCTGGTCGGGTTTCAGCAGGACCTGCTTCGCTGTCTCGTTTTTGCGGTGGCATTTGCCCTTGGCAATTATGTGGGCTCGTGGATAGAGGGTAAGCTGGCGTTTGGCTTGAGCTCGATACAGGTGATTGTGAATGCGGATGAAGAGGCGGAGTGCCTCGCGAATGCGCTGCGTGAAAAGGGCTTCGCGGTGACGCTGCTGGAGGGTGAAGGAAAGACGGGCAAACGCGAGATACTGATGCTGCACCTGAAGAGAAAGAGCATACCGGCAGCGGTGTCTCTGATAAAATCACAGCTGTGCAACGCGGTGATTACCGTGAATGACGTAAAAGTGATTAATGGCGGGTTTATCAAGAAATGATCAAGAATGTGTGCGTTTATGCGTCGAGCAGTGAGCTGCTGGACGAAGTCTATGTCAATACGGCGGCGGAACTGGGGCGCGCGCTGGCGCAGCGGGGCATCGGCCTGGTGTACGGCGCGGGCGGATACGGGTTGATGGGCGCGACGGCGCGCGGTGCGCGTGAAGCGGGCGGCAGCGTGATCGGCGTGATACCCGAGAAGATGGACGTGGACGGTGTGGTGTTTGAGGGATGCACCGAACTGTTCGTGACGCGGACGATGCGCGAGCGCAAGGCGCTGATGGAGGACAAATCGGACGCTTTTATCGCGCTGCCCGGCGGTTTTGGTACGTTTGAAGAGGTGCTGGAGATCATCGCTCTCAGGCTGCTGATGTATCACACCAAACCGGTGGTGATACTGAATATCAACGGGTTTTACGACGCACTGGTGAGGCAGTTCGATGTGGCGGTCGAACAGAAATTTGCCTCACCCAAGGCGCTTAAGATGTTCGGTGTGTTCAGCGACATCGGCGAGGCGCTGGAATATATCGGGAATTATCAGCCGGAAGTGTATATCAAGAACGAGCTGTTCAAATAACGGAGGAGATTATGAAAGCGATCGTAACGGTGACGGGACGGGACAAGACGGGCATTATCGCGGGCGTGTCGGCCACGCTGTCGGCGTTCGGCGTCAACATACTGGACATCAGCCAGACAGTGCTGCAGGACTATTTCGCGATGATTATGCTGGTGGATGTTTCGGGCAGCAAGCTGCCGTTCGCCGAGCTCTCTGACAAGCTGAGCGAAACCGCAAAGGACATATGCATGGATATCCGTATCATGCGCGAGGAAATATTCGACGCGATGCACCGGATATAATTGTGCTGGCTAGATAGAATTAAAGCGGGCGGCCAAAGGCCGCCCATACGTCTACTTAGCAGGCTTTGGTATTATCCAAGGCCTATTTTATTTCTGAGAGGGGTCGTTGACGGTACCCAAAAAGGCGATCACGCCGTCCTCCAGCGAATAGATGGCGAAAACGAACGGGCGGTCGGCACGGAATTCGGGCGGCGGTTCAGATGGAGGTTCTGCCGCCGGAGCCTCCACCACGGTGGCGGCGGCAGCTTCCGCGCCCAATTCGTCGATGCGCACATAGCATTTGTGCAGCACGCGAGATATAAACAGACCCGCCTTTCCGACGCCGGAAAAGTCTGCCTCGCTCATTTCAAACGCTTTTTGCATACCGAGCGATTCCAGCGCGCCGTTCAGCGGTGCGGAGAAGGAAAAATCGAACTTAGGCAGCCAGACGGGCATGTCAGGCACATCGGAAAGGCCACGCACTGCGGTCTTAAACTTATTGCCGTCCATGGAAGCCAGCAAATCGGCTATGCTCATGCCTTGGGCGGGCAGCAGAAACGCCATCGCGTAGGTTCCCTCGTCCTTTATGGGTTTAAAGTTTAGCGATATCATTGAGAATTCGTCGTTCGCGTAGTAGGGGATGGGCCGCCATTTGCTGTGCATGAACGGCACAGTGACAGGGCCGACCGGCGTTGAAAACTCGTCGTCTTGAGTGAGGCCTGCCTGAAATGGGTAGGCCCAGTCGCCCAAATAGTACAGCGCGCTGGTCAGCATGAGCATTGTAGCCGGATGGGGTTCGTCCGGCATGATGTTTTGGATGCGGCCATGCGTTTTTTCCTCGGCCCAAGCGTTGATGTCGTCCATAGCTCCGGGTATGGCGAGCGGCTTCAAGTCTGCCATATAATCCTCGGTGCTCGTTTTGATGTAGTCGTCGTTGTACTTGTAATCATCCAGCAGCCATAAGGCGTTTGCGGCTTCCATGCCGCCCGTGTTGGCGCGCCACATGAGGGCTTTGCACGCGGCGGTAATCTCGTCGTCGGATAGCCCCGGCAAGCGCAGCGCGGCGGTCATCTCGTCCTTGGTGGCGCCGTTTGCGCCCGCGCGCGCCATGCACAGCGCCAGCTCAATGCTGACGGGGGACACGGCGAGGTTTTGATCCGGGGTGTACAGCGCCGACGCGGCAGAGAAACCCAAGTCTCCGATACCCTGAACGAACACATCGTCCAGCGGTTCTATCGATTGTTTCACCAGCTTGCCGTCGTAGCCGGCAGCGCTGGCGTTGGCGCAAGCGCCGAGCAGCAGCGCAGAGGCCAATACCAATAGCAGCAGTTTTTTCATCGGTTTCCTCCTGACATTATTTCTGCGACGGGTCGTTGACCGCTCCTAAAAAGGCGATCGTGCCGTCTTCCTGTGAGTAGATGGCGAAAACGAAAGGGCGGTCGGCATGGAACGTGACGGGCGGTTCCATCGGCATAGCGGTGAGCGTCATTTCCACAGAGGTGACGGCGGCGGCCTCCGCGCCCAGTTCATCCACGCGCACATAGCATTTATGCAGCACGCTGGAGATGAAAAGCCGGTCGGCGTCCGTCATGCCGGAAAAGTCCGCATCCGCTGAAAAGGCTTTCTCCATCCCCATGGATTTCAGCATATCGGCAAGAGGCGCAAAAAAGGAGAACTCGAACTTGGGCAGCCGGATGGATACATCCTGCTCGGCAGCCTTGGAGAGCACGGTTTTAAACGCTTCACCGTTCAGTGAACCCAGCATATCGTTTACCGACGAACCTTCGGCGGGCAGCAGAAACGCCATCGCGTATTGTCCCTCATCCGTCTTGGACTTAAAGTTCAACGATATCATTGAGAAATCGTCGCTGCTGTAATACGGCACCGACCAGTCGCTGTTCATGTAGGATACGGTGGAGGTTCCGCCGGGCGATGCGAAATCGCCGTCGAACGTGTCGTTTGCTTCGAATGGCAGCTCCCATTCGCCGAGGTAATACAGCGCGTTGGTAATGATCATGCGTGTATCGGTACTCGGTTCCTGCTGAAGTATCTTATCGATACGGCCGTGCGTTTTCTCCTCGGCCCAGGCATTGACGGCGTCCATGGCCCCGGGGATGGCGAGCGCTTTCAAGTCGGCCATGTAGTCCTCGGTGCTGGTCTTGATGTAGCTGTCCTTATATGCGTAACCATCCATCAGCCATAAGGCGTTGGCGGCTTCCATGCCGCCGGTGTTGGCGCGCCACATCAGGGCTTTGCACGCAGAGGCGATCTCGTCGTCAGACAGCCCCGGCAGGCGCAGCGCGGCTGTCATCTCGTCCTTTGTGGCGCCGTTTGCGCCCGCGCGCGCCATGCACAGTGCCAGCTCAATGCTGACAGGGGACAGCGCGAGGTTTTGATCCGCGGAGTACAGCGCCGACGCGGCGGCGAAGCCGAAGTCCCCGATGCCCTGAACGAACACATCGTCCAGCGGTTCTATCGATTGTTTCACCAGCTTGCCGTCGTAGCCGGCAGCGCTGGCGTTGGCGCAAGCGCCGAGCAGCAGCGCGGCAGCCAATACCAACAGCAGCAGTTTTTTCATCGCGGTATTCCTCCTGACGTTATTTCTGCGACGGGTCGTTGACCGCGCCTAGAAAGGCGATCGTGCCGTCTTCCTGCGAGTAGATGGCAAAAACGAACGGACGGTCCGCGTAGAACTTGGGCGGCTCCGTCATCTGCATCGCCGCGCCGTCCCGCATTTCCACCACCGTAACGGCGGCGGCTTCCGCGCCCAGCTCGTCAATACGGACATAGCACTTGTGCAATACATTGGAGATGAAGAGGCCGTTGGGCTGTTCCGTCATCGCGGAGAAGTCGGCGTCGCGGCTGAACGCCTGGGCCATGCCAAGGTCACCAAGCGCATTGCGCATCTCGGTATAATACTCAAAATCGAATTTGGGCAGGCGTATCCATACCTCCTGCTCCTCGGCTTCGGACAATGCCGTTTTGAAGGTAGCGGCGTCGAGGCGGGGCAGCAGATCGGTCAAGGATTTGCCCTCGGCGGGCAGAATAAACGCCATCGCGTATTGGCCTTGGTCCGCTTCGCTTTTGAATGACAGAGAGATCATGGAAAAGTCGTCGTTCGCATAGTAGGGCACCTCCCGGTCGCTGCGCATGAAGGGCACGGTGACGGGGCCTTCCGGTGCGGCGAACTCGCCGTCCGCGGTATCATTGGCTTCAAAGGGGTGTTCCCAGTCATTTAAGAAATACAGCGCGTTGGCGAGCAGTATGGGGGAATCGCTGCTCACTTCTTCATTTAATATCTGCTTGATGCGTCCGTGCGTCTTCTCATCCGCCCAGGCGTTGACGGCAATCATTGCGCCGGGGACGGTGAGCGGAAATGCGTCCGCGAAATAGTCCTGCATACAGGCAGTGAGGAAGGGTTTGCTGAACGTGTAGTCCTGCGACAGCCAGACAGCGTTGGCCGCTTCCATGCCGCCGGTGTTGGCGCGCCACATCAGCGAGCGGCACGCGTCTCTGATCTCTTCATCGGACAGGCCGTCAAAGCCCAGTGCGGCGGTCATTTCATCCTTGGTGCCGCCGCTTGCGCCTTCTCGCGTCATGCTGAGCGCAAGCGTGAGGCTGGCGGGTGAAAACGCCAGATTACCGTTTGTGTTGAAAAGCAGCGGCGCTGCCGCAAAGCCGAAGCCGTTGACGCCTGCGGCGAAGGAATCCGGCAGAGGGCCGACGGGCTGGGCGGCAAGCTGCGCGCGGTAAGCCACGGTCTGCGCCGATACTTCGGGTTCGGTAGGCGCAGCGGCAGAAGCGCCGGACGACTGCGGGTCGGGGGCCGGGTCGGGCACACCGGGAGCAGCGCAGGCGGTGAGTATAAGCGTCATTACGATCACAGTCGCAATCAATTTTCTGAACAAAATACGGGTCCTCCTCATAAGGGTTTACATTGCTTAAGACGCATCCTTTTGGCTCAAGGTTCCGAAAAACAAAAAAGTATGGTTCTATTATAATAAGAATGGAAGAAAGTAACGACAGATTAATTAACGGCCCAACTAACGGAGCGGCGGCGCGCATAAGAATGTGGGAGTATGCTTATTGTGAGGTGTTGAGGTTTTGGGAAACACAGGGAAAAGCGGCGTAGCGTTCGGCGGCGGCGGCACGCGGGGGATCGCGCATCTGGGAGTGATCCGCGTGCTGCAGGAGCATAACGTCAATTTTGATTATGTGGCGGGCAATTCGGCGGGAGCCATTGCGGGCGCGCTGTATGC
This sequence comes from Bacillota bacterium, assembly GCA_023397655.1. GTDB lineage: Bacteria > Bacillota > Clostridia > Christensenellales > SZUA-584 > SZUA-584. The sequence continues at coordinate 173,574 of JAEWTW010000010.1, forward strand.
CGCGGAAATACCTTGGGAAAAGCTGTATGATTTCGTGCTCAGCATACGGGATAAGAACGTGCTGCCCAAAAGGCCGGCACTGCTGACGTATATGAGCCCCGAAATCATTGAGCGGCTGGCCGACTGTTTTTTGAAGGATATGCAGTTTAGCGACCTGCACAGGCCGTTCTGCGCGGTGGCGGTGGACCTGGAACAGGGCACTCTGGAAACGCTGTGCAGCGGCAGCGTGTCCAAGGCGCTGTCGGCCAGCTGTGCGGTGCCCGGCGTGTTTGCGCCGGTGCGCATCGGTGAAAAGCTGTACATTGACGGCGGCACGCTGCGCAGCATACCCACGCAGGAACTGAAGGACATGGGGGCGGACAAGGTGGTGGGCATCAACCTGAACTCGGACCGCGGCCGCGGCACCAGCAGCATGCGGCGCATCGATGTGTTTTTGACGGCGTATAACCTCAGCATCAACGTCAACAGCCAGATCTGCGAAAAATGCGCCGATATCATGCTGCGGCCCAAACTGGACAGCTACGCGCGCCACAGCCTAAAGAGCATCGAGGAGCTGCTGGAAATCGGTGAAGAGACGGCGCTGGAGCACATTAAAGACATCAAGCTGCTGCTGGATGCTGGCGACGAGGAAAAAGCGGCCGGTGCGTAAAAATTCCGGTTGAACTATTCATGGGTGTGTAGTAAAATACTGACGGGTATTATTGTAGAACGGCAGGACTTTTTTTGTTGCCAAAAAATGAAGCATGGAAGGACGGTTTGCTATGCAGTATGTCATTTTAGGTCTCTATATCGCTTTTCTCATTTTCGTTGCTATTTTCTCCTCAAAAAAAGCAAAAACCACAGACGATTTCTTTCTGGGCGGCCGGAAGATGGGGCCGTGGATGTCGGCGTTTGCGTACGGTACGACATATTTTTCTGCGGTTATGTTCGTGGGCTACGCGGGCAACTTTGGATGGAGCATCGGCCTTTCGGCCACGTGGATCGGCATCGCCAATGCGGTGATCGGCACATGGCTGGCGTGGAAGCTGCTGGCCAAGCCCACACGGCGCATCACGCACCGGCTGGACGCGTCCACAATGCCCGACTTTTTCCTGAAGCGGTATAATTCGCGCGGGCTCAAAATACTAGCCGCGCTGGTGATTTTCATATTCCTCGCGCCCTACTGTGCGAGCGTGTATCAGGGGCTTGGGTATTTCTTTGAAAGCGCGTTTGGCGTGCCGTACGTCTGGTGCATGGTGGGTATGGCGGTGTTTACCGCGCTTTATCTGCTGGCGGGCGGCTATATCGCGACCGCGCTGACCGACTTTGTGCAGGGCCTTATCATGATCGCGGGCGTGATATTGATGCTGGCGTTCATACTGGCGAATCCGCTGGTGGGCGGCGTGGCACAGGGCTTGTCCCGCGTGGCGACGATCGACCCGATGCTGACCTCCGTGTTCAACGGCAACAGCGTGGTGCTGCTGATATCGCTAATCATACTTACCAGCCTTGGCACCTGGGGCCTGCCGCAGATGGTGCATAAATTCTACGCGATCAAGGATCAGCAGGCCATCAAGCGGGGGACGCGTATCTCGACCTTGTTTGCGCTGCTGGTGGGCGGAGCGGCTTACTTTGTCGGCACATTCGGCCGCTTGTTCCTGAACAACACGATGCCGGAGGCGGGTGCGGACGCCATCATGCCCGAAGTGATGAAAGCGGCGCTGCCCACGGCTTTGATGGGCTTGATACTGGTTCTGATACTGGCGGCGTCGATGTCCACGCTGTCGTCGCTGGTGCTGGTGTCCTCCTCGTCGATATCGATGGATCTGGTGAAGGGTATGATGAAGCCCAAGATGAAGGACAAGAGCGTGATGATGCTGATGCGCGTGCTGTGCGCGGTGTTCGTGCTGATATCGCTGGTGATCGCGCTGCTCAAGCCCGCGGCGATATACACGCTGATGGGTTATTCATGGGGCGCGCTATCCGGCTGCTTCCTCGCGCCGTTCCTGCTGGGTGTACGCTGGAAGGGCATGACCAAAGCGGGCGCCTGGGCGGGCATATTCACAGGCCTTGTCATCGTGGTGCCGCTGATGATATTGGGCTCCGCAAAGCTGCTGCCCTCCTGGATGAGTGCACCGGCAATTGGCTCCATCGCGATGATCGCTTCGCTGATCGTGACGCCGGTGGTGAGCCTGATGACCAAGAAATTCGAACCCGCGCATATCGAGAAGGTATTCGGAGATTCGCCCATCGCGACGGATGCTGCGGAAGCGGAGGCTGTGCAAGCGTAGCGCGGTAAGGATCAGGGTTTATACAGACGAAAAGAGCCGGGACGGTTTCGTTCCGGCTCTGACTTTGTTAAGCAGACGATTATAGGAATCTATTTGACGCCGATACGCATACGGTAGCCAAAGCTGATGGGAAAAGTCCTGTCTCCGAAGATTTGTGTGATTGTGTCACGGAAGCGTTCAACTTCCGGCTGTATGAGCTCCGGGCAGGCTTTAAGCGCAGACTGCAGGCCGCCCTGGCTGAGCGCGAGACCGATAAGACGTTCGGCTGTGCAGCTCTCCGTGTTGGCGAATACCAGCTCCCGCGCGTATCGGAAGAGGCCGCTTTGTTTGATGTTATGCAGATGGCCGTCCTTGCTCCATTTCACGGAGGCGCCGCTCAACTGGGGAAGCGCGTCTTCTGCGCGGCGCACTTCGTTCATGAGGCGGTTATAGGCCAACTCCGCATCAGCGCCGCAAACAGGAGGCCAGTCGCAGTCCGCCGTGGCGAAAACGCCGTCGGGTGCAAGAACCCGGCTGATTTCGGCCAGCGTGGAGGAGGGCTCCATCCAATGGAACGACTGCGAGCAAACGACGGCATCTGCCGAAGCGTTTTCTAGCCCGGTATCATGCGAAAACGCCTGGATGAAACGCACACCCGGGGTTTGCTTGGCCGCTGCGACAGCCAGCATGTCGGGGCTGGGCTCTATGCCGATGACCTCGCGGCAATGTCCGGCCCATACGGCTGTTGACAGACCGGTGCCGCAGCCCATATCCACCACCCTGCCGGGAGGGTGTCCAAGATACGTTCCGATAACGTCGATCACCTGACGGGGCAGCGCTGGCCTTGCCGTCTCATACAGCTCTGCGAACCCTGTGAAACGCAGGGCATTTTTCTCAGCGGAATGATCCATCGTATTTTTTCCTCTCATAAAATATGGACAAAATATACCATATAACGGTCACCGTATAAAAGAGTTCAGAACCATATTCATATAAAAAAACAGCCGGACCGCATTTGCAGCCCGGCTGTTGTGCTGATTATTCTATTTCGCGAGGGACGCTTTGGCTGTAGCGACCACGTTGTCCGTCGTGAAGCCGAACGCTTCGAACAGCTTCTTGGCGGGGCCGGAAGCGCCGAAGTGGTCCAGCGCGATGATCTCGCCCTTGAGGCCGGCGTATTTGTGCCAGCCGAAGGACGCGCCCGCTTCCACGATAACGCGGCGGTCGATGGAATCCGGCAACACGCTCTGCTTGTACGCTTCGTCCTGCTCCTCGAACAGATCCATACACGGCATGGAGACCACGCGGGCGGAAATGCCTTCTTCAAACAGCTTCTGCGCCGCCTGATAGCACTGCTCGACTTCGCTGCCCGTACCGATGAGTATCACCTTCGGATCGCTGCCAAAGTCCTTGAGCACATAAGCGCCCTTGTGTGCCGCTGCGCCTGTTTCGTCGTAAAGCGGCAGTGTCTGGCGGGTGAGCGCGATGACGGACGGGCCCTTGGCCTTGAGCGCGAACAGGTAGGCCGCAGCCGTTTCCTTGGAGTCTGCCGGACGCCACATATAGGTATTGGGCGTGGCGCGCATGCAGGCCAGCTGCTCGATGGGCTGGTGCGTGGGGCCGTCTTCGCCGACGCCGATGGAATCGTGCGTCATCACGTATATCACCGGCAGGCCCATCAGAGCGGACATGCGGACGGCGTTTTTCAGGTAGTCCGTGAACACGAAGAACGTGGCCACGTACGGGATGATGCCGCCGTGCAGCGCCTGGCCGTTGGCAATGGCCGCCATCGCGAACTCGCGGATGCCATAGTGAATGTTCGGGCCTTCGGGCGTTTCGGGGGAGAAGTAAGCCTTGCCCTTCAGGACAGAGTTGTTGGAGGGACCTAAGTCCGCGCTGCCGCCGAACAGGCCGGGCAGCTTATCCGCCAGCTTGTTGAGCACGGCGCCGGAAGACTGGCGCGTGGCCAGCGGCTTGTCGAACTCGTAAAGCGACGGATCGGAAAGGACGCTGGAATCCACAGGATTAAAGCACTTGTCCCACAGCGCCGCCATGTCGGGGAACGCCTTGCGGTATGCCGCGAACAGCTGGTTCCATTTTTCTTCCTCGGCGTCGTAAGCCTTCTGGCGCTCGGCAGCGGCGGCTTTCACTTCGTCCGGTACGACGAAGCTGCCTTCAAACTCCCAGCCCAGCGTGGATTTAAGCAGTGCGATGTTCTCGTCGCCCAGCGGTGAGCCGTGGCAGGACGCTTTGCCCTGCACGGCGGGGCAGCCATAGCCGATGTCCGTTTTGATGATGATGATGGACGGCTTGCCCTTCTCGGCTTTCGCCATGGAGATGGCTTTGTCGATCTGGCCGACATCCTCGTTGCCGTCGCCGACGTGCAGCACCTGCCAGCCGTAGGCTTCGAAGCGCTTGGCCACATCTTCATCAAAAGCGAAGTCTGTTTCGCCCTCTATCGTGATCTTGTTGCGGTCATACAGCAGAATGAGCTTGCCGAGCTTCAGCGTGCCGGCCAGCGAGCAGGCTTCGGACGCGACGCCTTCCATCAGGCAGCCGTCGCCTGTCAGTGCATAGGTGTAATGGTCCACAACGTTGTAGCCGTCCTTGTTGAACATGGCGGCGAGATGCGCCTCGGACATCGCCATGCCGACGGCGTTCGCGATACCCTGGCCCAAGGGGCCGGTGGTGGTCTCAATGCCGGGCAGGTGGCCGTATTCCGGATGGCCGGCTGCGCCGGAACCGTATTGACGGAAATTTTTCAGGTCATCGATGGTGACGCCATAGCCAAAGACGTGCAGCAGCGAATAGAGCAGCATGGAGCCATGGCCCGCGGAGAGCACAAAACGGTCTCTGTCCGGCCATTTGGGGCTCTTGGGGTTGTGCTTCAGATGCCGCGCCCAAAGCGTGTACGCCATCGGCGCCGCGCCCAGCGGCAGACCCGGGTGCCCGCTGTTGGCTTTCTGCACACCTTCCGCCGCAAGTATGCGCACGGTGTTGATGGACAGCTTGTCAATATTGTTCATAAACTTCCTCCTCATATTATAACCGCCCGCCGCCGTGGGATGATCCTGACGCGTCGGCTTTTTATCTGTGTGTATTAAAAAACACCAACAGCACCATTATAGTGAATGGAAATGCGATACACAATAGCAAAACGAGGAATTGAGAGTTTGTGCGGAAAAATGGGGACGAATTCCGCGGAATCACGAGGAGTGCGCAAGAGGAGCCTGCCAGAACGGCACACGCAAGCAAGAAGCGGAGGTGAAATCCATAATGTCGCGCGCTTCGTCGTATCGGGATCAGTGGTTTACCGGCGGCGGCCTGACAGCATCGCGAAGCGCAGCACGTTGAGCAGCGCGACCAGCGTGGCTGCGACGTAGGTGAGCGCGGCGGCATTCAGCATCTTGCGCGCGCCGTACAGTTCATCATCAGTCAGCAGATTCTGCGCGGAGAGCGCGGCCATCGCACGGCGGGAGGCGTTGTATTCCACGGGCAGCGTGACCACCTGAAAAACGAATATGCCGAGAAAGATGTAGACCACGATGGATATAATGTTGGAGTATCCCAGCAGCAAACCGAATATCAGCAGCGGCCACAGCAGATAGGACGCGAAGCTGACGACGGGCGCGAGCAGGCTGCGGATGCGCAGCGGGAAATAGCCCGCACCGTGCTGCAGCGCGTGGCCTGATTCGTGCGCGGCGATCGCGACGGCGGCCACTGAGCTGCCCGCGTAGTTGGCTTCAGACAGGTTGAGCGTGCGCTTTATCGGGTTGTAGTTGTCGGAAAGCCGGCCCTGCTGCGCGCTGATCTGCACGTTCTGCAGCCCGCTGGCGAAGAGTATGCGCGAGGCCATCTCGTGGCCGGTGATGCCGCTCATCACTGGCATTTTGGAATAGTTGCTGTACGAACGGTTCACTTTGGACTGTGCCCAGATGGCGACGATGATGCCGGGAATCATCAGCAGCATCGTCCAGTCCCAGTATAAATACGAATATATCATCTGACACCTCCCGGATCTGTTTGTAGTTTATGCGGCGCACGCTCTTTGATATTCAAAGCGCCGGCCGCGCGCGTGAACGTGGTGTGCGCAACAATGCCGGTGATGGTGCCGGACACCGCGCCCACCGCGATCAGCACGAACGCGTAGTAAAACAAATTTGTTTCGCCCGTCAGCAGCACGGCGACGCATACCTGCGATATGTTGTGCGTGACTGCGCCGATCATTGATATGCCGACGAGGCTGAGCGGTTTGACAAAACGCATTGCCGCCGCCATCATCAGTATGCTGAGCAGCGCGCCGGGCGCGGAATACAGGAACATGCCGAGGCCGCCTGAGAACAGCGCTGCAAGGAACGTCCGCAGCAGGCCGACGACCAGCGCGGAGGGCACCGAAAAATAGGTCAGTATGAACATCGATATGATGTTGGCAAGGCCCAGCTTTACGCCGGGGATGGGCAGCGGTATCAGCGCGCCCAGCATGTTTTCCACCACGGCGAGCACCAGCGATATGGCGAGCAGTGCGGAAAGTGTGGCGATACGGCGGGCCGACATGGTGTTATTCCGCAATGGTATCCACCTCCTGCTGAGCGCCCGCCGCCCCTTCGATGGTGACGGACACGTGGTTGGGCAGGCAGGCCGCGCTGGAGCCGGGGCTCTTCAGCCAGCCGGCATGGATGCATTCCTTGCCGGGGCAGTCCGACTCGATGAACGCGATAGCCCCTTCTTTGATTTGCAGCAGGACGTCACCCACCCAGAAGGTCTGGTCCACGCCAAGGTCCACGCGCCGGGCGACGTTACCGTCCAGCCGCACCACGGCGGTATCACCCGCAGCGCCCGCGCCGGACATGGCAAAAATGCCCGTCGCCGCAATGGCGATGAGCAGTATGAAAAGGACAATATCCGCTTTTTTGATGATGTGTTTCATTCGACCGTAACAATACTCTTTCCCGGGTTTCAACTTCATGCCCGCAGCGCCATGCCATCATATATCAGTACACTTGATGCATCCACTATTAATATTTCTTAGCATTATTATAAAGTCTGGCTGCATCCGGTGCAATATTTACGCGATGTAAATAGTCCTGATATAAGGGAAGAATTGTTGAATAAAATGTGAACATTGTTTTCGCTCATTGACTTGGGCACCCAAATCGGATAATGTAAGTAAGCACTTACTTACTAAGGCGGTGGAGAGATGGGAACAAAAGAGAAAATAATGGAAGCCGCGCGCGAGCTGTTTGAACAAAAAGGGTTTGCGGCAGCCACGACTAAGGAGATAGCCGCGCTGGCTGGCGTGTCAGAGGTGACGCTGTTCCGGCATTTCGAGTCGAAAAGGAGTTTGTTCAATGAAACACTGCACGGCTGCCTGCACCCTTACACGGTGGAGGATTATCTGAAACACGGCGTGACGTATGATCTGCGGACAGATTTGAAGCATATTGGCTACGATATGCTGAATACATACAAGAAGAATGCACCGCTGATACGGATGGTGATGCGTGACAAAGTCCGTGAATCCCCGCCGGAGCGGGACGCGCGCAAGAATGAGCAGCATGCGCTGCACAGTTTGCTGAGGTATTTCACGGCGATGCAGGAGGCAGGGCACTTAAACGCCGAGCCCGAAATGGCGATGAAGCTCTATACCACCAACATCATGGGGCACTTTTTCAGAGGGATGCACGGAATGGCGCCCGACGAGAAGGACGACAGGTATTTTGACTGGATGCTGGATAAGATTATCAGTATTCTGGAGAAATAAAGATTTTCAATTTCAATGGAGAAAGGATAGTTTATGGGTAAGCTTTTTAAGTATTTGAAGCCCTACAGATGGCAGGCTCTGATCGTGGTGCTGCTGACCACGGTGCAGGCGCTCTCCCAGCTTTATCTGCCCAACCTCATGTCCGACATTGTGAACAAGGGCGTGGTGGGCAAGGACATCAGCTTCATCATTCAGACGGGACTGGTGATGCTGGGATACACATTGATCGTGACAGTGTGCACGGTGCTGGCACGGCTTTTTTCGTCCAGAACGGCTGTCGGGTTCGCGAAGGACATCCGGCGGGATATTTTCAAAACGGTGGAGGGCTACTCGCTGGGCGAGTTTGACAAGATCGGCACCGCGTCGCTGATTACGCGGTCCACCAACGATGTGACGCAGATCATGAACGTGATGGTGATGATACTCTCGATGCTGCTGGCCGCGCCCATTACGGCGGCGGGCGGCATCGTGATGGCGCTGCAGAAGGACGCTGGGCTCTCGTGGCTGATCGTGGTCATCATCGTGCTGATGTCGGCGGTGATACTCGCGATCGCTCTCAAGGTGATGCCGCTGTTCAAGTCGCTGCAGAAGAAGATAGACCGGGTGAACCTGGTGCTGCGCGAGAACCTGACCGGCATGCGCGTGATCCGCGCGTTCAACAAGACGCAGTTTGAACAGGCGCGGTTTGATGAGGCCAATGCCGACCTGACCAATACGTCCGTCGCGGCACACCGCTGGATGAGCCTGATGTTTCCATCCATCATGATAGTGCTGAACCTCGCAACGGTGGCGGTGCTGTGGTTCGGCGGGCATCTGGTGGATACAGGTGCGACGCAGGTGGGCGATCTGATGGCGTTTCAGCAGTACGTGATGCAGGTGATGTTCGCGCTGATCATGGCGACGATGATGTTTGTCATGCTGCCTCGGGCGCAGGCGTCCGCCGAGCGCATCAATGAAATATTCGCGCTGGAATCCAGCGTGAAGGACAACACGGATAAAGCGCCCGAGACGGCGATCAAGGGACAGGTGGAGTTCAATAACGTCAGCTTCAGCTACCATGGCGCGCAGGAACCTGCGATATCCGGCATTTCGTTTTTGGCGAAGCCGGGCGAGGTGACGGCGATCATCGGCAGCACGGGCTCCGGCAAGTCGACGCTGGTGAAGCTGATACCGCGGTTTTACGACACGGGTGAAGGCCAGGTGCTGGTGGACGGCGTAAATGTCAAGGATTACCCGCAGGAGGCACTGCGCCAGCTCATCGGCTTCGTGCCGCAGAAGGTGAGTCTGGTCTCCGGCACCATCGCCAGCAACATTCGATATGGTAAGGAGGACGCGACGGACGAGGAGATAAAAGCCGCGCTGCACACCGCACAGGCGGAGGAGTTCGTGTCCGGGCTGGAGGAAGGTATAGAAGCGCCGGTGGCGCAGGACGGCACCAACTTCTCGGGCGGCCAGAAGCAGCGGCTGTCCATTGCGCGGGCGCTGGTCAGAAACCCTGAGGTGTATATATTCGACGACAGCTTCTCCGCGCTGGACTTCAAGACGGACGCGAAGCTGCGGCAGGCGCTGGCGGCAAAGACCACGGACGCGACGGTCATCATCGTTGCGCAGCGGGTGAGCACCGTGATGAATGCGGACAACATCATCGTACTGGATGAGGGAAGGATAGCCGGGCAGGGACGGCATAAGGAGTTAATGAGCAGCTGTGAGACGTATCGCGAGATCGTGTCGTCGCAGCTGGGTCTGGAGGAACTGGCATGAGTGAGACGAATAAAAATACGGGCAGCAAGGGAATGCCGATGGGCAGAGGCCGCGGCGGACGCGGCCCCGGCGGGCCGGGCGGACACGGCCAAGGTATGCCGGTGGAGAAGGCGAAGAACTTCAAGTCGGGATTTGTCCGGCTGATGAAGTATCTCACGCTGCACAAGGTGGCGCTGGCCATTGTGATCGTCACGGCGATCGGCAGCGCGGTGTTTTCGATATTCGGCCCGAAGATACTGGGCCGGGCGACGACGGAGCTGTTTGCGCCGATGTCAGCCAAGGTGGAGGCGTTTACAGAGCTTGAGGAGATACTGCCCGCGGACGTGGTTGATCAGATCAGCAGCGGAGAAATACCGCAGGACGAGATCATGTCGGTGATTCAGCAGAACGTGGACATGACGAAGCCGGAAAATGTGGCAATATTACAGGAGACGTACCAGAAGTTTCAGGCAGCCAGTGAACAAAGAATAGATTTCGCTAAGATCGGCGGTATACTGCTGACGGTTATCATACTGTATCTGATCAGCGGGCTGTTCACCTTCCTGATGAACTTCGTGATGGCGAAAACGTCGCAGCAGGTGGTATACGACATGCGGCGGCAGGTGGACGAGAAGCTCAGCAGGCTGCCGCTCAAGTACTTTGACGGCCGTACGCACGGCGAGATACTGTCCCGCGTGACCAACGATATCGACACGATCTCCACCACGCTCTCGCAGGGGCTGACGCAGGTGATCTCCTCTGTGGTGATGCTGGTGGGCATACTGGTGATGATGTTCACCATATCGTGGGTGATCACGCTGGTGGCACTGGTGGCGCTGCCGATGAGCTTCATACTGATACAGATCATCGTGAAGCGTTCGCAGAAGTTCTTCAAGGGGCAGCAGCAGGAGATCGGCCATGTGAACGGCCACGTGGAAGAGATGTATGGCGCGCACACGGTGGTGAAGGCGTTCGGCAAGGAATCGGAAAGCGTTGCGAAGTTTGACGAGATCAACGAACGGCTGTACACGGTGGGCTGGAAGGCGCAGTTTCTCTCTGGCATCATGATGCCGCTGATGAACTTCGTCAGTAATCTGATATATGTGGTGGTATGCGCGGTGGGCGGCATCATGGTCATCAACGGCCAGATCACCATCGGCGACGTGCAGGCATTCATCCAGTATTCACGGCAGTTCACACAGCCGCTGATGCAGGTGGCACAGATCGCCAATACGCTGCAGTCTACCGTGGCCGCGGCGGAGCGCGTGTTCGAGGTGCTGGACGAGGAGGAGATGCCCGCGGACAGCCACGACAACGTGATTGAGTTTCCCAAGGGCGCTGTGCAGTTCGACCATGTGTCGTTCGGCTACAACCCGGGCGTGACCATCATCAAGGATATGAACCTCACCGTGAAGCCGGGCGACGTGGTGGCCATTGTGGGGCCGACGGGCGCAGGCAAGACGACGCTGGTGAACCTGTTGATGCGTTTCTACGACGTGGACGAGGGCAGCATTTTGGTGGATGGTGTGGACATTCGCACGCTGCCGCGGGAGGATTTGCGCAAGGAGTTCGGCATGGTGCTGCAGGACACGTGGCTGTTCGGCGGCACGATATACGAGAACATCAAATACGGCAGGGCAGACGCGACGGACGAGGAGATTTACCGCGCGGCAAAGATGGCGCACGCGGATCATTTCATCCGCACGCTGCCGGACGGCTATGATACGGTGCTGAACGAGGAAGCGTCCAACATATCGCAGGGGCAGCGGCAGCTGATCACCATTGCGCGCGCATTGCTGGCCGACCCGCCGGTGCTGATACTGGACGAGGCAACGAGCAGTGTGGATACGCGTACCGAGGCGTACATTCAGAATGCGATGATCGCGCTGATGAAGGGGCGCACCAACTTTGTGATCGCGCACCGGCTGTCCACAATTCGCAATGCGTCCACGATACTCGTGATGAACGAGGGGCGCATCATCGAGCAGGGCAACCACGCACAGCTGATGGCACAGAACGGGTTCTACGCCGATCTGTACAACAGCCAGTTCGCGGGAGCGGCGGTGTAAGTATAGGCAGGCTGTTCAGTCCTTCGGTGACTGCTATTGGCCGGTGACAGCCGCATACTTCAACTAATTATTAACTAAAAACTTACCTTAAAACGAAGAAGCGGCGTCTGATGATGCGGCTTTTTCGTTTTAAATGAACGGTCTTGCGTCTTGACAAGCACGGTGTTGGGGTTTTAATCTTATTGTTTGTAAACAATATGTGAAACACGCGAGTTATTAATATTTTAGTCTCATCTTTTGTGTATGATGGTAAAGAGGTAAACATGAGGTTCTGCCAGTTTGAAACGCACTGCCACACGGCGGAAACGAGCCCGTGCGGCGTGCTGAGCGCCGCTGAGATCGTGGACGGCATGAAAGCGGCCGGTTATGCCGGTACGTTTATCACCGACCACTTTTATTCGCGGTATTTTGAGAAAGGGGCCATTGCGGATCTGCCGTGGGAAGAAAAGGCGCAGCAATACCTGTCCGGATACCGCGCAGCGAAAAAGCGCGGGGACGAAGTGGGCGTCAAGGTGTTTCTGGGGCTGGAGGTGCAGCCGGAAGATTCGCCGTTTGAGTTCCTCGTTTTCGGACCGGATGAGCAGTTTATCGTGGAAGAAGGGCCTTTTTACCGGCTGTCTACGCCCGAGTTCTACGCGAAGATGCACGAAAACGGATTTCTCGTTTTTCAGGCGCATCCGTACCGCTTCGGACTATCGCCCGAAAACCCGGCGTATTTTGACGGCATAGAGATCGTCAACGCGCAGCCGCGGAACATCAGCCGGAACAAGCTCGCTTTGAAGTTTGCTCAGGATAACGATATTATGGTGATTGCGGGCGGCGATGTGCACATGGCCGGCGACATCGGGCGGTCCGGCATCATGCTGCCGGAGGACCTGGGCAGCGCGGCGGACTTCATTGAGTTCTATAAAAAGGTGAGAACGCCGGAACTGATCGTGACATTTGGCGTATGAGACCGGCGGGGTTACCGTGACTTTTTAAGGGGTGAAGACAATGTTTGGTAGGATGTTTCTCGGGCGCAACGGTCCCGACCAGCTATCCCTGGCCATGATGCTGCTGGCAATGGTATTGAGTTTCGTGCCGTGGACATATATGTTTGTTATATCGCTGACGCTGACCGGCGTTGCGGTTTGGCGCATGTTTTCGAGGAATATTGACAAGCGTCGGCGGGAAAATTTCGTGCTGATGAAGCTGGTTAATAATATCAAAACGTGGTATTATAGGATTAATGCGCGGCGGCAGCAGAACAAACAATACAGAATATTCAAGTGTCCCCAGTGCGGCCAAAAGCTTCGGGTGCCGCGGGGCAAGGGCAAGGTCGCCATCAAGTGTTCCAAATGCGGAAACAAGCTGATAAAAACCACTTAAAAGCCGCATGATGATAAAACAAATGCAAAAAAGGGGTAAGGATATGGCAACAGTGAACAAGGATATGACAATCGGCGAGCTGCTGATGATGGACCGCGGCTGTGCTGTGGTGCTGATGGAAGCCGGTATGCACTGCGTGGGCTGCCCGGCATCCGCGGGCGAAAGCATCGAGGAAGCGGCCGGAGTGCACGGATTTGATGTGAATGAATTGGTGGACAAGCTCAACGCCTATTTTGATAACAAATAAAAGTGAGGAGAAAAACCTATGAAGAAGTATGAATGCACAGTTTGCGGCTATGTGTATGACCCGGCTGAGGGTGATCCGGATAATGGTGTGGCACCCGGCACCGCATGGGAAAATGTTCCCGAAGATTGGGTTTGCCCGATGTGCGGCGCTTCCAAGGATATGTTCGAAGAAGTATAGGCCCGGGAGTATTTCATGGAGCCTGTAAAAATCTCCGACGGTATCTGGTGGGTAGGCACGCAGAACCCGGGACTTCGGATTTTCGACGTGATCATGCGCACCGACTGGGGGACATCGTACAACAGCTACCTGATTCAGGGTTCAAAGAAGACGGCGGTGGTGGACGCGGTGAAGGACGGATTTTCTGATGAGCAGTTTGAGCGGATATCCGCTGTCTGCGACATCTCGTCCATTGACTACATCATCTGCAACCACACCGAGCCGGATCATTCGGGCGGTCTGCAAAAACTGCTGGAAAAGGCGCCGAACGCGGTGGTGCTGTGTTCCAAGCCGGCGAGCGTTTTTCTGAAGAACATCATCAACGATAAGTTTGAGTGCCGCGTGGTGGAAGACGGTGAAACGGTGGAACTGGGCGGAAAGACGCTGCGGTTCATCTCAGCGCCGTATCTGCACTGGCCTGATTCGATGTTCACCTATGTGGTGGAGGACGCAGTTCTGCTTTCCGGCGATGTGTTCGGTTTCCACTTTTCGGCGCAGAACGTGTTCGACGACCTGACGCCGCTCTCGGATGATATGCTCAAGTCACAGAAGTATTACTTCGATGTGATTATGGGGCCGTTCAAGAGCTACGTGCTGGACGCCGTGAAAAAGGTGCGCGGTCTGCATATCGATGTGATCGGGCCGTCGCACGGGCCGGTACTGCGCAAAGCGCCGTGGGAAGCGGTGGACCGATACGAGCAGTGGGCGTCCGACATACTGGCAGTCAACGAGCCAAAAAAGGTCTATGTGGGTTACGTGTCGTGCTACGGTTATACGCGGCAGCTGGCGGAGACCATCGCGGCGGTGGCGGAAAAAGCCGGATACGATGTGGAGCTTCAGGATGTGTCGCAGGCGGACGCGGCTGAATGCGCGGAGAAGATACACAAGGCGGACGTTTTTGCCATTGGCTCGCCTACGCTGAACCGCGACGCGTTAAAGCCGGTGTGGGACGTACTGACGTCGCTGTCCACGTACATCGTGAAGGGCAAGCCGGCGGTGGTGTTCGGTTCGTTCGGCTGGAGCGGCGAGTCCATCAAGTATTTGAGTGAGCGGCTGCGCGCGGTGGGGGCTGACGTGCTGGGCACGTGCAGCGCCAAGCTGAAGCCGGATGACAAGGAGCTGGCCGAAGCGGAGAAGCTGGGGCACACGCTGATTGGCGCGCTAGACCAATAACTGTATATGATAAAAAATAAGGAGGCTTAACCGGCCTCCTTTTCTTATCAATAACTTTGGGTCGTTATACATGAATGGAGAGGTTCAGCATGCTTTTCAGAAGTGGAAAAAGGGTTTGCGTCCAGACTTTTCTAATTGCTTCTGAGTCCGGATTGATATCTGTGTTTTGCATTGAGGGCAATTAAATTCTCTCCATACAAACTTTACATTTCCAGGTAGATATCCGTCTCTGCCAATTGAGAAATCATGAGATTGTGACTCAAGGGATTTTGAGTCCACAATGCGTGACTTATTAATAACCTCAAGCTTTGTATTGCACTGAAAGCAAAAATGGTCTTTCCGGCAGAAGAATAGACCTTCGGGATTCCACTTGATGCCATTGATGAAGGGTTTGCTAGCTGGCATTTAGAAAGGTCCTTTCATTAATATGCGCTTACGGAAATATTATACATAATGTCTATCAGTCATACAACTGAACCGGTATGGATTTTTAATTTAAAGCTAATTATTCCACCTTGAGCATCGTCAATAATGCCTTTAATCATAAACGAAATGTGCTAAAATGAAGATGAGCCGATAAATTAGGAGGAACAAATGCACTTCTATCAATTGATGATCAGGGTTAGGGATATGGAAAGATCCAAAGCGTTCTATCAGGACTTCGTCGGGCTGAAAATGATCAAAAGCATGAAGTCGGTCGAGTGGGAGGTCGCTTTTTTTGAGGACAAGGAGGGCGCGACGCAGATTGAGTTGATCCATATGCCGGGAGGAGTAACGGTGG
This sequence comes from Bacillota bacterium, assembly GCA_023397655.1. Taxonomy (GTDB): domain Bacteria; phylum Bacillota; class Clostridia; order Christensenellales; family SZUA-584; genus SZUA-584. The sequence continues at coordinate 189,178 of JAEWTW010000010.1, forward strand.
AAGCGAAGGGGCTGACGGTGTGCTTTCAGTCGGAGGACGTGGACGCGCTGCACCAACAGGCGAAAGTGGCGGGTTTGAATCCGTCTGACATACGCAACCCGGATCCTCTGAACAGATATTTTTACGTATACGATTCGGACGGCCTGTCGATAGAGTTCAAGCAGAAGGTTTGATGCAGACCGTCAGGTAAATAAAAACGCGGCCCTGTCCGAAAAGGCAGGCCGCGTTGCTGTTTTTGAAAATTGGGGTTACAGCCCCTGCATCTTGTCGAACGGCCAGATAACAAACAGCGCTTTGCCGAGTATCATGCTGTCCGGCAGCGGTCCGATGCTGGAGTTGGTGGAGTCCATTGAAGCGTTACGGTTGTCGCCCATCACGAAGACGGAATCGTCCGGCACCACCACGGGATCAAGATCGTGTTCCAGATAGCCCGAGTAGTAGGTGGTGTCCGGCTCGTTGTTGATATACAGTGTGCCGTCCTTGATTTCGATGGTGTCGCCTCCGGTACCGATCACGCGCTTGACGAACGTTTCGGTGCGGTGCGGATAGTAGCAGATAACGATGTCACCAAACTTGGGTTCTTCGAACCAGTAGGTGACCTTCTCCATGAATACATATTCGTTCGTGTAGAGTGTGGGCTCCATTGAGCTGCCGTCTACACGGATAAATTCAAACACAAAAAACCTGAGCGCAAGGGCAATGGCAACCGCCGCGATCAGCGATATGACCCAGCCGGCAACCTCGCGCTTGCGGTCGACGGCGGCGCTGGCTTTGCGCTGCATGCGCGAACCGCTTTCGTATTCATCATCCATATCGGGCACGTTATTATTCATCAGGCAATATCCTCTTCAGTCGTTTTATGAAAACCTCATGCGGCAGCATCACAATATGGCCGCAGCCAAGGCACTTGACCTTAACATCCATACCCACACGGATGACGCGCCATTTGTTTGCGCCGCAGGGATGCGGCTTTTTCAGCTGAACGGTGTCGTTCAATTGGTAATCCAAAAGGGCCTCCGTCAACGGTTAATGATCACGCGGTGCGGGAACGGTATCTCGATTTGGTTCCTTGAGAACTCCTCAATGATCATCCGGCGCAGGGCACGCTCCGTCTCCCAGTGGGTGAGCGGCTTAACGCGCATGATCATGCGCAGCACGATGCTGGAATCTTCCAACTCTATTATACCGAGCACGTGAGGTTCTTCAAGTATATTATCATGTGCCGCCATATATTCCAATCCCGCAGACTGCATAACCTGGCTGGCTTTTTCAATGTCGGTATTGTACGAGACGCCGATATCGACGACGGCAAGGAGTTCGCCTCTGGAATAATTGATCACCTTGTCGATACTGCCGTTGGGAATCGTGGCGATTTCGCCGGAGAACCGCTTGATGCGGGTCGTCCGCAGCGTGATGGCCTCCACCGTTCCTTTCTCACCGTCTGTTTCGATGTAGTCTCCCACGGCGTACTCATTCTCAATCAGCAGGAAAAGGCCGGAGAACACATCCTTGACGAGGCTTTGCGCACCGAAGGCAATCACGATACCGCCGATGCCCGCGGCGGCCAGCAGTGACGCGACCGCGGCCCCGAGCCCAAGTATGCCGAGGATGGCCATGCAGGCGAGGAAATAGACGGCATATTTGATGGCCGAATCGGACACGGTCTGTATCGTTTCGGCCTTTCTGCCGAAGGCGGATTCCGGACGGCGCAGCGCACGTATGCGAAGTATTCTTTTGAACACACGCCGGAGCACATAGACAACGATGCGCGCCAGTATGATCACGGCGATGATTTTGACGATGCCGACCAGAATATCCGCCGCATGACTGCCCAGGTTATTGATGAATTCAGTAATGCTGTCCCACACTGATTCGAAGAAACTTTTCATGCACGCCTCCTTCTGGCTTTTTATTATAGCACATTTATTGGAACCGGACGCCGGTGACAGAAAAAAACATGCCGGTTTGACATTTTTACCGGTAAGACGCCGAGGCCGGGGAATTTGCTGCCCGGTTTTGCCATGTATATTATGGAAAATTTGTGCTATCCGATATTTACAATTTGTTCATATGGATGTATTGTTTATGTCACGCGGATATGTGAAAATAAACGTACCAATGACGGGAGGATATATTTTGAAGAGTAAGCTGATGGTGGTATTGTGCCTCGTTCTCGCGGGCGCGCTGGTTTTGGGCGGGTGTTCCGACAAGATTGTGGCTTCGGTGAACGGTGTGCCCATCAAGTACGATAAATACGTGGATTACCTGACGCAGATGGGCATTTCGCCTGACGATGTGGAAGCCACTCAGGATAAAGCCGATATGGTGGAATATCTGGTGCAGGAAGAAGCCCTTAATCAGATGCTGAAGGACAAGGGGTATCTCGATTTGACGGATGAGCAGGTTGCCCAGGCGGAATCGGATGCCAAGGAAATACTCGATTCTTTCGTCCAGTATCAGTATCAGGCACAGATCGCCGAGGAGCTCGGGGAGGACTACACGGAAGAGCAGCACACGGCGGTTCTTGAGAAGTATAACAAACAGGCCCTGGAAGAAAACGGTCTGACCTGGGAAGAGCTGCTGGACAGCTATAAGATGCAGCTTGCACTGGACGCAGCCAGAGAAGAATTGACAGGCGATGTGGTCCCGACGGAAGAAGAGATTCGTGCTGAGTACGACAAACAGCTGGCGACTGACAAGGAAGCCATGGATGCAGACCCTTCTGTTTATGAATCAGCGGTTAACTACGGCGCTACCGTCTACTATATACCCGAAGGACTGCGCAATGTGAAGCAGGTGCTGATCAAGATCGACGACAAGGCCACCGAGGCCATCAGCCTGCTGCGTCAAAACGCATACGATGATCAGGCGGATGCGCTGCTGGAGATGGCTCTGGCAGACATCAAGGCTGAGGCGGAATCGGTGCTGGAAAAGATCAACTCCGGTGAGCTGACATTTGATCAGGCTGTGGAACAATTCAACGACGATACGGGAATGCCGGAAGAAGGCTATATGGTGTGCAAGAACAGCACGACATACATGGAGTCGTTCACCAATGGCGCGATGGCGCTGGCGAAGTTGGGCGATGTCAGCGGCTTGGTCAAGACTGATTACGGTTATCATATCATCCAGTATACGAGCGATGTGAAGTCGGGAGAGGTTGGCTTTGATCAGCTTCGGGATTCGGTCGCACAGTCGCTCACGGCCACGATGCAGGATGAGAAATGGACTGCCATTGTGGACGAATGGAATGACAAGCAGGATATCAAGTATTTTGAAGATAATTATTAATCATTAAAGCAATGAAGACGGGGCCTTTGCCAGCCGAAGGCTCTGTTTTTATTTATTGGGCGGCAAACCACATCTGCAGCGGTTTTTCAGCTGTGGGCGGCTCCGCAACGAAGTGATAAGATTCTTGAATACGCAAATCAAGTGTGTTATATTACCGATATGCCGTTTCCGGCAGACAAGGAGGTTTGAATGGGCACAGAAAATCTGGTGGGGATTCATTTCCCGGAGATACTGATTCCTGATAGAAAAATAAACAAGCAGAAATGGTCTGTTATAGCGTGTGACCAATACACCTCAAATGAGGATTATTGGGCAAGAACGTCGAAGGCTGTGGGAGGCGCGCCCTCCACGCTGCACATCATCATTCCCGAGGCTCACCTCAATGACCCCGATGTGGACGAGAGGATCCGCCACGCCAAGCAGACGATGACCGATTATATTGAGGACGGCGTGCTGGTGCGGCTGCCCGAAGGCGTGATGCTGGTGGAGCGCGAAACGCCGTATGGTACGCGCATCGGGCTTGTGCTTGCGGTGGACCTGGAGCAGTACGAGATCGATTTTCGGACCAAGCCGCTGATCCGCGCGACGGAGCAGACGGTGGTCGAAAGGCTGCCTATCCGCATGAAGCTGCGCGAAGGCTCGGTGATCGAGTGCCCGCATGTCATGCTGCTCATCGACGACCCGAAGGATACGGTGATAGGGCCGATCTACAATATTAAAGCGAAGCTGCCCCAGATGTACGATACGCCGCTGCTGATGGGCGGAGGACAGCTGAAGGGTTGGTTTGTGGAAGGACCCGAAGCGCTGGGCGGTATTGTATCGGCGCTGAAGGGCTTGCAGCGTTCGGCACGGGACGGCATGCTGTTTGCCGTGGGAGACGGCAACCATTCGCTGGCTGCAGCCAAAGGGGTATGGGAGCGCCGCAAGGCGGGGCTGACCGAGGAGGAGATGCAGGACGATCCGCTGCGCTACGCGCTGGTGGAGGTTGTCAACCTGTATGATCACGGCATCACAATGCATCCGATACACCGCGTTCTGTTTAATGTGGATGTGCCGGTGGCGCTGCGTATGCTGGTGTCGATACTCAACAGCCAGGGGCAGGAAGCCTCCATGATATATACCCGGGGAACGCGGGTACAGCAAAAAGAAGGCGTGCAGACGATCCGCTTTGAGTCCAAGATGTCCAAAGGCATCATTGAGGTGAAAAAGCCCAAGCACGACATGGTGACGCAGACACTGACGCAGGCGCTGGACGCGCTCTTAAAGGAGCTGACGCGCGCCCGCATCGACTATATCCACGGGGACGACGAGTTCCACGAGCTGGCGAAAGGCCACGCAAGCCTTGGGTTTTTGATGGAGCCCATGCGCAAAGAGGAGCTGTTTGACGCAGTCATCACATACGGCGTGCTGCCCAGAAAATCTTTTTCCATGGGCGTTGCCGAAGAAAAGCGGTATTACTACGAGTGTCGGCTGCTGGTGAACGCGGACGAGGACGAAGAGGAACCGGAGGCGGATTCAGAAGAGCCGGATATGCCTGATGCGGCCCGGATGCCCGAAGAGAGCGGTGACGAATATTCGGACGATGTTTATCCGGAGGATGCGGCCATGGGCGAAGAGGAAGACGGTTTCGACATGGTGGAGCCCGAAGAAGCGGAGCCTGAGAAGCGCCCGAAGCGGAGACTGTTTGGAAAGAGAGACCAGTAATGAAGGTATGTAAATTTGGCGGCAGTTCACTGGCCGATGCCGCGCAGATTAAAAAAGTCAAGCAGATCATCGAGGCGGACCCGCAGCGGCTTTATGTGGTGCCGTCCGCACCGGGGAAGCGGCATTCGGCCGATACCAAGGTGACGGATATGCTGATCGCTTATCACCGCGCCGCAATGTGCGGTGAGGATACAGCGGCGCTGTTCAATGATATCCGGCAGCGCTATGTTGAGATACGCGACGAGCTGGGCACAAAGACGGATATTGAAGGCATGATGGACAAAATCGCGGCGGATGTGAAGGCCGGCGCAGGTGAGGACTACACGGTCAGCCGCGGCGAGTTTTTGAACGGCGCACTGATGGCGGATTACCTGGGGTATGATTTCATTGATCCGGCTGAGGTGATATTCTTCGGCGCGAACGGCGTTTACGAGTCTGAAAAGACGCGCACGGTGATGCGCGGACGGCTGCGGCAGTCCAGCAAGGCTGTGATTCCCGGCTTTTACGGCTCTCTGCCCGACGGTACCGTCAAGACGTTTTCACGCGGCGGTTCAGACATCACCGGTGCGATTGTCGCGCGGGCAGCCCGGGCGGACGTTTACGAGAACTGGACGGACGTTTCCGGCGTGCTGATGGCAGACCCGCGTATCGTGGACAACCCGCGTGTAATCCACAGGATTACGTACCGTGAGCTGAGGGAGTTGTCGTACATGGGCGCGACGGTGCTGCATGAGGACGCCATATTCCCCGTGTTCAAGGCCAACATTCCCATCAATATCAAGAACACCAACGATCCGGACGCGCCGGGCACGATGATCGTGCCCAATGTGGACGAAAAGGATACAGATATCATCACCGGTATTGCGGGCAAGAAAGGCTTTACCGTCATATCGGTGGAGAAAGCGAACATGAACGCGGAGCTGGGCTTTGGCCGCCGGGTGCTCTCGGCGCTGGAGAAGAACGACATCCGCTTCGAGCACATGCCGTCCGGCATCGACACCTTAAGCGTGGTGCTGGCCAACAGTGAGATGGACGGCAAGCAGCCCCGGCTGCTGGACGACGTTTATAACCTGTGCCAGCCCGATTCGCTGGAGGTTTTCAAGGGCCTGGCGCTGATCGCAACGGTGGGCCGCGGCATGATCCGCAACGTGGGTGTGGCGGCACGGCTGTTTGCCGCGCTTGCGAAGAGTAACGTCAATATCCGCATGATTGACCAGGGGTCCAGCGAAATGAATATCATCGTGGGCGTGGAAGAGAACGATTTTGAAACGGCAATCAGGGCCATATACAACGCTTTTTGCGATTAGGCCGGCCCGATGATCTGGGAATCGATGCAGGCCGTCATCGTCATATTCCTGCTGATCGGCGCGGGGATGCTGGCGGCGTGGCGCAAGTGGATAACACCGGATATTGCCAATGCGTTCCCCAAACTGCTGGTGAACCTGGCTGTTCCCTGCATGGCGATATACCATTTCTATACCGGTCTTGACCGGCAGCAGGTGCTGGATGCCTGGCTGCCGCTGCTGGTGCTGGCGCTGGTGTTTCCGGTATCGTACTTTGCCGGAAGGCTGTTTGCAGTCATATTCAATATACCGAAAACAAGGCGCGGGGTGTTCACCGTGCTTTTTTCTTTTTCCAACTCCATGTTCATCGGGTTTCCGGTGGCGCAGGCGCTGTTCGGGGACGCAGGTCTGCCGTTTGCGATGTACTATTATCTCGGCAACACCACCTTCTTCTGGGTGCTGGGGTATTACGCTATCAGGAGCGACGCCGATGTGATCAGCGGGAGCCGCAGCCGGTTTTCAGCGGGCGAGGTGGTCCGGAAGCTGGCGACACCGCCCATCATCACCATCATCGTAATGCTGGCAGTGGTGATGCTGCAGATACCGCTGCCGAAGTTTGCCGTGGACACGGCCAAATATTTGGGCGCGCTGACCACGCCGCTGTCGCTCATATTCATGGGTTGTGTGATTTGGGAGGCGGGGCCGGGAGGGCTTGGCTTTGAAACAAACATCACGCATGTGATGCTGGGGCGGTTTGTGCTGATACCGGTGCTGATGTTTTGTGCGTGCCTGCTGGCCGTGCGATTACTGCCTGCCGGAACGGCGGCAGATCTGGTGATGATGCGCAACGTATTTACCGTGCAGGCCGGTCTGCCGGTGATGACGCAGACGGTGATCATCTCTCAGCTTTACGGCGCGGATACCAAATTCGCTACAAAAAGCTTCATCTGGACGACCATCGCATCCGTCGTCTTCATTCCCGTCTATATGGTTGTCTTTCAGTACATTTAAACCGTGATCGTCACCTTGGAGAGGCCCCTTGGGGTATCGGGGAGGAGTCCGCGCGTCAGTGAGACGTGGCAGGCGAACAGCTGGGCTGCGGGCGCGATGCCGAGCGGCGATAGCGCGGCGTGGACAGGCTGGGGCAGCGGCAGCGCCACGTCGGCCAGACTGCACAGTGCTTTGTCGTCCGAGAACACCGTGAGGTCCGCGCCGTTTTGCTTCAGGCGGGCGAGCATTCCGCTCATGCCCTGCGAGAACGGCCCGCGGCTGATGTAGGCAAAGCAGGGCGTATCGCGCTCTACCATCGCGATGGGACCGTGAAGAAAGTCGGACATTGAGTAGGCCTTGGCTTTGATGTAGGCGCATTCCTGCATCTTGAGCGCGGCTTCAAACGCCATACAGTAGTCGTAACCGCGTGCAAACGTGAAGCAGCTGTCCATGAAGCGGTAGCGCGGGGCAATGTTTTTGATATCGGCGGAGAGGCTCAGCGCCCGCTCCACCGTGCCGGGGACGGCATGCAGCGCCTGTGTGAGCGCTTCATCGTGCGCGCATTCGGCGACCAGCATCGCCAGCACGAACAGCGAGCATGTAAACGTTTTGGTGGCGGCCACGCTTTTCTCCGGCCCGGCGGCCATGTCGATATGAGCGTCCGCCAAGGCAGCCAGCGCAGAGGTGGGGTTGTTGGTAACAGCAATGGTGTATGCACCGCTTTTTTTGGCGCTTTCCAGTACGCGGCGAACATCTTCGGCCTCGCCGGACTGCGAGATACCGATGACGGCGCTTTGGCTGTAATCGACCTGGCGGCCGAACACCGACGTCACGGACGGAGCGGCCAGCCCGGCCGGAAGACCCAGCAGCGTTTCAAACAGGTATTTGCCGTATATCGCGGCGTGGTCCGACGTACCCCGTGCGGCAAAGAACACACTTGTTTTCTTTTTCAGCGCGGCGGCGATGCGCGCCATGCTGCGGCTGTTTTGCTCCAGTGCCTGCGCCACGGCGGCGGGGCTTTCAAAAATCTCCTTTTCCATCATTGTAATCATATGATTTCCTCACAGTATCGGCTGGGTGGAGATGCGGATGTTGTATTCGTACATGTCCGTGCGGTATGCTGCGCGTTCATAATAAAGCGTGGTTCCGCTGGTTGAATAATACAGGCTGTTGACCTTAAGCACCGGCGTGCTGCGCGGTATATTGAGATATTCCTGATAGCGCGCTCCGGGGAGCAGCGCAGATACCGAGCTGTCAGCGCTGCCGATGCGGTGCCCGTAGTTTTCCGTCATCAGGCGGTAGAGCGAGCCCGAAAGGTCTTCCCGTTTCAGACCGGGGCAGATGTGCAGCGGAATGAACACCTCTTCGACGGCAACAGGCGTTGCGTCAGCCAGACGGATGCGCAAGGCCCGGTATACCTCGCCTTCCGGAATCATCAGGCGCTGCGCGATGTCGCCCGGGGGGCGGATGCCGGCGAACTCGAGCACGCGTGTGCTGGGCGTAAAACCGCGCATGCGCACCGTTTCCGAGAAGCTGGATATGTTGCGCTGCTGCATTTTACGGGCGGACACGAAGGTGCCGCGCCCCTGCTCGCGGTAAAGCGCGCCTGCCGCCACCAGTTCAGACAGCGCCTGCCGCACCGTCATGCGGGACAGACCCTTGGCTTGTGCCAGGTCCCGCTCCGAAGGCAGACGGTCTCCCGGCACCAGTGCGCCTTTTTCAATGCTTTGCTGTATCTCTTCTTTTAATTTGACGTATGTAGGCAGCGTACGCATGCGATCTCCTCAAAATGGTATAGACCAACACTAACATGAAATCTCACGCGTGTAAATAATTTGGTGAAAAGCAGCGCAAAATAATGGCGAAATGTGAATATTTTACGCGCAATAAAGGAGAAACAACATGAAAAAAATATTCCTCAAAGCCATATTGATGACGCTGGTGCTGTGTATGCTGACGGCAACGCTGGCGTTTGCGGACAGCACGTATACCGTGCAGTCAGGCGACACCATGTCCAAAATCGCGGCCAGGAACGGACTGACAGTGAGCCAGCTGTTGTCTGCAAACCCGTCGGTCAAGAATTCTGCATTGATCTATGTGGGACAGAAGCTGACCATTCCGTCCACCAAAATGGTGTCATATACCGTGAAATCCGGCGACACGATGTACGCCATTGCCAAGCGGTTTGAGATCAGCTATTCGGAGCTGCTGAAAGCCAACCCGAATATCAAGAACCCGTCGATGATATACGTGGGTCAGAAGATCACGGTGCCTGACACCAATTCGCTGGCGTCCTATGAGCAGCAGGTGTTCGAGCTGGTGAACAAGGAGCGTGTGGCGCGCGGCCTTGCGACATTCAAGTACAACAACGACTTGGCCTATTGCGCCCGGATGAAGAGCCAGGACATGATCAACAAGAAGTATTTCGCGCATGAATCGCCGACATACGGCTCGCCGTTCGAGATGATGGAGAAATTCGGACTGCGGTTCAGCGCAGCGGGTGAAAACATCGCATACGGGCAGAAGACGGCAGCCGAGGTGATGAACGCATGGATGAATTCGGCGGGGCACAAGGCCAATATATTGTCACAAGCGTATACCACCATCGGCGTAGGCGTGGCGAAGGCGGCCAACGGCACACTGTATTGGACACAGCAGTTCATGAATCCGTACTGATAGTGTAAGAAAGGCTTAAAGGGAGGGGCGGTATCGCCCTTCTCTTTTTATTCTGAGGACAGAGGGGAAAGATCAGACCGGGCGGCTGACGCAGCCGTCCGGTCATGTATTGTAAAGCTACCGGCTGAGCCTTTGAGCCAGGCCGGCCAGCTGTATAAACTGGGCGCGGTAACCTTCCGGGTCCGAACCGCGCGCAGCCTCCGCGCGTTTGATGAGGCGGCCGAAGCTGGCGTCGCCCGCATAGTCCGAGTCTTTCAGCAGCAGCGCAAACTCGGCCACCGCGGATGCAAACAGGAACTCGTTATCCGGCGTATCGGTATAATTCTTTTCCCCGGCCATCACGGTGATCAAACGGCTGTCGGATGCGTCCGGCTGCTTGTAGCGCAGTTTCACGAACATCCATTCCTTCTCGGGCTTAATCTTTGCGGACTGGTCACCGCTCTGGAACACGAGGTCGTCCACGCTGCCTGCACCGGAGCCCACGAGCGCCAGCTCATAGAACGCGGTGACGCAGTGGCCCGCACCCATCTCACCGGCGTCCTTGCGGTCATTGTTGAAATCCTCCGCATTCAGCATGCGGTTGTCGTAACCCACCAGACGGTATTCCTGCACGGCCTTGGGGTTGAATTCGATCTGCAGCTTGACGTCCTTGGCGACGGTGAACAGAGTGGAGGCGGCTTCGTTGACCAGCACCTTCTGCGCTTCCGACAGCGTGTCGATATAGGCATAGTTACCGTTGCCCTTGTCGGCCAGCGTTTCCATCTTGTTGTCCTTGGTGTTGCCGGTGCCGAAGCCCAGCACGCTTAAGAATACGCCTGTTTCGCGTTTCCTCTCAATCAGCCGCTCCAGCTCATCAAGGGAGGAGGGGCCGACGTTAAAATCGCCGTCGGTGCAGAGTATGATGCGGTTGTTGCCGTTTTCGATGAAGTTTTTCTCGGCCATGGCGTAAGCAAGGTTGATGCCTGCGCCGCCCGCTGTGGAACCGCCGGCAGACAGCCGGTCCAGCGCGTAGCTGATGGTGGCGCTGTCCGAGCCCTTGCAGCTGTCCAGCACGACGCCGGACGCGCCCGCATAGACCACGATGGAGATACGGTCAGTGCTGCGCAGGTCTGCCGCGAGCAGCGACAGAGCGGATTTGACGAGGGGCAGCTTGTCGGGATCTTCCATGGAGCCGGAGACGTCCAGCAGGAACACGAGGTTGCTTGGCGGCTTGCTGGTTAGATCCAGCTCTTTGGCCTTGACCACCACACGGGCCAGCGCATAGCTCTTGTTCCACGGACAGCTGCTGATGGTAACGCCCACGCTGACAGGGTCTTTTCCGTCCGGGGCGGCGTAGTCGTACGGGAAGTAGTTGACGAACTCCTCCACGCGCACTGCGTCATAGGGCGGCAGATATCCGTCGTTCAGATAGCCCCGCACCTGACTGTAGGACGCGGTGTCCACGTCAATGGAAAAGGTGCTCAAAGGGGATTTGGCCGGGGATAGGTATTCGTTTTCCTGATAGCTCCCGTATTCTTCGGAGGAGGGGTCGTACATAGGCGGCTGATCATAATCGCCGTCGTAGCTGTAGTCATCGAAGAATGCATAATCTTCCGGCTCGGCAGCGGGGGCTTCTGGGGCAGGAGCTTCGGCGGGAGAGTAGTCTGCCATCGGCTCTTCGGCAGCGGGGGCTTCGGTGGCCGCCGGTGCATAGTTGGGCGCTTCGGCGGATTCCTGCGGGGTGGGCGCAGCGGCGCAGCCGGCTAAAGCGGCAGCGGCCATCAGGCCACAAAGGATAGATGCGATTAACCTGTTTCGAGTTTTCATGGAATTGACCTCCTTGAAGTTTGCTCTTTTTTAAGACGCTATTAAAAGGCCAAAAGTTGTTAAGATAGTTTGAATTATTTGTCACGTGCGGATTATATTACATGAAAAATGACAATACAACGGGGTTCCATAAACTGTTAGTCAATTGTCAGCGAAGCGACACAGAAAAGAAAAATAGGAAACAAGTTCTCAAAACAGAACAACAATTCGATAACAGAATCTCAACAATTACTAAATATATACTGAAATGGTTTGAAGTGCAAACCGCTTTGCGGCTGAAGCATATGGCACTATCAGACCCGATTTTACCGGAGCAGGTGAAAGCAGCAACCGCAAACAGTTTTCGTAGATTTCGCTGTGAACAGCGTTGACGAAAATCTACGAAAGCCATAACCTGAAAATGTCATATACATCAAAACGCGACGGAGTGGGAATGTGAGAAAATTTCTGGCTGTATTTTTAGGGTGCCTGATTGTTTTTGGTTTGACGGCATGCGATATCACCAGGGAACCTGCAGATACCGCCCGGCTGACACCTGACCCAAGCGTACTGGCCGCACAGCCAAAGAGCACCGACGAGCGTGTGGCTGAAATGATCGCGGCGATGAGCCTTGAAGAGAAGGCGGGGCAGATGGTGCAGGGCGAGCAGTATCCGGTGAGCGCTGAGGACATTACAAAGCTGGGGCTGGGTTCGGTGTTCAGCGGCGGAGGCTCGGTGCCGGACAACAACAATACGGTGACGCATTGGC
>JAEWTW010000029.1 GCA_023397655.1 Bacillota bacterium
GCTCGATGCGCTGGCGCAGCTCGCGCTGGTCCTTCAGCGCCACGATAGCGGCGACGCATTCGTCCACGCTGAGCGATGCGGTGTTGAGCATCAGGTGATAGTGCGACGGCTCGTTTAAATCCAGACTGAACAGCGTGGTGTAGAACTTCTGCTGCTTGCGGTCCGCCAGCGCCAGTATCTGCCCCGCCTGTTCTTCGGACACGCGATACTGCTTCCTGATGCGGGAAGCGCGAATGGACTTGGGCGCGAACACACGTATGTGCAGCGCGTCCTTTTGGCCCGAGAAAATATGCTGGGATCCGAAGCCGACCACCACGGAGGGGTGCGCCTTTACGTGGTCCTTCAGACGGCGGGAGGCCAGCTCGATGAAGGATTCTCCGGTGTAGGCGGGCGTGAGATAGAACTTCGCGCTCTCGGTGAGCATATGGCGTTCGTGTTCGGTGGCTTCGCCCAAAAAAGCGGGCATCACCGTCTCGCCGGTTATGAGCTCGTATCCCAATTTCTGTGCCAGAGCCGCGGCCACCTCGCTGCCGAAGCTGCCGCGCTGGCGGGATATCGTGATGACTGCCAAGCGAAAAAACCTCCTCGTTTCTATCCGTTATTATACCACAGATTGTGGTGCGGATAAAAGGGGAGTACTGTATTATATTGTCGAGCGGCTCCAGAAAACACGGCGTTGTTTATTAAAGAAAGAGCTGCCTTGAAAATAGCGGCTCAACGAACAGGTATGTAGCGGCACAGCACGACGCCGGAGCCGAAGGGTCTGGTCTCGGTCAGTTTAAGATTCAATCGTTCACGAACTCCCCCTAATAATTTGGGTCCACATCCGCCGGCAACTATTGGCTGTACCAGAAAGTGATACTCATCCACCAAGCCCAGCTGCGCCAGTTCGGAACCGAGCCCGGGGCCGCCGTTAACAAGCAGATTCTTTCCTAGCGCTGTTAGCTTCGACACCTCATCGGAAACCGACCCCTTCAGCAAGAAAGAGTTTTGCCACGACACGTGATCCAGTGTCCGCGAGAAAACGTATTTGGGCATCCAGTCGATCTTGTGTGCGAAGTCGACTTCGAACTGAGTTCCAACGCCGCTTCTGGCTATGTCTGGCCAGGCACTCTCCATCAACTGGTAGATGATACGTCCAAAAAGGAGGCCATCGCACTGATCCATCAGGTCCATTGCATACCGATGGAGCTCCTCATCGGCAATTCCCTGTGTGTGGTCGCAGCAACCATCCAGCGTCACATTCATCATCAGAATGATACGTCCCATTTGCAGCCTCCTCTTTGCCTCCATTTACATTAAACAGCATGCCCAGTTTTTTTAGATTACAAAATTGTAATACTATGAGCCTGCCATTTTTTCTTATTCGAAACTGTGTCTCATATTCCTTGCTGTTCTGTTTAACGCTATGTTATATTGACGGTACAAATAAGAAACCGGAAAGTGAGCGCCGAATGACTAACATCGAGAAGATGATGGCCCATAACCGTGACTTCGTTGAAAATAACCTTGCCGAGAGCTACAGAACCACCAAGTATCCATCGAAGAAGATCGCGATACTGTCCTGCATGGATACGCGCCTGACCGAGCTGCTGCCGGCGGCGCTGGGGTTCAAGAACGGCGAGGTCAAGCTCATCAAGAATGCCGGCGCGGTGGTGAGCCATCCGTTCGGCAGCGTGATGCGCAGCCTGATGGTTTCGATATACGAGCTGGGCGTGACGGATATACTGGTGATCGGACACTATGAGTGCGGCATGCAGGGGCTGGAGCCGGAGAAGATGCTGGAGAAGATGGAGAGCCGGGGGATATCCCGCGAGAAGATTGAGCTGATCAATGCCTGCGGCATCAACCTCCGCCAGTGGCTGAAAGGATTCGAGAGCATTGAGCAGTCGATCCTGCAGACGGTGGACGCCATACGGACGCATCCGCTGATACCGTCCGACGTTGCTGTTTCAGGCTTTCTGATCGATCCGGAAACAGGCAGGCTGGACGCGGCTGCAGACCTGTAGACGGCATGTTTGTCCGTGCATCGGCCTGCGGTTCTCAGGCTGTGTGAAACCACACCAATAAGCAAATAAATGAGCTGTAATGTGTACTATAATGTCAATAATCCGAGCTATTGAGAGTTATCGTGATTTATTTATCAATATCGTTACTTTTTTGACAATATTGTTAATAAAATAACTTATTCGTTATCTTTTGCACAATGCAGGAAATCACAAATCGGTGGCGAAATAGTTTAAAAAGATCCGAAAACACAACCAAAGAGTGACGCTGAGTCATAAGATGCAACAAAGGGATGTTACGGAAAGTATGCTGCTTTTGTTTGCGGTTCTGAAATTTGCGGTTGTGAGGGATTGGCATCAAAGCGATTGGGTAAAATGCTTAAAGGAGGTCACGATTTATGTTAGACATTGTGAGAAGAAATTTTCATGAAGCCGGCCTGACCTACAACTATGAGCTGGAGGACGGCACCCGGCTGCATTACAACAACTGGAACGGTGAGGGATTCCTGCAATGCGACAGCGACAGCTGCGCGCTCTATGTGCCCGTGGAGAACCCGTATCCGTTCGATAAATACGGCGAACCGGACTATTACGATGTGATCGGGTTCGTAAAGAAGTTTTTGAACTGAACAGCAGAGGAGGGCATTATGCCCTCCCTTTTTTTGCACGTACGGTTCTGCCGGCTTCAGCACCCTCGCCTTTGAGGGATGATTTGATGCGGCTTGGGGACTAAAAATCAGTGAAGGGCGCACGGAGGTGCGTCTTTTTTTTAATTGCAAAAGCCATAATTTGTTGTTCATCAATTATTCATAATTTTAACAGGATGATGTTAATCGTCGCCGATATAATGACGCCATCAGTTAAAACCTGAAAGGCGGAGTCAGACGATGAGCAAAAACAATTCAAAAAAGACAACTAAGAAGAAAATGAGAAAGGGCATCAAGAGGCTGATCATTCTGGGCGCGGTGCTGATCGCGGCGGCCGGGGGTTTCTTCATTTACCGGAATGTCGCCAGTGCGGCGGAAGCGGAAGCTGCGTTCGGCGCGGAACCGGCGTACGATCAGGTGATGGCGGGAGACATCTCGCTGACGGTATCGGGCAGCGGCAACCTCGGCAGCGCGGAGACGCTGAATATATCGGTGGACAGCCAGATCATCGCGGAGGATGTGCTGGTCGCTGAAGGCGATACGGTCGTGGCGGACCAGCCGATTATCAAGCTGGATGTGGATGCGATGCAGTCCGTTGCAGACGATCTGCAGGAGCAGATAGCCGCGCAGCAGATCAGCATCGATACCACGAACCAGGTGACGACAACATTGAGCGTCAAGTCGCCGGTGGACGGCTGGGTGAAGAACGTGATGCTTGATGAGGATGATTACATAGAAGACGCAATGGCGGAACACGGTTATGTGGCGCTGGTCGCCACGGAAAAGCGTGAGTTGGTCGCTGTTCCGGAGGGTACAGGTCTGGCCGAAGGCGATAAGGTAAAGGTGAAATGCGAAGGTCACAGGCTCTCAGGCGAGGTGGTTTCCGAGAATGGCAAACTGCATGTCAGCATCAATACGGTACGGCGTACAGTAGGTGCGGCGGCGATCGTTTACGACTCCGACAGCAATAAGCTGTTTGAAGGCGAAATTGAACTGGCGGCGTACAAAGCTATCGAGAGCAGCTACGGCATCATCACCGATGTCGATTTCTCGGAAGACGAGGAGATTGAAGCGGGCGAGGCCATATACACCGCATCCCAGTATTCGCAGGATGTGAAGGATATGTACACGCAGATAGCTGACCTTAAGGAACAGTACGACAGCATCATACAGTTGATCGCAGCGGGGCAGATTACGGCACCCTCCGCTGGAGTGGTCAGCGCTGTGTCGGTGGCGGATGGACAGACCATTGAAGCGGATACCACGCTGCTGACGCTGGCCTCCACCGACGCGTGGACCGCAACGGTGTCCGTGGACGAGCTGGATATCAACTCCATCACGGCGGGTCAGAGCGTGGACGTGGAATTGGACAGCCTGCCGAGTCAGACATTTGAAGGCACTGTGACGGGTATCTCGGATATGGGCACAGCGTCGGGCGGCATCACCACCTACAATGTCTATGTCTCAGTGGAAGACAACGACAGCTTCAAAATCAATATGACGCTGAACTGCGAGATCAAGGCGCAGGAAGCCACAGGCGTGATACTGGCGCCGATAGACGACGTGAGGTCTACGGGCAACAAGAGCTATGTGATGGTGAAGGTGGAACGCTCCGAAGCGGACAAAGCAGCGATTCGCCAGCTGATCACGGACAACGACTGGCAGGGGCTGGCCGCGTACATGGGTGCGGATGCCGAAACGCTGGGCATCAGCGTGCTGAGTACACCCTCCGAGCTGCTGTATGCAGAGGTGCGCGCCGTGGAGACGGGCATTGAGGACGCCAGCAATGTGGAGATCAAGAGCGGCCTTTCCGAAGGGGAACAGATTCTCCAGGGCGAGTCCGATGACTCCAGTTCCAGCGAGTTCCCGTTCGGTATGGGCGGCGGCATGGGCTCCATGATGGGCGGCGGCAATATGCCGGGCGGCGGTGAAAGACCGAGCGGCGGCTTTGGCGGCGACCGTGGCGGCAATTAGAAGGCTCTTGCGGCAAAGGCGGTGACAATATGGCATTGATAGAAATCAGGGACATGTACAAGATATACGAGATGGGCAGTGAGGCGGTTCATGCGCTGGACGGTGTGAACCTGACGATAGATGAAAAGGAGTTCGTCGCTATCGTCGGTGCGTCGGGCAGCGGCAAGTCCACGCTGATGAACATGATCGGCTGTCTGGATACGCCCACCTCAGGCACGTATCTGCTGGACGGGGAGGACATATCGTCCTTCCCGGACCGGCGGCTGGCAAGAGTGCGCAATCAGAAGATCGGCTTCATATTTCAGCAGTTCAACCTGTTCAAGAAGCTGACTGCATTCGAAAATGTAGAGCGGCCCGCCAAATACAGCGGCATATCGCGGCAGGAGCGCCGGGCGCGGGCGCGGGAGGCGATCGACAAAGTGGGGTTAACGGACAGAATGCACCATAAGCCGGCGGAACTGTCCGGTGGGCAGCAGCAGCGTGTGGCTATCGCGCGGTCACTGGTCAACCGGCCGCCGGTGCTGCTGGCGGACGAGCCCACAGGCAATCTGGATTCCAAAAGCAGCCGCGAGATCATCGACATGATCAGGCAGCTGCACCAGGCAGGCAATACCATCATACTGATCACGCACGATCCCGGTGTTGCGGAGCAGGCGGACCGCGTGCTGAACATACGCGACGGCAAAATCATTTCGGACGTCAGGAAAGGAGAAGCGGTATGAAAATCATTGAGACCATAAGCTCTGCTGCGAAAGCGGTTTGGACACACAAGATGCGCTCCTTCCTGACGATGTTGGGCATCATCATCGGCATATTCGCCGTAACGGCGCTGATATCGGTGGGGCAGAGCTCCAACGCGGCGGTCACTGAGCAGATCGAGGGGCTGGGTTCCAACCTGCTGACCATCAGCATCCGCGACGACCGCGCCGACCTCAAGCTGGACGATGTGGAGAAGATCGGGCGACTGGCAGGCATCGGCGCCGTGTCCCCGTATATATCGTCCACTTACACTGTGAAAAACGGGGCGACAAGTATGGAGGACATCAGCGTGATCGGCGTCACGTCGGATTATCAGAACATACGCGAATACGAGGTGAAGGAAGGCCGCTTCATCACCAACAAAGACAACGATAACCGGCTTAAAGTGGCGGTGATCGGGCAGGATATCGCGGTAGAGCTGTTCAGTTCTCTTGATGTGGTGGGGCAGGAGATGTCCGTCAACGGCACAAAGTATGAGATCGTGGGCGTACTGGCGGAGCAGGGCGACGATGAAACGGTGAGCGGCGACGAATTGGTGATCATACCGTTCGTCACGGCGCAACGCATGATGCAGAACACCACGATATCCACGATATACGCAAGTGCGCAGTCGTCCGACACGGTGTCCATCGCGCAGGCCAGCCTTGAAAGCTTCTTAAAGCAATACTCGACGGAGGACAACGGATACTCCATCAACAGCCAGGACAGCATATTGGAGTCGTTGGAGGAAGTGAGCGCGACGCAGACGGCGATGCTGGGCGGCATCGCGGGCATATCGCTGCTGGTGGGCGGTATCGGCATTATGAATATCATGCTGGTATCCGTGATGGAACGCACGCGCGATATCGGCATCGAGAAGGCGATCGGCGCGACCCGGCGGGATATACTGATGCAGTTCCTGTTCGAGGCGGTCATCGTCAGCGGCACGGGCGGTTTGATTGGCATACTGCTGGCAGAATTCGGTTCCGGCTTCATCGGGCAGCTGATGGACACCACCGTGACCGTGCAGAGCAGCGTGATGCTGACGGCGCTGGGCTTCAGCCTCATCATCGGCGTGGGGTTCGGCATATACCCGGCCATCAAGGCTTCCAAGCTTAACCCCATCGAAGCGCTCCGTTACGAGTGACCCATTGCTGGACGCAGGTGGCCCGTACAGGGAGATGGCGGGCCGCCTGCGGCGCAGCTTGCCAGCGATGCTTACATATTTACGGAACAATGATATAATGGCCAGTGAGGTTTGCCCATGAAATACGAAGCAGAGAAAACAAAAAGAATACTGGTGGTGGACGATGAGACGCGTATGCGCGATCTGCTGCGGGCGGTGCTGGAAAGCCGCGGATACAGTGTGACGGAGGCCGAAGACGGCCTGCAGGCGCTCAAAACCTTTGTGGTAGACCCGCCGGACATGGTGATGCTGGATGTGATGATGCCGGTGATGGACGGATTCGCCTGCTGCCGCAAGCTGCGAGAATACTCACAGTGCCCCATACTGATGCTGACCGCAAAGGGTGAAGACTATGATCAGGTGCGAGGGCTGGACTGCGGCGCAGACGATTATATTATCAAGCCGTTTGCACCCATGGTGCTGGCAGCGCGCGTGGAGGCACTGCTCAGAAGAAGCAGCGTGGTGCAGCGCAACGTCTTCGGCAGCATGAAGATTGATACGGCGGCACGCGAGGTGACAGTGGACGGCATCAGCGTGCCCTTGAGCCGCAAGGAGTACGAGCTGCTGGTGTATTTGGCGGAGAATGACAACATCAGCTTAAGCCGTGACCAGATTCTTGAATACGTATGGGGATACGACTATCTTGGCTCCTCCAACACGGTAGACACGCATATCAACAGGCTGCGCACCAAGTTGGGCAAGTGCGGCAGCTATATCACAACGCTGCGGGGCTTTGGCTACCGCTTCGAGGTCAACGCATGACGAAAACGCGGAGAAAGACCAGCATTACAAAGAGACTGTTCTTATATATCGTAGCCGTAGTGCTGGGAACCTCGGTCATCATTCTGCTGTCCAACACATTGCTGCTGAAGCCGTTCTACTACAGCTCGATACGCAGCTCGATGCTCGGTGGTATCGCATCGCTCTCGGAAATCGATTTTACGGGGGACGAGGATACCTGGCTGGATGAGCTGGATGCGTTGACAGTGGATAAAGCTTACGATCTCATCATCGCAAATGATGAGGAGGTGCTCTATTCATCGTCCAAGGAAGCGGGGCTGATGCCACGCCCGGACGGCTCGGGCTTTGGAAGCGGAGCTTCGGATCAAAACGCCTCGCAGCAGGACACAGAGGCGGAGCCTCAGGATCAGAATACGGCGCAAAGCCCGTCCCAGTCCGGTGAAGATATGCAGTCAGGCGACAGGCAGCCGCCTTTCTTCCGCTGGCATCAGGAGCAGGATGGCTGGGAGTCCGTGGGTGATAACACATACATGGCGACCATCAAAGAACCCAGGACTGACATCGAAATGCTGGTCTGCACCAAAGAGCTGGACAACGGTATACGAATCGCTCTGACGCAGGCCATCGAGCCCATCAACCAGAGCGTCAGCCAGGCGAACATACTGCTGCTGGCCTGTGCACTGCTGTCCGTCGCCATCTCCATCGTGTTCGTTTTCAGAATGTCCCGGCGCTTTACCCGGCCCATCCGCCAGATACAGAACACCGTCGGCGAACTGGCCGCGCTCAACTTCGGCAACCGGTGTGATGTGCGCACGGGAGATGAACTTCAGAATCTGGGCGAGGACGTGAACCGTCTGGGTACGGAGCTGGAAAGCGCGCTGAATACGCTGCGGGAGCAGAACATACAGCTGGAGAAAGATATCGTCGCACAGCGCCAGTTTATCTCCAACGCATCGCATGAGCTAAGGACGCCGCTGGCGCTTATCAAAGGCTACGCGGACGAGATGAACGCGGGCTTTGCCACAGAAGCCAGACAGAAGGAGTATTACGTCGAGATCATCGCTGAGGAGGCCGCCAAAATGAACCGGCTGCTTAAGGAGATGCTGGAACTGTCGCGCATGGAGAGCGGGCGTATCGAACTGCTCTATGAAACACTCCGCATCAACGAACGCATCAGGAGCTTTCTGGAGAAATACGACGGCTTCATCTCGGAGAACGGGCTGCACATTACGCTGGAACTGGATGGCGACCCACTGGGGCATATCGATGCAATGCGGTTTGAGCAGGTGTTGGCGAACTACATCTCCAACGCCGCTCGATACGGAGACGAGAAAAAAACCGTGCGTATCAGCACCAAAGTGCATAAGGATACGATACGCGTCAGCGTGTTCAACTCAGGACAGCCAATACCGGACGATCATCTCGTCAACATCTGGGACGGGTTTTTCAAAGCGGACGAGGCGCGTACGCGCGTCAAGGACAGCTACGGCCTTGGACTGTCGGTGGTCAAGGCGATTCAGAACGTATCCGGTCAGCAGTGCGGCGCAGAAAACGTGCCGGGCGGCGTCGTTTTCTGGTTCGATGTCCGGTGTCTGCCGGACGGCAAACCGGTATAAAGAGCAATAGCCCTCCAACCCGATTGCTCTTTTATATCACTTTGCTTTGGCATAGCCACGAAGTGCTCAAAAGGCAGGGAACAATCCCTGCCTTTTGCTGTTCATACGCTGCCTTTGGCAATGCATACAAGTCACATAATAAGCGTCACAGAATAAACTAAAACTGTGATGGTTTACTCAGAGGCCATATAAATAGATAGAGGAGGCTCATGATATGGCAGAAGTCAGAATACCGTTTTGCGCGACCACGGAGCTTCAGCCGCCATTCATGCTGGACGAAACCTGGTCAGAGCCGCAGGGCGTTAAAAGCATATTGTTTGATAAGAGCCAGTTGAATGTCGTCGGGCAAATGGAAACGGTGGAGGTGCCGGACGTGGGGCCGGTGCGGACAGTCATCTATCATGTGATGGGGACGATATATTACATCTGCAACGCTTATCCTGTGGTAATAAGCGATATCAGGTACAGGCTGGAGGAAAAGACAGCGGGCTTTAACGAAGATGTCGGAAATCTCGCGTCCTCATGCGTTGTTACGGAGTCCGTATCACCGCTCGGGTGGGTGTCCGGTTCAGGATGCCTGAACGTCGATATATCCGTCGGGGGAGGCAGTTCGCTGGAGGGCATGCCCAAAATTGAGGAAGTCACTGTGGACGATTTTGCCGTGGCGAATAACATAAGCAGCGGAATGGCACCCACTTGCCTGGATTCCTGCGATGAAGAGGTCAAGTATACGGTCAAATGGCGCGGGTGCTTTGTGATCAAGCTGAGCGATAAGGCCGTTTAAAGACAGAGAGCGCCATTAAATATGCATACCGAATGAAAAAACGCCGATAATCCGTCGGCGTTTCTTTAAGTGCATTATGAAATGATGTCGGGCTGCGGGTCCGGCCCGGCAGGATCCGGCAGAAGCATCTTTGCCCGTTTGCTCCAGTCCGCAAACAGCATGATCAGCGAAACGAATATCATAGTCGCTTCGGCGACCGGAACGGCCAGCCATACGCCGTCAAGCTGCCACAGATAGGGAAGCGTCAGTACCATGACCACAGTGAGCACCTGCCGCATAAAGCTTATGAAAAGGCTTTTGCCGCCCTGCGCTGTGGACTGAAAATAGGCGGTGGACAGCACGCTGATAGACAGTATGGGCAGGAACAGTATCTGCAGCCTGAGCCCCGCGGCGCACAGCTTCATCGTTGGCGAGGCGGGGTCGAGGAACAGTGAGGCCGCCGCTTCGGGGAAAATCTCCATCAGCGTGAACATGATGACAGCGAAAACCGATCCGAATGCGATGCCCGTCCAGAGCGTGCGCCATACTCTATGAAGCTGCCGCATGCCATAGTTGAACCCCATGATGGGTGCGACACCCTGCAGTATGCCGATAATGGGCATCAGTACAAGCGTTACCAAACTGTTTATCGCGCCGTAGGAAGTGATGGCAGCATCGCCGCCATGCTGCTTGAGCGCTACATTAGTAAAGGAAGCGGATATGCCCGTTCCAAGGTTAATGATAAACGAAGACGAACCGATGACGGCGATCTTTCTGATCAGGGAAAAGCGCAGCTTCACATTCTCCTTGGTGAGCTTCAGTAAACTCTTCTTGGAAATAAAGAAGTAATGGAACAGCAGGCCAAAGCCCACAAGCTGGCCGAGAATGGTCGCAAGCGCAGCACCAGCCACACCCATGTTAAGAGGTCCGATGAACAGATAATCCAGCACAATATTCGTAACGGCGGACACGATCTGGCTGACCATGGAATAAACGGGCTTTCCTTCGGTACGGATCATCACAGACATGGCAAAAGAGCACAGCTGGAATACCACACCGGCTGTGATGATGCGCATATAGGAGAGCGCATAGGGAAGGTTGGCTTCGGTAGCGCCCACCAGTTTCAGCAGCGAAGGCATGAAAATCTGGCCCAGAATAGTCATGGCCAGGCCGGAGATCACCAAAAGGACGGACATATTGCCGTAATACCTGTTGGCTTCTTCGGTATTGTGTTCACCCAGCTTAATGGAGACAAGTGTTGCGCCGCCGACGGCAAATAGTGCGCCAATCGCAAAAGCCACGATCATAATCGGGAATGCAACGGTCAGGCCGCCCAGCGCATCTTCGCCCACAAAGTGCCCGACGAAAATCCGGTCAACGACGTTATAAATTGCGTTGACGATCATCGCGGTGATCGTGGGGATGGAGAATTGCAATACAAGCTTCAGTATAGGCGCCTTGCCCATTCTTTCTGTGTTGTTCAACTGAAAGTGCCTCGTTTCAAATAGTAAAGGCCAGTATATAGACAAAAATTTTAATTGTCAAGTGTTGGTTGATCACGAAGTGTTCTCTGGCGATTTGGACAATAATATAAGTATCAAATTATAAGGAGGCAACAGCATGGCAAAAGCGGGAATGCGCCGCCCGGACCCCAGCGAACCGCACGGAACGGAGAGCAACAAGCGCCAGCATTTTTCGAAGAACGATCAGTCGCCTGTTCCGGAGCTTCAGGGGCATGAGAAGACAGGCAACGCCAAGGCGGGCAACAGCCGCAAGCAGCGGCCCTAATGAACGGGAGGTCTGTCATGGTGTGCAGACCTCTTTTTATATCGGCTGCATCTTTCACATTTGGGTTTTCTGTTCAATAAGATAATCATATGCCAGATTCATTGGGGGAGGATTGAAATGAACAATTCCAATAGCCGTTATAATACATATCAGTCCGGCAGAGCTTGTGGTTCACGGCGGCTGTCCGAGTCGCTCAGCAGCAACTGGGTTACTGTACGGGAAGGCTGCGGCGGCCATAGCTGCGGCGGCGGGTATAACGACACAGAGGATGTACACCGGGCAGCAGTGCCGGCGGAGGATTTCATTACAGATGTCGAGGCTGCGTCGGAAATGGCTGCGGCAGAATTGACACCAGAGGAGGAACCAGCCATAACGGAGACAGCTCCGGCAGGAGATGCGCCGGATCAGGAGATACCGGTAATAACTCAGTGCGAGACGCCATCGGTGACGTCAGCAGGTCTGAACGCATACGGATGCCTATACCACAAGGGGTCGCAGCGGCTGGTTGTGTCCCGGCCCGGAGACGCTGTTTCCGTTCGTTTTGGAAAGCACAGCTGCCTGAACGGCGTAGAACATATTGAAGGCGACGACCATGTGGCGGTGACGGAGTCGGGAGACTATGAGATTACGTTTGATCTGCGTGTTAGCGCAAAGGCATCCACTCCGGTGATGTTTGAATTGAGATCCGGTAATGATACACTGCCGGGCGGCATGTTTGAATTTGCGATATCCACAGGCGTTCGTGAGTGCCGCGGCGGTACGATGGCGTATCTGCAGGCAGGGGATCGCATTGGCGTCGTGATGACCTCTGTGACGGTGTGTGAGGCTAACCTGTCATCCGGCGGCGTATCGGCCATGCTCAGGCTGAAGAAGCTCAACTGAAAACGCCCGGTTGACGTCTTAAGGATGCTGGTGAAGCGCGTGCTTTTCGTCTGCGGCTCGCCAGACACGCTGAACGCTATGTTGCCGCGTGCCATGATACGGCAGATTCCTCTCCGGCAAAGCTTATCGGACAAGCCCGTCGGTATGATCAGCTCATGTGGCCCAATCGGGCATGTGCAGCGGGTCAGGACTATAGAGTCTCACTAAGAGTACCAGCGTATAAAAAAGGCTGACCAGAGGTCAGCCTTCTCCTTCTCCTTTGGACGGCCAGGCTTTAAGCAAAACCTTGATTACGATATAGAATAACCCCAGCACCGCAAACACGATGCCGATGCCAATTCCCATATACTTAAAACCATCCGACAGCATTCCGGAAATATCCATTATAAACCTCCTAGCTCAGCAGCGATATCAGCACCGCGCCGGCGATGATGGAACCCACCTGGCCGGATACGTTGGCGCCGATAGCCGGCATCAGTATAAAGTTGGACGGGTCTTCTTTCTGCGCCATCTTCTGAACAACGCGCGCCGACATCGGGAACGCCGATATGCCCGCTGCGCCGATCATGGGATTGACCTTCTTCTTCAGGAACAGGTTGACCAGTTTGGCAAACAGCACGCCGCCTGCAGTATCGAACACGAATGCGAGGAAGCCGATCAGCAGAATCAACAGTGTTTCCTTCTGGATAAACGCTGCACCGGACATCGTCGAGCCGATCGTGATGCCGAGCAGTATCGTGACAACGTTGGCCAGCTCGTTCTGCGCGGAGGCGGACAGGCGTTTGAGCACGCCGCACTCGCGGATCAGATTGCCGAGCATCAGTGCGCCCACCAGCGGCACGCCCTGGGGTGCCACAAAACCGACGACCAGCGTCACAATGATGGGGAATGCGATCAGTACAGGACGCGCGATCGGCTTGCCGAAGTCGTTGTCCATACGGATGCGGCGTTCTTTCTTGGTAGTCAATGCACGGATCACGGGCGGCTGAATGATGGGCACCATCGCCATATAGGAATAAGCGGCAACCGAGAGAGGCCCAATATAGTCCTTGGCGAAAAGGTTGCCGACATATATCGTTGTGGGGCCGTCGGCTGCGCCGATGATGCCTACAGCGGCGGCTTCTTTGAGTGAAAATATATCGGGGATAATGGCATTGGCGCATATGGCCAGCAGCATTGCCGCGAATATGCCGAGCTGGGCTGCGGCTCCGAAGAATATCATGACCGGCTGCTTGAGCAGCGGAGAGAAGTCGATCATCGCGCCGATGCCGATGAATATCAGCAGCGGAAACAGCTCGGTGGTGATGCCCGCATTGTAGAGCACCTGCAGGAATCCGGGGTCTTCCGCCGTCCCCAACACGGCAGCCAGCGGGAGGTTCACCAGTATGCAGCCAAAGCCGATGGGCAGCAGCAGCATCGGTTCGTATTCCTTTTTAATCGCCAGAAAGATTAATATCAGGCCGATCAAAATCATCACAATATTCTGCCAGCCGTAACCGATAAATGCTTTTTGAAGTGCTTCCATTCAATTGCCTTTCAGAATAAGGCCATCGCGAGAGCAACAACCTGGTTTGGCGTAAACCTTAAAAGGTTTGCCACCGAAGGTAATTATATTTGAAGAGCATGGAGGTGTCAATAGAACTGTCTGCTTGGCTGTTCAATGAAAAAGCGATTGACATTTCAGAAAATATGATGTATGGTTAGTTACAAGAGTAGTTAACCAAAGGGGTGATGTGATGCAGATCGACTTCAGTGCAGAGGCGCCCATATTTATGCAGGTCGCCGAGCAGATCGAAAGCGCGATATTATCCGGTGCGCTGGAGGAAGGCGCTCAGGCGCCGTCCACGACAGAGATTTCCGTCCGATACAAGATAAACCCGGCCACGGCGCTCAAGGGCGTCACGAAGCTGGCAGACGAAGGTGTGCTGTATAAAAAGCGCGGTCTCGGCATGTTTGTATCGGAGGGGGCGAGGCAGATGGTTATTGACAAAAGACGCAGTCAGTTTTTCGACAAGTTTATCGTTCCGCTGACGGAAGAAGCCGGAAAACTGGGGCTGTCGTATGAATTATTGGATGAGATGATAAGGAGAGGACTGAAAGCATGAGCCAGATAGCTGTAAAAAACCTGACAAAGAAATTCGGCGCTGTCACTGCGCTGGACGATGTGTCTCTGACCATCGAGGAAGGAAAGATATACGGGCTGCTGGGACGCAACGGCGCGGGCAAGTCCACACTGCTGAGCCTGATCACCAACCGCATTTTTCCCACCGAAGGGGAAGTCACCGTCGACGGCCAGCCGGTTATGGAGAACGATGCGGTGTTGGGCAAGGTGTATTGCATGAGCGAAGCGCCGCTGTATCCCGATTCGATGACCGTCCGGGATGTGTTCAAGTGGACCCGCGTGTTCTATCCGGAAATGGATATGGCGTACGCCCGGGCGCTGGCAGACAAATTTGCTCTGAACACTGGCAAGAGGCTCAAAACGCTGTCCACGGGCTACACATCGATTTACAAGATCATCGCGGCGCTGGCCTGCAACGCGCCGGTGCTGCTGCTTGATGAACCGGTTCTCGGGCTGGATGCCAACTTCCGCGATCTGTTCTACCGTGAGCTGATCAGCCTCTACAGCGAGAAGCCGCGAACGATCGTGATATCGACGCATCTCATAGAGGAAGCGGCAGATGTGATTGAGCACGTCTTCATCATCAAGAACGGCCGGGTGATCATGGACGATACGACGCAAAACGTGCTGGCGGCGGGGTATACGGTGACAGGACCGGCAGCCCGCGTCGACGCGTTCACTGCCGGACGGCACGTGCTGGGCAGCGATACGCTGGGGGGCATCAAGAGCGCGTATCTGCTGGGCGCGCTGGATTCCAAAGTGCCGGACGGCGTGGAAGTCTCGCGCATGAAGCTGCAGAACCTGTTCATCCATCTGACGAACGCTTAAAGGAGTGATTTAGTATGAACTTTTTACCATCGTGGAAATATCAGCTGGACGGCATGAAATGGCCGCTCATCATATTCTATACTGTCATCGCTGCGCTGCTCATACTGATGGGTGTATCGATGTCGATCGCAATCCGTGAGGGCAATCAATTCACCGTCGGCGGACTGGAGATGGCCTCGGTAGTATTCATATTTATCTGTGGATTGAACTCGTTTAAGGCCGCATTCCATATGCTCAGCGCCAACGGCGTGTCCAGAAAAACCATGTTTGTCAGCTTTCTGGCTGTTCTGGGTACAGTGGCAGCGGGTATGGCGGTGATTGACAGCACAATCAGCCTGTTGATGAGAAGTGTTGGAGAATATCATCCGGGGTTCATGCAGATGTATGGCATCGAATCGTATAGCACGTCTGCCGTACTGACAGGGGTTCTATGGATGTTCTTCACCAACATGGCAGCGGGCATGGCAGGTTATCTGCTCACCACGCTGTACTACCGTATGAATAAGCCGGTGAAGCTGCTGGTGTCCATCGGCGTTCCCGTGCTGCTGCTGTTCGTTTGGCCGATAGCGGACTGGGCATTGTTCCGGGGTGCGGTGTCGATCGCGTTGACCAGGTTTACCGGCTGGGCATTCGGATTTATGGACGGAAACCCGTTCAGGGGTATAGTGACCAACGTGCTGCTGGTGCTCATATTTGCCGCCTTAAGCTTCACTGCGCTGCGGCGCGCGCCGGTCAAGGCGAGGCAGTAATAGAGGTCACAGTGCGCTGCGGACACAGTTGCGACCCTCCTGCTTGGCGAGATACAGCGCTCTGTCCGCATCGGCATAATGCCGGATCAACGATGCGTCCCGGCTGCCCGACAGCCGGGCGACGCCGATGCTGGCCGTGGTGTTTATCGTTACCGAGTCAACCAGAAAGGGATATGGGGCGAGAAGCTTACGGAACCTTTCGGCAAACCCCTTTGCCTCAGCCATGGTTGTCTGCGGCAGCAGTATAATGAACTCATCTCCGCCCAAACGGCAAAGTGTGTCGTATTTGCGGATGCTGGCCAACAGCAAATGACCGAGCTGCTCCAGAATGCTGTCGCCAGCGGGATGTCCGTACACATCGTTTATGCCTTTGAAATCATCGACATCCAGCATCACCAGACACGATTCATAACCTTTGCGCTCAATGAGCGCAATTTCTCTTTGCAGCACTTCATCAAAATAACGGCGGTTGGGCAGACCGGTCAGCGCATCAAAATAGGCCATGCGCTCCAGCTCCTTATTCGCCCGTTCCAGCTCCTGCTGCTGGTCGATGATACGTTTCTTCTGTTTGATGTTGGTCACATTCAGACGCCAGAGTATGACCGACAGCGCAAAGCCGATGCCGATGGCGGTAATGCCGTTGACCCGGTTGGACAGCAGCTGTTCGGCGGATGGCGCAGCGGCGGCGATTGAAAAGTAATAAGCGGCATATGATGAAAGGTAGATCAGGAGAGAGGTCAGCGGATCCACGAGAAATATCGTCCCCATGACGAGGCAGACCACAATAAAAGGCGTAATGTTACTGGTGGCGAGCTGATCGATAGACACGATCACCACGCCCGCTGCCATAATCACACCGATGACGGAATACTGAAGCAGCAAAGTCAGCTTAAAGTTCTTCTCTGCCTTCTTTAGACGGGTGGAGATTAAAAAGGCTGCTGCAAACGAAAAAAACAATATACTATGTGAGATTATAATGCCCAGTCGCCATGTTTCAAGTGCGGCAGTTTCTCCTTTGGGCGAAAATATAAACAGTAAAAAATGGATCAGGGATATAAAGGCACCAATCAAAGAAGCATTTTGAATTCTTCGCAGGTTTGCAGATGTACATTCCGGCAATACCAAAGCTTTATCCGATTGATATTTTCTATAGCGATACGTAATTCTGATAAACATTCCATACGCCTCCGTGCCTCAGATAAATAAACAGTTTGTTTGATATTCAAACGATTTTTGTAAATGCGAATCTGTCAGATTTTGATTTTCGTTTATGTTTCATTTGGAAGATGGTATAATACATTGATTCGTTTACTGATCTTCAAAAGCGGGCTGTATAGGGAAATCAATTATCAGAGGTTACAATGAAGAAAAAACAGCGCAGACGCGTCATAATATTGCTCACAATCATGCTGTCAATGAGCCTGATAATGCTGACAGGCTGTCAGGAGTCGAGAGAGGTATCCGACCTTGAGCCTGCAGTTCCAACGGAATTGCCTGCCGAAGCAACGACGCCAACAGCCACACAGGCGGCGGAAGAGGATGTCGTCAACCCCAATCAAACCTACAGCTACGAGATGATGATTGCTGATGCGCAGCATCTCGCGGAGCTGTATCCGGATATTATCCAAACTGAAAGTATCGGTCAGTCGGTGGAGGAAAGAGAGCTGACGCTCATCAAGCTGGGGACCGGGGAGAAGAAGTTGCTGCTGCTGGGCGCGCACCATGCCCGTGAGTACATCACCGCAACCTTCTTGATGGAGACGGCGGACGAATACGCGCGCGCTGCGGCGGCGGACAAGCCCTTCGACGGTGTTGACATCGCCGCGATGCTCAAGCAAGTGACGGTGTATATCGTGCCGATGGTGAACCCGGATGGCGTCAATCTGGTGCAGAACGGCGTGGACGCAGTCAAAGACCCGGAAAAGGTCAGAGCCATGCGCATGCTTAAGGATACTTACGACGAATGGAAAGCCAACATCAACGGGGTGGACCTGAACCGCCAGTATCCCTGCCACTGGGATGAGAAGGCGAGCAACACCGATGTGCCCAGCTCTGAGATGTATAAGGGCACAGCGCCCGCCACCGAGCCGGAGGTTCAGGCGGTGATGGCGTTGTGCAACAGCTATGACTTTGTGCTGGCAGCCTCGTTCCACACCAAGGGCGAGGTGATCTATTGGGCGGACAGCGGCACCGAGGAAGCCATACCGGCAGGCGCGTCCATCGCGGAAACGCTTGCCGAGGTGACCGGGTACGAGCTGATGCCTGTATCAGAGGATCCGGCGGTGTACGGTGCGGGCTTTGAGAACTGGTTCCGGCAGGACTTTGAGCGGCCGGGCTTCTGTGTGGAACTGACACCCACGGGTAACGGCTCAGCTCCCCATGACGATGCGGAGTTCGAACAGCTGGTATGGCAGCCATGCAAAGAGATATGCGCCGCACTGATGAAACAGGCGGCTGCTGAATAATGGTTATCGTTTCATCAGAGATTAAGTATAAGGAATAATCAATCGAGGAGGTTCGTTGAAAATGGAAAAGAAAACGTATCGTGTAACGGGTATGGGCTGCGAAGCGTGCGTAACGCGCGTGAAGAAGGCGGTGTCTGCACTGGAAGGCGTGAAGAGCGCTGAAGTGGACCTCGCGGCGGGGACGCTGACGGTTGAATACGACACAAGCAAACTGAGCTTCAGCCAGTTCAAAGATGCTGTGGACCGGGCTGGATACGATCTGGCGGAAATGTAGCCTTGGGTGTACTGCAAAATGCGTTTTATGATATGAGACATCGGCATTCCAGCCGGTGTTTCATTTGTTTTTAAAATATGTGTTGACTTTAACGTAACGTCAAGGTTTACGATGATCTCCGGAGGTGAAAATGACGTGTATACGATCGGACAGCTGGCAAAACTGGCGGGAGTGACCACGCGGACGCTGCGCTATTATGACCAGATCGGGCTGCTTAATGCAGCGCAGACCAGTGAATCAGGCTACCGTTTGTACGGGCGCGAACAAGTGGACGCATTGCAGCAGATACTGTTTTACCGCGCACTCGGCGTAAGCCCGGAGGACATCCGGCTCATCATTCTGGCACCGGATTTTGAGGCGCAAAAGGCATTGGAGCAGCATCTGCAGGAGCTGCAGGCCAAACGAGGCCAGCTGGAAGCGCTGATCGGTACCGTCAGTCACACCCTGAAATCAAAAAAGGAGGGATTTGACATGACGGATGCGGAAAAATTCGAGGGCTTCAAGCAGCAGTATATCGACGACAATGAGCGCAAGTACGGCGCTGAAGCGCGTGAAAGGTACGGGAGCGACGCGGTGGACCAGTCCAATGCAAAGCTTGCGGGCATGACGCCGGCGCAGTTTGCGCGCATGGAGGCGCTGGGCACGGAGGTAATTGAAGCGCTGAAAACGGCCATGCTGACGAACGATACGCAAGGCGCGGCGGCCAGGCACCTCTGCGAGCTGCATAAGCAGTGGCTGATGTGCTCGTGGGGTAGCTACAGCGCCGATGCCCACAAGGGGCTGGCACAGATGTATGTGGACGATGCCCGGTTTGCGGCGTATTATGACAGCGCTGCACCCGGTGCCGCGGTGTTCCTGCGGGATGCCCTGCTGAGTTACCTGTCGGAGAACAGTTAGGATGGCCATAAAGCGAAGCCGGGCAAAAGAGTCCGGTTTTTCTTTTTATCAGGAATCCAATCGCTTATTTACTTCTTTGAAATATCGTGGTATAATCGTGGTATTACCACGAAGAAGGTGTGACAGGTGCCGGAACAGAAAAAAGAGAGCGCGAAACAGCGCTTCATAGCCATCATTGAGCAGCAGATTTTGTCCGGCGAGCTGGCTGTGGACCAGAAGCTGCCGCCTGAACGCGAGCTCGCAGAGAAGACGGGCGTTTCGCGCGTCACTGTCCACGCCGCTTTGCTGGAGCTGGCCACAAAGAACGTTCTGCGCATCATTCCGCGTCAGGGAACCTATGTAAACAACTTCAAAAAGGAAGGAACGCTGGAGCTTTACGGCGCACTTCTGCAGTATACGGGAGAGTTTGACCGCGACCTGCTGGAGAGCCTGACGGAATACCGCGAGATCATTGAGACAACGGCGGCACAGAAGGCTGCCGTGTTCCGGACGTCCGACGACGTTGCGCAGATGAGAATGCTGCTCGCGAAAGAAAGGAAGGCGCAAAGCCCGGAAGACGCGGCGGCGCTGGACTATCAGATGCACCTGCTGATTTCGAAAGCCTCGGGAAACATTATGCTGCCGATGACGCTCCGGTCCATCGAAGCAATGTACATTTCTCTGGTGCTCCGGTTTTATGAGTTGCTGGATGACCGGGCTGTCGTTCATGATTTTCATTCACAGCTGATCTCCGCCATCGATTTGGGAGAAGGAGAGAAGGCCAGAAGCATCATGAAAACGATGCTGGACCATGGCAGACAGGTACTGACATCCAAACGGCAGAAGCGCTGATACATAAGTTTTTGCTGACTTTTCAAAGAACTGCTTTTTCGCGGGGCAACCGCGTATTCATGATACCAAAACAGAATAGGAGGTAACTGCGATGAACGCACTGGAGAACCGCGTGAAGGAGCCTTACCATCTGTCTCCCCGGATACGGTGGCTGAGGGATTATTACTTTTCGGGCGTGAAGCGAAACTGGAACAACGAGTTCATTCCATTCACGACGGGTACGGAATGGGATGAGCTGTTCGATGAGATCACGTTTTACGTTGTACCGGAAACCTACGCTTTTTATCAGCAGTTCGTGACTTCCACCAAGCAGGCTGCGCATAAAATCGACATACCAAAGGACTTCTTCTCATGGAGCATTGCGGAACGGCGCGCATGGTTCATCAAGGAGGCCATGGTCAGCCATGTGCCGCAGGAGCTGCTGCCGGGGGACCTGATCGCGGGAGGCCGCTTCAATCTGCTGGCTTCGCGCTGCTGGAGCCAGGCGGAAGCCAAAGCCCGCAACGCGCGCGTGTTCGGCAAAAACGGCATGCGCGCCAAGATGAAGGCGTATCACGAGCGTGGCTTCGGCAACTGCGGCGCGACATCGGCGCACATCATTCCCGACTACGCGCAGGTGCTGAAGAGCGGCTTCAAAGCCATTGCGGCGCACATCGACGAGGAGTATGCCAAGCTGACGCCTGAACAGCAGCGGGGCAGCCGCGGTGCGCAGCTGCGCGCGATGAAGATGGCAGCAACCATGCCCAAGGCGTTGGCGGAAAAATATGCTGAGCTTTGCATCAAGCTGGCCGAAATCGAAACGGATGCAGTGCGAAAAGACGAAATGCTGCGCATGAGCGAAAACCTGTGGCGTGTGCCATGGGAGGGTGCGCGAGATTTCTGGGAGGCGGTGCAGTCGCTGTGGCTCACGCACATGCTGGTGATGGCGGACGAAAATTTCCCGGGCGCGGGGCTCTCCTTCGGTCGGCTGGACCAGATACTGCTGCCTTACTGGGAGGAATCATTGCGGCAGGGCATGAGCCGCGAATTCGGCAAGGAGATACTGAAGTGTTTCTGGATTCACTGCAACACGGCTTATGACGCGATGATTCGCACGGGCAGCAACCAGGGCATCACGGCGGGATACGGACAGCTGTTCAACATCGGCGGCATGGGCCGGGACGGTGTGGATATGACCAACGAGATGACATACGTGCTGCTTGAGGTGATCGACGAGATGAGCCCGATACTTGAGCCCAAGCCCAACGTGCGCCTGCACCGCGGCACGCCGGAGTCGCTGATGGATAAGGTGGTCGATATGATATCCGCCAGCCAAGGCGCGCCGTTCCTGCTCAACTTCGACGAGCGTTCAATGGCGGGCATGCTGCGCGAGGCCAAAATGGCGGGTATCGAACAGTATATCAACAAGGATAACGTGCATGATTACGCGTCGGTGGGCTGTCTGGAAAACACGATGGTGGGCAATGACCGTTCCGGCACGGTGGACAACAACCTCAATATACTGAAAGCGGTGGAACTGGTTCTCGGCGGCGGGCGTGACCTGATACAGTATTGTGACCCGCTCTGGGGTACGCCGCATAAAGCCGGACAGGAAGGCCCCGCTACGGGAGACCCGCGTACGTTCACCGGCTTTGAGCAGTTTTACGAAGCGTTTACCGCACAGATGGCGCACATTGTCAGAAAGAACGTGGCGCTGTATAACGAAACGGACGAAATACGCGCGACGTATAGCCCGACGCCTTATCTCTCCTGTCTGGTGCATGGTTGCGCCGAGAAGGGGCGGGACGCCACGCAGGGCGGCGCGGAGATCAACCTTACGACGCTGGAGGGCGTTACATTCGCGACGGCGGTGGATTCGCTGCTGGCCGTCAAACACCTCGTGTACGATAAGAAGGAGTGCACGATGGATGAGCTGATCGCGGCGCTGCGCGACAACTGGGCAGGGCACGACATACTGCAGGCCAAAGCCAAGTTCAAGGCGCCCAAATACGGGCGTGACGACGATGAAGCGGACGCGCTGGCGCTGCGTGTGATGGACCTGTTCGCAGACGAGGCGTGGAAACACAAGACGGCGGCAACAAACGCGCCTTACCGCCCCGGCATGCTGAGCTGGAACTACTGGGTGTCCGACGGCTACATACTGGCGGCGAGCGCGGACAGCCGCGCCAAAGGGCAGTTTTTGAGCAACGCAATATGTCCGTCCAACGGCGCAGACACCGGAGGCCCGACGGCCAACGCCAATTCGGTGGGCAAGGCGATGGGGGGCAGAGGAGCAGACGGAGACTATATGGATTACCGGAGTAATCTGCCCAACGGCGCGAGCCATACGATCACGTTCAGCCCGGCTTTCCTGCGGGACGAGGCTCACAGGGAGAAGTTCAAGGCGTTTCTGCGGGGTTACATCGAGAACGGAGGCTCGGCGCTGCAGATCAACATACTCGACGCCGACATGCTGCGAGATGCCCAGCAGCATCCGGAGAACTACCGCAACCTGCTGGTGCGTGTGACGGGCTACAATGCCTACTTCGTATCGGTGGGGCGCGAGCTGCAGGACGAGATCATCGCGCGGGAAAGTCACACGAGGTTTTAGTGCATGGTGGGACGCGTACTCGACATACAGAAGCTTTCCACCGAAGACGGGCCGGGCATCCGCACGACGGTGTTTTTCAAGGGCTGCAACTTAAAATGCGCATGGTGCCACAACCCGGAGAGCATACCGCCGCAGAGTCAGTCGGTATGGGTGAAAGCCCGCTGCATCGGCTGCGGCTGCTGCGTGAAAGCGTGCGAAACCGGCGCTCTGACATTCACCGAAACTGGCGCGGAGGTGGACCGGAATCAATGCAGCGGCTGTCTGAAGTGCGCGGAAAGCTGTCCGACGGGAGCGATGGATCGCAAGGGCATTACTTATACGGTGGATGCGCTGGCGGCGGAACTGCTTAAGGACAGAGCCTATTTCGAGAAAAGCGGCGGCGGCGTGACAGCGTCAGGCGGCGAACCACTGCTGCAGGCGGCGTTCGTACGCGAGCTGTTTCAGCGGCTGCGTGAAGCGGGCGTGCATACCGCGCTGGATACCGCGGCGCATATGCCGTTTGAGACGCTGTCGCAGGTGCTGGAAACCAGCAGCATGCTGCTGCTCGACCTCAAGCTGATGGACGATGGGGAGCACCGGCGGCTGACAGATGTTGGTAACGCGCGCATACTGGAAAACGCGGTAAAAGCGGCGGAGTATGCGCAGCGTCAGGGTATTGAGCTCTGGGTGCGAACACCTGTGATCCCCGGTGCGACGGACAGCGCGGAGAACATCGCCGCTATCGGGCAGTTCATTGCGAGAAACATGGCGGGCGCAGTGAAGCGCTGGGAGCTATGCGCGTTCAACAACCTCTGCCGGGACAAATACGAACGGCTGGGACAAAGCTGGGAATACAAAGAAACGCCGCTGATGCGGCGGGCGGATATGGAACGGCTGTACGCGGCGGCTGTCAAAAGTACCGGAATACCGGGGCTGTCCGTATGGACGGGCGCGGTGCGCCGTGAAGAATGAAAGGAAGGTGCGATAAATGCCGGACAGGATTTCCGAGAAGGCTCAAAAGCTGTTCGCGTCGGACAGCAAGATCGCTCTGGTGGCGGTGAAGGACGATGAGGGATTTCCGCACATTACGATGCTGAGCACGCTGATGGCAAAGGATGAACGCGGGCTGATGTTCGGGCAGTTCTGCGAGGGGCTGTCCAAGCAGTTCATACAGCAGCGCCCCAAGGCAGGTTTTCTGCTGATGAGCGTGGACAAGGAGCTCTGGCGCGGTCGCGCCGTCTTTACCCACACTGAGACAACGGGTGCCGAGTTCGACATCATGAACAACAAGCCGCTGTTCCGATACAATACATATTTCGGCATCGGGCGGGTGTATTATCTGGACCTGACTGATATGACGGATAAAGAATCGCTTGATATGAGCGCGATCATACGCGGCGCGCTGCTGACGCGGCTGAAAAAGGGCAGCGTGCACGGCAATAACAACGGAGCGCTGGGGCATATTTCCCGCGGCATCTCTGACGGTTTATCCAATCTCAAGTTCATTGCCGCCGAGGATGAAGAAGGCTTCTGCCGCATCACGCCCGTGATACGGGCGGCTTCCGCGGACAGTGGACGGATCGTGTTCACGGGCAAGCCCTATTCGGATGAACTGAGGAGATTGCAGCCGGGGCAGAAGGTATCCGTGTTCGCGATGAAAATGTCGCTGGAGTCCGTACTGATCAAGGGCGTTTATCGCGGTGTACAGAAGGGGCTTTGCGTGGTCGATGCGGAGAAGGTCTATAACCCGCTGATGCCGGTGCCGGGGTACATATTCCCCAAAGCGCCACTTCAGACAGTTACAGATTTTATTTAGTCTTTTACTCAGGCTTCGCGAATTGTTTGAGCAGTGATTGGGCATTCTGACGGAGTAAAAGCGTTCTGGCGAGCTTTTGACCGGCTGCAGCAGCCCGTGTAAGCGATTCCTGACTTTGCAGTACTGCGTCCTTTTCAAAGAGCTTCAGCGCTTTTACGGTGTCAACAACGCGATACCCCAGCGATTCAAGCGGCAGGCGCATGGCATCAGCGGTAAACCCCATGTCTGCTACGTCAGCCTGTTCGCAGACGGCAATAACGACCGCGTACTTGCCGCCCAAAGCTTCGCCTGGGCTTACCCAGACGGAACGGTCCGTTGCGTCGAATGTCTCCAGACAGTAACACCTTTCAAAGAAAGCGCAGACAGACGCAGACACATTATAAAAATGCGTGGGCGAGCCCATGACAATTGCATCGGCTTCCATAATCAGCGGGTAGAGAGGCTGCATACCGTCCTGCACGACGCAGCGGCGGGTTTGACTGCAGGCTTCACAGCCCAGGCAGCCACCGATATCATAATCGTCCAGATAAATTGTCTGCGCTGCAATGCCCTCGTTTTTAACAGCCTGCATGGCTGAGCCGACAAGCGCAGCTGTGTTGCCTTTTTTTCGCCTGCTTCCGACGATGCCCAGTATTTTCATACCAATCTCCTTTGTCATAGTTATAAACGAAAACCGGAGAGCACAACGCTCTCCGGCTCGTATATGAGTCGTTATCAGTCTATCAAACCTTTGTCCTTGAGGGCCTGAGCGGCTACTTCCTTGGGATCTCCACCCTCATCCACGGCCAGGTTGTATTTTTGCATATCTTCGTCCGTAAACTTATCATTCAGCATATTCAGCGCGTCCACCACCACGGGGTTTGCTTCCGCGTAGTCCTGCTTCATAATAGGCGCGATATAATACGGCGGGAAGAAGTGCTGGTCGTCAGCCAGATTCACCAGATCGAACTTGGCGATGCGGCCGTCCGTGCTGAACGAAACGTTGACGTCTATCTGGTCGTCCCGCAGCGCGGCGTATGTGAGGCCCTGGTCCATGGGCATCTCTTGCTTGAATTCGATGCCGTATGCCTCCTTGAGGCCCGGCAGTCCGTCTGTGCGCCCTAAAAACTCGTTGTCGCAACCCATGATCATGTCACCGGCATGGGCGACAAGCTCAGTGACCGTGGAGATGCCAAGTGAATCAGCGGTCTCCGCCGTCACGGAAAGCACATAGGTATTGTTCCAGCCCATCTCCTTCAGCCACGTGATGCCGTATTGGGATTCAAACTCCTGCTTCACATAATCGTATGTTTCCTGCTGTCCCAGAACTTCAGTCTGATCCAGTATCGCCCCGTAAGCCGTACCGGTGAACTCAGGATACACATCGATTTCTCCGTTTTTAAGCGCTTCAAAACAAAGCATTGTACCGCCAAACTCCGTCACTTCTGTCTTGTAATCGGTTTTGGCTTCTATCAAAACTGAAAGCATCTGACCTGTCAGGCGCTGTTCAGTATAGTTCTTGTGCCCGATTCTGACGACGTTGTCCTCTTTTTTTGCGCAGCCGGACAGTACGCCGACCGCAAGCAGCATGACTGCAAGTGTAATGATGATAACTTTTTTCATTTTTACCAACCTTTCCTCGTTAATATTATGGTTAACGGCCCTAAAGCCGGTAACGGTCTGTTATTTCGCCGCGATGCCCTTGGACGTCAGCTTCTTTTCCAGCAGTCCCAGTATGAAATCGGTCAACAGCGCCAGCACCGCCGCAGATACAGCGCCCGCAATCATCATGGGATAGTTCATCATGCCGATGCCTTGATAAATCAGCGTACCCAGACCACCCGCGCCGATCAGAGTGGCGATGGTCGCGACGCCGATGCCGGTAACGGTCGCAATGCGCACGCCGCCCATAATGACGGGGATTGCCAGCGGTGTCTCAACTTTGTAGAGTATCTGCGAACGCGACATGCCCATGCCTCTGGCCGCTTCGATGATGGAAGGGTCTACGTTTTTGATGCCGATATAGGTGTTTTTGATGATGGGAAGCAGTGCGTATAGGAAAAGCGCGAATATGGCGTTCTTCTCCTTGATGCCCACCAGCGGTATCAGCAGCGCAAACATCGCCAGACTGGGTACCGTCTGCAGCACGTTCGCCACGCTGATGATGGTATTGGCCAGTCTTTTGTTTTTGGTGATCAGCATGCCAAGCGGCACTCCGACAATGCAGGCCAAAGCAACCGCGGTGAATGCCAGGAATACGTGCTCGCCTGTACGGCTTAATATTACGCTCCAGTTTTTTGCTATATATTCAAACAATTAAAATCCCTCGCTTTCCGGTATAATCTCTGACAGCACATTGAGGATGCTGGGCTCTGTAATCACGCCAAGAGTAATGCCGTCCTGAACAACGGGGATAAAACGGAGCCTGTGCAACTCGCGCAGCTTGAGCACCTCAGTCAGTGGTGTGTCGGGCAGGACGGTGGTAACAGCGGTTTTCATGATGTCCTTCATGCGGATTTCATGATTGCCGGCATTAATCATCTGCCGCCGGCCCACCAGACCCTGCATGATATTATGATCGCTGCCGCTGCGGTCCACCACCACGAGCACCTCGCAGTTTCTTTCACGCATCAACTCAATGGCATGTGCCACCGGTCGGTTCATGCCTATACGCACATAATCCTTGTTCATGATGTCCTCGGCCTTGAGCATTTCCGGCGTCTTCCAGAGTCGTCCGCGGCCCACGAAATTCTCAATAAACTGATCGGCAGGTTTTTTCAGTATGTTCTCCGGCGTATCGTATTGTATGATGTTGCCGTTTTTCATCACGGCAATTCTGTCGCCGATTTTGATGGCTTCATCGATATCGTGCGTCACAAAAACGATCGTTTTGTGCAGCTCCTCCTGAAGCTTGAGCAGCTCATTTTGCAGCTGGTCCTTGGTGATGGGGTCCAGCGCCGAGAATGGTTCGTCCATCAGCACAATGTCCGGATTGTTAGCGAGTGCTCTGGCCACACCAACGCGCTGCTGCTGTCCTCCGGACAGCTCGTTGGGGTAACGGTTGATATAGTCTTCATGCCTAAGATCGATCATATCCAGCAGCTCGATGGTTCTTTCAGCTGTCTTTTTCGGATCACTTTTCGTCAGCTGCGGCACCAGAGCAATGTTTTGCCCAACGGTTAAGTGCGGGAACAAGCCCACCTTTTGAATCACATACCCAATGTTGCGGCGCAGTTCGATGGGGTTGACGCCTCTGATGTTTTTCCCGTCGATCAGAATATCACCGCTGGAGGGCTCCTCCAGACGGTTGATCATCTTCATCGTCGTCGTTTTGCCGCAACCACTTTCGCCCACGAGCACAACAAGCTCGCCGGCATTAATATTAAGATCAAGATGGTTGACCACCATATCGATGCCATTATAAGTTTTGCATACGTTGTTTAATTGAATCATAAGCCTCCCTTTACAACCATTTTTTCAGCAGCTCTTTAATCTCGGAGAGAGTCTCCGCTTTCTGTGCACGGTTTTCTCCCTTATTTCTTGTTTTCACCAGATAGTTGACGATCACAACAACATCCTCGTCTGAAAGCTCCTCGAGATCCGGGGTTTCAACCGCCTCGCTTCGTGCGCCTGTTTTCTGACTTTCCTTGCGGATAAACTCGATTTCCTCCGCCTGCATCATGAAGGAGTCCGAATCCGTATCCATTCCTTCAATCTGGTGCAGGGCATCCTGCATGCTGCTTGCCGAAAAATTAACGCTTTCGAACAGCTTGGAGCTGTTGCGAGAGTACTCGTTCCAGTTTTTCCGGTTGTTCAGATAGGTCGTGAAAAACCGTATCTCACGCGCCGAAATATGCTCCAGCTTCTTCTCGCTCTCCATGAAAAGCAGCAGATGGATTGACTTTTTGGATATCATATAAACGATAATCCGCTTGCTCCATGTCCGAAACTTCTCATTAAAAGAGCAGACCGCTTCCAGTATGTCGTCCTGCTTTGACGTAAAATCGATCTGACTGCCCTTTTCTGAGGGCGTAATCAACTTCAGCGTCATGTCATATATGTTTCTGATCATAACTTCACCGCTTGATTTATTTTGTTTGTTATAAATAGGATAATCATTTTAAAACGGTTTTGTCAAGCCTAAGAAGATTAAATAAGAAGCCAAATAAGAGAATATAAGAGGGAATAAAGGCGAATTAAATTTATTTATATCGTTATTTATCAGAGCCGGAAAAGCAGGCCGGGCTGAAAGCATATTGTTTAATAATCCGGGAAATGACATGTAGCCAATGAACCGGCTTTTGGTGTATAGTGGAACACATGAAGAGGTATGACGTGGTGGCTCTGGGGCTTGCCGTGATGGATATACTGGCGTCTCCGGCGGACAAATCTTTATTGGACGGCGGAAAAAATCCGGTCGACAGCATCATCGTTGCGCCGGGCGGAGACGCGGCCAATCAGGCGGCGGATCTGGCGCGGCTGGGAAGGTCTGTTGCGCTATGCTGCCGTCTGGGAAGCGACGCGCTCGGGCGGCTGTTCACTGCGGAGATGGAAGCGACTGGCGTGGATTTGTCGCGGGTGGCGGTATCGGCGGAGTCGGCGACGACCGCTGCAATCGTGCTGATATCGGCGGACGGGCAGAGGAGCATACTGCACCGTCGCGGCAGCAATTACGATTTTTGCAGAAACGACGTTGATATGGATATGATCGCGGATGCGCGCGCGCTAACGGTGGGCAGCTTCTTCGGATGCCCCAAGCTGGATGGGGACGGCATGGAGGAGATACTCGCGCACGCGAAAAGGCACGGTGTAACGACGTTTGCGGATATGGCCACCGACAAGATAGGCCTGAAGCTGGATGGACTCAAAGCCTTTTTACCGTATGTGGACTGGTTCCTGCCCAGCGAGGCGGACAGCCTTCACCTGACGGACGGGCTGGCCTGCGAGGATGCAGCCGAGGCGTTTGCGGACGCGGGGGCGGCAAATGTGGTGATCAAGCTGGGAGAGCGCGGCGCATATGCACGCTGCCGGGATTATACCGGCTTCGTTCCGGCGTATGTGGTGAACGTAAAGGACACCACCGGTTCGGGCGACGCGTTCTGCACCGGACTGATCCACGGTTTGCTTGACGGCAAGGACACTGCGGCGGCGCTGGACTTTGCGTGTGCATGCGGCGCTTTCAATGCGCTGTACATCGGCGCGGCGGCCAGCCAGCTCAATGCACAAAGTGTCACGGAATTGATGAACAATAATCGCCGGTCGGCGGCGCTTTAAAGGAGACGGCATGGAGCGGGGAAGCGGCATACTGCTGGGTATATCATCACTGCCCGGCCCCTTTGGTATCGGTACGATGGGGCGGGGCGCGCGCGGCTTTGCGGACCGGCTGAAAGAGAGCGGCCAGAAATACTGGCAGATACTGCCGCTGTCGCCCACGGGTTTCGGCGATTCGCCTTACCAGTCGTTCAGCGCATTCGCGGGCAACCCGTATTTCATCGACTTTGAGGACTTGTTTGCAGATAATCTGCTGCCCGCCGAGGGGCTGGATCTATGCGATAAGCTTTTTGAGCGGCAGAGCGATAATGTGGACTACAACGCGCAATACATTGGCAAGCAGCAGGTGCTGCAGATGGCGTACCGTTACAGCGGCGCGCGCGTGGCAGGGGAGACGGCGGCGTTTGCCCAACGGCACGCCGAGTGGATATTCGACTATGCGCTGTTCATGGCGCTCAAGAACGCGTACGACATGAAGCCGTACTGGGAATGGCCGGAGGCACTGGCGCAGCGGAACGACAATGCGCTGAACGTGGCCACGCTGCGGCTCAAGGAACAGATTGGCTACCACATATTCGTGCAGTATCTCTTTTTCCGGCAGTGGGACGCGCTGCGCCGTTACGCAAACGGCAATGGCATACAGATCATCGGCGACATGCCCATCTATATCGCGGCAGACAGTGCGGACGCATGGGCAGGCCGGGAGATGCTCGACAAACAGAGATGTATGGCGGGCTGCCCGCCCGACTACTTCAGCGCCACCGGACAGCTGTGGGGCAACCCGGTTTATGACTGGGCTGCACTGAAAAAGACAGGCTACGCCTGGTGGAACCGGCGCATCGCGCACCAGATATCGCTGTACGATTATCTGCGCATAGATCACTTCCGCGCGTTTGAATCTTACTATGAAATACCCGAGGGTTCCGCAACGGCACAGACAGGACAATGGATTAAAGGCCCCGGCATCGATTTTTTTCATCAGATAGAGCGTCAGCTGGGCCGCCTGCCGCTGATCGCGGAGGATTTGGGATACCTCACTCCGGAGGTGTTCGAACTGCTCAAAGCCACCGGATATCCGGGTCTCAAGGTGCTGCATTTCGCGTTCGACCCAAATGGCGGCAGCATCTATCTGCCGCACAGGTACAACAGAAACTGTGTTGTCTATACGGGAACGCACGACAATGATACCACCCAAGGCTGGTATGTCGGACTCTCAGAAGCGGAGAAAGCGTTTATGGATGAGTATATGGACGGTGTTGAGCCCGAACGCATCCACTGGCAGCTGATACGGCTGGCGATGGGCTCCGTTGCGGATGTGTGCATCATCCCCATGCAGGATGTACTGGGGCTGAGCGCATCCGCCCGTATGAACAAGCCGCAGACCACACAGGGCAACTGGCAATGGCGGTTGGCAGACGGCCAGTTCGATGGTGAAACGATCAAAGCGCTTGCCCGCGTCACGTCTCTTTTCGGTCGTGACGTAACGGGGCAGCCGGCTCAAGCGTGATATCCGATGAGTTTACCGAATTCAAACATTTTGAGAACGATTAATGAAGGGAAATACTCATTAGTGGTCGAATATTACCAATAGGCTGGCGAAGGAGAAGAACGGAACCTGCTTGACGGGAGAAAGAAGGTTTCGAAGTATGAGAGACTTTTCTAAGCACATCAACACTGACGAAATCTATCTGTTTAATACCGGAGAAGCGCAGCAGGCCTATTCAACTTTCGGTTGTCATTTCATCGAGGAACTGAAGGCTCACCGGTTCATGGTGTGGGCGCCCAATGCGCAGTCAGTCAGCGTCGTGGGAGATTTCAACGGCTGGGATGCGTCGAAAAACAGAATGGAGAGACTGCCCTCTGGTGTGTTTGCCGCGTTTGTTCCGGGGCTCAAAGACGGAGACTGCTACAAATATCATATCGTGGGTTACGATAACCAAACGGTGCTGAAGGCGGACCCGTTTGCGTTTCACGCCGAGGTGCGCCCGCAGACGGCGTCAAAAGTGTGGAGTCTTGCCGGTTACGCGTGGGGCGATTTTGGCTACCTTGAAACGCGCAAAAAAATCAACACGCTGCAAAAGCCGATGTCGATATACGAGATGCACATCGGCTCGTGGCGCAAAAAGGAGGGCTACCGCTTCGCGAGCATGCGCGAGGTGGCCGACGAGCTTTCCGACTATCTGGTGGAGATGAACTTCACGCATGTGGAGATAATGCCCGTCACCGAATACCCGCTGGACGATTCGTGGGGCTACCAGGTAACCGGCTATTACGCGGTAACCAGCCGGTACGGCACGCCGCAGGATTTCATGTATTTCGTGGATAC
Organism: Bacillota bacterium; assembly: GCA_023397655.1. Taxonomy (GTDB): domain Bacteria; phylum Bacillota; class Clostridia; order Christensenellales; family SZUA-584; genus SZUA-584. The sequence goes on from JAEWTW010000029.1 coordinate 32,469, forward strand.
CATGCACGCTAAGGGTATCGGTGTCATTATGGACTGGGTTCCGGCGCACTTCCCCAAGGACGCGCACGGCCTTGCCCGCTTCGACGGCACCTGCCTGTACGAGCACCAGAACCCGATTCAGGCCAACCACCCGCAGTGGGGCACGTTGATATTCAACTACAGCCGCCCTGAGGTGGTAAGTTTTTTGGTATCCAGCGCGATGTTCTTCTTCGACGTGTACCACATCGACGGCATACGGGTGGACGCGGTAACGTCCATGCTGTATCTGGACTACGCGCGCAACAAGGGAGAATTCGTGCCCAACGAGCATGGCGGCAACATCGACAACCACGCGGTCGCCTTTTTAAAGAAGCTCAATGCCGTGATACTGACGCGCTATCCCGGCGCAATCACGGTGGCGGAGGAATCCACCTCGTATCCCAAAATCACTAAGCCGCCCTATGACGGGGGCCTGGGCTTCGTGTACAAGTGGAACATGGGTTTCATGCACGATACGCTCAAATACATGTCGACAGACCCCATATTCCGGCAGTACTATCACAGCAAGATGACGTTCTCGCTGTGCTACACTTTTACTGAGAACTTTGTGCTGCCGTATTCGCACGACGAGGTGGTGCACGGTAAGCGTTCGCTGCTGGACAAGATGCACGGCAGCTACGACAACAAGTTCGCGTCGCTGCGCGCGCTGCTCGGATTCATGTACGCGCATCCCGGCAAGAAGCTGCTGTTCATGGGCAGCGAGTTCGGCCAGTTTATCGAGTGGGCCCACAAAAAGCAGCTGGACTGGTTTCTGTTGGACTACGACAGGCACCGCCAGATGCAGCAGTATGTCAAAGCGCTGAACGCTTTTTATAAGGACTGCCCGTCCTTCTGGGAGGTGGAGGACAGCTGGGACGGCTTTGCCTGGCTTAATGTGGACAACGCGGAGCAGAGTGCCCTTTGCTTTATGCGCCGCAGCAAGGAAGGCCGCGTGTGCGTCTGTGCGTTCAATTTCACGCCGTCGCCGGTGACCGGTTTTGTGGTCGGCCTGCCGTCGGACGGCGTGCTGTCGGCAGTATTCAGCAGCGACGATGAGATCTACGGCGGGGGTGGACAACGGCAGCCCGAAGGGATTTATGCCCAAACTCAAGGGTTTGGCGGCCATCCGTTCAGCGCTGCGCTGGACCTGCCACCGCTTTCGTCCGTGTACTACGAATTTATCGAAAATCCAAATCGAGGTGAAGAAGTATGATCAACAAGAAAAAGTGCATTGCCATGCTGCTCGCGGGAGGACAGGGCGCGCGGCTGGGCGTGCTCACCAAAACGCGCGCAAAACCGGCGGTGCCATACGGAGGCAAATACAAGATCATCGATTTTCCTCTCTCCAACTGCACCAATTCGGGCATCGACACGGTGGGGGTACTGACGCAGTATCAGCCGCTGGAGCTGAACTCGTATATCAGCACGGGAGCGCCGTGGGACCTGGACAGCAACACGGGCGGCGTGTTCATACTGCCGCCGTATCTGAAGGCGGAACGCGGCGAATGGTATTCCGGTACAGCCAACGCCATCTACCAGAACAGCTTCTTCATCGACAAGTTCGACCCGGACTATCTGCTGGTGCTGTCCGGCGACCACATATACAAGATGGACTACAGCGCAATGCTTAAATACCACATACAAACCGAAGCATCCGCCACCATCGCGGTGATCGAGGTGCCGATAGAGGACGCGTCGCGGTTCGGCATCATGAACACCGACGAGACGATGCGGGTCATCGAGTTTGATGAGAAGCCGGAAAGGCCTAAAAACAATCTGGCTTCGATGGGCGTATACATATTCAACTGGCGCAACGTGAAGGAATACATGCAGGCGGACAACGAGGACAAAACGTCGGCCAACGATTTCGGTAAGAATATTATTCCCCGGATGCTGGCGGCGGACGAGATGATATTCGCCTACCGTTTCAAAGGCTACTGGAAGGACGTGGGGACGATAGAAAGCTTGTGGGAGGCCAACATGGAGCTGCTGCAGGATCATCCCGAGCTGAACCTGCACGACCCCACGTGGAAGATACTGTCGCGGAATCCTAACCAGCCGCCGCACTACGTGGGCGACGAAGCGAAGATCAAAACAAGCTTCATCTCCGAGGGCTGCCGCATATACGGCACGGTGGAAAACAGCGTGCTGTTCCCCGAAGTGACGATTGCCGCAGGCGCGCATGTGCGTGACAGCATCATCATGCAGAACACCGTGGTGGGTGAAGACTGTGAGATCGTCCGTACCATCATCGACGAGGATGTGGTGGTGGAAAACAGCTGCCGCATTGGCGGCGACGAGAAAATAACGGTGATCGGGCAGGGGGCGCGCATCAGCCCCAGACTGGTCATCGAGCAGGGAACTTCCATCCAGCCGGATTGCGAGTTCATCAACGATGTGTGCGAGACCGGAAATGAGGTGAGCCTGTGATCAAAGATGTATTCGGCCTGATATATGCCGGTGAAGAAAATTACAATCTGCGCGAGCTGGTGCTGGCGCGCTCTGTCGCGGCGTTGCCCGTGGGCGGGCGATACCGCGTGATCGATTTTCCGCTGTCCAACATGGTCAACAGCGGCATCCGCAACGTGGGCATCATCACACAGAAGAATTACCAGTCGCTGATGGACCATGTGGGCTCCGGCAAGGAATGGGACCTATCCAGAAAAACTGACGGCCTGTTCATGCTGCCGCCGTTCGACAACGCGGAGAATACCGGCATTTACCGGGGTATCTCCGACGCGATACGCAGCAACATGTCGTACATCAAGCGCGCTTCGCAGCCGTACTGCCTGCTGGTGGGCTCCAGCACCGTCCACACCGCGACCTACAACCATATGCTGAAAAGTCATTTGGAGAAGAAAGCGGACATCACGATACTCTACAATGTGGACAACGCCGGCGAAGGCAGAGAACCTTATCGCGACCTTCGGCTTTTCACCGACGAGGACGGTTGGGTCACCGAAATGGATTACAACTTCAAATATTCCAGCTCCGACAAGGTGGGCATGGAGGTTTACCTCATCCACAAGAGCCTGCTGGAATATGTCATCGACCGCAGCATCGCGCACGGGCATTTCGATTTTGTCGGCGATGCGCTGATGAAGAACGTGAAAAACCTGCGCATACTGGGGATCGAGCACAAGGGTTATGTGGGCCGGCTCGACTCCGTCAATGCTTATTACGATATGAACCTGGACATGCTGCGGCCAGAGGTGCAAAAGGATCTGTTTTACACCGGTCGCCCCGTTTACACCAAAATCAAGGATGAGGCGCCTGTGAAATATGGTCAGGACGCCGTGGTCAAAAACAGCCTGCTCGCCAACGGCTGTGTCATCAAGGGCGAGGTGGAAGACTGTATGCTGTTCCGCGGTGTGCGCGTGGGCAAGGGAGCAAAGCTCAAAGGCTGCATCATCATGCAGGAGTGCGATATCGACGTAAATTGTTCGCTGGAATACATCATCGCGGACAAGAACTGCCACATCCGCGAGGGTCGCCGCCTGGTGGGAGACCCCAACTATCCCAGCATCATCCGGAAAGGGTCGGTACTGTGATATGACCACAAGTATTAAGATACCAAGGAAGAAAAAAACCGTGAAGCCTCTGCCATCCATTCTGATGGCAGCTGCGGAGTGCGCGCCCTTCGCCAAGACGGGCGGGCTTGCCGATGTGGTGGGCACGCTGTCACGAGAACTGAAAGGTATGGGCTTTGACATCCGGCTGATGCTGCCGTATCACCGCGTGATCAAGGATAGATTGCGGGAAGAGGCGGTGCATCTGGTCAGCTTCGGCGTGGACCTCGGGTGGCGTTCGCAGTATGTGGGCGTCGAAGTCTACGACTGGGAGGGAATCCCCGTCTATTTCATCGACAACGAATACTACTTTGGCCACGCGATATACCGCGGCGGCAGCTTTGAGGGAGAGCAGTACGCGTACTTCTCGCGCGCAGTGCTGGAAGCCCTGCCGCTGATCGGCTTTAATCCGGACATCATTCATGTGAACGACTGGCACACCGCGATGATACCGATGCTGATGAAAACGCAGTACGAAGGGCGGCCGCAGGGAAGCGCCAAAGCCGTGCTGTCGGTGCACAGCCTCGGTTATCAGGGACGGTTCGACTTCGGCTTCGCAGCGGATCTCTTAGGTATCGAAGGCAAATACTATCACCCGGATTATCTGGAATTCCACGGCGGCGCGAACTTCATGAAGGGCGGCATCGTGTTTGCCGACAAGATCGTGACCGTCAGCCCCACATACGCGCATGAGATTATGACGCCGTTTTGCGGTGAAGGGTTGGACGGCGTGCTGCAGGCCCGTGAGCGCGACCTCGTCGGCATACTCAACGGCATTGACACAGAAGTGTTCAATCCCGCTGACGACAAGCTCATTCCCCACAACTACAGCTCTGACGATCTTTCCGGCAAGCGGAAGAACAAGGAGTCGTTGATCAGCGAGCTGGGGCTCAAGATCGGTCCCGATATGCCGCTGATCGGCATGGTAACACGGCTGACACGCCAAAAGGGGCTGGACCTGCTGCTCCGCGTCTTCGACGAGCTGATGGACACGGAGGACGTGGGATTCGTGCTGCTGGGCACGGGCGACACGGAATATGAGGAGTTCTTCCGCAGCGCGGCTTACCGCACCGACGGGCGCGCCAAAGGCCTGACGCTGTTCGACGACGGTCTGGCGCACCGCATATACGCCGGCAGCGACCTTTTTCTGATGCCGTCGCGGTTTGAACCGTGCGGGCTGGCGCAGATGATATCGCTGCGGTACGGCACGCTGCCCATCGTGCGTGCCACCGGCGGACTCAAGGACACGGTGACGCCATATAATGAATATACGGGCGAGGGCAATGGCTTTTCTTTCGACAACTACAATGCACACGATATGCTGAATACCATAAGGTACGCGCTGAAAACATACCGTGACGGAAACCGTATGCTCACGCTGCAGCAGCGCGCAATGGCTGAGGACTTAAGCTTTAAAAACAGCGCGAATGAGTACGCGGCGCTGTATCGGTCGATGGCAGATGTTGACACGGGCGGTTCGCTCACATAGAATAAGCATCAATATAGGGAGAACCTCGGAGGGCAGATGTTGTATACGGAAAACAGAGACAGAATCGATCAGCTCAAGCAGATCATAGAAGGCAAACTCAACAGGTATTACGGCAGGACGCTTGAGAACGCTTCGGATGAAGACATATTTCAGGCGGTGGCGCTCAGCATACGGGACAGGATACTGGAACGCTGGGTGAAAGCCAGCGACGAGTTGGAGGAGCTGAAGCCCAAGACGCTGTATTATATGTCGGCCGAGTTTCTGATGGGCCGCGCGCTGGTGAACAACATGATCAACCTTGGCGTGCTGGAGGATTACCGCGCGGTACTGGCCGAAATCGGCTATCCGCTCGACAAGTTGGAGGAGGAGGAGAACGAGGCGGGTCTCGGAAACGGCGGCCTCGGCCGTCTGGCTGCATGCTTTCTCGATTCGCTGTCCACGTTGAATATGCCGGTGATCGGTTCGGGCATCCGTTACGAATACGGCATATTCCGTCAGCGCATCGTTAACGGTGAACAGGTGGAGGTGCCGGACGACTGGACAGCCAAGGGCGACGTTTGGGAGATCGAGCGGCGCGAGGAACAGGTGGAGGTGCGCTTCGACGGTACGGTGGAGGAGGTCTGGACGGAGGACGGCCTGACGATACACCACACGGGCTATCAGGCGGTGCTCGCCGTGCCTTACGACATGCCGGTGATCGGCTACGACAGCAAGCTGCCCGCGACGCTGCGGTTGTGGCGCGCGGAGTGCCCGGTGTTCGATTTGCAGTCGTTCAATAAGGGTGACTATGCCTGCATGGTGCAGCAGCGCGAGCTGGCCGAGACGATATCCAAGGTGCTGTACCCGGAGGACAACCACATTGCGGGCCGTATGCTGCGTCTCAAACAGTATTATTTCTTGGCGTCCGCCACGATGCAGCATATGGTGCGTGAGCACAAGAAGCGTTACAAGGACGTCCGCACGCTGCCCGACAAGGTGGTGCTGCAGATAAACGACACGCATCCGGCGTTTGCTATACCCGAACTGATGCGGATACTGATGGACGAGGAGCATTTGAACTGGGACGACGCTTACGGTATCGTCAGCCGCATATTCAACTACACCAACCATACGGTGATGCAGGAGGCGCTGGAAACCTGGCCGGAGCAGCTGTTTAAGCAGTTGCTGCCGCGTGTCCATTCTATCGTCACGGCCATCAACGACCGGTTCAGCGAAAAGCTGTGGAAGGCGTTCCCCGGCGACTGGGATAAAATATCACGCATGTCCGTTATCGCGTACGACGAGATACGCATGGCCAACATGTGCATTGCCGTGTGCAGCCACGTGAACGGCGTGTCCCAGCTGCACGGCGACATACTGAAGACGCGCACCTTCCGTGATTTCTATGTGATTATGCCGCAGAAGTTCGTCGCGGTGACCAACGGCATCACGCAGCGCCGCTGGCTGGCGGCCGCCAACCCGGCGCTGATGGAGCTGATACACGACCATATCGGCAGCGGTTTCTTAAGCGACTACCGCGATCTGGAGCGTCTGAAGCCGCTGGCGGACAACGCCGCGTTTTTAAAGGACTTCGCCGATGTGAAGGCGCAGAACAAGCGCCGTCTGGCGGAGCATGTGAAGAAGGCGCAGGGCGTGTCGCTGGACCCGGACACGGTGTTTGACGTACAGGCGAAGCGGCTCCATGAGTACAAAAGGCAGCTGCTCAAAGTGCTGCACATACTCCATCTGTACAATCGCTTCACGCAGGACGAAAGCTTCTCGCTGCCGCATCCCGTGACGTTCCTGTTTGGGGCAAAGGCATCTCCGGCGTATCTGAAGGCGAAGAACATCATCCGCCTGATCAACGTGGTGTCGGAATTGGTGGAAGCCCATCCGCGCACGCGGGACAACATACGTGTGCTGTTCCTGGAAAATTACAATGTGTCGCTGGCGGAACTGCTGATACCCGCGGCGGATATCAGCGAACAGCTCTCTACGGCAGGCCGCGAAGCGTCCGGCACAGGCAACATGAAGTTCATGCTTAACGGCGCGGTGACGCTGGGGACGATGGACGGTGCGAATGTCGAGATCTATGATCTGGTGGGCGAAGACAACATATTCATATTTGGCGCGAAGGCCGCAGAGATCGCCCGGATGGAAAGCGACAACAGTTACGATCCCAACAAGATATTCAATGGCAATGCGAACGTGCACGCGGCTGTGTCCCGGCTGGTGGACGGGTCGCTTCCGGGCGTGGATGCCGCTCAGTTCCAGAGCATCTACCAATCGCTGCTGACGGGGGATTACGACAGGGCTGACAAGTACTTTCTGCTGTACGATTTCGCATCGTATGACAGCGTGTTCGAGACGGTGCTCAGCGCCTATACGGATACGGCGGGATGGATGCGTAAAGCTGTCATCAACACGGCCAGCGCGGGGTTCTTCAGCTCAGACAGGACAATCGACGATTACAATCGAACCATATGGGGGCTTGAGAGTATTTAAGGGGATGAAGCATGCTGATCAATTACCGGAATGAAATGCTGCACGATTCAACGCTGTATGTTTTCCGCAGCCCTTTGGGAGCGGTAGCGGCGGGTGCGCGCGTGACGATGCGCTTCCGGACGCGGCTTAACAATGTGGCAAGCGTATATCTGTGCGTATACAGCGAGCATCACCGTGAAGACATCGGAATGTCGCTGCTGGACGGATATTGGCAGACGGATATTGAGGCTCCCGGAAGGCCGGATGTGTACTGGTACTATTTCACAGTCAGCGTGGACGGTAAGCTCATCTATTACGGTGCGGACGGCAAGCGCACCGCCGGGCTCGGCTGTGCATATACGGAGCCGCCGCCTGCGTTTCAGCTAACGGTGTACGACGCCGGGTTTATGCCAGCGAACTGGTTCCCCGGCTCGGTGATGTACCAGATATTCCCGGACCGGTTCCATCGCAGCAGCGATGATACGGCACAAAAGGGTCTGGAATACCACCGCGGAAAAGGCCGCACTGTGTACGCCCACAGGAGTTGGAACGAAAAGCCGCTCTATAAGCCTCTGCCGGGGCAGAATTCGTATAATCCATGCGACTATTTCGGCGGTACGCTGAGGGGCATCGAAGAATCGCTGGACTATATCGCCTCCCTTGGTGCTGATGTGATCTATCTGAATCCGGTTTTCGAGGCGGCGTCCAACCACCGCTACAACACGGCGGACTACCACCGTATTGATCCGGTACTGGGCGACGAGTCGGATATGAAGTCGCTTTGTGAAAAGGCGGCGGAAAAGGGCATCCGTATCATGCTGGACGGCGTGTTCTCGCATACCGGTTCCGACAGCATTTATTTTAATCGCGAGGGCGCTTACGATTCCGCGGGAGCGGCCAACAGCCCCGATTCGCCGTACTACTCGTGGTACAGCTTCGAACAGTATCCCGACAAGTACAAGTGCTGGTGGGGCTTTGAGACGCTGCCCGAGGTGAACGAACACGATCCCGGCTGGCAGGACTTCGTGGTCACCGGCGAGGGCAGCGTGATACGTCACTGGCTGAAAGCGGGTGTAAAGGGTTACCGTCTGGACGTGGCCGATGAATTGCCTGACGACGTGCTGGAGCTGATGTACAGCGCCGCGCGGCAGACGGATCCGGATGCCGTTATGCTGGGCGAGGTGTGGGAGGACGCCACTACCAAATACAGCTACGGCGCGAAACGGCGCTATGCGCTGGGCGGACGGCTGGACTCGGTCACCAACTACCCGTTCCGCAGCGCGGCGATCAGTTTTTTGACCGGCAAAACGGATTCGGAAGACCTAAGGGACTTTCTTGTGGATCAGGCGGTCAACTATCCGCCGCCGATGTACCACTCGCTAGCCAACGTGCTGTCGTCGCATGACGTATCGCGCATACGGACGGCGCTCAGCACCCCGATAGATCCGCATGGCCTGACACGGGAGCAGCAGGCGACATTTGTGATCAGCGACAGTCAAAACAGGAAAGGCGCGCAGCGGCAGCGGCTGGCAGCGGCGCTGCAGTTTTGTCTGCCGGGTGTGCCATGCATTTACTACGGCGACGAGAAGGGTATGAACGGCTTTCTTGACCCGTTCAACCGCGAGACGTTTCGCGACGGCCCGCATGAGCTGGTGGAGGATTACAGGCGCATGTCAGAGCTGCGGCGCTCGGCGGACGCACTGCGCACAGGCCGCGCCGTGTTCTACGCGCCGGACCCCGACTGTATAGCCGTGCTGCGCTATGTGACGGACGGGCGGGATGCACTGGGACGCGAAGCACAGGACGGCGCTTATCTGGTCGTTGTCAACCGTTCGGTGCTGCCACAGCGTTTTGTGATCGACTTTATGGCACGCAGTCCGTTGTTTGCGCCCGAAGACCAGGCAGCGCTGCGCTTTCTGCTGAACGGACGGGCTGTATGCCAGCTGACAGGCAGAAAGCACTCTGTGCAGGATGCGTTGCTGGAGCTGTCGGTAAAGGCATTAAGCGTCACATGGCTGAAAATCGACCAGGAATAGACGGCATAAACGGTGTAAAAATACTAGTGGAGACGAATAAATGACATACCTCGAGACATATGAGCAATGGCGGCGTTCAGTGACGGAAGAACGCTTGCTGACTGAACTGGAAGCCATCAAAGGCGACGATCTTCAGATTAAGGAACGTTTCTTCAACGACCTGCCCTTTGGTACGGCGGGGCTGCGCGGCATCATCGGAGCGGGAACTGCCCGCATGAACCGATACATCGTCGGGCGCGCCACGCAGGGTCTGTCAGACTATCTGAAAAAGAGCGGCAAACCGGACCTCAGAATGGTGATCGCTTACGATTCGCGGCAGTTTTCCCGCGAGTTCGCCGTGGAAGCGGCGTGCGTGTTCGCTGGAAACGGCATCAGAGCCTGCCTGTTCAAACAGCTGACCAGCGTGCCGGAGCTTTCTTTCGCGGTTGGCTACTATAAAGCGGATGGCGGCATCGTGATCACGGCCAGCCATAATCCGAAGGATTACAACGGATACAAGGTCTATGCTTCTTACGGCGGGCAGCTGGGGCCGGAGGAGAGCCAGAGCGTGACGGAGTGCATACAGTCGCTGGACGTGTTTCGTGACATCAGAAGGATGGATATTGAGCAAGGCATATCGCAGGGGCTTATCTGCGAGGTGGGCGACGAGATCGACGACGCCTACTACCGGCATATCACGGCGCTGTGCGGCACCGACAGCGCCGAGGGCTTCAAGGTGGTATATACGCCGCTGCACGGCTCCGGGCTGCGTACGGCGCAAAACGTATTTCCTGCGGCGGGCATACGGGATTTCTACATCGTTGAAGCGCAGAAACAGCCGGACGGTTTGTTTCCCACCATCAAATCGCCCAATCCGGAAGACCCTTCCGCGATGAAGATGGCGATTGAGCTGGCCGGGGAGGTGGAGGCCGAGATTGCGATTGGTACCGACCCCGATGCGGACCGGATGGGCGCGGCGGTGCGCCGTGCGGACGGCAGCTACGTGATGCTGTCCGGCAATCAGATCGGGTGCCTGCTGACCGATTACTTGCTGCATAAGCGCCAGACTGCCGGTACGCTGAGGCCCACCGACTATGTAATTCGCTCGTTCGTATCCACAGAGATGGTGGAAGAGATCGCGCGACACTACGGTGTTGTCTGCCATACCGTGCTGACGGGCTTTCGTTTCATTTCCGAGATCATCGCACAGAACGAGGGAACAGAAAAGGAATTCGTGTTCGGATTCGAGGAAAGCTACGGTTTTCTGGCCGGTATGTTCGCGCGCGACAAGGACGGCGTACTCGCGGGCTTGCTGCTGTGCAAGGCAGCCCAGCATTACCGCGCGCAGGGCAAAGGGCTGCTCGACGTACTGGACGCGCTCTACGAAAAGTACGGCCATTTTCGTGAGAGAGTGAAGAATATTGCTTTTGCCGGACTGGACGGCATGGAGAAGATGCAGGCGCTGATGATGAAGCTGCGCGAAAACCCGGTGACGGACATCGCAGGCGTTCCGGTGGTGTGTGTCGAAGACTATCAGTCCCGCAGGCGCACCTTCGCGGATGGCACGATCGAGGATATTGAATTGCCCGATACCAACGCACTCAAGCTGCTGCTGAACGGCGGCGCGTGGGTATGCATCCGGCCTTCGGGCACCGAGCCTAAGATCAAGATCTATTTCGCTGTACGGGGCGCAAATGATGATGACGC
>JAEWTW010000022.1 GCA_023397655.1 Bacillota bacterium
CAGCGGGACAACAGATAAAGCCGCCTTGCGACGTCCGCTTCGGTAATATACGCTGCCATGTGGAACACGGCGGGCGTACGGTTCACAAACTTCTGTGCGATCTGGTCGGCCAGCGTCAACGCGCCGATGCGCATGTCCACCAGCGATTCGTCTACGCCCAGCATCGCGGTCGCCCGCCGCAGCAGCTCGCCCCGCGGCAGACAGGTATGTCCGTCGTTCATCGCCGTCATCAGTTCGTGCTTAATGCCCATGTCAATGCGGTAATCCGACAGCCTGTCCACGCCGATGTTCTCGGCGATCCTGTCCGCCCGTTCAAACCCAATGCCCACGATGTCGTCGATCATGCGATACGGGTTTTCGCGTATCAGCGTCGCCGCCGCCGCGCCGTACCGCTCAAACGCGCGCAGCGCCTGCCTTACGGACAGCCCCAACTGCTGCAGCTCGATGATCACCTGCTTGATGCCGATGTGCTCTGTGAAGCTCTCATATATGTTCATCGCCGTTTTGGGACTGATACCCTTCACACCCGCCAGCAGCTCCGGATTGTTCTCGATCACGTCAAACGTGTCCGCCCCAAACGTATCCACGATACGGCCCGCCAGCGCCTCGCCCACGCCCTTCACCAGCCCGCTCGCCAAAAACAGCTTGATGGATTCGGCGGTGTTGGGCAGCCTTGTTTCCACCGAGGTCACGGAAAACTGTCGCCCGTACACGCGGTGCTCAGTCCAAGCGCCAAAAAGGCGCACCAACTCGCCCTCGTGGATGTGCGGCATGCACCCCACGGCGGTGGTCAGGTCGCCGGAAAAATCGATGCTCATCACCGTCCAGCCGTTTTCGTCGTTGCGGAAAACGATCTCGAGGACAGTGCCTTCAATGCTGGTCATAAACGCTCCCCAAATGCTATGCCGCTATTGTAACACACGAACCTCAGTTTGTGTATATTTTCCTGATTCCATAAAAAGAGACGCCCGCCGACTGCGCCTCCCGGGAAACCATTTTACCGTCGTTTATTCCTCCTCGATATACACATACCCGATGCCCAGCAGCCCATCGCTTTCCACCACCGTCACCGTGTCGCCAACATCGCTCATTTTATATATAGATGAGGGCACTTCCAGAACCATTTGGTTGCCGTCATCCATTGTGACGGTATAATAAAAAGCTTTCGATCTTCCATCAGCGAAACCCTTGTCCAGCAGTTCCGATGGGTAAACCGTCGGTTTGGTATTGTCAAAAAAGACATTCAGATGCAGCACAGCCAACGGCGCGAAGAAAAGGGCAATTAACACAATTAGTCCAATCACGCCTTTTCTGCGCTTATATTCCTTAGTAAATCTGAAAAACATCAACAGCATCACCGCCAGCACAGCAACCGACCAGATGATGAGCTTGGCCCATCCGGTGATATTAAAAATAGTATCGCGCATCACCAAAGCCAAGGTTGAAACCGCCAGCGGGATTGTAATATCGATCCGGCTGTTTTTTGTGCGCACCTCATCATCCGTACCGTCGGCAGACAGCAGATTATCGTATTTTACATAAAGCCCTAACGTTATTAAGGGGATAATAATACATATAGCCAATAGAATTCGGCTAAGCATAAGATCAATCGAAAGGAATATCAACGCAGCACCCGCCACCAGGGCTGCTATGGTCAGTACGAGTACCACTCCTCTCAACGTAGGACGCTGCTCATTCTCTTTGCGTGTTAGCTTCTGTTCCGGATCAATAACGCTGTAATGCATCCCCGTCATTACAAACGGCAAGCCGCGGAAGAATGCCTCCAGCTGCTCTTGGAGCAAAGCTTCCGCCACGGTAAACACAAACCTTTTCTGATTCGTCTGTATGGTGAGCTTACCGCAATTATCTACATTTAATCTGGCTCTCTGTCCAAACCTGAACTGGATCGATGTTATATTGTGATCCGGTATGTCAAAATCATTCGTGTCCTTTAAAAAAGCGGTCTCGTCTGAGAAATCTGTGCGTAAAAGTTCCATGTTCAATCCGGTCTCATCGCCCACAAGCGCAACAAACAACCGGTCGGCTCCCCGAATCAGCTGATGTATGCACCCCGTCTCCGATATCACCAACAAAGACTTCGTTCCGAAGCTTATCGCACTTTTCACTCCGGCTTCATCCATCTGAAGTGCCGCTTCTCCAGCCCCGTTCACAAATATGCTGGTCTGCATCTTCGCGCTTTTGACAGCATCTTTGTCCATTTTCCTGTTCTTGCGGTAACGTTTCACCAATGGCCGCACTGCAAACACGAAAACAGCAGCCAGTATGACCAAACCAAAGCCCCAGCTGGGCAGCCTTCCCAATACCAATAGCCCCACAAGCCCAAGACCCACGTATGCGCCCAATATAAACCGACGCCAGCCCCCGAATATATACATCAAAAATCCAAGAGAACTCGGAAGAATTACAGCAAACAGTAAGTATCTGAGCCACAGGCTCTCTAATCCGATCCACAGAAAAGCCGCACCTATCAGCACCGAACCAAGGAATCCGCCAATACCAATCAGCACACGCCTTTTCATTTCTTTACCCATTTTGCACCTTTGTTCCCCGCTCCAGCCTTCAGCCTTCCTCGATATACACATACGCGATGCCCAGCAGCCCGTCGCTTTCCACTACGATCACACTGTCTCCCACATCACGCATGTCGTAAAACTCCGGCGAAACTTTAAAATCTTCTTCACTGCCGTTTGCCAACTCCACGGTATAGTAATACGACTTCCCTTTTCCACTTGAAATGTCCTTCTCCAGCAACTCTGTTGTATAAACAACAGGATCAGAATTGTCATATAATGCATTGATCTGTATCACAGTTGACGGCGTATAGAAAGCAGCCAAAACAACGATCAAGGCAATAACACGTCTGCTACGCTTATATTCTTTTGTGAATTTGAAAAGCACAATTAATATAACTGCTAAAATTCCAATAGACCAAATACCCAACCTTGTCCACCCTGTTATATTAAAATCTAATAATGTACGAAGCCCTAAAACTGCACTTGGAATCAATAATGGAATTGTTACATCAATTTTGGAAGATCCAATCTCATCGTTCTTCTCGTCAGCGGATAACAGATCATTATATTTTACATATAAAGCGAATGTCGCAGCCGGAATAATGATGCATATCGCCGATAGGATTCGGTACACAACAGGATGAATTGCGAGAAACATAAACGCAGCGCCTGCCACAAACGATGAGATTGTCAGAATGAGCGTCACTTTTTTAAGCTTGGGCCGTAGCTGTCTCTCTTCTTCGGTCATCTCCGGCACAGACGCCTTCAACCGCTTCTTTCCCGCCACCGTAAATGGCAGACCGCCGAAAAACGCTACCAGCTGTTTCTGCGTCAGCGTGTCCAGTATGGTATATGCGTACCTTTTCTGATCCGTCTGTATCGTCAGCTTTCCGCAGTGCTCCATCGGCACGTTAGCCGTCTTCCCAAACTTAAATTGTATGGATGTTATTCTGTTGTCCGGGATGTCAAAATCTTTCTTTCCTTTTATCAGCGCAGTCTCGTCCGCAAAGTCCGTGCGCAAAAGCTCCACGTTCAGTCCCGATAGCTCGCCGCCCACCCGCACAATTAAAAGCCTGTCGGTCCCTCGTATCAGCTGGTACATGCCTCCCGTTGCCGACATCATTAACAAAGACTTCTCACCGAAACGCATCGCGCTTTTTAATTCGGCTTCCTCTTTATCAATTAGAGCTTCAACAGCCTCTTCATCCCGAATCTTTGCCGCCATCTTTGGATTCACCACAGTTTCACTGTCTTTCTCCCTGTCTTTGCGATACCGCTTCACCAAAGGCAGCACGACGAAAACGACAACCGCGGCCAGTATAACCAGTCCAAAACCCCAGTCCGGCAATTCCCTTCCCGCCACCGACAGCGCCACAAATCCAAAGCCCAGCTTCGCGCCTGAGAAAAAGCCATGCCAGCCGCCAAATATATGCATCAAAAACCCAAAGAGGCCAGCCGAAAGGATGGCGAGCAGTATGTACCTCAGCCACCGATTATCCATGCCATTCCAGAAAAGAGCCGCACCTATTGCAGCAACAGCCAAACATCCCGCAATACCGATAGCCACATGTTTCTTAATGTCTTTTTTCATATGTACCTGCTTTATTAAATTGTGTTCACGGGTGAATTTATCAGCATAAATTATACATAGACTGCCTTTTCAGGGCAATCTTTTTTGGGGATTGGCTGATTCCTCAGCCACATGTTCCAACTCCACCAGCAGCCCGCCTTAATGCGAATTACATTGCTCAGGTTAACTCCGTTGGATTTTGCACATACAGCGTCTGCGTGGGAAACGCAAATTCAATGCCGCGTTCGTCAAACGTCTGTTTGATGGCAAAGTTGATCGCCTGCTGTACGTCCATATATACATTGTAATCCTGGCTTAAGACATAATAAACGGTTTCAAAATTCAGACTGAAATCAGCAAACTCCTTAAAGTGTGACCGGTCGAAGTTCGTCTGCTCAACGCGGTCAATGATCTCCTTGATGATAACCGGTATCTCTTTAAGCGTTTCCGTTGTCGTGTCATATGTGACGCCAATGGTAAAAACGACGCGGCGGGTATCCATACGTTTATAGTTATGCAGCCGCGCGCTCGTCAGGTCCTTGTTTGAGAACACCAGCTGCTCGCCGCTTAAGCTGCGCACACGCGTCGTTTTCATGCCGATATGTTCCACCGTGCCCGAATAAGTATCAATGACAACAAAGTCCCCGATTTCAAACGGACGGTCAAAGAATATCGTCACAAAGCCGAATATGTCCTCAATGATTGTCTGAGCCGCAAAAGCAATGGCAATGCCGCCCACACCCAGTCCGGCAATCAGCGTCGTTATGGGAACGTTCTGAATGTCAAGAAACAGCAGCAGCATGCTGGTATAGACAACCACCTTGATCAGACCGCCAATCCAACGCATCGCATGCCGATTCTGTACCTTTTGTTTGCTCTCAAAATATTTATTGAATACGAAGATAAGCACCGAAGCCAGTACAACCGCTCCCAGAATCATCACGCAAGCCAAAGCGATAACGTCGACCACATGTGAAACACCTTCGCTCAGCTTCAGCCATTTGAGATTAAAATAAACTGCACCAATATAGAACAGCGGCAACAGATACCGCTTCGTTTTTTTCAAAATCATATCGTCAAGCGATGTCGGCGTCTTTTCAGCACGTATCATCAGACGGCGCAACAGGACCCGCTTTAGAACCAGCAGTACAATGAAGCTAATAATCAGACTTCCCAAAAACACCATATAGTCCAGTATTGTATTACCCCAGAATTCTGTATCAAGGAATCCCTGCAATGAATGTCTCCTTTCTGATTCTTCCTTTTTAGCCTATCATATCATTATAGTTATTTCAAACGGGCTATATACACCAGCCATTGACAGTGTCACGCCATTTTTTCATATAAAATAGAAAGCTCCCATTAAGGGAGCTGTGTGCAAACATATCAAATCAAATATAATCAAAACCACAAAGCCGGTACGTTCAGCATCATCACAATGCCGAATATCATAACCAACGATATGCACGTTGTACTGGCAGGCCTTCTCCTTGCTTGCTGAAGCGGATTAACAGCCCGTTATTACATCCACGTCAGCGGTACGTTCAGCATGATCACAAGACCAAATGCCAACGCCACAAAAGAAACGCCCGCAACCACCATCTTCGTTGTTATGTTTTTGAAGGTGCTCGATATGCCCAGCATAAACAACACCACTGCCAGCACAACAGTCACAAGACCCTGCTGATCTCCCCAGTGGTTTGCAACATTGCCTTCCTCAATCTCGGCATAGCCTTGATCCATAACCGACAAGGCATCAGCGTAATAGCTGTCAGTAAATCCTTCCATTTCAAAGGGGGTGGCGTATTGCTCTTGCATGTTCGCCCAGTCAATGGCAGCTGCCAGCCCGTCAGACACACTATACTTTATCATGTCGATCTTATATTGTGCCGCCTCTGCGGTATCTGTATCGCCATAATACTCTGCATAAGCGAGATCCACCTGCAACGCGCTGATCTGGTTCCACGTATTCATATCCTGTGCAAGCGTCTGCGATGCCTCGTTCCACCGCGCATTTGCGTCTGCCAACGTGGCATTGCCCATTGTATATTTCTTGTCCTGCGTGCTGCCATATAGTGCTCCCTGCCATGCTGCCCACGCTGTCACCACCGCCGTAATACCCAGCAGTATTGCCACAATCATCTCAAAAGTACGTGTAAACTTCTCTGAATGAATACCCTTTTCCATGTCCTTCTCCTTGTTGTATTGTTAATGTTATATAAACCGTCATGACTGTCTGCCGCCGGATTAGCCTTCCCGCCTTTGCGCGTGGTAGCTTTTACAACCCTTCTCCCTCCATTAGAACAGACTACAGTCAACGAGCAGCTAACCATGTGTTAATATCTGGGCAATATTTGCGGTTCTTCCCCCGGCTCTCCGGCTTTCCGCGCTGCTCTTATCCTTGCGAAAACCTTTGACAAACTGCTCAAACATCTTCTCATATAGCGACCCGCAGCATCCATATATTCAATCTCTTTTGCCACATGGAAACATCTTTCAATGTCATTGCCTGCTGTATTTTAATTCATTTTGTCGAATCTGACAATCACTCCCGAAACAAAATTTTTTGCAAAAAAAGAGACGCCGTCAGACGCCTCTTTTGGAGCCAGATATCAGCTATGCCAGCCGGTCCGCATAGTCCAGCCGCTCCCACGGCAGATCGAGGTCGGGCCGCCCGAAGTGCCCGTATGCCGCCGTCTGCGCATAGATGGGTGCGCACAGGCCGAGCCGGTCAATGATGGCCGCGGGCCGCAGGTCAAACACCTCGAGGATGCGCTTCGCCAGCTTCTCATCGCTCGCCGCGCCCGTGCCGAACGTGTCCACATACACCGACACCGGCTGCGCCACGCCGATGGCATAAGCCACCTCAATCTCACAGCGCTCGGCCAGCCCCGCCGCCACCACGTTCTTCGCGATGTGCCGCACCGCGTAGGCCGCGCTTCTGTCCACCTTGGACGGATCCTTGCCGGAGAACGCGCCGCCGCCGTGCCGCGCGTAACCGCCGTACGTATCCACGATGATCTTGCGCCCCGTCAGCCCCGAATCGCCCGCCGGTCCGCCGATCACGAACCGCCCCGTCGGGTTCACATAATACTTGGTCTCCGCGTCCAGCAGCTCCGGCGGTATCACCGCCTTCACCACGTACGCGATAATATCCTCGCGGATCTGCTCCTGCGTCACCTCTTCGGCGTGCTGCGACGACACCACCACGGTGTCCACGCGCACCGGTACGCTGCCTTCATACTCCACCGTCACCTGCGCCTTGCCGTCCGGTCTGAGGTAGGCGAGCGTACCGTCCTTGCGCACCGCCGCCAGCTGGCGCGTCAGCCGGTGGGCCAGCGTAATGGGCAGCGGCATCAGCTCCTCCGTCTCGCGGCAGGCAAAGCCGAACATCATGCCCTGGTCGCCCGCGCCCTGATCCGCCCGGTTTACGCCCATCGCAATGTCGGCGGACTGCTCGTTGATGCTGGTGATCACGCCGCACGTTTCCGAGTCAAACCCGTATTTCGCCCGCGTGAAGCCGATATCATGGATACACGCCCGCGCTATCTTGGGGATATCCACATAGCAGTCCGTGGTGATCTCACCCATCACCAGCACAAGTCCCGTGTTCACCGCCGTCTCACACGCCACATGCGCATGAGTGTCCTGCGCGATGATCGCGTCCAGCACGCTGTCGCTGATCTGGTCGCAGATCTTGTCCGGATGTCCCTCCGTCACCGACTCAGATGTAAAAAGCCTTCTCAAAAATCCTCACCTCTTAGCTTGTATTAAAAAACCCCGCTGTTTTTAGCGAGGCTGGAAATAGTCTTTCCAAAAACCTCATCTATCGGGAATTGGCACCTTGACAGCTGTCCGGTTGCCGGGTTTCACAGGGCCCGTCCCTCCACCACTCTTGATAAGGGGTTTTTCAATTTTCAATATACCATATTCGGGAATCGTTTGCAATTGTTTTTCATAGCTGCGCCTTAAGAAGTGAACCCCCAAATCAGCCATATCAGCGCACCCGCCACACAGTTCCCCAGAAAAATCAGCGGCAGCGCAACCTTGAGCCGGATATCAAAAAGTCCGGCGATCATCGAGCCTGTCCACACGCCCGTCGTCGGCAGAGGAATCGCCACGAACAAAAGCAAAAACCAGACACGGTACTTTTCCAGCTTGCCGCCCTTGCGCAGCAGCCGGTCATGCTGCCAGCGCCCGATGCGGCTCAGCAGCCGGACGCGGCTGTTCATCATCGCGTTCAGCACGCGGCGCGTGAGCAGTATGATGCCGGGTGAAAACAGCATGGACCCAAACACCGCCACAAGGATGCATTCAAGCTCCGGAATCCCCATGCTCATCCCGACGGGTATTGCCCCTTTCAGCTCGATGATGGGCACTGCCGAAAGCCCGAAAACGATCAAATAATCCCAAAAAGTGACCAATTACTCGTTACCGCCTTGATTCCTCTTTAAATTTATTCTATAAGCAAAGACGTATCCAATGCAACCAAAGTTTCGTTTTCATATAATAATTTACGTTTATATGACATAAATCGCGCTGCTGCATGCGGCGCTGTGCTGCAAAGGTATAAAAAAGCTGCCGGCGGTCATCGCGCAGGCAGCTATATTCCCGCTCTTTATTGGCATTGCGGCCAAAAGCCTGTCAGCCCTCATCCTCCAGAGGTATCGTCTCGCCGTCCAAAACCTCGGGCGTCGGCGTCGGCTCCATCGTAGGCTCCGGTGTGGGAG
The DNA here is from genome assembly GCA_023397655.1 of Bacillota bacterium. Lineage (GTDB taxonomy): Bacteria > Bacillota > Clostridia > Christensenellales > SZUA-584 > SZUA-584. The sequence goes on from JAEWTW010000022.1 coordinate 8,835, forward strand.
TGGGCGTGGGGTCCGGCCGGGGTGTGGGCAGCGGAGGCAACATCAGCTCCACCACCGGCTGCTCGGTCGCGTCCGCATAGCCGTTGTCCTTCACCTCAAACACGAGCCCGTAACGGATGTAGCTGCCGTCCACCTGCTCGTAAGCCAGGCATGTGAAATCGTAGGTTTCACCGGCCAGCTTCACCTTGGTGCCGTTATAAAAGTAGTCCTTCGCAAGGTCCAGATCCACAGTCGTGCCCTCGCCGGGCGTCAGATAGATCACCAGCAGCGTATTGCCTGCCGCCGGTACCGTATCTCCGATCTGTGTCATAAACGTCTGCTCGTATTCAAATTCACCGATATCCGTCTTGATCGGTTCCGGTGCGCTGCATGCGCTCAAAGCCACAGCCAGCACCACCGCCAACAAAGCCGATATGATTTTATTACCCTTCATGATTCCTGATATTTCCTTTTCCCCAATATGAATGTCATTGACAGGCACAATTATATATCACCATATCCCACGGTGCAACAATTTTTACTATCACGAATTGTTATTTTAACACGTTTGTGCCATAATGCCTAACATGAACGGTCTGAAATCAAGCGTGACAAAAAAAGCCCGTGAGCTCGGGCTGTCGGATATACGGTTCGCTGACCCCGGCAGGCTCCTGCCACCAAGCATGGAAAATGCCCCGAGTCTGACGAACCTGCTGCCCGGCGCGCGCAGCCTGATCGTGCTGTTTATGGGCTACAGCCCCATCAAACCCGCACCGGCAGGCCATATGCCGCTCTCCCCCTATTACGTGGCGTCACACCGTTCTTATCACGCCGCCAAAGCGCTGAATGAATACATACGGAGCCTCGGCTGCTCATCGGTCCATGTGCCTTCGCTACCTGCCAAGTCGGCTGCGCTGCTCACCGGCGGCTTCGTCGGCGACAACGGCTTTTATTATCACCCGAAGCTCGGCTCATTGGTCTGCATACAGACGCTGCTCACCGATGCCGAATTCTCGGCGGACGCGCCCGAGGCGGGAGCGGGCTGCCTGCACTGCGGGGCTTGCGCCGCCAATTGCCCGTCCGGCGCCGAGGGCCAAAACGGCAGCTGTCTGCGGCGTTATATGAACGCGCTGGTGCCCGAACCGCTGCGCGGCGGCGTTCACCAGCTGCTGGGCTGCGAAAAATGTCAGACCGTGTGCCCGCTGAACGAATCCGAAGCCGAAGAACCCTGTTCTTTTCCGCTTGATACGCTGCTCAATGGCAGCGCGATGCCCGCGCTGAAGAATATCGCGGGCCCCAACATGGCGCGCCCCATGCGCGTCGCATCGCAGGCCGCGCTTTACGCCGCGGCCACAAACCAGAGCCGGTTTGTGCCGCAGCTGAAAAGATTGGCGCAGAGCGGCACGGAGCCCGCCGCCGCGCACGCGGCGTGGGCGCTGACGCGCCTGCAAAACGAGGTAAAACCATGATCACTTTGAATGCCTATGCCAAGCTGAACCTGTCGCTGAACGTCACCGGCAAGCGTGCCGACGGCTATCACGAGCTGGACAGCATCATGCAGAGCATATCGCTGGCCGACACCGTGGAGTTATGCCGCGCGGATGAAACATCCGTAGTGTTTGACGTGCCGGATGTCGATCCCGTCAACAACACCGCATACGCTGCCGCCCAGGCCTTTTTCGCGCACACCGGCATCGCAGGCGGCGCGGATATCCGCATCCATAAGCGCATACCGCGCATGTCGGGTATGGGCGGAGCCAGCGCAGACGCGTCTGCCGTGCTTATCGGCCTCTGCCGCCTGTACGACGCGCACCTCAGCGCAGACACGCTCGCCCAATTGGGCGTGAAGCTGGGGGCGGACGTTCCGTTCGCGCTCACCGGCGGCACAGCGCGCGCCAAAGGCATCGGCGAGAAGCTCAAACCGCTGGCGCTCAAAACGCCGTTCCATGTTGTGGTCGTCAAGCCGCATACGGGCGTGTCCACCGCCGAGGCGTTCCGGCGCTACAAAGCGTCCGCTCCCGTCAACGTCGGCATGGTGGAGTTCGCGCTGCTCAAGGGCGACGTTTCACTGTTCGGGCAATACGCAGGCAATGCACTGGGCATCGCAGCCCTCAGCATTGCCCCGGAAATAATGAAGGCGGCGGAAGCGCTGATCGCAGCGGGCGCGCAAAAGGCGCTGATGAGCGGCTCGGGCAGCACCATGTTCGCGCTATTCGCCGACGAAGCCGCCGCCAAAGAGACAGCGTCACGCATCAAAGGTAATTTTGAGCTGTGCGGCGCTTACAGCTTTGTGGATAAAGCTGTGGATATCGTGAGGGAAGGTTGTGGATGATGAGCCTGTTTAGCGACACACTGGAAAACCGCCTGAATGAATCGGGCATCAAATATGAGCCGACATTGCCGGGGAAATGTGACGCGTATTACCGGCATGTTTTGGAAGCCAACCGGCATCTTAACCTCACGCGCATTACCGGCGAGGCGGAAGCCGCCGTCCAGCACTTCGCGGACGCGATGCTGCTCGCCCGCTTATGCGATATCCCCACCGGCGGCCGCGTCATTGATGTGGGCACCGGCGCGGGCTTTCCCGGCGTACCGCTCGCGCTGCTGCGTCCGGACATCCATGTCACGCTGATGGACGCCTCCGGCAAAAAGACGGATTTCATCCGTACCGCTCTCTCGGACATGAACATTCCCGCGGACGTGCTGTGCGCCCGCGCCGAGGAAGCCGCGCATACGCCCTTGCGCGAGAGCTTCGATATCGCGGTGTCGCGCGCTGTTGCAGCGCTGCCCATGCTGCTTGAGCTGTGTATCCCGCTGATCAAAACGGGCGGCATGCTTGCCACATGGAAGGGCGAAACGGCGGACGAAGAGCTGGCCGCCGCTTCGGGCGCTCTGGCCGCGCTTGGCTGCGCCGTTCACGGCCGCATGCCTGTGGGCCGCGGCGCGCTGCTGCTGATAGTAAAACAAAAACCCACGTCGGATATCTACCCGCGCAGGTTTTCCAAGATCAAAGATAAGCCGCTATAGCTTTATGAAGGCTCTGCCCTCACACTCCTGCTCAAGGAACTCGTCCCTTGAGAATCCCTGCAGTGAAAATATCTTTGCATTTTAAGATGATGAATATTAATTATCCGATTGATAACAAGCAAAATAGATAGCTGGGTCACGCTCTGATAATAATACGAAAAATGCCAAATGGCATTTTTCCGATGGGTTTCCAAAGGGGCATGTCGCTTTGGCGGGATTTTTAAGGGCAGAGCCCTTAAAGCGGGTCTGCCCTGTAAACACATCCTAATTAATCTTCTTTCTTTAAATCCAGCTTATATGTGCGGTACGTGCGGTAATGCCGGCCGCCCGCCTTCTCCACACTCAGGCGGGACTGTATGTTGGTCTCGTCGATGCACGACGCTTCAATGAACTTTAGCTTGGTCGCCTGCCAGTCCTTATAAGCCTCGAAATACATCGCATTGTTAACACCCATATTATGGTAATTCTTATCCACCATCTGTATCATCGCCCGCGCACCGTTGATCTTGCGCTTGTAATACAGGAACTTCGCCCAGCCGATAGGCAGTATCTTGCCCTTCATCCGCTTTAATACCTGGTTGTAGTCGGGCAGCGCCACCATGAAGCCGATGGGGATGTCGCCCTTGCGCGCAATGTAGCAGTAATGCCCGTCGTAGAATTGCAGCAGGTTCTTGAACTCATCGATCACCGCCTCCAGCGACGGCGTGACAAGATAGTCCCACTCTTCGGGCACGCTGTTTGTCAGTATGCGGTGAATGTCCCGCGCCTCGTTCTCGATGTCCTTCACGTTGAGCTTATCCACGCGGAAGCCGCCCTTTTTCTTGACAAATTCGATCACCGCCCGGTGACGTTCTATGTCGAAGTCGTTCGGGTTGAACAGATATGCGAAATGGTCGTCGTTCTTCTGAAAACCGTATTTCTCCACCAGATCAGGGTAATAACGCTTGGTATGCGCGTTCAGCAGCACCGGCTGACCCTCGCCCATAATCACAAACCCCTTGCGGTCGTCGCCGTTGGACGGAGACAGCGGTCCGATCATGCGCTCCATGCCCTTATCCGTCAACCAGCTGGCGGAGGCGTCCAGCAGCGCCTTGCAGGCGTCCTCGTCGTCGATGCACTCAAACATCGAGAAAAACCCCTGTTTGAAGCCACGCACGCGGTTCAGCTCCTCGTCGATGCCCACCAGCACGCGCCCCACCGGCTTTTTATCCTTGTACACCATGAAAAAAGCCTGATCGCCGTTTTCAAACAGCGGGTTTCCTTTGCCCTTGAGCATCTTTTTGGTATCGCCCTTGAGCGGCGGCACCCAGTCCTGATCACCCTTATAGAGTTTGAACTCAAGATTGATGAACTTTTTTAAATGCCGCGACTTTTTTTCAAGCGCCTTCACTTCATACATCCCGTCTCACTCCCCAATAATAAATGAACGAATAATGCCTATACCTATCAGTAAATAATAATATATCAAATTATTCTTTCGTGGCAATTACAAAAATATGAACAAATACGCTGTTTGACCGCTTTTAAGTCGATTTATATTTCATTAACATACATTTTACACATATCTGCAAGAGGTTTTTCCTCACATAACGCGAATTCTTTGGTTATACGCTCATATACCTGCCATCACTTCTGAAAGCGAGGTTGAACAGCCTTGAACGACAAGAAACAGATACGGGCCTGGTGTTTATACGACTTCGGCAACTCCGCGTTCGCCACCACGATACTGGCGGCCGTGCTGCCCGCTTACTTTTCCAGCGTGATCTACAAGGGTGAAAGCAGCGCCACCGCTGTTTGGGGCATCATCACCACCATCGCGATGCTCATCGTCGCCGTCGGCTCGCCTATTTTGGGCGCCATATCCGACAGCGCCAACGCCAAAAAGAAGTTCTGGGCGTTCTTTATGGCGCTGGGCTGCATCGCCACCGCATTCTTTTTCTTCCCCGGCCCGGGCGATACGCTGTTTTTAAGCATCGTTTTCATCATTGCAAACATCGGCTTCACCGGTTCTCTGGTTTTCTACGACGCGTTTTTACCGCATATCGTATCAAGGGACCGTATGGACAAGGTGTCCGCCGCGGGCTACGCATGGGGCTACATCGGCGGCGGCATACTGCTCGTCATCAACATGATCATGATCATGAACCCCGGCAGCATTTTCGGCGAAGGAGACCCCAGCCACCTCGGCATCCGTTTGTCCTTCGTTTCCGTCTCCGTCTGGTGGATACTGTTTTCGCTGCCCATGTTCCGGCACATTCACGAAATAACGCTGAACGACGCACCCAAAAAAGCGGCCGCCGACGCCATCAGAGACGGCGCCCGCCAGCTGATCTCCACGTTCCGGCAGATCAGCCAGTACAAGGAGCTGTTCAAGTTCCTCATCGCTTTCTTCCTCTATATCGACGGCGTGGGCACCATCATCCGCATGGCCACCGTGTTCGCAAGCGACCCGCAGCTCGGCCTCACCAACCATCTGGCGGATCTCACAGGCGGCATGCTCAACATGACGATGGTGATGGCACTAGGCCTGCTCATCACACAGCTCGTCGCATGGCCCATGAGCTTCGTCTTCGGGTGGATCGGCCAGAAGAAGGGCGCGAAGAACACCATCTACATCTGCATCGTGGCCTACACCATCATCGCCATACTCGGCACGTTCATGTTCGCAGACTGGAACTTCCTCGTGCTGGCCGCGCTGGTGGGCACCGTGCAGGGCGGCATACAGTCCATGTCCCGTTCGCTGTTTGCCCATATGATTCCCAAGGAGCAGTCGGGCGAATTCTTCGGCTTCTTCGGCATATTCGAAAAGTTCGCGTCCATCCTCGGCCCGCTGCTGATGTCGCTTGTCGCGCTGCTGACGGACAACGTCCGTTACTCGGTGCTGGCTGTCATCCCGCTGTTCATCATCGGCGGCATTGTACTCATCAAGGTCAAAACGCCGGACACCCGCTTAAAACCGGCAGAAAAAACGGAGGCTTAGCTTATGAAACAACCGCTGCTGGCCGAAATCTGGAACCAGCTTGCGTCCATGAGCATCCCGCTTCAGTCGGGAAACGGCACGGATATCACCGTCGCTGCCGAATTTCTGGATGCGCGCTGGAGCACAGGCAGCAAAAAGATCAGCTACGAGGCGTCCATACTCGCGGACGAAGCCAACAAAACGGTATACATGTACGAGAAGACATCCGAGGTGGGGCAGGGGCTGTCCTTCGGCGGCTTTGGCGCGGAATCCTCGTTTCAGAGCGGTTCCACGCTGATGCGCAAGGTTAAAAGCGTTCAATATGGCCCGGACGGCAAAGCGTATGAATACAATCTCGACCTCGGCGCAGTCTCCAAAGCGGTCAAAGAGACCGCCAAACGCCACGGCTGGAAGTTCAAAACGGTGCTGAGCCGCAAAAAGGCCATGTATCCGGCGCCGTAATTCCGCTGAATCAACCCCAAATCCGATGCATGAGCCGGCAGTCCGCCGGCTTTTGTTTTGCACGCGTCTGCACAGCCGCATGGCATCCAAAATTCGGTTTGCATTTTGACGACCGCATGATAGAATTGTTGTTATCCATAAAAAGGACGGAAAAAGGCTAAAAAATGCTTGCAGAAGAAAGAAACATGCAAAAAGAAATTCAAAGATTGAAAAAAGAAAAGAACGCCGTGATACTGGCGCACTACTATCAGACGGGCGACATCATCGACGTCGCCGATATGGTGGGAGATTCGTTCGCGCTCAGCAAACAGGCGAAGGAAACCAGCGCCGGCATGATCGTGTTCTGCGGCGTGCGGTTCATGGCCGAGAGCGCCAAGATACTGTCGCCGCAAAAGAAGGTGCTGCTGCCCGCCGCGAACGCCGGCTGCCCAATGGCCGAGATGGTGATGCCGGTGGACATCCGCCGCCTGCGCGAGCAGTACCCGCAGGCCGCGGTGGTGTGCTACGTTAACTCGACATACGACGTGAAAGCGGAGTGCGACGTGTGCGTCACGTCCTCCAACGCCGTCAAGATCGTGCGCAGCCTGCCGCAGCAGCAGATCGTGTTCGTGCCGGATCAGAACCTCGCCCGCTATGTGGCGGCGCAGGTACCGGAGAAGGAGGTCATTCCGTTTTCCGGCTACTGCATTGTCCACCATCAGGTAAGCCCGGACGATGTGGACAAGGCGAAAGCCGCCGTGCCGGACGCGCCGCTGCTGGTGCACCCCGAATGCCCCGAATCCGTCACCAGCCGTGCCGATTTCGTGGGCAGCACCGCGCAGATCATTGAGTATGCCGCCAAGTCTCCCGCGAAGAAGCTGCTGATCGGCACCGAAATGGGCATACTGCACATACTTGAGAAGCAAAATCCGGACAAGCAGTTCTTCCTGCTCACGCAGAAGCTGTTCTGTGCCAACATGAAAAAGACACGCCTGTCCGACGTATACGACGCACTGCTGCACGAGCAGCATGAGATCGTGCTGGATGAAGAGATCATGGACAAGGCGCGCCGCAGTCTGGACCGCATGCTGGAGATGGCATAACGCACACCCTTGGGAAGGGGGCATCAAGCTATGTGACGATATGTGACCGACTTAAGCCCCAAGGACTATTTAGTCCACGATATCGACGCCGCGATCATCGGCAGCGGCCTCGCCGGGCTGTACGCAGCTTACCATCTGGACCCGGCACTTCACTGCGCCCTGTTCACCAAGGAACGCATGGAGACCAGCTCGTCCTCGCTCGCCCAGGGCGGCATCGCCGCCGTCACCGAGAAGGACGATCATTTCCTCTACCATTTCGCGGACACGCTGAATGCGGGGGCGGGCCTTTGCGATGAGGACGCCGTCCGGCTGATCGTCGAGGAAGGGCCGAAGGAAATCAGCGTCATGCAGGCGCTGGGCACCAAATTCGATCTGGACAGCAGCGGCCACCTCATGACCACGCGCGAGGGCGGCCACGGCATGAACCGCATACTGCACGCGGGCGGCGACGCAACGGGCCTCGAGATGGTGCGCGCCCTCAAGAACACCATCAAAAACAAAAAAAGTATCAGAATTTACGAGAACGCTTTCGTGGCCGACGTCATCACGCAGGACAATCAGGTGACCGGGCTCACGGTGTTTGAAGGAGGCCGCTGGCATCTGTACCGCACGCGTTTCGTGATCATCGCAGCGGGCGGTCTCGGGCAGATATACCGTTACACCACCAACCCCACGGTGGCCACGGCAGACGGCTTCGCCATCGCCCATCGGGCGGGCGCGCAGCTTTGCGATATGGAGTTCATCCAGTTCCATCCCACCGGCCTGTACACCCCGGAGAACCGCAACAAGCAGTGTTTTCTCATCTCCGAAGCGGTACGCGGCGAGGGCGGTATACTGCTCAACGAAGCGGGCGAGCGTTACATGAAGGGGCGGCACCCTTTGGCCGAGCTGGCCCCGCGTGACATCGTCGCGCGCGAAAACTACCGCGAAATACAGCACCAGTCTCTGCCGTACGTGCGCCTCAGCATCGCGCACAAACCGGCGGATTTCCTGCAGCACCGTTTTCCCACCATATACGGCACCTGTCTCGAACACGGCATCGATATCACGAAAGACGACATCCCCGTGGGGCCGGTGCAGCACTACATGATGGGCGGCGTGAAGACGGATCTTGACGGTCAAACGGGCGTCACCGGACTGCTGTGCTGCGGCGAAACTGCCAGCACCGGCGTGCACGGCGCGAACCGACTGGCCAGCAACTCCACGCTGGAGTGTCTGGTGTTCGGGCGGCGCTGTGCGGCCGCTGTCAACCGAGAGTTTACCGGCGAGAAGCCGGGCACCGCATTGCCGCAGCCCGAAAAGTCCATCGAAGCGGACATCGAAACCGAAGCCGCTATCATCGACCTCAAGGGTATCATGGTCAAATACTGCGGCATCTTGCGGGACGGCGAGCACTTAAGTCTCGGCCTTGGCTATGTGAACGCGCTGCTGACCCGGCTCAAATACGCCCGTCTGTACACGCTGCGCGACATCGAGCTTTACAACATGGCAATCGTCGCCCGAAGCATATTTGAGGGCGCGCTGGCACGCAAAAATTCCGTGGGCGCCCATTACCGCACCGACGAAGGGAGTCATATATAATGATAATCGATCTCAAACAGCTGAACCGCGTCATCGAGGCCGCGCTGGCCGAGGACGTGAACACCGGCGACATCACCACAATGAGCACCGTGCCGTACGACAAGCACATCAGCGGCAAGTTCATCGCCAAAGCAGCGGGCGTGCTGTGCGGCGTTTCCGTCGCGCAGTCCGTGTTCGCGTACGTGGATCCGGCGGTAAAGCTGGAGTTCTTCTTTGCGGACGGCGACGCGGTGCAGAAGGGTAACGTGATCGCCGAGATCACCGGACGCGCCATCTCCGTGCTGACAGGGGAGCGGCTCGCGCTCAACTTCATGCAGCGCATGTCGGGCATTGCCACGCGCACGCGCGAAGCGGCGGACAAGGTCGCCGGTTTCCCCGTCCGTATCCTCGACACCCGCAAGACCACGCCGGGGCTCCGCATGCTGGAGAAGTACGCGGTGCGCGTGGGCGGCGGCTACAACCACCGGTTCACGCTCTCCGACGGCGCGCTGATCAAGGACAATCACATACAGGCGGCGGGCGGTATCACGCAGGCCGTGCGCGCTGCGCGCGATTTCGTACCCCATACCCTCAAAATCGAGGTGGAAGTGGAAAGCCTGGAGCAGGTCCAGGAAGCCATCTCCGCCGGTGCGGACATTATCATGCTGGACAACATGACGAACGAACTGATGGCGCAGGCTGTGCAGATGATCGCCGGGCGCGCGCTCACCGAGGCATCGGGCAACATGGACGAGAAGGATCTCCGTGCCGTCGCGGCCACCGGCGTCAACTTCATCTCCATCGGCGCGCTCACCAACCACATCAAGCCGCTGGACATCAGCCTGAAGTTTTTATAGTTTTCGTTTGTATGTTTTATGGGGGCGTTGCCCCCATACCCCCACCCAAGGGACGAGTCCCTTGGGAATCCCATCAAGTAAATGCCATTCGGCATTTACCGTGTTTTTTTACTTAGCTTTACTCAAGCGGATACTCAGGCTGATACCCAAATGTCATTCCGAGCGCAGCGAGAAATCCTCCGTCAAGCGCGTTCCAGAGGGGTTGGCATGTCGCGGAATGATTACCGCTTACACTCCACTGTAATGCCGCAAGCGATTCATTATCCATAGGCTCCCTCAGATGAGGGAGCTCCCGGCGAAGCCGGATGAGGGAGGGAAACCCTTCCACGCACAACAGATTTCTGTAATTCATTGAAAGAATGGTGCATCCTATGTCTTTTACAACTACAGATTGCTGGGTATTATTTTCCGTTGGTTTTGGCAAGAAAGGTTCAACACTCAAAAATATCATCTCAACAGGAGATGTGCTTAATCATGCTATATTAACCCGTGAAGAATTGGAAGCCAGTCTTAATAAATTGCTGCATAATGATTATATCAGTAATAAAGGTAATAAATTTCTTGCAACGAATACTGCGAGGAAATTCTACGCTGAAAATAAAAAGCACTTTGAAGGTTGTATAGCCGAGTTGATCAGGTTGTCAGAAATCCTAGAACAACAGCCCGCCAAACCTGGCGAAATCAATATTATCAAAATAACAGAAGAGGAATACGAAAACGCAATGAACAAGCCCAAGCAGGGCTTTAAGCCAAATAATTAATATATTTGTTGTTCTAGTTTTTCAGCGATGACAAGGCATTCATTTATATCTTTTTTAAAAGTATCTGCGCCGAAGGCCTCCAGAAATACCGCCTGAATCCCCGTAGCCAAAGTATCCATATCAATATTCTTGACAAAAATCGCGGCGATTGATTCGATCTCCATGTCGTATTCATCCGGCGGGCAAAACTCCAGCAATCCAATTGGATCCCACTGATCTATTATTACCTTTGTAATTTGAATCAATTGTCTATGCTGCTTTTTGTTATCAGGCATTTTGTTTACATTCCTACATTTATCTTTGCGTATTACCGAATGCCAGCATGCCTTATCGTCTGGCTCTGCCAGCGATAAGGCACACAGGAAGTTGGATCATGAATAAAACCCAATGCCCCGCCAATTGGCAGGGCATTGAGCGGCAGCAGCTGACCTGGTCTTTGCCCCCACATCCGCCGGCTGGGCATTTTGCTCATAAGGCGCTTGGCCTCCCCACGACTCTGCCTCTCGGGGCTTGCGCCCCGGCCGGACTAACCACTAAACCGCGCCATGCTCACCGGTCGTTTTTAACCGGGTTACGTGGATTGTTTCGCCCGCGACTGGCATCAACTTTCAACCACAGACCCGCCGCCTTGATTCAAATTATAAGGCGGCGCTTTTTCGCTGTCAAATCGGCGTAGAAGCGCGCCTATCGTCAAAAACGAAAGCCTTGCGCAAATATACGCCTTACATTGTCGGCCAAAAGCTTTACTTGCCCGTGGTTGATTTATTTAATCAACGTGTTATAATAGCATTGGCCTTTTGTGGCGGCATTTGTCAGCTTAAGCGAAAGGTGACATATTTTATTCTCGGAGGTGGTATGCGTGGACGCAGACCCTAAGTTATGCGAATACAGTAATGGCGGCGCGCTTACCACAGGGCAGGCTTAAAACAAGCGCGCTCCGCCAAAAGAAAGGCGGTGCTTGCCAATGATACAGGTTTTTAAAACAACAGAAGGGCTGCTCAAAGAGCATGATGCAGCCTGTGACGGTGCGTGGGTGCATCTGACAGCTCCCACGCGCAGCGAGCTCGATAAGGTAAGCGAACAGTGCGGCGCGTTGCCTGATTTTTTGCAGGCCGCACTGGACGAAGAGGAAACGCCGCGTATCGAGAAGGACGACGGACAGACGCTGATACTGGTGGATATCCCCGTGGTGGAACCGGAAGGCACTTCGTTCGTGTACAACACGATACCTCTCGGCATCATCGTGATGGAGAACATGGTGGTCACGGTGTGCCTCGACGAAACGACGATCATTGAAGGCTTCATGGAAAACCGCGTGAAGAGCTTCGACACCTGCAAAAAAACGCGTTTTGTGCTGCAGCTGCTGTTTCGCTCCAGCACCAAGTTCCTGCAGTATCTCCGCCAGATCGACAAGGCGACGACGCAGGTGGAAAACGCGCTCAAGAAGAACATGCGCAACCGTGAGCTGATGGGCATGCTGAAGCTGGAAAAATCGCTGGTGTTCTTCTCTACATCGCTCAAGGCCAACGAGGGCGTGTTGGAGAAGCTGCAAAAGCCCAACTTCTTAAAGCAGTATCCCGACGACATGGACCTGCTGGATGACGTCATCATCGAGAACCGGCAGGCGATGGAGATGGCGGCGATATACCGCAGCATTCTGTCAGGCACGATGAGCACGTTTGCGTCCATTATATCCAACAGCCTGAACAACGTGATGAAGTTTTTGACGGCCATCACGATCATCATCGCGGTGCCCACGCTGCTCGCCAGCTTCTGGGGCATGAACGTGCCGGTGCCGTTTCAGGGCACGGGCTACGGCTTTGCGGCCATCATCGCGATATCGCTGGTGTGCGCCGGGCTCACGGTTTACGTGCTCTGGCGCCGAAAGATGCTATAAGTTAACTGGGAGCCGACAACCATGGCATTGCTGAAGTTTATCTGTGAAGACTGCAAAAATATATTCGAAGAGCTGACCTCGGCGGACAAGAAGCCGCCTTGCCCTAAGTGCGGGTCCCAAAACGTCTCGCGCCATTATCAGGGCAAGTGCTATTTTGGCGGCGGCACCGTTAAAGGCGGAGGAGGCTGCAGCGGCGGCAGCTGCAGCACCTGCAAGGGCTGCTCATAAAGGAGCCGCAATGCACGAAGGACACCGGGAACGGCTGACAAAGCGATTTGCGCAACAGGGCTTCGAGGGCTTTGAGGACCACGAGCTGCTTGAGTTCCTGTTGTTTTATGCCTTGCCGCGGGTAGACACCAACCCCATCGCTCACCGGCTGATCGAGCGTTTCGGCAGCCTTGCGGGTGTGCTGGAGGCGGATGCCAAAGACCTCACGCAGGTCAGCGGCATGGGTCCCAAAGCCGCGGCGTTCCTCGCGATGTTCCCCGAAGCCTTCCGCGCTTACGAGCGCAGCAAGCTGGGGCCAAAGCCGCTCATCCGGTCCGTTAAGGACGCATGCGCCTACGCGCGCTCGCTGCTGTTCGGGAAGCCGGTGGAGCAGATATACGTGGTCTGGCTGAACACGCAGAACCGCGTAATCCACTGTGAGCGTTTGTCCGAGGGCAGCGTGTCCGAATCGCCGGTATACGTCAGCCGTGTGGCGGCGGCAGCGCTGCGGCACAACGCCGTCAAGGGTATACTCGCGCACAATCATCCGGGCGGCAGCGTGAAGCCCTCCCCGGCGGACATCCGGGCCACGCAGGACATACTGCGCGCGCTGTCCGTGCTGGGCAT
>JAEWTW010000038.1 GCA_023397655.1 Bacillota bacterium
GGCGGCCTTGCGCGTATATATTCAATAAAACTGTATAAGGGGCTTGGGAGTTATGTTTTGTTCAAATTGCGGCGGCAAGCTGACGGAAGGTATGGCGTTCTGCACGCAGTGCGGGCAGCCGGTGGCCGCGCCGCCCGTTGCCGCGCCGGTTTTGGGGGCGTCTGCTTACGCGCCGCCCGCGTTCATACCGGTGCCGCGCCGCCGGAGGGTGTGGCCCCTCGTGCTGGCCGGGTGCATACTGCTGCTGGGCGGAGCCGCGCTCGCGCTGGCGCTCACCGGCGTGCTGTCGCCCGCACCCGCTTCGTCGCAGGCGTCGGCGGAGGCGGAAGCTGTGAGCACGCTGCCGGCGGACGAGCTGCTGGCGGAGGCGCAGCGCTTCCTGTCCGAGGGCGACTACAAGAAGGCCGTGCGGGACTTTGAGGACTACCTCGCGCTGGTGCCCGGTGACGCGGCGGGCTACATCGGCCTCGCACAGGCGCAGTCGGCGCTGGGGGACGCGGAAGCGGCGCAGAAGACGCTGGCATCCGGCCTTGAGAAAGCGACGGAGACATCGCTGCTGCGGCAGTACGCGCTGCGGCTGTCGGGCGGGCAGCTGTCGGACGACGCCAAAGCCTATGCGGACATGGTGTACGCGCTCAACACCTCGGCGCAAGCTGAGGGCGTGGACGTGTTCGCGGATAATCACACACCGAACCCGCGGGACCTCACGCTGATCTGGGACAAATCCATCTACCTGCGCGTGGGCAACTCGTTCAACTTCAAGAACGTGGGCAATCTGGCTTATACGGTGTCGCGCAAGCAGCTGATGAACGCCGCCACGGGCAACCCGATGGAATACGAGATCTACACGCACCCTGGCACAGGCCGTGTGGAGAAGATCGTCAGCATCGAGTACATCGCCGACTATCTGCAGATCACCGACTACTACTACGCGGAGGACGGACGCCCCAACTTCGTGTTCGTGCGCTACGACACGGTGTACACGCCCGAGTCCGCGATGCTCGACATGCAGGGCGAGCGCTACTTCTTCGACAACGACACGATGGTGCGCTGGCGCGTGATCGACACGTCGGGCCGGAAGGACTATCCGGTGGGCGTGAACGAGGACATACGGGGCGCGGCGGACAAGAAGTTCGTCACGCTGTACAGCAACCTCTCCCCCGATATGCAGCAGCGCTACGCCGACAACGAGCGCAAGTATCTCAACGCGGCGTACAACACGCTGGACGCGGTGACCAAGAGCCCCGGCGTCAGCAGCATCGTGGGCACGGCGGCGGACCAGAACGGCAACCCCGTCGCGGGCGCGGCGGTGCAGCTGTTCGCGGAGGACTTAAACGCGTGGGTATACGAGGGCGTGACGGACGCGGACGGCGCTTACGACATACGCGTGCCGTCGGAGAACCGCACTTTCCATGTGCGCGTGGCGCAGGCGGGCTGCACGCCGGTGGACGTCTACGGCGTGGAGCTGAGCCCGCAGCTGATCAACGCGTATCTGGAGCCGGCCTGCCTCGTCAGCGAGAGCAGCAGCCAGCTGGACGTGCGCCTGCTGGTCATCGACGCGTTCAATGCGTTTTCGGGCGGCTACGGCGACGACTACGCGACCGGCCTGCTGCGTCTGGACGCGGCGCAGGTGCTTATCCGCCCCGGCATCAACAATCGCACGGGTTCGGTGCTGTTCGAGGGGTATTCCGACAGCAAGGGCTGGCTGAGCCTCACGCTGCCCCCCGGCTGCTACACCGCCGAGGTGCTCAAGGACGGCTACGCGACGGCGTATCTCACCGTGGTGGCGCGCGCCTCGGGCGAGGTGGTGCAGCTGTCTGCCACGCCCGTACTGGGCGGCGGCGAGGTGCGCATCGTGCTCACATGGGGCTCATCCCCCGCCGATCTGGACTCGCACCTGTTCACGCCGTACGACGCGGCCAGCCAGGACACCACCTATCACATCTGGTACGGCAACATGACGGACTGGAACGGCAACGACCTCGACGTGGACGACACCACCGGCTACGGCCCCGAGACGATGACCATCCGCCACCTCGGCACCGGCCTGTACAAATACTACGTGGCGGACTTCACCAACTGCGACCTGGGTAACCCCGCCTCCTACGACATGTCGTACTCCGGCGCCACTGTCTCCGTCTACACGGAACGCGGCCTCGCCGCTTCGTTCCACGTGCCGGTGGACGCGTCCGGCGTCATCTGGGAGGTGTTCGAGATCAGCAACATGCAGGTGGTGCCCATCCAGCGGTATTACAGCAACATCAAGGATAAGCCCTGGTGGAACCAAGACAAGTAGCGCGCTGCGCTCTCCGCTGGCAGCCGCATGGCTGCAAGCGGGGGGACGCCCAAGTTGTGCCTGACGACACAACTTGGGCGTTTGTGCGTGTGTTGGGTGGGGCGGTTGGTGTGCCTTTCCCCGGCAAAGCCGGTTGAAAGGCATGGGAGGGCGGTAAAAAAAGAACCCCCAGAGGGGATGCCTTTTAAAGCCAATCGTTCCATGGATTTTTTGGGATTCCTATTATATATGGTGTAGCTATAACTTGTTCTTCATCTATGTATTTTACCATTGCTAACCCTGTCATATTATACTGGCCTGATTTAAAGCATGTAAAAGATGTACATGTTGTAATCCATGTTGGATCAATTGTTAATATTAATTTCTTATCATTTCTTTTTAAATAGACATGAGGGTCTTTCAGAAGATCACCCTGCATTTTAAATGAGCCATCTTCAACAAGGTGAGGAGCAGGAACGTTCTTTGTTCTAAAATTATCATTGAACTTTATTGTCTGGCCTATTTGTAATTCTGATAACTCATTCAGGGGGATTGCTCTTATATTTATGTCATTTATCAATTTGCTTACTTGCATTAATATATAATTTAAATCATAGCCTAAAGCAAATAAACAATTTTTTTCAACCTTCATGTTTAGCTTTTTTCCATATTCAGCAGCCAACATTCCTAATCGAGGGATATTAACATAAAGAATATTCGAAATGTTAGTTTCCCACACTTCCCCTTTGACCATTATATTTTTAAGATGGTGCCATTCTTCATCATTCAATTTATCTTTTAAATCATCAATGTCATTTATGCCATTTAAATTAATAATTATACAATTCTGATTCATATTACCGTGAATTGTTCTTGCTTTTTGTGTTCTATTTTCCATCATTATACCCCTTTGAAATAAACGAATCTTGATTCATATCACCATATACAATATTGGATTTTTGTATATTCTTCTTTTTAAACTTGTTAACTGCTTTCGTAGTAAAAAAACCAACGAAATAAGAAGCCAATAAACTAATCAAAAAGGCACCTAAAGTAGTTGACGGATCAAACAATTTTCCGAATTCAAACATAAATCTAACCTCCTTTAAAATGGATATTAATCTAGATACATAAAAGATTGTGGTGCAACATTAATATTATAGTATTCTAAATCTTTAGGGGAATCGTATATTTCAATTTGACCTAACTTATAAGCGATAGCTTTTTGCCTTCCACTATAATAGTTGTAAAAAAATTCTGAATCTATGCCTGCTTTTTTTTTAGTTAATTCCCAAACTTTATCAGGTTCGCCAGATAAAATTTTCTCCACTGTAGCTTCACCAACTATTTTTTTAACAGGCGCTGTTGAGTAGATAACTATCTTGTTTACTGTTCTTTTACAACCAACTTTTCTAAATTCATATTGTTTTGTACCATTAAATATTTTGTCAACATATTCTGGATTTATTGAAAGAAGTATTTTGCACATGTTGCACCTCATTTATTCATAAAAATCTATTTCTGTTTGTGAATCTTTAAGAATCTGATTAAACTGACCATTTGTAATTCTGGAAAATGGACGAGGTCCATTAGGAAATGTTATAATATCATTATTCCATAGATATTCCAGAGTAAGTCTCTTGGATAAGCTTTTTACATATATAAATTTTAAAATCATAAGACTATATCTATGACTTTCCCAAAACTTGTTTAGATCAGTATCTGAAAATACACTTCGATTTTGGCAATGTTTCAGATATTCATCTTTACTATCAAAATTATAAACTATATGGTCAACAATTCCTAGGGTCGTAATCACTGATGTGTATTTTTTATTAGTCCCATCACCCCCCATTCTATAGAACAGAATTAAATCTCCAGGTTCAATGTTTCTCTCTCTAGACCAAGAAATATATACTTTTTGTAACGCATATCTATGAGCTAATAAATCAACAAAGTTCTCTTCATTTTCTGTTTTTAGTTTGGAATCCGGAAGAAGGTCTGTATGATAACAGTCTTGAATAGGTAGAATAAATTTCTGTCTATTATACAACATATTTGGATAGTTTTGTTTTATTGATAATTTCATGCGGTATTCTTTCATTCTTTTGACCAATACTGTTTCTTCGCCATTTTCAGAATGTTTGATACCATATCGAATAAAGCCCCAGCGTTTTAATAATTCGTATAAAGCTTTTAATTCCTCTCTATCTTCGAACAATGTCACATATACTTCTTCTACATCATATTGAATAGCATTATCAAAAATAATTTTGATAAATCTTTCACCTAAACGGAATCCCGTTGACTCAACTTTAAAAGTACCTATCTTAAGTCTCTTAGCTTTATCAAATCTTGGTGTAATATCGCTGTAATTTTCATTATCACCTTCCGGTTTTAGATATAAGAAACCTAAGAGTAGATTTCCATCTCTACAAATATAAGCTTCCTCGTCACATTTTTTTAGAAACCATCTATCAAACTCATTATAATCCCTTCTAAAACTATCGAAAAAATTAGAACCAATTTCAATATTACCAAAGTATTCTTTACTTACTGCCAGTATTTTATAGTCTATTAAAGCTGGAAACTTTGCAGATATTAAAGTAATAAAACCATTAATCGAAAAAACCTTGTCTTGTATCCCCAGTACTTTTGCTTTGGTTAGCATTTTTCTATCTTCAGTTATAAGCAAATCAACTCGACCAGCATAAGACTCAAATAAAAAGGTATTATCAACCGCATCATTTTCAGTCATTTTATATCTAGCTAGTTTACTTAAAAAATCATCGGATGGATTAATTACTGTTTTTAATACCTCGTAACTATTCAATTTTATAGCTAATACTTCTTTCCTCAAGGGGTCTTGGAGTTTATTAATTTCATCGATAGTATAGGGGTGTATTATTTTATCGTACTTAAGTTTATCTAACCATCGAAATAAATGCCCTATACTGTAGTTGGATACTATATTATTCTCTCTATGTATCACAATATTCGTATCAAGTAATACCCTCATATTATACCCCTTATGAATTCTGTGACTAATTGAGCATCTGAATCATCAAATTTCATCTTGTGGACAAAGATTTTTTTCTTAAATAACTCTGAAATCCGAAAAGCGCTCTCTCTTTCTTGTCTTTTTAGTAATTCCAGAGTTTCCAATTCATATTTTTTTCCATCCCTATTTGATAGATTTCTCCAAATAGTATCACAATCGGCTTCAAGTAGAATTATGCAACTGAGATGTATTTTTTCAAAAACAAACTCCGGAAGTGCCTCAACTTCACCTTTCTTACCTAAGATACAAAAATGACCATTTAATATAATCAGCCCATTATTTTCTAAAACATTATTAACAGCATTTATCAGAGTGTATTGATTGCCATTTATATCAGCGACCGTTTTGTTTGCACCATAGATTTCACCGTTTGAATGTGAAATCAGTTCACTTGCAGTATAAACAGGGATACTCATTTTTTTAGATACTTCATTACTGATTGTTGTTTTCCCCACGCCGTAGACACCTGCAACGAATAAGACTTTTTTAGTATTCATTAAAAGGACCTCAATACGTATGCGTTGTTTAATAATGTATATATTTCTACATAAATTCTAATAATTCCTTTTTCTTGCGTCTAAGTTTGATTGACTTCTTCATCCCCATCCTACCCCAAAATCCATTTCACAACCATCCATCTTTACACAAAAAAAGAGGCTCCCCGAGCCCCTTCTATCCCCGTATATGTCCCCCGCGTCAGCGCCCTGTCGTGTCAGCCTCCGCGAAAGCCCCGTCTCGCAATGGCCCCGCGAGGTACGCGATCGCCACGGCAAGGAACAGTGGCCCCCATCCCAGCAGGCCGATGAACAGGAACACCATGGAGGAGGACACGAGGCAGAAAAACGCGATGAAGCAGCACAGCGCGCTCGCGAAGGCCCGCGCCGGCTTCCAGACATATTTGTCCGTTTCCGTATATCACAAAAACCGCGGCCGTGGCATATCTGTGCCAGTGTTCGCGGTGGGCAGGGTAGGGAACGGGCTGCCGCTTATTTTACCCGGAACTGCCCGTCGATCCTGTCCTGGCAGTATTGGTTCTGGTTGGTGGCTTTGGACAGCTCCTCGTACACCCGCTGCGGTACGCCCAGATATATTTTGGATATTCCCGCGTCAAAAAGGACGGACAGCTGCCTGCCGGATTGATCGTATCTGATGTCCTTGATTTTTCTTGTGTATCTGTATGGTCTGGCGAACATGATGGTCTCCTTTGATGTATTTATAGTGCAGGTGCGTGGTGCCTCAAAGGATATCGCGGCGCTCTCAAGGAGGAGGAGCCTCGAAAGCGCCGCCGTGTAATGCTTTTTCAATAGATATAGTGCTCCATAGACATATATAACACCACATCTATGCAAACAAACACTCACGGCCAAATTTTTTTTGACGGTAACCGCAGGCAGTTTTTGGTATCATCCCCTGCGGAACGGACTCCCGGCTAAACTTGTCTGCCGTACGTCCGCATATCACTGTCCCCCAAAGCACCCGCGGCAACACAGGCCACAATCCTTCCCTTATGGATCATGCAGCACTTTCTCGTCAGGGATTTCAGCAACGCTTTTTTCAGAACGTTTCTGCTCTCCGTTTCAACTTGGCCGTCGTGGTATTCCACGGCGCTGAAGGATATCTCCAAAGAACCGCCGTTCTCGGTGATGTCGGCTTCTATATGCTTGGAGCCCTCCAGCATCAGCAGGTTAAACGCTTGCGAAGTGAGCAGCATCAAATGGTCAATCTCATCAATATTAAGCCCGGCCTTATTGCCCACCGCCGCAGCCGCAAGCCGCAGCGCGACGATATAGTCCGGTTTGGCCGGAAATATCAGCCGGCTTGTCTGGTTCCCCAATTCTCCATCCCCCACAATAGGTGCTGTACGATAATATCTATCCATCATTATAAACGCATGCTGTCCCATAAAGTTCGCATCAAACGCCTCGGATACTCTCATTTTATGGCGGTATATTATGGCATCCCCACATCCCCCACGCTCCGCCGCGTTGTCATCCCGAGCCCGCGAGGGATCCCATGGCAAGCGCACCGCAACGGGATGCTTCGCTGTGCTCTGCATGACAGCAAATCCCACGCTCCCCCTAATGTCATCCCGAGCCCGCGAGGGATCCCCTCCACAGTGCGCCTAAAATGGGATATGTCACTTTGCCCTACATGACAGCAAATCCCAAGCTCCCCCTAATGTCATCCCGAGCCCGCGAGAGACCCCCTCCACAGTGCGCCTAATATGGGATGCTTCGCTGCGCTCTGCATGACAGCATGGAAGCAAAGTATGCTGCCGTTCGCACGATGACCCTATCGCTCAGCGTTTGCTGCCCGGGCTAATGTCCGTACTCAGCAGCATTCCCCCTCATCCCGTACGCTCTGCTGGAACGCCTCTTCCCCCACAATGCGGATGCCGCCTCCCGACATAATGATCCGCATGGCCGCTGCCGTCTTGGTGCCGATAAACGGCTGCTGCCAGCGCTTGCTGCCCCGGCAGCCCACCACGAGATAATCGGTCTTACGCGTCACGCGCTGGTGCACTGTGCCGCCGTGCGATGTCACCATACGCCCCATTTCCGCGCGGTTCAGCCGCCCCCGCCCCGTGAAGCAGAACGCGCGCCCCGCCACCGTCACGGCGCTGTCCGCCGCCAGTGTTCCCTTTGTCTCCATCGCGATACCCCCTTTTCTTTCGCGCCGTTCCGCCCGGCGCATCCATTGCTGTCAGATCACTATGCTGTACTTGTACTCGATCTTCTCTTCCTCGGCCGCCGCCAAATGGACGGGCATGCCGGGCAGGCTGTGCGTGTCGGTTTCCCACTTGCGTATGCAGGCCTGCCAGTCCCGCATGGGCGAGGTGCCCACCATCCACCCCTTGGAATCGTAGAAGTCCACAAAGCGCCGAGGGTCCACACTGCTTCCCCGCTCGTCGCAGTAAGCCTTCACCTCGTCCAAAGAAGGTTTAATGAAGGGAGAAAAAGAAAAAGAGGTGTGTGTGTCCGGTGTGTCCGCGCTTGCGCCGTCAGGCGCGGCAGCCGTAAGGCGTCCCGCGCCGTTATTTGATATACTTACCTCTTCTTTTCTCTCCTCTCCTTTCATTTGGTTTACTTTACTTTGTGTACCGCTGCATACATTTTGGGCATTGTTGCATGCATTATCTGCATTATTGCATACATTAATCCCGTCCAATGACGGCGAGTCTTCCTTCAGCAGACAGTATGCCGGTTCTATCTCTGCGTTATCGCGCCGCTTTGTCGCGTCCAGATAGTTGCGCTGTATGCGGCGGGATGTGAGTATGCCGTGCGCGTCCAGCAGCGCCGCGTCAAAAAAGCCCGCCACCGCACAAGCCGATATCACGGCGCGCACATACGCCTCCTCCAGCGACAGCTCGTGAGCGATGTCGAAGAAGAAGTCGTTGTCCGCGTCCGCGTAATACCCGTTCTCGCCGTATATGCAGCACAGCGCGCGCAGCACCACCGCCATCGCACCCGAGCCGTGGCTGTGGCACACGCGCCTGATCTTGCGGTCCGCGAATATGCCCACGTCCAGCGAGAAGTAGTCTATGCCTCTTTTAATGCTGCGCGCCATGTCCTGTCCGTCACCGCCTTTATCTTTGTGAGAGCGCTGTTCTTGATGCGCCAGCAGGTGGTCGTCGAGCAGTAAAGCCGCTGCGCCGCCGCTTCCAGACTGCGGTTCTCAAAATACCGCAGCCGCACGAAATCCGCCTCCCGTACAGACAGCCCCGCCGCCTTCACCGTCTCTTCCACCTGCGCCATCGCGCGTCGTTCCTGTTCCAGCCGCTTTTCGATGGCCTTGACCTCCGCCGCCAGCTGATCCACCAGCAGTATCGCCGCCCGCTCCACCGGGCTGCCGCCGCTGCGCTGCGTCCTGCCGCCTTCGCGCAGTCTGCCCAGCGACGACGGCAGGCTGCCCGCGCCCAGCTCATACGCCCGCTTCGCCTCGGAAAGCTCCAGCATCAGCCGTCCGATGCTGCGCTTGGCGTGCCAGTGATCGAGCAATAACCTTTCCACATCTGTCATCCGTTTGTCCTCCCTTCCACCGCAACCACGCCGCCTGCACGGTGCGTGCCGCTTGTCCGTTGTGTATCTGTTTGCCTTTCCTGATCCGGCACGTCAAGGTTGCCGTGCCCAATGGTTTGTCGCGTCCCTTCTGTCAGCCCAAGCCTGAGAGGAACCCCCCCGGTCAGCACGTTGCACAGGGGATGCATCGCTTCGCTTTGCATGACAGCTTTTATGCCGCCCGCCGTCCCCTGTATCCTGTCACCGCCCGTCCATACAGGCCGGAAGCCGTCTGGCCGTCTGCAGGAACTGTGTCCACGCATACCGCCGCACACACGCGTCGCAGATGTCGGTCTCGTCGTGGATGTAATAGTCCTCGCCATCCCGCACCGGGCGGCCGCAGTAACCGCAGCGCATGATCACGGGCGGCTCGGCAGCCTCGCCGTAAAAGCGGTCGTCATTCATAGCTGTCAAATCTCCTCTCCGGAAACCGCCGTCCGACGTACACATCCATCAGAAAAGATAGATGATATTGTTCTGCGGCGGAAGCTGCTAGACTTTTCCGTTACAACTGTATCCCTGCCGCTCATGCGCTCTTCCTCCCGTCCTCGATCATGTCGCCCAGCGCCTTGTCCATACGATCCAGCTGCGCCAGCGCGAGGTCCGCCAGCACCGCCGTCGCGACCGCCGTGTCCCGGTCCGGCTGCACGCGCAGCGCCCTGGCCAGCAGCTCCATCGACTGCGCCACCGCGTAAAACCGGCGGCTCTCCTGCAGATAGTCGTTCTTCATGCGTCGCGCCTCCTCTCCTGCCCTTGCGCGTAGAACACCTTATACATGTCCTGCTCACCGATGCCCAGCACCTGTGCGATGCGCCCCGCCACCTTGGGCGACGGGCAGCGCACGCCCCCTTCGATGTCCGAATAATAGCCTTGGGAGATGGCCGCCGCGCGCGACAGCTCTGACTGTGTCATGCCGGCCCCTTCCCTCAATCTCGCCAATATCACTCTCATGCCCCCTTATCCTTTCGCATATGGATTACTGATGGCTCCATCATAACCCGAACATATGTTCTAGTCAATAGCTCAACGCTATGCTTTACAATTCTATAGCTATATGCTATAATCAGGTTATGAGCAGCAAATACTAGATTTGCGACGAACAAATTTTTCACATAGAGGAGAACGCTTATGAAAGACGATCTTGCCCAAAGGCTGCGCTCCATGCGCAATATGTTTCATCTCACACAAACGGCTCTGGCCGACCGTATCGGCATCACGCAGCCCTACCTCGCCGAGTTGGAGCGGGGCGACAAACGCCCGTCTGTCGACGTGCTGCAGAAGATATGCGGCGAGCTGAACTGCTCTGCCGACTACCTGCTGGGCCTGTCGGACAGCAAGAGCTACCGCCCCTTAAGCGAGGAACGCCTGCCCAAGATACCGAAGGGAAGCGCCAACTCGTCCGACGTGATGCGCATGATCGCCGATCGCAACATATCCCACCGTGATCTGAAGCTGGCGCTGGATCTGGTGAAGACGATACAGGACGACAAGGATAAACCTTGACCGCCGTCTCTGCCGCCTTCGCACATAACACGAACTTATGTTCTCATTTTACGGCTGAATCTGTCCTGTTTTCAGGACTGGGGCAATAGTTTATGGTGAATATTGGTGATAATAAAAGAGGGCCTGCTAAATGGCCCTCTTATGTGGATTTATTGATTCAGTCTATGCCCCCAAATGTACACACTAGTGCTTATTTATTATAAGTAATTTTCTTTGTCAAATAGTGATCTTTTGAACGAACTATTCCATAATACTTGATGTCTAAATGTGATGTTAATTCAATAATCTTTTGCTTGTTTTGCTTATCACAGAAGAAACCAAAAGTAATTGATTTTATCGCTTCAGAAGGATAGTGCACCAATGTATCCGCTCCAGATAATATTCTCCATTCTTTTTCATAATTCCATAAAATATGTTTTCGAAGAAAGGCCTCCCCTATTTTGATTGCTAATTGCCCTTCTATATCAGAGGCATCACTTATAGACAAAGGAAATACATGGTTAACATAAATTATTTTCTCACAAAGATCTAATGGAGGGATAGTTGTATCATATTCAATACAGATTCCGCGATGATTATCCCCATAATGTGCCCACATTATATCATTATTTTCATTTTCTGAGAAACAAACCGCTCCAAGCAATTTATACATTTGGCCAAAATAGTGATCTCTCGTATGCTTAAGCACTTCTAATTTTGACATCCCTTTTTCTAAAAAGACTTTAAATTGATCACCGTAAACGATTTTTAAAAAATCAATATAGATTTCATCTGCAATTTCGAACTTGAAAATAAACTCATATGGATCATTAAAAAAATGTGGAGATCGAAAATAAATCTGATTATTCTTTAAGTTATCTTTGGTATGTTCTGTGATAGAAGAATATCTATATAGTTTCATTTGTTTATTACCAGTAGTGCTTACATGATTTTTACATTAGCGACTATTCTATATTTTAGTTGCTTGTAAACTATAACACATAACAGCCTAAATAAACACATTCTTTGATATTAAAAACCGTTATCGCAAGATGCATCGGGGAACTAGATACTTCCTTTCATCTTTGTTTTTTTATAACTTAGGCTTCGGACTAGCTAATATAACCCTGTATAATGTAAACGCCGCAAAGGTGTTCGGCTTTGTCCGAAGCCAGATAAACGATCGCGTTGGCGTTCTTGCCTCTATGTCCTTTTAGCGAATACCTACCTCAGCAGAAACAGCACGTTTTGCGGTGCCTGATTGGCCTGAGCCAGCATCGACGTCGCCGCCTGCACCAGTATGTTATTCCTGGTATACACCGACATCTCCGCCGCCATGTCCACGTCCCGTATGCGGCTCTCAGCCGC
>JAEWTW010000044.1 GCA_023397655.1 Bacillota bacterium
GTTCCAGCCAGATGCGTACTCTTCGATACCCATAAGTACCTCTTGTTTCCTTCTGGCACTGGGCAATCTGTTCAGCCAGCGCCTTTTCCGCGCTATAAACTGCCTGTCGATTAAGAAATGCATAGTATCCACTTCTGGACACCTCAAAGAATTCGCACATCTGTTTAACCGGATACTTATCTGAATGTCGTTGTATGGCGATATATTTGATTTCTGGCCTCACATCCTTCCAGCAGCTTGAAGAAAAGACCGGTACAGTTCCACTTCCCGCTCAAGTTCTCTTATACGCAATGCCATAGCCTCTCTTTCACCGATTGGACTATTACGAGGCCTACCCCTACGCTTGGGAACCTTAGGTAATCCCTTTTGGCGGTGTTTGTATCTGCTAATCCAGTTCTTGATCTGTGTCTTTTCTAGACCAAGGGCATCAGCAATTTGTTGTCTTGTGTATCCTTCGTTACGCATTCTTATTATTATGGGTGTAAATCTCTCTATGTTTGTCCATTTCCGCTTCAAAATAAATACCTCCTGTTACAGTTATCCTACAACAGGAGGCTTTTTCTCTCAATGTCCGTTTTTCAGGGTTCAGTCCGTTTGCGGAGGATTTTTTTGTTCCGGAAAGGAGGAGGCAGAACCGCACAGCCGTTCTGCCCTGTATAGACGTGGGAGTATATATCATAATAAATCTATAATAAGGACTTGTAAAACTTAACAATTGGATATATAATGTTACGAAATAATGACGTTCATTTCGCAGGTATTATCTCCATCATATTTATTATCGATTACACAAAGCATTTGAAGGAGATCATTGAACAGGAACATGGGTATCGTTACTGCCAGAAGAAAATCAAAGATATTGGCTATTGTCATTTGGCTCCTCATCATCGGCCTTTCTGGATCGGTGCTGCTTTGGCCTGCGCCCTCGGCGTACGCGGCGGATTACGAGGGGGAGCCAGAGGAGGAATCCGTACTGGCAACCGGTCTTGTGATCGACACGGCCGGGCTGAATCTCTACGTGGGCGACGAAGTAGCGCTGACCGTTACAATCCAGCCGGAAGAGGCAGACAGCCTGCCGCTGGAGTGGACAAGCAGTGATGAGGACGTCGCGTCAGTTGACGAAGACGGGCTGATCACGGCAGTCAGCGAAGGCAGTGCGGTTATCACCGTAACAGGCGGCGGTATGACGGATACCTGCGATGTGACGGTAACGGACGCTCCGGCTTATACAATACTGCTGGCGAGCGACGAGGTGACGTTAGCCCAGCACGACATGATGTCGCTGGAGATAGCCAGCGGACTGGAGGCTTTGGGCGCTGAGGATCTTGAGTGGACAAGCAGCGATCCGGAGGTGGCGTCCGTGGACGCGTCGGGCAACGTGACGGCCTGCTGTCCGGGTGAGGCCACGGTTTCCGTTTCCGACGGCTTTGTGACGGATGTCTGCACCGTCCGGGTGGTGCCGTGCGAAATACTTACCAGCTGTTATCAGGTGGACAGAGACGGCGGCATACTGAAGGGCGTGCGGCTGAATACAACGGTGGATGGTCTCAAAACCGCGCTGGACAATGGTGCTGATTATATTGAAGTGTACAGCGGCGGCGAGGTGGTCGAGTTCGGCCGGGTGGGTACCGGCATGGTGGTCAGACTCATTGTCAACAAAGCGGTGAAAGACGAGCTGACCGTCAGCGTTGCGGGTGACGTTAACGGTGACGGACTGACGAGCATATTTGAATATACGATGGCGCGTATGTATCTGCTGGGACAGGACACTTCCGATACGAATCCGGCGCTTTACGACCTCAACACGGACGGGCGTGTAAGTATCACGGACTATACGCTGATCCGGCTCAGCATACTGGGCATCAGCCCGGAGGACAATCTCGCCGGTTTTCCCGATATGCTGCCGGCGCTGAAAGCATCCGCCTTGGGCTGCAGTGCCAAGCTGTCTTGGGACGGCATTCCGAACGCGGGCGGGTATGAGCTGCAAAGGTCGAAATCTGCATCCGGCCCGTTTGAGCCGGTGGGCACCGCGGGCGGCGGAGCCGTAAGCTTCACGGACGACATGCTGGCCATGGACAGCTCGTATTATTACAGGATGCTGGCCTACAGGCTGGTGGGAGACGTGCGCGTTGATACGCAGTACTCCGAGACCAAAGCGATCTCGACACCGGAATATACGGTGTATTATCAGGGCGACTCCAAATGGGGTTTTTCCAGCTCGGTACGGAAGAAAGCCTGTATGGTGACCGCATTTGCCATCACTGTCAACAATATGGGCACGTCCTGTACACCGCCGGACATCTACAAGTCCAACGGCAACCAGACCCCCATAAAATTTGATAAACTGAAGAATAACTTTAGCGTGAAGCCGGTGAGCGCTCTTGGCTCCTCATCCAAATACCTGTCCAACTTCGATGGGACCTACACATACATTAAGAGCGCGTCGTCGAATTACGAGGCAGCGGTGAAGGAAGCGCTGGCGCGCAATCCGGAAGGCGTGATACTCTATTTCAAGAAGGGGAGTGACGCGCACGCGGTGGTGGCCTGCAAGCTGGACAACGGTAAGATATACTACAGCGATCCGGGGCGTAACCGGACGACGCTGGTGGACTTCTCCGAAACGTGGTGCAAGGTGGGGCACAACATGAGTTACAAGCATCTGGCGTACATGATTGCACTGGACAGGGTATAACAGGCAACAAAGAACGATATAAGACGCGCACCAACGTAATGCGCGTCTTTTTTATTGCAGAATATTACGGCATTTTAGTCTAGCATCTCCACGCTCCATGCTTCAAGGAGAGGGACTGTCAGCGTATCGCCGTCCACGGTGTTGTAAGTATACAGATATTCGGTCGTACCGTAGATGGTGGCTGTCTCACCTTCAGCCGGCGGCTTCTCACCAATGCTGAGAGCGTAGAACACGCATATGATGTGCTCAGTATCTCGAACGTCGCCTTCATAAATCAGCATATCGCAGAAGCTAGGATTCGTATCTGCCGGATAATAGTAAACATCGAAAATCTCGCCTTCGGTTACTACCCGCATGCTGACCTCTTCTTGACAACTGCCATACAAATCGCCGATGTCCAGCGGAACAGACTGATCCATGAATGCACCGACCCGGGCGGTGCGGTCATCAGCGCTTTCGTTGATAAGCCCATTCTGAAAGCTGCCGCTATAGACGATCTCATTGTGCTGATTGTAATATGTACCCTGGCCATTATACTCACTATCCAGATAACCGCCTTCATACTGAATGGCACCGTACCAGCTCTCCCAACCCTCGCCGTTGAGGTAATCGTTATTATACTCGCCTCCTTCGGTAAAGCCGTCTGCCCACTCCGTTGTTCCGTTGCCGTTGAAGTGTCCGTTCACCCACTGTCCGGTGTATGTCCAGGCGACGCTGTCACTGTTTTCGGTCGTGAAGGTACCGTTCCCTTCCGGCAGGCCATTCACCATGTCGCCGGTGTACAAACCGGTGCGTTCGCCAAAGGCGAATGGCAGCGTCAGCGTCATGTCCGTGACAGATTCAATGACCGCTACGGGCTCATTCGTCGGCAAGGGGACAAGTCCGGTGGGTTCGGGTAAAGAGACATCGGAAGATGCGGATGGTTCTCCCCATTTAACGTTCGGGTCGTCACGAGGGAAGGAGACGGGGTAGGAGCAGGCCGAGGCGGCGATGCAAAGGCATACAGCCAGCGCTGCAATATACAATCGTTTCATGGATGACTCCTTTCTGAACGGAAATATGAACCCTCTTTCCTTATGCATATTGCTATATTCATTCTACTATATGTCTTGAAAAATGAATATATAGAGACTGGGCAAAACGGTATGAATGAATGAGAAAAATTACAAAATAATGAGATAGACCTCTTGCAATTATAATGATAAAGTATTATATTGTAACTAAAGATCAAAGAAGGTCAAAGTCATATCCATGCCGTTTGAGTACGGTGTTTTTGTGAAAGGAGGGATATGACCTATGCAATACAAGGATTATTACGCGATACTCGGCGTCGAGAAGACAGCGTCCAAGGACGAGATCAAAAAGGCGTACCGCAAGCTCGCCAAGCAGCACCATCCGGACACGAACAAAGGCAACAAAGCCTCGGAGGATAAGTTCAAGGAGATCAGCGAGGCATATGAGGTGCTGGGGGACGACGAGAAACGCAAAAAATACGATATGTTCGGAAACCAGGCGCAGTACTCCAACGGCGCTGATTTTGATCCGTCGCAATACGGTTTTAACGGCGGCAATGTGCGCTACGAATACGCAGGAGGCGGAGACCACAGCGACTTTTTCAACATGTTTTTCTCGGACGCGTTTGATCTCTCGTCCCTGTTCGGTGGGGGCGGCCGAGGCGGGCGCAGCTCGTCGCGCGTCTATCAGGGCGATGATATAAGCGACCTGTTTGAGGGAACTGGAGCGGGGCGTACGCCGCGTGTGCGCGACGGCCAGCACATAGAGGCGGAGATTGAGATTACGCCTGAGGAGGGTGCGGCGGGTACGGAGAAGCGCATTGCGCTGCAGACCGATACTGGGACGCGCACCATCAACTTTAAGGTGCCCAAGGGTGTGAAAGACGGCGAAACCATCCGCCTGAAAGGGCAGGGGCATCCGGGCAGTAACGGCGGTCAGACAGGTGACCTGCGGATGACGGTGCGTCTGGTGTCCGGCGGACGGTTTGCGCTGGAGGACGGGCATCTGGTGACGACGCTGGACGTTTTCCCGTGGGACGCGGGGCTGGGCGCGAAGATGAACGTGGATACGCTTGACGGACGCATCGCCGTGAAGGTGCCCGCGGGTGTTCAGACAGGCAGCAAGATCCGCATAGCGGGCAAGGGTTACCCCAGCCGCGACGGCTCCCGCGGCGACATGTATATCAAGGTGCGCCTCGTGAACCCCGCGCATCTGACTTCTGAGCAAAAAGCGCTCTATGAGAAGCTGAAAGAGACTGTGAAATGAGCGCTGGACACCCTAAGGTCACGAGGGCGCTGTTTCAGGTGATATACCGGTGAATGAAGGGAATGCGGCGGATCAGCCACGAGGACGCCATGCTGAGCAGGAAGATAGCCAGCGTGAGCGCCGGAACGGCGGCGATGGTGTTGAAAGCAGTGGAATGGATGCCGACATCGTAGAGCGCGCTGAGAAAGAAGTCGTGCACCAGATACGCGCCGAAGGTTAAGGCTGACAGGCGCTGTATGAAGCGCTGATGCCGCACCGCCCAGCGCCACCGGGGTGCATGGTGCCTGAAAAACAGGAAGATGGCTGAAGCGGAGAGTAAAGTGGGCAGACCGAGGTAGCCGTACAGCTTGGCAGTTGGCTCGTTCGCCTGAAGCGAGTAGAGCGCACAGACCACGATGCAGGCCAGTATGCCGAAGAAGCCCAGCGCGTAGGCCGTTCTGCGAAACCTTTTGGAAAATCCGCGGGAGTGCAGCCAGTGGCCCAGCACGAAATAACCGGCATAACCGGTCACGACTTCCATCACGACCGCGGTCTGCAGTATGTCGGTATATGGTATCTCGAACTGCTGGAGTGTGGGCAGGGCAGCGCCGAATATCAGGAACAGTATGAGGAAGTACCGGGTGGTTTCTGGCTTTTGGGCGATCTGCCGAAGCAGCGGCGTGAGTATGTACATACCCGCCAGCACGGGCAGGAACCAGAGGTGGTAGTGGCTCTCGATGGTCTTTTGCAGTATGAACAGCAGCGCGCCGGGAAGCGCGAGAACTTCTCCTGACGTCAGGTAACTCTTGACCGCGTAAGCGAGTGACCAGAACAGGTAAGCGGCGACGATGCGCAGCAGGTACTTCTTATACAGTGTCTTCAGCGTTATCGGCTTGTCCGGGTTCAGGAAGGATGCGCCGCTGATCATGAAGAACGCGGGGACGCAGAAGCAGACGATGCTGTCGTAGATGTTCAGCACCTGCCAGCGGAAGTCGGCGGGCGCCAGCGTATACCAGTTGTCCGCGGAGACATGGCACATGATGACCGCCAGACAGGCGACGATCCTGAGCAGATCGAGATAGACGAAACGGGGCGGGGCCAGCGATGGTGCCGGCTCAGAGGAAACGGATGCTTTCATAAGGCCTCCGGATTCGGGAAAACGGTTATGAAGGTATTATAACATCAGGTATAAAATGGGGACAACGCGATAAAATAGCGCAATTTGGAATAATAACAGGAAACAGGGCTCGGAGAGGAGTTATTGTGAAGGTGTACACCTCATCAGAGAGAGCCAATATGTACGAAAAATGCGTTAAGCATTTTTCCAGTGGGATTCCAAAGGGATGCATCCCTTTGGTGGGGTTTCAGGGGCAAAGCCCCTGAGGTCTTAAATCCAATAAA
The DNA here is from genome assembly GCA_023397655.1 of Bacillota bacterium. Taxonomy (GTDB): domain Bacteria; phylum Bacillota; class Clostridia; order Christensenellales; family SZUA-584; genus SZUA-584. The sequence continues at coordinate 6,353 of JAEWTW010000044.1, forward strand.
AGAAACAACAACCTTGACGGAGGAGGACAGATAGATATGGATATGGACAGATTGACGGAAAAAGCAATGGCCGCGGTGAGCGCGGCGCAGGAGACAGCCATACGGCTGGGGCAGCAGCAGATCGACGGGGAGCATTTGCACTACGCCCTTGCGACGCAGGAAGATGGACTTATCCCCAAGCTGCTGGGCTATATGGGCATTGATACGGCTAACTATTCCCGCAGCGTGGAGAAGGAGCTGGCCAAGCTGCCCAAGGTACAGGGCGCGTCGGCATCGGTGTACGCGTCACGGCGCTTTTCCGAGCTGATTGTGAAAGCGCAGGACGAAGCCAAGCGGTTCAAGGACGAATATACCGGGGTGGAGCACCTCTATATCGCGCTGCTGAAGGAGAGAGGCACGCCGTCGGCAGCCATCTTCAGGCAGTTCAGCGTCACGCTGGATAGCTTCATGGCCGCGCTGACCAAGGTGCGCGGTAACCAGCGCGTCACGTCGCAGAACCCCGAGGCGACATATGACTCGCTCACAAGGTTCGGGCGCGACCTGCTGGAAATGGCGAAGCAGGGCAAGATCGACCCCGTGATCGGGCGGGATGACGAGATACGCCGAGCGATACGCATACTGTCGCGCCGCACCAAGAACAACCCCGTGCTGATCGGCGAACCCGGCGTGGGCAAAACCGCGGTGGTGGAAGGCCTCGCGCAGCGCATACTGGCGGGTGACGTGCCTGAGGGGCTGAAGGACAAGACGATATTCGCGCTGGACATGGGCGCTCTGATCGCCGGGGCCAAGTACCGCGGCGAGTTCGAGGAGCGGCTGAAAGCGGTGCTGGCGGACGTGAACAAGTCCGACGGCAAGATCATACTGTTCATCGACGAGCTGCATAACATCGTGGGCGCGGGCAAAGCCGAGGGCGCGATGGACGCAGGCAACATACTAAAGCCGATGCTGGCGCGCGGCGAGCTGCACTGTATCGGAGCGACGACGCTGGACGAATACCGCAAGTACATCGAAAAGGACGCGGCGCTGGAGCGCAGGTTCCAGCCCATATTGGTGGAGCCGCCGTCGGTGGAGGATACCATTTCCATACTGCGCGGCTTGAAGGAACGCTTCGAGATACACCACGGCATCAAGATCACCGACGGGGCGCTGATCGCGTGCGCGGTGTTGTCCGACCGGTACATTTCCGACCGCTTCCTGCCCGACAAGGCCATCGACCTGATGGACGAGGCGGCGGCGATGATCCGCACCGAGATCGACAGCATGCCGACTGAGCTGGACGAGATATCGCGGCGCGTGATGCAGCTGGAGATTGAGCGGCAGGCGCTGAAGAAAGAACATGACGCAGGCAGCAAAGCCCGTCTTGAAGCACTGGAGAAGGAACTGGCGGCGAACAAGGAGCAGGCCGACAAGCTGAAAGCCCAGTGGGAGATGGAGAAGGTGGCGCTCTCGCGGGAGAAGGATTTGAAGCAGCAGATCGAGGACGTGCGGCGGCGCATCGAGGAGGCTAAGCGCGCGTATGATCTGGAGCAGGCGGCCAAGCTGGAGTACGGCGAGCTGCCGGGACTGCAGGCGCAGCTGGAAGAGGAACGTCGCCGCAACGCCCAGAACGAAAACGTGCTGCTGAAGGAGGAGGTCACCGAGGAGGAGATCGCCGAGATCGTGGCGCGCTGGACGGGCATACCGGTTTCCAAGCTGGTGGAGAAGGAGAAGGATAAGCTGCTGGGGCTGGAGGACATACTCCACAAGCGGGTGATCGGGCAGGACGAGGCGGTGACCGCGGTCAGCGAAGCCGTGATACGCGCGCGCTCCGGTCTGAAAGACCCCAAACGCCCCATCGGTTCGTTCATATTCTTAGGGCCTACGGGCGTCGGCAAGACGGAGCTGGCCCGTGCCGTGGCCGAGGCGCTGTTCGACAGCGAGGAAAACATGGTGCGCATCGACATGAGCGAGTATATGGAGAAGCACGCGGTGTCGCGGCTGATCGGCGCGCCTCCGGGATACGTGGGCTACGACGAGGGCGGCCAGCTGACCGAGGCTGTGCGCCGCAAGCCCTATTGCGTGATACTGTTTGACGAGATCGAGAAAGCGCATCACGACGTGTTCAACGTGCTGCTGCAGCTGCTGGACGACGGGCGCCTGACGGACAGCCAAGGGAGAACGGTGGATTTCAAGAACACCGTGGTCATCATGACCAGCAACATCGGCAGCGATTATCTGTTGTCCGGCATCGACGCGGAGGGCAACCTGTCCGAAGACGCCCGCAACACGGTGTTGGGGGACCTCGCGCGCAATTTCCGCCCGGAGTTTTTGAACCGTGTGGACGATATCGTGATGTTCAAGCCGCTGACGCGGGACGATATCATACAGATCATCGATCTTGGCATGGCGGCGATACAGAAGCGGCTTAACGAGCGCAGCATACGCCTGAAGCTGACGGACGCGGCCAAACGTTTGATTGCCGACAAGTCGTACACGCCCATCTACGGCGCGCGCCCGGTGAAGCGGTATCTCCAGAAGGAGATCGAGACGCAGCTGGGCCGCATGCTGGTGGCAGGCAGCATCGTGGACGGCGACATCGCTTTGGTGGACGCGGACGGCGACGCGCTGAAGATAACGGTGGGGTGAGGGTTTTTACGTTAGGCGGGGAAGACCGCGGGGGCGCTGCCCCCGCACCCCTGCCAAAGGGACCAATCCCTTTGAAATCCCATTGTGCAGTATTGCAACATGATTGATTGCGGTTATAAAAAATGCCAGTTGTTTAATTGCCCAAATAGATAAATATTACTTTAAGCATGTTTGGTAATATGGTAATATTTAATAAAGGAGCAACTAATATGAATCAAAGCTTATTACCAATACAACATTACATCTTATCATTCCTTTATCAAAACAATCCAAGAGTATACTCAACGGGTCAGATTCATCGTGATAAAGATGTATATAAACAACTGCAACCAAGTCTATCTCCCAGATTACAGAAAGAAGAGATTGAGAAAAATATTGAATATTTAGCTGGTAAGGGTTTTGTAACAAAAAAGCAGACAACGTTAAAAGGAAGCTTGAGAGGATATTTATATGTAATTAGCACCAAAGGTATTGATTTTTTTGAAAAGGAGCAGGGGGAAATGATTGTTAACAGTTGTCTTGAAAAGATGATTGATGAGGATATTGAGAAATTAAATCAATCACATAGCTATGAATTACTTGAACAAATAAAGGCAAAGTATCAAGCATACATAGATGCTGTACGAGATGTTAATTTTGATTATTTTACGAGTTCGCTTGAAAAAGATACAGGAAAACTCCAGAATGCGCTACTTGCTTATAAAGCATTTGGGTATCAAAATAACAATCAGGCGAGTGGAAAACCAAGCATTATTATTAAAAATGAAAATATTAATACAAACTCCTTTCAAATTAATATTTCTTATAGTCAAGTGAGAGAAGATATTAGGGGAAACACATATTTGACTGACGAACAGATAACAGAAATAATATCTAAGATTGATGAACTTGAACAGATTGATAAAGAGGGAGAAACAAAAAAGGAAAAATGGGGAAGGGTTAAGTCTATTTTAAATTGGCTAGGGGATAAAGGAGTTGATATAGCGGTAAAAATTATCCCATTGGTATTAAAAATTATCGCGCAAGAATAGACTGAATTCTTGTTATGTATTTTATTATAAATTGAAGTAGGCATTCTATAATGAATATATATGATTTAATTGAATTCCCAAGCAAAGAAAAAAGAGAAGATATAAGATCTAAATATCCGATCTTTTCTCTGTATAAGCAGATTCCAATGAATATGTTGAAAAAATACGAAGGTGTTGTTGTCCCTTGCGAGTTTGTAGAATATGAAATGACAGTAGGGACTTGGATTAATGAATACAATCATTTACTATTCTTTATGCTGATTCCTTTATATCATGCTATAGATCTATATCGGAAAATGGTGGAAGTTGATAGCTCTACTGAAATTTTCGGAGGATTGAATGTCCTTTTTTATCACTATAGTGAGACTGTAGCTTTTTACATGGACTCTACTTTTGAAAAATCTACTCAGATTTTTAATTCAATGTTTGAACTGAAAGTCGAAGATAAACAGGGGAGCTTTGGAAAAATTATAGATGAGATTAAAAGAGGGGCTAAAACAAATAAAATATTTAATGAAGTAGCAATCAAATTTGCTGAAATAAATAAGAATCAATACTATTCTGACATTTCATATATTAGAAATAAATGTACTCACAGTATTAAAGTATCACATGAAAGCCTATATGACATTTATGACCAAGACACTATGATTACAACAACTTGCATTTCAAAAAAGATATCACCAGATGAATTTTTAAATACAATCTTTGGAGCAATGCAATTGCTTAATGACTATACAGTATTTATTGAAAGCATTATAGTTAAATATTATGCAGATTTATATGAGAAGTTTTGCTCCCGTCATAGTTGAATAAAAATAACTCGCAAATATCGATTATCCACGTTCTCAATGTATTGGCTCTGATAGGCGCAGCGCTGGGTATATTCCTCAGTGTGCGCTGGCTGATACGCTATCGCCGCCGCCACGACAAGCCTTCTCCTTGAAGGGAAGGCTTTTTATACCCATCAAAAAAGGGACATATCACCGTCCCTTTGTGTTTGTTTATTGCTGTTGCTGAGGCTGCGGCGGGTTCTGCACCGGCGGTTGCGGGTATGGCGGATACGGCGGCGGATAAGGCGCCGCTTGCGGCGGGTATGGCTGCGGGGGATACGGGTAGTACTGTGGCGGATAGGCGGGATACGGAACCATCACCATCTGCGGCTCACGCTTGAAAGCCATCACCGCTCCGATGATGAACAGCGTCATGGACGCAACGTTGAAGAAGGTAAACAGGCTGACCACCGCCGCGATGATCATCATCACGCCCGCGGCCACGTTCTTTTTCTTCACGATGATGCCGCCCACCAGCCCCAGCACACCGGCTGCGACAGCCGCAATGCCAAAGACTAAGAACACGCCACCTGCCAGTGAAGTTTCTTTAACATATTGTGATTTTGGCATGACATCATCAAATGCGTCCGACTCGTCGTAACGGTTTTCCCATATGCTTGTGTTTAAAAAAGATACAGCGCCAAACAGAAGCAACATTGAAAGCAATATGGATATGGCTGCACCGATGATACCCAGCACCCTGCTTGTTGTCCGCATACTCTACCTCCGAGAGAATTCCAGTTCCTTGTTACAGTATATAGTATGCAGGCAGCGTTTTCAATATTTTGGCGAAAAACCCGCTGTGCCGTGCTGTCTGGTGCGTCCTGCAAACAAGCCCCTACCGCCGCGCATATTCTTATATCTGGAAAGCTACGAAAAAATAATTCATAATAATTACGAATAAGTATTGCAAAGACCCATAATGTGGTGATATAATACCCATCGAGAAGAAGGTTCCCCGCCTAAGCGGACGAAAAAGGGGAACAATGATAACAGTAAATTATAAATTGGAGGTAATATGACGATGAGCAACACACAGGACAACTTGATGGCGGCATTTGCGGGCGAGTCCCAGGCGAACAGAAAGTACACAGCTTATTCGAAGAAGGCGGAAGCGGAAGGCAAGCTGAATGCGGCCAAGCTTTTCCGGGCGGCGGCTGACGCGGAGACCATCCACGCGCTCAAGCACTTTGATGTGGCCGGTAAGATCGGCGGCACGGTGGAAAACCTGAAGGATGCTGTGGCGGGTGAGACGCACGAGTACAAGGACATGTATCCGGATTTTGTGAAGCAGGCGGAGGCCGAAGGCAACAAGGGTGCGCTGATGTCGTTCACGTTCGCGATGAAGGCGGAAGAGGTGCATGCGCGTCTGTATCAGGAAGCGCTGGACAATCTGGACGCGGAAGGCGAAGTGTTCTACTACCTGTGCCCTGTGTGCGGCAATATCGAGAAGGCTGTTCCGGAAAAATGCCCCATCTGCGGCGCTCCCGGCAGCAAATTCATCAAATACTGAGAGCGGCTTAATCCAATGACGGTCGAGAAGCGGATGCCGGTGCTGTTCGTGGGGCACGGCTCCCCGATGAACGCGATAGAGGACAACGTGTTCACGCGCGAATGGCGGCGCATCGGCGGGATACTGCCGCGTCCGCGGGCGATACTCGCGGTGTCGGCGCACTGGTACGGTGAGGGCACGCGCACGTCGGATGCTGTACACCCGCGCATGGTATACGACATGTACGGCTTCCCGCGCCCGCTCTACGAGGTGAAATACCCTGCGCCCGGTTCGCCGGAACTAGCGGAGCGGGTCAAGGCGCTGCTGTCCGGAACGGTGACGGATAACAGCTGGGGCATCGACCACGGCACATGGTCAGTGCTGGTGCACATGTTCCCCGACGCAGATATACCGGTGGTGCAGCTGAGCGTGGACGCGTATAAAAGCCCGCAGGCGCACTTGGAGCTGGGGCATACGTTGGCACCGCTGCGCGACGAGGGTATGCTGATACTGGGCAGCGGCAACGTGGTGCACAACCTGCATCTGATCGGCTGGAATGTACCGGGCGGCTTCCCGTGGGCAGACGCTTTCGACCTGTACATACGCGGGCGCATTGAGGCAGGGGACTTTGCCGCTGTGGCGGATTACCGCAGCGCGGGAGAGTCGGCGGAGAAGGCGTTCTTCACGCCGGACCATTACTTCCCATTGCTGTACGCGCTGGGAGCGGCGGACTTGACAGACAGCCTGACAGTGTTCAACGACGCACGGGTATACGGCTCCATATCAATGACGGGTTATCTGTTCCAATAATGTGTATATATGAAAGACGGGTTCCGCGGATCCCGTCTTTTTATGTTTGCTAGTTAGTGCGCGCTTGCCGCAGTTGCTAAGGAATCCGGTATCACGATGCTGCCGCGGTATGCTGAGGGTTTTTCTTTTTACTTGACCAGAGTTGAGTATCCGAACATCAGGGCATCGGGTACTTTGCGCTGGCCAGTCAGTGACCCGCCGTACTTGTTGATGTTTTTGCCCATAAAGCTCATGGTGGACGACTGGCCTCCGTCAAGATTATAAGCGACTTGGCAGCCATACTGCTGAAAAACCTTGGCCAGCTCTGTCAGCGTCATACCAACGCTGTAATTACTCTGTCTGCCGTCTACCACTATCAATAAATAGTGGTTGGGTGCGATCATGCCTACTGCCGTACGCGGATTTTTACTGCTCAACCGGTGACTGCTCAGCCCGGATTGTATCTGGCCGCCATTGATCAGCGTAGGGCCGAATGAGAAGGTGTTCCGGACGCCTGCATTCAGCAGTGCTTGAGGTGTCGTGGCCTTTGGTTTTAACACCCTCAGTGAACCGTCGGGGTAAAATGCCAGCGTATCGGCCTTAGTATTATTCAGATAGGTAATGCCGTTACGCATGATGATGCCTTTTCTGCTTGTATCGGCACGGTTCATGTAATCGCCATTCACGGCAATAACGGTCTTGTAGTTTTTAGCTATACTATAGAGAGGCAGAGAGGAACTTCCGGGGTTTTTGGTATCGGCAAAACCCGGAAGTTCTGAGCGCGCATTCTTTGTGACAATTTCGGCTACAAAGTATGTTATCGGCCCATTCTTATTGGTTATGCGTTTGATTTCAACATAAAGCGAGGAGGATCGATAAAGCCAATAACCATTTTTGGGGTCTTCCACAGCCGCTTCTTTATCTACACCAACAAAGTAGCGATAGGTCAGCCCATACGGCTGTGTGAAATATTCGCGCAGCGCTGAGGGCAAAGGAATACCAATAGCGCTGGTGACTTTGTGCGTTCCGGATGAGACTTCAGAAAAAGCAGTCTTGCCGACGGGTTCTGTAGCATAGGCAGGTGTACATACACAGCTGAAAACCAACAGTAATGCTAAAATGATTAGGGCGGCTTTTTTTGCGAACATATCCCACCTCATAATGAAAAGTCATAATGCTCATTGATTACATTACACAAAAGTACACTTAATGTCAATTAACGGCGGTTCTTATGCTGTTGGCTCCACAATGAAATTCAAAACAATCTCATTAGCTGCGTTCGCAGTTCACTTTCCGATATACTATAACTACGATAATATCGGTAACTGTGACAATGGGAGCAAATGAAAAGCCGGCGGGATACCGCCGGCTGATGCACCGATCGATTACCGGAAGTCCACAACGACATCGTTGCTGCTTTCGTAGTTCACTTTCCAGTTTGGAATGCCGACGGAAAACATTCGGCACAGCGACTCAATGCTGGTTTTGACGGTCTCAACACTGCCCGAGGACAGCGAGTTCACCTGATTCGCGCATTTGTTGTAAAGCGCCCATTCCGGCCCGTTGGGCAGGTATTGGCGGTATCCTTTTGGCGCGCCGGATGTGAACGTCACGCTCTGTGCCGTGTCCGGCAGTACCAGCCTGTTCATTAACAGCGCGGCTGAGGCAGCCGACTCTTCGCCGCTACCCTCCGTGGTGGCGGGCGGCGTAGGTGTCGGTGTTACCACAGGCGTGGGCGTCGTTGCAGGCGGCGTAGGCGTCGTCGCAGGCGGTGTAGGCGTCGTCGCAGGCGGTGTAGGTGTCGTCACAGGCGGCGTGGGCGTCGTCACAGGCGGCGTAGGCGTTGCCGCCCCGTATATGGGCAGCTTCGCATCCGCGTCGAGCTTGGATTTCACTTTGGACAGCACGCTTTGCGCGCCTTTGCGGACAACGGGCACCTGCATCCGGTTCCATTTCGCGACCGCCGCTGAAGCTGTGTAGTCCTTATATTGTCCCACCTTGACTCCGTATATCTTCTCGATCAACTCCACGCGCGCCTTCTGGTCCGTCAGCACGAAGTTCCAGTTGAATATGCCGTAGTTGTATTTGCCGCCCATCGAGTACATGCCGATGTCGTCTGCGTTCACGTTGTAGCCAAAGGCGGCCAGCGCCGCCGTCTGAGCCAGCGTGGTATTAGTATACAGGTTGCCGTCGAACGCGTCCAGCAGGCTGGGGACGCTGGCCAGCAGACCATTCTTTTTGATTTTGTCGAATATGGCCACCAGCATCTTTTTCTGACGGTTGATGCGGTTAAGGTCGCCCGCTTCCGAAACGCCCTTGCGCACGCGCAGGTAGTCCAGCACTGCCTGACCGTTCATATCCTGCACGCCCTTTGTATAACTGCGGCCCTGCATTTTAAAGTCCATATCCACGTCGAAGCCCTGTACGCCGCCGATAGTGTCCACCAGCCCCTTGACGGCGTTCATGTCCACCGCGTAGTAGTATTCTACCGGTATGCCGCCCAGCATCCACTCTGCCGACTCGCATACCTTCTCAAAGCCACTCATGGAATAATTGTTGGCTTCCGAAGGCCAGCCGCCGCCGCAGTCGATGGAGGCGTTCAGCTTGTATATGCCGTCAATGTCCGGTATTTTGGCGTACGTGTCACGCGGAAGCGATATCATATTGACATCGCCTGTTGCCTTGTTGACGGAGAGCACGATCATCACATCGGAATGGAACGCCTTTTTACCGCTCCAGGTGTCGCGTTCCTCGGCATGGTCCACGCCGATCAGCATGATGTTGACGATGTCCTTTAAAAACCCGGTATCCGCCTGTGCCAGCAGTGCTTCATACGGGTCTATCGTAGGCTCGGCATCCGGCTGCTGCGTATCTGCCGGGTCGTCGGGGTTCTGAGAAACGGACGGGTGCGGCGTGATCTGTTCGGCCACCTGATTGAACTGCGCCATGGGGTCGGCCATGATGGACAAAACCCATGCGCCCGCGCCGACCAGTATCAGAACAAGGGCACCCACAATGCTGAGCGCAACAATTTTCTTCTTGCTCCAGCGCTTTTTTGTTTTCCCGGCGGGAAGAGCACCCTCCTGCAGAACACCGGCATCCGTGCCGCCGTCCGTATACGGAGCTATCGGGCGCATTTCCGCGTCTGCGGGAGCGGCAATCTCGCTGCCGGTATTGTCTTCCGGCAAAGCTACGGGTTGAGAGCTGTCTGCGCTCGCCGGAGCGGCGTCTTCGCTGCTGCCGGCCTCGTCCGGGCTGTTCTCCAGCCCTTCATCTCCGCCATCCGTTTCACCGGGATACTCATTTTCCGGCGTCTGCGCCGGCGTTTTCCTGCCGAACCACCAATTCATCTTCTTCATGTCGGGTCTGATCTCTTCCTTTGCGATATATGCTCTTCCGCACACGGGCTGCGGTTAATGCCGATATAACAAGCTGGTCAACACTGAATTAACTCATCTAATATAATACATTCTTTGGAACTATTCCAACTGTTTTAGAGCAATATACCAAAAAAGTTTACACTTTCATTAATTAAATGAAGGATAAAATACGCGAAAGGTAAATGCTTTGCCGGACAGGGCTGATAAAAGAAGCCGGCTGTGTTTGCAGGCGCCTCAAAGAGAGACCCAATTCAGTCGAAGTCCACATATATCTGGTTGCTGTTTCGCTCGTAGGGAACGCGCCAGTAGTGCTTGGTCACCGAAATACCGAAGGCAGAACATATGGAGGTGACATCGGCAACAGCCTGATCGTTATCCGTTTTCATCGAGCTGGTGGAGCCGCTGGCAGACAGGCTTTCACATTCCTTCACGGCCTTGTTGTACAGTGCCCACACGGGTCCATCCGGCAGATACTGCCTGTATCCTGCCGGTATCGTGGTGGTATTCAGCGTTATATCCATCGTGTTGGCACTCCCCGCGCTCAGCAGCATAATGGCATGGCTGCCGGAGGCTTCGCCGGTGATCTCCGGCGTGGCGGCTGGCGTCTCATCGGGAGGCGCTGGCGTTCCAGCTGGAGGGGCGGGTGTAGGCGTCGCCGGAGGAGGTGTGGGTGTGGGGGGCGTGTAGATCTCCAGCTTTGCGTCCGCATCCAGTTTGGCTTTCACCTTGGCCAGCGCTTTCAAGCCCTGGCTCTTGATGACGGGGGCGCGCATCCGCTCCCAGAGCCGGGTGGCTGCCGGGGCAGCGTAGTCCGAATACTCCGGCACATCAACGCCGTAGATTTGATTAATCAGCTCCACGCGGGCTTTCTGGTCAGTGATCACGAAGTTCCAGTTGAATATACCGTTGTAATAGCGTCCTCCCATCGAATGCATGCCGATGTTGTCCGGCTCCACATCCATCGCGAACAGAGCGAGGCCCGCCGTGTACGAGAACGGCACGTTGGTGTAAAGGTTGCCGTCGAATGCGTCAATAAGGCCGGGGATACTGGTCAGCAGCCCGTTACTCTTGATCTTATCAAATATGGCAATCAGCATCTTCTTCTGCCGGTTGACGCGGTTTAAGTCGCCGGAATCATCAATGTATTTGCGCACGCGCAGATAATCCAGCACCGCCTGTCCGTTCATATCCTGCACGCCCGCTTTGTATTTGCGGCCAGCCATTGAGAAATCCATCTCCACGTCGAAGCCTTGTACGCCGCCGATTGCGTCCGCCAGTCCCTTCACGGCGTTCATGTCCACGGCGTAATAATACTGCACCGGAATACCGCCCAGCATCCAGCTCGCGGCTTCGCATACCTTTTCAAAGCCGGCTTCCGTGGGCCAGCCGCCACCGCAGTCGATGGACGCGTTCAGCTTGTATATGCCCTCCACACCGGGTATCTGCGCGTATGTGTCGCGCGGGAGAGAGATCATGTTCACCGTGCCTGTGTTTTTGTTGACGGCCAGTACCAGCATCACGTCGGAATGAAATGCCTGCTTGCCGCCTTGTTTCACCCACTCCTCGGTGTCACGGTCCACAGAATGGTCCACACCGATCAGCAGTATGTTGATGGTGTCCTTCAAAAAGCTGGTGTCCGCCTGAGCCATCAGCAGATCCAGCGGGCTGGGCGTGGCTGTTGCGCCCGGCTGCGACGAGGCGCCGGGCGCTTCTGTCTGTACCATGACCGGAGCGGACGGAAGCTGACCCAACGCTGTGTCGAACCCGCCCATGGGGTTGCTGCGGAGCGTCCAATACCAGATGCCCGTGCCCGCGAGCGCCATCGCCAGCACGCAGGCTATGCTAAACAACACGAGTTTTTTTCTGGTCCAGCCTTTGCGGGGGTTGGACTTCCCCGGGGATGGTTTTGTACCCGGATGATGTTCGAGAAAATCCAGAGTATAGTCAGGTGCGTTTGCCGGTCCGGATACATCGTCTCTGTTTCTTTTTTTTATCATTGGCTGCAATTCCTTAGCTAATATTCAACCGCACAGCTTGTCCGGTTTGTTCCAAGACGTGGATAATACGCGCTCAATGGATTCAAAATTGGTTACCGTACTTGTGACGATATTAGTTTCCAAATAGTTCCGGAAGAGAATAAAAAAGAGACCGGATTCCTCCCGGTCTCTTGGATAAGCGGTTTGCTCAGTTGAAGTCTATGGTTTTCTCGTTGAAGCTCTTGTCGGTTTCGTAGTTGACGCGCCAGTAGCTGGTGGGCAGCGAGATGGAGAACGTGCCGCAAAGCGATCTCACATCCATGATCACCTGGTCGTTGGCGGCTTTTTTCGCATCTTTGCCGCTCTGAGAACCGAGCGACGCGCACTCAGCCACCGTCTTATTGTACAGCGTCCACACCGGGCCGTCCGGCAGATACTGCCTGAATCCCGGCGGTATCACGGTGGTGGTGTTCAGCGTCACGTCTTTCACGCGCGCTCCCGTTGTGCTCAGCAGAGTCATTCCTCCGTTAAGCGACTCTTCGGAGCCTGCTGTGGGTGTCGGCGTAGGCTCAACCGGCGTCGGTGTTGGCGTAGGCTCAGCTGGCGTCGGTGTCGGCGTTGCCACCGGCGGTTTGGGCGTCGGCGAAGGTGTGGGCGTCGGAGGCACGTAAATGGGCAGTTTGGCGTCCGCGTCCAGCTTGGCTTTCACCTTGGCCAGTGCCTTTTCGGCCTGTTCCTTGATCACCGGGGCACGCATGTTCTCCCAGCGCAATTCGGCGGCATCCGCGGTGAATTCCTTATATTGATCCACCTTGACGCCGTATATCTGCTCGATCAGCTTCACACGTGCTTTCTGATCCGTCAGCACGAAGTTCCAGTTGAATATACCGTAGTTGTATTTGCCGCCCATCGAATACATCCCGATGCTGTCCGGCTCCACGTTGTAGGCAAATGCCGCCAGCGCTGCCGTCTGGGCCAGCGTGGTATTGGTATACAGGTTGCCGTCAAACGCGTCCAGCAAGCTGGGAATGCTTGTCAGCAGACCGTTTTGCTTGATCTTGTCGAATATAGCGATCAGCATCTTCTTCTGGCGGTTGATGCGGTTGAGGTCACCGGCCTGAGAGATGCCCTTGCGAACGCGCAGGTAGTCCAGCACCGCTTGGCCGTTCATATCCTGTACGCCCTTTGTGTAGGAACGGCCCTGCATTTTGAAGTCCATCTCCACGTCGAAGCCCTGTACGCCGCCGATGGCGTCCACCAGTCCCTTTACCGCGTTCATGTCCACCGCGTAGTAATAGTCCACAGGTATGCCGCCCAGCATCCATTCCGCAGATTCGCACACCTTTTCGAAACCGCTCATGGAATAATTGTTGGCTTCTGTTGGCCAGCCGCCGCCGCAGTCGATGGAAGCGTTCAGCTTGTATATACCGTCTACGCCGGGTACACTGGCGTACGTATCTCGCGGCAGCGAGATCATGTTGACCGCACCTGTCGCCTTGTTGACGGAAAGCACGATCATCACATCGGAATGAAACGCCTTCTTACCGCTCCAGGTGTCGCGCTCCACCGAATGATCCACACCGATCAGCATAATGTTGATGGTATCCTTCAAAAAGCCGGTGTCCGACTGGGCCAGCAAAGCCTCGTACGGATCAATAGTGGGCGAAGGCCCCGGCGTCGCGGAATCCGATGGATCGTCGGTCGACTGCGGTTCTTCGGTCTGCGCAGGCGGCGGAGTGATCTGATCCTCCACATTGTTGAACTGAGCCATCGGGTTGGTCCAAATGGAATACGCGTATGCGCCGCCTCCGAGAAGTATCAAAACGAGAGCGCCGACGATGCTCATGATGATTATTTTCTTGTTGCTCCAACGCCCTTTCTTCATCTTTTTGCGGGGCTGCCGTCCACCATCCACCTCAATCTGGTCAATGTCGCTTTCCGGAACGCCCGTATTGTCGTCCAGATAGCCGTTCCCTGTACCCCTGTACTTGTTTTTCATGCGTATCGCTCTTTCCTTTATGGTTGTATGGTTAACCGGCGTATTGCGCGGTTAATGTCGCATTATGTCACCAAACTATATATTAATACAACTATTTGTCCAGCACCAACAAATTTATATTTTTGCACAGAAAAATTTACACTCTGGTATTTTTCCCGTACGCTTTTCATCGTTTATGACGTGCGCCGCTCACCAAATGTTCCGGCAGCAAAGTGGAATTGCAATGAAATCAAAAATAAAGGAACCCTGATCTTTCGACTTGCCGCCGTGTCCCAAAATTGTTATTATGTGGGAGGGTAAATGCAGCGTATTTCGTGTCGCGGAGGATTTGCTGAATGAAGAAGGCACTATATTTCATGGCGTTAGCGGCAATCGTTATTATTCTCATGGCGGGCTGTACGCAAAGCGAACCGGCAGAGAAATGGGACAGACGGCCGATGCTGATGGTGGAAGGCACTATCTATCTGGATACAGGTAAACAGATGCCTGTGGAGATCGTAGATTCGGCGATACTTGGAGTTATTGCGTCCTCGGTGGACAGCTCGGAGATGCCTGCCCAGAACGGTGAAAGCAATTTCGGCTGCGAGGGTGCGCCCTACGCGTATCTGGATGACGGCCTGGCCGTGCTGCTGAACGACGAGTGGGTATTTTTTGAAAAGGAACAATAAAAACAGAACGCCCGCAAATATGGGGCGTTCCGTCCGGGATATTAATCCATAGATAATTGTCAGCCGCTGCTCAGCTGACTTTTGACCTGCTGGACTTCGTTGTCATCCGCCATCGTGGCGGGCTGGTAGAAGCCTTTGCTCTGTGCCAGCTTATACAGTTCGTACTGCGACGTTTCATCGCCGTTCCGGATCTGCTGGATGGTCTGCCGCAGATTCGGATTTGAGCACTCGGATATCACGTTCGCATACGTTGTCAGACTCGCTTTTATGGAACCCAGCGCGTCGTTGACCATGGCCTTTTCCTGCAGGGTGCCGCCTGTCTGGGATGTATTCTGATTCATCATTTTCGCATTTCCTCCTAACCCAGGAATGACATCAGCTGTTGTTTGGTCTTCTGCGCATCCTGCGCGGACTTTTCAAAGTAAGCCCGCACCTGCGGGTCGGAAGACTGCTGGGCGTAAGTGTTCATTTTTTGAAATGCTGTATCATGCGCCCCGATCAAGTGCCTTAAGTTCTGAAGCTCCAGTTTGTTCAATTGTGACATAGAAGGACTCCTTTCATCGTATTCACATGTTTAGTATCCATCAAATTAACGCCCGATATGTGCGTATAGATTTGGATATTCGGGTAATAAAACCGGCTCTTTGACCTGAACAAAATGTTAGAATAATATACAAATATCATTTTTTGCGATATAATAACATATAACAAAAATGAGGGTGGCCGTTTAATTCGTTCATACTACAGTTAAGCGATCTCAAGTATCTTCAACCATTTATCTGAGAATGAAAACACACCCGATTCACTTCTTATTCAAGGCTTATTTTCAGAGTTGTCTTTAACAGAGCTGTTTTGCTTGCGGTCATCTGCCGGCATAATCAGGCTCATGATTTGTTTTGCCGCAGGATTGGGGAATAGAAGCGTGAGACATCCGCATGCTTTTGTTCTGCTTTTATTCTGTCTGCTTGCAACAACAGCCACATTTCGGATATCAGGAAGGAGAGTTCTTATGGAACTGAATGAAATAATCCGCAAAAAAGGGAAGACGCCTGATAAACTTGTCGGCGTTCTGCTTGAATACCAGAAAACAAAGAACCGCAACTATCTGACGAATGAAGACTTGAAGGATGTTGCAAAGAAGATGAGCCTGCCGGAAAGCCGTGTTTACAGCGTCGCGACGTTTTACTCGCTGCTTTCCGTGCAGCCCAGAGGCAAATACGTGATACAGCTTTGTCGTGATGTGCCCTGCTATGTCAACGGGTCATTTGACATACGCGAGGAGCTGGAGACCGCATTGCAGATAAGGATGGGTGAAACAACGAAAGACGGCCTCTTTTCGCTTGAATACGCGAGCTGCCTAGGGTATTGCGAGATAGCCCCGGTGATGAGGATTGACCAGAAGATATACGGCAATCTGAACAGCAGGAAGCTGGCGGAGATTATTGCCGAATACAGGAGGCTGTAACATGAACGCAAGTATAGAAAAGAAACTGCTGACCAAGAGGTTCGGGGTCATAGATCCCATGTCCATAGAAGACTATATCGCCAGCGGCGGATACTCGGCGCTGTTTAAGGCTGTAAAAATGACACCGGAAAGAATCGTGGATGAAGTAAAAGCGTCGGGGCTTCGGGGACGGGGCGGCGCCGCGTTTCCGGTGGGCCTGAAGATGGAAGCGGTTCAGAAAGCAAAAGCGGACGTCAAATATATCATCTGCAATGCCGACGAAGGCGAGCCGGGCAACTTCAAAGACAGGTATCTGATGGAGAACGACCCTCACCAGATTATAGAGGGCATGATACTGAGCGCGTATGCCGTGGGAGCAACCAAGGGGTACATATTCATCCGCGGTGAATACACCAGGTCCATCTATATCATGGACGCGGCGGTCAGAGCGGCGCGGGAAAAAGGGTTTCTGGGTAAAGACATACTGTGCAGCGGGCACGATTTTGATGTTGAGCTGTATACCGGCGCGGGTTCGTACGTATGCGGCGAGGAATTCGCACTGATGCTCTGCATTGAAGGCAACCCCGCACGGTCGACTTTCAAGCCTCCGTTTCCCACCACCGAAGGGCTTTACGGCAAACCCACACAGATAAACAATGTCGAGAGCTTTGCGAATCTACCCCATATCATAGAGGGCGGGGCGCAGGCGTTTTCAAAGATCGGAACCAAGCATTCCAGAGGCACAAAGCTGGTTTCCCTCAGCGGCAATGTGCGGCAGAAAGGGTTGTTTGAGGTGCCGTTCGGCGTGCATTTATGGGAGATCATTGAGAACCTGGGGCATGGCGTTTTGGGAAGCATCAGGATGGTTCAGGTGGGAGGAGCCTCGGGGCCCTGCCTGCCACCGAGCCTGCTTGGGATCAAGCTGGACTATAAGGATTTCGCGGATAACGACATGTCGCTCGGGTCAGGCGCGGTCATCGTGATGGACAGCAAGAATGACGTGCTTGACATCGTCCGCAATACGCTCGAATTCTTCCGGCACGAATCCTGCGGCAAATGCACGCCGTGCCGCGAAGGGCTCATGCACCTGCTGGTGCTGCTGGACCGGTTTATACTGGGTACAGCCGAGAAAAAAGATCTTGAACTGATTAAAACGCTGATTCAAACCATAGAGCTGACTTCGATATGCGGGCTTGGACAGGCGGCACCGACAGCTCTTAAGACGACGCTGCGTTACTTTCCGGAGGTATACGCCGCCGGAATCAGGAAGCACCATATCCGGGCGATATAGGAGGGAAATATGGAAACTGTAAAGGTCAGAATAAACAATAAAGAGATTGAAGTGGAGGAGGGCACGCTGATATTGGACGCTGCGGAAAAGGCGGGCGTGTCAGTGCCTACACTGTGTTACCATCAGGATCAGGAAATAAAGGCAAACTGCCGGGTATGCGCCGTGGAAGTGGACGGGATGAAGAACCTGCAGCCCGCCTGTGCGACGAGAGTGGCCGACGGAATGGTCATCAGGACAAATTCCCCCAAGGCACGTGAAGCCCGCAAGGTCAATATCGAGCTGCTGCTGGCGAACCATAACATGAGCTGCACGACTTGTATCCGAAACGGCAACTGCGAGCTGCAAAAGATTGCCGCCGAGATCGGCATACGCGAGAACATGTTTGATAACATCATGGTGCTGCAGGAGAAGGACGAAAGCAGCCCTTCGATTGTCCGAAACCAGAACAAGTGCATTAAGTGCGGGCGGTGCATACAGGTGTGCGCCAGCGTTCAGGGACTGTCGATACTCGACTATACGGGGCGCGGTCACACCAGCGAGGTGAAACCGGCATACGGAAAATACCTCGGAGACGTCCGGTGTGCGGCTTGCGGTCAGTGCACCACAGTATGTCCGGTGGCGGCGATCACGGAGAAGGAGGACATTGAACGCGTCTGGGAAGCGTTGAGCGACCCTTCGAAGCACGTGGTGGTACAGACTGCACCTGCGGTCCGGGTGACTATAGGCGAGGAATTCGGTATGGAGCCGGGCAGCATCGTCACGGGCCAGCTGGTTGCGGCACTGCGGGCGCTTGGGTTTGATGCTGTGTTTGACACGGACTTTACCGCCGACCTCACAATCATGGAAGAGGGGCATGAACTGCTCCGGCGCATCAATGAGGGCGGCGTGCTGCCCATGCTGACCTCGTGCAGCCCGGGATGGATCAACTTCATCGAGCAATACTATCCGGAGCTGCTGCCGCACGTATCGACGTGCAAATCACCGCAGCAGATGTTCGGCGCGCTGGCTAAAGGGTATTACCCTGAGAAGATCGGCAAAAACCCTGAGGACATATTCAGCGTATCGATCATGCCTTGCACGGCGAAAAAGTATGAGGCACAGCGTGCTGAGATGCGGCTTGATAAAAAACACCGGGATGTGGACGCAGTGCTGACGACAAGGGAGCTGGGACGCATGCTCAAGCAGGCGGGTATAGAGTTCGGCTGTCTTGAGGAGGAACCGTACGATGATCCGTTCGGAATTTCGACGGGTGCCGCGGTGATATTCGGGGCGACAGGAGGCGTGATGGAGGCCGCGCTGCGAACGGTATACGAGGTGGTTACCGGCAGCACGCTGGAGAACATCGAATTTGAAGACGTTCGCGGGCTGGAAGGGATCAAGCAGGCGTCGGTCGATCTCGCGGGTACGGAGGTCAAAGTCATGGTTGCCCATTCGCTATCCAAGGCCAGAGAGGTGATGGATATGATAAAGTCGGGCAAAGCTTCGGACTTTGCTTTCATAGAGGTCATGTGCTGTCCCGGTGGATGCATCGGCGGCGGAGGCCAGCCATATGGCGTGACAAACGATTTGCGGCAGATACGCATCGACGCGACGTACCGGGCTGACGGAGAGCTTACTATGCGCAAGTCACATGAGAACCCCGCGGTGAAAAAGCTTTATCAAGAATTTCTCATAGAACCGCTGGGCACAAAGTCTCACCACCTGCTTCATACGCATTATGCAAACCGAAAGAACAGCCACTAGATCAGGTTAAATGAATGGAACGGCTTGCAGCCGGCTTTCAGAAAGGAGCAGGAGTATGTATCCAGTTATTGATAAGCAAAAATGCACGGGATGTGACATATGTATAGAATTCTGTCCGGTCGATGCGGTGATAAGGAAAAACGATAAAGCTTATATTACCATAGCGTGCATCGAATGCGGCGCCTGTATTGCGGAGTGCCCGGAGGAAGCAATCGCCATTGAAGATGAGTAAAAAAGAATGCAATGCTTCTACGAAGAACCTCCATATTGGACTGAACCCTGAAAAACGGACATTGAGAGAAAAAGCCTCCTGTTGTAGGATAACTGTAACAGGAGGTATTTATTTTGAAGCGGAAATGGACAAACATAGAGAGATTTACACCCATAATAATA
>JAEWTW010000021.1 GCA_023397655.1 Bacillota bacterium
TAAATACAGTTGAGGCGCGGTTTTCAAGAGTAGACTATACTGAGGCATCGGGTGCCCGAGAGGTTTAGTAGGAAAGGGGAAACTGCCGAAGGCAAAACCGTCCGAAAAGTTTTGCCTGGGTGTATGGTGAACAATCATGCAACTGTCGTCTTTTCGAGACGGAGCGCAGCTGTAGGTAACAATGCATGGTGGTATGCAATGAGGCATTGTTGTTGTGGTGCGCGATGAAAAGTCCGTGCCATTTTTTATATATTTTTAAAAATATTTTGGAGGGATATACAGTGAAACAGTATAATGTAGGCATCGTCGGAGCAACAGGTATGGTGGGACAGCGCTTTGTCTCTCTTATGGCGGATCATCCATGGTTCAACGTGACTCTTTTGAGCGCGAGCGAGAACTCCGCGGGCAAAGCGTACAAAGATGCGGTGGCCGGGCGCTGGGCAATGACCACTCCCCTTCCTGAGAAATTCGCAAACATGATCGTTGCTGATGCCTCAAACATCGAAGCGGCGAAGGGTCTTGACTTCGTATTCTGCGCCATCAGTCTGGATAAAGCACAGACCAAGGCTTTGGAAGAAGCATATGCTAAAGCAGAGATACCTGTGGTATCAAACAACAGCGCGCACAGAGGTACGCCCGATGTGCCCATGCTCATCCCCGAAGTGAATGCGGATCACATCGATATTATCGCGAGCCAGCGCAAGCGTCTGGGGACAAAACGCGGTTTCATCGCGGTGAAGCCGAACTGCTCTATTCAGTCTTATGTGCCCGCGCTTCAGCCGCTGGCTGACTTCGGCATCGAGCAGGTTGTCGCATGTACCTATCAGGCCATATCCGGCGCCGGCAAAACCTTCGACAGCTGGCCGGAGATGATCGACAATGTGATCCCGTACATCGGCGGCGAGGAACAGAAGAGCGAGCAGGAACCGCTTAAGGTTTGGGGCCATATTAAGGACGGCGAGATCGTTCCGGCTGAAAAGCCAGTGATCACCTCGCAGTGCATTCGTGTGCCGGTTTCCGACGGTCATCTGGCTGCGACTTTCGTAAAGTTCGCTAACAAACCGTCCATTGATGTCATTAAGGAACGCTGGCTGAATTACAAGGGCGTGCCGCAGCAGCTTGATCTGCCCAGCGCTCCCAAACAGTTTGTCAAATACTTTGAAGAGGATAACCGTCCGCAGACCCGTCTGGACAGGGATACTGAAGGCGGGATGGGCGTAACAGTTGGCCGCCTGCGTGAAGACCCGATCTATGATTACAAATTCGTGTGCCTGAGCCACAACACACTGCGCGGCGCAGCGGGTGGCGCGGTGCTGATGGCCGAGCTTCTGGCCGCGAAAGGTTACTTTGACCGGTAGAAATACCAGCGACGTGAAAGGAGTGTGGCAGTATGACCATTTTTAAGGGGGCTGGAACGGCTCTGGCGACGCCGTTCAACGAAAGAGGCATCGACTTTGACGCTTTCGAAGCATTGGTCGAATACCAGATTGAAAACGAAATAGATGCACTGATCGTATGTGGAACAACGGGCGAAGCATCCACCATGACAAAGGATGAGGTGCGTGCTGCAGTTGACTTTGTCGTTAAACAGACAGCAGGCCGCGTTCCCGTTATCGCCGGAACGGGCAGCAATAATACAGCCACTGCAATAGAACTATCAAAACAAGCTGCGGATCTTGGCGCAGACGGTTTGCTCGTTGTCACGCCGTATTACAACAAGTGCACTGACAACGGCCTGATAAGACATTTTCATGCAGTTGCTGACAGTGTCAATGTGCCCATAGTGGTTTACAATGTGCCGGTTCGGACATGCGTCAATATTGCGCCTCATGTGCTCAAAGAGATCGGCGAACATAATAATATCGTCGCCATCAAGGAAGCCAGCGCCAATATATCGCAGATTGCTGAGATGGCGCGTATATGCCCGGATATCGTCATCTACTCCGGCAATGACGATCATGTGGTGCCGGTGCTCTCTTTGGGAGGTTTGGGTGTAATCTCCACAGTGTCCAACGTGGCACCGAAAATGACACACGACATGGTCATGTCCTATCTGGAAGGCGATGTGGTCAAATCCCGTGAATTGCAGTTTGAACTTAACCCTCTGGTGAAGGCTTTGTTTACGGAAGTGAATCCGATACCGGTTAAGGCAGCACTTAACATGATCGGCATCAACGCGGGACTCCCCCGGCTGCCGCTGACCGAAATAAGCCCGGACAAAGCCGCGGGTCTGAAGAAGGAACTGATTGCGCTGGGGTTTGATATCGCCTGATAAATAAAATATACTGACCGGGCTGCTTTCATTGACAGCCCGGTCAAAGATAACAAGAGGTTTGCATGACAAATATCATCATATGTGGGGTTAACGGCAGGATGGGACAGACTCTGGCTCAAGCTGTAACTGATACCGAAGGTTTTACAGTTATGGCTGGGGTCGATAAATATCCAGAAAGCATAGACAATCGCTTCCCCGTATTTTCAGATTTATCAGACTGCCCGGACGACGCCAGCGTCATCATTGATTTTTCCCGTCCTGAAGCGCTCCATGCCAACCTTGCTTTCGCAAAACACAAACATCTCCCCATCGTTATTGCGACGACAGGTTATACAGAAGAAGACAAGACCGTTATCACTGAAGCCTCTAAGGAAATTCCGATATTTATGTCTGCCAACATGTCGATAGGCGTAAGCCTGCAGATGGAGCTTGCACGGCGCGCTGCAGAATTCTGGGGCGAAGACTGCGATATCGAAATAGTGGAACGGCATCACAACCGAAAGGTGGATGCGCCGAGCGGTACTGCACTTGCGCTTGCTGAGTGCCTGAACAGCGCGATGATCGCTCCCAAACCCCTGCTTTGCGGCCGCTGCACACGCACCGAAAAGCGCGGACATGAGATTGGTATCCACGCGGTGCGCGGCGGTACGATATCCGGCGATCACAGCGTGCTTTTTATCAGCACAGATGAGGTGCTGGAGGTCAATCATATCGCCCAGTCCCCCCGCATATTCGCATTAGGCGCTCTTCGTGCTGCGGGTTTCGTGTGCGATAAACCTGCTGGTCTTTATAACATGACAGACATGATACAGCAGAATGCTGTTACAAACATATACAAGGACGACGAACAGGCGATGATCACGCTGGCCGACCTTGAATTCACACCGAAAAAAATAGCATCTGTGTTTGAGGATATCGCTTCCGTCGGTATCAAGATCGATATCATCAGCCAGACGGCACCTTATAACGGCCGTGTCGGGATATCCTTCTCCTTGCCCCAGTCGGATTTGAAACGAAGTCTGAAACTGCTCGAGAAATATGAAACTGACGGCGTGCATATCTTTGCCAGCGATGCGTTATCTAAACTGACAGTGGAAGGGCCGGGCATGGAACGGCAGTCCGGCGT
The DNA here is from genome assembly GCA_023397655.1 of Bacillota bacterium. Taxonomy (GTDB): domain Bacteria; phylum Bacillota; class Clostridia; order Christensenellales; family SZUA-584; genus SZUA-584. The sequence goes on from JAEWTW010000021.1 coordinate 3,402, forward strand.
TGCTTCTCGATTGTTCGGTGTGCTGGCAGAAAAGAATATCGGTATTTCGATCATAACGACATCTGAGACGAAAATAAGTTTCTGTGTGGATGCATCCAGATCATCCGAAGCGATCGGCGTGGTCGCAGACGCGTTTTCTCTGTAATTCTAAACGCACTTAAAAGGGCTTCAAGCCCTTTTTATTTACTCTCAAAACGTGAGCGGAACTGACTCTCCAAAACTTCAGCCGGGAAAGGTGTGCCATGGCCGGGATAGATGCGTTTGGCACCGCTGCTCAAAATGGCTGACCATGCGGCGGGAAACTCTTCCGGCCGGTCGGCGAATGGCGGATAGACGGCGGAACCAAAGCCAAACACCGTATCGCCGGCAAAGAAAGCATCACCGATTCTGAGCCCAATCGAACCCACAGTGTGCGCACCGAGACGGTATACCCAAACATCGGAGCCGTAATTAGTAAGCGGACCGGATTCTGTGACCACAGTTATATCCTGCGCCACCGGTCGATAATGTTCCCTTGATGCGGAGCCCAGCACATTAGCCAACCCCAGCATGGCGCGTCCGAGCCGTCCCGTGCCAGCCGGGACAGGCGTATGGCCGCTGTTCAGACATCCAATCTCTTGCCTGCCGACCATTACCTTCGCGCCAGTCGCCAGTCGTACAGCTTCCGCACCGCCGGTATGATCGTAATGCGTGTGAGTCAGAAACAGTAACGGTACTTCAACATGCAACGCCTTAATACGGTGGAGAATGGTTCTGCCATCCGGCTGTTTGCCTGCGTCAATCAGTATTCCGCGACCGTTTTCGTGAGCCAGCCACGCCGTGCCTGTCAGATGAACGATATTCATGACAGTTCCTCCGTCGCTATGATGGGCATATCGTATCACAAAAATGACCATATAAAAAGTGAGCCCGCAAAAGCTCTCTATGAATTCTATTTAAGGCCTATGTCCGTTCGGTACTGCGCTCTTTCAAAACGTATCCTGGACACTTCCCCGTACGCTACGGTACGTGCTTCGGCGATGTCCCGGCCCAGCGCCGTAACGCCCAGCACACGTCCCCCCGCGGTCACATATTCACCGTCCTGTAACGCGGTTCCGGCGTGGAATACCACGGCATCCTTTACTTCTGTCAGCCCTGAGATGGGAAGACCTTTGGGATAAGAACCCGGATAACCGCCCGACGCCAGCACCACGCAAACAGCACTGCGCTCGTCCCACTCCAGCATGATTTCGTCCAGTCTGCCGTCTATCACCGCATCCATTACATCCAGCAGGTCATTCTTCATGCGCGGTAACACCACCTGCGCCTCCGGATCGCCGAAACGTGCGTTGTATTCCAGCAGCTTCGGGCCGTCCTGTGTCAGCATCAGGCCAAAATACAGCACGCCTTTAAAATCGATGTTCTCTGCCTTCAGTGCGTCTAAGGTGCGGCTTATGATCGTCTTCTCCACCGTGTTACGTACATCGTCGGAGTATTTGGGGCTGGGCGAAAAAGTACCCATACCGCCGGTGTTAGAACCTTGATCGTTGTCGAATACGCGCTTGTGATCCTGCGCGCTTGCCATCGGCAGAATCGTCTTGCCATCGCAGAACGCCAGCACCGACACCTCCGGCCCCTGCATGAACTCTTCAATGACCACACGGTTCCCCGCATCGCCGAACACGCGCTTGTTCATAATGTCGTCCAGTGCCGACTTAGCTTCATCGGCGGTATTGCAAATGATGACGCCCTTACCCAGAGCCAGACCGTCCGCTTTGACCACCACGGGCAAAGCGCACACATTGACATATTCAAGAGCAGCAGCGAAATTATCGAACACTTCGTACTGTGCTGTGGGTATACCGTATTTTCTCATCAGATGTTTTGCGTAAACCTTGCTGCCCTCCAAGCGCGCGCCAGCCGCCGTAGGGCCGAAAGCACGGACGCCTTGGCTTTGCAACGCGTCCACCAGACCCATATAGAGCGGATCGTCGGGCGCGACAACCACAAGGTCGAAAGCCTCCCGCTGGGCGTAGCCCACAATACCTTCAATATCAGTTGCCTTAAGAGGTACGCATTTCGCCAGCTCTGCTATGCCGCCGTTGCCCGGCGTGCAGTGTATCTCCGTTACCTTTGAGCTTTGGCTCAGCTTCCACACGATGGTATGTTCTCGTCCTCCGCCGCCCACAACAAGTATCTTCATGCAGCCGCTCCTTAGTGCTTGAAGTGGCGCATGCCGGTGAACACCATCGCAATGCCCAACTCGTCACAGGCTTTGATAGAATCTTCATCGCGGATGCTTCCGCCCGGCTGTATGATAGCCGTGATGCCGTACTCTGCCGCCAGCCGAACGCAATCGTCAAACGGAAAGTAAGCGTCAGACGCGAGCGCCGCGCCTTTGACGTTATCGCCTGAACGCTCCAGCGCGTTTTCAGCCGCCCATATGCGCGAAACCTGACCCGCGCCCAGCCCCAGCGACTGACCGTTCTTCGCTACCGATATGGCGTTGCTCTTTAAATGCTTCACCAGCTTCCACGCGAACAGCAGGTCCTTCATCTGCGCTTCGGTGGGTGCGGTTTTCGTCACCACTTTCAACTCGCCTTCCAGCAGCTTGTCGTCCGGCTGCTGCACAATCAGCCCGCCCAGCGGCTTCTTAATATCCAGCGCTGACTCCTTAATCCTAGCCGAGATATCCGGCAGGCGCAGCAGGCGCAGGTTCTTCTTGGTTTTCAGCACTTCTAACGCGTCGTCGGTAAAGCTGGGCGCGATCACGATTTCGAGGAATGTCTTGACCATCTCCTCAGCGGTCGCCTTGTCCACCTCTGCGTTGACCGCGACAATGCCGCCGTAAACGGAAACCGGGTCTGCGGTATATGCCTTCATGTAAGCTTCGTGCACTGTCGCGCCGCTGCCCACACCGCACGGGTTGGCATGCTTGGATGCGACAACGGTGATCTCGTCAAACTCGCGCAGGCAATCCAGCGCGCCGTTGGTGTCATTTATGTTGTTGAAGGAAAGCTCTTTGCCCCATAGCTGCTCCGCCGCGGCCAGCGTTCCTTCGGTGCCCAGCGGCTCCTTGTAGAAAGCAGCGCTCTGGTGCGGGTTTTCGCCATATCGCATGTCCTGAAGCTTCTCATAGGTCAGCGTCAGCTTGTCAGGATATCCCCCGCCATTCTGACGGCGCAGATAGCCGGAGATCAGCGCATCGTAAGCAGCGGTATGCTCGAACACCTTAACACACAGGTCGAACTTGGTCTCGCGCGACACGCTGCCGCTGTTCAGTTCGTCCAAAACACGGGCGTAGTCCGCCGGATCCACGATGGATGCAACGTCCTGCCAGTTTTTCGCCGCAGCGCGCAGCATCGTCGGTCCGCCGATGTCGATGTTCTCAATTGCGTCCTCCAATGTTACGTCCAGCTTGGATATAGTCGCCTTGAACGGGTACAGGTTGACGACGACCACGTCAATGAGACCCACGCCGAGCTTCTCCACCTGCGCCATGTGATCTGCGCTGCCCCGCATTGCGAGTATACCGGCGTGTATGGCCGGGTGCAGCGTCTTCACGCGCCCGTCCAGGCATTCCGGAAAGCCGGTAATGTCCGACACGTTGGTGACGGGCACGCCTGCCTGTTCCAGCGCCTTCTGAGTACCGCCCGTGGAGAGTATCTCGAACCCAAGACCGGCGAGCCCAGACGCGAATTCCACGATGCCCGTTTTGTCGAACACGCTGAGGAAAGCTCTCTTCATATGTTAAACCTCCAAATTGAAATCAAATTCAGGTCCTAAGACCTTGGAGGCTCTGCCTCCAAACCTCAGCCCTAGGGATTAATCCCTAGGGAATCCCATCAGGAAAATGCCATTCGGCATTTTTCATATATTTTGCTTGCGCCCATAAGATAGAGTGTGAATTTGCGGATAAGTCCTCAAGTCTACTCCATTTTCTTCACTCGGCGTCCATCTATTCGTAGACGCCCTTCGCACAGCAATGCGACGGATTTGACCAGTATTTCGTGCTCCACTTTGAGTATCCGCGCTGCGAGGGTTTCCGGCGTGTCGTTGTCCAGTACATCCACGCATTTCTGCATAATGATGGGGCCGGTGTCCATGCCCTCGTCCACAAAATGCACCGTCGCGCCCGATATTTTGGCTCCGTATTCCAGCACGGCCGCGTGAACGCGCCGACCGTAATAGCCCTTGCCGCAGAAGGACGGTATCAGCGCCGGGTGGATGTTAATGATCGGGTATTTGTTCACGAGATTGGAGCCGAGCATGGACATGTACCCCGCGAGCACCACTGCCTGCCCCCCGAACGCATTGATAGCACTGACGACCGCTTCGTCATGCGCCCTCTGGTTATCAAAGCTGCGGGGACTGATTACGATGGACGGAATCCCAGCCCGTTTCGCCCGCTCCAGCGCGAACACGTCCGGCTTGCTGGATATTACGCCCGCCACTTTGGCGGGAATGCGCCCGTCTGCGCAGGCATCCAGTATCGCCTGCAGGTTGGTGCCTCCGCCGGATACCATCACGACGAGACTGTCTATTCGCACAGCTCTACGCCCTCGCCTTCCTGCACGCTGCCGATCACAAATGCTTTCTCACCAAGCTCACGCGCGGCATTCAGCACTTCGGTTTCCTGCTCAGGGCTGACCGCCAGCACCATACCGATGCCCATATTGAACGTGTTATACGCACTGTCCCGCATCATCTTGGCTTCGCGCACCAACAGATTGAATACCGGCGGCATCTCCCAACTGCCAAGGTTGATGCGCGCACCGAGGCCATTGGCCAGTATGCGCGGTATGTTTTCGATAAAGCCGCCGCCCGTGATGTGTGCGATCCCCTTAATCTCGTGCTGTTCCAGCAGTGTAAGAACTGTCTTGACATAGATGCGCGTGGGCGTCAGCAGCTCTTCGCCCAGCGTTTTACCCAGCATGTCGATATGCTGTGCCAGCACGCGGTTGTCCATCGCGATAACCTTGCGCACCAGCGAAAAGCCGTTGCTGTGCACGCCGCTGGACTGCAGGCCGATCAGCATGTCCCCCGCCTTGATACCGCTGCCGTTGACCAGCTTGCTTTTCTGTACACTGCCCACGCAGAATCCGGCCATGTCATACTCGCCAGAGGTATAGAATCCGGGCATTTCCGCCGTTTCCCCGCCGATCAGCGCACAGCCTGCCTGACGGCAGCCTTCTGCGACACCCTTGACGATATCCGCCGCGACCTCTGGCACCAACTTGCCCGTCGCGATGTAATCCAAAAAGAACATGGGCGCAGCGCCGTGGCACACCACGTCGTTGACGCACATCGCCACACAGTCGATGCCCACTGTATCGTGCTTGTCCATCGCAAACGCCAGCTTCAGCTTGGTGCCCACGCCGTCCGTACCGGATACCAGCACATTGTCACCATATTCGTACATGCCGCCGAACGATCCCAGGTCCTGAAGCACATGACCGTTAAACGTGGATCTCGCGTGCTCTTTCATTAGCCGTACTGCTTCGTATCCGGCCTGCACATCCACGCCCGCGTCTTTATAAGTATATCCCATTTTTATCTCCCGAAATTATTAAGGATACTATATTCTACCATCCTTATTTACATTTATCGAGCATATTCTTTTTTCCGCACTGCAACAGCTCGCCCACATCCTCCGGATATTTGCCGTTGAAACAACCTGAACAGAAGTTGCAGGCCGCGCCTTCCACCGTTTTCAGCAGGTCCTCGATGCGCAGGTAATTCAGCGTGTCCGCCCCGATAAGCTTGCGTATTTCCTCCACCGAATGGGACGCGCCGATCAGCTGGTCATGAGATGACGTATCAATTCCAAAGAAGCACGGGTGCTTGATGGGCGGTGAGCTGATCTGCATATGCACTTCCTTCGCGCCAGCTAATTTAAGCATCTCGACGATGCGCTTGGACGTCGTTCCGCGGACGATGGAGTCGTCCACCAGTATCAGCCGCTTGCCGCGTACGTTGCGCTTTAAAACGCTAAGCTTGACGGATACGCCCATCTCACGTTTGCCCTGAGAAGGCTGGATGAACGTGCGTCCCACATAGCGGTTTTTGGACAGCGCGCTGGTATACGGTATTCCTGACTGGCGCGCAAACCCCATCGCAGCGGACAGCGCCGAATCCGGAACGGCAGCCACAACGTCCGCATCCACGTTGTTCGACATTGCAAGCAGCTCTCCGGCGCGCTCCCGCGCCCGGTGCACCGCAATCCCGTCGATATCCGAATCGGGGCGGGCAAAATAGACGTACTCAAATATGCATAGTGCCGAATCGCTGGCGTGCATACCCTGAAAGGATTTGAGACCGTTCTTATCCGCGACCACGATCTCGCCGGGACGCAGATCGCGTATGAAATCCGCGCCGATTGTGTCAAACGCGCTGGATTCCGACGCAAACACATAGGCGTTGTCGATACGGCCCAGCGCCAGCGGACGTATGCCCTTGGGGTCGCGGACGCCGATGACCATATCCGGCGTCATGATGACGAGCGCGTAGCTACCCTTGAGCTCCGCCATCGTCTTGGTTACCGCTTCGATGATGCCGTCTCCGCTGTGCTTGGCGATCAGGCTGGCGATTACCTCAGAGTCGATGGTTGTCTGGAAGATAGCGCCGCTGTTTTCCAGCTCGTCGCGCAGCTTGGGCGCGTTGATTAAATTCCCGTTATGTGCCAGCGCCAGCTGCCCCTTCTTCGAACTGATCACGAGCGGCTGAGCGTTGGCCGTCAGGCTGTCTCCCATTGTGGAATAGCGCACGTGACCGATGGCAGCTTGTCCGCCTTTTAGCTTGTCCAGATTTCCGTAGCGGAACACTTCCGTTACAAGCCCCATCTCCTTGTGGTACTCAATGCGGCTGCCTTTGGCGACGGCGATACCAGCGCTCTCCTGCCCGCGGTGCTGCAAAGCAAACAGCCCGTAATAGGCGGCTTCCGCCGGCCCTACCGAGCTGTTCGGGCTGTATATGCCGAATACGCCGCACTCTTCGTGCATGCAATCTTCAAAGGGTTTGAGCCGTTCATAGCTGTCCGGTATATGAATGCGAAGCGGCATGTTACTCTCCCATCAGCCTTCTGATGATCTCCTGATAGGCTTCCTCGACGTCACCGAGATCGCGGCGGAAGCGGTCCTTGTCCAGCTTTTTACCGGTCTCTATATCCCAGAAACGGCAGGTGTCCGGTGAGATCTCGTCCGCCAGTATGATATCGCCATGAAAACGGCCGAACTCCAATTTGAAGTCGATGAGCTCCACGCCGAACTTTTTCAGGTAGACGCTGAGTATCTCGTTGACCTTGAACGAATAGACCTTGATCTTCTCCATCTCTTCGTCCGTCGCGAGTCCCAGTGCGCGGACATAATAGGAGTTGATGAAAGGATCGCCCAGCTCGTCGTTTTTGTAGCTGTACTCCAGTATGGGGCAAAGAAGCTCGGTTCCTTCAGCCACGCCCATGCGCTTGGTGAAGCTTCCCGCCGCTTTATTGCGGATGATTACTTCCACCGGCACGATGTCAACCTTGCGGACAACGGTTTCGCGGTCAGACAGCTGCTCGACAAAGTGCGTCGGTACGCCTTTGCTCTCCAGCAGCTTAAAGAAGTGGTTGGACACCTTGTTATTGACCACACCCTTGCCGACGATGGTGCCGCGCTTCTGTCCGTTGAAAGCCGTCGCGTCGTCCTTGTACGATACGATCACGCAGTCGGGATCATCCGTCAGGTAAACCTTCTTCGCTTTGCCTTCGTAAATCTGCTCCATCTGTTTCATATTAAATCAATCTCCTTTTGAAGAGTTTTATCGGATGCGAGTACCTTCTCCGCCATCTCTTTCTTGTAGGCGGTAAGTTTGGGCTTGAGTTCTGCATATTTGAGGGACAGCATCTGAACGGCCAGCAGTGCCGCGTTGACAGCACCGTCTATCGCGACGGTCGCTACGGGGATGCCGGGCGGCATCTGCACCGTTGAAAGCAGCGAGTCTAATCCGTCCATGGTGGACGATTTAATGGGTAGTCCGATGACGGGCAGCGTGGTATATGCGGCGAGTACACCCGCCAAATGCGCAGCCTTGCCCGCGGCCGCGATGATCACCTCAATGCCGTTCTCCTCCGCAGACGCCGCGAATACGTGGGCTTCATCAGGCGTGCGGTGCGCACTCAGTATATGCCCTTCCACCGCCACACCGAACGATTTGAGCGTAGATATGGCTTTTTCCAGTACGGGGAGATCAGATATAGACCCCATAATTACGGCAGCTTTCATTGGTTGAACTCCTTTTAAATGTAAGCTATTTAAAACGACAATTTCTGCAGTACAACATAGTCAGTCTACTTTAAGCGATACAAGCTGTCAACGAATACAGCATACATTTAGTACATGGAATTAATTAATGTTCGTTATAATAGCGTACAATAAAATGTGTCAATACAGAAAACAAGTGAATTTGAATTAATGGGCTTCTGTAGTGGGAAATCAGTAGAAATAAAAACCCGGAAACGAATTTAGATGTTTCCGGGTAAATACTCATTATTCCCACACATAAATTCAACCGTAGTCTACACAATTCTGTTAAGACTACGTAATAAGTTGTTAACTCATTTTAGACCAGTTAACCACCTTCTACGGTATTTGTTGATCTTCTGTTATCAAATCCTATCAAGGCTGAGTTTATCACTTTAGCTTGATTGCTCAGAATGATAATATTGTTGCCAATTATATGATCTGTTTCTTTTTCAAGAAGATAAACACGGTCAGCATCCCCATCATGAGCACCCCGATACCAATAAATATCCACAGCCAAAATGAGTGATTGCTATATCCGGTATCCGGTATGACTAGCTGTCCTCCGCTATCCATGACCGGAATCCTGTAGGTGCCCAATGCGATGTCTTCATCGTTTAGAATGGTGATTTTTAGCGCACCGTCTGCGTTGAGGTCGTCTTCGCTTATTTCCAGCCGTAGTTTCCCGTCAACGGCATCTTCGATGCTGACGATCTCGCCGTCTGGCAGCCGTATGGCAGTTGCGCCTTCCGGCAGCTCATCCACGTCTATTTCAACAACGATATTACCCGTGTCTTCATCCTGTTCAATGACCTCAGGCGATATTGTGAAGTCGTCCTCCGGCGAGGCGGTCTGTGCCGGAACGCCCGAAGCGGAAGGCGAGGCCGATGGTGACGGCGTAATGGCTGTCGGAACCGCAGTAGGTGTTAACGACGGCGCAGCGGTTGGTGTTGACGACGCTACAGTTGTCGGTTTCGCAGTCGGCGTTGACGATGGCGCAGCTGTAGGCTTTGCAGTCGGTGTCGCGGCAGGCGCAGCTGTTGGTGTCGCGGTGGGCGTTGGCGACGGCGTAGGTGTTGGAACCACCGCTGCAAGCACGCTCACAGTGACGGAGATATTTAAAGATACGACATTCGGGTTCACCACGCCGCCCGGCATCGCAACGATGCCGTTTACCGTAAAGGTCTGCTCCGTTTTGACAGAAGGTTTATACGCGCTGGACGCCACATCCCATGCCACATCCGCCTGCACATTTCCGTCGTCCGTGACCAGCGTCACATGCGCGGGCAGCCCCAGCGCTGCCGCTGTTTTTGCCGTACCGTTCGTCATACCGGTAATGGCTGCGGGCGCAGTGACGCTGACCAGTATCTTATCTGCGGATGGTGCCGCGTTAACGGTGACATCAACGCTCACATTCAGCGAAACGCCGTTCGGGTTGATCACACCGCATGGCAACGCTGCAATACCGTACACCGTGAAGGCTTGCGCCGCGGTGCTGCCGGGGTCATAATCGCTTGACTCCACGTCCCATGCCACATCCGCCTGCACGTTTCCATCGTCGGTCACCAGCGTCACCGTGGCGGGCAGCCCCAGCGCGGCCGCTGTTTTTCACCGTGCCGTTCTTAACGCCGATGACGGCTGCGGGCGCAGTGACGCTCACGACAGCGGGCAGCGAAACAAAGCGCGCCTCAAGCTGTGCGCCCTGTGTGCCCGTGTCCTTATCCGCCGCTATGCTGCGGTAGCTGCCCCGGGTGCCCACGGTGTAGGTATAGCTCTCGTTATAATCGGCTGTGACGTCCTCACCGTTCACGGTGAGGCTTTCCAGCTTATAGCCCGCATTGGGCTCGGCGGTGATTTCAAGCGCCTGCCCGCCCCGTATGATTTGTCCGCTCGTAAGGTCTCCGTCAGCCGAAGAAACGGTGAGCGACCCGTTCTCCGGTTCAGTAAAATTTACCGTATAGGCAAAGGTGGCGATAACGCTCTTTTCCGCATCCGTCACCTCGTATGTGCTTTGTCCCGCGGCGGCGGATACCAAAACACCATCCACCTTGAGGCTGTCGATCGCGTAACCGTCTGCGGCGGTCACGGTATAGGGCCCGCTGCCGGAGATGCTGCCGCCGTATCCGGCGTCTGTGATTATGTCGGGCAGCGGTATATCGATGATCAGCGTGCCATTGTCAGCCGCGCCTGCGCTGCCGCCGATATCCGCCGCGCCTGTGCCGCCGTTCGCCGTCACCGTGCCGCCGGTGATGGTCACCGTACCGCCCGCGCCGCCAGGACTTGTCGAAGTGCCGCCGCCGCCGCCGATGCCCGCGGCGGCCAAGGCTCCGGTTGAAGACGGATTACCGCCGGTCGCCGTCACCGTGCCGCCGGTGATGATGACTGTACCGCCGTTGCCCCTTAAGCCGCCGCCGATGCCCGCGCCGTAGCCCTTAACTGCGGCGGTTACAATGCCGCCGTTAATGGTCACCGTGCCGCCTGAGCCACTACTACCGCCGCCGATGCCCGCGCCATCGCCGTTATTCTTAACTTCAGCGGTTACAATGCCGCCGTTAATGGTGATATTGCCGCCTGTGCCACCTTCACCGCCGCCGATGCCCGCGCCGATGATAGTCCTAAAGCTGACATTCACCGTACCGCCATTGATGGTGACCGTCCCGCAGGACTGCTGATAACTGCCGCCTATGCCTGCGCCTCTATGCTCATAACTATCTATTTTTGCGATTGTCAGCGAATCAAGGGCGTCGCTGGTTTTTTTATCGATGGTCAACGCCGCACCCTCCGGCACTCGGAATACGGCACCATATAAATTTAATAACGATGTTATTTTATTTGCCCCGGAAAGTGTCAGATAAACGGCAGCACCGGGACTGATGTTAATGGAAGGTGCATCCTTTATCATATTCACCTGCTCCAGCGTGATATTGGCGGTGCCGCTGTTGACCGCTATTATATTATACGTCGTGCCAGTATTATTCTGGGTAATGACGATCTCGTCGGATGCGTCAATCGTCTCCGACGAGATTCCGTCTTGGACAACATCAAGCTTGGATGCATCGTCCGCGTTCTGCCTAATGACAACACTGCCATAGTTGATGTAATAGGTGTGGCTCGCCGCGCGCGCCGTCTCCCCCAGCAGCATCATAAATATCATCCCCGCTGCCAGCAGCCACGCGAGCGTTCTTGCTTTAACCGTTCTTTTCATCATTGCCGTTCCTCTCCTTATCAACCCGTTTAAAAGCACAAGACTCCTAACGTAAGCATGAGGTTCTTTAGACATTATTTCTCCCTATTCCGTGTAACTGGCAGCGGAACGCCTCTTTTTAACAAGCAGCGGAATGACCCATCCCAGATGGGATAGCAGCGCTGCAATCGCAATTCCCAGTACGATAAAGGATGTGGCTGTACCCTTGGACCCGGCTGCAGACAGTGCGTCTATCCGCCCGAGGTTTAGCGCAGACCCATCCGTCAGGGTAAACACAAGCTCGCCGCTTTCATTGACAGCACCGCTAGCAAACCCCACCCCGTCCCTGCCATTGGTTATGGTAAAGTTCGCCTTTTCTCCATTGGTAAAAGTAACGGTATAGGCATCGATGTTATCGGCAGAACCGGTTTTTACTATACTAGAAATCCCGTTTCCCTGCATGCCGTCAATGCCGTTTATACCGTTATGACCATCATAGCCGTCCACTCCCGCAGTGCCGGTTGCTCCCCTTGCTCCTGTTGCGCCCGTTTTGCCGACAAGCGATGCCAGCCATTCTCCCATTGTGCCGGTATAGCCATTCTCTACCGCCAGCTCGTAAGCGGATTTGCCATCTGCGCCCGTTGCTCCGGCAAGTGCAGCCAGCCATTCCTCCTCCGTGCCCGTATAGCCCTTCTCCACCGCCAGCTCATAAGCCGATTTACCATCAGCACCTGTTGCGCCGGTGAGCGAGGCCAGCCATTCCTCTTCTGTACCCGTATAGCCCTTCTCCACTGCCAGCTCATAAGCCGATTTACCGTCTGCGCCGATGGCGGGAGATGTGAACGTGGAGAGCAGGTAGGGGACATCCGATGTTATAGCGACTCCCGTATGGTTGCCCGCCGCGGTTTCCACCACGGTCGTAACCGCTCCGATGGGTAGATACAGGTACAGCTTTCCGGTGTCGTCCGTAGACATGTCGCCTATCCCATAGGGATATGTCAGGTTGTTTGTCAGCGAGGAAATGGCCGTTGCAGCGGTTATGCCGTCAATCTGCAGGTTGGTGAGATAAACGATGGAGCCGCCGTTCGCGCTTCCGTTGGTAGGCTGCGTGAAGCCGCCAGCAATCTGAACGGAGCCGCCGGTGATGACGGTGGAGCCATGGCTGCCCAAGGTGCCATTGGATCCGCCGCCGCCGCCGATGCCTAGACCCGCCATGCAAAAGTCCAGCTTTTCGCCTGGAATTGCCTTCACCGTTCCGCCGCGGATGGTTACCGTGGCGCCTGCTCCGCCCACGCCGTAGCTTGTTCCGCCGCCGCCGATGCCCGCACCGCCTGCGACATTATTGGTACCAAGCGTATTTCCGCCTGTAGCTGTCACAATGCCGCCTGTGATCATGACGGTTCCGCCACCGCCCGTACCATTGAGTCCATATCCGCCGCCGCCGATGCCCGCGCCGCCATATTTTCCGGTTGCCGTCACGTCGCCGCCGTTGATGGTAACCGTGCCTCCTTTTCCTTCAGCAATAAGTCCAGAATATATACCGGAGATATCTCCGCGTCCGCCGCCACCGATGCCCGAGCCGCCAATGATTCCGCCCGTAGTCCTCACGATGCCGCCATTGATCGTCACCGTGCCGCCGTCGCCGCCATAATGTCCTCCGCCGATGCCCGCGGATCCTTCCTTACCCATTGCTTCAACTGTGCCGCCATTGATCGTCACCGTGCCGCCGTCGCCGCCGTAGGCTCCGCCACCGATGCCCGATCCACGTTCGCCGCCAACCGCAGTAACCGTACCGCCGTTTACGGTAAGTATCCCATTACTGCCGCCAAAGTTGCTTGCACCGCCACCGATGCCCGCGCCGTAAGAGCCGCCGGTTGCTGTGATCGTACCGCTGTTTACGATGACGGATCCGCTGTTCACGCTGATTACGTCGCCGCCGATGCCCGCTCCTCCGTTGGCGCCGCCGGTCACGACCAGCGCGCCCGTTCCTTCGATGATGAGCGCAGCGCCGGAAGGCACATACAAGCCCGCGCAATTTGCTCCGCTTTTCAGCACGTTATCGCCCTGCAGTGTCACTTTTGCCGTAGAAGCCGCCTGTATGGCCAGTGCGCAAATGCTGGTCTGTCCGGATACGTTGATGTTCACGCTATCAAGTGTGATATCCACAGGCGTGTCCGCAGTTGATGCAGGCACGTTCACAATAATACTCCGGTTCGTTTCTGTTCCATTAGTCGTGATGGTGAACGGCCCGATTCCGGATATGGTCAGCAACCCGCCCGAATACGTATAGTCGTCCTCGCTTGTCCCGTCTGTGAGGGTCGTCAGGTCAATCTCTGTACCTGCCGCCCGGGCGAGGCCAGGCAGTCCCGCAAGCACCAGTACAACCGCCAGTATTACCACAAATACGCTTTTCTTCATTCGTTCCTCCCGCATTAATGCTCCGTTAATATCACTTCAGGACGCGATCGCCGCAAACATACGTCACTGTCGGTCGCTGACAACCCAGCATCATTATAGCGGTTGCGGGTATAAAAAAAGCGCTGATTGCATGATCCGTAAGTGAAATGACACGATCCGCACATTGCAGTGTTATATTTGTTTTTCTATATAAATACTATTTTGTTTTACAGTCGAAAGCGAGTCTCTCTACACTACACAGATAACCAAATCAATGTAAAAAATCTTTGCCTTAAAAAGACAAAAAACCGCATGAGTGTGCGGTTTCTTGCGATACGATCATTTCCATCCACTGGTTCCAGCGAAGCATCCTCGGCCCCGCTTTGGCCTGTCAACGCTGATTTAAGACAACCGCTCGACAGACCGCACTGAATAATAGTATACAGGCTGCGAAATACCCTCTGTATACGAATTATCGACAATTTCAAATACCCAGCTCTCAGACTGGGCTTCGGTTCCGAAGCTGACTGTCACTTTTACTGCGTCGCCGGCGTTCTCGGCGCTGACAATTGTGGAGAACTCTTCACTCATATCGGACAGCGCAAATACATAGCTGTCCATGCTTTCGTCGTATTCAACAGAAACGGTTCCAGGCAGTTCCAACAAGTCGCTGTAATCCTCAAAGCAAGCGGTCGCGATTTCTTGAACAGCCTGCCGCCGCACAGCAATTCTGCCATCATCGGTTGATTCGCTGATGCCCAGCTGCTGGCCGTAGTTGGCTGCCACAAGATATAGCACAGACCAGAAATAAGGCGCATCCTTGGGCGCATACGCGCCGCCGCCCTCGTTTGACGCACGAATGATTGAATCGAACACCGGCAGCAATGCTTCCAATTTCGCATCAATGGGCATTTCCACGGCGGCACTCTCTGAAACAGTCTCGCTTGGTGAAGCCTCCTGAGACGACTGCGGGCTCTGTGTCGAAACCGGCTCAGCACAGGCCGAAAGCATCATGAGCACACACAACAACAGAGCTGCCCAAACAGTAATTTTTTTCATTGGTAATAGCCTCCATCCTTTTTGTTATGGAGCATATTTTACATATTCTTAGTTCATTACACAATCCGGTAGGAATGCCAATTGCATAATCGGCATGTGAAATGACATGATCCGCAAAGAACCGGGATTATTCGACGAGAAGCGCGATATCTACTTCAAAAATGTTATCATGATGTTTAATTTCTATGAGTCCGTTATGTCTCTCCACAAGATATTTGACATTTTTCAGCCCGAAGCCATGGTTTTCACCGTCCGGCTTGGTTGAGCGGTTCATATCCTCCGGCGCGTTTAAGAACGGGTTGGAAATCCGAATAACGAGGTAGTTGGGCTGATATTTAAGCGTGAATTCTAAATAAGGTTCTGAATGAATACCGGCGCAGGCTTCCATGGAATTGTCCAGCAGGTTACCGAGTATCGCCGTCAGATCAAATTCGCTGAGGTTCAGGTTTTCCGGCAGGCCGACGTCAAGCTTGAGTGCTATGCCGCTTTCGCGTGCAATGGATAGCTTATGATTGAGAAGCGCGCGAACCGCAGGGTACGGTACGTTCACGATGCTCTGGTATTCCACCGCGTTTTTAACGAGTGCAGCGGCATAGGACTTTGCTTTATCTGTTTCATCGCTTTCCAACAAGCCGTGTATAACGCTGAGGTGGTTATTGTAGTCGTGCCTTTCGGACTTAAGCTTGCCAATAAGCTGCTCCAGATTCTCCATATAATAAAGCTGTTGGCGAACATGTGCCTCAATGGTCTGAGCGTATTCTTCACGGCGCTGTTTTTCCTTCATGTAGGTGTTGGAATACACGACTATCAGTATAGCCATTGCTGCCAATATGATCGATAGATGGATACCAATATCAATAATATGGCCTTGGGCCAACCATGCCTCTTTCGCATCATATACGGAGAGCAAAAGAAGCTCTACCGCCAATAATGAGATGACCATAACGGTACGCAGCCAACCGTGCAGTATGATCGAAATTACCGCGATGAGCAGTATAGTGTAATAAGGTATGGAGCCTTGAGTTCCGGTGCTGGATACCCATTCATACGGGATGAAGGCAAAAACGAGCACTGATATCGCAATGATGGAAACCACGCGAAAATTGCGGCCTGAGCGTGAGAAGCTATAGAGCAGCAGCCAGCACCCCAGAAAAGCAAGGTCGATCACTATTCCCTGTGAATAGTAGACGTTCATCGCCATACCGAATACCGTCAGCACGATTCCCATCAACATGGCGAAGTTGAATATACGCTGCTCAAACGAAAACCGTGCTGTATTGCCCAACAGCTTTTCACCAAGGCTTTTCATACGCCGCCCTTTCCGGCAAACAACCGATTTGCCAGCGATTTGCGTACGTTTTCCATGAAAGTACGGCTCACAGGGACCTGCAGCCCTTCGCAAAGGAACAACGTTTTATCTCTCAAAGCGCGTATCTTAGCAACGTTCACGATAAAGCCCTGATGGCAACGTATGAAATCATCCGTGCCTATCTGTTCGATAAGCCTAGTAAAATTGCCATAATACTCCTCACAGCCATTCACACTTATGACACGTATTTTGTGACCGGTCTTTTCAAAATAACAGATATGATCCATGCTCAGAGAAACTGTATCCCCTTTGCGTTGGACGACAAACATTTTCTCAGACTCCGGCCGTCTGTTATGTTTAATGAACGCCAGTGTTTCCGTCAACGCAGCGGATACTTTGTCCTTCGTGATTGGCTTGACAAGATAATGAAACGCACGCACTCGGAAAGCTTCCAGCGCATACTTCTCGTGAGCTGTCACATAGATGATTACGGTGTCTGAATTCAGTTCCTTGATTCTTTCACCCAGTTCAATGCCATTCATGCCGTTCATGTCAATATCAAGAAATACGAAATGTGGATTTTCATTCCGGACTAGATCCAGAAAATGCAGCGGATTCGTGGACTGCACGATGCGCAGCGAATCCGCGCTCTGATAATCTCGAATGTATTTTTCCAGCAAAGCCGCATGTTCTGCGCAGTCGTCGCAAATGCCTGCAGTCAGTTTCATCATTACTCCAAATATCACAATTATTTGTACATATCACAAAATATCATATCTCTTTTTAAACGTCAAAACAACATAAAAGACGCGATATCATCGCGCCCTAATTATGTTGTTTTATGATACGATTTTTTTATATTTTTGTATTGATAGTATATTCTACTCCCACTC
>JAEWTW010000028.1 GCA_023397655.1 Bacillota bacterium
CGTATCTTTGATACCATCATCGAAGACGGCAACGAAAAGCGCGTCCTCAATAAACGGGAGACGGCCATCGCCCAGGACCGGCAGGAGCTGATTAAGTCCAAGTTTTCCGAATGGCTCTGGAAGGACATCGACCGCCGTGAGATGCTCTGCCGCATCTACAACGATACCTTCAACAGCATCCGGCCCCGCGAGTATGACGGCCAGCATATTACTTTTAGCGGCATGAACCCGGAGATCACGTTGCGCAGGCACCAGATCAACGCCATTGCCCACGTCATGTACGGCGGCAATACGCTGCTGGCCCACGAGGTGGGCGCTGGCAAGACCTACGAGATGGTAGGCGCTGCGATGGAATCCAGGCGGCTGGGGCTATGCGCCAAATCTCTCATTGTCGTACCCAACCATATCACTGAACAGTGGGCCGGCGAATGGCTCCAGCTCTATCCATCGGCTAACATTCTGGTGGCGACCAAAAAGGATTTTGAGCGTCAAAATCGACGTAAATTTTGTTCCCGCATTGCCACCGGCGAATACGACGCCATTATCATCGGGCACAGCCAGTTCGAAAAAATCCCCATGTCCAAGGAGCGGCAGGAAGCCATTTTGCAGCGGCAGATCGATGAGCTGACCTTCGGCATACAGGAGGCCAAATCCGAAAAAGCGGAACGCTACACCATCAAGCAGATGGAAAAGACCCGAAAAGCCATTGAAACGAAGCTGGAACGCCTCAATGACCAATCAAGAAAGGATGATGTTGTCAGCTTTGAGGAGCTTGGTATCGACCGGGTATTTATCGACGAATCGCATTATTTCAAAAATCTCTTTCTAATTTCAAAAATGCGCAATGTCGGCGGAATCGCACAGACCGAAGCGCAAAAAAGCTCCGACCTGTTTATGAAATGCCAGTACCTCGATGAAATCACAGACGGGCGCGGCATGGTGTTTGCCACGGGGACGCCGATCTCCAATTCCATGGTAGAGCTGTATACCATCCAGCGGTATTTGCAGTACCGCACGTTGCAGGAGATGGGCCTGATTCACTTTGACGAGTGGGCGGCAAACTATGGCGAAACCATTACGGCAATAGAATTATCGCCTGAAGGCTCCGGCTACCGGGCCAAGACGCGGTTCGCCAAGTTCTACAACCTGCCCGAGCTGATGTCGGTTTTCAAGCAGATCGCGGATATCCAGACGGCGGATATGCTCAACCTTCCCGTGCCCAAGGCCAATTTTCATACCGAGGTTATAAAGCCCTCCGAGCTGCAAAAGGAAATGGTGGCCGGGCTTGCCGAGCGCGCCGAAGCAATACGCGCAGGCAATGTCGATCCGAGCGTCGATAATATGCTGCGCATCACCAACGATGGGCGCAAGCTGGCGCTCGACATGCGGCTCATGAACCCATTGGCGGCAGACGATGAAAACAATAAAACCTCTGCCTGTGCCCGGAATGTCTACCGAATATGGGAGCAATCCAAGGAGCAGCGGTCGGCGCAGCTTGTGTTCTCCGACCTCTCCACCCCCAAGAACGACGGTTCCTTCAACGTATACGACGACCTCAAGCGCAAGCTGCTGGAGAAAGGCATCCCCGAGGGCGAAATCGCATTCATCCACGACGCCAACACAGAAACGAGAAAGGCCGAGCTGTTCGCGAAGGTGCGCTCCGGCCAGGTGCGCGTCCTTATGGGCAGCACGCAGAAGATGGGTGCGGGCACCAATGTGCAGGATCGCCTGATTGCTCTCCACGACCTTGATTGCCCATGGCGGCCCTCCGATCTGGCGCAGCGCCTTGGCAGGATTGTCCGGCAAGGCAACCTGAACCCGGAGGTGGAGATTTTCCGCTATGTGACGGAAGGAACCTTTGACAGCTACCTTTACCAGCTCGTGGAGAACAAGCAAAAATTCATCGCGCAGATCATGACCTCTAAGACACCTCTGCGCGCCGCCGAGGACGTGGATGAAACGGCGCTCAACTATGCGGAAATTAAAGCCCTAGCTTCCGGCAACCCGCTTATCATTGAAAAATGCAATCTGGACATGGAGGTGGGCAAGCTCAACATGCTCAAAGCAAACCACCTCAGCCAGAAGTATGCGCTGGAGGAATTGGTCATCCGCAAATACCCGGAGGGCATCAAGCTGCTGACGGAAAGGCTGGCAGGCTATGAGCAGGACATTCAGCTTGTGGCGACACATCCTAAATTGCCTGAACAGTTCCCGCCTATGGAAATCATGGGCACAGCCTACACCGAAAAGGAACCCGCAGGCAAGGCGATCATTGACGCCTGTACCAAAATGACCGGCTCCGATGCTGTCTTTTTAGGCCAGTACCGGGGCTTTTCCATGGTGCTGGCCTACGATGGGCCGAGCAACGAATACCGGCTGACCCTCAAAGGCACACTCTCCCATACCGCCGTGCTGGGCGCGGACATTTACGGCAATCTGACCCGTATCGACAATGTATTGGACGGGCTCACAACGAAGCGTGATACCGTGATAGCGGAGCTTGACAATACGCGGGTGCAGCTTGAAAACGCCAAGACCGAGCTGGCTACGCCGTTCTCCCGCGAAGCGGAGTTGACGGAAAAAACGGCAAGGCTCAAAGAACTCAATATCCTGCTCAACATGGATGAAAAGGATCGCTCCCTTGTGGATGCCGAGCCGGACGAGCCTGCTGAGAAGCCGCAGAGGAACCGGGATTACGAACGGTGATTGCAGGTTTGTCCGGTAAGGGCTTCCCTGAACGGACGAAGCAAAGGCGGTACGGATGGCGTGCCGCCTTTTACTGTACACATCTGCTTTGATAATGCAACAAAATATATGGAACGGAGGAAATGCCATGACCAATGAACAGCTCAATACGACGCTTTATAAAAAGATGTTTGCCGAACAGGAAAAATACCGCAATTGGCTTCTCTCGCAGCCCCCGGAGGAAATACTAAGCCACAGCTACGAGTACAGCATCCGTGAGGACATTTTATTGTCTCTTGAAAACAACGATCTTTCGGATGCGCAGGCCAGGGTGCTATTGCGCTCTGCCAAGCCGCTGGCTGATATATATAAGGCATATGATAATCAGGTAACGGATCACATGGACAATGTTTGGGATACCATAGAGCAGCATGCCAATGAACAACTCCGCAGCAAACAGGTGAAATCCCACGAGGAACGATAAAAAGCTTACCTTAAACGACAAACGATTAAAAGGCGGCATGGAAAATATGCCGCCTTCCCTCATGCTCCAAACCTATTTTGCGGATATAACCGAATAAACCATTGATATTTAGTCAATAATCCGGTATAATATCCTTGCAAGGAGGTGGCGGTATATGATTTACAGGTCCGTATATATGAAAAAAATCCTGCCCTATGTGGATACGCCGTTCGTTAAAATCCTGACCGGTATCCGAAGGAGCGGGAAATCCACTATACTGAAAATGCTAATCCGCGAGATGCAAAAGCGTGGCATATCGGAGGAAAGGCTGCTGCATTACAGTTTTGATTCACTGGAATACGAGGATATTAAGACGTCTAAGGCCCTGTTTGAGCATCTGAAACAGCATTTGGTATCCGGGGGAAAAACTTATTTGTTTTTGGATGAAATCCAGGAGGTCAAGTCCTGGGAGAAGGTCGTAAACTCCCTTGCAACCGATTATGATGTGGACATTTATGTTACCGGCTCCAACTCCCGCATGATGTCCTCTGAAATCTCCACGTATCTGACAGGGCGCTATGTTTCTTTCCGCATCTTTCCACTTTCCTTTTTAGAATACCTAGAATTCAGAAAAAACTATCTGGACGTTTCTGAGCCAAAGCTTGAACTTGCAAATTATCTGCGGTTGGGTGGCTTTCCTGCCGTGCATCTGCAAAAATACAGCCAGGATGAAGTTTATACAATTGTGAAGGATATCTATAATTCTACTATCTTTACGGACATCGTGAAGCGAAACCAGATTCGCAAGGTTGATCAGTTGGAGCGTATTGTCCGGTTTGCGTTCGACAACGTAGGCCGCACTTTTTCCGCCGCATCTATTTCCAAATACCTCAAGAGCGAGAACCGTTCCATAGATAACGAAACGGTCTATAATTATCTGAGCAAACTGGAGAGCGCATATATCCTCCACCGCTGCTCCCGTTATGACATTCAGGGCAAGGAAATCCTGAAAACACAGGAAAAGTTCTATCTGGCCGATCCCGCGCTGCGGTACAGCGTACTGGGCTATTCGCCGGACAGCGTAGCCGCTATGCTGGAAAACGTGGTGTATCTTGAGCTTTTACGGCGGGGTTATGATGTGTTTGTGGGTAAGATGGACAACACGGAGATTGATTTCATCGCCCAAAGGCAGGAGAACAAACTGTATATCCAGGTTGCGCAGGAGATTGGTTTGCCCGAGACGGAGAAACGCGAATATGGTCGGCTGCTTGATATTCGGGATAATTACCCCAAATATGTACTGCGGACGGACGCTTTCGCCGGTGGCAATTACGAGGGTATCCAGACCATGCACATAGCTGACTTTTTAAT
This sequence comes from Bacillota bacterium, assembly GCA_023397655.1. GTDB lineage: Bacteria > Bacillota > Clostridia > Christensenellales > SZUA-584 > SZUA-584. The sequence continues at coordinate 4,520 of JAEWTW010000028.1, forward strand.
GTGCGATGAGTATTAATGATTTCTTACACCAATAGCGAAAGGGCGTGATGGTATCGGTAACCTCTATGAGCTTCGATTATATGATGCAACACTGCTGGAATTTGCCCTAGAAGAATCCGGCGTCAGCCTTATAGCGAAAATCATATTCGTAAATAATAACGACAATCATCTGCTTCCCTTGGATTTACGGCTGACTGATGAAGGGATTCTGAGTTGGCTACGGCATCGGCTGATACCTAAAAACCGCACCTTTGCGGAGGAAATACTTAAAACACTTGGGCTTTCCTTGAGAAACACCAAGGGTATCATCGACGTATGCAAGGGGCTATCTCTCAACGACAGTTTTTGGGTGGTTCCCAAGGGCTTTACCGGGACGTTTGCGGAATCCAACCTTTATGAAAACGAGTTCTCGGAAATTCTTTCGCTGGTGGCGTACACGGGCATTGGGCAGAGCATCCGGACCTTTACCACCTCTCCAGAGCTGACTACGGGCGGCATGCTGCCCAAGGCGTGGCACCGGCTGGAGAACGGTGAAATCTATTTGTATAAGGGCGGCACCAGCGGTGCGGCCAACACCGGCAACGAGCCTTACAGCGAGTTTCACGCCTGCCAGATCGCAAGGGCCATGGGACTGAACGCAGTCTCGTATGATCTTGAGCGCTGGAAAGGCATTCTTGCCTCCAAATGCAAAATGTTCACTGACATCGACACCGCTTTTATCCCTACCGGGCGGTTGGTGCGTTCCGGCGGCTTGCAGGCTTGCCTTGACTACTGCGCCGAATTGGGCGAAGATTTTCTGGAAGCCGTTCACAGTATGCTGGTGTTTGACGCCGTAATCTACAATGAGGACCGGCATTTCGGCAATTTCGGCGTGCTGCGGGATAACCACTCCGGCGCGATTATCGCTCCGGCTCCCATCTTCGATAACGGGCTTTCGCTGTTCAACTACGCCATGCGGGACGATATCTCCAACTTGGACGAATACGCGAAAACGCGTTTCCCCGCGTATGGGGACATTTCCTTTGAGCGTATCTGTTCTGAGGTCACGGGCAAGGTGCAGACGCAGCAGTTACGGCGGCTGATCGGGTTCAAATTTACCCGGCATCCGTCCATTAACTGGCCGGAGGAACGGCTGGAGGCCATTGAAAAGCACACGCAGCGTCGTGTGCGGCAACTTTTAGGGTTTTCTCGGCAGAAGGATACGCCCTCCCTGGAACGGTAGATACCCTATGGATACAAAGAACCTGACAGGAAAAATCCACAATGCTATGTATCAGAATATCCGGCAAAAAGGTTTTGCCGCTCCGGTGGATGTGCTGATGGATATAGGCGTTCTGGGGAAAAAGGACTATGAGGATTGGCGCTTTGGCAGGATTCCCTTTCTGGAAAAGGCGTGCCACGCGAACCTGCGCCAGCTCTCGGCTATTATGAGCGAGGTACGGGCTTACGCAGCAAAAAACAAGCTTAAGCCTTCATGGACGTTTTACCATCAGTACGGGAAGAACCGGAAAACCAAGTTACGGTTCAGCAAGTCCGGTAATGAGAATATTGAAAACGCATATGCCACGCATTATGTGGATGTTTAAAAGATCAGCCAACTGAAAGAAACGACGAATATGGAAGAAAACTGAATACTCCCGCACTTAGGCCGTCCGGCTCATCTGGACGGTTTTTTCTATTCCAGGAGGTGAAAGCATGCCATATATTGACCCGGAGGTGATCTTAGAAGCCAAACGAATGGACCTTCTGACCTACCTCCAGAATTATGATCCACATGAGCTGGTACATTTCTCCGGCAGCACCTACTGCACCCGCAGCCATGACAGCCTGAAAATCTCCAACGGCAAATGGTTTTGGTGGAGCCGAGGCATCGGCGGCAGATCGGCGCTCGACTATCTGATTAAGGTGCGGGAGCTTTCCTTTACGGATGCGGTGGAACAGATTGTGGGACGGGCGGCAAGCACGCCGCCTGTTTTTATACCCCGGCAGAGGCAGGAACCGAAATCCCTGCTCTTACCCGAACCATATTCCCATACGGACGCGGTGGAACGCTATCTGCTGCGCCGTGGGATCGACCATGCACTAATCCGCGCTTGCATCGCAGACGGGCGTATTTACGAGAACCGCAACGAACCGGAGCCTGGCGATAATGTATATATCAATGCGGTGTTCGTGGGATTTGATGCGCAGGGATATCAGAAATACGCCGCACTGCGCGGAATCTACGGTGATTTCAAGGGCGAAGCCACAGGCAGCGACAAGCATTACTCGTTTGCGTTGCCAGCATTGGAGCCGAGTGATTCCGTCCATCTGTTTGAAAGCGCCATTGATTTGCTTTCATATGCCACCCTTATGAAAATGAGTGGCAAGGACTATTCTACGGAAAACCTGCTTTCCCTGGCTGGCGTCTATCAACCGCAGAAGGATATTTCAAAAAGCAAGGTTCCCGCCGCGCTGACGCGGTTTTTAGAGGATAACCCGCAGGTGAAAAAAGTGCTGCTGCATCTGGATAACGACTATGCGGGGCGTATGGCGACCAAGGCCATCATGACAGTGCTGCCCAAGGAATATGAGGCCGCAGACCATCCATCGCCTGCCTGTAAGGATGTCAATGCCTATCTTTGCCGGAAGCTCCATTTGCCGGAGATTGCCATTATTGTGCCAAAGGAAAAAGCACGGTAGAGATTTTGCACATTGGACTTCCATCCCCCCGCTTAGATATGCTGTAAGCGGCTTGGTTATTACCAGCCGCTTAAATTTACTGAGGGAGGTCATATAATGCCGGACTATAAGAAGATGTACTTTACGCTTACCGCCAAGGTGTCAGATGCATTGAATATCCTCATAACAGCGCAGCAGCAGGGTGAGGAGGAATACGTGGAAAACCCGCCGCAGGTTACGCCGCTTCGGGAGGTCAGGACGGATCAGGATGATGATACCGATACATAAAAACGAATACTAAAACGTCATTACATAGGGTGTTCCTCTTACGGGACGCCCTATTTTTATCCCCAAAAATCCAGAAAGAGGTGAAACACTCATGCCAAAATACGACGTGACCATCACGGAAACCCTGCAAACGACCGTGGAAATTAAAGCGCAGGACCGCTTCCACGCCGAGCAGATCGCATCGGACAACTGGCGCAATGGAATATATTCTCGACGCAGAGCACTTTCAGGGCGTATCCTTTGAAGCTCGGCTCCAGCAGAAAAGCCGCGATCAGGAACGCTAATCGCTTTTTCGGTTGGTCGTCCTCATCTTTGCGCGGGGAGCAAAGAGTATTCACTACTACCAGCAAGCACTGGATTTGTGATACCACAAACCCCACACCGCCCTGAAAGGGCGGCGCGCTTGTCAGGGAATTCCCTGAAACCCTTTTGAGAAAGAAGGTGTTACTCATAATGAGAAACCGGAATGTTCATATCCAGTTCTGGCTGAATAAAAAGGAAGCGCAGGCTTTGGATAAGCTGGTGAAGAAATCCGGCTTGTCCCGTGAAGCCTACCTCCGTCATCTGATCAGTGGCGTGGTGCCCCAGGATGCGCCATCGCCCGACTACTTCTCCATGATGAAGGAGCTGCACGCCATCGGCAACAATCTGAACCAGATCGCGCAAAAGGCCCATGTGCTGAACGTCATGGACGTGCAGCGTTACGATGAAAATATGTGCTTGTTTAATCAAGCTGTCAAAACCATCACCAACGCCGTGCTGCTTCCAAGGAGGAATGAGTGATATGGCAACAACGGCCATATGGGACGTGCGCGGCTGGCTGGGCAAGGTGGTCATCTATGTGGAGAACCCCGACAAAACGCAAAATCCTGCCTTTTATCAGAAGCAGGATATGACGGATCAGGAAGGCCAGGGGCTCGCCGATGTCATCGAATACGCCGTACAGAACAAGAAGGTGCAAAAAAGTGCGGGGCTGGAAAATGACGCTTCCTCCCTGTCACGCTATGTGACAGGCGTGAACTGCTTCCCCGCCACGGCGCGGGAGGAAATGATGGCGGTGAAAAAGCGGTACGGCAAGGAGGACGGCATCGTGGCCTTTCACGGTTACCAGTCCTTTGCCCCCGGCGAAGCAACGCCGGACGCTGCCCATGAAATCGGCATACGGCTGGCAAATGAGCTTTGGGGCGAACGGTTTCAGGTCATTGTTGTCACGCATCTGGATAAGGAAAACCATATCCACAACCATTTTGTGCTCAATTCCGTATCGTTCACGGACGGCTACCGCTACAACGACTGCACGGACACCTATATGGAAATGCGCAAGACCTCCGATCGGTTATGTAAAGAATACGGTTTGGCGGTCATCGAAAACCCCAAGCGCGGCAAGGCCAAGCAGTACGGCGAATGGCGTGCCGATCAGCAGGGCAAACCCACATGGCGCGGTCTCATCCAAAAGGACGTGGACCGGGCCATCCGCGAAGCCATGACCGACAGGCAGTTCTTCCATAACCTGCGCGGCATGGGATATGAAATCAAGCTGGGCAAGGATATTTCCGTGCGGCCGCCGGGCAAGGAACGATTCTTCCGGCTTGCCCGCAATTTTGGCGAGGAGTACACGCTGGACGCTATTTGCCGCCGTATCCTCTCTGCCGGGACCCGACCGAGGCCAAAGGCTCCGCCGCCCAAGCAAACCGTTACCGTGTATCGCTTTAAGGGCGACCTGAAAAAGGCCGGACGTATCGGCGGCCTGCGGGGTCTGTACCTGCACTACTGTTATAAGCTCGGCATTCTCCCCAAGGGCCGGGCGTCCCCTAAGAGCCCGCATTTCCTTCTGCGGGAGGATGTGCGGAAAATGAGAACCATCTCCCAGGAAGCAAGGCTGCTTGCGCGGAATCGCATCGATACCGCCGGGCAGCTTTCTTCATATAAGGAAGGTCTACAAAAGAAAATGGAAATGCTTGCCGCCGACCGCAAGCGGCTGAAAAACAGGCTGCGCAGCGCCGGGGACGAGCAAAAGCTTGCCATATTGAAAGCGGATATTTCCGCAATTACCAAAGAGCTATCCAAGCTGCGCGGGGAGGTGAAGCTATGTGACGGCATTGCCGGACGTTCGGTTTTAATGGCCGAAAAGCTCAAAACAGTCCGCGAGGACGAAAAACAGGAAAAGGAGGAAAAAAGCCATGAACCATTCAGGCGAGGCGGCAGAACAGGTTTTTAGGATGACGCTGGACGGCGCGGAGGTGGCCATAAGATTGGCTGGCGCGGGTGCGAAAAACCTGGCAGTTTTGCTGTATACCATTTTGAGCCAGCAAAAAAAGACGAAGGGCCGGGCGCGGCTGGAAACCATGCTCAGAAGCGGTAAGGAGCTGGATGTTTTTAACGTCAAAAACAGCGACATGCACATGTTTGTGGAAAAGGCCAAGCAGTATGGTATTCTCTATTGCGTCATGCACGACCCCAAGGGCAGCCCGGACGGCATCACGCCGGTTATGGTGCGCGTCGAGGATGCCAGAAGAATCAACGATATTGTAGAGCGCTTCAATTTTGCAGCCGTCAACACCGCGACGGTGCGCGCCGACATCGAAAAATTCAGAGCGGAGAAAGCCCCGGCAGCGCCGGAGAAGGACGTACCCGACAAGGACGCCACGGATAAGGTGGTGGACGAGCTGTTTGAAAAGCCCTTGCAGAAGGAGCAGGCGCAGCCCGAAAACCCCACGGCGGCGAAGACGGAAAAATCCCCTCCGTCCGAGCCTATCTCAGAGAAGCCAAGGAGCTCCGCCGAGGGTACTACTAAACCGCCCGAGAAAGCGTCTTCCCTGCGCCCCTCCGTGCGGGAGGAACTCAGGCAGATCAAGGCGGTAAAGCAGCAGGAGGCGGAGGCCCCGAAGCGCGAGGAACCGCAGCGCGAGTCCAAGGCAAAACAAAATAAGCCTGCGCAGCACAAGCAGCCACAGCAAAGACCGCGGAAACAGAAAAGATCGAAAGAGAGGTAATTTTTCATGAGTAACTTTGACGATATTTTTGACGTGCCCCATGTACGGGAATCCGAATACCAGCCGGACGCCTTTGACAAGGAAGCATGGGCGGCGAAAAAGCAAGCCGAGCGCAGCAGCGCCTTTGATCTGATCGACCGCACCGCCGAGGATGTTGCGCGGGACGGCGCAGCCTTCCAGACCTATCTGGACGTGCAGAGCCGCTTTGACCGTTATTCCGTGGGCAACGCCCTGCTCATCGCGGCGCAGAAGCCCGACGCGCAAAAAATCGGGGATTTCGATTACTGGAAAGACCAGGGCGGCTTTGTGAAGAAGAACCAGAAGGGCATCGTCATTCTGGAGCCGGGAGACGAATACACCCGCGAGGATGGCTCCATCGGCGTATCGTATAACCCCAAGAAGGTGTTCGACATCACACAGACCACTGTTCGTGCCAAGGCACAGCCCCAGGTGAACCGGGATGAGCGCGTGCTGATAAAAGCTCTCATCACGGGTGCGCCCGCCGCCGTGCAGGCGGCGGAAAATATGGAGCAGGCTGGCCAGGGCGCGTTGCTTGACCCGCAGAAAAATATCATCTTTGTACGCAAGGGCATGGCAGGAGCGGACATCTTCCGCAGCGTCGCCGTGGAGCTGGCGCATGCGGAATACGCGAATGGCGATCCCGCATATGACCGTAGCGCCAACGCCTTCCGGGCCTACTGCGTGTCGTATATGCTGTGCAGAAAAAACGGCATCGACACCAAGGGCTACGAGTTCTCCCGCCTGCCGGACACCCTTGCCGGTATGGAGGCGCAGGACATCCGGGGTGAGCTGTCGGCCATCCGGGATACGGCGGCGGATATATCCGCCCGCATGGCAAAGGTGCTGGAGCAAGGCAAATCGCCACGGCAGCAGGATCATGAAAGATAAGGAGGTTCTCCTATGCAGGACGAAACAAGAGTCCTTGAAATGGACAAATACGAGTACGGCGTGGTCTTTCATTCCCTGAACGACAAGCGCAACGAGCTTTTGCGGGAGCAGCGTTCCACCGACGCGGTGGATGAGGTGCTGCTCAAAGTAATCGACGCGCCGACCAAAAAGGAAAAGAAAAATATCGACAGAGGGGAGCGCTGAATATGTGGCAGTGTATTGAAAGCATGGGCAGGCCCAGGCCAGAGCCGGTGAATGACGATGAAGAACGCGAGTGACCGGCAGACCATCCTGATTCTCAGCACCTGCGGCGTTATCCCCATTGTCTGGCTGGCGCTGCTGATCGCCCCGTCGGTGAGCGGCGGGCTTGCCGAGATTCTGCAAGACCTGACCCCGGCGCTGAACAATCCCTTTCACATCGTATGGATGGAGGACAGCCTAAAAACTGTCCTTCTTTTTTTACTCGCCTACGGGATGGGGATCGGTATCTATCTCTCTACCCGCCGCAACTATCGCAAGGGTGAGGAGCACGGCAGCGCTCGATGGGGCGATGCCGCCGCCGTGTGCAAAAAATACCGGGATAGGGCGTTTGCGCAGAACAAGCTGCTCACCCAAAACGTGCGTATCGGGCTGGACGGGAAAAAGCACCGGCGTAACCTTAACATCATGGTGGTGGGCGGCAGCGGCTCGGGCAAAACCCGCTTTTACGCCAAGCCCAACGTCATGCAGGCCAACACCAGCATGGTGGTTCTCGATCCAAAGGGCGAAATCCTGCGGGACACCGGCCACCTGCTCAAAGCAAAGGGCTATGATGTGCGGATACTGGACCTCATCAACATGGAGCGCAGCCACTGCTACAACCCGTTCGTGTACCTTATTTCCGACAACGATGTGCAAAAGCTGGTGACGAATCTTTTTAAGGCCACCACGCCCAAGGGCGCACATTCCCAGGACCCGTTTTGGGATACGGCTGCAAGCATGCTGCTGCTGGCGCTCATCTTCTACCTGCAATATGAAGCACCGGAGGAAGAACAGAATTTTTCGATGGTCATGGAGATGCTGCGCGCCGGCGATGTGCGCGAGGACAACGACGAATACCAATCCCCGCTGGATGAGCTGTTAAACCGTCTGGAGATGCGGGAGCCGGAGCATATTGCCCTCAAATACTACCGTGACTATCACAGCGGCAGCGCTAAGACATTAAAGTCCATCCAGATCACGCTGGCGTCCCGGCTGGAAAAGTTCAACCTGTACAGCCTGGCGGCGCTGACCGCTGCGGACGAGCTGGACCTGTTCACCATCGGGGAGAAAAAGGTAGCGCTCTTTGCCCTGATACCCGACAACGACTCCAGCTTCAACTTTTTGGTGTCCATCCTTTATACGCAGCTTTTCCAGCAGCTATTCTACTGTGCCGACCATAAGCACGGCGGGAGCCTGCCGGTGCATGTGCATTTTGTTATGGACGAGTTCGCGAACGTCTCACTGCCGGACGACTTTGAGAAAATCCTTTCCGTCATGCGCTCCCGCAACGTGTCCGTGTCCATCATCCTTCAAAACATCGCACAGCTAAAGGCGCTCTTTGAGAAGCAATGGGAGAGCATTATGGGGAACTGTGATGAATTCCTCTACTTGGGCGGCAACGAAACCTCGACACACAAGCTCATCAGCGAATCGCTCTTGGGCAAATCCACCATTGACACCAACACCTACGGTAAGAGCACAGGCCGCAGCGGGAACTACTCGACCAATTACCAGATTACCGGGCGCGAGCTGTTGACCCCGGATGAGGTGCGTATGCTGGACAACCGCTACGCGCTTTTGTTTGTACGCGGCGAACGTCCCATTATGGATGAAAAGTACGACATTCTCCGGCATCCCCATGTTTCCTACACAACGGACGGTGATGGCGAGGCGTACCGGCACGGCGAAGTGACCCAGGCGGTGGCGTCCCTTGCGTTTGTAAAGCCCACAGGTGACATGCCCAGGCTGGAGCCGCTTGCGTCCAAGGAGACTACCTTCGAGCTTTGGTCTGAGGAAGATATGCAGGCGCTATACCAATCTAAAAAACAGGAGGGTTAATACCATGAAAAACAAAAACAGGAAAAGCGAAAAGCAGCCCATGGGCAAGGGGTTTCGCAAGGCCCTTGCCGTTTATGCCGTGTTGGTTCTGATGCTGACCATGTTCAGCACGACGGCTTTTGCCGCTGGAGACGACCCCCTTCAGGTGGTCAACAACCTGTCTGAGTTCATCTTCGGACTCATTCGCGCGATAGGGCTCATATTGCTGGGCTTCGGTATTGTGCAGGTGGGGCTTTCGCTCAAATCCCACGATCCGAGCCAGAGGGCCAACGGGTTCCTTACGCTGGCAGGCGGCGTCATTATTACCTTTGCGAAGGAGATACTGACCCTCATTACGGGCTGATTCCGGTGTCCGGCAAGGGGCGGGTACGGAAACCGGCCTGCCCCGATTTTTTCCAAGGAGGTGTGTTAATTGAACTGGATTGTAGAAAATCTACAAAACGCACTGGACACCTGGAACGGCAGGCTCTCCGAGATATGGCAGCTTCTCACCCAAAGCCCCGAAGCATTCAAAGGCGGCGGCATCTGGAACGTCGTCGTGGACATCCATGGCGCGGTACGGGCCATTGGCTTGGCTCTTTTGGTGTTGTTTTTCGTCGTGGGCGTCGTCAAAACCTGCGGCAGCATTGCCGAGGTGAAAAAGCCCGAGCACGCCATCAAGCTGTTTATCCGCTTCGCGCTGGCCAAGGCCGCGATCACCTACGGCCTGGAGCTGATGATGGCCCTCTTTAGAATCGTACAAGGCTTAATCAGCACCATTATGAATGCGGCGGGCTTCGGCGAGGCGAGTGAAATGGTACTGCCTGACAGCATCGTGACGGCGATTGAGAACGTGGACTTTTTCAACAGCATCCCGCTTTGGGCGGTGACGCTGCTGGGCGGGCTGTTCATTACCGTGCTGTCCTTCATTATGATTATGTCGGTGTACGGGCGCTTTTTTAAGCTCTATCTCTATACAGCCATCGCACCGGTGCCGCTGGCGGCTTTTGCGGGAGAACCGAGCCAGAGCGTGGGCAAGGCGTTCATCAAAAGCTACGCCGCCGTTTGTCTGGAGGGGGCAATTATCGTGCTGGCCTGCATTATCTTCTCCGTGTTTGCCGCGTCGCCGCCCGCTGTAGACCCAAACGCGGCGGCGGTCACGCAAGTGTGGAGCTATGTGGGCGAGCTGATTTTCAATATGCTCGTACTCGTCGGCACCGTGAAGATGGCTGATAAGGTTGTGCGCGAGATGTTGGGCCTGTGAGGTGTGCGCGGATGAAACAGAATGTAAGGATATTTCGGCGGTTTCAAGGATATACCGCGCAGGACTGCGCCTGCGTGTATTGCCGGTTTTATGGCGGGAAGCGGCGGGGCTGCCGGCTTAAAGCCTGCTGCTGCCTTGAAGAAAAGCTGCGCGCGGCGCAGCAGGAAGCATTATCACTGAACGAAGGAGGAGAAAATCATGAGCAAACCCATTTCATCCGGTGATCCGCAGGCTCTGGAAAAGCTGACCGAGAAGCTGGACGCCTGCCGGAAAGCGCAGGAGCATATGAAGGCGGTTAACGCTTATTTCAGAAAGCATGGCACTTGTCAGGGCTTCCCGGATATGCCGGGGGCTGCCGCCGCCAAGCTGGACGTGCGGGTACAAAACGCCTATTCGTGGGATAAGCAACCCTTTCCGTCGTATGAGCTGTCAAATAACAATGCGGAAATCAAACGGTTGCAAAAGCGTATCGAGGAAATCTCCCACAGCCGCGAGGTGGGCTTTGTGGGCTGGCGGTTTGATGGCGGCGAGGCGATCATCAACACCGAGCTGAACCGTTTGCAGCTCATGTTTGATGAGCGACCCACCAGGGAGCAATGCGGCGTTTTGAGTCATAAGGGCTTCCATTGGTCGCCTACGGAGGGCGCGTGGCAGCGCCAGCTCAATGACAACGCCATCTATGACCTGAATTATGTGGATTTTGTCAGGCCGCTGGACGGGAAAAAGCCGACCGAGCTGCAGCCTAAAGCGCCCGCGAAGGACACCGGGGCGCGATAAAAAATCTATTTCTGGAGGTGAATCCTATTGGAAGTCAAAATCAACCGGGAGATTCGGGCGTATACCGAATCCATGTTCTTCGGACTGTCGCTGAGGCAGTTCTTTTTTTCTGTCTGCGCCTGCGGCGTGGCCGTGGCGCTGTACTTTGTTATCCGCCCGTATTTCGGCATGGAAACCGTGAGCTGGATGTGTATCGTCAGCGTAGCGCCATTTGCCGCCATGGGCTTTATCAGCTACCACGGCATGACGTCGGAGCAGTTCGTGTGGGCCTTTATCAAATCCGAGTTCTTCATGCCCAAACGCCTGATTTTCCAGCCTGTCAATATCTATCACGAAGCCCTCAAGGGCGTTATTGAATCCAGAGAGAAGGAGGAAATGAAGCGACATGGCCATTAAAACACTGAAAAACCTGTTCCAGCAGGACAAGGAAAGGTTCGTCGTTCCGAAAAGCGTTCAGCAGGCCATCCCCATTTCGTGCATTTGGGAGGATGGCATTTTTCTTGTTGGCCGCAATAAGTACGCCCGGACCTTCAAGTTTACCGACATCAACTATGCCGTAGCTTCCCGTGAGGATAAGGAGGCCATGTTTTTGGAGTACAGCGAGCTTCTGAACTCCTTGGACAGCGGCGCAACCACCAAAATCACCATCGCCAACCGCAGGCTCAACAAAGCGGACTTTGAAAAGGCCATACTGATCCCTTACAGGGAGGACGGCTTGGACCTCTACCGCAAGGAATACAACAAAATGCTCATGGACAAAGCCACCGGCGCGAACAGCATGATGCAGGAAAAGTATGTGACCATCTCCGTGTGCAAAAAGAACATTGAGGAAGCGAGAAACTACTTCGCCCGCGTTGGCGCTGACCTCATCGCCCACTTCTTGCGCCTGGGTTCCCGCTGCAACGAGATGGACGCCACCGAGAAGCTGAGGGCGCTGCACGACTTTTACCGAACGGGCGAGGAAACCAGCTTCCGCTTTGAGCTTTCCGAAACCATGCGTAAGGGCCACGATTTCCGGGACTTTATCTGCCCGGATACCCTTGAGTTTGAAGCGGATCACTTTAAGATGGGCGACCGCTACGGGCGGGTTCTGTTCCTGCGAGAATACGCTTCCTATATTAAAGACGATATGGTGACGGAGCTCACCGATCTTAACCGCAACCTCATGCTGAGTATCGACGTGATACCCGTGCCCACAGACGAGGCGGTACGCGAGGTGGAAAACCGCTTGCTGGGCGTAGAAACCAACATCACCAACTGGCAGCGCAGGCAGAACCAGAACAACAACTTTTCCGCCGTGATACCTTATGATATGGAGCTCCAGCGCAAGGAGAGCAAGGAGTTTTTGGACGACCTCACCACCCGCGACCAGCGCATGATGTTCGGCGTACTCACGCTGGTGCATACCGCCGACAGCTTAGAGCAGCTTGACGCGGACACCGAAGCGCTGCTCACCACGGCCCGCAAGCACCTGTGCCAGTTCGCCACGCTCAAATACCAGCAGATGGACGGGTTGAACACGGCGCTGCCCATCGGTCTGCGAAAAATAAACGCGCTGCGGACGCTGACCACCGAAAGCCTGGCGGTGCTCATTCCGTTCAGGGTACAGGAAATCATGGACACGGGCGGCGTATATTTTGGCGAGAACGCTATCTCTCATAACCTCATCATGTGCAATAAGGCAAAGCTCCTAAACGCCAACGCCTTTCTGCTGGGCGTACCGGGCAGCGGCAAATCATTCTCTGCCAAGGAGCTGATCGCTTTCCTTGCACTTGCCACCGACGATGATATCCTGGTTTGCGACCCCGAGCGCGAGTACGCCTCCCTGATACGTGCCATGGGCGGCGAGGTCATCCGCATTGCGGCAGGCAGTAACGACCACATCAACGCCCTTGATATGGTGGAGGGCTACGGCGACGGCGGTAATCCGGTCATCGACAAATCCGAGTTTGTCCTTTCCCTGTTTGAACAATTGGATAAGGGCGGCATGGGACCGAAGCAGAAAAGCATCATCGACCGCTGCGTGGAGAACGTCTACCGGGCGTTCAAGAAAAGCGGCGATATGCCTACGCTGGTCACGCTGCGTGAGGAATTGTTGGCACAGCCTGAAAAGGAAGCAGCCGACCTTGCGCTGTCCCTGGAGCTGTTCACCTCCGGCAGCCTCAACGCTTTTGCGCATCCTACCAACGTGGATGTGAACAACCGCATGATTGTGTACGACATCATGGACCTCGGAAAGCAGCTCAAGACCATGGGCCTGCTGGTCATTACCGACGCCATGCTCAACCGTGTGACGGAAAACTGGGCAGCAGGAAAACGGACACACATCTTCATCGACGAGTTCCATGTGGTCTTTGAAAATGAACACAGTGGCTCCTTCTTCAATTCTGCGTGGCGCAGGTTCAGAAAAAGAAATGCATATCCCACGGCCATTACACAGAATGTGGAGTACATTCTGGATTCTGTGATGGCCAGCACCATGCTCAGTAACTCCGAGTTCATCGTTATGCTCAACCAGGCGGCGAGTGACCGCGAAAAGCTATCCAAGCTGCTGAGTATTTCCAGCGAACAGATGAGCTATATCACCAACGCGGATGCGGGCTGCGGCCTGATTAAGTATGGTAGCGCTCTCGTCCCATTTGTCAACAGATTTCCTCGCCAAACCCGGCTCTACAAACTTATGACCACGAAGCCGGGTGAAGAAACGCTGTAGGCCCTTAATTTAATATTTGATATGGGCGGGTTGCCGGAGCAGCTCGCCCTGTTCCTTTTTTCGGAGGCTTTACAGGGAGGTGAGTTTTTGAGTAAAACCATAAAAATACGCGAAACCATAAAGGACATTCGGGTGTTGGATAAGGCCGGGATTGTCACCGAGCGCATGAAGGATGCCTTTGTGCGCACGAAGGATGGAGCCGCGCGGGCTGGGCAGGACGAAAGGGAGCACGCTTCCCCAGCCGAGTATGCTGAGGATAAGATAACGGAGAAAGCCGATAACACCGTGCATGGAGCCGCCCATCAGGTGAAAAAGCAGGGCGATAGTGCTGTGAGAAAGATAAAAGACGCACGGCACCGCGCCGGGGACGCGAAACGTGCGACGGATTCCACGCACGATCCGGCGGCAGACGGCGTTCGCCGTCCCTCCAACCCCATTAAAAAACAGGCTTCCGACCTGCCGAAAGAGCAGATGAAAAAGCACGCGCAGGAGAATATGCGCCATTCCAGCGCCCGTGCCCGGCAATCGGTGGAGCACACCATCAAGGCTATGCAGCGGACCGAAAGGACAATTAAGCAATCCGCACGGTCTGCGGGAAATACGGTCAAGTCTACCGCCAAGGGTACGGTGAAAACAGCGGGAAAATCTATCAAGACGGCGCAGAGAACGGCCAAAACCACCATCAAGACCACGCAGCAGGCAGCTAAGCTGGCACAGAAAAGCGCCCAGGCCGCTGCAAAAGCGGCCAGAGCAGCCGCACAGGCCGCGCGTGTTGCCGCAAAGACAGTGGCTGCGGTGGCAAAGGCGGCGGTTAAAGCCACAATTGCCTTTGTTAAAATGGCGATTGCCGCCATCAAGGGGCTGATTGCGGCCATTGCCGCAGGCGGCTGGGTGGCCGTGGTCGTCATTCTGGTGATTGTGCTGGTCGGTCTTTTGCTTGGCTCCATATTCGGTATCTTTTTTTCCAATGAAACGGACGGCAAGCCCATGTCCGAGGCAGTCAGGGAGATCAGCGCCGGATTTCAGGCCAGGATTGACGCAAGGCTTGAACAGCTCAAGGCGGACGGCGACTACGACGAGGTGCAAATTATCTACGAGGGGGATGGAGATGGCGACAGTGCTCATGTCAATAACTGGAGCGACGTACTGGCCGTATACGCCGTCCTGCTTAATACCGACGCCGAGGCGGGCACCGAGGTTGTGACCATTACGCCGGAAAAGCTGGAAAAGCTCAAGGCGTATTTTGAGGATATGAACCGGGTGACATACAGCACGGAAGTGCAGTCGGAAACGCATACCGAGGTGAACGACGACGGCGAGGAGGAAACCGTCACCACTACGACGCTTATCATCCACGTCCGTATCACCAGCCTATCCTACGAGGAAGCAGCAGACTTTTATAATATGAACGGAGATCAGCGCGAGCTTCTAGATGAGCTAATGCAGCCCGAATACGCTGCTCTGTTCGCCGCTATCACCGGCGTGGACGTGTGGGACGGCGCGAACATGACCGAGATCGTGTCCGGCCTGCCCGTCGGCACGACCGGTACAGAGGTGGTCAAAGCCGGGCTGACCAAGGTGGGATGCCCGTATGTATGGGGCGCAAGCGGCCCGAATAAGTTCGACTGCTCAGGGTTCGCTTATTGGTGCCTTAGCCAGACAAGCTCGCCCCTGGGCGCGTCCCGCACCAACGCAGCGGGACAGGCCAAATGGTGCTACAACAACGGCTATATGGTGGGTCGGAGCGAGCTTCAAGCCGGCGACCTGGTGTTCTGGCAGAATCTTGGTTGCGAGGGTTGTAGTAGATGGAATGAAATCCACCACGTTGGCATTTATGTGGGTGATGGCAAGGTCATGGAGGCCAGTTCCTCCAAAGGGCGCGTGCTGGTGCGTGATCTGTGGGAAAGCGGCAGCTATCCTATTTGGGGATTCGGACGGCCATACACAGAATAGAAGGCACGGCAAAAAAGGAAGGTTGGGTGGAAACACCCAGCCTTCTCGCGCCGTTTCCGTATTTCTTTTATTTTTCTGTTGATTTACTAGAGCAATCAGTTCAGTGTTCTTTTCCTCGTTTTGTGGAAAGAGGAACTCGTCCAGCGATATGCTTTTAGGCTAAGTTGTAGCATAATATCACCTCTGCTTTTAGTCTGAATAAAAAAGCAGATTATGCGCTGGCAGGTGTGGAAGATTTATGTATTTTAAGAAAAATAAAAAGTATTTTATATATCTTTATCATAGACAATTACCTGATTTTTACCTATATTTTTAGCTTTAACCATCGCCAAATCACTGACTTTGATAAGCTGGTCGAAAGAAAGAGCATCTTCAGGCATGGATGCAACTCCTGCCGAAACCGTAATGGACGGGTATGGCGCGTTATCGTAGTCACGAATGCTTTGAACGATATTTTGTGCTATTTTTCCAGCTTCTCTTTTTTCGCATTCAGGCAGAATGATAATAATCTCATCACCACCAAACCTATAAGCTGAGTCGGTGTGCCGTATATTATTTTTTATGCCATTTGCACAAACTTTCAAAATATTATCGCCAATCTGATGGCCATAAACATTATTAAACTCCCTAAAATTATCAATATCCATAAAAATCATTGAGTAGACGCCATTGGGACTTAACTGGATTATATCGCAGTTAAAGGCATTCCTATTTAGAAGCTCGGTTAATTTGTCTTTTCGTATTTCTTTATTTAGCTTTTTGTTTTTGATATCTATTCGGCTGTATTTATTTACATATATAAGGAATATGACTGAGTTAAAAACGCCGAATATAAGGCCCATCATGATGCTGTGAATGAGAATATTACCACCGCTGAAAGGTAAAATAGTCCAATACAGAACCAGCGCTAATATAACACTGAATATTATCATTGAAAGAAATAAAGCGGCTTTGATTCTCTTTCTCATGTTTGCCTCTCCTTGGATGCTATGTATCCTTTAACTACCTTATAAACATAATAACTAACCTTTGTCAAATGTACGTTTTTAGTATCCCCAAATTCGTAATTTTTGTTTTACTTATAAAAGTACCCAGAGGCCTTACACATAGCCAGGACTGCCGATCTTGTATTATAATAGCTATTATGGCAAGGGCTAATATGCATAGAAGAGGAGGAACAGTTCATGCAGGAAAGGTTATTACAGCAAATAAAATTTATTACTGAAATAGATAAACTTAAACAGGTATTCAGGCAAAACATCGTTATTGGTACAAAAAGAAATGAAAATGATGCAGAACATTCATGGCATTTGGCTGTTATGGCTATGATTTTTTCTGAGTATTCCATCGAGAAGAATATTGACATCTTTAAGGTTATTAAGATGCTATTGATCCACGACCTTGTGGAGATCGACGCTGGCGACACCTTTTGTTATGATGAAAAAGGATATGAGGATAAGGATGAACGTGAACAAAAAGCAGCCCAAAGACTGTTCAATATCCTTCCTTTTGATCAAGCCCACGAATTTTATAAACTATGGCAGGAGTTTGAAAAGTTACGGACACCAGAATCGAGATTTGCTGCTTGCCTTGACAGGTTGCAACCTTTAATATTGAACTATAATACCCATGGACATACATGGAAAAAACCAGGAGTTACAAGTGAGAAGGTGCTGAAAAGAAACGGCCTCTTGAAGGAGAATGCACCTGAACTTTGGAAATATATGATAGAAGTTATAGAGGACGCAATAACGAAAGGTTACCTTAAACGCTAAACAACAAAGTAATATAAAACTGAACATCAGGTTTTATGCCATAAATGCCTGATTTTTACCGATGTTTTTTGCTTTTACCATTGCCAAATCACTGACTTTTATGAGTTGATCGAAAGATTGAGCATCCTCCGGCATGGAAGCGATACCTGCCGATGCAGCTATGGGCGGATAGGGTGCGTTGTCATAGCTGTGGATACTTTCAATGATACTTTGCGCTATTATGGCAGCTTCTTTCTTCTCGCAATCAGGTAAAAGCACAACGATTTCATCACCGCCGTATCGATATGCAAAATCAGTATGCCTAATGCTATTCTTAATAATATTTGCACAATCGGCAAGTATCTTATCCCCAATCTGATGACCATGAATATTATTAAATTCTCTAAAATTATCTATATCCAGAAAAATCATGGAATAAACGGTTTTAGGATTGAAACAACGAATATCGTTGTCCAAAGCATGCCGATTGTATAATGAGGTTAACTTATCCCTCCGTATCTCGATATCCAGTTTTTGATTTTTGGCCTTAGCATCACTGTATATTTTCAAAAAGATAAGGGCAATAATAGAATTAAAAAGACCAAAGATAGCCCCCATAATGATACAGTGCATGAGAAAGTTTTCACTCACCGTCATAATGACCCAATACAGGACAAGCCCAAATAAAACGCCAAACGCTAC
Organism: Bacillota bacterium; assembly: GCA_023397655.1. Taxonomy (GTDB): domain Bacteria; phylum Bacillota; class Clostridia; order Christensenellales; family SZUA-584; genus SZUA-584. The sequence goes on from JAEWTW010000028.1 coordinate 22,592, forward strand.
CATAGATAGAACTAAGATGATCACCAGTTTTTTTATCATATAACCTCCTCGTATGCCGAATTCGTATTGTTTCTTATAAATCTCTCAATCTCCATAAATCTGTCCACCAATGATCCATCCAATTGAGAACCTTTATTTGTAAGTATTTCCTGAATGGCTGCATCATGATTAAATGCCTTTCGATATGGCCTGTCGGTCGTCATGGCATCATAGGTATCTGCAATTGCGATAATCCTTGCTCCAAGCGGAATTTCTTCACCTTTTATACCAGCGGGATACCCATTTCCGCAGTATCTTTCGTGATGATGACGGATGATCGGCAAGGCTTCCGCAAGAAAATCTATATTCTCGAGTATGTTCACGCCTATATCCGGATGTTTCTTGATGTGCTCATATTCATCATCAGACAGCTTCCCATGTTTGTTCAATATGCGGTCAGGCACCCCGATTTTGCCGATATCGTGGAATAGAGCGGCATATTCAAGGATTCGGGTCTCCTTCTTTGGCATATCCAGTTCTTTACTCAAGAGAAGGGCTATTCTTGTTACTCTGGAAGAGTGTCCGGCTGTATAGGGGTCTCTGGCGTCAACAGCGTTAGAAAGTGCGCTTATAGAGCTCTTATATGAATTCTCGAGTCTCTTATAGGCCGTTTCTATCTCGGCTTTTTGTTTTGTAAGTTCCTCATTTTGATTAAACAGTATCGTAGATGCTTTATGTAAAACACCAGTAAGCAGCATAAACAAAACAAGCAACCCTCCGGATAGGGTTAATACAACAGTCTGAATGATCATGCTCACATGAGCACTGATGGTCTCTTCCGGTATTTGGAAAACTAATACCCCCTCTACCTTCCCGTTGAACAATACCGGTTCATAAATGTTGAAAAAGAATTTACCCTCTTTTCCTTTACTGAGCCAGTAAACACTGGATATAGAAAATGGTATTTCTCCATGTAATATGCGATCCAAGTTAACGTCCGTTTCTCTTTCGGCAAAATCTGAATTACCAGTTAAAATGACTTCCTTATGGCTATTGAGCAAAGCAACAGATTTTATGCCGTATGAGTCCATTAAATCAGATAGCTCAGATTTAATGCGTATCTCCTTACTATCTGATATTGGACTATCCAAATCGGCTGCTATCAAGTTTTTGTTTATCACATTATTGACAGCAAACTGTGATGCTTCCTCTACATTTGCCATCCTGTCATCTCTGATATGTCCGGAAATTATTAAGGACAATATCAGACCAGTTAATATAAAAGCAATTATACTAAAAAGCGTAAAAGTTTTTATTAATGCATATTTCTTCATATAACCCCTTCATTCGTATATAATCCCTTATCAACATTGCTTTTCCGTTGAAGATTGGGAATTTAATCCCTTTTATTCTATCATCATGATCCACCTCATTTCAATTCAAAGATCTCTTAATTATAGACTATAGATCGATAAAAATTCGATTATATATAGGACGGTAAATGTATCGGGAACATAAAATTTCAGTATTAAAAAAACCGGCATTCATAGGGTTATCACCCACAGGTACAATTACTGAACCGAGGGGTAACCGGTACGGGGCAACAAAAAAGCAGACATCCATTCACAACTATGTGACTGGATGTCTGCTTTTTTATAAAATATTAATTTTGCGCTCTCGAAATAGTAACAGCCGTGCATATCAATAAAACAACACCGCTGAATATAAACGGCAATACAAATATCAGTGCCATATCTGCAACCTTTGTCCCACCGTTTATAAGATGGAAAATAACCATTAAAAAGCTGCCGAAGCTGAATCATTCCGCCGCTCTTTCCTTAAATAAAGCGACAGCACAACCGGACACTCACAGAAAAAGCAATATGACAAAAGTCAGAAGTTGCATGTCAAGAGAGTGTAAAATCAATACCCTCAGACACGCCTTAGCCGATGAAGAAAAAATAGGAATACAGCGAATGATACAAAACCGACCAACAGCGTAAGCCACTTAAGAGGTTTTATATAACCGCAACATGGTTTTGTCATCTTCTTTCACTGTAATATACTTTCCTTTACCTTTTCTACCCATACAAGCTCATTCTGATAATACATTATCCCATTTTCAAATGTTATTTCCCAAAGGACTAATTCTTTATTGCTTCTTGCAAATTTCAGAAATTCTTTCTTTTTATCACTTTCCAATGCAGCCAGCTTATGCTTCAGCTTTTGTTCATAAAGATCTAACTGTAAAAGCAAATCCTTTTCCGACAGCCGTGAACTTAAAGACACCTTGATTAAAAAGTCATGCTTAAATCCCGGCAATTCAGGCTCTTCAAGCAGCCATGCAGTTATAGCTTCCTTTCCTTTTTCGGTAATACTAAATACTTTTTTTGATGGATTGGCTGCTTGATGAATCACTTCACCAGTAACCAGTCCTTCTTTTTCCATCTCCTTCAATGTGTTATAAATCTGTGTATGTGTTGCGTGCCAGTAAAAAAGCATGGAATCATCAAAAGCCTTCATTAAATTGTAACCCGGCATCGGAGATATCTCTATCAAGCCCAACAGTAAAATCTTTAGCGACACTTTGACCACTTCCTTAAATGTAATATTATTACATACTTCTTTGTTTTATTATTTCAGAAATTTCAATTTCCGGATGACGGTAGTAATAGCCCTTCGATGTTATACCGCCTTGAATGGCTCTATTCGGACACCAGTTATAACAAGCCAGACAAGTTTCACAGCGGTGCATCCATACAGGCTTATTATTAATGATTATATTGTTAACTGGACATACCTTTGAACAAATACCACACCCATTACAGTTTTCGTTAGTTTCAAATCCTATGTCCATCATACGTACAAGTTCTTCAATCTTTGTATCAGCAGGCATATTAGTTTGCTTAACAAAAGACTTTTTACATATTGGTCTTATCAAAATAGGCTGTATCGGAACAAGCAGTACTTCCAACAAATAATTGGAATAAAACAAGCCTTTGGTTCCGGCCAAGGTGTTCTTTACAATTTGTTCAAGCTTCTTTTTCCATGCGGAATAGATCTTTTGACAATTCTCTCTGGGTTTAAAAAATGAGTTTTGAGGCATATGGACTCCATAGGCCGCAGAAAGCTCCCCGCCTTTCGACCGCAAAATGCTTCTTAATATCCTTAATGATGCCATCGCAGCGCCGCCGTAAGTACAAACTGAAAATATATACTTACGCTTCAGGTTCACAAGTTTCTCCGCAAACTCCTTAACAATGATTGGAAGCTCACCGTAGTATACCGGGAATATTATCCCGATTACATCAGCCTGTGTTGCAATTTGTTTTCTATCTTTTAGTGATGCTATCGGAATTAGGTCAGCACCTGACTTTTCTGCAATATCCCTTGCTATCGCCAGTGAATTACCTGTTCCCGAAAAATAATAAATCTCCATGCTCATAATACTTCTCCTATTCTGCCGGATTATAGATCATACAGCGATTGGCACTACCATGTTAAGCACTTAGCCGGCAGACCCTCCAGCCGATCATGATATGCCATATCATAAGAAACAGTCCGGCGGTAGGTATAAAGCAGATAGTTAATATTCTATTATCAACTGCAGGTATAAAGACAAAAGCAATGCAATAAATCAAATCGAGCGCATTTGCAATTATTCCAACGTAACCAGTAATTCTATTGAACGCTTTGCTACGTATCATAACGACTGATATAATTAAACCTGCTAAAGCAATTAGAAGAAAACTTATATAACCTCCTGTCCCAGGATACGCATCAGGGCCGCTGAAGCGATTGATGGACAGCACCGCATGCCCCGCTGCCAGCAGCAGGTTTTTCTGGATTTCGGATGTAGCGGAAGCATATTGATTGCTAAGGGAAAGCATGGAGAAAGCTGTATTCGAGGCAAAATATACTGTTATTCCGACTATACCAAGAGTCAGAGCGATTACCATGCAGCTCTTATTTATTAGCCTGAGAGCAGCAAAAAGAGCAAAAAACATCAATCCCAAAAGTGCATAATTAAGAATGTCAAAGATATTGAGATACGCAAGTCCTAAAAATCGGTTATGTTGAAGAAACTCAAACCAGTCATTGATAGCGACAGGGGCAGGTTGTAATCCAAATAGTCCAAGTTCAGCCGCAATGTTTCTGCGAAATATTGCTCCTGCAATCAATGCAGCTATTCCACCGACTTTGTAAAGCCCTCTCCATGAAAAATCCGGCGTTATTTCACCTGCAACAGGCATTTTAATCTCCTCCTCTATCTTGTGATATTTATTTTATTATTAAATAAGTTTAATATTAAATAAATTATACTTGAAACTAACAGAATGTCAATAGGATTCTGAAAAAGTTTGGAAAAGTTATTGTAGGACTACAATACATTTTGGATAGAGGTGAATAGAAAACGAGAGACAAGAGGGCAATCGGGTATTGTTAAGTTGCAAGACAAAAACAAACCGAAAGGAGCCCCTTATCTCTCATGGACAAGATAACACAAGACATGAAGTATCGGCAATCCCTAATGCTCTATGCAAGCAAACATGGAGTATCCGCAGCATCCCGAAAATACAACAAGAGCCCGTCATTCATCTACTTCTGGCGCAAGAGGTATGACGGAACCATCGAATCTCTGGCCTGCAATTCCCGGAGACCACACGGCCACCCTAACGCGCACACCGAAGGTGAACTGGAACTGATCCGTAATATGCGACGCAGGAATCCCCGCATGGGTCTGAATGAGTTATGGTGCCGGTTGCGGAGAAGGGGCTACCGTCGCTGCCTGCTTTCTCTGTATAGAGTCCTGCTGCGGCAGGGGCTTGTTAACAAGGGTAAGGTTAAGAGCAAGTACAAACCTAAGCCTTATGAACAAATGAAACACCCAGGACAGCGGGTGCAGATCGATGTCAAGGTTGTTCCTTCCAGTTGTCGGGTCGGTCAGGCTCCCAAACTGTATCAGTATACCGCCCTGGATGAATGCTCTCGGGTAAGGTGCCTCGGGGCGTATGAAGAGCAGAGCACCTTCTCTTCTGCGGATTTCCTATGCAGGATTGTTGCCTTCTACAGGCGCCGGGGAATACAGGTTCAGTGCGTGCAGACTGACAATGGCTTTGAGTTTACCAACCGCTTTTCCAACTCAAAGCGTGATATTCCTACTCTCTTTGAAACCTCAGCTAAACAACTGGGCATTGAGCACAAACTCATCAAACCGTATACGCCCAGGCACAATGGCAAGGTGGAGCGCAGCCACAGAGAGGATCAAAAACGCTTTTATGATACCCATACTTTCTTCTCTTTGAAGGACTTTAGCGCACAGCTCGCCAAACACCAAACCCGAACCAACAATATCCCAACGAGACCCCTTGGTTGGCTCTCTCCTGTGGAGTTCCTAGATATGCACACTCTCCAATATGTTTGACAAACCTACAATTCTGAAAAAGTTTGGAAAAGTTATGTCCAAGTTTAGTCTCATACAGAAATGCACACCCCTGATCAATCTTCCAATAAATCTGAAGGAGGTGTGCATTCATCGACAAGTATTTTTTATATCAGGTTTCCTCGCTAACCGTACCTGCCCAGGATGCGACTGCCTGCCAATCACGGAAGTCGCCTTCGGGCGCTTTTACTTTGTTAATGATCCACTTTTCAAAAGGATTCAACGTTTTCAGCTCCAGTTTGCCTCCAAAGCAGGTGATATCACGAGGACGTATGCGTTCAATGAGCGGCCGGAGAGATTTAGGGTAAAACCAGCCATCCATTTGTTCAATAGGGTCTCCAGAGCCGGTTGGGCCGCATATAAAGAGCCAAACAGGTAGTTTCTCCAATACTTCTATGTTCTTTTTCAAAAAACGCACGGCCTTTTTATGCCAAAGACCGATGTAAACCGAGCTGCCGAGGATGATTTTGCTATAAGGAGTCAGATCATTTACTGTACCGGCATCCAGCACATCCACCTGTAAGCCTTTTTGTCTGAGTGTTTCACCGATTTTTCCAGCTATCTCCGCTGTCGATCCCCGTTTGGAGCCATAAGCCACCAACATTTTCTTATCCATTGATTATCCCTCCCTTGTCAATGTCATGAGCGCATCCAGATATGAACGCAAGAATCAGGAACAGCAACCCGACCCCCAGGGTAGACACCATTACCATACTGATGCCGTCTGGATTAGATATGCCAGGTACATATCCAAATATGGCGATTTGCAACGTATAAAGTATAAGCAGAGAACTGGCGACCAAGAAAGGACGCCACAGCTTCGATAAATATTTACGCACACCTACTGGTAAAACCTTTCTCCACCAATTTAGTGGTTTGTGAATACGTGTGGACATGCCCCATCCAATCATAAAGAATATTATCTGAGCTATTCCGCCTCCGACCAAAAACAACAGGATAAACAACGACAGAAATATAAGAGAGGCATGCTTTTTATGCATAAAGCCTGCCGACCAGATGATGACGGCAATCCCTGCAAGCATAGCGGCAATACCGGTTAACAGAAAATTCGGGATGATGGTAAAGGCTGGTTCATTTCCATGAAGCCACATTCTGTTTGCTTCTCCGATGGCATCAATTACATAACCATTCGTCGCAGTATTGCCTTGCAGCGCTTCGAAAAAACCATGACCCATGCCGCCTATGCCGAAAATGATGCCGAGTGTGGCAACGATTGTCTGAATCGCATGATTGACGTTGCCCTGCGTTGTATTATAAGTGTTTTCGCTTATCATCACTCTACCTCCTTGATTCGTCCGGATAATACACAATCGACCATTTGATTGATCTTTTGCTTCCTCTTTTTTTCATCAAAAAAATCCGTGCCCAAATACCTGCTATAAAACTCTGGTTTCAGCACAATATGGTGAAATGGAATCATGAGCTGCAAGGCGATAATATTTAAGTCCGATTCATCGCACTCCGTCAACACCTCTTTTAGCAATGGCATGACCAATTTACAGGAATTTCCGCAGCCGGATTTCAGTTCGAGTGAAATGGCTATTTTGCATATATTACGGTATTTGAATGCCGCATCCGCTGTTGCGAGCAGCATATTTCTCAGCCTCGTCTGCGCATCGGCACTCAAGTGATTATTTTGATTGGATTGCTCAATAATCTCACCCATCATCGTTCCAACAACCTGACTGAGCAGATTCTCTTTTGACTGGTAGTAATAATTTACAAGCGCAAGATTCACACCGGCTTTTGATGCGATCTCCCGGGTCGTTATCTGCTGATCAGTTTTTCCCTCTGCCACCAATTCCATTGTAACATGAAATATCTTTTCTTTAGCGGTTGATTCATCCGGGTTCATAAGCACCTCCCCATTAAACATGTATTAAACATGTTTAATAATACATCCTAACTTGGGAATTGTCAATAGAGTTTTACAATTTTTTTGTGTATTAACTTAACTTCATGTGCTATACCTACAAAAAAAAGGCAAAGAGGTCTGCTCGGTGCACTACATCCGGGACAGTATCTAACGCGGATCATCCTTGACGACCTGCGCAGGGTGACGCACTTCGCAAGGCAAAAGGAGCGACTGTTCGCCGAGTACATCAATCGGAAGAACAGCGTGGAGCTTAGCCGGGAGATCATACCGTGCAGAAAGAGCTGGATGCTATGCGGCGCAGAACACGGAACTGACGGCGCTTTTCAAGCGACTTTATGAGGACAACGTGCTTGGCGGAGTCACCAACGAGCAGTTCCGTATACTCTCCAAAGACTACAACGCTGAGCAAAAAGAGCTCTCGGCAGCCATTCTCGAGAAAGAATCCCGGCTGGAGAAGCTCAAGGATTCCGCCGCCAACGTGGAAGCATTTATCGAGAAGGCAAAGCGGTATACTGAAATCCGTGAGCTGGCACCGGAAATCCTGAGGCTGTTTATCAGTCGTATCGAAGTCGGGGAACGCGGAGAGAAATACTCCCGCACCGCCGAGCAGAGCATTCGCATCTATTATCGCGACGTGGGTGTAATGGACAACGTGGAGCAGGTCGAAGAAAATATGGATCAGGAAAACATTGCATTTAAAGGGCATGAGGCGAGCGACTTTCGCCATCCGCCTCCTACATAAAATGTCCCTATGAACGATTAATGGAAGGTCACCAGCGTGTTGTTACACATAATAAAGATTACCGTTGAACCTTTTTCTTCTTAAAGCTCTGTATAATGAGTGTAATAGTGAGTCCTAAAATGATATGAGAGATCAGATTGATTATAAAGCCGCCTGCACCCACAGACCAAGTGGGTGTGACCTTATTAGATGCAAGGATAACAAAATTCATGAGTACCCAAAATAGAATCCCTGATACGATTCCCCATGTGATATACCTTTCGCTGTCAGCGATCAGGCTTGCAACAAACCAACCTACTAACCCCGTAGCAATAAGGTAAACAATACAAATAGCTACATTCATTTGCCTTATTCCAAATAAGAACTGAGAAAATTCGCCCACTGTATCAACAGCTGATATTCCAATCGCAAATGTGAGCTGGTCGATAATCAATTTGATAATTCCGCCGATAACGCCGCCAATGACTCCTGCCCTTGCTTGCATAAAAGTCTATTTCTCCTTTACTATTATTTTTACTATTTTCCCTCTTTAGAGGGCTCTTATACAATACCTTGGCTTATAATTCCATTCCAGCTTCTCAACTCATTTCCTTGACAGTGCATTTAAAGAGTTCCTCTAGCTCATAATACCAATTGGAAGGAGGTGAATTGATCATGTTAACAAACAATTATCAGACATGCATAGACGCATGTAACAAATGCGCTCAGACTTGCTATGCTTGTTTTGACGCTTGCTTGAACGAACCTGATGTCAGCGCAAGAAAAAATTGTGTAAAACTCCTTGTGGAGTGCGCACAGATGTGCCAGATGTCAGCGGCTGTTATGGCGATGAATGGACAGTTTGCCAAAGAACATTGCAAAATGTGCGCTGCTATCTGCGACAAATGTGCGCAGGAATGTGCTATGTTCAAGGATAACCATTGCCAAAACTGCGCCCAGGAATGCAAGAAATGCGCCGAAGAGTGCAGAAAAATGGCCGGTATGTAATGAATAACCCGCAGCCAGCCTATTTTTCTGTTGGTTGCGGGTTAATCTATAAGCTGTAAAACAATTAGTATCTAATATTATAGCTCTCTCTGTTAAGAGATTCGCCAGTTCCGGTCTTCCAGCCGTTTATATCTGGAATACCAGCCTTCCTTTTGAGCCAATGCCTGCGGGCTGCCGCTCTCCATGATGCGGCCCTGTTCCATGATGTGCACCGTATCAGCGTCAAGGATGCCGGAAATCCGGTGGCTAATGGTGACGATTGTCTTGCCGCTACTGATGTTGCGAATGGCACTGAGTACCTGCCGTTCTGTCACCGCGTCCAGCCCGGATGTCAATTCGTCCAGCAGCAACAGCGGCGGGTTGGTCACAATGGCTCTCGCGAGCGAAAGCAATTGCGTCTGGCCGAAGGAAAGCTTCTGCGCTCCTTCGCCTATCACCGTATCCATCCTATCGGGCAATTGTTGAATCACATCATATAAGCCAACTGTCTTTAATGCCTGTTCCGCTTGTTCCCTTGTAATGGAACTGTCCCTTAAAGTCAAGTTCTCGTAAATCGTTCCGTCAAAAAGCACGACTGTCTGAGGAACGATGCCCACCAGCCTTCGCCGTGCCGAGGGAGGAAGCAAGAAGGGATCGACCCCGCCGATGGTTATTCTTCCGCTTTTGGGCGGATAAAGCCCAGCTATCAGATTCATCAGCGTGGTCTTGCCCGAGCCGGTTCTGCCGGCAATGGCGGCTTTGGTTCTGGACGGTATGGTCACGGATGTGCCGTTCAATACATCCTTGCCGATTTCATAGGCAAAGCGAGCATTTTCAATCACCACCGTTACGTCATACAATTTGTTTGCCTCGGACGCGTCTATCTTTTCCGCTGTTTCAATTTCCTGATTGAAGTATGCCTTGATCCTGTTCAGGCCCGCCATGGCCTGCTGAATGGTCTGGATACCGGTCGCGGCGGTTTCAATGGGGTCAAACAGACGGATGAAGAGGTCTGCGGCAGCCGCCAGTGTTCCGAGAGATAGCCCCAATGCGACCGGTGTGGTGTTGTTTGAAGCGCCAATAAATATGGCAAGGGCGATGACTGCGGCGCGCAGCGTCTGCATGATGCAGGGAAACCATGCGTCATAGATGCTGTTGGCGTTCATCGCAATACGGTGGTTTTCCAGTAAAGGCTCAAAGCGCCCCGCAAAAAACCGTTCCTTTCCAAAAACCTTTATGACCTTCATGCCGGAGTAAATCTCTTGTATACTGATATTGATGTCCGATACCCGCTTACGGACAACAAGCTGCTTTCGGTATATATTTTTACGAAAATAATCCGCAAGAAGATACACGGCTGGAAGGGACCCTAAAGCGATATATCCCAATGTTGCGGACAGTGAGAACAGCGCGATTATTAAGCCGATGATTTTCAGCAGGTCGGCCACCGCGCTGATGATTCCCGAAGTAAAGAGCGCATTGACCGCGTCGATGTCAGCCGTAAATCTGGATATGGTCTCGCCAGCGGGTACTTCCAAATAATACGACATAGGAAGGAGCCTCAGTCTGTCCAGCATCTTCGACCTGATATTCAATAACAACCCTTGGCCGAAGACCATGGCCCCGTATTCCCGTACTAGATCGCTCAACCCCAACAGGATAACAGCCCCCAGGTACAGAAACGCATATTGCCATAAGCCTTGTCCGCCTGACGCCAGGGGGCCGTCAACGATCTGTTTGAGTACCAAAGATGGCCATGCATTGATCACAGCGCCAGCGGCAACCGCCAGTATCAATAGTGCCGCATAGAGATAGTATTTTTTGGTCGTTTCGGCAAGCGCCTGCGCCATTAAGCCATTTCCATGATTCTTACGCATTTGCATCCGCCTCCATGAACACCTGGGCACTGTAGATATCCTTGTATAGCCCTTCTTCTTCCATGAGCGCATCATGGGTTCCGTGCTGAATAATCCTCCCCTTATCCAGAACCAATATGTCGTCGGCATGGTGGAACGCCGTCAGGCGGTGGGTGAACAGCAGCACGATCCGGTCGGTATAGTCCTGCTTCAGACGCTCAATAATCTCCGATTCGGTAGCGATGTCCACAGCGGAGAACGGGTCATCCAGAAGCAGTATCGGCGCGCCGGAATAGATCGCCCTTGCCATCGCGATGCGCTGCCTCTGCCCGCCGGATACCCGCATGCCTTTTTCGCCGACTGGTGTATCCAGTCCGTTGTCGAACCTGGTCATGTCCTCCTTCAGCGCCGAAGCCTCCAACGCCTGATCCAGCGCCCTTTGATCTTCGTTGGAAAAGCGAATGTTGTCCCGGATTGACATGGAGAACAGGAATTGCTCGTGGCCCGCATATGCAATCAGCCGGTTTCTGTCTTCGGCGGGCAGACAGGACAGCTCTCTGCCGTCCAGCGTGATGCTTCCATTATATGGATACAGACCTGTCAGCGCATGGGCGAGCGATGTCTTGCCCGAGCCCACGGCCCCTGTGACGCCGATGATCTGTCCCTTCCTAGCCGTTAAACAGATGTTATGAAGGACATCGCCATTATCAAATCCGAAGCTTAAGTTCTCCACACGAAGCTCCCGGCATTCCGGCTTTTCAATAGTCTTACGGGAAGGGAGATCGGGGGATTTGCTCATCTTCTCCTTGATCCTGCTCCACGCGGCCCTTGCGGCGTGCCACTGGTTAAATACGCGCGCGGCTACCTTCGTCCTGCCTGAAAAGGCGATGAACATTACAAGATACGCGTTGAACGCCCCAACCGTCCAGTCTCCTGTCACGACCATACCGCCGCCCATTGCGATGGCCACAACGATACCAAGGCCTGCTATGAGTGAATAAACGGGCAAAAGGGCTTGTTGAAACAGCATCTGCTTGATGTTGTATTTCGCCTGTTTTTCAAATGATGCCCGGATTCTCTCGGCCTCGGAAGCCTCTCGGCCAAACAGCCTCAGTACGGAGGCCGCGTCCAGATATCGCTGCAGGCCGCTGTTGGATACGGACGCCGCCTTTCTGGCCGCCATGGAGTATTTATATAGGACATGGCGCATAATCTGCGCTAGCAGTATGGTCAAAGGCACCATGATGGATGCGATTAGCGTGATCTTCCAATCCCTGAACATCAACGCGACAAAATAGGAGATCATGAGCAGCCAGGTATCCCAGCCCTCATTGAGCGTGGTCATCACGGTATCCACGACCAGCATAATATCCCCGACCGTCCGGGACATGAGGTCTCCCACGGTCTCCTTTTCCAGTTCCGGCAGCTTCCTGCCCAGCGTCCGCTCCATGAAGGTCTGCCGCAGGTCGCAGGCCACGCGGTTAAACTGGTCGCGCATAAACCAACGCTTGACAAAGCGGGCAAACTGGAAAAAAGCTGTCACCCCTACGAAGTATAGCGCCGAAAGAATGACTTGCCGCCCGGTGCCGCTGCCCGCCGCGTCAATCATGTTTCCAAGCAGAATGGGGCCAAGGACGATGACTGTGTTGTAGAGAATACCTCCTATGGACGAAATGATGAATTCCGGCATGTATTTGTAAAGATACCGGGGCAGCGTTTCCTTTCCCTTAGGAGGGCCAAAAAGCTTCATGGCCTTTCTCCTGTCCCGTTCTTAATTTCTTTGAAAAGCTCAAAAGCTTTGCTTCTCGCTTCTTCCAGGACGGACGCTCCCAATGATGTGATCGAATAATACTTGCGAATTTTGCCCTCCACGTTGCGTTCCTCGTATTGCAGCAGCCCGTCTTCCTCCATGCCATGAAGGATGGGGTAAAGCGTTCCGGCGCTCATGGCATAGCCGTGGTGCTTCAGTTCCTCGATCATCCATGAACCGTAGATGGGTTCCTTCTGAGCGTGATATAAAATATGAATGCTTATGAAGCCCAGGAACAACTTCCTTATAATTCGGTTCTCCAACTTTATCACCTTGCCTTAAATCGTATACCGATATCGGGATACGATATCAATATGTATTATATTACTTTGAATTATCAAATCTGTCAAGGCAAGGAGAGGCAATACAAGAAGGCATTCGAACATTGTGTGATTCCGAGACTCTTTAGGGAGAAGCTCTTATTATGTCGAAGAAGTTTTGTTATAATAAGGGTTGTAATAACTAAGGAGAGATAGTATTTGATTATAGATATACACATGCATTGTTTCCCTGATGAAGTAGCGTCCAGATCAATAGCTGTGCGTTCACAGAAATTCGGAATTCTTCCAGTGACCGATGGAACTATCGGAGGAGTAAAGACCTCTATGTCTATGTCTGGTGTAGATTTCGGGGTATTGCAGCCCATTGCCATGAAGCCTGAACAGACAGTTAAAATGAATCGATGGTCGCACAATGTGCAGGATGAAAAGATAATTAGCTTTGGCACAATACACCCGGATTTCCCCAATTGGAAACAGGAGATTAAATGGCTGTCCTACGGAGGATTTAAAGGTGTTAAATTCCACGCCGATTGCCAAGGCTATTATGTCGATAATATCAAAATGTTAAGGATTTACGAGGCAGTATTCAACGAAGGGCTTATCATATTATTTCATTCAGGAATGGATCGCGCATTTACAGAACCTTTTTATTGTACACCCTTAAGACTCAAGAAGGTATTGGATACATTTCCTGCCGCTCGTATTATTGCGGCTCATATGGGCGGATACAGGTATTGGGACGATGTGGAAAAGTATTTGATCGGCACCGATATTTATCTGGATACAGCTTATTCAATTCCTGAATTAGGGATAAAAAGAACAGAAAAAATAATAAAGCAACATGGCGCAGATAGAATACTTTTCGGAACAGATTCACCCTGGAGTAGTCAAGCATCCGATATTTCCCTTATAAGGTCTTTAAACTTGAATAGCGAAGATATAAACCTAATCCTCGGAAATAACGCTAAAAGGATTTTAGGATTATAATATTATTTGGTTATTAGGCGTTTTTTTGCTTCCCATAAAAATGCATGTATTAGTTCGTACCAAGTAAAAGGAGTATATGGGATTCCTGAACGTGTTAATATAATAATATTCAATATGATGAGTGTCATAATAAGAGAGAATCCATATATACCAAACATTCCAGTGGCTATAATCATTGTGATTTTTAATATTCTAAGTGAATGGATCGTTATATAGTCTGGTATCAAACAAGACATCAGAAAAGAAGAGGAAACAATTAAAACAAGCAATGGGTTGAATAAGGCTGAATAAATTAGGTTTTGGCCTATAGCGATGGTTCCCATTACAGCAATAGACAAAACTGTTTTTGGTGGTATCGTAAATAATGCTTCCCGGAGCATTTCTACGACAAGTTCTAAAATCACGACTTCTAGAAATGTGGAAAACAATATAGATGCCGGAATACTTGTAAAGTAAGCGATGAAATTTACCGATAAAGTGTCGATATGATAAGACACGATCCCAAGATACAAAGAAGATAAGCACAAACTGACAATCAAAGCTATATATACAAGCGTACGTGATACCCCAGGGATAGAATTAGGAAAAAGAGTATGTTTTAATAAGACTTTCCCCAATGAACGTGGAGCTATCAGCCCGACTGCCTCCCCTTCTATAAGGATCAACACCTCACCTTTATATAAAGCTTTGTGTGCCCAATCTCTCCGCTTGGTACCTCGAATTAAAGGAAAAATATTGGTTTTATTGCTTAAATTATTAAGCAGATAAGACTGCAACTCTTCGGCAGATGAAATATTGATCTCTTTTAGCTTACTTCTGATTACCTTTAAAGTCATTCGGCTTGCGGTGTTTTTTAGATAGATGAGTGCAATACTTTTGTCAATAGAATTTACTTTAATAGCTTCAATTTTTAAATTGGGTGTACAAAGCCCATCTTTAATAGGAGATAAGTTAGAATTAAGTTTTTCATCAAAATATCTGTTAAAATTAACCATATTAATACCTACCTAAATGGGTTATTTCACAACACCTGTATGCGTATATTATCTACTTGAAGTAAGATTCTAAACAATCTTTGGCTTATTCTCCCTTTTATTTATCTTGTGCTTATACGCATTTTTTATTCACCTATGTTGCTAGCAAAACAATAAGGAAAGTTTTTTTCTCGACTTGAGAATCAGACGTAACTTTTTGCTATCTTCTCATATATTGTAGTTAGACGAGAAAGTGAGCTGATATGACATGGTCATTACCCCTGATGTGCCTCTCCTTCCTTATAAATCACAGGAGGGAATAAAATATTTTGAACTGGTTGCCGAACCGGTCAAAAGGGAGATACTACCCGGCTTGTTTATAGAAGCCTGGGGGTATAACGGCAGTATGCCGGGCCCGACCATTCAAGTCTATACGGGAGACTATGTGAATATACGGGTCTACAATAGGCTGCCTGAAGCAACCAGCGTACACTGGCATGGTCTGGATGTCCCCAATATCATGGACGGTGTCCCGGATGTTGAGCCTTCACCGAAGATAGAGCCTGGCCATTATTTTGATTATCATTTCAGAATAACAAACCCTGCCGGTACACATATGTATCATACACATCTTAATACATCGAAGCAGGAAATGATGGGCCTGGGAGGGGCTTTCATTATCCTCAGCAGAAATAATTCGGACTATGTGCAGCGTGACTATTTTATTATGCTGGGTGAGTTTAAAGTTGAAGGGCTAAAAATGGGCGAAGTCAGACCTGGAGTATATAAGATTGATCCCCATGCTCATGATTTTAACTTTTTTACTATGAATGGAAGGTGTTTTCCTTATACAACCCCTCTTTCGGTTCGAGAAGGGGAAAACGTTCGTATAAGACTGGGTAATATTATGGAAGGCGCGCATCCTATTCATATCCATGGACATCAATTTTATGTCAGCGCAGCGGATGGTAATTCCATTCATCCGAATAACAGAATGTTAAGAAGCACTATCCCCGTGGCATCGGGTGAGACCTGGGATGTTGAATTCAAAGCGAATAATCGCGGGATTTGGCCTTTCCATTGCCACATCCCTCATCACATGGCCAACAATATGACTGAAGAATCGGGCGGAATGTTCACGACAATTGTATATAATGATTAAAGCTATCGTATTATCCAGCGTTAAGTATTTTCTTTCGATGGACCTGTCCGTGTTTCATCTTTCGTACGCATATACTGCTGCCTTTTAGGAGACATGCTCCTATTAAAAAAGTACGTACGTACGAAATCATAAAGGTTAAAAGGCGCAAGCGGCGCCATATATGGTACGCCAAAGCTATTGATGGATACGAGATTTGTTAAAATCAGTGTCAGAGCAAGTACAAACCCATAAAAACCAAAGATTCCGGTCATTAAGATCATAAGGAATTTTAATATACGAATAGGGTGTGCGGCAAAATAATCCGGAATGGCAAAGGAAGCCATCAAAGATGTCGCAATGATTATCAACAACAGAGGGCTGAATATACCGGCGGAAGTCGCAGCCTGACCGATTACTATGGCTCCAACAATACCAATTGCAGTACCGATTTTTGCAGGCACTCTCAATAATGATTCCCGAAGAAGTTCAACTATGAATTCTACAATTAGGACTTCAAATAATGCAGAAAATAGCACTTTTGACCTCATCTGGGCAAGGAATATAGCAAATTCGGCCGGCAATACATCGGTATGGAAAGAAACCAGTGCGATATAGACCGAAGACAAACATAACGCTATAAACAGTGCAATCCAGCGAATAATTCGAGAAAACAATCCAAAGAATTTATTGTCATACCGGTCATCGCAAGCAATTAGTGATTCGCTGAAAGTATGCGGAGCTATCAGCGCTATTTGTCCGCCATCAGCCATGATAAGAACCTTTCCTTCAACTACTGCCTCGCATGCCCAATCTGAACGCTCCGTAGTACCCATTTGAGGGAACAGATCATGCTTATTATTCAATAAGAAGGCCTGCAATTCTCCGGTACCCCATATGACATCTATATCGATCTGGCTAATCCTCTTTTCTATTTCCTTGACTGCGGTTTCATTGGCAATGTCCTGCATATAGACAACCGCCACGCTGGTTTTTGTTCTTTGTCCCACCTCAAAAGTATCAATCTTTAAATTAGGATCTTTAAGCCTATACCTAATGAGTGTAAGATTGACATCAAGATTTTCAGTAAAGCAATCCCTTGGTCCTCGGATAGTATAGGTGATTTCGGGTATGGGAATAGACCTGTGTTCAATTTTTTTTAGATTAGCAACAATATAATGTTTTTCGCTACTGAACAATAAAACAACCATACCATTCAATATATAGCCTTCAATTTTAGAATCTTCCTGTTCCAGGGTGCAGTCATTGGCGTAGATAACGCTCTCCATAGCATACTTAGCTTTTAGAGGTGTTTTCACGGTAGAACAGTAATGTACGAGTGGCTTGGCTATCTGGTCGGCTAACGCTTGTGTGTCAACAAGCTGCTTCACATAGAGTATTTCTATCGTCCCTCCGAAGAAAGGTATTGATCTTTCGGTCAGAACAAATCCCTTGGATTTTATTTTATTTACCATATCATGGTATCTTGAACGGAATATGCTCATTGTGTGTCACCTTCTTCATTTTCTTCGATACGGGGATAATAGTCGAGTTTTCCCGTCGTATCCAGGTCGGCGGAGACTTCAATATTGAATTGCACATTCGGATATTGTTGCAGCCAATCTATGTTTTTGGCTACATCAGGATATTCAATACGGAAGTCATTATAAAAATATAGATAATCATAACCAAATTCCGTCTGAGACCTAATAATCGTATCGGAAATTTCTTTTAACAGTATTTTCTCCAGTTCCATCCTAATCTCACGAGTCACATCTTCGGTGACAGACACGTTATGCTTAAGATATAACAGCGTAGCGTCACATGCATATTCAATATTGAAAATAATCTGTCCATTTTCATATGCTACATCCGTATTTCTTTGGGTCATGTGAGTTTCAATGGTAAAGCTATTTTCTTTATAAGGTACAGTAAACGTACCCACCGGCTTTTCAGCTTTTAAAAGGATAAGCCCTTCACTTTCCTCCGCAGGAATGAATCCTTTGCATATACCGTCATAGAATACCGAATAACCAATCAAGGCTAGTTCATTATCACGCAAGCCGATGGTTGGGACAAAATAACACTTGTAGGGAGACGCAAGTTTCTCAAATAATTTTGCAAGGGATAAATGAATGCAATGGCCTTCATCAACAAGAGTTTCCAGCAAATCCTCAATTGCAAAGCCCACATAATCTTTATTACCCGTATTAGCCTTAAATAAATCCTCCGGTTTCTCAGGAGTAACGACTACCTCCAGGGTTTTTCTGTATTCGGGTATTTGCCTGATCCTATAAATGTACTCTTCTATGCCGTTATAGGCCATTTTCTCCGTAAAAATAACACATTGTACTGCACCAAGATATATCGGTGCATTGGATTTTCGTTCAAGATATTCTCTGGCTTCTTCAAAAGTAGGCCCTTCTGATTTATGGACGATGCTTTTTTGACTAGTACCGCCCTGCTGATTGCCTTGGTCACCGCTGTTTTCGTTTATTTTTGCAATTTCAGTCATAAAAGCATAACCGGTATCCGTTTTATCTATAATAACTGCTGTGACAATATTCTTCTCATCAATATCATGCGAATCCCAGCACCCTGTAGTTGTGAAGACAATCAAAGTAATTATTACGATGATCTTAAACCATTTTACCCGCATGTTTTTTCACCTTTGCTATTATTAACAACAGAATTGGTATGAATGCGGCCGCTATTAACCCAAAGTATATGATATACTCTTTAAAAATTTCTCCAAAGCTATTGATATCCGAAGCGATCAATCCCAATGCAAATATGATTGTCCCCGTACCGATAACAATTATTATACGATTTGCTCTGGAGAACAATCTGCATACATATTCTACTATGGCAGTATAGACAATTGTAATACCAGCGTGAAGACCCATTAGACCCACTATTAGATATACAATATCAATTCTCCTTAGAAACTCTATAAAAGGCAGCTCTACCTGTCTAATGGCTGTAATTTCTGCATCCTGATAATGAACGATTTCATTTCTGCCGATCATCATTATACTGCTTTCCGATACAAGCACATAGATTAAGCCAATCCCTATCAATGTCAGGAAGGCTATTTTTGAGGATTTTTTTCTGTTTTTAGCCGTAAAGGGTATTATGGTAAGTACCTCTATGCCGAGGAATGGGAAAACGAAATCTTTCATGGCGGCAAAATATTGGCCTGTTTGGGAGGGAACATATAAGGGGAGTATATTCTCCAAATTCCCCTGAAATAACATTAAAATATGCACGGTTACCACTGCTAAAAGAAAAATTATACCATATATCTCGAAAATTCTGGCAACATTCGTTATACCCTTATAGGCAGCGTACCCGCATATGAATAAGCTTGCAAACAATGTAGCCCCTTGAGGGGTCTTGGGAATAAAATTTATTTTGAGTATATTTGTAAGTGAAGAACTTAAGTCTATTGATATACCTAGGAAATAAATAATATAGAATACAGCTATGATATATGAACCAACAATACCAACAAGACTTCGGCTATAGTCAAATAGCACTTTGCCTTGAAACATGTTGTTTAACTTAACGATGACTACTGCGAGTATTCCAAATATGACCGACAGAGTTACAAGAGTAACCCACCCCCCAGCGCCTGTAGTTTCCGCCATTACCTTCGGCATGGTTATGAGGGTTACGGTTGATAGCGTCAAAAAAAGTATAAAAACCATCTGTCGGTTTGTAATACTATTAACCATAAAATTCCCCCTTAATATCTTCTTTTCCCATTATTCCGCCAATTTACGATTTTATACGTAGGTTATTGGTTATTACATTATTTATTTCTAAAATAATATACATAGTTTGAATACGGCGCACCAGAATAGACAGTAACGACGCTGAGATTGACACTCTGAGTCGCACGTGTTGGGCAGTTTTGGCGGCGCGGTTGCACACTGAATGAATCTGCCGTACGGAGCTACTAGCGCAGCTGGACGGGCTATATCATGGATCAGCGTTCATCCGTTAAGGCGGCACACAGCTTTGTTTTTACCGCACATCCTTATCAATAAAACAAACTGATTTCCTACCGCGGTCTGTATGAGGTGTTCAACGAGCCGGAAAGAAAATCGGGGTTGGTTTCAAATTCCATAATACCCGCCACACATTTGTTACTAGGCTTGTGGAAAGCGGTGGATTTCAATCTGATTCGGATACTGGCCGGGCATAAGCAAATTACCACATCGCAAAAATATGAGACCTGTAGCACCACCTATATTGCCGAAAGTTTTAGGCAGATACCGGAAACAGAGTGACTACGGGAAACATTGTGGCGGTTTAAGTATTTCACACCTTTTGCCGCCAAAAAGGGATCTGCTCGTTACTGGATTTAAGCAACAGTATTGTTGACACTACTGCTCTATGCTGCGGGTTTATTTCTCCTCCCAGACAGGCAAAATTTTGTCCTATTGTTATCAATACAACTGCTTTTCGGCGTTGAAAACCCTTGTCGACTGGTGCCGGACTGTTACGCAAAGGCAAATCTTAAAACCACGTAGGCGATTACCGATTATATGTTATAAAATAAATGTAGAATTTTGTGTTGTTTTGGCGAATCCGTTGACATATTTAGGCAGTGAATATAGAATTAAATTGGTTTTGGTATGATGTATAACAATTGAATATCGTGATAAGGGCAAACCTGTTTAAAGATAGGGACGCAAAGCCAAAGGGTCTAAGGTGCTTATCGCACTATGATAGCCTGGTTGCCACATCGGATTATATTGACCAAGTCTGCCCTTTTCACGGCAGGCTTTTTTATTGGCATCGAGGCATACAACATGGGGGGATATGTTTATGATCTCCGACAATTGCACTTGCGTATGGCCTTTGCATCTTCAAGTAACATTGCTTATTTTCCAGCTAAATTACATCTATTTAGCCATAGGCACTAAACCGATATTTCATTTCTATTTAAATAGACGCCAGTAGTTCTATTTCTTTCTGCGCATCAAAGCAGAAAACCTTGCAAATGCAAAAAGCAAATTTGGCAGATGACTTCCTGCCATGATCTCACTTCCAAATTTGCAGATTGAGGGGGCAATATGCTTTCCAGCTATGCTAGCAGGTTGCATTATTTGATCGCCTTGGCCTAAAGAAGCAGACAGCTGTTATGTCATTACAACAATTTATAATTCTGAACGCTTAAAAGAAGCTTACCCTGACTACGGAGTTATTATATCAGGCTATTTCGTAATACATATAAATAAAATTCATAAGGTTAAAAACGCTTATTTGGATAAATTCCAAGTAAGCGTTTTTCGTTGTAAAGTGAAAAAAATGAGCGTGCTTCGCGCTCATTTTTCATTTGATACCTTTCGCGGCTTTGCGCGCAAGGTTATTTTTTTCATATTACCTTTTCCGATGTTCATAGGCAGCAAAGGCTGTCGCGGCCCTCCGACCAATCTGACTTTTCAGATATCAGATTGATCGGAGGTAAAAAAATGGATGAGCATCGTCCCAAACGGAGAAAGGACAAGTATAACCCCTATACGATAAAGGAGCAAAGCGGTCACTATTTTCTATCGTTTCAGGACGGTCAGAGAGTACCGCATGAGTTTGAAATCTCGAAGGCTCTTTATGACCTGTTTAATGCTTTTGAGCTACGGGACTTAACCTATCTCAATGAAGTGGACAGGCACATCGAGCAATCGGAGCTGACAGAAGCCGCTTTGTATCAAAGAGCTTTTTCAGCGCCGGAATCGACAGAGGAATTGGCCCTTGCATCCATTGAAAACGAGCTGCTACATAGGGCGATAGCAGGATTGCCGAAAACGCAGCGCCGCAGGCTGGCACTTTACTATTTCGGCGGGCTGACCTATGAGCAGATCGCGGGGCTAGAAGGATGCACGAAAATGCCAGTCAAACGGTCAATTGACCGGGCAGAAGAAAAAATCCGGCAGAAATTAAAAAACTTCAAAAAGTTAGGGGCTACTTTTGGCCTCTAAGTGAGGAAACAGGTGAAGGGATTAAATCCCTTTGCCTGTTTCGTTTTTACGCGGCAGGGTGTTCCTTGAAAATTGAATACCCATTCATCAAGCACATTCCCATTGTTATCGTGGTGAGCGGTAGCCACATTAGCGGTTGCGCCATGATCTACGGGACAGGAAGCAAACAGATTTCACTATTTTTTCGGTCTGTGCCTGCCCTTTCCCGTGGGAAGCGAGAAACCTCCGGCTATGAATACCGGGTTGCCCCCGGTACGGCGATAACAGGCAATGGGGACAATGATACTCCCGTCCAGCCACAGTCCGGGCGCGATCAAACCGTCGCAGGCAATGGGGGCGGCTCTGTGAGAACCACAGTTGGGGTGAAACTCCCGTGGAGCTGGTAAGCAGCCAGCCGTTTGATGACTTCCCGTAGTGCCTTGGGATGTCGAGGACAAATTAAGGCTCTTTGAAATAAAAGCCAAACACAGGGCGGATTTTTACGGAAGCATTCCTTTATGCTGCCCCAATCTCAAAAAGCCCTGTTGTTTGGCTTTCTACATACCCCCATGGGGATGATTTTCAAAGGGAGGCCAAATATAATGGAAAAAGCGATTTTGCGCGGAGAACTGTATTACGCTGATTTAAGTCCTGTTGTAGGAAGCGAACAGGGCGGTGTCCGCCCTGTACTTATCATTCAGAATAATATCGGGAATAAACACAGCCCCACTATTATTGTAGCTGCAATCACAGGCAAGGCGAAATCTGAATTACCCACACACATATCTTTGGCAGGAATGCCCTCATTGCAAAGGGATTCTATTGTCTTGCTGGAACAAATCAGAACAATAGATAAGCGAAGGCTAAATAATTACATCGGCACTTTGGATAAGGTACTTATGAAAGAAGTGAATCATGCATTGGCGGTGAGTACTGGACTGAATGGTAACACCGACCAGCCCTTGATTATGAGCTTATGTCCTGCCTGCGCACAGCAATTTTATGATTCGCCTATCCATACCATTAAACGGGTCAATCCAAAGCAAAGAATAAAAGACCCTTGTATGTTCTGCAATGTTCGGCAGGGCTATGATTTTGAAATAAAAATGAGCAGACGATGATCTGCTCTTCTTATTTTCCTCAATGTTAATAATGCACTTTTTAGGAAGGAGATCATTATGCAACAATTAGAAAAAACGGAACAATTAATACCGGAAGCCGATATGAAGCCTGCATTTATTTCCGTCGATGAAATGGCAAAGATGCTTTCTATCGCACGGGCTACGGCATATCAACTCACAAAAACAAACGATTTCCCTTGTTTCTATATTGGGAAAAGAATCATTATCCCACTGCACTCCTTTCAAGTATGGGCGATAAAACAGGCTGAAAATAAAGCCTTACTTTAGTGGGAGAGGTGAGAATCATGGCAAAGTATAGAGCAAACGGCGAAGGGAGCATTCGCAAGCGCGCCGATGGTAGATGGGAAGCCAGATACTACGATTCCCGTGAATCAGACCCTAAAAAACAACGCAAATCCATCATCAGAAAATCGCAGAAAGAAGTAAAAGATGCCCTGAAAGCCGCTATTGCTGCAATGGATGAAAGAATGCCGCTTATAAACAATAATACTACCGTTTCTGAGTGGCTTTCTCTATGGATGGTTGAATATAAACGTACTGAACTGCGAGATGGAACGTATGAAGCTTATGATATGCATATTCGACGCAACATAAATCCCCATATTGGTCAAATTAAGCTGAAAGAATTATCCGGCATAAACATCCAACAAATGTTTACTAAATTGCAAGATGCGCCTGACAATGACGGACACGACCTTTCTGCCGCCACTGTTATAAAAATCAAAAATATCTTATCAGGGGCGTTAAAGCAGGCGGTTATAAATAGATTGATTGGACGCAATCCGCTTGATGAAACCAAGGCTCCCAAGATTGAAGATGCGGACATCCGAATCCTGACCAAAGACGAACAAAGGCTGTTTATCAATGTGTTGCCTTTCTTTAACACAAGGTATTTGTTTTCTGTTGCCTTAGCCACAGGCATGAGGATAGGTGAAATATGTGCGCTGGACAAAAGCGACATCAATCGTGAACTGAAATATATCGACATCAACAAGACGGCTGGCCGTCGAAAAGACAAGTATACGGGCGAGGTTTCCATTAAAGTCGGCCCACCAAAAACGAAATACAGTATACGCAGGATACCACTTTTACCAAGTGTTGAGGTCATGCTTGACAGGCAGGAACAATTGACTGATGAAATGAAAACAAAGGCGGGAACGAACTGGAAAGATAATTCGCTGGTGTTTCCAACTGATGAAGGCAACATCCATGATTTAAGCGGTATACGCTCCTCTTTACATCGGATATTAAAGCGCACTGGCCTCCCGCATATGACCGTTCATGCCCTCCGGCATACCTACGCGACTACGGCGCTTAATTCTGGCGTTGCCGCACAAAATGTTGCGAGACTTTTGGGACATAAAGATGGCGCTACAACCTTGCGTTTCTATGCCCATTATATAAACGCCGAAGCAATGACACAGCTTGAAAAGCTCGAAGAACACAATATCAATCATCTTGGAATTACTGCTGACGAGCTTCAGCGCATTGTCTCTAAGAGTGCCGAAGTGTTAGAGAAAACCAGTGTATCAAAACAAATTGACTTGGTTGTATCAAAAGCAAAGAATTTTCCTCCCAAAAAAAGCGTAGAGATGGTTTTAAGCGTATGTGAGGATATTCTATCACAGCCCATAGATCATCTTTCCGCATCGGAAAAGGAAGTCTTGCTTGGCGTGCTTGCTCAATATACAATGATGAAAAGAAGATATTCCGAGCAGGAAAAGGCTAAGAAATCAGAAAAGCATCGGGAAAGATAACAAAGGTTTTCGTATCATCCAGTGTCATCTAAGTTTATCCCCGTGGGGGTCAAAATGGGGGTCAAATCGAAAAACTCGGTCGTTCATATTTGAAAAAATGCCGTAAAATCGGGCTTTTCCGGTTATAGGCAGATAGGTAGAGCACCACCATGGTAAGGATGGGGTCATCGGTTCAAATCCGATTAGCGGCTCCATAAAGAAGCCTTTGCAAAGCGATTTGCATGGGCTTCTTTATTTTTACTGATCATTTATTTATCTTTGAAAAAGCCTGTTCTGAAGTAGTTTCACAATTATGATCTTTCTGCGCAGAAAAAAGGGGCAGACCAAAAAATCAAAACCAAGATCACCCGCGCGTATCCTTTATGGCTTTGTAGGTTTTATCGAGGTTTCCAAGAGCGTCTTCAAAGTGCCGACTTGCATAGCAAGCGTATAATACGTCGATTAAAAAAATCTGCGCGATTTTCGACGAGGTGGATTCCCAGTCGAGCCCTGTTCCTTGCCCGGCATTCTTGGTAGGCGTAAACAGCGTGATATCGGCGAAGTTCACGATGGGCGAATCCTCAAAGGACGTGACAGCGATCGTTCGTGCTCCGTTTTGTTTGGCAAGCTTCAGGCACTGTATCACGGAAGTCGATCTTCCGGAATTGCTGATGCCGATGACAGTATCCTTTTCCGTCGAGGTCGCCGCTTGTATTTTCTGCAGGCTTTCGTCCCTTTGCAGAACACACTTTTTACCTGCGCGCGAGAAGCGCATAACTGCTTCCTCGGCAGCCACGGCAGAAGAACCCATACAACAAAACAGCAGCGCATCAGCATTTTCGATTGCCTCTGCGGCGAGGTTCAATTTTTCCAAATTGACAAGCTGCCTGGTGTTCGAAAGCGTCTGAACATTCCTGTGATATATCTTGCTTACAATGGTATCGGTGGAATCCGACCGGCCGATATCTTCAAACACATGCAGGCCTTCAGCGTGTGTCTCGCCATTTTGGCTGGCCATAAGGTACTCGGCAATGGCGATCTTCATTTCCTGAAAACTGTCGTACCCAACTTCATGCACGAATCGTGTAACGGTGGATTCCGCCACTTCACATTCTGCTGCAAGGTTCTTGGTGGTTATTGTTTTACAGGCTTCCGTATGCTCAAGTATATAATCCGCTATGCGCTTTAAGGCTGGCTGCAGATAGCCCGCTTTTTTTACGATGGAGGAAATGGCGTCCGTACGTTCTGTTTGCAACAATATCACCTGGATTTCTTAAAATAGTTAAAACTCTTTACTGAATGGCATCAGTATAGCACGCGTTTTCCGATACTGTCAAAGAATTTTATTCGTTTTATATTGTTGACAAATAGAATTTTATTTTATAAACTAATGTCAGGAGATCATACAAAACACACTAAAGTTAGCTTTAACATGACTCAATAATTAATTAAATAAGGCAGGGTTACTACTATGTATGAAAAAGGCAACAAACTTCAGGGCAAGGTAGCCATCGTAACAGGAGGCGCTTCCGGTATCGGCGAAGCGGTTGCAAAATTGTTTGCAGCAAACGGATGCCATATCTCCCTCGTGGACATCAACGGCCAACGTTTGGAGAAAGTAGCTGCGGAAATCCAGGCAGATTATCAAAGTGATTGTCTCTCGTTCTGTGTGGATGTAACGGACGAGGATAAAATCATCGATCTGTTTGCAAAAACGGCTGCCAAATGGGGTAAGATCGATTTCGTCATCAACAGCGCCGGCCGCGACTCTCTGGCTCCGCCGGTCAGTGAAGTAACGCTTGAGGAATGGAACAAGACCATTGGTCCCAACATGACCGGCGTATTCCTCTGCTGCCGCGAAGCTTTCCGCTACATGGAAAAACAGCAGACCGGCGGACGCATCATCAACTACGGCTCTTCCTCCGCAAAGCTCGCCTCGAGCCCCGGCCACAGCCCGTACCGAGCCTCCAAACACGGCATGATGGGGTTCAGCAAGAACATACTCCTGGAAGGCGTCAAAAAGAATATAGGTGTGACGGTTATTAATCCTTCACATGTTAAGACCCCGATGACGGAGATCATAGATCAGGGAATTTACGAGGGCGATATCCCCGCCTATCTCGATGGCTGGCTGGATGAAAACGAGCTCAAAAACGGTATACACGCGAGCTGTATCGATGTGGACAACGTCGCCGAGGTATCGCTTTATGTCGCAACCCGCACCCCCGACGTCACCATCCCGCAAATCTCGCTGTATCCTACCCACAAAGCGCACAGGTACGGTATGGAAGTATAACAATCTTTTTCGGAGGTAGTTATGAGCAAGCAATACGTCATTGCGTTCGACGAGGGTACGACGGGCTGCCGCACAATCGTATTCGATAAAAACAGGAATATCGTCTCCGAGGCTTATCAGGAATTTAAGCAGATCTACCCCAAGCCCGGCTGGGTGGAACACAATGCCGAAGAGATTTGGGCCGCTCAGCTTGCTACAGCAAAGAAAGCACTGGGCGAGGCGAATATCGACCCTCAATCCGTCGCGGCCATCGGTATTACCAACCAGAGGGAAACCACGGTGGTCTGGGACAAGGAAACCGGCAAGCCCATATACAATGCCATCGTTTGGCAGGACCGCAGGACCGCCTCCATCTGCGAGGAGCTAAAAGCGCGCGGGCTCGAGCCTTATATCCGTGAAAATACAGGGCTTTTGATCGATGCGTATTTTTCGGGCACCAAAATAAAATGGCTTTTGGACAACGTACCGGACGCAAGGCGAAAGGCCGAAGACGGCAGACTTCTCTTCGGCACCATAGATTCCTGGCTTATCTGGAACCTGACGGGCGGCAAGACCCATGTCATAGACTACTCCAACGCCTCACGCACACTGCTCTTCAACATCCGCAGCGTCAAGTGGGATGATACGCTCATGGCCGAGATGGATATACCTCAGCAGATACTTCCCGACGCACGGCCGTCGAGCGAAGTGTACGGCATGACGGACCCGTCCGTGTTCATTGGCGCATCTGTGCCCGTGGCTGCCGCGATTGGCGACCAGCAGGGGGCGCTTTTTGGGCAGACCTGTTTTGAACCGGGCATGGTCAAGGCCACCTATGGTACCGGCGGTTCGCTGGTGATGAACGTCGGAACGACACCCATACTTTCCAAAACCGGCTTGCTCTCCACCATTGCCTGGGGTATCAATGGGCGTGTGGAATATGCTCTCGAAGGGCTTTTATACGTCGTGGGCGCATCCGTGCAGTGGCTGCGCGACGAGCTTCAGATAATTAAACGCTCCGACGAGACCGAGCCCATGGCATTCTCAGTCCCCGATACCAACGGCGTATATTTTGTGCCCGCCTTTGTGGGGCTATCCGCTCCCGATTGGGACCAGTACGCAAGAGGCGCTCTTATGGGTCTCACACGGGGCGCAAACCGCAACCATATCGCGCGCGCCGCACTCGAGTCCATGGCCTATCAGATAAAAGACGTGATAGGTTGCATGGAACAGGATTCAGGCATCGTCACCAACGAGTTGAAAGTGGACGGCGGGGCCTGCAAAAACAACTTTACGATGCAGTTCCAGTCCGATATATTAGGCGTGCCCGTATTAAGGCCGAAGGTCATCGACGCCACGGCGCGCGGTGCGGCCTTCCTCGCCGGACTCGCAACAGGTTTTTATGAAAGCCAGAATGAACTTAGGGCGACATTCGAGCTCGACCGGCGCTTTGACCCGGCGATAGACGACTCAAAACGCACGGCGCTTTACGCAGGCTGGAAAAAGGCCGTGGAGCGCGTTAAAGACTGGGAAGAGCATTGAAATTTATTTCTAAAAACGATATGCATGAAAAGAACCTCCCTTTGGCTTAAACAAAGGGAGGTTCTTTATTTACTAAACTGTCCGCCCACTATATCCGTGGCCTGTTCCGCTCTTTCTTCTGCGAGTAAAATGTAATACTATCGCTCTCACGTCAATCCCAGAAGCCGTCCAGACTGGCAATCGCCTTCTTATACCGCAAGTATTTTTTCGTGTAAAGATCAGTCTTTGAAGCATTCGGCTCCACACAGCGCACGAGTTTGACCATACTCTCTACCGCTTTATCAAAATCGGGGAACAGCCTAATGCCCACGCCTGCGCACATCGCCGCCCCCAGCGTACCGAGTTCCGACGCACCCGTCACTTCCATAGGCATATTCAGGACGTCCGCAAACATCTGCACCCAAACTTTAGAACGCGCCGCGCCTCCTGCAATACGTACGGCATCCGGCCTGTCCTGCAGTTTCTCAATTTTTTCAATATGATAACGGTGGGAAAAACAGATACCCTCGTATATGGCACGAATGAGATGCTCCCTTTGGTGCCAGCCTTCCAGCCCGATGAACACTCCCTTTGCCTTAGGGTTTGCGTTACTGCCGTATAAAAACGGCACAAAGACGATATCCGTATCTTCAGGCTGCGTGTTTTCTACCGCTTTATTGCATACTTCATAGACCGAAGTGCCCTGCTGCTGCGCCTCCTCTTTTTCCTTTTGCAGAAATTCCCTTACAAACCACTCGAGATTGCTCGCCGACGTGGGGCTTCCTTCCAGCATGAGCCAATATCCCGGCTTGGCATAAACCGTGGTGCTGAAAAAGTCTTTGGAGACGACCGGCTTTTTGGCGATGAACTGGTTGTTGCACCATGTTCCCACAATGACGTTCCATTTGGTCTCATCCACCATACCGGCAGCAATACCGGCAGAATCAATATCGTATAGACCCGTTATAACCGGAGTGCCCGCCGCTAGGCCGGTGAGCCTCGCTGCTTCCTCCGACACCTTCCCGCAGACATCCGTAGATTGCGCCAGCGGGGGCAGCTTATCGTAAACCGCGTTAAGCCCCATATACTCAAGGAGTTCCTTGTCGTAGCGGCATTCACTGATGTTGACCACGCCGCCGCCGGAAAACGTTGTCATCTCAGCGTGGGCCTCGCCCGTCAGCCTGTAACGTATCCAGTCCAGTACAGAAAAAATCCACCGTGTCTTTTCAAGCAGTTCCGGCCTGTTCTCTTGCATCCAGGCGATCTCGCAGGCCATATGTGCCGAAAACAGCACCTGCATTGCCTTCGGATGTATTTTTTCGAACGTCCCGTCCCCGGTCCACCTCTCGACAATGGGTAGTCCGCGTCCGTCCATACCCGCGATGGCGTTTTGGACCGGCTGGCCTGCTGCGTCCACAAGATACAGCCCGTTTCCGTGCCCTGTGATCGAAACGGCTGCAATCTCTTTGGGATCTATTCCGGCATTTTGAATGGCCTTTGAGACAGCTTCCGCATTACCCCGCCAAATGTCTTCCATATCGCGTTCGTAATATCCCGGCTTGGGCGAAACCATTTCGCATTTCACACCCGCTACAGATATTTCATTTCCAAGAAGATCGTAAATTCCCGCTTTAATTGCGGTACTCCCGTTGTCGATGCCCAATAAATACTTGCTCATACAACCACCGATCCTAATGTATTTTTTATCTGCCAATCATTCCGCCGCTTACATCCATAAGGCTGCCCGTCATATATCCTGCCGCGTCGCTCAAAAGAAAAACGGCTGCCTGGGCAACTTCGTCCAGCGTCGCTATCCTTCCGATCGGGATCTCCCTTTTGTACTTCTCTATATCCCTTTCAATCTTATCCGCCGTCATATCGGTATAGATCATGCCCGGTGCCAGCGCGTTAACCGCTATCCCGTATCTCGAAACTTCCTTTGCGAGCGAATGCGTAAACGTCATCATGCCGCCCTTGCTCGCTGCATAATGCGTCTTGCCGCTGACTGAGCCGTTGAACGCAGCCTGCGAGCATATATTGACGATCCGTCCAGGCTTGTTATTTTCGAGTAGATACCGCACCATTTCGCGGCAGGTGAGAAAGGTCCCCGTTAAGTTGGTGGCCAAAACATCTTCCCATTCCTGCAAAGACATGTCTTTAACAAGGGAAGTCGGGCATATGCCGGAGTTGTTCACAAGCAAGTCGAGCCCGCCCATGCGTTCAATGGTTTCGGCAAACATCCGTGACACATCGCTTTCATCTCTGACATCCCCCGCAACGCTAAAAGAATCAACGCCGTATTTATCCTTTAGCTCCTGCACGGTATCCTGCGCTTTGGCTGCATTGGTTCGATAATTGACTGCTATGCGAACGCCCTCTTTCGCAAGATTTTCGCATAGCGCCCGTCCCAAGCCCTGTACGCCTCCCGTGACGAGGCACGATTTTCCCAGTAAATTTAAATCCATACTGTCCTTTGTCCTCCTTAACGAGACATCAACATTCAGGCGTGGCTGTTTCCACATCGGCTATTATCAGCTTCAACCCGTTCTGTTCAGCATCGTTTTTATCTTTTTCGGTAATATCGCTATCGGTTATTAGGCAGTCTATTCTGGAAATAGGACAGACAATGCTCAGATATGTCTGGCTAAACTTGCTGCTGTCAGCCAATATATACACTTTATAAGCTGAATTCATCATCGCTCGTTTGATCTGGCTTTCAAAAAGGTTGGGAGTTGTAAACCCGTCTTCAAAATTGATGCCGTTGATACCGATAAAAGCCTTGTCCACGCGCAATCCCTGAAGCGTGGTTTCCGCTATGGATCCTATAGAGCTGCATACATTGCTTCGGACCTGTCCGCCTATATGTATAAGCTCGACTTTTTCCGTACACATCAGATCCCATACAGTTTTAAATGAATTGGTGACTACGGTGATGTTGCGCTTTTTGCCTGTTTTGATAAGGGACGCTAACTGGGCGCTGGTAGAAGATGAATCTATGATGATGGCATCGTTGTCTTTTATCAGTTCATAAGCTTCTTCTGCAATCGCTTTTTTTTTTCTACATTCTCCAGTTCCAGTTCAAATATTTGCGGTTCAAACGCCGTACTCGCATTTCTGACTGCTCCGCCGTGAATTCTTTTTAAGGCCTTGGAATCTTCCAGCTCATTCAGATAGCGCCTAATCGTCACCTCAGATATGTTTAACAGTTCACTCAATTGAGTAACGGTGACAGATTTATTCTTGTTGAGCATGTCCAATATAAACTGTTTTCTTTCGTGCGCCAACATATACAATACCTCTTTTTTTATGCTGAAAAGTAATATCGCTGTACCCCGGATTGGTTTCATTTTGTTACTATTTCTTATTTTATAATATTCCCCAGTATAAGTCAAATTCTAATTAAATATATTAATACACATTCGTAATTAATATGAACAAAAACGAAAGCCCCAGGGAAAAACCCCAGCTTATTTAATCGGATATTCTCCAAATTCCTTTGCGTAACGGTATAAAAACACGATGTTTTCGGCCGGTGTATCATTTTGAAAATGATTGGCAGGCGCCAAGATATAACCGCCGCCTTTTCCGAATTCCCGTATTCTCGTTTCACATTCGCGCTTTACATCCGCAAGGCTCCCCGGCATCGCTTGCTGCAGGTCTATCCCGCCGTGGAAGCAAAGCCGGTCTCCAAACCTTTTTTTAAGCGCCGCCGAGTCCATCCCGCTGGCCAGCGGCTGCACCGGGTTCAGTATCTCTGTCCCTATATCGATAAAATCCTCGATGAGTTCCGACACCGCTCCGCAGCTGTGGAACCATATTTTAACCTGCGGCGCCCTGCTTTTTATATGGGCGTATACCTTCGCCTCCGCTGGCTTTAAAAACTCCCGAAAGAGCTCCTTCGATATAAAAAGCCCCGTCTGTGTACCCACATCGGAAACACGCTGCACGATATCAATATAACCGGCAGCTGCGTCTAAGAACCTGTCCCAAAGCGCAATCTCCACTTCAACGATCTTGTCTATGATATAGTGCGCAGCGTCTTTATTGATAAGCATGTCTACCATAAAGTCGTCTATTGTTCGCAAATAACCGCAGCGCTCCAATATCCCCCCGCTGCCCAATACCGATTTGGCTACA
Organism: Bacillota bacterium; assembly: GCA_023397655.1. GTDB lineage: Bacteria > Bacillota > Clostridia > Christensenellales > SZUA-584 > SZUA-584. The sequence goes on from JAEWTW010000028.1 coordinate 55,442, forward strand.
ACCGCATAGTCCGTTTCTTCGCGCAGATATCTCGCTCTTTCTGCAAGCGCCGATACATCCCATTTTTGCTCAGGAATCGGGAATTTATAAGATGCCAGTTCCTGATCGCTTTTATCCTGTAAAGGAAAATGCACCGGATATGAGCCTTCACGACTCCATATAATGTTCCATTCGTCCGTAACGGTTCCGTCCTCATTTCGCACCGTCTTTGGCTTGTCCGGAGAACTAAGCCAAAGATGCCTGAAGTCAATATCAAACGCATCCAACATCTGCTCATCGTAGTAATTCGTTGTGCTGCCGCTGCGGTATGGTTCCAATTCACCCTGCAGGCCCAGAAGTTTACGCACTTCAAAGTGTGTTTTATCACAGATCAGGCTCCCAACGCTGCCCAAATCCAAAGGCACCCTGTCCGGCTCTCTTCTTTCAATTGCTGCCATCGCTCTTTCTCTGTGTGTCATAACATCTCCTTGCTTGTAGCATTAAAGTTTTTCTATACGGTTTAACCCTTCATATAAAGGTCTCAATCTGTCAAATGAAGACGCATACACGTCAACGTATTTTTTATAGATGTTGTGATGCAATGGGTCGGGCTCTATCCTGTTTTTTATTTGAACAAAACTCTCGGCAGTTTCCTTTATATCGTCATAAATGCCAACCGCATGCCCGCCTATGATTGCAGCACCCAACATAGTCAGATCCGCACGGTTTAACCCCACATACACCTTGCCCAATATATCCGCCTTGATCCGGTTGTATAACGCAGATACGGCTCCGCCGCCGATGACCCGAATTTCCTCTGCATGAAGCTGCGGATAGGTATCCTGCATGGCATTGAGTGCACACGCATACTCATAGCCGTAGCTTTCCAGCAAAGCCCGATAAAAATGCTGCGGCAGATGGTTCCAGCTGTGCCCCACCCAAAGACCCCGGACATCGGGATCAAAAGGCAGTGCGCGGCCGTTTAACATACCAATCGCCAGCAAGCCATCCGAGCCAGGGGGAATGCATGCAGCTTTATCGTTCATCCATTCACCGATATCTGTTCCGGCCTTGTGGGCCGCATCCTTTTCACCACCGCAAATCGTATCATAAAACCATTCGACAGTTGCGCCTGAACCGGTAAAGTATACCATCGAGTAATACTCACCGGCGATAGGAGAAGGTATCGTCTCCAGCATATGATGCTTCGTGTCGGGTATGAATTTGTCCAGGCATTGGCTCAGCGCGCCTACGGTGGAACTTTCGTCAATCAGCTGTCCCGGCCGTACGACACCTGCGCCGATGCAGCCTGCCGGCTTATCTCCAGCACCCGCTACCAACGGAATACCGTCCGGAAGTCCGCAGGCAGCAGCAGCCTCGTGCTTAAGATATCCGATCACTGTGCTTGATTGAACAATGCGAGCCAGTTTAGTCATGTCCATTCCCGCAAGTCCGCACAAATAGGGCGACCATGTGTCCTGTTTTAAATCAGCGCAGCCTGTCCATTCCAGAAGAGTACGGTCAATAAACGCATCCTCTATATCGATTCCCGCCATCCTGCCAGCAACATAATTCCCCAATATCAAGTATTTCACCGCACGCGGCGCATCGCCGAAGGTATGCTCCATCCATTTGATTTTGGGAAGCAAAAAAGGTGAGTTTGTACCGCATATCGTCAGAAGATTTTGATGGTATTCATTGGGGAATGATTTATAATACGGAATATGTTCGCTGTGCATGGTTCCCGACCATAGCGTGACCGGGTTCCAGTCTTTATCTATGCCTACTGCACCAGCCATCTGTCCGGTAAACACTATTGCGTGAACATCCGTCCGCTTTGCCCCAATCTGCTCAACGGTGTCTTCCACACATTTTAACACAGTGTTATAGTACAGCTGCGCGTCCGAAAGCCCCGGGTTGTTCGTTTCCCGCGGCGCTCTGGATTCCGACGTGGCAATGAGGTTTCCGCCAACGTCGTAAACTGCGGTTTTAATTTTTGTGCTTCCGGCATCGATCGCAATCAAAAACGTGTTTTTCATGTTCAATTTCACACCTGAGAGCTGCGCAGAGCCCATACGATAATAAAAGGGTTCTTTAATCGCCCCTTCATTATGCAACACGATACGTCATTTGTGCTTATCTTATTACCGCCACCTCTAAGAGAACATAGGGGAACGCCCATCTGCCACTTGCCAGTTACGCTGCCCTGGGCAAAAAGGGAGCGCTGAAAGCCGACATGATGCGCCAGCTTTCAGCGCAATATATTACCTGTTTTGATTACCAATTATGAATATTACATTCTTCCGAGCTCTTTTTGTCTCCGAATGGTCATATACCCGTCAAAAGATACCACAGCCATCAGAACGATACCAATCAAAATTCTTTGGGTTGATGATTCGACATTGAACAGGTTGAACGCGTTTTGCAGCAGTGACAGGAATATAATTCCGAACACGGCGCCAAGCATTGATCCTTGCCCGCCGTTCATACTGCCGCCGCCGATAACACAGGCGATGATGACGTTCATATGGGACAATTGACCCGTATAACGGTTTGCCGCGTCCGACTTTGCTGTGATCAGTATTCCTGCCAAAGCCGCGAGGATACCAGAAAGCACATATGCCGATATTCTGATCTTCCTCTTTTTGATACCCATTTGCTTGGCAGCGGGTTCGTTACCGCCGATGAAATACAGTCTCCTGCCCGTCGGTCTTTTGGCAATAAAAAGTGAAAAAACGGCAACCAGAACAATCAGTATCCAGAACATCCAATAGATGCCGAGGAAATCGCCGCGCCCAAGCTGAACAAAATCACTGGGGAATCCGCCGAACCCTCCCTTGCCTCTGCCCACCAGCAGAAGCTCCGAGGCACCCCTGAAAACATACATGGTTCCGATGGTGGAGATTAATGCGTTGATACCGCCGATTTCAACCAATATACCGTTCAAGAGGCCGACAGCAGCACCAGCGACGAGACCGATCAGAATTGCAAGAATCACAGGAGTATTTTCCGTCAGCATCATCGCTGTGACGAGCCCGCCGAAGCACATGACAGAACCCACGGAGAGATCGAATACGCCCGTGATGAGTAGAATCATCATACCAAGGGCAACGATGCCTTCGGGAGCAATTGCGTTCATCAGTGCCTGTAAATTAAACGAATCAAAGAACAGCCTTGATTGCGTCACTATCAGGAAAATTATCATGACGATGCACATAAGCAATGCCACGCTGCCGTTCTTTTTCAATAGCTTTTGAATCGTATTGTTCATGTTTTACCTCTTTCCCCCTACTGCCTTAGGATTTCGTCGCAGTGTTGACGCGGGTATCAAGCCATACGGCAATAATGAGTATGATACCAACGATAATCTGTTGCAGCAACGGCTCAATATTATGAATGACCATGCCGTTGGATATGAGCTGCAGAAATAAAAGCGCGACCGCAGCACGGAGTATGCTTCCTTTTCCGCCAAACAGGCTGGCCCCGCCCAACACCGCTGCAGTCAGCATTTGAAACTCATAACCGAGCCCAATATTCGGTTCCGCATAATTGACACGCGATCCAATAAGTATACCGCCGATAGCTGCCGTAAAGGCTGAGATCATAAAGGTAATGATTTTGATCTTTCCGGATTTGATGCCGTAAATTCTGGCTGTATCCAGATTCTCGCCAACGTAGTACATTTTTCTGAAGATCGTTGTACGGTGCAGCATATACTCCAGCACAACGATGAGCACAATCATAACTATGATGAGTACAAATATCTCCTTCCCATCACCCAGATTGATGGAATACTTTGAAAGATCCTTATACTCTTTCGGATAGTTATAACCATACAAGTTGGAGCACAAGAGGCTTGATACTCCCGCGAGCATCGTCATCATGCCCAAGGTCACCATCATCGAAGGCACTCTGAAACGGACTACCAGGAATCCGTTGATAAAACCGAATAACACGCAAGCGAGGAGCGCAATGGGTAAACCAACATAAAACGGCAGCCCCCAGTTGGTGAGCATGCCCAGAAACATACCTGAAAAAGCATACATCGAACCGACCGAGAGGTCGATTTCGCCCATGATCATCAGGTACGTAAAGCCGATTACGCCAAAGAACATGAATGACGTATCAAAGAAAAGGGCGTGTATGTTCTGGAAAGACCAGAATGTGCTGCTTGTCGCTGCAAGACTAATTCCTAAAGCCAGCGTCAGCGCGATAATGGTTAAATTAGCCCAGTTGAATTTTTTCCTGTTGTCAAGGGTACGTATTGTTTTCTCCATTATAATATCCCCCTTACATTCCGCCAGCAGCAACTGTCATGATGGATTCCTCGGAAATCTCTTCCTTGCTGATCTCACCGACGATGCGCTTGTTTTTCATAATCACGATCCTGTCACAAAGGCTCATAAGTTCCGGAAGCTCCGAGCTGAATACGATCAATCCGACGCCCTTGTCCACGCTTTCGAGCAGGAACTTGTGTATCTCCGCTTTGGCTCCGACGTCGATACCTCTCGTCGGCTCGTTGATGATCATGAGCTCCGGTTCTTTGCCAAGGCATATGGACAGCAGCACCTTTTGCTGATTTCCGCCCGACAGGTTCCTCGGCTTTTGATATACCGAAGGAATGACGACATTGAAAGCATCAACAAACTTACTGGTATGCTCTATAAGCTTCTTGTTGTCTATGATCCCGCTTTTGGAGAATTGCTTCAAGACCGGCATAGACATGTTGTTGAGTGTCGACGAATCGAGCAGAAGACCGGCCTGTTTTCTGTTGTTATTGATGTACATGATCTTCTTATCGACCATGGTCGTGGTCGTGACTTTTTCTATCTTTTCGCCTTTAAAAAATATTTCGCCGGATTCCATTGCTTCAAGGCCGAAAATCATTCTTGAAACTGAATTGGTTCCCGAACCTTCCAGACCGAAGAAACCGACAACCTCACCCTTTTTAAGCTGGAAGCTGATATCGTATACAGCATTCTTTTTATTCATGTTTTTAACTTCAAAGAACACTTCACCGGTGATCTTGTCCGCGTATTGTTTTCTCTTGTACAGGCTGCTTGTCAGCTCACGGCCGACCATTTTGCTGATGAGGTCTATTTCCTTCAAGTTTTGGTCGTTTACAAACGTGCATACATATTCACCATCCCGCATGACCGTAATTCTATCGGATATTCGCATGATCTCGGCGATACGGTGGGAGATGTAGATGATCGTAATACCTTCCGAACGGAGCCTGTCTATGATCTTCATGAGGTTTGCCGTTTCTTCTTTGTTGAGCCCCGAAGTCGGCTCGTCCAATAGCACGCATTTTGAACCTGCGCTTATGGCGCGGAGTATCTCCGTCATCTGCTGCTGCGCGACCGTAAGGGAATCCATCTTCTGCGTAGGCACCAAGTTCATGCCAAACAGATCGATCTTATCCTGAGCTTCTTTAATAAGGCGTTTTTTATCGATGGCGCCGGACTTGGTCAGAAACTCACAGGTCGGGAATATGTTCTCCGCAACCGTCATGTTTTCGAATATGGCCAGCTCCTGATGAACCATTGCGATCCCCATGGCTTTAGCCGTCATCGGTGAGTAATTCTTTACCGTTTGGCCATCCAGCGTGATGGAGCCCGAGTCCGGAGTTTCTTCCCCGCTTATGATCTTGATAAGCGTGCTTTTACCGGCGCCGTTCTCACCCAATAACGTGTGTACTTCGCCCTGCGCTATTGAAAAAGATACGTTTTTCAAGGCATGCACAACACCGTAGGATTTTGAAATGTTATCGACAATAAGAAAGTTTTCCTTACCGCTGTCCATTCTTCTTCTCCTTTATAATGAAGTAGTACAAACTACCAATTCACAACGTTACTAGGGGCTTATACCCTATTATACATCAGTAAAATCTGTTTATATATATATGCCTGATCTAAAAATATAAATAAAGTCTGCAAGACTTATAATGCATAGATTCTTTCGCCTTTACGAAGGGGCTTGGGTTTCCCCAAGCCCCCTTGTAAAGTGCATGGTCATTATCTGTTGTAAAGTTTCGTATCGATCTTCGGAATAGCTTCCGCTTTGAAGTACTGAACATTTGTCTTGTCGATGACGACAGCGGTGTTGTACATGTTATCGGGAACAGGGTTAACACCGGCTTTGGCGTTGTCCGAGGAAATCGGAATGTTCTTTAAGCCGCCATTGTTGTAGTCTTCGAGCACCAACATCGCCATGAATTCCTGACCGGCAGTCTTGTTGATGAGCGTGGCATCGATGAAGCCCTTCTCAATGAAGTCAAGCGTTGCGGGCTCTCTGTCATGCACAACGACCTTGTATTTGCCAGCGGGGATATTGAGTTCCTGCATGGCGTTCGCGATACCGGACCCGGAAGAAGAGTCGATACCCATGATGGCCGTCATTTCCGGATAGTTGGTGATAAGGGATTTCGCAGCCACAATAGCGTCGTTTGTGGTCGCTTTGTCATCTGCTTCGCCGCAGATTGTCCAGCCAGGAGCATTCGTCGCGAGATAATCTTTCAGTCCCTGCAATTTGGCGTCCGTGTTGGAAGCGCCCCAGTTACCCTGGATACCGACAACACCTGTGTCTCCGGCTCTCTCGATAAGCTCTTTGGAGGTGTCAGCGCCGCACTGGTAGTTGTCAAGACCAATGAAGGTCAAGCAGCCAGGAACGGTGGAGCCGCGGCCTTCTGAAGGTTTGGCTTCCGTGCATACGATCGGGATGCCGGCTTCCTGTGCTTTTAAGGAAGCGTCAACAGAAGATGCATCGTAGCCACGGATGATGATGCCGGCGGGTTTCTTAGCCAGCGTCTGCTCCAGAGCCTGTGCCTGAGCTGCCGTATCCCATGCATCAGGTCCTACAGCCGTGATTTTCACATTGAAGTACTCGGCTGCATAGCGGAGACCGATGTGAGAATCCTTGAAGTAAGGATGAGCCTGATGTGAAGATGCCAGATAGTATTCTCTGTTAGGATCCAGGTTCTGATAGACACCCTTTGTGGCAGCATCGCCAGTAGCAGCCTTGTCACCCTGTGCCGGAGCACCACACGCGATAAGTGTGATTGCGACCAACGCAAGAATAAGTGCTAACACAATACCGCGCAAAACCAGTCTTTTCATTTTTTGCCCTCCTTATGAATAATACTTTATTTGTGATGCGCTCTTCACGCATTATCACCTGTGTTGCCCGGTTAAATCCTATGCTTTTTTATTAATCTTTTTAAATGCTATTATGATTGTTTTTCCGGTATCCTTTGTACCGTAATAACGGCTAATATATTCAAATCGCTTTCCTCAGCACTCAGCGAGAAAATGTGTCCCTGATCTTTAAAATAAACTGTTGCTACTTCTTCAAAGAATAAGCTTTCGGGATACTTATCCTTAATTGCCTTTTCAATTTTAATCAAATCTTCTATGGTGCCTTGATACCTGTATGCTTCTGAAAAGATGGGGATCCCGGCATACGACGAACTGGAAAGCTCGTCATCGTTATACATGACATATCCGCCCAGCTTTTCGTGTTCTGTAACCTGGGCTAACTCCGGTACCTTTTTTACCACATCAACCGGAAATTCCTTGATCAGTTTTTCTTTTATTGTGTCGGCCTTCTCCCTGTCTATCGTTATCTTTGTGTCGTAGGCAACGAACATATCTGCTTCATAGTTGATTATGTCGTATTTTTCTCCGTTCAACTCGCCGACGATATTCAGTCTGGCAACTTCGTCCGGGAATCTATCCACTGAATCAGGAATCTGGCTTAAGAAGTACTTTTTCGCGTTTTCCACAGTTGTGCCCGATGCATAGGTCGCAGTAATATACGCCGTATCAGTGGAATAGACGAAGGAAGAGCTGACATCCAGCAATTTTTCTGTGGGCTTTACTCGGTTATACGCCATATCTTCTATCCATGTGCTGTCATCAAAATCAAGAGACCCGATAATCTGCCAATCCGGCCGTCCGGCTAGTTTCGGGTAAAGAAGAAAAATAACCACGCATAGTATAGCAACGGCCAATACAGCTATAGCTCCGGCGAGAAGGGATTTCTCCTTCCTGCTGATCACTTTCTTGTTTTTTGTTTTTGACTTCTCGTCGTTTTTAGTTTTCATTCTTAAGTTCCTGTTATGTTATCTCTTGATGCTCTTTTGGTACCATAAAACAGTGTTATGGTTGCATATTATGGTATAAATTTGAATTATTGGTTTTCAGATAGATTATTGTGGTGCAGAATAATTTGTTAAGCTAGTGTGCAACAATGATCATTTTCTTATTTTTTCTTATTATTGCACTATATATATTATACGTTTTTATTCGTTTATGTCAATATTGTATTCGATTATAATTTATCGTATACAATTCGATTCGAGTCTTTGTTTCGGGTAACCGTGTATTATCAATGTTTATCCCAGTCCAATGAACGAGATACAGCTCTTTTCCACCCGTCGTACAGTTCTTCTCTTCTGTCGGATTTCATGCTGGGCTCATATACTCGGGCGACTTTCCAATGCTTTGCGATTTCCTGTTTGTCTTTCCAGATGCCCACGCCCAGACCGGCGAGATAAGCGGCTCCCAAAGCCGCCATTTCAGTCACCTGAGGCAGCTCTACCGGGAGACCCAAAATGTCCGCCTGGAATTGAAGCAGGAGTTCGCTGCGCGTCGCTCCGCCGTCCACCCTCAAGGATTTGAACTCGCCTCCAGCCATATCCGCATTCATGGATTCCAGTACGTCGCGGGTTTGGTAAGCCATGGATTCGATCGCCGCACGGCAAATATGTTCATCCGATGTGCCTCTGGTTATTCCTACGATCGTTCCTCTGGCGTACATGTCCCAATACGGCGCGCAGAGCCCGATAAAGGCGGGAACAATATACACACCGCCCGTATCAGAAACACGTGATGCTTTCTCAGAGCTTTCTGAAGAATCTTTGATGATCTTTAAGCCATCCCGGAGCCACTGTATGATGGCGCCGCCGATAAATACAACGCCTTCAAAGGCGTACTCCACCTTATCCCCCTGCATCCACAGCAGGTCCGTCGTAAGCCCGTGGTTGGAACTGATGGGTTCCTTGCCGATGTTCATCATCATGGCAAGCGATGTGCCGTATGTGTTCTTGGCCATGCCCGGCTCAAAACAGGTCTGCCCGAACGTGGCCGCGCTCTGGTCGCCAGCATCGCCCGCTATCGGAACTTCCTGACCGAAAAACACCGCTTTGCTTGTGACAGCCATAATGCCGCTCGACGGAACGACTTTGGGCAGGATGTTCCTAGGAATCTGAAGCGCATCTAAAAGTTCGTCGTCCCACTGAAGGGTATGGATGTTGAGCAGCAGCGTTCTCGCGGCGTTCGAATAGTCTTCAACGTGGTAAGCGCCGCCGGAGAGTTTCCATATGAGAAAGCTGTCGATATTGCCGAAGAGTATTTTACCCTTTGCGATCTTGTCTTTTAATTCAGGGTATTTGTCCAATATGAATTTAATCTTGGTGGAAGAAAAGTAAGCGTCAATAAGCAGGCCGGTCTTTTGCCGCACCTTATCTTCATAGCCTCGCCGTTTTAAATCTTCGCAGATTTCCGCCGTCTGGCGGCTTTGCCAAACAATAGCGTTATACACGGGTTCTCCCGTGTCCTTATCCCAGAGGATCGTGGTTTCACGTTGGCACGTTATGCCTATGGCCGCAATCTCTTCAGGTTTAACGCCGCCCGTTTGCATGGCTTCCTGCGTACAGGTCATTGTGGTATCCCAATATTCCCGCGGGTCATGCTCTACCCATCCCGGGAACGGATATATCTGTCGTATCTCCCGATAAGCAGAGGAATGAATGGAACCGTCATAGTTGAAGAATATAACGCGGGTACCAGTAGTCCCCTGATCAATCGACATGATGAATCTCTTTTCCATAATGCCCTCCTAACGGTCCAATCTATGATTTATATGTTGTTTAACAATAACATATACAACCCTGTATATAATATCACCCCATGAAATTTGTTGCAATACATTTTTAGCTTCAGTGTTCCTGCAAATTATTTCGTCAAACCGGTTCGATATTGTTCACGGGTTGATAATGACCTTACGCCCGGTCTTTGATTCCGCAATCGCATATCCTTCCAGTATTCTATCCAGCGGCAGTCTGTGTGAAATGAACTTATTCGCATCGACGATACCCGAAGTAATCAGCTCCAGCGCCTTGGCATGATGCCGCACAAGCGATCCATGCGTTCCGACAATATAAGCCTCTTTATAGTGAATCAGATTGGAGTCTATCGTGATCTTGGAATTCCCGTGTGGCAGTCCGCCGAAGAAATTAATCCTGCCCCTGTTTTTCACCATATCCAGCGCTTCCACCTGGGCTTTTGCAGAAGGGCATGCGGTAATCACCACATCGGCGCCCATTCCGTCCGTCTCTTCCAAAACACGTTCAATGGCTTTTTCCTCTTCCGCCGCGATATAAACATCCGCGCAGAACTCCTTTGCCATCTCCAGTCTTTCTTTTTTCAGATCGATAACAATGATTTTGGAGGCACCCATGCGCCGTGATACCTCTATCAGCATGGAACCGATCGGCCCGACGCCGACGATCACAACGGAGTCCCCTATTTTAACATCGACGGCTTCAAGTCCGTTCAGCACGCAGCCCAGCGGTTCCGCAATAGCGGCTTCGTCGTAGGAGAGCGAGTCCGCAATCTTGGCTATGGGGCCGCCTCTGATCATCAGCCCGCTCAACGGAATGTACTCTGCAAATCCTCCCTGATACTGATACCCGGTGGAACGGTGTACGACGCAATTGTTGCTCAGACCCATGACGCAGAATTTGCATTCGCCGCATGGCACGTCTGCGCCAATGGCGACCCTGTCTCCCACTTTAAAGCGGGTCACCTCGGGGCCCACTTCCACAACGTCACCGGATATCTCATGCCCGGTAATACAAGGCGTTACAATTCTATGTTCGCCGTTGTGGAAAATGCGGACATCAGTCCCGCATATGGAACAGGCTCTCACCCGTACAAGCATTTCATCCTTCGCTATTTCGGGAATCGGAACATCCTTAACAACGATTTTATTCAGTTCTTCCAGAACCGCCGCCTTCATGGTTCCTTTGTTCATGTTTCCTCCTGTAGAATGCCTGTTATTAATTCGCTGTACTTTAAACCTGATGTGTCTGGCTGTATCAATGCTGTTGTGAAGTTTAGTTAGTCGTTTATGAACATGATCTTGTTGAAGAATTCCTTCCTGTCATGCATCATCTTAATAGGTTCGATGCCCGCCTCCAGCGGGTAGCGGTGCGTTACAAGGGGCTTTAGGTTGATTCTGCCGGTCTCGATTTCCCGTATCGCCAGTTGCCACTCATTACGCGGCAGGTTTGCATAAAACGAATTCCATGTCCCGAATATTTTCAGTTGCTTGCGCAGCAGCATACCGTATGCTTTTGCGGATATGCGCATCTCCGTTGTTGTGCTGCCAAGAGCCAGTATCTTTGAGAAAGGCTTGGCGGAAAGCAGGCACAGATCGAGCGTTGCCGACACGCCCGCGCTCTCCACACATACATCCGCGCCTCGTCCGTCCGTCTGTTCTTTCACCCAGGCGGATGCATCTGCGCCCCGGTTATTGAAAACAAGGTCAAATCCCTGTTTTTTTGCGAAATCCAGTTTTGCATCGTCAATATCGACGAGCATCACCTTGTCCGCACCCCAGGCTCTTGCGAAAAGCGCTGTCATAAGGCCGATAGGCCCTGCTCCGAAAACAGCGACATTGTCCCCCAAATTAATACCCACCTGCTTTAATCCATGAAGGGATACGCACGCAGGCTCCAGCATTGCGGCTTCCTCATAGCTGAAATCTTCGGGAACAAGCACAAGATTCCACACGGGAACGCTTAAATACTCAGCAAACCCACCGTCCCTTCTTGAGCCGAAATAATCGTATGATGTACACTGGGCGTACTGCCCTATCTGACAGCATTCGCATTTTCGGCAGGGAATCAGCGGGAAAACAGCGGCTTTTTTTCCAACCAGTGATGCATCGACGCCTTCGCCGGTCTCAATAATTTTACCCGCAAATTCATGTCCCGGAATGGTGGGAAATGAATATGTGCCATCGGTAAGAACCCTATGCACATCCGAACCGCAGATACCGCAGGCTTTAATTCTTAAAAGAACTTCTCCCGCCTTTGGCTTTGGATCCGGCACATCCTGTACACGCAAATCCCCTACAGCATGCAACACACAAGCAATCATAGATTTTCTCCAAAACGCTAATATATTGTTGTTGTTTACAATCTATTATATGCTCATTAGCACAATATTGCAACATATAATAATGTTTTATTATCATTTATTTTTGTTCTTTATCGTTTTTAGGCTGCAATACTCTCATAACACACTTGACGGTCATTCCATGAACTTTCCATTCCCATTTTTCAAATTCCAATCTGCTTAACTGCATTATAAATGCGTTTATAGGCCTGGAATTTTTCCATATATATTTCGTGATTTTTGCTGTGGGGAGAAAACTCCATGTCAATTCTCACAAACTGCTTCGCCGCATCCTTGAGTGATGCATAATCGCCACAGGCCACCGCGCACAGCATGGCAAGTCCTATGGTACCGGATTCAAGAACCTTTAATTTCCTCACCGGCAGGCCCATGATATCCGCTTTAATCTGGAGCAACATGGCGGAGTTGGAACCACCGCCCGCACAGGTGATGCTCTTGATATCGGTACCGCACCGTTTCAGCAGCTCCGCGTTGAACAGCATCTCAAAATTGATGCCTTCCATACAAGCCTTGTATAGCTCCCCTTTCGTGGTACTGAGCTTTAAACCAAGCAATGCGCCGCTGGAGTTGGAGTCAAGGTAGGGCGTTCCGCTGCCGGCAAAATGCGGCATCAGCAGCAGCCCGGTTGGCCCCGGTGGGCATTCGCTTTCCATGATGGCATGTATATCCGTGCCCGCTTGCTTCGCTGCAAGGCTGCGTTCCCGATCGATCGTATTGCGGTACCATTTTAATACGGCGCCGGCCGTATTGTTGAATGCCAGCGTTACATACTCTCCCTCCAGCACGTAGGGCTCCACGTTGAAATTGTATCCGCGCATGGTGTCAAGATTGTCAAGCCCTCTTAACAGCACGGTGAGACACTCTACCGTACCGATACCGTCCACGCTTTCACCTTTGTTCAGAACACCCGCGCCCAAAGCCGCGCATACCTGATCGTGCCCCCCCGCTACCAGCATGGTATTACTGTTGAGACCAAGCTCCTGCGCAATATTCGGCAGCACTTGTCCGACGACGGAACCGGATGGCACGGGCTTTGAAAACTTTTCAACGTCTATGCCAAACAGATTCAGTATTTTGGACGACCACTGTTTGGCGCTATAATCGAGGAACATCGTGCGGGACGCCAATGAATAATCGAGTTTGCGCTCACCCGAAAGCTTATAGCAAATGAAGTCGCAGTACAGCAGGAACTTATCTGTCTTATTATAAACTTCCGGCTTGTTTTTTTTCAGCCACAGAAGCTTGTTTAAGGTATATATCGTATTGATGGGCACGCCCGCCGTCCTGTACAGCTCAGATTCATCGATCTTGGCCAGTATGTCGGCAGCCTCCTCTGTGCCGCGTATGTCGGAAAAATAAATGCTGTTATGGATGATGTTCCCATCACTATCCAGAGGTACGAAGGCCTCTCCAAAGGATGCGATTGCGATGGCTTCGATGGGCTCCGCAGAGCCGGCAGCCGCTCTTTTCAGTACCGTCTTCACATTCTGCCAAATAACATCGCCGCTTAACTCAACATAACCAGGCTTGGGGATGATCAGGTCATATTCCGCTTGTGCACGGGACAACACATTTCCTTCTTTATCGATAACCGTAGCCTTGCATGTAGTCGTTCCTATATCGAGTCCCAAATATGCCATGAATTCCTCCAAAGTGATTTGTTTTTATGTGCTTTTCAGCTCCCTATAAACAGCGCCGGTAGATCTCCTCCAGATCTTTTCTTTCCACCTTCTTGGGATGTCCGCCGATATCCCACTGGTAGGCCCCAAGGGACAGGTCTACCGCTTCCTTGATATGGTCTTTCGTCATGCCATAAGAAGCGTATGACTCGTTGATATCAATATCCCGATAAAGCTGCGCCAGTATCTCAGTCAGTTTCTTAGCCTTTTCGGCTTGCGGGAGATCGCGAACGGAAGGATCGAGTATTTCCGCAACTCTGGCAAACTTGGCCTCTGCCGCAGGAATCGTCCATTCGATGATGACCGGCAGGCATACCGCCAACGTGGCCCCGTGCGGTGCATCCGTAATCGCGCTCACCGGCTGCCCAATGGCATGCGGCAGTGCCAGCCCGGATTGTACAAAAGCCGCGCCTGCAAGCGTGCAGGAAAGAGCCATGTCCATACGCCCGTCTGCGTTTTTGGGTTCGTTCACCGCTTGTCTGATACTGCGGGAAAAGAGCTCCATGGATTTTAATGCGAGCATCTCCGACCATTCCGTCGCGCCGTTGCTGATATAGGATTCAAACGCATGCGCAAAGGTATCCACACCGGTATGCGCCGTTACTTTTTTCGGTATCGAGATCATCAGCTCCGGATCAATAATGGACACATCGGGATATATGTTTTCGTTTATGATGGCGCATTTCATCTTTAGCTCATGGTTGTTCACAACCGAGACATGTGTGGCCTCCGTACCCGTTCCGGCTGTTGTAGGTACACAGACGATAGGCAGTCCCTTGGATTTGGGTCTTAGCACCTTGTCCTGCTCAAAATACCTCTCAGTATAGTCCCAGGTGGAGCCGCCGTGTACGGCTGCAATGGCGATGGCCTTGGCTGTATCGATGGCGCTGCCGCCGCCAATGCCCACGACGAAGTCGCAGTTTTCCCGTTTGCATATCTCCACGCCCCTGTCCATCATAGTATGCCGGGGATTCGGTACGACTTCAAAAAAATCCACAACGCTGATCCCGAAATCCGAAAGGTCTTTTTTCATATTATCAACCAACGGGGAGCCCTTTAAAAACGGGTCATATACCGCAAATGCCTTTTTGCCGTAAGAGGAACAGCGTTTGCCGAGTTCCTTGAACTTTCCCGGTCCCATGACCAGACGTACGGGGAAAAACATTTCAAAGGGTTTCATTTTATATCCTCCAGTCACAATTTGCTTTTTGCATTAACACATCACATACCAACAGGCTTCCTCTTCTATGGTTTATCTTGCTCCTCTAGACAAGGCTTCCTCCGCTTTTGTAAAGCTTGCCGATCTGGTCTGCAGTTATAATGGCTGCTTTCATTTCGTGTTTGGTCACTTCAAAAGGCTCAACGTTGCTCGTCTGCCCAGGGTCTGCGGCTGTGGCGACGACCACATCAAGTTCTTCATCCGTCATGTCTCCAAGGTTCATATCCTCAAATGTAACGGGCAGCCCAACGCTCAGACAGAATCGCACGGCTTCGTCTATTTCTTTTTTGTCCCTGCCTTCCAGCACCAACATGGCAATGGTGCCAAAAGCGACATACTCACCATGGAAAAGGTGCTCTCTTCCTTTCAATGCCGATATGCCGCAATAAATCGCGTGCCCTGTCGCTACGCCGTTGCTCTCAAACCCGATTCCGCTCAAAAGGCTGTTTGCTTCGATGATCTTGTCAACCGCTTTTGTGACCTGTTTCTTTTCCACCGCGAGCTTGGCCTCAAGGCCATATTCAAAAAGTATATCCAGGCAGAGCTTCGCGAGCCCATACGATGTGGCTGTCGCTTTGGCGCCCGCGCTGCTGTCGGCCATGGATGTACCTGTACCCAAGAAGTTATTCCGGTATGCTTCCACACAGGTGCGCGCCTCATAGAAGGTTGCGAGTGCGTCGCCCATACCGGCCACGAGCAGTCTTGCCGGTGCGTTGGCGATGATGTATGTATCCACCAAAACGATCTCGGGGTTTTTCGGATAGAAGATGCAGTCAATAAATGTCCCCTCATCGTTATAGATAACGGACAGCGCGCTGACCGGGGCATCATTTGATGCTATGGTCGGAACGATGATAATGGGCGCTTTGATATAATGCGCAACAGCCTTTGCCGTATCCAGCACTTTTCCGCCGCCAAGGCCAATCACCGCATCAATTTTCGTGGGATTGCTCTTTACGATATCCACCAGTCTGTTGATCTCAGACATACAGCACTCCCCCTCAAAAGGCAGGAATACAAGTGAGCAGCCCCTTCCCTCAAAGCTCTTTTCAATCTCCTCAGTGAGCTCTACGGCTCTTCCCTTGCTGGTGATGACCACAAAGTTCTTCCCAAAATTAACTGCGTAGTTGGAAATGTTCTTTAATTCCTTATAGCCTTGGATGTATCTGCCGGGTGACGCAAAGATCTGAGTCATTATTTGATTACCTCCAATAATTAATTTGGTTTTGAGGTGAATTGAGATTTGTATACAATTTTTTATATTTGTATTTTGTTTATGTTTTTAGTATACAATACTTGCGCCTAATGTCAATAGCGTTCTTGAGCATACTGTAAGACAAAAAAGAGAGCTTACACTCTCTTTTTGACCATACTGATATCGTAGATTAAATGCCCCAAGGGAAGAAAAGTATTTTGTTAAAGAACATTTCGCCCTTATCGAGCTTTTGGAATGTTTCCGCCACATCTTCGAGCAGCAGCCTGTGCGTGATGACGGCATCCGATTTAACTTTACCGCTTTCAAACAATTCAACAGCAGTCGTCCATTCCCATCCCGGAAACGGATCGGAGAAGGAATTCCAGGAGCCGATGACACTAAGCTGACTGCGCATGATCGTATCAACTGCTTTTTCACTCAAATCCAGCCCTTTATGCGATATTCCCACGATGACCACGCGTCCCAGTTTGGCTGCGCTTAATATGCTGTTTTGCTGCGCAATGGGATTTCCTGATATCTCTGCAACCACATCAGCGCCGCCGTTTAAGTACTTCTTCACCTGGTCGGCAACGTCCGCATCCCTGCCGTTAAAAACCGCGTCTGCGCCGCACTGTGATGCGGATGCAAGCTTCTCCGGGCTTACGTCAACAGCGACGACCGTACTTGCACCCAGCGCTTTGGCTGCCTGGATGGTATAAAGGCCGATCGCGCCGCACCCGTAGACACATACGCTTTCTCCGGCTTTAAACTGTGTACGCTTTAAACAGTGCATTGCATTGGCCAGCGGGTCGGTTGTTGCCGCTGTTTCGAACAAAGTATTATCTGAAATTTTTACGAGATTCTTTTGCTCAACAGCAATGTACTGCGCAAAGGCGCCGTCACAGCGGGAACCGTAATATGAATACTTTTCACAAAGAGAGTATTCGCCCATCGCACAGTATTTGCACTGATAGCAAGGAAGCAGCGGAGCAACCGTCACGCGGTCTCCCGCTTTGAAGTCTTTGACACCGGAACCCGTTTCCACGATTTCGCCTGCGAATTCATGGCCGGGTATGATGGGTGAAATATACGCGCCGAAATGGTTTACCCGCGGAATATCCGAGCCGCAGATACCCACTGCCATCACTTTGATGAGCACTTGGCTGTCCTGGATTTGCGGTATCTCCACCGTCTCCAACCGCAGGTCCTTTGGTTTGTACATCCGTACTGCTTTCATATTACCTTTCATATTTGCCTCCAAAAATTTATATCTTGACGATTGCTTTGACAACGTCTTCATGGATCAATGCTTCGAATGCCTCTTCAATTTTCTCAAACGGGAAAACGCTCAAGTATTTTTCCACTTTTAATTTACCGCTCTGAACGTAGTTTAAAGCCTCACGGTTTTGTTCAGGCGTGGACGCATGCACACCGAAAACACCCACTTCCTTGTAATGGATGAGGTTACTGTCCAGAAAACCGTTGCTCTCCCCCGCCAATCCGCCAAACAGGCTGATACGGCCGCTTTTATTGATCAGCTCCAGCGCCTGCCGGTGCACCAACCCCACCGGGCACGCGGTAATCACAACGTCAATTCCCGCACCGGCGGTTATTTCATCGATTTGTTTAACGTAATCAGGATCGCCCGAGTTTACCACATAGACTCCGCGTATGTCTCTTTGCGCCTGATTCCTTCTCTTTTCCGAAATCTCCGCAATGATGACTTTGTTCGCACCTTTCATCAGCGCAAGCTCCGCGTGGATGCATCCTAAAAATCCAGCACCAAAAACCAGTACATTGTCGCCTTTTTGTATGTTTAAAAAGCTTTGCCCGTTGATCGCACACGCAATGGGTTCTACGACACAGGCTTCCGTATCCTTAATCTGACCCTCAATTTTAATTACATTATTCATTACGAAAGCCTGCTCCGGTATGGCGCAGTATTCCGCAAAAGTACCGTCATATTGAAAGCCCATGGATTTTAAGTTGTCGCACATGTTGGTACGCCCACTTTTACAGCTTCTGCATACCCCGCATCCAATGGCAGGTGCGACGACCACTCTGTCCCCCGGGTTAAAGCCCGTGAGCTCAGGAGAAACTTCTTCAAGACTGTAAAGAGCTTCATGGCCTATTATTCTGGGCGGCGTGATGTGGCTGCTGCCAAACCTGTAAGTCCGAAGGTCAGTACCACAAATCGAAGCACAAACGATTTTTGCAAGCGCGCCTTTTGCAGGCAGCCCGGGCTTCGGAACTTCTTGAATCCCTAATTTCCCTTTATCCAGATATACGTAGCCTCTCAAATCAAAAACCTCCTTAAATCAATGCCGTTACTTACTTCCTACAGCATACTTACAAAGATAGAATACCATCATGCCAACGAATATTGTTCTTTTGTCAAAATCACAATTGCAGTTGTGATCCCATAAACATAATAGCACTAACAAAAAACAATATCAACTAATTGCACTCGTTGAAATTAATTTCATAGTGAATAATTTAATATTATCACCATGCTGAGATATTTCTGACGTTAAGAATCACTGAGTCAATATTAATATCAGCGTTAAAATGAATATTCATTAATATAGTTCTATGCTGAAAGAAAAAACGACGATTTTCTCATTTGACATTCCAGGCAAAGGCATTGCCTATTCAGGTCTCTGGCTAATACAGATATGATCAACCTTCCCCCCTGATTTTCAGCATCGCGTCATGTATCCTCAAATATCGTTCATACTTTTGAGCGTAAAAACTCTTAAACTCTGGCCTGGGTATAAAGGAGCGCCTGATCGTCATGACCTTGTCGGATGCCTCGCCGAGATCCGTTATCCTGCCGCAGCCATAAGCCGCAAGCAGCGCCATAGCAAAGGATGCACTCGTGGTGCCCTCCAGCTGATTGATTTGAATATTTAAAATGTCGGACATCGTTTGCATCCAGACTTCACTTTGCGCCCCGCCGCCAACAACATTTATGCTGCTATGCTTATTCCACGGAAAATGCATCTTCTGTGCCAGCTCTTTGAATGCAAAACTGATTCCTTCCATCACGGCGAAAGCCATTTCCCAGCGTGTCGTGTCAGCGGATAGGCCTATAAATGCACCGCGAAGGTTCGGGTCTGCATAGAGTGTTTTATCTCCCGAGAGATGCGGGTAGAAGATGACCTCAGATCTGCAGGCGGTGTTGATATCGATTTGAGCATCCACCGCAGACAGTTCATCCGTATTCAAAATATCTCGAATCCACCACGCATAGGAGCTTCCCGTTGCCTGAACAACGCCCTGAACGAGATAGAAAAAATCCTTATCGTTAAAGGAAAACAAAATATTCTTCCCTTTTGCGTCAAAGTCCGGCTTTTCCCTGGAAAGCATCAGAACTCCGGACGTACCCAACGAAATAACCGGATTGTTATGACCCAGGCAGCCTGTGGTGATAGCTGCTGCCGGATTGTCGCCCGTTCCTACGATCACCTTGACGTCTTCTTTAAGGCCAAATTCATGAGCAATCTCCGGTTGCAAGCTGCCGGCTATGCGGGCGCTGCCTCTAACCTCGGGATACGTATCCCGGGTGAGTCCGATTATCTGCCGCATGTCTTCAGACCAGCGCTTATTTTGAAGATCATACAACGAGGATGTGGAGGATTCGCAATAATCCGTACCATACACGCCTGTCAGCCGAAACACGATATAATCCGGCCCTATGAGGAACTTGTGCAGTTTCGCCAGGTTTTCCGGCTCATTTTCTTTCAGCCAAAACAAATTTGCCGCGGGACTGCCTGTTGAAATAATATTTGCGATATAATTAATTTGCGGATACAGGCTGATTTGTTCTTTAAGATAAGCTATATTTTTCTTCGTCCTTTTATCCGTCCACATCAGTGCAGGGCGAATGGAATTTCCGTCTACATCCATGAAAACGGTGGTGTGCATTTGCCCCGTGACGCCAATCCCTTCCACGCTGCCCCTGTCTGCTCCGGAAAGCAGCTTTTTCATGCAAGCTGAAACGGCATCATACCATATGCCGGGTTCAATCTCACTCCACCCTTCTTTCGGTTGAGCGGCCTTGTATTCCGCAGAAGCCTTGTGCAGTACCGTACCGGTCTCGTCAGCCAAAACCAGCTTTGCGGAGGATGTTCCAATATCGATGCCAATAAATAAATGCTTCATTCAGGCTCCGTATTTTACTCGATAATAAACCATATTTCACTGATAATATATCCACTTGCTGCGCAATGGTCAATGTTTTAGTCATGTATAAGGGTTTTACACAGTATTATCATTGACATGGACAGAAATATATAGTAAATTCGCTCATGTAAATCGCATGCCATTAGGAGGAACGTTTTGAAGCTAACGAACGGATTTGATTTGATGCGGTATGCCCAGGAAAAGCATTACATTCTGCCCGCTTTCAATACAACCAATATGGAAATGACATATGCAATCGTCAAAGGGTTGTCGCAGGCAAAGCTGCCGGGATATGTACAGATTTCTTCCTCCAATTTGCGCATTTCCAACCCTTCTATCATCGCTGCTATCACAAAAGATGCTGCAGAACATGCCGAAATACCCATCGGCCTGCATCTTGACCATGGTAAATCCTTTGAGGATGTCAAAGCGTGTGTTGAAGCCGGCTTTACTTCCATCATGATTGACGCCTCCCATCTGCCATATGAAGAAAACATACGTGAAACAAGAAAAACCGCGGACTATTGCCACTCCAATGGCCTTCCTGTGGAGGCGGAGCTTGGTGCTCTTATGGGTAAAGAAGACGACATCGTTTCTGAAGCCGACAGCAAAACCGACCCTGATATGGTGCTTGACTTTATTGAGCGTACAACCTGCGACTCGCTGGCGGTATCCATCGGCAATGTGCATGGAATCGGCTTTGAGCCTAAAATAGATTTACCTCTGCTGAAGAGGATTTATAAAGTTTCAACTGTTCCGTTGGTTCTGCATGGCGGCTCCGGCATCCCAGCCGAGGTCATCCGCGAAGCAAAGACGTATGGCTTAATCAAAATCAACTACGGTGCCGCACTGCGTCATGAATTTATTCGCACCTTCGGCTCAGCCTATGAGTGCAATCATAACGAATACAACCTGCTTCGCTTGAGCATGTCCGCAATCGAAAACGTCAGCAAGGTAGCGCAGGACCTTGTGACAATGATCAATTCCTAATCTGTCGAAATTATTGCCTGAAGCATACGGCTTCAAATAAACGCTTATTCCGTCGCAGCTATTGAACATCCCGGATTCAGGCTCAGGATGCTTCCTCACTCAGGTTATAAAACAGTACTCTGCACTGACCTGTTGGCATATTGTAGTCGCCCAGTGCCATATTCCCCTGCTCGTCCGGTCTTAAGATGCTCACAACGTTTCCCGTTTCTTTCATGAAGCTCTCCATCTCCTCAACGGTACGGCATGGGTTACCATTCATAGCGACAATAATATCACCAATCTTGTAGAGAGCATGGTCCGGCTTGCCCGGCTCAAACCCCAGTACAACAAGGCCATAATCTAAGCCGGTATTTCCGATTTGCTGTATGAAGTTGATAACGATGGGCATATAGACATCAGCGTTGGTATCGGTATCCCTGACCTTCTGCTGATACGCCTGGGCACATTTTATCGCGTCATCATAAAGAGACAGCTTTAAAAAGCGAAGCATTTTGCTCCATATAATCCCAGGTTCGTCTGTTGCAAGCGGCGCATACTTCTCCGAAGCCTCCCTAAGCTCACTTTCAAGCTGCAGCTTAAGTTGTGTCAACTCGCTTTTTGCCTCCGTCAACTCATCCGTATGCGTCAGAATATCTGCCACAAATCCTTCAGCTTCCGACTGGCTGAATCCTAAGCTTTGTGCGAATTCAATCAATTCTGCTTCCTGACTTTGTACGCTGATGCTTTCCCCGCCGCCAATGGTGGCTAGCTCCAAAAGAATCTCATCATATTGACTGTAAACGGATTCCAGCAAACGATTGAGCTCCTCTTCGTTGGTTTGCCATGTCAGCTCAGAATAGGGCAGCTTGGTAAATCGCGGAAGCAATTGCTGTTTGAAATCACTGATATAAGCATCGCTGACGGGCAGAAGCAGCATATTTGTTGCATAAACCATTTCATGCGCAAAAAGGTCCACCCACTGCTGTTCGAGATCAATCCACTTTTTCCGGGTTGCATCGTCAAGCCCTGCATCAGGATCAACTCTGATTTGCAGACCGACCAAGTTTTCAAGGCATGAAGCTCGGGTGATGTCGATTTGAGTATTGAGTGCCTGAAGATCAACTTTGACGAATTCCGAATCATTCAGCCTCTCCGCCAGTCCGGCATCCATCGCGATCTCATCAACGGATAAATTTTCGATATTCGAATACGCCATGCTGATCGTACTGAGCGCTTCATGGTATGATATGGCATCCCCTAACGAGAGATAGTTGCTGCAGGCTGCATACGCGTTATTCATCTCGCCCACCATCGTGTTCGCCGCGAGCAGGTTGTTTTGCATATACACCAATACCTCATCGGTAAGATTTTTCTGTTCCCGGCTCACAGGGTATTGCCCGCTGCCACCGTTGAAGACGGCCAATCCCCCCGCCACCAGTCCGGCAATCAGGACAAGCGAGAGCAAAACAGGCCATGTTCTGCGGAACAGCACGTTTTGCGTTATTCTGTTATGGACCCGGAGCTTGGATTTTAAAAAGCTCTTTGATAGCTTTTGGATAAAGGCATCGAAGAATTCCGAATTGGCCTCCAGGCCATTCTTATAGCGTATGGGATCGATATCCATTGGCAATTGAGAAGAAAATTCGAATCCGCGCAGCATGACAGGAACGATGTTGACATTGCACTCCAATGCATGCCTGATTTCCAGACGCAGCCAATCGTCTTCATTGGCTGTACGTTCCATACTGTCTGGCGACAGTATCAGAAGAAAGTCGGTACATTCTTCAATTACGGAATACAGCTTCGTATTAAAGTTGCCTGAACGGAGGGACTCCACATCAAAGAACACCCTGTACCCCAAATCTTCCAGACGGTCCTTAATGATCTTGGCAGTGTATTCTCCTCCAGACCGTCGATAGGAAATAAAGACATCATACTTCTTCATACTGGTGTTCACCTTATCTTTAGAATAGAATTCTATCAATTGTCATTATATACATATCACAGCATTATTTAAAGGTAAATATATTAACAATGTTTGTCCACAATTTGTTCCATCATACGAGCTTTTGCACCCCGATTCTATTGAATTAGGCAAAATTCAGTGCTAATATATGTATATCGTAATAATTTAAGAGAACTGACCCGCAAGGTTCCGATAACGCAGAATGCCTGCTTGCATCATATGGAGGTACATTATGCCCGTCTTGAGTTCAGTTGTGATTACAGTGGCGTTTTGTGTTGTCATCCTTCTCTTGGGCTGTTATTTCGCTACGCGCAGGCTTTCCTGGCTGGTTCGCCACCGGGCACTCCTGTTTGGCATCGTTGCCGTATCGGGCATCGTCGTTTATTCGATAGGATATCTGGCGTCAGTAGATTCTGGCAAAAACGTGGGCGATTGTATTTCCGCCGGATTGATGGCGGTGTTCAGTACCGGCCGCATGTTCGTGCTTGAGAACGATTTTGGAGAGTTCTATCAGGAGGTGCTGACACCGGCATACCGCATCGCTTTTGGCGGCGTGATGACCATTGGAATGCTTGCAATCGTCATGGTCGCTCTGTCGCTTTTTGGATTCAGCTTCCTCAGTTCATTGCGAATAAGAATGCTGCGCATCTTCGGCGTCCGCCGCCCCGTGTACATCTTCTCCTGCCTGAACAAGCAAGCGCTGGCGCTCGAAAGGGATATCAAGAAAGAAGATCCGCGTGCGTTGGTTTTATTTATCGTTCCTCATCGAAAGGAAGATATGGAAGCCGACGATCAGAAGCTTTTCAAGTCAGCAGCGCCGGATAACACCTTTATCCTCGTTTCCGAGCAGTATGGGAGAAGTCTGAAAGAGTTCGGGATTTTCCGGGCTTTGAAAAAGACACGCATTCATTTCGTCGCCAACAATTCTGATCTTTCATTAAATGCCGAGACTTTTTTAAAGTTGTCAGAGCTTCTGAAACCCAGCGAAATGAAGGAATCGGTAACACTGCATGTGCTTACCGACGAAAGCTTATACGGACATATATTTGACAGCTCCGGTTTATCAGGGATTAATTTCGTTGTTCTGGACCGGAACGCTTTGGTATCGCAGGATTTCATGAATCACACTGCTGTGATCCGCTATGCGCGGGCGCGGTTCCACGACGGCCGTGCCGACGGACAACTGACGGTTATGGTGGTTGGTGAAAGCCCTGTAATTCCGTATCTTATGAAAGACATTATCACCCAGGGGCAGTTTCTGGGGCTGCAGCTCAAATTGATCGTGGCGGGTGATAATGCATCCGATACTACGGCTCAATTTTTAGCGGACAATCCGGAAGCCGCCCGCTTTGCTTCGCTGGAACATGCCAATATACCGCCAGCCAGCGCACCGTTTTATGCGTATTACAGCAACACCCTTAAGGAAACCGACCTCGTCATTTGCACCGGCCCGGATGACGAAGCCAATGCACGCCTGGTCAATACGATGAAGCACATGGCTGCAACCGTTTGCGCTACCACTCAGTTTTGCGCTCTCATTCGTTCAAGCGGCCTCAGCAAGATATATCAAACGTCGGGAGATATATTGGCATTCGGAGAAGATGCCATTTTCGAACGGGCGTCGATTGTGATCAATGAAAAGCTCGATAACATGTCTAAGGCTGTGCATCAGTATTACTGCCAGATATACGGAGGCGGCCTTCCGTGGCAGCAGCTTGCCAACTACGACCGGGAATCCAGCCGCGCACTCGCGCTGCATATCAATTCCAAGCTGTACGCGCTTGGCATGGAAACCGTCAGAACAGAGGATGCGCCCGATAATACCGATGTGTTTGAGACGCTTGTATCGTCCGTGCCGGAAGTGCTTGAAAATCTCGCTGTCGGCGAGCACATGCGGTGGGGAGCCCATCTTGCCACGCACGGATGGACGCAGCTTCCCATTTCGGATAAGTTCCTTAAGGCAGACCGCGTCTCCAAACGGCATCCCTGTCTGGTTTGTTGGGATGATCTCAACGCCATCAGCGCCGCGGCAGGGCAGGATTACAAGGAGATTGACCGGCAGCTTATTGCCAATCTTCCCGCCATTGCAGCCAATGGCCATATGAAGATCATACAAAGGA
Source organism: Bacillota bacterium (assembly GCA_023397655.1). Classification (GTDB taxonomy): domain Bacteria; phylum Bacillota; class Clostridia; order Christensenellales; family SZUA-584; genus SZUA-584. Next base: position 81,020 of record JAEWTW010000028.1, read on the forward strand.
GATTCTGATATGAGACCAGCTAATTCCATGGATTACATACATCCTGAAGACACCGCTGCTTTTGAAAACCTGCAGCAAATCCCCGGCTTCGCGACCGCGCTCAAAGCCTTTATGAAAATTTGGAATGAACGTATGATCCAAGGTGTCAACATGGCCAACAAGGTCCGGCTGGGAACGGATCAGCTGCCCGGCCTTTACGAATTGCTGCCGCCCCTGTGCCAGTCGCTGGGTATCGACGAGCCTGAATTTTATCTTGAGATGAATCCTGCTCCCAACGCTTATACAATGGGAGACTCTGTAATAAGCATCACCGTAACATCCGGTCTCATTCAGCTGATGTATGAGGAGATGATAAAAGCCGTTTTGGCACATGAGTGCGGCCACATCGCCTGCAGACACGTGCTTTATTCCACGATGGCGCAGCTTCTGCTGTCGGCCGGTGCAGATTTGCTGGGGCTGGGCGTGCTGGCGCTGCCGTTACAGCTCGCCCTGTTTAAGTGGCAAAGGTACGCGGAATTTTCCTGTGACCGGGCTGCAGCAGTCTGCATGCAGGATCCAAAACCGATTTCCGAAGCGCTTATGTGCCTCGCCGGCGGCGGAAAACTCTCTTACGGCGAAATCAACATGGATGTCTACATGCAGCAGGCCAAGGATTATGAGGACATTCTATTCCGATCAAATTGGGATAAGCTGCTTCAGTTCATAGCGCTTATGAATCAGGACCATCCCTTCCTCTCCGTTCGTGTCAGCCATGTGGACAGCTGGTGCAAAACAGAACAATATACGAAGATACTGCAGCACATGAACGGAACGGGAACCGGTTGTCCGAATTGCGGCGCTTCGACAGAACCTGAATGGAAGTTCTGCAGGCACTGCGGACGGCCATTATAATTACGAAAAGGAAGTGTATGTATGCGGTCTATCATTGATGAAAACGGTTATCTGGCACTGGATGAATACGTATGCTCAATGCCCAGCTACCAGCGCATTCTGGAGGACAAGCAAATAACGGATGAGGAGCTTACGAATCAGGCGCAGCAGGTCGTGTCGCTTGTGAAAGAAGTTGAGGAAACGCTTGGCCAACGTGAACGCGAGCTCGTCTGGCGCATGGTCGGTGAGCTGTCCGTATTGTTTGAGCTGCACAAACTTCGTGAGGAGGCATAATATGAGCGTATTCAAATCCACAGCCTTCATTTCAACCGCTTTGACGGATCTGCATCCCGTGGCGAGGGATGTTGAAGATCATTTCTGCACAAAAGGGTTTCAGGTGAACATTCAGGAAAGCGCTGGCGGGTGCTTCATCAGCATCAGCAAGGGCGGAATGTTCAAGGCCGTCCTCGGCATGAAGTCCGCGCTTAACATCAGTTTGCAGAGCAGCGGGAGCGGCGTTTCTGTGAATGCCTCAGTGGGCATCTTCGGCCAGCAACTTGTTCCGTCCGTCATCAGCATGTTCATTGCCTGGCCTGTGCTCATTACGCAGATTGCCGGCATGATTTCTCAATCAAAGCTGGACGACGAGGCGATTAACGTGATCCGCACAAGCGTCCGGCAGCACGAAGCGCCGCAAAGCGCCGTCAACAGCTTGTTTTGTACTTCCTGCGGCGCTAAAAATGCAGCGGACGCAGCTTTCTGCAACCGGTGCGGCGCGAAGCAGGTCTAACCTGTCTGAATGCCGGTAAGTCCTGCTTAAGCCGTTTTTAATCTTTAAAGATAACCGCCGGTATTGACATAATATCCGGCGGTTATTCATGTGGTATTGTTTATACCCGCGCGGCCGGCTGCTTCACCGCTCATTAATGGTGCGCAGCTTCAAACCAGGTTGACGCCGCTTTCCGGATCGAACAGGTGAACCAGCTCACCCAAAAAGCTGAAGCATATACTGCCTCTTGTGTGCGCATCCGGAGCCAGTTCGGAGGTTGGTATTCGGATCACGGTATCCTTCCCCTGCACAGACACGTGAACATACGACTCGCTGCCCATCATCTCACTCACATCCACCGCCGCCGTTATGCCGCCTTCGGGCACGATGCGGATATGCTCGGGCCTCACGCCCAGTGTGATATCCATGTTTCCCCGGTCCGCAGCTGCCAGCGTTTTGCATACGCTGCCCGGCAGCGTTATGCGATAGCCTTCCAGCTCCGCTGCGTACTCATCCCCGCTGCGGACGAGCTTCGCATCAAAGAAGTTCATCTGCGGCGTACCGATAAAGCCCGCGACAAACAGGTTGGCCGGATGGTGAAACACGTCGCGCGGGGTGCCGATCTGCTGGATAAACCCGTCCTTCATCACCACAATGCGGTCGCCCAGCGTCATGGCCTCCGTCTGGTCGTGCGTCACGTAGATGAACGTCGTGTTGACGCTCTCCCGCATCTTGATCAGCTCCGCGCGCATCTGGTTGCGCAGCTTCGCGTCCAGATTGGACAGCGGCTCATCCATCAGGAACACTTTGGGCTCGCGCACGATAGCGCGGCCAATGGCCACGCGCTGGCGCTGTCCGCCCGAGAGCGCCTTGGGCCGTCGGCGCAGCAGCTCGGTAATGCCGAGTATCGCCGCGGCCTCCTTCACCTTCCTGTCGATCTCCGCTTTGGGCGTCTTGCGCAGCTTCAGCGCAAACGCCATGTTATCGTATACGGTCATGTGCGGATACAGCGCGTAATTCTGGAACACCATTGCGATGTCCCGATCCTTGGGCGCCACGTTGTTCATCAGCACGCCGCCGATGTACAGCTCGCCTGCGGTGATCTCCTCCAGCCCCGCCACCATACGCAGCGTGGTGGATTTTCCGCAGCCCGACGGACCGACCAGCACGATAAACTCCTTGTCGGCGATCTCAAGATCAAACTGCTGCACCGCGACGACGCCCTTGTCCGTAATCTGAAGATTGACCTTCTCGTCCGTTTCCGTTTTGTCACGGCGGTTTTTTCTCTCCCGCTCCCCACTGACCGGGTATATCTTCTTGATATTCTTTAAAAGAACTTCAGCCATAATCTGTCGGCTTTTCCCGGGTACTCATAAAAATGATGTCCCGGCCGCCGCACCTCCTTACATGATGCATGTTTGACGTTTATGAATCATACAGACGTTTTCGCTCTACCGGCGGTCAGTGCAGCTGGTTACGGTATTCGTTGGCGCTCACGCCCTCCGTCTTCTTAAAGACGCGGGAGAAATGCCCGATATCCGCATATCCCACGCGCTCACAGATATCGCTGATCTTAAGGCTCGGGTCTTCCAGCAGCTTCTTGGCTTCCCGTATGCGCGCCGCGTTCAGCAGATCGTAAAAGCTTTTGTCCGTGTGCTTGTTGAGCAGCTTGGACAGATGCCATTGCGACACGTAACAGTGGTCGGCAATCTCCTGCAGCGTGAATTTCTCCGCGTGGTGTTCTTCGATAAAACCGAGCGCCTGCCGCACGATGAAGCTGTTGGCAGACCGCTGCTCATCCACAAGGGAAGTCTCCTGCGGAGCGCTTTCCGCTGCCTTTGCCAGATTGCCGATCATCGTATGCATCGCTTCGTTGATCTCATCCATGCGCGAGGGTTTCAGCAGCAACCGGGTCACGCCCAGCCGTATCGCCTCCTGCGCGTATTCAAAATCGCGGTATCCGGTGAGCACTGTTATCTGCATGTCGGGGAACTCGCTGCGCAGACCAGCCAGCATCGTCATGCCGTCGGTATCGGGCATCTTGATATCGGTGAATATGATGTCGGGCGCGTGCGCACGTATCGCCGCCGAACCGCCCGCCGCACTGTACGCGGTGTCCACCACCTCACAGCCGTAGCCCTGCCAGTCCACCACCTTTTTCAGTCCTTCCACGATGATCGCTTCGTCGTCGATGAGCACAACCTTATACATAACGCCTCCGGATCTTAGTTCTGCGGGTTGCCCCATGTACAGATTAACCCTTTATTGCTCCCACCGTAAGCCCTTTGATGATATTTTTTTGGAGCAGCACATAAACGATAAGCACCGGCACCACCACGAGCACCACTGAAGCAGCCATTAAACCGTAGTTGATGCCCGCCTGCGAGCTGATCTCATTGAGCAGCAGCGTGATCGTGCGCTCATCGGGATACCGGAGGAAGAACATCTGCGTAAACAGGTCGTTGTACGACCACAGGAAGGAGAATATCGCCACCGTCGCAAACGAGGGCCGCGCCACCGGCATGATGATCTTGAAGTAAATGCCCACCGGTCCGCACCCGTCGATATAGGCGGATTCCTCCAGTTCCACAGGTATGGAGCGTATAAAGCCCATCAATACAATGATGGAGAACGACAGATTTCCCGCAATCTGCGGCAGTATCACCGACAGTACGGACAGCCAGCGGTCACCCGTGCTTGCGATGCCCCACATCGCTTCCATGCGGAACACCGGAATGATGGTGGAGAATACCGGGAACATCATGCTGGCGATGATCAGGCCATACACAAGTTTCTTGCCGCGAAAGTTGTAGCGCACCAGACCATAGGCTGCCAGCCCCGCCAGCACCACCACGACCGCAGTCACCACCAGCGATATTACGAGGCTGTTGGTGTATGCTTTCAAGAAGTCCGCGCGCTCCGACGCCACCTGATAATTGTCCAGTGTGAAATTGGGCTGCCAGGGCCACGGTATCGAAAACGAGTCGGAACGAATCTCACCCTTCACGCGGAACGAGTTGATAATGACCCACAGGAACGGGTATATCGTGGTGACGCCCCAGAACGTCAGTATCAGATACGTGAACAGTCGGGAGAGCGAGAACTTTCCCCGGCGCTGTATACGCGCCGCTGATGCTTTTTTATCCATCCGTCTTCCCTCCCCCTCAATAATCCTTCTGCCTGAACACCTTGTTGGCGATCAGCGCAAATATCACGCCCATGATCACGATCAGCACCGCGATAGCCGATGCGTAGTCCACGTCGCCGCGTATGAACGCCTGGCTGTACATGTAGGTACCCATCAGCCAGGACTGATCCATCGGTATGCCCTCGCCCATCATCACCCACGGCAGATCAAAAACCTTGAGCGCGCCTGTGATGCCCAGCACCAGACAGGTACACAGCACATTGCGCAGCAGCGGCAAGGTGATGTACCACGTGCGCTTGAACCCCTGTGCGCCGTCCAGCTCGGCAGCTTCATACACCTCAGGCGATATATTGCCAAGCCCTGTCACGATGATGACGAAATAGAAGCCCACATACTGCCACATCACGGGCATAAGCATTGTACCCAGATAATGCTCAGTTCCCTTCCAGTCGATGTTGCCCGTCGCACCGAACCAGTTCTGCAGCATCTGGTTGAGCATGCCGCCCTTGAACAGGAATATCAGGTTGAACAGCAGCCCCAGCGCCGTTGCGCTGATCACGATGGGGAAAAAGTAGACCGTTCGGAACAGCTTCGCGCCCACCTTAATCCTGTCCACCAGCAGCGCCAGCAAAAGCGCGATACCCACCTGAAACACGATGGTGCAGCCCGTCAGTATCAGCGAGTTTTTGACTGAGGTCCACATGTTGGGGTCCTGAAACATCTTGCCAAAATTCAGGTGCCAAGGCTCGTTCACACCAGACGCGGCTGTCCCCAACCCGGAAATGTTCATAAAACTGTTGATGATGTTCTGCACAAACGGGTAAAACAGGAACAGTATCAGGAATGCAAAGGCCGGTATCAAAAACAACAGGAGCGGCCATTTTTTCTTATACAGAGGCGAATTCATTTTTGTTACCGCCTTTTTAATCACCCCGGATGACCTGTGGGCTTTTTAGAATCTCCGTAAAACGAGGGGCTACCCAGGGGCAGCCCCTCATTCTTACTATTTGTAAATGGGAGATGGGTATTACTTGTTGAGAGCCAAAGCCGCTGCAATCGCGTCCGCCGGCGAAATGCCGCCCGTCACGATGTTCTTCACGTTGCCAAATAGGTCGGCACGCGCTTCGGAGGTCAGCAGATCCTGTACCGGCGCCACGAGGCTCGTCACACCAGCGCACATCTCGGATGCTGACTGCTGAATCTCGTTGAGATTTGCAGGCTTCGCGCCGTTCTTGAGCGCAGTCACTTCGGTAGTTACGAATGTGGAGAGCACTTCGTCGCTCGTCATGTGCTGCACAAACTTCACAGCCGCTTCGCGCTTCGCCGGATCTTCCCAAGCCTGACGGGTGATGTAGTAGCCCATCGAGATACCGCCGATGATATCGGTTGCTTTTCTCTCGCCTTTTCCCGGTACATAGGACAGCTTGTAGTCGCCCAGATGGTCAGCAGCGTTTTCTACGAAGAAACCGACCTTCCAAGAGCCATCGATCAGAAACGCTGCATCGCCGTCCACCATCAGCTGCACAGTCTCAGCGTCGGTCGCCGTCAGCGTGTTCTCGGGCAGGAAGCCTTTGTCATAGAGGCTCTTCAAATCTTCAAAACCGGAAGCCCACTTCGTTCCTGTGGCATCTGTCGCCTCAGTCGGTACTTCGAGATGATTCGCCGTATTGCCGTTGTTGTATGTGGTGAACTCAAACCAGTAGTGAGGCACTTCCTGCAGCGAAACCGCTACCGGAGTATAGCCAGCATCCTTAATCTTCTGGCAGTCGGCCAGGAACTGATCCCATGTGTAATCCGCGCCCGGCGCCGCTACGCCCGCCGCTTCCAATACCTTTGTGTTCACAAACATGCTTTCCCAGAAACCGGTAGACGGAACCGCGTAAACCGTATCGTCCACAACGGACGGAACCAGCATGTCTTCCTTCATATTGCCCGCATAATCCGGATATTCAGCGCGGATCTCTTCCAGTGAAACAACCTTGTCCGCCTCGATAATGGGGTTGGCGTCGGTACCGAGGAAGTAGAACAGCACGTCCGGCTCGGTGCCCGTTTCAAAATCGGCCATAACCTTGGCCTTCCATTCCTCGTTAGAGGTTGCGGAAGCGTCCTGAACCTTATTGCCCGTCGCTGCTTCATAACTGGCGAGTGCGTTCTCGTAGTTCTGACGGTTGCCGTCGTCACCGCCGTAAGAGGTTACCACCGTGATCTCAACAGGAGCCTCAGCCGGTTCGTCTGCCGGTGCTTCTGTGCTCTCGGGTGCCTGTGCAGGCGCTTCAGTCTGTTCCGGTTCAGGCGTTTTCGCGTTACATCCAGCAAAAACCGCCACAGCCATCAACAGAACCAGCAGGAATGCAATGGTCTTTTTCATATAGCGTTTCCTCCGAAAAATTTTGGATGGGACAAACGGACATTTGATCTGCCCATAACAGCATTATAGAAGATGTGCGGTAAATACACATATAGCCGTGGTTGCTGTTTGTTGTTCTTCGTTGCCAACTATTGATCATACTCCACATGCGGGATCACGATGCGCGCCAGCACGCGCCGCTCCCCCGCCTGCGCGATGGACAGCTCGCCGTCCTCGCCGTAGAGTATCTTCAGCCGCCGGTTGACGTTGCGGATGCCGATGTATTCGCGGCTGTCGTCGCCGCCGTCGCCGCCGCCGTCCCAGTCGAGTAGCCTCGAGACCTTCCTTTTGTCCGTCTCCGACATATGCCCGTCGTTTTCCACCTCAATGACCAGCACATCTTCCTGTATGCGCGTGCGGATCACGATTTCACCGCGCTGCTGCAGCGCAATGCCGTGGTCGAACGCGTTCTCTACGATGGGCTGCAGTATCAGGCAGGGCACCAGCGCCTTCAGCGTTTCCGGCGCAATTTCCTTGCGTATCGTCAGCCGGTCGCCCAGCCGTTCCGATAATATATACAGGTACGCGTCCGCATACACCAGCTCCTGCTTGACCGTATCCCGCGCCCGCCCGCCGCGCGCCATCGCGGCATCCAGCATCGTGGAAAGCGCCTCGATCATGCGGCACACCTTGGTGTCACCGAGCATGCGGGCCGACCACGATATCGCTTCCAAAGTGTTGTTGAGAAAGTGCGGGTTGATCTGGGAGCGCAGGGCGCTCACGCGCGCATCCTGCAGCGCCAGCTGTTCCTCGTTGTTGCGGTCGAATTGGTACTTGAGCTGCGCCGACATGCCGTTGAAGCGTTCCGTCAGATAGCGGAACTCCCGGCTGCCCGGCTGCGCCTCTACCGTGTATCCGCGTTCGCCCGACTCCATTCTTCCTGCTGCATGCACCAGCGCGTCCATCGGCCTTGCCACATAGTGGTAATAAGCCCACAGCACCAGCATGAACAGCAGCACGCCGAACACCGCCATCAGCGGCAGCAGATTGACGAAATCAGGCAGTTCGTCCGTCACCAGCGCACTGTCCGACACCACGCTTAAGCGCAGCTTATGCCCGGACAGCTTCGCGGATTCCCTTATTGTGTAAAGGCTGCTTTTGGCATCGAACCGGATGCCGTCCTCACCGTCCGTCCAGCCGCCTTCCTCACCTGTCACCACATACGTATTATCGTCGATGTCCACGGCAGCACGCTGCACCCATACGATACTTCGAATGCTCTCGTACAGCACGTCCTGATCGCACTCCATCACGATCACGGCATACGGCTGAAACCGGCTGTCCATGATGTTGCGCACCATGTACAGCCGGTTTCCTTCGTTCACAAAGCATATCTGCGTACCCAGCTCGGGGTATATGTCAAGTACGCGGCTGTGAAAGCTGTTCTGATATTGTTTCAGGCTGTCGATTTCGCGCGAATCCGTGCGGTTGCTCACATAGTAAATGGTATCCGGCTCGGCCGTAAAAAACAGCAGCGTGGCGTTGAAGCTGTCGTCGTAGCCATATTGCTGCAGCAAATATGAGGTCACGGTACTGTACAGCGCCACGTGGTCATTGTCGTTCAGATACTGCCTGTAAGCGTCGCTGACGGCGTCATTGTACGAGCTCTCACGGGAAGCCGCCATCGCGCCGCTGATGTTATCCTGCGTCTGCTGAAAGGCGATGCTCACGCTGGTGGCAATGGTATCGCGCAGCCGTTCCTGCACGTTGTTGTTGAGCGTATAGCTGGAATAAAGCAGTATCGCCGTAATGGGAACCACCCAGCATATGGCCATGATGGCCACAAGACCCCATTTTAAAGAGAATCCGTGCTTGGGAGATTTGCGCAACTCGGCCGCACCTCCGGTAGAATGTGTTGTCGCTGTCATTGCGATTATACCACCGCTGCAGGCCGCTTTTCAATCACGCCGAAAACCCGGCGCTGAGCGGAGTGTCCAAAAAAGCGTCCGCTGCCTCGCGGTCTGCGATCACCGTCACGTCCTGATGCAGCTGCAGCACAGACGCCGGCACCTGCGGCGTTACATCGCCGGAGAAGGAACGGCGCAGTATATCCGCCTTGCTGCGACCCGATACGAGCAGCACGATGCTGCGCGCGCCCATGATGTTGCCGATGCCCATTGTGATGGCACGCCCCGGCACCTGCTGCGCGTTCCCGCCGAAGAACCTGGCGTTAGCCAGCCGCGTCCGCTCTGCGATGCTGACAACGTGCGTCTTGAGCGTGAACGCCGTTCCCGGTTCGTTAAAGCCGATGTGGCCGTTATGCCCGATTCCCAACAGCTGCAGGTCAATGCCGCCCCAGCCCACGATCTGTTCGTCGTACGCTGTGCAGGCTGCATCCAGATCCGCCGCCAGTCCGTCGGGCAACCGTGTATTGTCAGGCCTGATGTTGATGTGGTTAAACAGCTCGCTTTGCATAAAATGCCGGTAACTCTGCGGGTGCTCAGGCCCGAGTCCCACATATTCGTCGAGGTTTACAGTACGGACGCGGGAAAAATCCGCTTCATCCGCACGACAGCGGCGCCTCATCTCCGCATAAAGCGGCACCGGCGTGGAGCCGGTCGCCAGTCCCAGCACGCAGTCCGGCTTGCGCGCCACCAGTCCGCAGAATATATCAGCCGCCACGCGGCCCATCGTTTCCGTATTATCCACCACTCTGAAGTTCATCTGTTATGCCCTTTCAACACGTTGTCCCGCAATGTATACATCCCTTATATCCCAGTGACTGCCCAGTGTGACAAAGTCCGCGCGCTTGCCAACTGCAATCACACCGATGTCGTCCGCGCCGATTACGCGCGCTGGGTTGGCTGTCGCGCAGCGCAGCGCATCCTCCGCCGGTATGCCCATACCGATTACGCACTTCACACAGCTCATCAGCGTCGCAACGGAACCCGCAATGGTACCGTCCGCCAGCGTCGCGCGCCCGTCCTTTACCGTTACCGGCAGACCGCCCAGCGAATAGGGGCCGCCTTCCGGAAGACCGGTCGCCGACATGGCGTCACTGATCAGGCAAATGCGCTCCGCACCGAACAGCTTGAACGCCGCGCGCACTGCACTGGGATGCACGTGGATGCCGTCGCCAATCAGCTCTGCCGTTACGCCCGGCCGCTCCGATGCTGCGCCGATAACACCCGGTTCGCGATGCAGCAGCGGCGGCATGGCGTTGAACAGATGCGTCACATGCGTGATGCCCGCATCAAAGCCCGCCGAAGCCTCGTCATAGTTCGCGTTGGTGTGCGCCGCCGCACAAACGATGCCCATATCGCGCACCGCGTTGATATAATCCGGCGCGCCCTGCAGCTCAGGTGCAACGCACGCGATGCGTATCAGCCCGTCCGCCATGCTTTGCAGACGCTTCAGCATGGCCTTATCCGGCTGCCTTAAGTAATGGGGGTCATGCGCGCCCTTCTTGGATTCATTGAAGAAAGGTCCCTCCATCGTGATGCCGTGCAAACTCGCGCAGCCTGCGGGCGCTTCCTGCTTCAATTTCACAGCATTGCTGAAAGCCTTGCTCAGCGCCTCCTCAGGCAACGTGAGCGACGCTGCGCTGAAGCTGGTGGTACCTACCTGTGCCAGATACCGCGCCATTGTTGTCAATCCGTCATAATCGCCGTCCATGAAATCCGCGCCGCTGTTGCCATGCAGGTGGATGTCCACCAGACCGGGAATCAGCACATCACAGCCGCCCGGCGCATCGCCTTCGCGTCCTGTTATCTCCGCAAAGCGCCCGTCCTCTATGCGTATGTCGCCGTAATGGAAACGAAAATCTGCTCCGTAATAGCGCACGTTGGATATCAGCATACGCTCTCCTCCTTCACCAGCGGCAGCGAAGCCGCCGTCATCGACTGCCCCACGCGCCGGAAGGTATCGTCGGGCAGTATCAGCTCGATCTTCACGTCGGGATATTCCTGATGCAGCACACGTTTGGCTGTCATCATGATGGTCTCGCCGCCCGCGTCGCTCATCACGCGCCCCAGCAGCAGCACGCTCTTCATGCCGTATATATCGTGGTAGAAGGGCAGTGTGTGCCCGAGGTAGCAGCCGATGTCCGAGAATATGCGCAGCGCCGTCTCGTCATAGCGGATTGCCGCGCTCTGCACCGCTTTCAGTTTATCAGCGGGCGAGCCGTCCGGCAGCGGGAAGTTCGCATAACCTGCCAGTTTGATTATAGCATCCTGTGAGAAATAGGACACACCGCAGCCCGTGTCTGCCGACCACTCATCGCGCATCGCTCCGGGGTTCAGGTCCACCGGCACAAAGGCCAGCTCGTTCAGCCATCCGGTGATGCGCCCATCCGAGTCCACGTAACCCGCTGCTTCGCTGGTGCCCATCGCGATGCCCAGCAGCGCGTTGCGCCCGAAGTATGTCGAACCCGCCAGCGCCGTCACGTCGCCGTCGTTGCACACCGCCACGGGCACATCGCCGATCTCCTTGGCAGCACGGACATAGATGTCCCGCACGTACTTGTCAAAATCGTCACGCGGTATCGCCCGAAACAGCGACGCCACCGCGGTATGGTCGTTGATGAATATACCCGCCGATGAGATGCCGATGCCGTCCACGCGCGGCATGTGCGACGCCGCTTTCTTCAGCGCGCTCACAATGCCATCGAAATGGTATGCCGGGTCAGCGTTGGTCTTGGGATACCAAATTACCTCTTCCGAATACACCGTCTTACCGTCGATCACCGCCGACACTTTACGATCGCTGCCGCCCGCGTCGAAGCCAATACGGCAGCCGTTCAGCTGCTTGCCCACGCTGCGCGGGTTCTCCCGCGATTCTGGTTTTTCTTCGTAGCACCGGTGCTCAACCTCGAAGGCCCGCTGGTAGACGCCGCCCATGAAATCGGCATCAAAGGCGCGGATACCGCCCGGTTGGTACGCGTCCGCGATATGACGGTACACCACATCAGGGCCGCACACGATGAGCTTATAGCCGCCCTTCTGCCACAGCAGTGTTTTGGCCATGCGCTCCGCAAAGTGGCAATCCGCTTCGCTGTCCGAGCGCAACTTGAACTCCATGACGGACAGTCCGTCCCCGCGCTCCGCTCCGATGTACACCGGGATCAGCGCGTTCTTCTCGTAGGCCCTTTTCACCGCCGCAACAGGCATAAAATCCGGTTCATAATAGGGTCTGTTTTTAATGGATGGCTTCATTGACGTCCACCTTTACAGTTTCAAAAATTCCTTCCAGATATCGATGCACAGGACGGCGTCCGCCTCTTCCGGCATCTCCGCGCACATGCGCAGCAGCGGCTCCGTACCGGAGAACCGGCAGATCACCCAGCCGCCGTTCTTAAAATACAGCTTGCAACCGTCCTCGTACGATACGCGCTCGGTTTCAAACGGAAATGCAGGCAGCTCCTTATCCACAAACAGCCGGTCCATCAGCTGCTGCTTTTTGACCTGGGTCATTGTGAAATCGGCATCCGCGATATACAGCGTACCGAAGCGCTCTTCGATGTCACGGTATATGGCTGAGAGCGTTTTGCCCGTGCGGGCCACCATCTCCACCAGCAGCGCCGCCGCATAGATGCCGTCCTTGCCGGGGATGTGCCCCCGCACGGTCAGGCCGCCCGACGATTCGCCGCCGATCAACGCATCCGTTTCCTGCATCTTGGCGGATATGTGCTTGAAGCCCACAGGCACCTCGTAGCACCGCTCGCCAAGGCCCGCTGCCACACGGTCCAGCAGATGCGTGGTGGAGTTGTTCCGTACCGCCGCGCCCTTCCAGCCACGAAAGGTGTGCAGATAGTAATACAGCAGCACCAGCAGCTTGTTGGGATGCAAGAACGTTCCGGTATCGTCGATGATGCCGATGCGGTCCGCGTCGCCGTCCGTCGCAATGCCAAGGTCGCAACGGTTTTCCACCACGAATGTGGACAGCGCCCCCAGCGTATGCAGGCTGGGCGATGGCAGCCGTCCGCCGAACAGCGTGTCATGCCGCTCGTGGATCACCTCTACCTCGCAGCGCGCCGTCAGCAGTATCGTCTGCAGGCTGGTGCGACTCACACCGTACATCGGGTCCAGAGCGATCTTGAGGTGTGCGTTCTTGATGGCCTCCACATCCGCCAACGCCAGTATACTATCAATGTATTCATTAAACGGATTTATCTTCTTGATGCTCCCATTTGCCATTGCTTCGGCATACGGAACAACCGGGATATCCGTGCCTTCAATCGCCGCAATGTGGCGCTCAATCTCCAGCGTGACGTCCTCGGCGGCGTCGCGTCCGCCCTCTGTGAACACCTTGATGCCGTTGTATATCGCCGGGTTGTGGCTCGCCGTCACCGCAATGCCGTATGGCAGGCCGTATTGGCGCACGGTGAACATGATGAGCGGTGTGGGCGCTTCGCGGTCCAGCAGCAGGCAGGGCACGTTCAGCCCCGCGCATACCTCCGCGAACCACTGCGCCGCCGGTTTGGACAGAAACCGCCTGTCATACCCGATGCAAAGACCCTTGTCCGCCACACCCTGCTCCTTCATCATATGACACAGAGCCGCACACAGCAGCTGCACGTTATCCTTGGTGAATTCCTCTCCGATGACGGCACGCCACCCGCCCGTTCCAAACTTGATCATACCGTCCCCCCCATCTCGACCACCGCGCGGCACACTTCGCCCGCAGGCAGAACTGGCAGCTTTGAAACGACCTGACCATCCGCCACTATTCGCTTCACGCCCCTTTGTACTCCCTGCGAATTCTTCACCCTGATCTCATAACGCGCGCCGCGCCATTGCCGCACGATGCTGAATTCCTTCCAGTCCGCCGGCACACAGGGGTCTATCGTCAGCCCGTCAAAGCCGGATCGGATGCCCAGCATGTAATGCGTCGTCGAGAAGTACGCCCAACCCGCGCTGCCCGTCATGAACGGGTGCCGCGCACGCCCGAACGCCGTATGCGATGTACCCATCACAAACTGGCAGTAGCTGTACGGCTCGGACTGGCGCACCTCGATCTTATCATTCTGATAATACGGACAGAGCGCATCGTAAAACTTCATTGCGTCTGCACCATTGCCCAGCATACACTGGGCCGCCCACGCCCACGGGTTGGGGTGTGAGAATATCGCGCCGTTCTCCTTCACACCGGGGTACACACGCGTCACAAAGCCGATGCCGTCGTCCCTTTTGATATACGGCGGCGCGTTGAGTATCAGCCCGTAGGGGGTGTAAAGATACTTTTCGATAGCCTCCATCGCCTTGCGCCCGCGCTCGTCTGTGGCGACGCCCGACAGCACCGCCCAAGCGTTGCTCTCCAGATGCACACGGCCTTCTTCATCGGTATGCGTGCCGATCCTACGTCCGTCCGCCGTGATACCACGGATATACCACTCGCCATCCCACAACACGTCCTCGCAAGTCTTACGCACCTGCTCGGCCATCACCGTGTAACGCTGCGCATCCTCGCCGCGCCCCAGATGCTGTGCCAGCTCGATGAACTGCACAATTGCCCAGTGATGCAGGAAGGATACCATGGCGCTCTCGCCGCCGCCCAGGTTCAGGCAGTCGTTCCAGTCGGCGCGCAGCCCTTTACAGATGCCGTTTGCGCCCACCTCCCGCGCAGAGAAGTCCAATATGCGCATCATATGCTCATAGACCGTGCCCTCACCGCCGTCGGCATACGTCACGACCTCGTTCGCAAAGGCCCTCTCGCCTGTCTCCTTGATGTAGTTAACAATCGCCCCGACCAGCCACAACGCATCGTCCGCGCAGGCGTCGTCAATGCCGTGCACGATGTCATCGCGGCTTGGCGTGGGGATGACGGTGGGCGATTTGAATTCCTGTTTTTTGGGGCGGTTTTCGAACCACACCGGCTCAAACAGGTGCAGTCCATATCCCTGCGTAGTCAGCGCGCGCAGCAGCTCCACGATGCGTTGGCGGCACTTGCCGGGGTTGGAGTGCGGTATGCTCATCGCGTCCTGCGCGGTGTCGCGGTACCCAAGGCCGGTACGCCCGCCCACCTCGATGAACGACGAGAAGCGCGAGAACATCACGTTGATCTCGCTCTGGTACAGCGTCCACTGATTGGTCAGCGCATTGAGCCCGTCGCTGGGGGTACTGATCTGCAGCCGCGCACATTTGTCGTCCCAGAAACGCCGCAGCCGGATGAACTCGTCGTCTACCGCCGCCGCGTTGCCGTACTTCTCGCGCATCTTCTTGCCATTGTCTACGCTGCCCTCGCCCAGCAGATAGATCAGCCGAACTTCCTCACCAGGCTGAAGTACCAGCTTCTTTTGCAGGCAGCCACAGTGGTTGCCGCCCTTCTCGAAGCTGCTGCCGCACTCGCCACGCTCCACGGCAAGCGGATTTCTTTCCGTGCGGTATGGCCCAATGAAAGCATCGCGCAGGCAGTCGAATCCGTCCGACTCAAAGCTGGCGGTGAAGAACTGATAACTGTCCTCTTCGTAGTGCAGCTCGTGCTCAATGACACCGTCCGCATAACTCGAGCCCGCCGCGTACAGGCTCATCTGGAAGTTTCGGTTATCCATGTCGATGTGGTGGAATGAGAATTCCACGTAGGAATAGACGCTTATTGTGCGGGGCTTATCTCCCGCGTTGCGCAGGCGTACATCCCATATCTCTACCGGGTCGTCCTGCGCCACGAACAGCGTCTGCTCCGCCTGTATATCACTGTAATCACATTGGTATCTGGAATAGGAAAAGCCATGGCGGCAGGTATAGCGCGCCTCATCCAGCGGCTTGCCCACCGGCTGCCAGGACACGCTCCAATAGTCGCCCGTTTCGTCGTCCCGCAGATACACATAATGGCCGGGTCCGTCCATGGGGACTCCGTTGGGCCGAAAGCGCGTGATGCGGTGATACTCTGGCGAGCCACAGAAAACATAGCCACCCGCCGTGTGATTGAAAACGCCGCACATATCCTTGGTGCCGATGTAATTCGTCCATGAAACGGGAAGGTCAACGCGTTCGATGACATATTCCCGGCTTGCCTCGTCAAAGCTGCCATAGCGCATGATAAAACACCTCATCGTATATTCACTCTGATTATAAAGCATGCGCGCGAAATGCATAATGGATGTGAATGCACATTATTGCCTGTGGTTGCGTTTGTTCCGAATGCTTAACCTGTTGACTGCCCGGAGGTTTTTTGGCACTGCGAACCGTCTTTCGACACAAAAAAGGCATGGAGCGTTCCCCATGCCTAAGAGCTTTTAAAATTGTCAGCAAACCTGAACGCAAGCTTTCAGCGCTTACGCTCAGTCATCCCATTCCACCGACTCCACCAACCCGGGATACCATTCCGCCGCTTTCCGGACGCTCCGTTCCATCGGCATCCCGCTGCCGGCCAGGGCAACAAGCACATTGCAGCGTTCCGGTTCGCCTTCATAGGGTGTCACCAGCAGCTTCATGCCCACGCAGTCCACCAGCGCTGTACGTGCTTCCAGACACACGAACCCTTTGATTCTGTACGTATCTTCGATAAACATCGCCAGAAACTTTTCGAGCTGTGCAAAGGTCATTGCTTCGCGCAAAACGATGCGCAGCTTCTGCAGGCTTACATCCTTCAGATGATAGGCCGGGCCACCCCCCTGCTGAGCCGCCTGATGCAGCCCGTCCAGCCACTCCGGTTTTATTTGTCCGAACACGGTACGCTTGATCACCGCGTCGGGTCTAACCTCGCGTACAAGCGTCTCCACCTCGTTCAGCGCTTCTTCAGAGACCATATCCGTTTTGTTGATCAGCAGCAGATCGCTCACGGACACCTGCTTGCGGCATACGCGCGCGGTGGCCAGCACCTTTCTGAAGTTGACCGCGTCCACAAGGCAGATGCCGCCCATATACTCGATACCGCCCGCCGCCTTGATTTCAGACAGCACCTTCTCAATATGCGTCGGGTCAGACAGCCCGGACGCCTCCACCAGAATGACGTCCGGCTGCTCAGCGGTTATTCTGTTCAGCGCCTCTTCAAACTGGTCGAGCCGGCACGAGCAGAAGATGGACCCGTTGTTGATCTCGTCCACCTGCGCCCCTGTCTCCCGCAGCAGCGTTCCGTCGATGCCCTCTTTGCCAAACTCATTGACGATCACACGCAGGCGCTGGCCGGACAGCTGGCGGATCAGGTTTTTCAGTAATGTCGTTTTCCCGGCTCCCAAAAAGCCGGTAATCAGATAGAGTCTGGTCATTGCAGCTTCCTCCGGCTTACAGCACCTCGTCGATGGCCGCTTCCAGCTCCTCACGGCTGGGGATGATGGATGAGAACCTGAGCTTGCCGTTGATGTAGATCGAAGGCAGGTTTTTCACACCCAGCTTCTTGCACCGTGCGATATTTTCCTTTTCAGTGAACTTATATTCCACCAGATCGATGCGGCTGCCGTAATGGTCTTTGCCCTTCTGAGCCGCGCCCATCATATAGGTGCAGGCGGCACAGGTCGCGGAATCCAGCGTGAACACCTCCACCAGCGGCCTTTCCAGATGCTCGTAATCCGGCAGCTCCACGTCGATGCCGTCATCCGCCGCCACGTAGTTCTCCACCATTTTGCGCGTATCCTCGGGATTGAGAACCGCCTGCGCCACGCCGATCGCATTTTCCACCGGCACCGCATAAGGCATATCGCAGCCGGGCGCGATGATCAGGTTCTTCCTGTTCCCGATGCGGTCAATCATGTCCACGACATACTTCATGTTATCCTGCTGCGTACCGTGCAGCATCACCGTTGTCAGCGGGATATTGCCGCCGATCGTGATATTGTATTTGTCTGTGATTGTTTTAGCCGCTACAATATCCACGTTTTCGTCTATGGAGATGGAATCCGGATGGGTCTGGCACATCACTTCAATATTCCGCGTGGCGTCGCCGCATACGAAGAAGGAGGAATAGGCTCCTTTTTCTTTAATAAACGAGAATATCTCTTTATAAGGCTCCGTCAGAAACTGCTCGAAATGCATGGAGGATATCTGGGAAACAAGCGGGTCCACCACCGCGATCACATCCATGCCTGCTTCAATGTAATACTCGCTCATCGCTTTCGCCGCCGCAACGCAATATGCCAGCAGATTCGCTACATATTCCTCATCGTCGAACATATCCATGAAGATATCGTTGCCGCGCAGATGGGACGCCAGAGTGAACGGTCCGCATATTAGCCCGTACAGCGCCGTTGCATCTCCCACCTCTTTTTTCATGCGCTGCATCACGTCCACAATCATGGGAATGCGTCCGTCCTCCTTCTGCGGGATGGTACAAACACAAGGTATCTGCGTCGTCTGCGATAGCGGATGCGTCTTGACCGAAGGCGGTCCCTCATTGGCCCATACCAGTTCACAGCCCATGATCTCCGCTTCCACCTGCAGATCGAACATCACCGGCTGCCCGCTCGGCTTATACATCTTGTTCACGGCCATCAGCGCTTCAAACAGCTTATCTCCGTCTGTGAGCACCTCCGTTGCGTTATAACCAACCAGCTTGCCCGCATGGACACCGGCAAAGGGCACCCATGGCAGCTCACTCGTCTCTTCATGTCTCAGTGTTGCAAACAGCAATTCCTTAGGTGATGTCATAGCAATTCCTCCTCAATAGCATTTTTGCTTTAAACTGCATTTTCATCCGTTAGGGTACAAAAATAACACCCTTTCCCTCCGAAAGGTGGTCCCAACTCTTCAGGCAGGTCTTCCGGCTTAAGCTCATCTGGCAGAAGCGTCTTCCCGGCAACGATCGTTGTCAGTGACCGGCATTTAAGCCAGCTCCCCCATCACTATTTACGGCAGCGGGGGCTGCGCCCGACTCGCACAGGCTTCCCTATTCTGACACCTGAAAATGCAACTCTTTCAATTTATCTTATCCTATCCTATTCAACCTATAAAATATAGTAATTTCAATCACAGTATTGTACTATCTTATGATGTTTGATTGGCAAAAAAAGAGGAGGATGAATGAATCCACCTCTCCCGATTGCTGTCGTTTTGCGAACTTTTTTCTCGCCCGCCTTATTATTTAAGGAAGTATTAGTAGTCTCTCCCTGATCGAACCGGCATTGCTGGTCATGGCACATTGCCTCTCGCCTCAAGCAGCTATTTTATCAGCTTGGAACGGTATTTCTCGCTTTCCCAATTATTGATGAAATCGGCCCCTTCCTGCCCCATTTGCCGCAGCGTCAGTCCGGCCTTTCTTATTTCGTTGATCACATACACGACGCCCACTATCGTTTCTTCAATCGCTTCGGCTTCCTTCTGGCTGGCTGTATAAAGGACTTCGCCGTCCTTGATTCTGACCGTATCTCCCAGCTTACCGCCGATATAGACCAGCTGATCGGGATACAGTGTCAGTGCGTTAAAATACGCTTCATCCGCATGGTTCTCGTCTAAAAAGTACTTCAGATAGCCGGTGTTGCTGGCATACCCGCTCTCCGTCTTTTTGACAGACGGCATCGGAAATTCCGGCAGTTTATAGTATGCGCGAATCTTTTCGTTGACCGCTTCGTGCAGTGCGATGGCGTCCTCGGCATTATCACCGTGCACAACGATGCCATGGTTCTCCATCAGTATCACCTGCGGCTGTACTCCATGCATGATGATATATTCATCCACAGCCTGCTTGATGGCCAGCGTCAGACGGAAACCCGGATCGATGTACGGAATAACCACATATTTCTCGTTCTGCAGTATGCTCGCCGCCGCGCTGCGTCCCTCTGCGCTGCAGCACAATATATTCGCGTAAACCGAATGAGTGTGAATCACACACTTTTTCAAAAACGAATGAAACCCTACCTCAACGGACGGCCGCCGGTTTTCCATGCCTTCGAGCAGCACCACGCTGCCCAGATTCACTTCCAGGCTTTCCTTTTCGAAATCTGTGTCTTGAGCAGTGTCCACGGCATTATAGTAATGTCTGATCTTCTGATAATCGACAGTCACATAACCCTTCTCTTCCGTGACTTCCTGCAGCGTATATCCCGATGCCTTGATCGCCATCAGGCTGTCGTCCAGTTTGACGCTGGTGTTGCCGCCGCCGCCCTGTACGTAATCCTTCCTGTTCCCCGCGTACGCGGAGATCTTCTCCATGCTCTTTTTCCCGTCCTGCATTATGAAACTCCCTTATCTTTTAGACAGAACATCTGCCTCATACCGCTTCACTTCCGCAAGCCAATCCGCGCCCGCGGGCACGCCGCTGTCCAGACAGTATTTGTCCCAGACCGCTCCCCACGGCAGCTGCTTGGTTTCCTCCATCAGCGCCAGACGGGTCGTATAATCGAATCTGTATTCAGCGGCCGTTATCTCCTCGGGCTCCAGCATGGCAAACAGCATTGCCTTCAGGAACGCACGGGATCCGACGACCCACGCGGCGATTCTGTTGATGGTCGCGTCAAAGAAGTCCAGCCCGTAGAATATCCGGTCCATGCCGCTTTTCACGCATTCTCTGGCTATTGCTTTGGTATCGTCCGTAAACGTTGTCACGTGGTCGCTGTCCCATCTGACCCCACGCGAAACATGCAGCAGCACATTGTCGATATACATCAGCACGGAACTGATCTTATCCGATATGGATTCCGTCGGATGATAGTGACCCGAGTCGAGGCACAGTGCCAGATTGTTTTTAATCGCGTAGCCCATATAAAACTCAAACGAGCCCGGCACATAGCTTTCCGACCCGATACCGAACAGCTTGCTCTCCACTGAATCCACCAGATGCTTGCGGTCAAATTTCTGTTCCAGTATCTCGTCAAGCGAATCCCTCAGCCTCTCACGATAACCCATCCTGTCGGCGGGTGTGTCCTTGAGACCGTCGGCGGCCCAGATGTTGTTGACACAGGGCTGACCGAGAGCTTTGCCAAACTCCGCCCCTATTTCGCGCGTCCGCTTGCAATGCTCAATCCAAAACCGGCGAACATCTTTATCAGGGTGGGTCAGCGTCATGTTGTCTTTAAACATCTCATGGGAGAAAAGCGTCGGGTTGAAATCCAGACCGACGTTCCTCTCCTTGGCCCAGTTGATCCATTTGGAAAAATGTTCCGGGCCTATCGCGTCGCGATCCGCCTTATTGCCGTCCAGTTCGGCGTAGCTGGCGTGCAGGTTCAGCTTTTTCTTCCCCGGTATCAGGGAGAATGCCTTGTCGATATCCGCCCGAAGTTCCGCTCCGCTTCTGGCTCGCCCCGGATAGTTCCCCGTTACCAATATACCGCCGGTCAGCTCGCCGTCATTGTCAAAGCCGTTGTTGTCATCTCCCTGCCAGCAATGCAGCGACAGCGGGATGGTCTTCATCATTTCTATGGCTTTATCACAATCAACGCCAATCCGCTTGTATTCTTCATTAGCACGCAGATACGCCTGCTCAATGACTTCAGGCTTTTTTGTGTCATTCATTTTTCCGTCTCCTTGTTCATTCTGAATATATTCTGGAACTTGCCATACGCCTCCGGGACCTGTGGATCGTTCCTTGGTTCAAATACTTCCACCGTAAATGATTCCGCCAGTACGGCGCGCAGCTCGGCCAGCCCTGAAATATCGCCGCACACATACGCCTGCGTCATAATATTGCCGGCTGCTGTCGCCTCCACCGGCCCGGCCGCCACCTGCATGCCGCATACATCCGCAATGATCTGGTTGAGAAAGCTGTTCTTAGAGCCGCCGCCCACAATGTGGATCGTCTGATACTCTTTGCCCGTCAGCTCCCGAATCTGCGAAATCACGTTCCTGTAGCATAGCGCCAGACTGTCGAACAGGCACCGTGCGAATTCGCCCACGCTGCGCGCTTCGGGCTGTCCGCTCGCTCTTAAGTTTGCATTGATTTTTCCGGACATTCCGCCCATATCCATGAACTCTGCCTTATCCGGATCGATGATCCTCTTGTAAGGCTCCGCTCCTTTTGCCTGAGCGATGATTTCCGGATATGAACAGGGTATGGCGTCCGCTTCCCACTCCCGCCGCAGCTCCTCCAGTATCCACATGCCCATCACATTTTTGAGCAGGCGGTTTTTGTTCATCACGCCGCCTTCATTTGTAAAGTTGACGCGCATCGACAGCTCGTTGATGATGGGTGCATCCGTCTCCGTTCCCACCAGGGACCATGTTCCGCTGGAGATGTAGATAAAGTGCTTCTCACGGCTGGGTACAGCCGCTACAGCGCATGCGGTATCGTGCGTACCGATGACGGAAAGCCTTGAGTCGCCACCGCCATAATCGTCCAGCAGCTTTAGTCGGGTATCTTTCGCTATCACAGGTTTATGAAATATCTTCGTATTGATGCCCAATTCCGTCAGCATATCGTATGCCCAGTCTCCGGTGACGGCGGACACCATCTGTGTTGTTGTCGCGTTGGTGTGCTCGTTGAGCTTTTCGCCCGTCAGGAAATATGTCAGCGCGTCCGGAATCATCAGAAAATCTTTGGCGTTCTCATAAGCGCTGAACCGGTTCAGGCGCATCGCGTACAGCCGGTAAAGTCCGTTCAGCCGCATATGCTGAATGCCTGTTTTTTGATACACATCGGATGCAGGGATAATTTCATAAAGCTTTTCGAGCATCCCCTTGGTCAGCTCATCCCGATAATGCATCGGGTTTTCCTGCATTCTTCCGTCTTTGTCCAACAGTATAAAATCACTGCCCCACGAATCGATGCCGATGCTGTGGACAGCACCTTCTTCGCCCGCTTTTTTTATCCCCTGAACAACGTTTTTAAATATATAAAGTATATCCCAGTATACTGTACCGTTCAGTTTCACCGGCTCGTTAAGGAACCTGTGCCGCTCGGACAGACTGAGTTTGCTGCCGTTAAATTCTCCCGTGACGACCCTTCCGCTGGTTGCGCCCAGGTCCACCGCCACATAGTTTCTCTTTGTCATGTATTACGCCCCTGCTGGTTTTTAAACGCATCAATCATGGCCAGTATGTTCTCCACAGGCACATCGCCAGTGATCCGGTGGGTCGGGGCTGCGATATAACCTCCGCTGCTGCCCAGCACCCGCATGGTTTCACTGATAATGTTCCTGATCTCATCGGCATTTTTGTACGGCAAATCCCTTTGTGTGCTGACCGCGCCATAGAATGCAAGCGATGAGCCGAATTCCTTTTTAAGCGCCTGCAGGTCGTATATCTCCGGCTGAACGGTCTGATAAACGTCCAAGCCAATTTCGATCAGGTCGCCCAGAATGGCATATATATTGCCGCATGAGTGCAGGCAAACGGATTTGCCTTTGCTTTTGATCAGCCCGAACATCCTCTTCAGCTGCGGCTTGATATACTTTCTCCATGTGTCCGGACTCATCAGCAGCGAAGTCTGCTGCCCATAATCGTCACCGAAATACACGCCGTCAAAATCATAGCCCAGCGCGACATCCAATATCTCGATGTTCCTGTCAGCGATTTTCTCCAGCAGCGCATGGGAAAAGCTTTCTTCCAGCATAAAGTCCATGAAGAGGTTCTCAAAGCCCCGCAGACTCCATGCCCGCTCAAACAGCGTCGTGCCTAACTTCGCAAATTTGTAGGTATCCCGTTCGGTCTCCAGAAACTTTCTGCATGTCGCTTCTATGCCGATCCTGTCCACCGGCGGAAACGTATACAGATCAATCTCGGGTTCCTGAAATGTCACATTGGTGATAATGCCGATGTCCTTGTCCTGTCCGCTGCGGTCCCAGATCACGCCGTATTCATCCCTGTAGAAACCGGGCCGAATGGTCTCACCCGTTTCAAAGCCGCACTTTTCGATATGGTTGCCCGCCCACTCAAAGAAGCCGCCCCACTCAAGGCCCATCTGGGTCTCTAGCCGCGCCTCCACTTCACGGGTCAGCTCAATATTGTAAGGTATATATCCCGACTCTTCATGCAGTATTGCTTTTTTGACAGCATCCGATCTGCTCATTGCCGCTCCTTCATGCTCCGGTGTTCCTGACACGCCGACAACGCGCTACTCGAGATAAAAAACTTCTTTCAGGTAGTTCACGGGACTGTCGCTCCCCCAGTCAAAAGAGCCTTCCACCATCCCGGAGGTGATCGCGTCCCACTCCTGGCATGCCTTGCTGTTCGCTATATATTTGCACGCGAATTCTATATCATCGCAGTTGTATACATAGAAAAACTGTTTTCCGTTTTGGAAAATAGAATAATTGCTGATACCGGCTTCTTTGTGCTCCTGCAAAACGGTCGGCCAAACATTTGCATGTATTTTAACGTATTCGTCAACACAGTCCTCTTTTATTGTCCATGTCCAAGAATATCTGTTGCTCATTCTTTGTTTCTCTTTCCTGGGGATTTGAGGGAGGCGTCGCCGCCTCCCTCTCGCCCATTGTGCTTTTACTCGAGGCCGCTGGTCGCATCCGGATAACCCTTGAAGAATTTAACGTTATCCAGATTGTAAGCTATGGAAGGTCCAAGTATGATCTGCTTGTCTTCCGTGATCTTGTGCTCTGCCGGATAGTTGACTTCGCCGATCTGCGAATTGCCGGAAAGCATGGACTTATAGGATGTCATGTCCTTCGTGACCGTGCCATTCAGCAGGTCAACAGCCACCTGAACCGCCAGATATCCAAGGTCATACGGCTGCCACAGAACAACTGTCGGCATCAGGCCGCTCTCCATCGCATCCACCGAGGTGACCGGCACGCCAAGGGCGGCGATCGCGACGGAACCGACCGGGAGACCCAGGTCTTCACAGGCCTTTGTTGTGGCCGGAGTGGCCATGGACGACAGCGCGAAGATGCCTTTCAGGCTGGGATTCTGCGTCAGCAGCGTGTTGACCGCTCTGTCCGCGTCAGCCTGGTTGTTACCGGCATACACGATTTCGTTGTTGAAGGTGATACCGGCATAATCGGTGTCCTTCTTGCTCTCATACTCCGCCTGAATCGCAGCGATCCAAGCGTTCTGGTTGCTGGCATTGGGGTCGGAAGAAACGACAGCTACCATACCGTCTTTAACGTTCTGCGCCATGCCCTGCATCATCGCAACGCCGATGTCAGAGTTCTCGGTCTGATTCACAAAGAAGTCGCGCGCTGTGGGATTCACGTCCGCATCCCAGGTGATCACGAGAATGCCCTGGTCCATCGCAGACCTTAACGTATCAGCGTAGCTTTCCGCATCAAGGGCGGAAACCAGAATCGCATCGTAACCCTTGTCTATGAACGTCTGGATGTAAGCCTGCTGGTTGGCAGCACTTTCCTGTCCGCTCGGGTCACCCTGCCAGTCCAGCGTTACGCCAAGATCCGCAGCAGCTTTCTTCGCGCCGTTTTCGCAGGCGATAAAGTAGTCAACGCCTGTGAACTTGGGTATCATACCAATTTTGATTTCCTTGTCGGCAGCAGGCGCCTCTGCAGGCTCTTCTGCCGGCTGCTCCGCAGCGGGCTGTTCAGTCGCCGGCTGCTCTGCAGCGGGCTGTTCGGCAGCGGGCTGCTGTTGGCATCCAACAAATACTCCCGCTAAAAGTACCACTGCGATAAGAACTGCTAGTACCTTTTTCACTATTTTTTTCCTCCTATTATTGTTATTTCAGCTTTTGCTGAAAGCTATTAAACTGATTTCTTTTGTTTGTTCTCCACCAGCGAGAACCCGATCAAACAGATGACCAATACGATTCCCAGTATGAAGCTGTACACGTCTCCGCCAAAACCGATCAGCTGGAGCCCCTTTCTCAGTACGCCCAGTATCAGTACGCCCAGAAACGTGCCGGACATGTTGCCCACGCCGCCCATGATGCTGGTGCCGCCCAGCACCACCGCAGTGATGGTCTGCAGGTTCAGGTTCGTGCCGATGTCCGGTTTGGCCGCCGGCAGATGCGACAGATATACCAGCGCGGCGATAGCGGAAACAAAGCCGGAGATCGAGTACAAAAAGAACTTAATTTTGGCTATCTTGACGCCGGAATACTTGACCGCTTCCTCGTTCAGCCCGATGCCCCGGATATACCTGCCCAGCGACGAACGGCCAAGGAACAACGCGAAACCGATGAACAGCACGATGAACAGCAGGAACTGATAAGGCACTACCCCGAAAAGCTTCTGCGTCTGCAAGAATGTAAACCCTTTGGGGAAATCTGAGTATATCTTAGTGCCGCATATGATCTTGGCAATGCCGAGGTACAGTGACATCGTGGCCAGCGTCGTAACCAGAGGCGCCACCTTCGTTCTGGATATGATCAGACCGTTCAGCGCACCACACAGTAAACCGGTCACCAGACCGCAGATAATCGCAAACAGAATGTTCTGCGTCAGATCATAGACCGCACCGGTGACAACCGCCGACAGCGCCATCGTGGTGCCCACCGACAGATCGATACCGCTAGTGATGATGATGAGCGTCATCGGCAGCGCCATCAGACCGATTTCCATGATGTTTTCGGTCAGCCCGAACAGCACTTTAGGCTTAAGTATTGTGTATTCTTCCATAATGCCGAAGAATGCGATCAGAGCAAGCAGCAGTATGAACAATGCCTTCTGATAAGTAAACGAATACCATTTCTTCTTATATGACTTGGCATCAGTTTTCATTATTTGTTACCCCCCTCGCTCACTTCAGCGCATGCGCTGTCCTTATTCCTGCGGCGCAGGCTGCTGAAATTGACATACGTCAGCAGCACGGCGCCGATGATGATAATCCCCTGTACGGCGTAGCTGTAATAGTCCTGAAGTCCAAACAGTATCATCGCTCTCGTGATCATCGCCAGCAGTATGGCACCGTACGCCGTGCCGATCAGCTTACCCTTGCCGCCTGCAATACTGGTGCCGCCCACAACCGTTGCGGTGATGAACATCATTTCCATGCCGTATGTGGAATTCGCCTGAACGATATTCTTCGTTGTGTAAAAGAATATGGAGGTGATGCCGATCAGTACGCCTTCCAGCAGAAACGTCTTCATCACAACGCTGCTGGGGTTCACACCCACGAGCACCGATGCTTTTGAGTTGCCGCCCACCGCGTATATTTTTTTGATGAATCGTGAGTACTTCATGATGAACATCATCAGCACAAAGATCGCGAGGCTCAGCACAAAAGTCAGCGGCAAAAATCCGAAGAACACCTCCGACCCTAGGCCGGTAAAGTTGCTTTGCAGGCCTTCCACCCAGCCGCCGCTTGGCAGCAGTATGAATATGCCAAGGTGCACATTGACCATGGCCAGCGTCGCCACCAGCGAGGGCACCTTAAATTTCGTGACAATGATACCGTTGAATCCGGCAAATATCACACCGACAGCGATTGCAACAGGAATGTAGACGTAGAACGGCATGCCCATCTTGGCGAAGTACGCCGCCGCATATCCGCACATACCGACGAGCGTACCCGCTGAAATGTCGATGTTGCCGGTAATGATGATCAGCGTCAGTGCCGTAGATGCCATCAGCAGATAGGCAACTTCCTTCAGAAAGGACGTGATACCGGCTGCAGATTTGAAGTTGGTGAATATAAACAGTATAAAGAAGAATACCAGTACAACCAATCCCAGAGCGTTTTCTCTCGTGAATATCTTCTTTGAAATGTTGTTTTTGACTGACTGCTCTGTGTTATTCATTTTGATCTCCTTTCACGCGTCATTGTTAAAGCGCCAGTTTCAGTATTCGTTCCTGCGAGATTTCTCGTTTATCCAGCTCTCCCACGATTTGTCCCGTCTTGGTCACGTATACCCTGTCACTCATACCTATAATTTCCGGAAGATCACTGGAGATCATAATGATCGACAATCCTTCCGCAGCCAGTCCGCTCATAATCCTGTGTATCTCCGATTTGGAACCGACGTCTACACCTCTCGTGGGCTCATCCAGTATCAGCACCTTGGGCAGGTTGGCCAGCGCCTTGGCAACAGACACCTTCTGTTGATTGCCGCCGGATAGGTTGTCAATGATAAAATCTGCGTGCGGCGCTTTGATGGACAGCTTTTCCATGTATTCGTCCGCCAAATCGTTCTCTTTGTTTCTGTCAATGAAGCTGAGCTTGGACATCAGCTTTAGTATCGGCATCGATATGTTCTCCTTGATGCTCATGTCGATGACGAGACCCTTTTCCTTCCGGTCCTCAGAAACATACACAATGCCTTTTTCCAGCGCCTCGGTGTAGTTTTTCAGACGGATGGGCTGCCCTTCGTACAGCACCTCGCCGCTGTCTATCTTTGTGAAGCCGACCAGCGCGTGCGCCAGTTCCGTCCGGCCCGAGCCTGCCAAGCCGGCGATGCCGATGATCTCCCCCTTGTTCAGCGTCAAAGACATGTTGTCGATCACGCCGGTCTGGGAAATGTTCCTGACCTCCAGTACCGGCCCGCCGATCTCCACGTCCACCTTGGGATACAGGTTATCCAGCGTCCGGCCCACCATCCACGATATCAGCTGCGATGTCTCCACATCCGTTGTTTTGGCCGTCTGAACGTACTCGCCGTCTCGAATGACCGTGACGCGGTCCGCAATTTCAAAAACTTCTTCCAACCGGTGGCTGATGTACAGCATGGAAACATTTTCGCTCTTTAAACGGTTGATGATGGAGAACAGCGCCTTTACCTCTTTGTTGGTCAGCGCCGCCGTCGGTTCATCCAGTATGAGTATGTCCGCGTCATACGTCAGCGCCTTGGCGATCTCTACCATTTGCTTGGACGCCACGCCCAGATCCTTGACATAAGCGTCGAGATCAACGTCCATGCCCAGCTTTTTAAATGTTTCCTTGGCCCTTTTACGCATCGATTTGTAGTCTATGTAATGGATAAAACCAAACAATTTCTTGGTGGTCTCATGCCCGAGAAACATATTCTCAAGCACTGTCATTTCCGTAAACAGGCTGGTTTCCTGATAGATGATAGCGATACCCTTCGCATACGCTTCATTGGGATCTTTCATCTTCGTGACTTCCCCGCGCAGCACGATGTCACCCTCATCCTGATGATAAACGCCGGTGATGATCTTCATCATCGTGGATTTGCCCGCGCCGTTTTCACCCACGACAGCATGAACTTCCCCCTCCTGCAGCTTCAATTGCATATTGCTCAGTGCTTTAACGCCGGGGAATGTTTTTGATATGTTTCTAAGCTCCATTATTTCGCTCATATTCTCACACCTCTCCACACAAATCTCTTCTGGCCTCAGTAGGTTCCATATTCAGCGACGGCTTCATACATGGCAAATATATTCTCGACGGGCGTATCCGGCTGAATATTGTGCGCCGGGGCCAGAATGTATCCGCCGCCTGCTCCCGCCTGACTGATTCTCAGTTTGACCTCGTTTTTCACATCCTCCGTGGTGCCGTTCGGCAGAACGCCCTGCACATCCACGCCGCCAAAGAACGCAATGTATTTGCCATATTCCTTCTTCAGCGCACCCAAGTCCATACCCGTGGCCAGCGGCTGAATGGGATTCAGTACGTCGATGCCGGCGTCGATCAGATCCGGGATAACGGCGGTAATCGCCCCGCATGAATGGTAAGCAACGGTGACATCGCTGTTCTTTGCCTTGATAGCATCCACGATATTTTTCAGTCTTGGTTTGAAATACTCTCTGTAGATCTCCGGGCTCATCATCATATTGTTCTGGGTGCCGACATCGTCTCCCAGCCAGATCATGTCGCAGCCCAAATCGACGAGCTTCTCAGCGATACTTTTATGGAAATTCATGCATTTATCCAGCAGCGCCTCAATGTAAGCTTCGCCCATGAATAGGCCGCACAGAAAGTCCTCCAGACCCATCAGGTTCCAGGCCAGCTCAAATACGGTCGCTTCCAGATCTCCGACGATTGCGAAATCCCTGCCGTATTTTTTGATGTTCTCCTGCGCCAGTTTAAACCGCTGCGGCGCCAGCGGGTCCGGAAAACGATAGTTTTCGATGTCCTTTACATCCGCTGTGTTGGCCAGCGGCCGCGTCACCGCTTCAGAATATAATCCGACCGTTTTGTACTCAATGCCAAACTCATCCACCACCAGCCCATTATCCAGCGTCTTCGTGGGCGTTTCCCTCAGTGCACCGACACCCACAGCATCATTGCCCAGCCGGTTCAATATCTCCACATGAGATATACGGGTCGACAAAAATGAATCCTCAGCTTCAAACGGAAGGTCGAACAGTTTGCCCAGATTCTCGGCGATCTGCGGCGTCAGGTTTGCAAACACGGGCACTCTGTCGGGCTGGCCGTTCTTCATCGCAGTAATGAATCTTTCTTTTCTCGTCATGATACATATCTCCCAAATGTTATCGCTATCATTTTTTGATATAGCTATATTTCTTTAAACAAAAGCGTTTTTCCGTATTAAGCTAATTTTTGTGTTGATTGCCGTACTACCAGTTCGGAGTTAATATACATTGTGCTGTTTTTCTCATCATTTTCAATGAGATTGATGAGCTTTTCTGCTGCCTTATACCCAATTTCATACCGGGGCTGCTTCACGGTTGTCAGCTGCGGATACAGGCTTTCTCCAATATCCAGCCCGTCCTGACCGATCACGGAGAGGTCTTCAGGCACTCTCAGGCCGCATTCGATCGCCCCGTTTATCACACCGATCGCCATCTGATCATTCTGGGCGTAGATCGCCGTCGGCCGGTCCTCAATGTCCATAAACCGCATCATGCCTTCCCGGCCGCCAATCATCTTCATGATCGCTTCCTTGCCGCTCATGATGCCTCTGTTGGCACCGCCTTCCGCCTCCATCATATACTTTTGGTTCACATCAAGGCCGTAATCCTTCATGGCCTTCAGATAGCCCTCCAGACGATGATTCCATATGGAAAACTGGAAGGTATGGTCATATGCCAGATCCTTTTTCTTCTCGTCAAACGCCAGGCCGCCATGGACTATCCCAATATTTTTGTGCCCCATATCGATCAGATGTTTTGTAGCAATATATGCGCCTTCCTTCTGATCAAGAAGCATATTCGTAACGTTGACCAGCGGCTTTTCATTATCGATATAGATGGATTTTATGCCTGCGTTGTCAAGATCCATCGCCTGACGCACCGTAATATTCAGATGGTGGAATATAATGCCGTCCACCATCTTGTCCTTGAGTATTTCGATGTATTCCTCTTCCTTATGCTTGGCGTTGGCATTACACAGGATAACGTTGTATCCTTTGACATAGCATGCGTCCTCCACCCCCTGCACCACAGTGGGGTGGTAAGGGTTCGATATGCTTGCGATAACATGGGCGATGGTTCGGGAACGCTTTGTGACCAGACCTCTGGCCATCAGGTTGGGCCTGTAGTTCAGCTCTTTGATGATATCAAGAACACGTGTCCTCGTATCTTCCCTGACCTGCTCAGGACAGTTGATGACCCTGGACACCGTCATCCTTGATACGCCAGCTCTGTATGCAACTTCATCCATTGTCACCATGTCAGGTTCGCCTCAGTTCAATGTTATCGCTATCAATTTTCGGCACCATTTAACGAAGCAATTGCCGATTTATCAGTTTTTTTATAAAATAATAGCTTAATCTAGGAATATTTATGATATCGCTCACATTTTGATATGTATTTATTTCGACACTATTTTAAATTTCCCTGCCTGCAGAGAATAAATTTTTTAATTTTTATTTGATTGCTGCCCTCAGCTGTTCCGCAGCCTCCCGAATGCTGAGTCCCTTCATGAACAAACCCGATGTACCCGCTATAAAAATATCCGCTCCTGCGTCCCGCATAATCCGCGCATTTTCAAAGCTGACGTTTCCGTCCACCTGTATTTTAATATCGGGCCGGCAGCTTTTGATCAGATACTCCTTGACTCTGGTGATTTTATCTATGGTCTGTTTGACGAGCTTCTGACCTGCAAAGCCAGGGTTCACCGTCATGATCAGCACAAAATCGATGTCGTCCAGCACTTCCTCCAGCACACAGATCGGCGTTCCCGGATTCAGCGCAACACCGGGGTGTGCTCCGGCTTCCTTGATGTTGGCCAGCACCCGCTGCAAGTGGCAGGCCGCCTCATAGTGGACGGACACGTAGTCCCCGGCGCATATGTCAAAATACCTCAGCTTGTCTTCCGGCCGTTCCACCATCAGATGGATATCATAGGTTATATCGGTGTGCGCTCTGAGGCTGTTCAAAAAGCATGGCCCCAGAGCATAATTCGGTACAAAAACCCCATCCATCACATCGTAATGCAAATATTCAATACCAGCCTGCTTTAACGCGGCCAGATCGCCGCGAATATCCAGAAAGTTCGCGCACATCATCGACGCGGAAATCTGACCACCCATTATGACTCCTCCTGTCAGTTTGTTAAGGCTTGACGATAATTCTCATACCGCTGTGGCTCTCAGCCGCCTCAAACGCCTTAACGATGTCCTCCAGAGCATAGGAATCCGATATAAACGGCTTAACGTCAATTGTTCCGGACGCAATCAGCTCAATCGCATGAAGATGGTGAATCGGCATCGCCCCATGCGCGCCCGTGATAAACAGCTCCTTGTAATGGATGATGTTTGTATCCAGCAGCACCTGAGATTTGTCCTTGGGCAGTCCGCCGAAGAAATTGATTCTGGCGCGGTTCTTGGCCATCACGATCGCATCCTGCTGCGCCGCGGGGGACGGGCATGCGGTAAATATCACGTCCGCACCCAGGCCGCCCGTTTCCTCGAGCACCCGCTTCACTGCGTCCTCTTCGCTCGAGCATACAAACACATCGGCGTTTACCGTCTTCATCGCCATTTCAAGCCGTGCTCTTGAGCGCTGAACAAGGATGACCTTGCTGGCGCCCATCTTTTTGGCAACTTCCACAATCATGCATCCGATAGGGCCTGCGCCGATGATGACGACAACATCGCCCATTTTTACCGGCGAAAGTTCCAGCGCGTTGAGCACGCATCCCAATGGCTCGGCCAGCGCCGCTTGTTCATAGCTGATATGATCGGGTATTTTATGCACCGGGCCGTAATTGACCACAATACGGTTCAACGGCAGATATTCCGCAAAACCGCCCTGGAACTGGTAACCCATGGCATAATTGATCTGGCAGTTGTTTCCGATTCCCGCTTCGCAGAAAACGCACTCGCCGCAGGGAACATCCGCACCAATCGCCACCCTGTCACCGACGGCAAACCGACTGACATTTTTGCCGACCTCCACCACATCGCCGGATATCTCGTGTCCTATGATCGCCGGATAGTTCACCCGGCTGTTGCCCGAATGGTATATGCGGATGTCCGACCCGCAGATGGCACAGGCTTTCACCTTCACCAACACACCGTTATCGTCAATGGCCGGTTTTTCGACCTCTTTCACCGACATCATATTAAGCCCTTCCACTACAGCTGCTCTCATGGCATAATCTCCTCTCGTGTTACTCGTTGATAAACATCACTTTATTGAAGAATTCCTTCTTGTCTTTCATCACCGCAAACGCCGCGCCGCATTCCTCCAGCCGGAACCGGTGCGTGATAAAGGGCGTCACGTCCAGCCTGCCTGTCGACATGGCCTCCAGCGCAATCTGCCAGTCGTTTTTCTTTTGAGTATAGCTTGAATTCCATGTGCCGAACACATTCAGCTGCTTTCTCAGTATCTCCCAGTAATCCTTCTGAGCCAGCGGCATATCCCCGATCGGGTTGCCCATCAGCACAACCTTTCCCTGAGGCTTCACGCACTTGAGGCATCCCGCGTATGCGGCAGCGGCGCCCGCGCCTTCCACACAGATATCGGCACCCTTGCCGCCGGTCACTTCGCTCACATAGGCCTGATAATCCGTCTGCAGGCTGTTCACCGCATCTGGATACCCCAGTCGGTGCGCAAAGTCGATCTTGCTCTGATCGATGTCGAGGAGTATAACCTTCAGCGCACCCAGCGCCTTTGCAAACTCCGCCAGCATCAGGCCGATCGGGCCCGCTCCGAACACCGCTACCGTATCACCCAGCGTGACGCCCGCCCGGCCCAGCGCGTGCAGCGAAACCGCCGCCGGCTCTGCCATCGCCGCTTCTTCAAAAGACAAGCGTTCGTCCACCAAAATCAGGTTCCAAACCGGAACTGCAATGTATTCCGCAAAACCGCCATCGCATCGTGAACCAAAATAGTTATAATTTCTGCATGAGGCGTATTCGCCCACCTCGCACATATCGCACTTCCTGCAGGGAAGCAGCGGAAACACAGCGGCTTTTTTGCCTATGTACGACGCCGGAACCTCTTTGCCCGTTTCGACGATTTCACCGGAAAATTCATGCCCTGGTATCGTGGGAAAGTGGTATGTCCCTTTGGTGAACACCCGGGCAATATCCGAACCGCATATGCCCGATGCGCGAATCTTCAGCAGCACCTCACCTTTACCGGGCGACGGCTTTGCCACATCCTCAAACCGCAGATCTCCAATGGCATGCAGCACACATGCTTTCATTATAACTCCTCCTCCTGTCAATCGGCAACATACGGACGCCAATGTTCAACGGATTCGTTGAGATCCTGTATCACTTTGAATTCGGTATCGAAGTGCTCCCGGTGCGAGATTTCGAATGCCATCATAGAATCAGTCGCTCCGGCTCTGTTCAGCGCCTGCATCACCAGTTCCGGCTTGATGATGCCCGTCTCATTGCATTCCTTCGTAAACGGCGAGTGATTCGATTTATTTAATACCGTTTGCTGCAAATGAATCATGGGCGAATCCTGACCCAGCTGTTCGATCCATGGATACGGATCACGCTCGGACGGGTGCGGCGCATGTCCGACGTCAAGGCATACCTTCATCGGTATTGCGCTGTTGGTATTAACCATCTGCATCAGCTGCCTGCACTCATCTACCGTGATTCCCATCTCACGCGGTACGCTCATCGGCTCGAACATGAGGCATTCAAAGCCCAGATCACCGGCGAAAACCGAAAGCTCCTGCCAGCCTTTCACAGCCTCTTCTATAATATATAAACGTCTGCCGGGATCGTCATAATCCGCAAAAGACATGGACCCGAAATGCGAGCCGCCCATTTTGCACCCAAGCTGAGCCGATAGAGCAAAGAACTTTTTGAACCAATTGATATAATACCTTCTCATATCGGCATCGTGGTGTGCCAGATGAGGCGTGCGGGTCAGTGCGGATGTGAAACAGACTTCCGCTTTGATATCATATTCGCCGAGGAAGCGCTTCAGTTGGGCAGTCAGCCGCTTGAGATATTCCTCCGGCCAGTCCGGATTCAATATATCCGCAACGATGGACACATACCCCAGTCCGAGCTCCTCCCTGACTATTCTTGTCCATACCTCCGGCTCCTGATATCTGCTCCTGACAAACCCCAAATCAATGCCCAGTCTGAATGCCATTTCTATATCCTCCACTGATATTGCAATCGTTGTTCCGTGTGCTATAATTATATAACTTGTGCGCATTTGTGTATAGTGCGTCGATAATATTGCGCATTTTACGAAATTGATAGCACTTTCGAACAACAATGCGCACACTTTGGAGGTGGACGATTTGTTTTCTGATGAAAGAAGGCAGCAGATCATCGATATTGTCAAACAGCAGAAGTTTATCAATGTCCCCGAGCTTGCTAAGAAGTTTTACACCAGCGAAGCGACGATCCGGCGCGACCTGGACAAGCTGAAAAAGACTGGCCTGCTGAAAAGGACTTACGGCGGCGCGGTGCTCATCGAGGGCATCGACTCGGAAATCCCGCTGGTTGTCCGTGAAGAAGAGCGCACTGCCGAAAAGGAACTGATTGCAAAAGCAGCAGCTGAGCTTATACGCGAGGATGATGTGATCATCATTGATTCATCCAGCACCTGCGCCAAGCTCGTTCCTTTTCTCGCGCACAAAAAGCCCAAAACAGTCATCACAAACAGCCCCAAAACAGCCATGCAGCTCAGCGGCAACAGCAATATTAATATATATAATACCGGAGGGTTTCTGCGAAGCCATTCTCTCTCATGCGTCGGAGAAGCAGCCAGAAACATGATATCTTCGCTCTATGTTGACACTCTTTTTTTCTCCTGCCGCGGCGCATCCCTCACTATCGGCTTGCTGGACCCCAGCGAGGAGGAGGCCGAGCTCAAACGCATCATGATCAAGCATGCCAGAACAAGGGTCGTGATGCTGGACTCAACAAAATTGAAGCAAACAGGCTTTGCGCACATATGTGACTTTTCCGATATTGACTGCATCGTTACCGAAGAAAGGCTGAGCGACGAGTGGAACCAGCATCTCAGCAGCTGCCATGTAAAGATCTTATATCCCCATTAACCAAAGATAAAGGGCGATACCTCTCATTGGCCGGCATCGCCCTTTTCCGTATGTATTGTTAGCAAATTGTTACCGCTTGTATATCGTCCAGGCGGCACACTGTTATCCGCCCGCGGCCCCTTACCTGTCCGATGCTCCTGCAAATAATCTTGCAGGCATCGTCTGATACTGCCACCAACACACCCGTCAGACATGTGCCTGTCAGGTATATCGTGACCACATTGTCTATGTTTTCTCTCAGTTCGCATTCAATACAGTCCAAATACATCACCTCCATGCTTCAAAAGTTTTCATGTCTACATCATATTATTAGTTGGTTTTGCTTTTTGTGCGAATGGCATGCTGTTGCCTGTGGTCAATTACAGGTAAGTCTGCTATACTCCAATAAAAGAGCACATCCGGCAATCCATTCGGTCAACTAAGAACCCTATAAAGGAAACAGATAATATGGAACGTCACTTTAAGGTTATCACGGTTAAAAACAGCAAAGATATGCGGTCCTTTGTCCGTCTTCCGCAGATATTGCACGGCTCGAACCCGTGCTACGTGCCGCCCATATGGTTGGACGAGAAGGGAGCGTACAGAGAGACAAGCCCCATTCTGAAGAATGCGGATTTCGTATTATTCCTTGTGGTTGACGCAGACGGTGACGCCGTGGGGCGCACGATCGCGTATATTGATTTTAACTTCAACAAGCATTACCGCTGCAGTATGGGCTTTTTCGGTGCGTTCGAGTGCATCAACGATGCGCAAGCCGCGCAGCTGCTGGTGGAAGCCGCGGAGGTTTGGCTCAAGGCAAAGGGCATGACGGCGATACGCGGACCCATCCATCCCGTGGCCGAAAACTGGGGGTTCGTATATGCCGGTTACGACACTCCGCCCGTCTACATGTCGCCCTGGAACCCGGAATATTATCACGATTTCTTTGCCGGCAGCTATCAAAAAGCCAAGGATTTGCTCGTTTACGAGGCGGATATATCCAGCGGCTACACGCTGCCCAAGCGCTTTGACAGCTTTGTGGACCGCTTTATCGAGCGGTTCCCCTCCATCAGCATCAGGCGGCTCAGCATGAAAAACATACGGCAGGACGCGCGGGCGATCTGGGAAATATCCAACACGGCGCTGGCCGATAACTGGGGCTACGTGCCGCTGGAGCTGCCGGTGATGGAGGACATGCTGCGCAAGCTGCGGCTCATCGTGGACCCCGACGCCGTATGGATCGTGGAGGACAGCGGTCGCCCCGTTGGCTATTGTCTCGGCTTTCCGGATATCAACATACTGCTCTCACGCATCCGCGGACGGATGCTCCCGCTGGGATGGCTCCGTCTGCTGACCGGGGTCAAGCATCTGCGCGACTACAGGCTGTTCGGCCTTGCTGTCCATCCTGACTGGCAGGGCAAAGCGCTGGACGCACTGATGTACATCAATCTGTACAACCATCTACGCGCCAAGAACATTCGCATGGAAGCCAACTACATACTGGAAGACAATTTCAGCATTAAAAACGCGCTGGAAAAGCTCGGAATGCGCCATATGAAAACGTACAGAATATATGAAAAGCCGTTGAACGCCTGACTCTTGTCACCCTTGAGTCAAAAGTCAACGAGGCCGTAGGCTGCCAGACGCTTGTCCATCGCCCGCCTGTCGGGGTAATGCGCCGTCAGCGCGCGGTAAAACACAGCGGAATGGCTGCGGCAGCTCAGGTGACACAGCTCATGCGCGATCACATAGTCGATCAATTCCGTCTCGCACCGCATCAGGTGCACAGAAAGCGACAACCGCCGCCGCGCCGGATTGATGCTGCCCCACCGGGTAAGCATGCGCTTGGCGCTCAGCGTCAGCCCATCACAGCCCTCAAAGCGCTCTGCCGCGACAGCTAAGCGCTGCGCAAACACGGAACGCGCCTGTCGGCTCATCCAGCGGATAAATTGTGTTTTTGCACAGCCGTTTGGCGGTACAGACAGCGTCAGTACGCCGCTGTCAAAAACAGCCGATGCCCGCGCCGCGGGCAATACCCGCAGCCACACACTATGTCCCAGCAGAATAAAGCTGTCGCCGTCGCTGTACGAAGCCGGATAATACCGCATCCGCCGCGCTTCCACTTCACCGAGCTGCCTGCGGATAAATGTCTCATTGTCCAGCACAAAGGCCCGGATCAAGTGTTCCGCACAGCGGTGTGGTGCAGACACCACCACACACCGCTCACCTGTGATACGGATGCGTATATGCTTCATTTTCCTGCGTATCAGCTTATATGCCAGTACGCCGCCTGCTGTAGCGATGCTATGATCCATGGGTTTATTATAATACATGCGCGGATCAATTCAACCATTCGCGCCTTTTTTGTTGCCTTCAGTTTTTTATGCCGCGTCGTTGTCTTGCGCTTGATATGCAATTTTTTCATCGCTTTATTTTCGTTTCCGGCGGACAGAATAATGACAGGATCCGATGATGAGGTGAAAACAGCTTTGACAGACAATACCGCAACACCCAAAAAAGGCAGGCGTCTGGTGATTACCGGCGGAGTTCCGCTTTTCGGAACGTGCCGCGTCAGTACATCCAAAAACGCCGTGCTGCCCATTCTGGCAGCGTGCCTGCTCACACGAGACACCGTAACCATACGGCGCTGTCCGGCCATCAGCGACGTTAAAAACATGCTGTCCCTGCTGCGCACCTTCGGCGCGAAGGTCAGCATGGAAAACGGCGATGCTGTCATCACAGCGAAGACGATCAAAACAACGTCGCCCAATGAGAATATGGTCAGTAAATTGCGCGCTTCTTTTTTATTCATGGGGCCGCTGCTTGCGCGCGAAGGCTGCGTCACGATACCGATGCCGGGCGGCTGCCGTATCGGTCAGCGTCCCATCGATCTGCATCTGGCCGGCTTTAGAGCCTTGGGAGCGCGCAGCATTACCGCCTCAGGCCATGTACACACCTGGGGGAACGCACTCCACGGCGCCACAGTATGTCTGGATTACCCTTCTGTGGGTGCAACGGAGAACATTATGATGGCCGCCAGCACAGCAAACGGCGTCACGACGATCGTCGGGGCAGCGACGGAGCCGGAGATTGCCGACCTTGCGGGCTTTCTCAATGCGATGGGCGCCAAAGTTCACATCTCCTCCGATAGCCGTATTGTGATAGAAGGCGTTCCCGAACTGCACGGGTCGGATTATACACCCATATCCGACCGCATTGAAGCAGGCACGCTGATGGTGGCAGCCGCTGTCTCCGGTGGCGACGTGCGCCTGGACGGTGTGCATAACGCTCACCTCCGGCCCGTGAGTCTCAAACTCGCCGAAGCAGGCGCGGAGATATTCCCATACCCCGGCGGTGTGCGTGTGCGCGGCCATGGCGCACATCCGATGACCATTGTGTCCTCTCCGTTCCCCGGCTTCCCCACCGACATGCAGGCCCCCTTTATGGCCGCCTGCTGCCTGGCCAGCGGCGTCAGCACCATCAACGAAACCGTGTTTGAAAACCGCTTTCTGCACGTTCCCGAGCTCAAGAGGATGGGTGCGGACATCACGGTCGCCGGCAACACCGCTGTGGTCAATGGCAGCGGACGTCTCTCCGGCACGGAAGTGACCGTCACCGACCTGCGGGCGGGCGCGGCGCTGTGCATTGCCGGGTTGCTGGCGGAAGGTGAAACCGTGCTGAAGGACATTCAGCATCTCGATCGCGGCTACGAAGATTTTGAAAGCAAACTGACAAGGCTGGGCGCCCGAATCAAAAGAGAGACATAAACAGCCTGTCTCACTAATAAACTGCATCATAGGGGGTGTCAT
Source organism: Bacillota bacterium (assembly GCA_023397655.1). GTDB lineage: Bacteria > Bacillota > Clostridia > Christensenellales > SZUA-584 > SZUA-584. The sequence continues at coordinate 121,056 of JAEWTW010000028.1, forward strand.
TCATGAGAAGATCCAGCCGATTGAGCCCGGAAGGAATGGTGCTGCTGGGCATCGTCCTTTTTGTGCTGCTGGCCATACTTTATCCGGCCATTGGCGTGCTGCTGGGCAAAAAGAGCCCGCCGCCATCTGCCTCTCAAGCGCCCGGTTCACCCGACTTTGAGGTGATCAGAGAAAACCATGACGGTGAAAACCCCACCATATCGGTGTGGCTGGACGGAACGCTGACCGACATGCCGCTGGAGGAATACCTGGTCGGTGTGGTGGCCGGCGAAATGCCCGCATCCTATGAACCCGAGGCGCTTAAGGCTCAGGCTGTCGCAGCCCGCACCTACACGCTGTACAAGAAGGAACACGGCGGCTGCTCCGCGCACAAGGGGGCGGACATCTGCACCGACAGCGGGCATTGTCAGGCCTATGTGACGGATGCCGAGATGACGAAAAACTGGGGCGGCAACAAGGCCGCCAACCTCGCCAAGATCACCGACGCCATCAACGCCACGCGCGGCGAGGAGATATTGTATGACGGCGAGGAGATACAGGTGTTCTATCACGCCTCTGCCGGCGGACGCACAGAAGACAGCGAAAACGTCTATGCACAGGCTTTGCCCTATCTACGAAGCGTGGACAGCGAAGGCGAGGAGGATTCCCGCAACTACTACGGCGAGGTCTCCGTCGGCCTCAGCGACTTTAAAAAGAAGCTGCAGAAGTTTTCCTCCGGCATCAGCTTCGACGGCGTACCGCTGGTCGGAGAGATCGTCCGTTTCGACAGCGGACGCGTGGAAAGCATCGAAATCGGCAGCCAGACGTTCACCGGACGCGAGGTTCGTGAGGTGTTTGGGCTGAACTCGGCCAACTTCACCATCGACCAGTCCGCAGACAGCGTCACTTTTCATACGGTGGGCTTTGGCCATGGCGTGGGTATGAGCCAAACAGGCGCCAATGCGATGGCCAAAAAGGGTGCGGACTACATCGATATTCTCACGCACTATTTTTCCGGCGTCACCGTCAGTTAGTCCTTCCGTAATATAGAACCGCCCCTCCCTCTTTGAAGGGCAGTCTGAAAGCGGCCTGCATAAGCTTCGAATAATTCTGATTATTCTCGTATTTTTATAACTTTGACGCATATGCGTCTTTTTTGTTTTATACGCTTACGCACGTTTTTTGCATGGTATGTTTTTATGCAAAAAAGGGAAAGATGATTGCGTGGAGGTGTGAAACAATGAATATGAAGAACATCAAGGAGAAAATCACGAAAAAAATAAACCGTCAGAGTGTCAAGACATTCCTGCAGAAGCAGGGTCTGTACGTGCTGATCTTTTTATGCGTGGCTGCAGCGGGCATCACCGCCATCATCGCATGGCCCAGAGACGACGGCAGCCAGACACAAGTAGGTGAAAACGATCAGGGTGTGTCCATCAACGAAGGAACATCGCTGGAGGACGAGCTGGCCATGTTAACGCCGAAGCCCAGCCTCTCACCGTCCCCCACCGCAGCGCCCACAGCCACGGTGGAGCCCAAAGCATCCGGCAAGCCGGCATCCAACGGCAGCGGTTCCATCAAGCTGAGAAAACCGGTGGATGGCAAAATCATCAACAGCTTCTCGGGCGACGAGCTGGTTTTCTACGCTTCACTGAACGTATGGGCCACGCATAACGGTGTGGACATACAGGCAGATAACGGAGCCAGTGTACTGGCAGCGCTGTCCGGCACAGTGTCCCAGGCTTATACCAATGAAGCGGACGGCGGCGTGGTCATCATCTCCCACTCCGACAAATCGGAAACGATCTACTCAGGTCTCGGAGAGCTGATGGTCACCGAAGGGGACAAGGTCAACGGCGGTGATGTGATCGGTAAGTTGGGTGAGCTGCCCAAGGAGCTGGATCTTCCCAGCCATCTGCACTTTGAATATAAGGTGGACGGCAAGTGGAAGGATCCCGCCAAATTTTTCTAAGCCCGTATTCCCATAAGTCCCGCAAAACATAAATCAAAAAAACAGGAGATCATCGGTCTCCTGTTTTTTGCCTTTAGTTATTCGCATCGGGCAGCAGCCCGTCTGTCGGCTGATCAAACACCGATCCAAAGTCCTCTTCAGGCGGCGTTGTAGGCACCGGCGTAGGGCTTGGCGTCAGTTCAGCCGCGGGGCTCGGCGTGGGGGCTTCCGTTGGCGTCTCTGTCGCTGCTTCGGTGGGTGCCGTCGTCGCAATCACAGGCACAGCCCGATTGTTTTTACCAATCAACAGTACGCCCAGCACCACCAGCGTCACCACCAACAGTGACGAAACGGTGATGATCGAGGCAATCATTCCGCGGGTCATTCGCTCGTTCTCGGCCCGTACAGACTTCTGGTATGCCGCCTTATAATCAGCCTTGTATACAGGTGCAGCGGGATAGCTATCCTCTTCCTCATAGCTGTCGTCTTCGTCATCGTCCTCTTCGTCGCCGAACTCCTGAACCTCCATGTCTATGGTGATGCTCGCCGGCACCTCTTCCGGCTCCGGCTCAGCGCTCTTGACACGAATCGGTTTCGTTATGCGAATGGGCTCCTTATACGCAATATGCGCCGTTTCTTCCGCTGCCGGTTCTTCAAACTCAAAACTGAGAGCCGCTTCATCCGATCCGCCATTAGCAGCTGCTGTCGCTTCGGTCGTCTCCGGCTCCTGTTCTGCGGCAAACGGCTCCGCTGCCACCGGCGGCTCCACGGTTATCGGCTCATCAGCTTCCGGCATCATTATGTCAGCTTCCTGCTCCGTCCCAGTTGATTCCTCAATAAATTCCGGCTCCGGTTCCGCTTTAGGCGACCGGTCCGCCTCCGTCAACTCCCCTTCAAAGCGAAATTCAATGGTCTCCTCCGGTTCATTTCCGTCATACTCCGGCGCATTGTCCTGCGCATACTCGTCATCCGAATACATCGGTTCGTTCGCCACGGCACGCGGTCTGCGGCCAAACAGCGGCCTTCTTACGCGCACTGGCTCATCTTCCGGTTCGTCTTCCTCAAATTCAGGCGCATCGTCCTCCGGGTACTCTTCGTCCTCGTATTCCGGCTCTTCCGCCACGGCACGTGGTCTGCGCCCAAACAACGGCCTGCGCTGCCGTACAGGCTCCTCTTCTGGTTCCTGTTCCTCGTATTCCTCTGCTTCGTCCTCAGCGTACTCTTCGTCCTCGTACTCCGGCTCATCCGCCACAGGACGCGGCTTGCGCCCAAACAACGGCCTGCGCTGCCGTACAGGCTCCTCTTCTGGTTCCTGTTCCTCGTATTCCTCCGCTTCGTCCTCAGCGTACTCTTCGTCTTCGTACTCCGGCTCATCCGCTGTTGGCCGCTGCTTACGTCCGAACAGCGGCGCTTTGCGCTTCACCGGCTCAAAGTCGTCTTCCGTTGCTTCCAGATGCAGCAGGCTTGCGCCGCATTCCTCACACACATAAGCGCCGTTTCGGTTACGCGCGCCGCATTCCTCACAAATAATCATTAATCGGCCTCCGTTTCCCGCCATTTCGCACAGCAGCAGGGTGCTCTTTTTTATCTGCTTACTTGATAACGTCGGTCTTCATATATTCACGCAGCGCTTCGGGTATCTCCACGCTGCCATCCGGTCTCTGATAGTTTTCCAGTATCGCCGCCACCGTCCGCCCGATCGCCACACCACTGCCGTTGAGCGTATGCACAAACTCCGGCTTCGCTCCCGGTGCGCTGCGGTATTTGATGTTTGCCCGCCGCGCCTGAAAATCGAGGAAGTTGGAGCACGACGATATCTCCACATACCGCCCGTAGCTGGGCATCCACACCTCCAGGTCATATGTCTTGGCGGACGAGAACCCGAGGTCGCCCGTACACAGCTGCATCACGCGGTAGGGCAGCCCCAACCGCTGCAGCACCTTCTCGGCGTCCGCCGTCAGCGCTTCGTGCTCCGCGGCGGAATCCTCCGGCTTCGCGAACTTGACCAGCTCCACCTTGTTGAACTGATGCTGACGGATCAGCCCGCGCGTATCGCGCCCCGCGCTGCCCGCCTCGGCCCGGAAACACGCGCTGTACGCCGTGTGGTACACGGGCAGCGTCTCCATGATGGTCTCACGGTACATGTTGGTCACCGGTACCTCCGCTGTGGGAATCAGGAAATAGTCCATATTCTTCACGGCAAAAGCGTCTTCCTCAAATTTGGGCAGCTGCCCGGTGCCCTGCATGGACGCGCGGTTCACCATATACGGCGGAAATACCTCCTCATATGGCCCTTCCAGCGTATGCAGGTCCAGCATAAAGCTGACCAGTGAACGTTCCAGCCGGCTGCCCAGCCCCTTGTAGAACACAAAACGCGCGCCCGTCACCGATGCCGCCGTCTCAAAATCCAGTATGCCCAGCGCCGTGCCGATATCCCAGTGCGCAAGCGGCTCATATTCAAACCGGCGCGGCTCACCCCAGCGTCTTAATTCCAGGTTATCCTTATCGCTCTCGCCCACCGGCACGTCCGCCATCGGCACGTTGGGCGTGGAAAGCAGTATGCTGCCGATCTCCGCGTCGATGCCTGCCAGCTCCGCGTCAATGTCCTTTACCTCGTCGGCAACGCGCTTCATCTCTTCCAGCAGCGCAGTTGTATCCTGCCCGGCTTTCTTCATTACGGGTATCTGTTTGGACGCCTCATTGCGCTGCGCTTTCAGCGTCTCCGTCTTCACGATCAATTCACGCCGCTTCTCGTCCAGCGCCGTCACCTTTTCCACCACGCCGGTCACGCCGCGGCTCGCAAGGCCTGTCTTAACTTCTTCCGGATTGGTCCGTATCCTCTTGATGTCCAGCATATGATACCTTGTCCTTCACCTTTTAATCTAAAACACATTATCGCACAATTTGCCAGCTGGGGCAACTTTTTTGCAGAACTTTACCCCCGCTCAAGCAGCAGCCCCATGCCACAGGGTAACAGGGCGGATTGTGCCGCCACAGCCTGCCTCTGTTCCATGCCCCCAACGTAAAAACGGAAACAGCACTGCAGCTGTCCCCGCTTTTGAACTTGTTTAATTTCAGTTAGCCCCGCTACGACGGCAGCAGCATGTCTCCCGGCTTGATCCAGCGCTTCTTGCGCATCAGCTCCGAAAACAGCAGCGTCAGCCCCGCCGGTGCGATGAAATGCAGACCGATCACAATGATCAACAGCGTTCCGAAATCGTACATACCTGCCATCGCGGTAAACGTGCCCACCTGCCCCACGAGACCGGATGTACCCATGCCCGCGCCCAGCGGTATATTGGTCATGCCGAACACCAGCGTGGATATTGGCCCAAGTATCGCGCTGGCCAGTATCGGCGGTATCCAGATCAACGGATGCCGCACAATGTTGGGCACCTGCAGCATCGATGTGCCCAGTCCCTGTGCAAACAGGCCACCCCATTTGTTCTCACGGAAGCTTGCCACTGCGAAACCCACCATCTGCGCACAGCAGCCCACCGTCGCCGCTCCCGCCGCCAGACCGGACAGCCCCAGCATGATGCACAGCGCCGCGCTGGATATGGGCGCGGTCAGTATCATGCCCATGATCACCGCCACCGCGATGCCCATGAAGAAGGGCTGCAGCTCCGTCGCCTGCATGATGAGCTGCCCCAGCGACGTCATCAGAGCGCTCACCGCCGGTCCCACAATCCATCCGGCAAGGCAGCCGGTCAGTATCGTGACGATAGGCGTCAGAATGATATCGATCTTGGTGCGCCCCGCCACCAGACGGCCGAACTCCGCACCGACCAGCGCCGCGATGTAGCACCCCACCGGCCCGCCCAGCATGTAGCCGTATGCGCCAGTTACGGCAGAGGAGAACATGGTCAGCGGCTTGCCCTTCAGGCCCCACGCCACCGCTACGCCGATCGCCGCGCCCACCACAGGCGAAGAAGACCCGATCAGGTACTTGAATACCTCGACGAACTCCAGCCCCGTTGCCTGCCCGGATGACAACGCCTTCACGCACTCCCCGAATCGGTCCAGCGTCACCGCCGCGGCAATTTGCGGCCAGATCAGGTTGATAATCTGCGTCATGATGAGGCCGATGATCAGCGACGAGAAAAGGCCCAGCGCCATTGCGCCCAGCGCATCGATGAAATAGCGCCTGCTGTGTTTCTTAATAAATTCCCAAAAGCTTATCCGTTCGCGTTTTTCCATAAATCTCTCCGTTTTTCCATGCACAAAAAGCCACGGCTCAGTTTAGAGCGCGCAGATTCTCCATGCCTGTATTTTTGCACGGATGTTGCCCCTCCATGCCATAGGGTTCAATGATTTATGAAAAACGCTCGTAAGCGGGATTGGCTCTTACATCCTCTCCGGCGCACCCACGCCGATCAGATTCAGCCCCGTTCCCAACACCTGCTTGACGCATGCCGTCAGTTCCAGCCGTGCCGCCGTCTGGCCTGCGTCGCTGTCGATGATGCGGTGCTCGTAATAGAAGCGGTTCATCGCCTTGGCGAGCTCGATCACGTGCCGCGTGATCAGATACGGCTCGTTCTTATCACACGCCCTTGCGACCGTTTCCGGGAAGCTGTACAACAGCTTGGCCGCTGCGAAAGCTTCTGCGTTGTCCAGCGCCGTGTAGTCCTTTTCCGCCGCAGCCCAGTCCATCTCAGCGCGCCTCAGCAGGCTCGCACACCGCGCGTGCGTATACTGTACATACGGTCCCGTCTCGCCGTCGAAGTTCAGCACGCGGTCAAACGAAAACGTGATATCCTTGATGCGCGCGGACGACAGCGTGTCGAACACCACCGCACCGATGCCCACCGTCTTTGCAATGTCTTCCTTGTTTTCGAGGTTTGGCGACTTCTCCTCGATGATGCCCAACGTCTTCTCCACCGCTTTGTCCAACACATCGGAGAGAAACACCACCTTGCCCTTGCGCGTGGACAGCGTCCCATCCTCCAGCGACACCATGCCGAACGCCACGTGCTCCAGATCCTGCGCCCATTCGTGACCCATCAGCTCAACTACCTTGAACCACTGCTTAAAGTGCAGATTCTGCTGATAAGCCACCACGTACAGGCACTTGTGGAAGTCGTACGTCTGCTTACGGTAGAAAGCCGCCGCAAGGTCGCGCGTGGAATAAAGCGTTGCCCCGTCCGACTTCAGCACGATGCAGGGCGGCAGCTCTTCGCCCAGCCGCACCACGTAAGCGCCGTCCGACAACTCCAGCAAATTCTTATCCTTCAGTTCATCGATGACGGGCTGCATCTTGTCGTTGTAGAAGCTCTCGCCCGCGTAGCTGTCGAAGTGCACACCCAACACGTCGTATATCTTGCCGACCTCTTTCAATGTCAGCTCCTTGAACCAATTGAATATCTCCAGCGCCTCGGCGTCGCCGTCCTCGATTTTCTTAAACCACGCGCGTGCCTGCTCGTCCAATGCCGGGTCCTTTTCGGCCTCATCGTGGAACCGTACGTATAACTCCAGCATCGCGGAGATGGACCGCGCCTCGATGTCCTCTTTGCTGCCCCACAGCTTGTATGCCACGATCAGCTTGCCGAACTGCGTGCCCCAGTCGCCGAGGTGGTTGATGCCCACCGGCTTGTACCCCAGAAAACCGTATATGCGGTACAGCGCGCTGCCGATTACCGTGGTGGACAGATGTCCGATGTGGAACGGCTTGGCGATGTTGATGGACGAGTAATCAATGCAGACCACCTTACCTGCGCCCTCGTCGCTGCCGCCGTAGCCTTCGCCCGCAGCCGTGACGTCCGCCAGCGTCCCCTTGGCGTAGCTCACGCGGTCGATAAAGAAGTTGATGTACGCGCCCACCACGCGCACCTCGGCGATGAAGTCCGGCTTCACCAGCTTTTCGCTGATCTCCGCTGCTATCGCGGGCGGCGCTTTACGCAGCGTCTTTGCCAGCCTAAAGCATGGGAACGCATAGTCCCCCATTGCCGCATCAGCCGGTATCTCGATCATCGCCGCCGTATCTTCAATCGCAAGTCCGGAAGCTTCCGCCACCGCCTGCGCCAGTAATCTGCTGTAATCCATGAACATCCTGCCTTCTCTTTATATACTCAAGAAATATACCACAAGAGTGCCGTATTATCAACGCCCACGGAAATTGCGGTATCAGAAACATAATAAAAGCTGCCGATTCAGCAGCCGTTATCTTAAAAATTATATATTAAAACTTACGGAAAATGCCTGAAAGGGCATTTTCCTACGGGATTCTTAAGGGACATTCGTCCCTTAAGCGGTGGCGTGAAGGCAGCGCCTCCACAGAGTCTTATTTCAAAAAGCAAATTAACCCTTAACCGTACCGTCGGCGTTGAACAACGGCAGCGACTCCAGGAACAATATGTCGTCGCGATCCTTGGCGTCGCCCTCAGCGAGTATCGCGATCTTCCCGGCTAGTATGCCGCCCGCTTTTTTCACCAGCTCCTCCACCGCACGGATGGACTCGCCGGTCGAGATCACGTCGTCCACAACAAGTATGCGCTTGCCTTCCATCAGCTTCGCATCCCCGCCGTCCAGATACAGCACCTGAGGTTTTGCGGTGGTGATGGAAGTAACCTCCGCCTTGAACAAGTCACGCATATACAGCTTGGGCACCTTGCGCGCCAGAATGTATTTGTTGTTGCCGTTCTGACGGGCCATCTCGTGGATCAGCGGTATGCTCTTGGCTTCCGGGCTGATCATATAATCGAACTCGGGAGCGATCTTGAGCAGCGCCGACGCACAGGCGACGGTCAGCTCCACATCCCCGAATATCACGAACGCGCCAATGTATAAATCATCTGTCACCTTACAGATGGGCAGGTCGCGCTTCAAACCGGCGACTTGCAGCGGATAAGTCAGCATTTTTTCGATTCTCCTGATCTCCAATATTCATCGCACTAATACGACAACACGGTTGCTATTATACTATATTCGCACCATCATGTACAAGTGCTGAAGGTCACTTAATGATACAGTGCGTCACAACTCCTCACCGCCGAACAGCACTGTCTTAACGATGGCCGCATATTCGCGCACATGGCATGCCACAACGATCTTCCAGTTGGTCGCTGCCGGTATGCCGAACGTGTCGATGTCCATATCTCGCGCCAGCATCAACGCCCGAAACACGTGATAATCGCTGGTCACGATGGCCGCCGTCTGCGGCCGCTCCGAATGCGCCGCCATGATCTCCTTCGAATACGTCAGGTTCAGCAGCGTACTGGTGGATTTGTCCTCCTTGATGATGCGGCTGGCTTCTATTCCGCGCGAGCGCAGGTATTGACTCATCGCTTCCGCCTCGCTGACCGGTTCATTGTCCCCCTGACCGCCGGACACGATGCATAGCGAATCCTCATGCACTGTCAGGTAGTCATATGCCGCGTCCAGCCGGTTCTTGAGCGACAGTGTCAACGTTCCGTCAGGGAACACGCCGCAGCCAAGGACGACCACGAATCCGGTATCCTCCTCCGGCGGCGGTTTATATGCCGCCACGCTCATCAGCGTCTCCAGAAACGCCGCGAAGAGCAGACCCACGATCAGGCAGACCGTGATGGCGACGCGCAGCCATTTGCGCTGTATCACCCGCCCGTTCTTCTTCAGACGCGCAATACCGTACGCGATCATCAGCAGCCCAAGTAATGCGGGAATCACCATGCCAACGGTAATGGCCGTAGATACCAGCACGGATATCAGCGACAGCCCGCCCAGTGCCAACCCTGCCGCAATTAACAGCCAGCAGATAATCTTGACTAAGATGCTGTTTCCTGTATTTTTCTCATTCCCCATTCAGACCCCCTTGCGGCTCCTCCGGCGCGTAGTATACCTTCTTCAGCGTCAGCCCCTTGGCCGGTGCCGTCGCCCCCGCCGGCTCGCGTTTCGCCAGAATGGCGTCGATGCAGTCCGGCTCGCGCTTGCCGAGTCCCACCTGTATCAGCGTCCCCGCGATGATGCGTACCATGTGGTTCAAAAACCCTGACCCCGTCACGTCGATCCATATGAACGGCAGCGCTGACGTGATCTCCACCCGGAAGATCGTGCGCACCGTGTCCTTCACTTCAGTGCCGTTCGCGGAAAACGGCTTGAAATCGTGCGTGCCGCACAGCCGCTCCGCCGCTGCCTTCATGCGCTTGATATCCAGCGGGCCACGCACGAACGCCGCCATGTTCCGGTATATCGCAGGAGCGTGCTTGGCGTTGTATACCGTATATCGGTACGTCTTGCCCTTCGCATCAAACCGCGCATGGAAACCGTCTTCCGCCTGCTCCGAATGTCTCACGCGTATGTCGGACGGCAGATACATGTTGAACATGTAGCTGATCTTATCGGGCGGTACAGGGCACTGCGTGTCGAAGTGCGCCACCAGCGCCTCGGCGTGCACACCGGCATCCGTGCGCCCCGAGCCGTGAATCACCACGTGCTCGCCCACGGCCTCTTGGAAAGCGTTCTCCATCGCCTCCTGCACCGACAGAAAATCCTTCTGCCGCTGCCAGCCCACATAATTTGTTCCGTCGTATTCCACAATGAGCCTGATACGCACGCTATATCTCCCGGTTCCCCTATTATTATCAATTACTAAAAGCGGAAAATGCCTGAAAGAGCGTTTTCCTGGTGGGATTCTAAAGTGTAAGCCCCTTTAGCGGTGGTGTGGAGGCAGAGCCTCCATAGTCATAGATCTTTACTCTGTCAGAACCCCAGCGCCATGAACGCGATCAGCGCCGCCACGATGCCCGCAGCCACCCAGTCGCGCACGTGCAGGTGCAGCACCTTCATGCGCGTACGGCCCTCGCCACCGTGATAGCAGCGGGATTCCATCGCGAACGCCAGCTCATCTGCACGCCGAAACGCGCTCACGAACAGCGGCACCAGCAGCGGTACCATGCCCGTCGCACGCTTGATCACGCTGCCCGAGTCAAACTCCGCGCCCCTTGCCGTCTGCGCCTTCATGATTTTGTCCGTCTCCTCAATCAGAGTAGGAATGAACCGCATCGCGATCGTCATCATCATCGCCAGCTCATGCACCGGAAATTTGATCACCTTGAGCGGCTTCATCAGGCTCTCCAGCCCGTCCGTCAGCGATATGGGCGACGTCGTCAACGTCAGTATCGTCGTCGTCGTGATCAGGAATATCAGTCGCGCAGCCAGCCGCACCGCACTGATCAGCCCCTCCTGCGTCACGCGGAATATCCACCAAGAGAACAGCTCGGTGCCGCCCGAGTAGAAGAACGTGTTGAGCACGAACGTCAGCAGTATAATGAACCACAGCGGCTTTAAACCGCGCAGCACGAATTTGAAGCCCACGCCCGACAGTATGATGATTGTCACAAGAAACGCCAGCACCACAGCATTGCCGATGACGGTGCTGGCCAGAAAAACCATCACGATCACAGCGATGGTCAGCAGCAGTTTCATGCGCGCATCCATCCGGTGAATGATCGAGTTACCGGGGAAGTATTGGCCAAGCGTAATGTTCTTGATCATGGCCGCCCTCCCAGCATTTTCTCCGCATACAGCTCCAGTTCATCCAGCCGGATCACATCCCGCGGCACATCCTTGCCCCGTGATCGCAGCTTCGCGGCGATATCCGCCACGCTGGGTACATCCAGGCTTGCTTCCTTGAGCTCGTCACCGCGCGCGAACACCTCCGCCGGCGTTCCGTCCATCATCAGCTTCGCGCCTTTGAGCGCAATGACGCGCCGTGCGTTCTCCGCCAGGTCGTCCATGGAATGGGTGATGAGCAGTATCGTCACGCCCTCGCTGTTCAGGCCTCCCACCAGCTTCATCAGATGGTCTCGCCCTGCCGGGTCCAACCCGGCCACCGGCTCATCCAGTATCAGCACCTTGGGCTGCATCGCAAGCACGCCCGCTATCGCAACGCGCCGCTTCTGGCCGCCCGACAACTCGAACGGCGACAGGTTCCGTATGCCGTCGTAGTCCAGCTCCATCAGCCCCATCGCGTGCCGCACCCGCGGTTCGATCTCGTTCTCAGGTACGCCCATCTTGCCCGGTCCGAAAGCGATGTCCTTATACACCGTCTCTTCAAACAGCTGGTGCTCGGGGTACTGGAATACCACGCCGATCTGACGGCGCAGTTTCTTGCGGTCGTAGCCTCTGGCACCGATATCCTCGCCGCCCAGTAGCACCTTGCCGGATGTGGGCTTCAACAGCCCCGCGATCAGTCCGATCATCGTTGTCTTGCCGCTGCCGGTGTGCCCGATGATGCCCGCAAACTCACCATCCTCAATCTTGAGGCTTAAGTCGTCCACCGCTTTGGATTCAAACGGCGTACCAGGGCTGTATGTGTAAGTCAGATTCTGCAGTTCTATCGGCATAGCTTATCCACCAGTTCATCTATCGTCAGCGGGCATTCGCCCAGCTCATATCCCTTGTTCGTCAGGCGGTGATACAGTTCGATGTGCGGCGGCGCGGAGAGCCCCGCGTCATGAAGCACCGCCTCATTCGCAAATATCTCACGCGGTGTTCCCATCGCCGTGATCTGCCCGCCCGCCATCACCACCACTCTGTCCGCCAGCAGCGCCTCTTCCATGTAATGCGTGATCAACACGATCGTCTTGCCCTGTCCGTTCAGCTCGCGTATAGCGTTCAGCACCTCGTCCCGTCCCTCGGGGTCCAGCATCGCGGTCGGTTCGTCGAATACGATGATGTCCGGATGCATCGCGAGCACGCCCGCAATCGCCACGCGCTGCTTCTGCCCGCCCGACAGCATGTGCGGCGCGCGATCCTTCAACGCGCTCATACCCACCTGCTCCAGCGCCTCGTCCACCCGCTGGCGTATCTCTGCAGGCGGCACGCCGATGTTCTCTGGACCGAACGCCACGTCCTCTTCCACGATGGTCGCCACCAGCTGGTTGTCCGGGTTCTGAAACACCATACCGGCACACTTGCGTATATCCCATACCTTAGCTTCATCTGCTGTATCCATACCGTTCACTGACACGCTGCCCGATTTGGGCAGGAACAGCGCGTTGATATGCTTGGCGAACGTGGACTTACCCGAGCCATTGTGCCCGATTACCGCGACAAACTCGCCCGCTTCCACGTTGAGTGTGATGCCCGAAAGTGCAGGCGAAATATTGTCCTCGCTGGTGTAAGCGTATGTCACGTCTTTTGCTTCAATAATGGCCATTGCTTCCCTTTCAAACGCGATATGCTCCATTATACACCAAAAGGCTTTGAAAAACGACTTTCAAAGCCTTTTCTTTGAGCGTTAAAATTCTAGACCCTTTTGTTATACCAGCTCGAGAATCACGACTTCCGCCGCGTCACCACGCCGGGGACCCTTCTTGATGATGCGGGTGTATCCACCGCCCTGGCCGAGGTCCTGCGCACGCTTGTAATACTTCGGGCCGTATTCGCGGAACATCTTTTCGACAAGCGGATGATTGATATCGCCGGTGCGCTTTTTGTAGTCGAATTTGGACTCATCGTCCTTCTTCAGTTCCGGAATGTCATAGAGGTAAGACATCAAGCGGCGGCGCGCTGCCAGTTTGGAGGGCGCGTCGATGGTGATCTCTTTTTTCAGCTTCTCATCGCCGTCTTTGACTTCCTTGACGACCTTGAGCGTGCTCGCGTGTTCCTTAACAGCCATGGTGATCAGCTTCTCCGCAATGCGGCGGGTTTCCTTGGCTCTTGCCAGCGTGGTCTCGATGCGGCCGTGCCACAAAAGAGAGCTGACCAGGTTTCTCAAGGTCGCCTGTCTCTGATCCTGCTGCTGATTCAGCTTTCTGTATTCAGCCATAGTTTAAGCCTCCTGTTTGCCGCGCCGATGCCGCCCGGCAAATATTGTTATCGAATTTAGTCGTCGAGCCGGAGCGACAGACCCAAAGCCGCCAGCTTCTGCTCCACCTCTTCGAGCGACTTGCGCCCGAGGTTGCGCACCTTCATCATCTCTTCTTCGTTGCGCTTGATCAGCTCTTCCACAGTGTTGATGCCGGCGCGTTTCAGGCAGTTGTAGGAACGGACGGAGAGATCCAGCTCTTCGATGGTGATTTCCAGCACCTTCTCCTTCTTGTCTTCCTCCGGCTCCACCATGATCTCCACGTTCTGCACGTGGTCGGTCAGCGCCACAAACTGCGCGAGGTGCTCGTTCAATATCTTCGCGGACAGCGACACCGCTTCGTCCGGTGCAATCGTCCCGTTGGTCCACAGCTCAATGGAGAGCTTATCGTAGTCCGTCATCTGCCCAACGCGAGTGTTCTCCACGGTGAAGTTCACTTTGCGCACGGGCGTGAACAGTGAGTCCACCGGAATCACGCCGATGGGCATGTCGTTCTCCTTGTTCTTATCCGCCAGCACATAGCCGCGGCCCTTCTCGACGGTGATTTCCATGTAGATGCTGGCGTCCTTATCGAGCGTCAGTATGTGCATGTCAGGATTTAAAATCTCCACATCGGCATCCAGCGAAATGTCTGCCGCCGTCACGTCCTTGGGGCCTGTCACATCGAGTATCAGCGTCTTGGACTCATCAACATACGTCTTGACCGCAAGACCTTTCAAGTTCATCACCACGCCTACGACATCCTCGGTGACTCCCTTTATTGTGGAAAACTCATGCAGTACACCGTCAATCCTTACCCGTGTCACAGCAGCACCGGGCAGGCAGGACAGCAGAACTCTCCTCATCGAGTTGCCCAGCGTAGATCCGAAACCGCGCTCCAGCGGCTCCATCACGAACTTGGCATACCCGTTATCACTCGACTTCTCGACGCATTGTATGTTGGGCTTTTCAATTTCTAACATATATAACCCTCCCGTTATAGACTCTTCGTTATTGAGGGCAACCGCTTAACCCCGAATGCTACTTGGAGTAATACTCAACGATCAGGTGCTCTTCGATTGTCAGGTCAATATCCTCTCTGACCGGAGTTGTCACAACTCTGCCTGTCAGGTTCGCGTTGTCCATCGTCAGCCAGCTCGGCATCACGCGCGTCTCGCCTTCACGCAATTCCTTAAACCGGTCGATCTCGGAGGCAGACTTCTTTTTAACGGAAATCTCATCGCCCGCGCCTACGGTGTAAGACGGGATATCCACCTTTTTGCCGTTCACAAGAATGTGACCGTGCAGTACCGTCTGACGCGCCTGCGGACGCGAATCCGCCAGACCCAGCCGATACACGACGTTATCAAGCCGCGCTTCCAGCAGCGCCAGCAGGTTGTCGCCCGATTTGCCCTTCATGCGCTCGCCGGTGCGAAAAGTTTTTTCAAACTGACGCTCCATCAAGCCGTATGCGCGTTTCACTTTCTGTTTCTCACGCAGCTGCAGACCGTATTCCGAAACCTTCGAACGTCTGTTTTTACTCTGCACACCGGGCGGTGTGGGCCGTTTGACCACCGAGCATTTTCCCGAATAGCAGCGGTCTCCCTTCAGGAAGAGCTTGCAGCCTTCCCTGCGGCAAAGACGGCATACCGAATCTGTATATCTTGCCATATTTAAACTCCTCCTTAAACTCTCCGGCGCTTGGGCGGACGGCAGCCGTTATGCGGTATCGGTGTGACATCCTTTATGAGGCACACCTCAAGCCCTGCTGTCTGCAGCGCACGAATCGCCGCCTCACGTCCCGAACCGGGGCCCTTCACAAACACGTCCACAAAGCGCAGACCATGTTCCATCGCAGCCGTCGCCGCTTTCTCAGCAGCCACCTGCGCAGCAAACGGTGTGCTCTTACGGGAACCGCGGAAACCCATGCCGCCGGCGCTGGCCCACGAGAGCGCATTACCGCCCACATCGGTCATTGTGACGAGCGTATTGTTAAAGGAAGCGCGGATATGCGCCTGACCACGCTCAATGTTCTTTTTCTCTTTGCGCTTTCTTGAAACTTTCTTTGGCTTAGCCATTGACTATCCTCACTTTCTCTTCGCGCCCGCTGTCCTCTTGGGGCCTTTTCTCGTGCGCGCGTTCTGCTTGGAGCTCTGTCCTCTCACAGGCAGACCTTTACGGTGGCGAACGCCGCGGTAGCAGCCAATCTCCATCAACCGCTTGATGCTCATCGTCACATCACGACGCAGATCGCCTTCCACCTTCAAGTTCTTGTCGATGTATTCTCTCAGTTTACCGGCATCCGCCTCAGTCAGATCCTTAACTCTTGTGTCGGGATCAACACCGGTCGCCGCTAAAATATCACGGGAAGTCTTCAGCCCGATGCCGAATATATAAGTCAGGCCAATCTCAACCCTTTTTTCTTTTGGCAGGTCAATACCAGATATACGTGCCACTTAGTTTACACCTCCGAAAATAGTTATATAGAATCTATACGGATCAGGGCAAGCCCTGCAGCCGCTCCGTATAGGCATTACCCTTGGGTCTGCTTGTGCTTGGGGTTCTCGCAGATCACCATCACTTTTCCCTTGCGCTTGATGACCTTGCATTTCTCACATATCGGCTTTACCGACGGTCTGACTTTCATTTTGCATATCCTCCTTTAGATATTAGCCCTTGCCGCGCCACGTTATACGTCCCCGCTTCAAATCATATGGTGATATCTCCACAGTGACTTTATCTCCGGGCAGTATACGGATATAATGCATCCGCAGCTTTCCCGATATATGCGCCAATACTTTGTGGCCGTTCTCCAGCTCCACCTCAAATACCGCATTCGGAAAAGCTTCCGTTACCCGGCCTTCCATCTCTATGACGTCGCTTTTTGACAAGTCGCTTCCCCCTTCTTATGCGTCTGCGTCGTCCCTGACAGCCCGAAGCGCACTGCGCACTTCCGCATCAAACACCTTCAGACCGCCTTTCAGCTTATCGGCTATGGACTGAAGGATCTCCGAGCGGAGCCTTAAGTGCCGAAGCTTCTTCTTCTTCGGACGGTCAAGCACTCTTAAGTCACCGTCCGCAATATATACGTACTGTTCGTCTATCAAGCTGACGATGACAAACAGCCTGCCTTTATCCCGGCCCGCGGCGGACTGCGCCACCCGGCCTACTTCCACGGTGTACTCCACCAAATGGTTCCCCTCCTTATGCTATATAGCCGTGAGGATCACAGGACCCTTTTCGGTCAGCGCCACCGTATGCTCGTAATGAGCGGAGAGACTGCCGTCTCTCGTGACCACTGTCCATCCGTCCGCTTTGGTGTATGTCTCTTTCCGTCCGTAGTTGACCATCGGTTCTATTGCCAGCACCATCCCCACCCGCAGCCTTGGCCCGCGGCCTCCGGATACGAAGTTGGGCACATTGGGTTCCTCGTGCAGATCGCGCCCGATGCCATGCCCCACCAGCTCACGCACCACCGAAAATCCGGCGGACTCCGCCGTTTTCTGTACAGCGGACGAGATGCTCACCAGGTGGTCATCCTCTGCAAAAGCGTTCATGCCGGCATAAAATGCCTGCTCTGTCACGCTGATCAGCCTCGCAGCCTCCTCAGAGATATGTCCGACGGCAAAGGTTTTCGCGCAATCGCTGTGAAATCCCTTGTACTTCGCGCCGAGATCGATACTCACAATGTCGCCGTCTTTGAGCTCCCGGCTGCCCGGTATGCCGTGCACGATCTCTTCGTTTACCGAGGCATTGATCGTGGCGGGATACCCGCAGTATCCGAGAAACGAGGGCACAGCGCCGCTCTTCTCGATGTGCCGCCGGGCGATGGCATCCAGCTCACCCGTTGTGACTCCGGGCCTTATCGCGTTTTCTACCAGAGCCTGAGCCTCAGCGGCTATCCGGCCGGCGTCGCGCATCGCTTCAATTTCCCGGGCGGACTTCAGCGTAATCATTATATCTGATCCAGCACTGCGATGATCGCTTCCGTAATGTCGTCGATACCGCCCGAACCCACTATATCGTGCAGCAGGCCTTTCTCAGTGTAATACTCAATCAGCGGCTGCGTTTTCTGTTTATACACGGTAATGCGCTGACGAACGATTTCTTCTTTGTCGTCGTCCCGAACATACAGCGTTCCGCCACATCTGGGGCACTGATGCAGGTTCTCCAGCATCGACTCATGATAAGTCGCTCCGCAGTCCCGACACACCCGCCGTCCGCATATCCGATGCACCAGCTTTTCGTCCGGCACATTGATGTTGATAACAGCGTCCAGCGTCGCAATTTGTTCCAGCGCTTCGGCCTGTTCTCTTGTGCGCGGGAACCCATCCAGCAGGAACCCGCTCACAGCGTCCGCGCGGCCCACGCGGTCCTTCACCATCCCGATGATCACGTCGTCGGGAACCAGCGCCCCGGCTTCGATAAACGCTTTGGCCTGTTGGCCCAGCGCCGTTCCGTTCTTCATTTCTTCACGCAGCATGTCGCCGGTGGAGATATGAGGAATGCCGTACCTCGCCGCAATCCTAACCGCCTGCGTGCCTTTACCGGCGCCCGGCGGTCCGACAAACATCAATCTCATGGTTTAACCTCTATTTCAAAAAGCCTTTGTAATGCCGCATCATCAGGTGCGACTCCAGCTGTCTCGTCGTCTCCAGCGATACGCTCACCATAATCAGCAGGCTCGTTGCACCAAACGCTGAGCTGAAACCGGCAATTGCCGTGAACGCAGTCGGTACCGTCGCCACGATGGCAAGGAATATCGCACCGAACAGCGTCACACGCACCAGTATCTTCTGCAGATAATCCGACGTCGGCTTGCCGGCGCGAATACCGGGGATGAACCCGCCGTTCTGCTGCAGGTTTTTGGACACGTCAACCGGGTTGAACGTTACCTGCGAGTAGAAGAACGTGAAGAAGAATATCAGCAGCGCGTACAATATCAGATACAGCGGTTTATCCGTGCCCATCACAGCCTCATATCCCGCACGAGAGTTGGGCCAGAAGCTCATGATGATCAGCGGAAACTGCACCAGCGTCATCGCGAATATCAGCGGCAGCACGCCCGACTGGTTGATCTTCATCGGGATGTGCGTGGACTGACCGCCGTATATCTTACGGCCGATCACGCGCTTGGCGTACTGAACCGGTATGCGGCGCTCACCCATGTCGATGAACGTGATGCCCACCAGTATCGCGATCGCTGCGATGAACACAACCAGCAGCGTCACCCAGGACGAGCTGCCCAGCGTCACGTTGGTGATGCTGCCGATAACGGCCTGCGGAAAACGCGAGATAATACTCACGAAAATCAGCAATGATACACCGTTGCCCACACCGTTTTCAGTGATATGCTCACCGATCCACATGATGAGCGCGGTACCCGCCGTCAGACACAGCACAATGGTGATGTAGTTAAGGATGATCGGCGTTCCGGTATCGAGTATGATGTCCTTGCCGAAGGTGATCAGTGTACCGATCGCCTGCACAAGTCCTAAGCCCACACCAACGTAGCGTGTGATCGAAGCGATCTTTTTGCGGCCTTCGGGGCCTTCCTTGGACATACGCTCCAGTGGCGGCAGCGCCATCGTCAGAAGGTTCATGATGATCGAACCGGTGATATACGGAACGATACCCAATGCCAGTATTGAAAACTTGGTGAGTCCGCCGCCTGAGAACAGGTCGATATACTGACCCAGCATGTTCTTGCTGACAGCATCGGCCACAGCCGTAACGTCTACGCCCGGAACCGGTACGTGCGCACCGATGCGATAGACAAGCAGCATCATTACCGTATAGAGCATTTTCTTGCGGATATCCGCAACCTTCCATGCGTTTCGGAGCGTACTAAACATTATTCAATCACCTCTGCGGTTCCACCCGCGGCCGCGATCTTCTCTGCCGCCGTCTGGGTAAACTTCGCCGCCTTTACGGTCAGCTTTTTGGTAATCTCTCCATTTCCCAAAACCTTCAAGCCGTCCAACATTTTTCTGATGATTCTTTTTTCCTTTAAAAGTTCCGCCGTCACCTCAGTGCCGTCCTCAAAACATTCAAGGTCGCTCACATTGATGGTGGCATACTCCTTTGCAAACACGTTCGTGAAGCCCCTCTTGGGAAGTCTTCTCGACAACGGCATCTGTCCGCCTTCGAAACCGGGGCGCACGCCGCCGCCGCTTCTGGACCACTGGCCGCCCTGACCGCGCGTCGAGGTCTTGCCCATGCCGGAGCCAACGCCGCGGCCCACGCGCTTTTTGGTCTTTTTAGAGCCAGGAGCCGGCTTTAATTCGTTTAATCTCACGACCTGCCCTCCTTTTTACGCTTCCAGCACCTTAACCAGGTGCGATACTTTGTTGATCATGCCGCGGATGCAGTCGTTGTCTTCGTGTTCAGCGACTGAGTTCATTTTTTTGAGACCCAGCGCTATAACCGTCGCCTTCTGATCCTTGGCGTAACCGATCGGGCTCTTCACAAGCTGTACCTTAATCTTGGCCATGATGCCCTCCTTACTTTAACTGATCGACGCTGATCCCGCGCATCCGAGCATACTGCTCAGCGGTTTTAAGCGCTTTCAGTCCTTCTATCGTCGCTTTCACGCAGTTCACCGGCGTATTGGACCCCTGAGACTTGGTCTTGATGTCCTTCACGCCTGCCAGTTCCAGCACCGCACGCGCGGGACCGCCCGCGATAACGCCGGTACCTTCATTAGCCGGGAACAGCAGCACACGGCCACGGCCAAATATGCCGATGACCTCGTGCGGTATTGTCGTGCCCACCAGCGGCACTTCGATCAAGCTGCGTTTGGCCTTCTGAACCGCCTTGGAGATCGCGTCCGGAATTTCCGCCGCTTTTCCAAGACCCGCGCCCACACGGCCCTTTTCGTCGCCGACAACGACAAGCGCTGTGAAGCGGAAGTTACGGCCGCCCTTGACGACCTTGGCCACGCGGTTCACATAAACCAGCTTTTCCTTAAACTCCTGCGGCTCTTCGTCCCGCTTGAAGTTCTTACGACCACCACGCGGGCCACCTTTATCGTTCTTTCTGTCGTTCTTAAATCCATCGTTCCTCTGCACCAGACAAAACCTCCTTACTAAAACTTCAGACCGGCTTCTCTGGCGCCGTCTGCCAACTGCTGAACCCTGCCCATATACAGGTAACCGCCGCGGTCAAATACCGCCTGCTCAATGCCCTTTGCCAGCGCCTGTCTGCCGACGGCGAGCCCTACAGCCTTGGCCGCCTCCTGCTTGGTCTTGCCTTCGATCTCCTTCTTTACGTCCGCATTCATTGTGGACGCGGAGACCAGCGTCACACCCGCCACATCATCGATGAGCTGAGCGTAGATGTGATTGGTGCTGCGAAACACATTCAGCCGTGGCTTTTGAGCCGTGCCGGAAATCTTGTTTCGCACTCTTATGTGCCGACCTTTTCTGATCGCGTTCTTGTTCTCTTTGATAATCACTTCTCAAGCCACCTCTCTACATTCCGGTCTTGCCGACTTTACGCAGCACGTTCTCACCCTTGTAACGGATGCCCTTGCCTTTGTAAGGTTCCGGCGGACGGATATCGCGTATGTTGGCCGCAAACTGACCGACAGCCTGCTTGGACACGCCGGTCACCTTGATGATGGTGGTGCCTTCCACGTCCAGCTTAATGGAGTCCGTCTCAAACACTTCCACCGGATGCGAATATCCGACGTTGATGACGATCTTGTTGCCGCTCTTCTGGACGCGGTAACCCACGCCGATGATCTCAAGCGTTTTGGTGAAGCCGTCTGTCAGGCCCGTCACCATGTTGGCCACCAGCGCACGCGTCAGCCCGTGCATGGCCCGGCTGCGCTTGTCATCGCTGCCGCGCTTAACCAAAAGCACGCCTTCTTCCACTTCCACCTGCACCTCGGATGGAATGCGTTCAGCCAGCTCGCCTTTGCTGCTTTTCACCCGGACCACATTCCCCTCCACCGTCACAGAGACGCCTTTGGGAAGCGTGATGGGCAGTTTACCGATTCTCGACATTTTTATCTCCTCCGCGTTCGCGTGATTCTCTTTAGGCTACCACACGTAGGCGATGACTTCGCCGCCCACGCCCATCTGCCGGGCATCACGGTCCGTCATGATGCCTTTGGATGTGGATATGATGGCAATGCCCAGCCCGCCCAGCACTTTGGGAAGCTCATCCTTGTTGGCATACACCCTCAGGCCCGGCTTGCTGATCTTCTTCAAGCCGTTGATGATGGATGAATCCTTCTCACCATACTTCAGCGTGATGCGGATGATCCCCTGCGGGCCTTCTTCTTTATACTCATACCCTTTGATGAAGCCTTCCTTCAGCAGTATACCGGCGATCGCTTTTTTTGTCCGGGAAGCCGGCATATCGATCACTTCGTGCTTGGCTCCTATCGCATTGCGGATACGTGTGAGCATATCCGCTACAGGATCAGTTACAGGCATTAATGTTACCTCCTTGTTTTATCGAACACAAAAAGCTTACCAGCTCGCTTTTCTCACGCCGGGTATTTCACCCTTGTAAGCAAGCTCACGGAAACAGATACGGCAGATGCCATACTTGCGCAGCACCGAATGCGGACGTCCGCAAATGCTGCAGCGCGTGTAGTTTCTCGTGGAAAACTTCGAGCCTCTCTGCTGTTTGTTTATCATCGACTTCTTAGCCACGCTATTTCCTCCTTAACGCTTGAAAGGCATGCCGAGCAGCGTCAGCAGCTCTCTGGCTTCCTCGTCCGTTTGCGCCGTCGTCACCATCACGATATCCATGCCGCGGATCTTATCCACGTTGTCATAGAC